>NZ_FXTH01000012.1 GCF_900182555.1 Fodinibius sediminis | reverse complement strand
CGTTTTGGAGATAACCCGCCGGTGCGCACGACGGTTGCGACCTACGGGGGCGTGCCGGGCGATTCGCTGGTGGAGATTGACTGCATCGCGGCACTTAACGAATAGTGTTCTTTTTTTGCTCGTGATGCATTCATGCTATACTTAAATGGATTCAATTTATAATGATTAATTAATGATTTGTGATGTCACTAAGGAAAACAATGAAACACAACGGTAACAATTCACAAGCCGTCGGCATGCGAAGGACAGGCCTGACGAGGATAATAATGCTGGTTTGCCTTTTATTTGCTTTCAATTCTGTACTCAGCGCCCAGTCCTATGACCTGGTGCTCAAGGGCGGGCACGTCATCGATCCCAAAAATGATATTGATGAACCGATGGATGTGGCCATCAAAGACGGGAAGATTGCCGAAGTGTCTGCCGACATTGCGCCGGGGGATGCGGCCACGGTGGTCGATGCGGAGGGACTGTACGTCACCCCGGGCCTTATTGACATCCACGGGCACCACTACCACGGGACCGAGCCGGATGCCTACCTGAGCAACAGCTTTACGGCGCTGCCGCCCGACGGCTTCACTTTCCGGGCCGGGGTGACAACGGTGGTTGATGTGGGGGGCGCCGGATGGCGCAACTTCTCCCATTTCAAGAAACAGGTTATCGACCGCTCCAAGACCCGGGTGCTTGCTTTTCTCAACATCATCGGCAGCGGGATGAAGGGAGGAGTTATCGAGCAGAACAATAACGATATGGATCCGAAGATGACGGGCCTGGTCGCCCGCCGTAACCCGGAGGTCGTTGGGATTAAAATTGCTCATTACAGCGGTCACGAGTGGAAGCCCTATGAATTGACGGTAGAAGCGGCTGAGAATGGTAATGTCCCTGTGATGGTTGACTTTGGGAGTGCATCGCCTCCCTTGTCACTGGAAAAGCTGCTGCTGGACGTACTGCGTCCGGGCGATATCTACACCCACATGTACGGGGGCGGAGGCGATAATCGCCAGGCGGTGGTTGACGATGCCGGGCAGCTGCGCGAGGGCATGCTGGAGGCCCAGGAGCGGGGCATTATTTTTGATGTGGGCCACGGCGGGGGGAGCTTTTTCTACCCGGTTGCCATCCCGGCCTTCGAGCAGGGCCTGAAGCCCAACACGATCAGCACGGACCTGCATACGGGGAGCATGAACGACGGGATGAAGAACATGCTGAATGTGGTCTCGAAGATGATGGACATGGGAATGTCGCTGCCGGAGGTGATCCGGGCCTCGACCTGGAAGCCGGCGCAGGTGATCCAGCGCGAGGAGCTGGGGCACCTGAG
The DNA here is from genome assembly GCF_900182555.1 of Fodinibius sediminis. Lineage (GTDB taxonomy): Bacteria > Bacteroidota > Rhodothermia > Balneolales > Balneolaceae > Fodinibius > Fodinibius sediminis. The sequence continues at coordinate 172,566 of NZ_FXTH01000012.1, read as the reverse complement.
CGAGGGTGCGGTAGCCGATGTGGCTGTTTTCGGGATGCGCGAGGGGGCGTTCAGCTTCCTGGATTCCCGGGAGAACCTGAAGCCGGGGGCCACCCGCAAGCTGGAAACCGAACTGACGATCCGGGACGGCGAGGTGGTATACGACCTGAACGGACTGGCTGCTTCGGAGTGGGATGAATAACAGAAATTTGGAGATTATAGTTAGCATACCAATATTATTGTCATTGAACAATCCAACCAGAATTACCGTGTTATGAACGCAAGAGCACTTAGTTGTATACTCGCTATCTTATTTTTACCGTTTGTTTCAGTAAAGGCGCAAGCCGTTGAAGAGGACCATCTCGTTGCGCCAACGGAAGATGTCCTTTTTTACACCTCCGAGTGGGACGGTGAGCGGTTGTCGGACGGACGTCCGGATGTATCTGATGATCTGCTTGAACGTCTTAAAGGCATTCGCATAGAAGACGCCTGGCAGTATCTCTATGAAAGGGGCTATAAGAATCAGTATGAGGGAGGATGGAAAAAACTGCACTCCGATCGTCCGATGGTCGGCCAGGTTTTGACTGCCCAGTTTATGCCCGAGCGACCAGATATCAAGGAAAAGCTGGTTGAGGAAGGCACCGAAGCCGGACATATGGGGCCAATGAATACCTGGCCGATAGATATGCTTCAGCAGGGAGATATCTATCTGGCGGACTCTTATGGAAAAATTGCGCAGGGTACCTTGATAGGAAGTAACCTGGGGAATTCTATTTTTGACAACTCCGGCAACGGCGTCATTTTCAACGGCTCTCTGCGCGACGGGGAGGATCTGGAAAAAATCGATGGTTTTAATGCCTTTGTCAGAGATTGGCATCCTTCGTTTCTGGAGCAGACTATGCTTACAGGCATCAATGTGCCTATCCGTATTGGAAAGGTGACGGTTATGCCTGGTGATGTTGTCCTGGCTAAAAAAAGAGGTATTGTCTTTATCCCTCCGCATATGGTCGAAGGGATGGTGATAACGGCAGAAATTGTTAAGCTGAGGGATGAATTTGCCCAGGAGCGCATGGAGGCTGGTGTGTATACCGCCGGACAAATTGATACGAAGTGGACCGAAGAAATAGAAGAAGACTTCCTCGGATGGCTCAGGGATAATCGAATGGATCAGCTGCCTGTGTCCATAGAGAAAATGAAAGAATACCTTCAGGAGCGGACCTGGTAAGATCATGCCGGACCGAAGCTAATTGCAAGAAGAAAAACAAAAGATAGATGAAGAATATTTACAAGGTACTGTTATACATAAGTCTTGCGTGCTTGATCGGCCTGGTGGTTGCGTTGCTGGCGGGCGCTGGGACTGCGGTGATAGCTCCTTTGACCATCGGGATGTTTGTATCGCTGGCCCTGGGCGTCCGGGGCACGGATACGCTTTTTAAATCCTTTTCTTTTTCGATCTGGATTTTTGCATCTGTGTCGCTGGCGATGTTCTATCCGGGCTATATTACAGAAGTGGGCGGCTTCGACACGAGTACACTTATTGTGCCATTGATCCAGCTTATCATGTTCGGGATGGGAACACAGCTGAGCCTGCAGGATTTTACCGGGGTGATGAAGAAACCGCGCGGCGTTTTGGTGGGCATGCTCTGCCAGTTTTCTATTATGCCGCTGGTCGGTATTTCACTAGCGCTGACCTTTGGATTTCCGGCTGAAATAGCCGCCGGTGTTGTGCTTATTGGTTCATGTCCTGGGGGCGTGGCCTCCAATGTAATGGCTTTCATCGCAGAGGCAGACCTGGCTCTTTCTATTACGCTGACCGCCGTGGCCACGATGGTTTCGCCTTTTGTGACGCCGTTCCTCATGCAGTTTCTTGCCGGACAGTTTGTCCCTATTGATGCGTTTGGCATGATGCTTAGCATCCTGAATATGATTATCCTGCCCATTGTGCTTGGACTGTTGTTCAACCATTTTCTGCATGGAAAGGCACAGTGGTTGGATGATATTATGCCGGTGGTTTCCATGGTGGGTATTGCTGTGATTATCACCGTCATTACAGCCGCTGGACGAGACTCACTGGTTTCCATTGGACTGCTCCTGATTGTAGCGGCTGTTATCCATAATGCCGCCGGCTATCTTTTTGGTTACTGGGGTGGCCGCCTGCTCGGCATGGAAGAGAAAGAGTGCCGTACCATCGCCCTGGAAGTGGGCATGCAGAATGGGGGCATGGCGTCAGGCCTGGCCGCGGAGATGGGTAAGATTGCCACCGTAGGGCTGGCTCCGGCTGTTTTTGGACCATGGATGAATATTTCCGGTTCCACGCTTGCCAACTGGTGGCGGCGAAAGGCCCTTTCTGAGAATGAAAAGGAAATGGTCGGGGAGGCATCATCTAATTCTGGACAGGAATATGAGCTCCTCTCAGATAATTAAGAGGCGAAGCTGGCCTGGCGAACAGCCGGGAACAGGTCTTACTTCCCGAGTTTATATACTTTGAATCCCCTGTTGTTTCGGGCAATCAATAGATAGGTCTGCCCGGCATGTTGGAGTGAACGGATGGATCGAATTTCCCCTTCTGCGGAAAGTCCGCTTTGCTGGGGAGGTATGGCCCGGTATTGCCCGGAGGAGTCCTGCTTCAGCAGCGTGCCATAGCTTGCATCATAGGGTCCAGCCTGGGGTTTTACGGTCTGCAGGTTTCCTCCCAGGAGAATATCCAAACGCTTGTCACCGTCAAGGTCTTGAAGGTGGATCCCGTATATGGGAGAAAGCTGTGCTTCCTTGGGCAGGCGTTCCACTTGAAAATGTCCTGTGCCATCGTTCCATCCGATACTGCTGCCCAGCATGGTTGCTTGCAGGTGTATACTTTCATCCAGCTGCTTTTGATTGAACAACTCATGCACCGTCTTCCCGGCATAAGAGTGATAGTTGGGAGCTTTGTTGTTAAGCATGGGGAGTACGGCCATAAGGTCATGCCGCAGTGCGACCGGATAGGCGTCGGTGCCTTTGAAGGTAGTTAGAATCTGTTCAAAACTCCCATCCTGGTTATAGTCATTTACCCACAGCTCTACCGGTTGTTCAGCTGTGGCCCGGAATCGGGAGTTCAGCCCGTGGTTGCCTCCCAGCCAATCCAGATCCCCATCACCGTCAAGATCCCTTAATTTGAGGGTATTCCACCATCCGTGAGTGGAATCCAGGCCTGCTTCTGCGGTAGCGTCTTCAAAGAATTTGCGTTCATTCTTGAACAGGGTCACCGGCATCCATTCTCCCGCCACCAGCAGGTCCGGATCACCATCGCCGTCTACATCCCCCCATTGGGCGTCTGTCAGCAGTCCAAGATCGGATAGAGCGGGTGCCCGTTTCGAGGTTACATCCGTGAAGGTACCGTCTCCGTTATTCTGGAGGAGGTATCCGCTTGCCGGTATCCCGTAGGCCGCTGGCTGCATGCGGTGTCCCACGAATAGATCAATGGTCCCGTCACTGTTGAAATCAGCAGCCTCCACAACCCCGGTTGGGGCGTTAAACCAGCTGCCCAGGGAGGAGAAGGCCTCTCTGGAGAGTGTAAACTGCCCCTCCCCGTTATTAAGGTACAACCGGTCCGAAAAGGCGGGATCCCCCGTGGTGGACGCACCTCCGCCACTGGCTACATACAGATCCAGGGTTCCGTTGCCATCGGCGTCAAAAAATGCACAGTCAACATCCTCGCTGGCCGATGCGGCTGCAAAGACTTTGCTGGACGCCGTGGTGAAGCCCGTGGTTCCTTCCTGCAGGAATAATGTTCCGGGCTGTCCCTTTGCCCCGCCTGCAAAGAAGTCTTGCTGCCCGTCTTCATTGACATCGCCGGTGCAGAGGGGAGGGCCTTCAGTTGATTTGGAATGATACAGCAGAGGCTGATGGCTAAAATCAAGATAGTCGTCTTCGGTATGCTTCCAGTCAACCGGGAAAGAGTCTGTCACGTCCTGAAGTAACGGAGGGGCGTCTGTAAGGGACGGTTGAGACTGGGTCTGCCACAGTGCTGTCCAGCTGGTATCAGCCCGGGCCTGTTCGTGGCTGAAGGTGAGGGTCTGATTGGCTTCAATATTGAGTTTCCGGCTAAGCTGTCCATCCGGCCAGCGTACCCATAAGGTATCAATCTGGCTGGTCGGGCCCAGCCCGATGTGTATCCTTGAATCCACGGTGGACTGGTAGCCGCGAACCGGCATTTGCTCGGCATACCAGCGTCTGCCATTGGCTATTGCCAGGAGCTGGGAACCCACAGCTCGGGAATTGGGGTACGGGCCTTGCAGCGCTACACGCAGCCAATGGCGCTGGCTGTGTTTCTCCGTGGTCCTGTTGCGGTAAACAAATGGTTCTGCATTGACATTATTGACCACCAGGTCCATATCGCCGTCATTATCCAGATCGCCGTAAGCGGCCCCATTGGAGAAACTCGGCTCATCGAGTCCCCAGGCCTCCGCACGGTTGCGAAACTGCAGCGACCCCTGGTTCTCAAAGAGGTAGTTTGCGGTGGGATTGGACGGGGTCATGTCAATGAGTTTTTTGTAATTGACACGGTTGTTTTGAACCACGCTGTTGATCACCTCCTGCTGACTGACATGCAACAGATGGTCTTGGTCGGTCATGTCTTTATAAACGCCGTTGGGGACAAAAATGTCGTTTTCTCCATCCAGGTTAAAGTCGGATATGAGGGCTCCCCAGCTCCAGGCCGTGGCCTCGACGCCGGCATATCGCCCGATTTCACTGAAGGTATCATTGCCATTGTTGAGCTGAAGAACGTTGCGGGTCATCTGGTGAAAATAGTTGTGCTGAAGCTCGAACTGGTACTGTTCCCAATCAGCAAAAGTAGTAATTGTCTTAAGACGCTCTTCACTTTCGGGGAGCATGTCGGTTACAAAAATTTCGGGAAATCCGTCGTGATTCAGATCGGCGATGTCTCCGCCCATGGATGTAGTGCTGATACTGTTCATTTGCTGTTCCAGGGTTTCTCGGAACGTTCCGTCCTTATTGTTTATATACAGGTAGTCCCGCTCAAAGAAGTCGTTGGAGATAAAGATGTCCTCCCATCCGTCGCGGTTGACATCTCCGACAGAAACCCCGAGTCCAAAGCCGATATCACTGCTGAAAATGCCGGTTTCCCTGGTGACATTTGTAAAGGTTGGATGCTTGTCGCTCCGGGAAGGTTGATCTTCAGCACCGGTGGAATCCGCTTGGATGAGATCGTTGCGGTAAAACCGATCCCCTCCCTTAAAATTTATGACATCCCGCTGGCTGCGCTGGAGATCAAAGCTGCCGATAGACTGGGGGGTATAGTTGAGGAGGTACATGTCGAGATCACCATCCTTGTCGTAATCAAAGAAAGAGGCATGGATGGAATAACCGCTGTCCGCAAGGCCGTATTCTTCGGCTCGTTCGCTAAATGTCAGGTCTCCATTATTGATAAAAAGTTCGTTTTTCCGGTCATCATTCGGAAGGTTTCCTGCATTGGAAACATAAATGTCCAGCATGCCATCTCCATTGACGTCAGCTATGCTGACACCGGTCGACCAGGCGCGGGTTCCGCCTACCCCGGCCTCCTCGGTGATGTCTCTGAATGAAAAATCCCCTTCGTTTAAATAGAGTTTATTATCTTCTTGATTGGCAACCAGGTATATGTCAATGAGCCCATCGTTGTTGAAGTCACCGAGTCCAACGCCCCCGCCGGAATAGAAGTTGGCATAAGTATAGATATTGAAAGCGTTTGTCGGATTTAGATGGTTTGAAAAAGTTATATGGGAAGATGAGGAGGGAACCTTCTCAAAAAGAGTATCCCTGCTGTTGCCACCGATGTATGAACAGGAGGAAAGATGGATGATGGTCCCGAAAAAAAACAGTAGCAGGAGAAAAGGGTGCTGCGGAAGTAGATGTTTCACGCTGTTCGATCTTTGCAATTATTGGTTCCCCGATGTAGCTGGAACAGTGAAATTCTCAGTTTTTGATGAGGGCAGGTAAGGCTGCCAGTTCCAACATACCTAAATAAATGTACAGCCTAAAGGGCACGCCGGCCCCTATTCAAAAAGCAGTGTACCAAATTTTTTATACTCATGGAAGCTTTTCTTGACAGGCTGCCAAGACATTAAGGTCTGCTCCCTGTCGTAATCAATACGGTAGAAGTTGGCTCTCCAGCGGGTCCCGGAATCCGGTGGAACATTACTGAGGGGATGGAGCAGGGTATAGGGAATGAAAAATTCGGCTGTCCATGCCCTGATGGCTGCTCCGCTGCTCTTTGGCCCACCTTCGGCAGCCGTCATATGTCTTGTTTGTATCTTTTTATTATACGAAAAAGGGCGCCAGGAAGTGTAGTTTTCTCCCTCGTTGGAGATTAAAAGGAGGAGTTCGTAATTGAGCGGAGACAGTTCATATTCAAAATAGACCGGGTTTTGCTCATTGGGCCAAAGGAAAACCTCCACGACATCCTCTTTCCACAGTGTTGCAAAATCCTCCTCCATGGAAGCTGTCAACAGGCTGTCTTCACATTGAAAGAGGATATAAAGACCGGTACTGGAGTAGAGGGCCTTCATCCTGGTGTTCAGTCCCTGCTTTGGTTCTCCCGGTGTTGCTATGGGAGTTATTGGAATCCAGGTAGCCGAGGACCAGTTTTTTGCGGTTCCGCGGCCGTCTATGGCAAAGTCTGTGGTTTGTTGGACAGTTAACACAGACTCCCCGGCCGACTGACCGAACACTGCATTATTAAGGGATGCCAGGGTAAGCACCGTTAGTAACCATGTTGTAAGGCGATAGAGCATAGCATAATCCCACTAGTTATTTTTTGTTACACTGATTTTTTTCAGCTTTTTAAGGGCTGAAAGTGGCTGCATGCAGTCCCTCCCTCTTCGTTACGGCTGTCTGCCACAGTCTTGATTTTCGATGCTACAGCTTGAAATCCATTGTGATTTTGGTTCCATTTTCCGTGAAATGTAGGTTGTCGGTATATTGACGAATCAGATAAACGCCGCGGCCGCCCTCCTTTAGCAGGTTTTCTTCTTTCAGTGGATCCGGAATCGTTTCGGGGTCAAAGCCGTCGCCCTCATCCTGCACACTGATTGTGAGTATGTCGTCTTTCAATTCTGCCACGACGGCAACCGATTTGTCTTCCTGCAGCTGGTTGCCGTGAAGTATGGCATTGTTGACCGCCTCGCTTAGGGGAAGCATGATGCGGTCCCACTGCTCTTGGTCAAGTGAAACCCATTTTTGAAGCTTGTTGACAAACGGCTCCAGTTTCTCCATTGCTTCCAGAGAAGATTGGAGGATCATTTTTTTTGTGTTTTCAGGAGCTGGTACCATTGTTATAATGTTATGCTGAAGGATATTAGCGATGATGGCCGGATCAGGCGTAGATGCCCCGCATTTTGAGGGTTGTAGCAACTTTATTGATTCCATAGACATAGGCCGCCTGCCGCAGGGTGATGTCATGTTCCTCACGTACATTGAAGAGATTGTCAAAAGCAGCCCGCATCATCCGATTCAGGCGGCGGTTTACTCGTTCTTCAGTCCAAAAATAGCCCTGTCGATCCTGCACCCATTCAAAATAGGAAACCGTTACGCCTCCCGCGTTGGCAAGGATGTCGGGGACCACCATAATGCCCTTATCTTCTAAAATAGCATCTGCGTTGGCCATGATTGGTCCGTTCGCCCCTTCAACGATGATGCGGGTATTGATATTCCCGGCGTTATGCGGCCCTATCTGATCCTCTTTGGCTGCGGGTATGAGCACATCGCATTCCAGGCGTAACAGTTCCTCATTGGTGATTTTTTCCGCTTTCGAGTAGCCTTCCAGCGACTTGTCGTTCTGTTGAGCGTAGGCTATGGCGTCCGGGATATCAATGCCGTCCTTGTTGTAGTATCCTCCTGAAACATCACTGATGGCAATTACTTTTGACCCCTGCTCGTACATCAGTTTGGCACTGATTGAACCCACATTGCCAAAGCCCTGGACAACCGTCGAAGACTTGTTCGGAGCAAGGCCTGCCTTGTTGAGGGCAGCAAGCGTCACCGTGACAACTCCTCGGCCGGTGGCCTCCTTGCGTCCGTGCGAGCCGCCGAGGATAATAGGTTTTCCAGTCACAACAGCTGTCTCGGTCTTATGGGCGTTCATGCTGTAGGTGTCCATAATCCAGGCCATGATCTGTTCGTCGGTATTCATGTCGGGAGCCGGTATGTCGCGGTCCGGGCCAAATACTTCAAGCATGTTGGCGGTATACCGGCGGGTAAGACGCTCAAGCTCCCCGGAGGAAAGCTGTTTGGGATTGCAGCGCACGCCACCCTTGGCTCCTCCGAAAGGCACATTGACAATGGCACACTTCCAGGTCATCCATGAAGCCAGGGCCTTGACCTCCTCGAGCGTGACATCCGGTGCGTAGCGTATTCCGCCCTTGGAGGGGCCAAGTACGTTATCATGGATCACACGGTATCCCTCAAATACACGAATATCCCCGGAGTCCATAACTACTGGTATGGAAACCGTAACCTGTTTGACGGGGCTGGCCAGATACTGAAATTCACCCTCGTCCAGTTCCAGGATATCCGCTGCAAAACGGAAACGTTCCATCATCGATTTAAACGGAGAGTCTTCATCTAATTTAGGTCCCGGCTCTTTGTAATAGCCGGTGCTGTGCATTTTGTCATCGTAGGGCATAAGTCAAATACCAAGGTCTGCAGCGTTTAGGTTGTAATGTGGGAAGTCGTCGGTGAATGTTCCTTTGCAAGGGGGAATTAAAGAAGGTATAAAAATTTTGCAGATGATATAAGCTCATTTTTGATCATTGTTCGATGGAAACAGGGCCGTCTGACACAGCAAAGATACAGCCCCCTTTGCGGCTTGCCAAGAAGCACCCATGTAGAATCAGGAGATTTGCGGGAAATGGCACCAGAGAACGGTGGGCATGGGGGACAGCAGTGCTGAAAGGCCGGTCAACTTCTTAATTATGTTAATATGCATTTTTCATATGAATTCAGCATATTTAAAATTTATTACAAAAAGATCAGCATGCCTTTAGTGACAAATTGTTTGGTTCATGGCTAACTCTCGGGAATCAGATTCAGCATCTTCAACGTTATCAAGCTTCATCCCGATCCGATTTTACCGGATTCTACGCAAGGAACGGACCTTTCTGGCTCTTATCGGCCTGTTTTTCATTATCACCGGCATTACCTTTCCCCATGCCGAAATCGCGCGGTGGATCGGCTTCGCCCTGGCTGGCTATTCGGCCATCTCCAATGACAGCATTCAGACGATCGGTACCTTTATCGCTTCAAATGAGGATAAGCGCTGGTGGGTGTTGTGGCTGTTTATCGGAGGGATTTTTTTGGCTACGGTTTCATACAGCTGGTATATGTATGATGGGGATGTCAGCAATCAGCGGCTGATGACCAAAGGCTTCTCGGATGCGCCACAGTCATTTAGCTTTTTACAGGTGGCGGCGCCTATTTTTCTGTTGATTCTCACCCGCATGCGGATGCCGGTATCAACCACTTTTTTGCTCCTGAGCAGTTTTACGGCAAGTGCTTCTGCCATCGGTAAAGTGCTGGTGAAGAGCCTTTCGGGATATCTGCTGGCCTTTGTAGTTGCAGTTGTAGTCTGGATGGTGATTTCCAAAATTATCAAGCGGTATTTTGTCGGGGAGCCTCACAGGATATGGACAGTTTTTCAGTGGATTACCAGCGGCACCCTCTGGTCGGTATGGATTATGCAGGATGCGGCCAACATTGCTGTCTATTTGCCACGTTCTTTGTCTGGGGGGGAGTTTCTCGCATTTGCGCTCTATATTTTTTTGGGACTGGGACTTCTCTTTTACATGCGCGGCGACCGCATACAAAAGGTTGTGACGGAAAAATCAGATGTACGTGATATCCGGTCGGCCAGTATTATCGACTTTGTCTATGCCATCATCCTCTACTTCTTTAAAATTCAGAGCAATATTCCCATGAGTACCACCTGGGTATTTATCGGGTTACTGGCGGGCCGAGAGATTGCCATGAGCTTTACCGATGCCCGTGGCAAAGGAAAGCCATTGAAGAGCAGCCTGAAGCTGGTTGGCAAAGATGCCGGCTATGCCCTGTTCGGACTGGCTGTGTCTATCGCATTGGCTGTGGCTATCAATCCGGATATCAGCACAGATATTCTAAATTATTTTTTCTGAAGCAGCTTAAAAGGGGGGCTGAGTAAGCTGGAGGGCATTGGAGTTGCATTTAAATGAAATTTAGTGTTGATTAGTCCGTTACCGTTTTTTCGGTTAATAGTTGTTGGTTGAGAACAGGCAGAGCCGTAAAAAATGACAGAATACCATGGACGCAAATGTTCTGGTTTTAAATAAGGATTACCAGCCCCTGAGTGTATGCTCGGTACACCGGTCCATAAAATTATTATTTCTGGACAAGGCCGAAATGCTGCATGACTACCCGGACAAAAAACTCCGGACTGTGACCGAAGAATATTCGTATCCTTCCGTGATACGATTGCGGCGCTATATCAATATTCCATACAACAAGATCGTACTTACCCGCCACAACATTTTGAAACGCGACGCCAACACCTGTCAGTACTGTGGCTCATCCCGGAATTTAACCATCGATCACGTGCTGCCCCGAAGCAGGGGAGGAGGAGACAGTTGGGAGAATTTGGTCGCTGCCTGCGACTCCTGCAATGTAGACAAGGGGAACCGGACTCCGGAGGAGGCCGGCATGTCGTTAAACAGGAAGCCTTTTCGGCCGATTCATATTACATTTCTGCAGTCAATTCTGGGCGGCGTAGAAGAGGATTGGAAACCTTATCTCTATATGTAGATTTGAGGTAACGGTTTTGGCCGTGGGGGGCTTAAACCAAACTTCACACGACTTACATAAAAAATCCTTATTTTTGATGTTCTGTAGATATTTCTAAACCCAAGATATTATGAGTAGCAAAGGACGAGTATTGGTGGCTATGAGCGGTGGCGTGGATTCTTCCGTGGCAGCAGTCATGCTCAAGGAACAAGGATATGATGTTATAGGCATCACGATGAAAACATGGGATTATTCTCGTGTCGGCGGAAAGTCGGATAAAGAAACCGGCTGTTGCACGCTTGAATCGATGAACGATGCCCGGCAGATTGCCGTGAAGCATGGATTCAAGCATTTCATTGTTGATATCCGGGAGGAGTTCGGCGACTGGGTGATTGATCGTTTTGTCGACGATTATATGAGTGGGCGAACACCCAATCCCTGCGTGTTATGCAATACCCATATCAAGTGGGCGGCCTTGCTTCGGCGGGCCGATAACCTGGGCTGCGACTTTATTGCCACTGGGCATTATGCCAATGTGCGCGAAGAGAACGGGCGTTATGTGATCTCTCGTGGACTTGATCCCCAAAAAGACCAGTCGTATGCCCTTTGGGGAGTCGAGCAAAAGCATCTTGCCCGCACAAAATTTCCGCTGGGCAATTTTGAGAAAACGGAGATTCGGAAGCTGGCCGAAGAGTTTGGCTTGAACAAAGTGGCCACCAAACCGGATTCCTATGAAATTTGCTTTGTGCCGGATGATGATTACCGGCGTTTCCTTAAAGACCGGGTCGACGGGCTCGAAGAACGTGTGAAGGGAGGCAAGTTTGTGGACCAGGAGGGTAATATTGTGGGTGAACACGAAGGGTATCCCTTCTACACCATTGGACAGCGTCGGGGACTGGATCTCGCGCTGGGCAAGCGCGTGTATGTAACCGATATCAATCCTGATACCAATGTTATTACAATCGGCGAAAAAGAGGACCTGATCAGCACTACCTGCCGTGCCAAAAATGTCAATTTGAGCAAATATGGGGAAGTGCCCGGCGGTGAAATGGACGTTGTGGGTGCTATCCGCTATAATGATGATGGTGTTGTGGGACAGCTGAAACAGCTGGGCGAAGATGAAATTGAAGTCACCTTCCCAACCGGGCGCGAGGCTATTGCTCCGGGACAAGCGGTAGTCTGTTACGAAGATAACGATGTGGTTGCAGGGGGATGGATCCACAAGGTTAATGTTGATACGAAAGTTCTTCAGCAAGCATAATTTTAACTGAATACAGCCGTTAACCAGCCTGTTCAATAAGCTATTGGACAGGCTGTTTTTGTTAACTGCCCGTTTTTGACGACCGTCGCACCCGGAAAATGGCTCTGTGAAATTTTAATTTTTAAGATTCCTGTTATGAAAAAAGCAACTTATTATCTTTCTGCCATGCTTATGGCCGCTTGTTTCACCCAGCCGGCCGCGGCTCAGTTTGAAGGGGAAATAACCTACCAGAGCTATGACTATACCGAGGGGGATGAAGAAAAAAGTGATATGTTTAAACTCTTCATCACGCCGGATCGGATTTTGCTGCAGGGAGAGAAAAAGTACAATTTCATGGAGTCACTGAAGACAGAAGGGGTACTGGTTCGTCTTGATTCTCAGGATTTTGTGTTTCTAACAGGCGGCAATGATGCTCTTAAGATTGCCAAGACCGATATCACTTCCCTGATGAATATGTTTGGAGGAGGTACGAACGGTCAGCCCGTTGAGAGGGAGTATGACGTAGAGCAGATCCGGACGGGCGAAACTCAGACCATCAAGGGATATCAGAGTGAAAAATTTGTTTTCAGAGATGAGTCGAATCCGGAGGGCAATTATTCGGAAGTGTGGATGACCAAGGAGATTGAAGTGAACTGGGGAATGCTGGCTGAACCGTGGGGAAGCAGCACCGAGGCCCTCGTCAGTGACGATTTTCCGATGGATTTGATCTTCAAGGAGCATTATTTCCCCCTCAGACTTGAAGCCTATAAGGAGGGAACCCTTACTTCGGCTCTGGAAGTGACGGATATTGAAGAAGCACCCATTGCCGCTTCAAAGGTGCAGGTGCCCTCAGGTATCAGGGTGCTGAGTATGCAGGAATACCTCTTTCAGAAAATGAACAACCGGTAGCACCTTCGGTCCGAAGCTACTCTTCCTCGCTGGTATCCATGTTGCCGAGCAGGTACATGTCGCCGGTGGGCTGTGGCATACCGCCTTTGGGCTCCATGGTGATGGCAAAGGCATTGGCTGACTGTGAGTCGGCCTGGACCATCTCTTCAATTTTAAAGAAGGTGTCGCTGCTGTCGTTGACAGCAAATACGCCGGCGCTCACCGGTTCATTATTACGAATCAGCCAAAGCTGGTAATCCTTATCTGTGGGTATGGGAGGCAGGTTGGATACCTGAAGCAGTGCCTGCTGATTTTCCGTATCCCATATGACCTTCCCGAAACCGTTGGGGTTTATTTCCAGCCCGGACATCAGGACCATGTCTACATCCCGGGATTCCAGTATGGCCAGCATTTCTTCTTTGCGCTGAAGCTCATCTTCAAGTTCAGTGATTTTGACCTCCTGATCGGCAATGACTGATTCCTTGTTATTAATTTGTGAGCTCAGGTTGAAAGAATAAAAGAGGAGGCTCAGGCTTACGATGAGCAAGGCAAAGGCCGCCGCAGCAGAGAAACTTGCCCAGCTGAAGGAGCGCTCGTCCTCTTCTATTTCCGTTTCACCGACAGCACTGGCCACAGATGAGGCTTCTTTCGCTTCGTCTTCCTGGCCGCGCATCTGTATCCGGTCCATCAGTCGTTTTTTTAGCGATTCCGGGGGCTCGTGCTCTTCGACTGTGAAAGCTAATTGATGGGCCGTCGACCATAGGTCGCGGTACAGCTTCCGCTGTTCTTCAGTGGCCTCTGCCAGCATCTCCTCGAACTCCTTGCGCTCATCTTCATCAAGCGCATTCAGCACATATCCGGCACACAATTCTTCAAACTTCTCGTTATGTGGTTCTTCGTTCGCCATCAGTTGATGTAATCTCCTAAAATACGTTGTAGTTTAATCATGCCCTGCCGGGTACGCGTCTTGACGGTTCCAAGTGGGATATCCAAGTGATTTGCTATCTCCGACTGGGTCAGTCCCCGGTAATAGGCAATATGAATAACCCGGCGCTGGGCTTCCGGAATTTCTTGCAGCGCCCTTTTGACCAGTTCGGCGCGGTTTGAGAAGATCGTCGTCTCAAGGGGATCAAATTTGTCGCCTTCCAATGTGAAAAAAGGATCATGAATGCTTACGGACGCTTTTTCCTGGCTTTTATAGCTTTTGGACCGGATGCGGTCGATGGCCTTGTTACGCGCCAGGGTGAGGATCCAGCTGTATACATTACCCCGGTCTTTATCAAAGGAGCCGGCTTTGTCCCAGACCGTTATAAATACTTCCTGGAGTACATCTTCGGCTACCTCTTTTTTCTTGACGATGGATAAGATCATTCCGAACAGCAGGCGCTTGTATAGCTCATAGAGCTCTTCTAGTGCATCTTCATGGCCTGCCTGAATGCGTTTCATCAATTCAATTTCATCATCGGAATCACCGTGCATTACTTTTCCGATGGTCGCAAGCAGGCTGAATATGATCACGTTGATATTCTATTGATTATTACGCAATAAATGGCGCAATAGATTGGTATTGACAAAATAAATTTGGTCAAATCCTAAAATTCCATTAGGCTAACGTCATTAAAATAAATTGAAATATAAGAAGAACCTATAACTTATTTGAATTGTGCCCTGGCTTCTACGAATGACTCTCTGGGTGTCCCTGCTCATGATGCCAGCCGTATTATACCTGCTGTGGCGTTTTTTTGTTTCAGGCCGTAAGCTCTTTGGGGATACCAGCGGCGGGCGGTTTGTTCTGCCGATCGTCTTGTGTTCTTTCTACCTTTTCCCCTTTATCGCCAGCATGGATTTTTACATTTCGGGCGGTATCGATGTACTTAAATATCCCAAGGTATTGACGTACTGGTTTTGGGGCGGTCTGGTCTTTGTTTTTCAGCTGGCAACCTGGGTGCTGGTTTCCGATGGCCTAAAATCGCTGATCCGCTTGTTTGCAGGCCGTAAAAAGCAGGTTGAGCACATCCATTCGCGTGTTCTCCTGCTGCTGTTTGTTCTGGTGTTTTGCTATACCGGCTGGAAGACATACCGGGATACCACACATGTCGTGGTCGAGGAGATAACGCTTCCGGTTGATGATCTGCCCGTGTCGCTGCAAGGCTTTACCATCGCCCACATATCGGATATCCAGGGTGATGAGTACACGGGCCAGCAGGATATTGCCAGCTATATCAAACAGTTGAACCAGCAGCATCCCGATCTCATCATTTTCACCGGCGACCTTATTTCATACGGAACGGATTTCATTGAGATGTCGGCCCGCGAGCTGGGCAAGGCGAAAGCAGGATACGGCGTTTTTGCCGTGGTGGGAGATCACGATTACTGGGCCGGTACTGCTGAAGTGGAAAAAGCCTTGCATCAGAACGGCATCAGGCTGCTTCGCGATGAAAACAAGGTGATCCCGATTGGTGGAGGCACGGCTTCTGCAGTTATCAGCGGCATAACCCAGGTGTACAGCAAACGTTCATCTGCGGCCGTTGTTGACTCGCTTTTTCAGGATGGCAAAAAGGCATCATTGAAAATAGCAGCCTCCCACCAGGTGGCCGATCACCTTATTGCCGGCGCTAAAGGTCATGATTATGATATTATGCTGGCCGGACACACCCACGGGGGACAAATACGGGTGCCCTTTCTGGGGATGAATTTTTCTGCTTCCGAGCGTGAAACAAAGTATGTGAGCGGACTGTACTGGGAGGATGCATTGCCTGTCGTCGTAAATAACGGCCTTGGTTTTACGCTTGGCCCTATTCGCTACGATGCCCCGCCAACCATCACATTAGTTCGGCTGCAGAAGAAATAGCTTTAATACTCAAAGTCCAGCTGTTCTTATTTAAGAGCCCTTTTCCAGTAACTGCATCATGATTTCGGGATCCGTCGTGGGTTGTTCACAGTGATAGTTCTGGCATACATAGGCGGTGGCGCAGT
Organism: Fodinibius sediminis; assembly: GCF_900182555.1. Lineage (GTDB taxonomy): Bacteria > Bacteroidota > Rhodothermia > Balneolales > Balneolaceae > Fodinibius > Fodinibius sediminis. The sequence goes on along the minus strand of NZ_FXTH01000012.1, from coordinate 156,698 downwards.
CTTTCTGCATGGGGAAGTCAGAGAGAAAAGGAACAACGTTACCGATTTCTTTGTCTGCTGGATCATTCAATAAAATGACGGTGTTGGGTAGGAAAAGGCTGTTCAGAGCTTGTAAGAACGCCCGGGTATCGTCCCTGTCCCTGTGTCCGGCTATCACGATTTCCCGGGAGCCGGCGGTTATGAAATCAATGCCGTGGAGCATACAGCCGAAGCCTGTGGGTGCTTCCCCGATATCGGAGGCAAAAAGTTTGTTAAGGGTATCTGCCAACTCTTCGTATTCGGTATTCCCGGTGAGCCGTGCCAGCCGCAGTAAATTTATCATTGCTACCGAGTTGCTGGATGGCAGGGCGCCGTCGTAAATCTCCTTCTTTCGGCCCAGAAGCTTTTCCGCCGATCGGGACGTAAAGAAAAAGCCACCCTGATCCGGATCCCAGAAAAGATCAATAAATTTGTCATTGAGTTCCACGGCCCGTGCCAGGTAAGAGCTCTCCAGGGTAGTCTGATGGAGTTCAATAAGTCCCCAGATCAGGAAGGCGTAATCATCAGCATGGGCTTCAATACCGGATTCTCCATTTCTAAACCGGTGCAACAGCCCTCCCGTTTCTGGGATCAACTTCTCGGACAGAAATTGATAGCACGATTCCGCCTGTCGAATATATTGCTCATCTTCAAAAGCGCGTCCCGCCTTTGCCAGGGCTGCAATAGCCAATCCATTCCAGTCGGTAAGAATTTTGTCATCCAATAGCGGTGCAACGCGTTCCCGGCGGGCTTGCAGCAGCTGCTTTCGAATGGAATCGAGGTGCTCGTTCAGCTCATCTACTTCCATATTGCGTTCGGTCGCAAGATCCTGAAATGATTTTCGCAGGTGGGGAATGGATTTTCCGGTGGTTTTGCCGGTGGCTTCCTCCCGGTAGTTTCCTTCAGGTGTAATATTGAAGACTTCCAAAGCCAGCTCTGCCTCGGCGGCGGGGAGGGCGGCCCGTATCTCGGCCGGCGTCCAGACATAAAATTTACCCTCTTCCCCCTCGCTGTCGGCATCTTCGGCCGAGTAGTAGCCGCCATCGGGATGACGCATCTTGCGTGTTATATAGGAAATAATTTCTTTGGCTGTACGCTCAAAAAGAGGGCGGCCGGTACACTGCCATCCCTCGGTATAAGCCATGAGCAGCATGGCCTGGTCGTAGAGCATTTTTTCAAAATGGGGCAGCAGCCACTCCCGGTCGGTAGAGTACCGGTGAAAGCCCAGTCCAACATGATCAAAAAGACCGCCCCTGCGCATCTGTAAAAGGGTCTGTTCAGCCATGTGGAGGGCTTGCCTATCGTCAAAATGCTTACTGTGACGGAGTAGCAGCATCAGGTTATGGGGGCTGGGAAACTTGGGTGCTGTGCCGAAGCCCCCGTATTGTTCGTCGAACGTTTCTTCAAACTGGCTGCAGGCTTCTTCCAGGATTGAGACTCCCAGCGGGTTGCCGATTTCGAACTGACTGGACTGTTGAAAGCTCCGGATAATATTATCGGCTGAGGTTGAAATCTTTTCACGCTCATTTTGCCAAAGTTGTGAAATCCAGGGGATGAGCTCCCGCATACCCGGTCGGCCGTGCCGGCCTGTTTTGGGGATGTACGTAGCCGCATAGAACGGTTTCTTGTCGGGTGTCAGTACCACATTCAGTGGCCAGCCGCCGCTGCCTGAAAGCATTTGGCAGACCAGCATGTAGGTATTGTCGATATCGGGCCGCTCTTCGCGATCCACCTTGATGTTGATAAAGGTGTCGTTCATCAGCGCAGCTATCTCCCGGTCCTCAAAGGATTCATGGGCCATGACATGGCACCAGTGGCAGGTGGCGTAGCCTATGGACAAGAAAACGGGCTTGTCTTCCTGCCGGGCTTTGTCAAATGCCTCTTCGCTCCAGGGATACCAGTTAACCGGGTTGTGGGCATGCTGGAGGAGGTAGGGGCTCGATTCCTGCGCCAATCGATTTTCATTATCCATAACTGAATGTCTGAATGATTTGAGGTTGACAGGTGTCTGCCCGGTCAATACCAGTGATCCCCGGAAGATTGCGGCAGATTACGTTTCTTCAATTTCCTTGGTGAAGCGCTGACTGTAGTCTACGAGGAAACGGTCGTATTCCTCGTCGAAGAGATCCGAAGAGATTAAAAAATCGGCCGATGAGCGGTTGCAGGCCATCGGGATATTGTAGAGCACCCCAATGCGGAGCAGGGCCTTAACATCGACATCGTGAGGCTGGGCCTGCAGCGGGTCCCAGAAAAAGATCATCATGTCGATGTCGTGTTTTGAGATGGCGGCTCCTATCTGCAGATCTCCGCCCAGGGGTCCGCTGCTGAAACGATTGACATCAAGCCCCACCTTGTCAGCAATGAGCTGGCCCGTGGTTCCGGTTCCAAAGAGTTTGTGCTTGGAAAGAGAGCCCTGGTTGAATTCACACCAATCGATGAGGTCCTCTTTTCGGTGGTCATGGGCGATCAGGGCGATATTCTTATTTTTTTTCATTTTCCTGGAGCTGTGGGCAATGGGAGGATCGGCATCCTTATAGCTTTTCTTGTAACTCATCAAGTATTTTAGGTTAGGTAGAGATTGACAGAATAATGGTTGTTGCAAATGTAGTCATGTAACGATAGCTAAGCTAAGGCAACTTTCAGTGGCTCTCAACATTTTATTTCAGCGAGGTTCTGGGCAGCAAAAAGAACAGGCAGGCTGCCCGCATGCCCGGGCTGCTTGAGAAATCCCTTCGTGAATTTGTGATCAATGCCTTATATTTGGGTCCTTTGCAGAAATACATTCAAATAAAAATTGATTATAGATTAACATGGCTGTAGAACGAACTTTGACAATTCTGAAACCTGATTGTGTACGGAAAGAGCTTATTGGCGAAGTCACCCGGCGCATCCAGGAAGCGGGCTTTACGATTGTGGCAATGAAAATGACACGTCTGACGAAAGATACGGCCGGGGGCTTCTATGCGGTCCACAAGGAGCGCCCCTTTTATGATGAGTTGTGTGAATTTATGAGCAGCGGTCCGTGTGTTCCCATGATCCTTGAAAAAGAGAACGCCATTGAGGATTTCCGTTCCTTCATCGGGGCGACCGATCCAAATGAGGCTGAAGAAGGAACCATTCGGGCTGATTTTGCTGACAGCGTGGGTGAAAATATTATCCACGGGTCCGATTCTGTAGCCAACGGCAAGAAAGAGGCGGCCTACTTTTTTTCTGAGGCTGAGGTTGTTGCCAATAAGGCATAGACTGATAATTTGTTAGTTGGAACCGTCCGGTTGACAGCTACAGCCGGACGGTTATTAATGATATAAAAAGGTGTTCATCATGCGTATGCGCTTTCTGCTGCTCCTGTTATTGACTTTTTCTTTTGCCTGCCAGTCCTTCCCCTCAAAGAGTCCCGATGTCAAAGTGGGTGCCCAGGTATTGATTGACCAGCACCTTGACGAGCTTGAAGGCAAAAGGGTGGGACTGGTGATGAATCCAACCGCTCGTGTAGAGGGCAAGCATATGCTGGATACCCTGCTGGCACGGGATGTTAATGTTACGGCGCTGTTTGCCGCAGAACATGGCTTTCGGGGCGATGCCGGGGCCGGTGAGACAATAGAGGACGGCGTTGACCAGGCAACGGGCCTGCCGGTATATTCGCTTTACGGGGATACAAAAAGGCCTACGGCGGAAATGCTTGAGCAAGTCGATGTGCTGCTTTTTGATATGCAGGATGTGGGCGCGCGGTTTTATACCTACAACGTCACCATGGGTAACGTCATGGAAGCGGCATCCGAGCAGGGAGTTCCGGTATGGGTGCTCGACCGTCCAAATCCGGCCGGGGGCGACTACATTTCCGGGTGGATGCTTCAGGAGGAACATCAGTCGTTTGTTGGGGCTTATCCCGTTCCCATGGCGCACGGCATGACGCTGGGCGAGCTGGCCCGGATGATGGTGGGCGAGCAGTGGATCGAGCATGCCGGCAAGAGCACCTTGCGGGTTATCCCCATGGAAGGGTGGGAGCGTTCGATGCAATGGCCGGAGACCGGGCTGGAATGGATTCCGCCTTCGCCCAACCTGCCGACATTCAAGCACGCTTTTGTCTACCTGGGAACGGTGCTTTTCGAGGGCATGAATATTTCAGAGGGCCGGGGCACCCCCGACCCCTTTATGATGATAGGGTCCCCCTCAACCGAGCTTACGACCAGCCATATTGCCCCGCTGCGCCGTACGTTTGAGGGGGTGAATATCGAACGTATTTCCTTCCGGCCGAAGTCGATGCCGGGCAAGGCACCGAATCCGAAGTTTGAGGGTGAGCAGTGTCATGGTGTTGAACTGCAGATAACCAATATCGGCAAGGTGGATCCCATAGCCCTGGGGGCCCGCCTTCTCACGGCAATGCTGGACGCTACGCCCAACGCTGAGCTTTCCGACTTTATCGAAAAACTGAGCGGTATTGATAAGTCAGAGCTGCTTCGTCAGCTGGAGGAAGAAACATACCCGGAACAGTGGGAGAAGACAGCTCAGCAGTTTTCCCGGCTGCGGGCGCCCTATCTGCTGTATGAGTGACCACTATCGCTTTCGTTTCCATTCGTAGCAAAGCAGGGCCGCGCTAACAGAAGCGTTAAGCGATTCAACATTGTTTTCCATGGGAATGCGAAAGTGGTAATCGCAGTGCTCAAGGGTCTTCTGGCGAATACCGCTGCCTTCATTGCCGATCACAAAGGCCAGGGGACGATCAACGTCCAGCTCCCAGAGAGACTGGGTGCCCTCCGTATCGAGTCCGCCAATCCAGAAGCCGGCTTCTTTGAGTTTGAGGATGGCCTGATTCAGGTTGCCGGCCCGCACGATGGGGATCCGTCCGGCTGTACCAGCTGACGTCTTGTATACGGTGGCATTGACTGGTGCCTGCCGGTGTTTGGGAACAAGGACAGCAGCCATGCCAGCGGCTGCAGCAGTACGCAGAATAGCCCCGAAATTACCGGGATCCTCTATTTCATCAAGCAGCAGGATAGCCGGATAGGTGGAAGTGTCAATAGAATCAAGCCATTCCCCGAAATTCCTGTACCTTACCGCACTCATCAATGCGACCACCCCCTGGTCGTTTACACTGCCCACAAGGTCATACAGCTTGGTACCGGGGACATGAGAGATGGGGATCCGATGCTGAGAGGCCAAACGGAAGATTTCAGAGAGATCGGAATCACGCAGCGAATCTCGCACAAAGATCTTTTCGATGCGGTCGGCTTCATTGGTGAGAGCTTCCAGCATTGGGTTGCGGCCATAAATGTAAATATTGGAATCAGTATCTGGCATGGAAAATGGGATTGAAAAATCAACAATTTAGGTTAATTTATAACTAAACGATGGTTCCTTAACGATATGGATATCAGCTATGAGTACTTCAAACAAGAATAACCAGTGGAAAACACCATCTGAGAATCGGAATATAAAGGATTCTATATACAGAATTGGTATTTCGAAGTTAATGAACCGGATTCATTCGGTGTCCACCATTTATATCATGGCGGGCGTTTGTCAGATGGTCCTGAGTTTAATGGTCATAGCGGTGGTTATACTGGGGTATGTGGAGCCGCTGTGGCTGTCAACAGTACTGACCGGTGTTGCAAGTGTGACGGCTATGGTTGGTTTCTTTCTGGTATATCATACGGTCTCAAAAATGCATGACCCTAATCTGCTGCTGCGCAACGCCATGAAACGAGTGATGGAATCAAAGAATTAATATGACTGATTTTTCGGATGAAAAGGAGCAGCAGCGGCTGCAATCGTATCTCAACATTCATTTAAAAAATGACAAACAGACGCTGCCGCTGAAGGGACAGATTGAGGCGCTGCAAAAGAAGGACCGAAATAAGTGGATCATGCTGGCAGTTAATATTGCAGCTCTGGTGGTCTTTGGCTATTCCTTTTATTTTGATATCACCGAACTGAGCCAGACTTTTTTTCTGATTATTGTGGCTGTGTTCGGTATTAATGTGGGACTGATCTACTATCAGAAAAAACAGCTTAAAGAGCTTGTCGAATACCTGAGGTGGAAAGAGCAGCGAGGGATATAGGCAGTACTGCTCCGACGCCCTGATGGTCCCGTTGTCAATGGCAGCCCCTATTATCACTATGTCTCAACATTATCGGTTTCCGAAACTCTTTCAACCGAAAAAAAAGGATGATTGTATTGTGATTGCCCATCGCGGGGCCAGTGCCTACTATCCGGAGAATACAATGGCGGCATTCAGAGGTGCTGTTGCGATGAATTCTGATATGATCGAGCTGGATGTGATGCTCAGCAGTGATGGGGTTCCCGTGGTGTTCCACGATGCCAGGCTGGAGGAGCATACGACCGGAAGAGGACTGCTCACGGATTATTCACTCCCGGCCCTCCGCGCATTGGACGCCGGTTCCTGGTTTGGCTCCCCGTTTGCCGGTAGCCGGATTCCCACGCTGGAGGAGGTACTGGAGTTCGCCTCGGATACCATTGCCCTGAATATTGAGATCAAGACAGAGGCGGTTTCCAAACAGCAGGGAGGGGTGGAAGAAAAGTGCCTGGAGCTGGTTGAGGCGCATGGAATGAAGGAGCATGTCTTGTTTTCCAGTTTTGATTACCGCGCTGTCACTCATTTGAAGACGCTGGATCCTGCTGTACCGGTGGCCCTGCTGTACAACCGGTCGTTATCGAATGGAAAAATGCCCAGCAACCTTGTGGCAACCTACCGGGCGGATGCGTTTAACTGCAGCTATCGGGAATTTACCAAAAAATGGAGAAAGAATATCCGGGAACATAAAATTCCGCACTTTGTCTACACCGTAGACCGGCCGCGGCAGATGCGCAAGTTGCTGGCGGCGGGGGTAGATGGCATCTTTACAAATAAGCCGGATCTGCTGCAGTCTGTTGCGGCACAGTGGAGGGCGAGCAAATAATGATTAGGGATCTTGCCACAGGTAGATAATTTTTTTTGGAAAAAATGGTTTAAGGTTTGAATGACGAGCGGAAACCTTCTATTTTTGACTTTCCCTAATTAATTAATGTTTTCATGTCCACAAAATACATCTTTGTAACCGGAGGGGTTACATCTTCACTCGGAAAAGGTATAATCTGTGCGTCCCTGGGACGCCTTTTGGTAGCCCGCGGACTGCGCGTGACGGTCCAGAAGCTGGATCCCTATATCAATGTCGATCCCGGCACCATGAATCCCTATGAACACGGGGAGGTCTATGTAACAGAAGACGGGGCGGAAACCGATCTCGACCTGGGGCATTATGAACGCTTTCTGGATATCAAGACGTCCCAGGAAAACAACGTGACCACCGGGCGCATATACAATGATGTGATTTCCAAAGAGCGACAGGGAGCTTACCTGGGAAAGACCGTGCAGGTTATTCCCCATATAACGGATGAGATTAAATCGCATATTCTGGCGCTTGGCGAATCCGACGATTACGATGTGGTTATCGTTGAAATTGGCGGTACGGTCGGGGATATTGAAAGTCTGCCCTACATCGAGGCGGTCCGTCAGTTCCGGTATGATGTGGGACGCGCGAATACCTTGTCCATTCATCTGACGCTGGTGCCTTATCTCTCGGCGGCCCGGGAGCTCAAAACCAAACCCACCCAGCACTCTGTCAAGACACTATCCGAAAGCGGGCTGCAGCCGGATATCATTGTGGCGCGGTCCGAACACGAGCTGGATGAAACCATCCGGAAGAAGATATCCCAGTTCTGCAATGTGGAAGTGGAGGATGTCATCGCTTCGCTGGATGCCGAAAGTATCTATGAGGTTCCGCTGCTCATGCAGGCGGAACAGCTGGATGAGCGCGTCATCAGTAAGCTGAATCTGGATGGCGGCGAACCGGACCTGGAGCGTTGGATAGGATTTGTAGAAGCCGTACGTAACCCCTCGACGGAAATTAATATTGCCCTGGTGGGCAAATATGTTGAGCATCACGATGCCTATAAATCCATTGTTGAGGCCTTTATTCACGCGGGGGCTGTCAACGATTGTACGGTTAATATCCGGTGGGTGCAGTCCGATCATCTGACCGAAGATAATGTGAAGGCTAAGCTGGACGGCATTTCGGGCATTCTGGTGGCCCCTGGCTTCGGGGGACGCGGCATCAATGGAAAGTTGTCTGCCATCACCTATGCACGTACTCACGGGATTCCCTTTTTCGGTATTTGCCTGGGGATGCAGTGTGCTGTTATCGAATATGCGCGCAATGTGTGTGGATGGCCGGGAGCCAACAGTACGGAATTCGATGATGGTACCGAACATCCCATCATCGACCTGATGCCGGATCAGAAAAATATTGAAGACAAGGGGGGGACCATGCGTTTGGGTTTGTATGACTGCAAGCTCAAAGAAGGAACAAAGGCCTATGCCGCCTATGGAAGAGAGTTGGTCCAGGAACGCCATCGCCACCGCTATGAAGTCAACAACAACCTGAGGTACAAACTTGTAGAAGAGAAAATGCAACTGTCAGGTTTTAACCCGGAGCGAGACCTTGTAGAAATTGTGGAGTTGGAAGACCATCCCTGGTTTATAGGGGTTCAGTTTCATCCGGAGCTGTGCTCAACGGTCAATAATCCCCATCCGCTTTTTGTCGATTTTGTGAAAGCCAGCCTGACGTATGCCAAAGAGCATAATATCAATATTCCGGTGTCGCACGAAAAAGTAGTAGTCGGCGGTCAGTAATGGACCCCCGATCCGTTTTTGGCGAACGTCTGCGACTCCGGGTTTCCGGGCTGCTGGTCGAAGATGATGCCATTCTGTTAGTCAGGATCCACTCTCCCGTTACAGACCAGAAAGTCTGGATGCCTCCCGGTGGAGGCGTGCAGTTCGGGGAGCCTATGGCGGAAGCCCTCCAGCGAGAATTTCGGGAAGAAACCCAGGTGGATATTGAGGTTCACGGGCTGCTGCATGTCGAAGAATTTATCAAGGAGCCATTTCATGCCGTAGAATGCTATTTTGAGGTCAGCCGGAAGAGGGGAGAAGCCTCACGGGGGCATGATCCCGAGCTTGGAAACGAAGAGCAGCTCATTGAAGAGGTGAGCTGGATGGAGATCGAGATATTGGAAAGCCGGTCATTTTCACCCGATCCTCTGCTTTCCAAACTGAAAAACTGGGAAAACCGCAGCTCATTTACTGTTTTTTAATAAGGTGTAATTGTTTAGCTTTACATTTGTTTTTGTTATTTAAATAAGGTTAAATAAATAATTGATGTCATTAATTAAAGTTTTGTCGCGTTTGTCAGCGGTTTATTGTCTGCTGCTGTTACTTTTTTCCTGCCAGCAGGAACCTTCCTCTTCCACTGTTATCCAGAATGTACGGGGCTACACATTTTACGGCGACAGCCTGAGGACTTTTTCTGCCGTGATGTTTAAAGACGGTAAGGTAGTGGATATCTATAATGATACCACTTTTCAGCAGGGAGCCGGTCCTGATATTATTGATGGAAGGGGACAGGTTATGCTGCCGGGACTTATTGATGCCCACGGGCATGTCATGGGACTTGGATTTCAGCAGATGAATGTAGATTTGACAGGGACAACTTCCTTGGATTCTACCCTGCAGCGCGTGGCAGCCTATAGCAGGCAATATCCCGAGCTGTCATGGATACAGGGACGGGGCTGGAATCAGACGCGATGGAACATCAATCGTTTCCCTACAGCGGAAGAACTGGATGATATTGAAAATAAACGGCCGGTTTGGCTGCGAAGGATCGATGGGCATGCGGGATGGGCCAATTCGGAGGCGATGAAGCGGGCTGGAATAAATACCGAGACCAGTGAGCCCGAAGGAGGTAAGATTATCAGGGATGAAAACGGGCGCCCCACCGGCGTATTTGTTGATGCCGCCATGCATCTGATAGAGAGCCATATACCGGAGCCCTCCGCCCGCGCTCGCAGCAAGGCCCTGGAGGCTGCCCTCCTTCAGATGCGCAGCCATGGATTGACCAGTGTGCATGACGCCGGCGTAAGTGTGAAGGATTGGCAGCTCTATAAGGAAAAAGCGGACCAGGATAGCCTGACAACCCGTATCTATGGCATGATTGCCGGTGCCGGGGCAGTCTTTGATACCCTTGCCCGTGAAGGACCGATTGAATCTTACAGCAAGGATCGGCTGGCTTTGCAGAGTGTGAAACTGTATGCTGATGGGGCTCTCGGAAGCCGCGGTGCGGCCTTGATTGAACCGTACAGTGATGCCCCGGATAACCGGGGATTGCTTTTTTTCTCGGAAGAGGAAATGACAAAACACATTTTGAAAACCGCATCGGCAGGTTTTCAAACCAATGTGCATGCTATTGGGGACCAGGCAAACCGTACGGTGTTAAATGCTTTTCGAAAAGTACAGGACAGCCTGGGCCGGCAAAACCTGCGACATCGCATTGAGCATGCACAGATTGTAGCTCCTGAGGATATATCACGTTTTCGGTCGCTGGGGATCATCGCCTCTATGCAGCCCACCCATGCTACCAGCGACATGAATATGGCTGAAGATCGGATTGGCGCGGAACGGATGGAGGGCGCCTATGCCTGGCAAACCTTCTTAAGGCATGGTGTTGTCGTGGCTTCCGGATCGGATTTTCCGGTGGAGCATGTAAATCCTTTCTATGGTTTATATGCTGCTGTCACACGCCGGGATCACCAGGGGAATCCCGAAGAGGGATGGTATCCCGGGGAGCGACTTAGCCGGGTCCAGGCTCTGCGATCGTTTACGGTGGATGCAGCCTATGCAGCGCATCAAGAAACGGTACTTGGGAGTCTGGAGCCCGGAAAATGGGCTGATTTTATATTGGTTGACCGCGATATTTTTGAAGTGCCGGCCCGGGAAATATGGCAGACCAGGGTACTGGAGACATGGGTGGCGGGAGAGAAAGTGTATTCAGCAATGGATAAATAATCCACAATATAGATTACGTATTTATGAATATCCGGATAGAACAGCATAACCCCACAATTGGGGATCTTGAAGGCAATAAAAAACGTATACTGGAGGCCATTACCGCAGCCCGGGATGACGGTATGGACATGCTTATTTTGCCTGAATTGGCCACCTGCGGGTACCCGCCAATGGATCTGCTGGAGTACGATTCCTTTTTGAATGAGGTATACAGCATCAACCAGCAGCTTGCTGCCGAGGTGCGTGAAATGGTTGTGGTCCTGGGAACCATCACGCCCAATAAATCGGGGCCCGGCCGAAAATGTTATAACAGTGCTCTGGTAGTTGAACACGGAGAGGTAAAGGCTGAGATTCATAAGGCGTTACTGCCAACCTATGATGTGTTTGATGAGCTACGGTATTTTGAACCGGCCCGCAGCTTTGAATGTGTAGCGGTGGGGAAGCGCAAAGTGGGGATTACCATTTGTGAGGATATCTGGTATAATTACAGCGATCCCCAATACCTGACCTACGATATCAATCCCGCACAGGAATTGGTGGGCCAGGGAGCAGAAATGATTTTAAACCTCTCGGCTTCGCCCTATACGAGAAATAAACCAGCCGGCCGGGAGCGCATGCTTCGAAGACATGCAGAAGAATTTGAGATACCACTGTTATATGCCAACCAGGTTGGTGGAAATACGGAAACAATCGCTGACGGCGACTCGCTCGCCATGAATCGAAAAGGAGAAGTTGTGGCCCGGGCCGGGATGTTTAAGGAAGACGCCGTTGCTGTCAGCTGGAAGGGGAGCGAGCTTGCTGCTCTGGATGAGAAGAAAGGGATTACCGGCGTTCCTTCTTTGGAGGAACAGTTGTTCAGTGGTCTTGTATTGGGACTGCGTGACTATCTCCGTAAAACGGGCGTCGCCGACAAGGTGCTGCTTGGCCTGAGCGGGGGCATCGATTCGGCTCTGGTGGCCTGTATTGCAGCAGAAGCCCTGGGAGCTGATCGGGTTGTGGGCATCACCATGCCGTCGGAATTTTCTTCCGAAGGGAGTGTCCGGGACTCCGAGATATTGGCACATAATTTGGGAATAGAATTCCAGGCACTGCCCATCAGAAAGATCTATGAAGTCTTTGATGAAGCACTGGCTCCCTTTTTTGAAGGCACACCGTTCGGGGTGGCAGAAGAGAACCTCCAGCCACGCATCCGGGGAACACTTCTAATGGCCTATTCCAATAAATTTGGTCACATGCTCTTGAACACCGGCAATAAATCAGAACTGGCCACTGGATACTGTACGCTTTACGGAGATATGGCCGGCGGATTATCGGTTATAGGGGACCTCTATAAGACAGAAGTTTATGAGGTGGCTCATTGGCTAAATAATGATTATTATAAGAATGAAATTATTCCGCAGTCTATCTTGTCGAAGCCCCCGAGTGCGGAGCTTCGGCCGGACCAGAAGGATTCAGATTCTTTGCCGGAATATGATGTGCTGGATACCATTTTGAAAGCGTATCTCGAAGAGCAGTCGTCGGTAAAAGAAATTGTGGAATACGGTTATGATCAGCAAACGGTGAGTCGTATTTTAAATCTGGTCGATCAGATGGAATATAAGCGTGCCCAGGCAGCACCGGTGTTAAAGGTGAGTTCGAAAGCCTTTGGATCGGGCAGGCGATGGCCCATGGTGCAGCGTTGGACGCAAAACAGATCCGCGAATAAAATATGACCGGGATGTATTCCGTTTGCCTGATACAGCGCCGCCTTTTATTCGTTGCGATTCATACACTACATAAGCTCTAACGTCATAAATATCGTTTAACTCCTATGCAAAAGAAGTTATACTTTCTACTACCCCTTTTTCTGGCCGTTGGTTTTTCTGCTTTTGCCCAGCAGGCTGATTCTACCATTCCCATTAAACTGAAGGAGGTACCGGTTTCTCCCATGCTGCTGCCATATAATAATCCCTTGCAGGATGAGGGAGAGGCCCTTGCCGGCAGTGGTTCTGCCACCGGGGCAAGCGAGGATTCCGAGGATTATGGAAAAAGCACCATGCAGCGTATTGCACAGATTTACAAGATACAGGTACAGGCTATCGAAGCGCAGCTGAACGAGGACCCCCTGAAGGCAGAACAACATATTACGGATGCCCTGAACAATTTACAGGCTCTGCTCGACAAATATCCAGAGATACAGTCTGATCAGCGGTTTAGTGAGTTGTATCGATCAGTTATGACAGAGTATCGCAAGTTTTACGGGGTTACGGAGTCGGAAACAGAGGCACAGGGTGAGATTTTTGCCATTCAAAAGGAGCTCTTTTCAGACAGTGACGATTGGATGAAAGATAGCTACAGCATACCCGAAAACCTCCCCTCTTCCAGTACCAGGGTGCCGCTGGTGCAGAATGATAAGGTCAATCGCTCGCTGATGTATTTTTCCATGCGCCGTCCCGAGGTTATGGAGCGATGGCTGAAGCGATCGGAGAAATACTTCCCCATGATGGAGAGAATTTTTGAGGAAGAAGGCGTGCCTACCGAACTTATTCATTTGTCCATGGTGGAAAGCGGCCTGAATCCGCGCGCCCAAAGCTGGGCCTCCGCGGTTGGAATGTGGCAGTTTATCCGGGGCACCGGCTCTGTATACGGCTTGGATGTCAACTGGTGGGTCGATGAACGGCGCGATCCAGTAAAAGCTACACGTGCAGCAGCACAGCACCTTAAGGATTTGTATGAAGTATGGAACGACTGGCATTTGGCGCTGGCTGCATACAATATCAGCCCCCGGGGACTGAATTATGCCATACGGCGTGGCGGTGGAGAAAAGGATTATTGGTCGGCATGGGATCATCTCCCGCGGGAAACCAGAAATTACGTGCCCAGCTACATTGCTGCAACAATGATTGGGATGAACCCGGAGTCGTTTGGGTTTGAAAAAAGATATGACGAAGAGCCCTATAGCTACGATATATACAGGGTGGCACCCCTGATGCCGCTGGATGTGCTTGCCGAGGCAGCCGGGATTACGCTTGATACGTTAAAAGAATACAATCCGGAGCTGCTGCGCTGGGCGACGCCACCGGGAGACGAGTATCCACTGAAGCTGCCGGCGGGCCGTAAAGAACTTTTTGCGGAAAATTACAAGGAAATACCCCAGGATGAACGCGGATCGAACATCGCCATGCATACGGTAAGCCGTGGCGAATCCCTGGGTGTTATTGCCAGGAAATACGGTACTTCTGTACGGGCGCTTTATGAAACGAACGAGAGTTTATCGAGTACTATTTACCCGGGACAGAAAATTGTTGTCCCCCTGGCGCCGGGTAGTACGAAACAGATAGCTGCTGACGAATCCGAGGAAAAGCCAGAAGACAAAGCTGAGCCATCCTCTTCCAGGGAAAAGACAGCCTCCGGCACGAAGGCTGTGAAGAAGAATTCCTCTTCCGAGCGTAAAATCGCATCCAGCAGGTCCAAGGTGCGCTATGAGGTCAGGAAGGGAGATACCATTGGACATATCGCCGAATGGTTCGACGTCTCTTCATCCCAGATAAGGGTTTGGAACAATACCTCCAATACCATTACGCCCGGGGAGTATTTAGACATCTATGTCAGTAAGTCCAAGGAATCCTATTACGAACAAGTGAGTGAGATGTCGTTTGATGAAAAGCAGGAAATTGAACAGAAGCAGCGGAACGGTACCGATGTGACCGAGGAGTATTTAACATCGCTGATGGATGCTGATGCAGAGTATACCGTCCGCCGGAACGATACGCTTATCGATATTGCAAATAAATTCGGCGTTCCCGTCAGCCAGATAAAGCAGCTCAATGGATTGAACAGTTCCCGAATACGGGTGGGGCAAAAGTTGAAGATAAGCAGTTCCGAATAAGCGGCAGGCAGCAAAGCGCTATTTTGTCCAGATAAATTAGGTTTTCCAGGTGGCAAAAGCAGATTTACATATCCATACTGTGGCTTCCGACGGACGTATGAGTCCACAGGATGTGGTAAAATATGCCATAGAACATAAGCTCGACGTTATCGCGATTACTGATCATGATACGTTGAAAGGGTACTGGAAAGCCCGGGAGGTTGCGGCAGATCATGAGGAGATCAGCTTGCTGCCTGGTGTGGAAATTACGGCTGATTTCAACGGCAGGGAATGCCATCTGCTGGCCTATGCTTTTGATCCCGGGCACCATGTTATCGTAAAGCTAATGCGCGAGCACTACCTCTCACGTCTAAAACGGGCCCAGTGGATAATCGATCAGCTTTCGCAGAAAGGATTTGAGCTCGATATTGAGGAAGTAAAAGCGGAGGCCCATGGCGGCAATATCGGCCGGCCCCATATTGCCGCGGTTTTGCTGGACAAAGGATATGTGGGATCGTTCAAGGAGGCGTTTATTCGATATCTCAGTGATCAGAGGCTTGGAAGTATCTACAACGAGTATAATTCCCATCATAAGGTTATCGATATGGTCAAGAAAGCTGGGGGAGCGATCGTGATCGCCCATCCCGGCAAGTTATATACCAATGAGGAGCTGGAACAACTTGTCGAAGCCGGGGTAGATGGTATTGAGGCTATTCACCCGAGCCATGATTATAAAACCCAGAAACGGATTGAACAGTTTGCCGATCGGCATCAGCTGCTGATAACCGGAGGCAGTGATTTTCACGGCGGCCCAGAAAAATATCAGAAGTATTTTGGTATTGTCACTATCAATACTAAGTATGTGACGCGGCTGTTGAGGTTAACAAACCAGCGAAAAGAAATAGCAGTTTAGAGATATGGAACACCAGGTACTGAAAGGAAATGTAGATGACCCCGACAGCAAGGTCGGAATTGTCGTAGCAAAATGGAATTCATTTATCACTGAGGAACTCCTTGACGGGGCGCTGGAGGTATTGAAACAGCGGGGCTTGCCGGGAGATCAGATAGTGGTTGTCTATTGTCCGGGCGCCTATGAGATCCCTTTTGCCGCCGGTCAGCTGCTGCCCAAGGTTGATGGGGTGATCACCCTGGGAGCCGTTATCCGGGGAGATACCCCGCATTTTCATTATGTGTGCGATGCTGTTAACAAAGGAGTGACAGAATTGAATATTCAAGGCAATAAACCGGTGGTTTTTGGTGTTTTGACTACAGATAATGTACAGCAGGCTCAAGAACGGGCAGGATTAGTAGAAGGCGGAAAGGGTAATAAAGGGGCGGAGGCTGCCTTGGCCCTGTTAGAAATGATCGGTCTGAACAAGCGGATCGAACAATTATAATGTTAAAAAGCTTGAAATAACGTGTATAATACTCTAATATTAATAGCTTAGCTAATCACCATTTTTACGCTTTTGAAACCAATTTCGCTTACAAATACGGAACAAAAAGATAGTGACAAGCAGTCGCAGGCTCAGCTTATTGAGCAGGGACAGCTGCCCGATCATATTGCCATTATTATGGATGGTAATGGCCGCTGGGCAAAAAGCAGGGGGAACTTGCGTTCGTACGGACACAAGGCGGGGGTGGATTCTGTTCGGGATATTACCGAGGCGTGTGCCCAGCTGGGCGTAAGCTATCTGACCCTCTATGCGTTCTCAACGGAAAATTGGAGGCGACCGAAAATAGAAGTTAACGCCCTGATGCGGCTGTTGGCAAGTTCGCTGCGCAAGGAGGCGGAGAATCTCAACGAGAACGACATCCGCCTGGAAACCATCGGCCAGATCGACCGGTTTCCCGACAAGTGCCGAAGGGAGCTTCAGGAAGTCGTTGAGCTGACCAAGGATAACAAGCGCCTTAATCTGTGCCTGGCTCTGAGTTATTCAGGGCGCTGGGATATCAAGGAAGCCGTTAAAAAGCTGGCCCATCAGGTAAAGGAGGGTGATATCGATCCGGAGGATATTAACGATGACCTTATAAGCTGTCATCTGTCGACCGCCGATATTCCGGATCCTGACCTGATTATCCGAACGAGTGGAGAGTATCGCTTGAGTAATTTTTTATTATGGCAGCTGGCTTACTCTGAACTGTATATCACAGAGACATATTGGCCTGATTTCAGGAGAAAGGAATTGTATAAAGCGATCCACTCTTTTCAAAAACGTGAACGCAGGTTTGGCAAGCTTCCCAATAATGAACAGGAGTCCAAGTCGAAATTGCACATTCAAGAGCTGACTACTTAATTTTAACAAAACGTACGCTCAATCTTATTCAAGAATTTATACACGTGAAGAAATTATTACTCACACTCTCTCTTTTTTGTTTTATTTCCATTTCCGCCCTGGCACAAGACACTCCTTCTGATCGTACTCCCATACGCATTGAAAATCCAATGAATGCCACCCCCCAGCAGTATGAGATTCTGGGAATTGAAGTGGAAGGACTGACGACTTCGCGTGAGGAATTTGTCATCGGTACAAGCGGGCTGCAGGTGGGAAACCAAATCACCATTCCGGGAGAGCAGGTGGGGCAGGCGATTAAAAGCCTTCACCAGACCGGTCTTTTTTCTGATGTTGAGATTGTGCAGGCCGGTCGCGAAGCCGGCGGGATCTATCTCAAAATTATCGTTCAGGAGCAGCCCCGGCTTGAGACTTTTGAGATAGAAGGCGTTAAACGCTCCGAACGGGAAGACCTCAGAGAGAAAATCACCCTGATCCCGGGCTATGCAGTAACGGAATCTTCCATTGCACAGGCTGTTAATACCATCAAACGCTATTACAAGCAGGAGGGCCACCGGTTTACCAAGGTGGAGGTCCGGCGTTCAGAAACCGATGAGGTGCGAAACCGGGTCACGGTCACTTTTGATATTGACGCCGGTGAGCGGCTTGAGGTCAAGGATATTACCTTCGAAGGGAATGAAGAGTTCAGCGACAAGGAGCTTCAGAAATCACTGGGAACCATCAAGGAAGACAAGTGGTGGAAGTTTTTTTCCAAAAAACTGTTCAAGGAAAGTGAATTTGAAGAAGCCAAAGATAACCTGGCACAGTTTTACCGCGACAACGGTTTCCTGGATTTCCGTATTACCAGCGACACGGTCTACACTTTCCCCTATACCCAGCGGCGGCTCTATGTGTTCGAAACCCCGGCACAGGGTATCAAAACGAATATTTCGGTCTACGAGGGAGCCCAGTACAAAGTGCGTAATGTCACCTGGGAAGGAAACACCGTGTATACCGACGAACAGCTTACCCAGACACTCGGTTTTGAGAAGGGCGAAGTCTTTAACCAAAGCAAATTTGACACGCGTCTGAATATCAATCAAAAGGGGCCTGATGTGACCAGCCTCTACCAGGATATCGGCTATCTCTTTTTCCAGGTGGAGCCGCAAATTGAGATGGTGGCTGAAGACTCGGTGGACCTGAATATGACGATTATTGAGGATGAAATTGCCTATGTCAAAAGAGTATCATTTGAGGGGAACACCAAGACCCATGATGATGTTATCCGCCGGACATTGCGAACCGTACCGGGACAGAAGTATAGCCGGCAGGCCATTATTCGTACTATTCGTGAGCTGGGACAGATAGGATATTTCCAGCAGCAGTCTATTGAGCCGGATATTATCCCGGACCGCGAAAATCAAACTGTGGATATCAATTATTCCCTTGATGAATCCCAGAGCACGGATAACTTTGAGTTTTCCGGTGGTTTTGGCGGCCGGGGGATTGGTCTTATCCTGTCGGCCAGAGTGAACTTCAACAACTTCTCCATCCAGCGTGCCCTGCGTGGCGAGGGGTGGACGCCAATCCCTTCCGGCGACGGGCAGAAGCTTTCGCTGGGTGTGCAGGTTACGGGTAGTGGCTACCAGAGTTACAGTGCCGGCTTCCAGGAACCCTGGCTGTCAGGAAAGCCGCTTTCCCTGGGCGTCAATATGAGTTATGATCTCATCAAATACAGGGGCAGCGATCAGCGTAACGAGCTGTTTTCAAGCAGTGTATCGCTGGGGCGCCGTCTCGACTGGCCGGACGACTACTTTACGCACCAGAGTATTCTCTCTTACCAGCTATATGATGTGGCTGGCGGAGCTTCTTTCCTGCCTGAAGGCGCTTCCAATATTTTGAGCATCCAGCAGGTCCTGGAACGCAATTCAACCGATAACAAGATTTCTCCCACGACAGGTTCCAAGCTGCGTATTTCGGGCGAAATTGCGCCCCCGCTGCCCAGCTTCGCCCAGTACTACAAGTTTAAATCAAGCTATCAGAATCATACCTCTATCGTGGGTGATCTTGTGCTCACCAATACCGTGGAATATGGGTATCTTGGCTACTTGTCGCAGGGCAAGCGAAGTGATTTTCAGCGGTTCAAACTGGGAGGTACCCAGATGCAGCAGCGCCAGTCGTTCCTGGATGATAATATTGATCTTCGCGGTTTCCCGGGGGGCAGAAACGGTTCCATTACCCCTTTTGAGGATGGACAGGAAGTAGGGGGACGGTTGTATACCAAATACTCCTTTGAACTGCGTTATCCGGCCATTACCGAGCAGCAGGCCCAGGTTTACCCCTATGCCTTCATGGATGCCGGTAACGCCTACCTGAATCCGAGTGAATTTGCCCCCTTTGATGTCAAGCGATCGGTGGGGCTGGGTACGCGTATTTTCCTGCCGATCCTGGGGCTGGTTGACCTGAGCTACGGGTATCGTCTTGATGGCATTCCCAATACCCAGGTCAGGGCCGGCGAATGGGAGTTTCTCTTTAATATTGGGGCGCCGTTTTAATGCTTAAGTCTGCTGCCTGTATATCATTGGTTGCTGTCTGCTTTCTGTTCGGATGGATAGCCGAGGCCGGAGCCCAGCAGCAGAAAATAGGGTATGTAGATACGGATTACCTGTTGTCCCACATGTCGGAATATGAGAGCGTGCAGCAGCAGCTGCGTTCGCTGAGTTCTGAATGGAACAGTGAGCTCCAGGAAATGGAGGAAGAAATTGAAAAGCTCAGAGAAGACTTTCAATCCAAAAAGGTACTGTATACCGAGCAGCAGCAACAGCAAAAGCGGGAACAAATTCAATCGAAAGTGGCCCGTCGTCAGCAGTACCTGGAGGAGCGGTTTGGATCTGATGGGCAGTATTTTCAGCGTCAGAAGGAACTTTTGGAACCCATCCAGCGAACCATTTTTGAAGCTGTAGACCGGGTTGCAGAACGTGGGGGCTTTGATTTTGTCTTTGATCGGGCTCAGAATTCCGGTTTACTGTTTGGCAACAAAGAATTTAATTTGAATGAAGAAGTACTACAGGAGCTCGGGGTTACGTTAAATGAGTCCAGCAATTGATAAAAATTGTTAGTATTATCAGACGCTTTAGTAAAGTAGAAAGTTAAATCAGATTTAACCCATGATTAAAAAGATACTAAGTACAGCGGGCCTGTTCCTTTTTCTTGTAAGTTCTGCAGCTTACGGGCAGCTTAAGATCGGATATATGAATACCCAGGAGGTATTGAGTCAGCTGCCCCAGCGTTCGCAGGTAGAGGAGGAGCTGAACAGTTTTATTCAATCCAAGCGGTCAGAACTTGAAGATCGTATCGCTTCCTTTCAGGATGAAGTAGCTACCTACCAGCAGAATCAGAGCAGCATGTCTGAACAGCAGGTTCAGCAGAGAGAGCAGGAACTTGCGGATCAGGAAGCGTCCCTGCAGGAATTTCAGCAAAATATCCAGTCACAGATACAGCAGCGGCGATCGGAGCTCCTGGAACCCTTGTATAGTACAATGGACCAGGCTATTGCGGATGTAGCCGAAAGCAATGATCTTGATTTTGTTTTGAACCAGGCAACAAATACAGGGGAAAACGTGATCTATTATTCCGCTGACCAGCAAATGGACATTACCCAACAGGTTATACAACAAGCGAAGGAACTATCAGCGTCGAACTAACACGAAAATAGAATAAGAATTATGTTAAAACGAATACTATCAACATCTCTTCTTTGTTTATTTTTCATTGGCTTCGCCGGCACGTCTTCGGCTCAGGCACAGCAGCTGGAAATAGGCTATGTAGACCCGCAGGCTATTTTAAGCAGAATGCCTGAGATGAAAGCCGTGCAGCAGCGCCTCCAAAATTTTATGGAGAAGAAAAGAAACGAACTGGACACCAAGCGACAGGAATATCAGCAGCAGGTATCTCAGTACCAGCAGAAAGAATCCGTTATTTCTGAAAGTGCCAAGCAGAAAGAAGAAGAACGTCTCGGACAACTGGGAGCTGAACTGCAGGAGTTTCAGTCGCAACTGCAGCAGGAGGTACAGCAGAAACAGCAGGAACTCGTAGGTCCGCTTTTAGACCAGATTGATACTGCTATTGGTACGGTGGCCAATGATATGGGGCTTACCTATGTGCTCAATACAACAACCAGCAACGGGGATGTCATCATATTGTACGCTTCAGACGAAGCTCAGCAAAAGTATGACATTACCGACGAGGTTATGGCCGAGCTGGATATGCAGTAGGTCTTTCATTTTGACGGTCTTACAGAATTACCAAAGGAGGGTTTACAGCAGGTAGACTCTCCTTTTTTATTTAACCCTCCGTTTGCGATTTCGGATATAGTCTTCAAAGATATAGCCGCCCAGGTTATCCAGGGATGCAAAGTATGCCCGTCCTTTGTTTGCTTTTGACAGCTCGCGTACAAAATCCTGCAGGTAGGGGTCGCGTGCAATCATAAAGGTGGTAATATCAATATTGTCACGCCGGCATTTAACGGCCTCATCCAATACTTTGTTGACAATTTTCCGATCGAGTCCAAAACTGTTCTTGTATATTTTTCCATTCTCTATGATGCAGGAGGGTTTGCCATCGGTGATCATGAAAATTTGCTTGTTTGCATACTTGCGCCGGTGCAGGGTGTAGCGGGCCAGCTGCAGGGCCTGCTGCGTATTGGTGTGGTAGGGCCCTACTTTCAGATAGGGGAGATCCTCGATTTCAACTTTCCATGCTTCATTGCCAAAGGCTACGATATCGAGTGAGTCGTTGGCGTAATTGTTCAGGATAAGCTCTGAGAGGGCCATAGCCACCTTTTTAGCCGGGGTGATGCGGTCTTCCCCGTAAAGGATCATGGAGTGGCTCAGATCGATCAACAGGACCGTAGCCACGGAGGTGTAGTGATCGGTATTGTGAACCCGGAGGTCATCCTCATGGAGGTTCATCTGGTCAATGTTACTGTGCCTGAGCATATTCATCATCGTCCCTACGCTGTCGATGTTGGCAATGTCGTCGCCCTGTTGCCAGTTGCGTGTTTCGGGCTGCCGTTCCAGTCCGCGCCCGGTATGATTGGTCTGATGATGGCCGGCAGCTCCTTTCGCTAGATTGTCGAAAATTTCTCTCAGTGATCGACGCCGAAGACTTCGTTCGGTTTTTCGGGTGATAACCAACATCCCCTGGTCCCGGTCCTCTTCAATATAGCCGCGCTCTTTGAGTTCTTCCACAAAATCACCGATGCTGAAATTTTCAAACTGATCAGTGATGTGGTATTCCTCATCCAGCTCGGTAAGCCACCGCAGGGCCTGCGACACCTCTCCGCTCGCGATAGTGAGCAGCTCTTGGAACAAATCCATGACAGTGTCGAAGGGGGAGGTATCGGAGTGCCGCTCAAATCGTGAATCCCACTTTTGGTACTTGAAATACATAATGAAAACATTGACTTTAGCAGAAGTATTGATAACGTATTTAACGGGAAATTAATTCGCATAAATGACAAAACCGGGCGACGGTGATAAAAGTACAGAATCCTTGAATCGGCTGCGGTATGAACGCAGGCTTTGGAATGAAGGCTTTGAACGGGTGATGGGACTCGATGAAGTGGGCCGGGGCTGCCTGGCCGGTCCCGTGGTGGCCGCCGGCGTTATTTTTAAGGCCGGGACGTTTATTGAGGAGATCAGAGACAGTAAGACCCTTTCGCTGAAGGATCGCAGGCGGCTTGGCCGGGAAATTAAAGCACAGGCCCTCTATTGGACCGTGCAGTGGTGTATGCCTTCAGAAATTGATAAACTCAATATTTTGCAGGCTTCCATAAAAGCGATGAACAAGTGTGCCGAGGCCGAGCAGGCATGCCCGGACTACCTGCTGGTGGATGGCAACAGATTTAAATCCGGCTTGTGCCCGCATCAATGCCTGATTAAGGGGGATGATCGGTCCATGAGCATTGCTGCTGCTTCCATCATTGCAAAGGTCTATCGCGATGAGTGGATGTATGACCTTCATGAGGAATACCCCCATTACGGATGGGATACCAATGTGGGTTACCCCACCCAGCAGCATTTCCGGGGGTTGAAGGAGCATGGCGCGACCAAATATCATCGGCAGAGCTTCAGGCTGCGAACGGATAAAATGATTGATTAATAAACAGGGCTCAGCGATAGATGCTGAACTGCCGTTTGTGAAAGTCCAGGTTCAGGCAGATGCCAAGCATCAGGGTATTGGTGATAAGGGCGGACCCCCCATAGCTGATGAAGGGCAGGGGGACACCAATTACGGGTATTAGCGCTGTAGCGGAGCCGATGTTAATAAAGAAATGTGTAAAATAGATAGTAGCAACGCTGACGATGACCAGTTGTGCAAACGGGTGCTTATGGTTTGCAGCGGCCCGCAGCAGCATAATGGTAAAGCCTATGAGCATCATGACAACCAAGCCGGCACCCACAAACCCAAATTCCTCGCCAATCACACAGAAAATGAAGTCGGTCCACTGTTCGGGAAGGAAACGAAGCTGTGTCTGGGTTCCCTCCAGGTATCCTTTGCCATAAAGCCCTCCCGAGCCAATGGCTGTCTTGGCCTGTATGATATTCCAGCCGGCCCCCTGGGGATCGAATGAGGGATTGGTAAAAGCTTCAATCCGGGCCCGCTGGTGCGGCTGCAGCACCTGAAACAGAGCAACCTGTACTCCAATGACAAGTAATATACCGGTCGCAAAGGAGGTAAAGGTAAGCCAGGTGCGCCGCTGGAGAATAAAAACAAGCAAGGTCAGAAGCACGGCTGCTGCCAGGCCCCAGTACCAGCTGATAATGCTCAGGTAACCGATGATGGCCGGAGAAATAATAAAAAGGGAAATACCATAGGGAAGGCCCGACCAGAACAGCACAACGGGTATCAGGGCTAAAAAGATGATCGCGGTCCCCGAGTCGTTTTGCAGGAAAACGAGGATAGTGGGCACAAGAATAATAAGTACCGTGGTAAGTGCTGTCTTCAAATTCTCGGCAGAGATGTTGCGCTGGCTCGTCAAGTAGTTGGAGACGGCAAGTACGGTGGCAATTTTCATCAGCTCACTGGACTGGAGGTTGAATGGTCCCAGGACCAGCCAGCTTTTGGCTCCGTTCACCTCGCGCCCGATAAGGAGGGTCAGCACCATTAGGACGATCCCCAGCAGATAAAAAATATAGGACCCTTCGCGAAAGGTGCGCGGACTCACATATTGCAGGCCGATGAGCAGCAAAAGGGCCAGCCCGAATGATATGAGCTGCTTGTAGAAATTTACCTGGATGTATGCAGGTAGGAATTGGGCAACGGGACCCTGCGTTGCACTGTAAATGGAGATCAGCCCGATGGTGACCAGTCCAACCCAGAAGGTGGTAAGAGACCAGTTGTATTCTCCAAAGTTATTCATTGTCGTCATTCTGAGATTCGGGTTCAAAATCCTTTACGTAATCGTAAACACGGGTACGATTGATCTTGCCGGTAACATATTGCTCAACCAGGAGGGAGGCGATGGGGGCCGCAGAAATTGAACCATAGCCTCCGTTTTCGATGAGCACAGCAATAGCAATCTGGGGATCATCCATCGGGGCAAAACACACAAACCAGCCGTGGTCCTCCCCGTGTGGATTCTGTGCAGTCCCCGTTTTGCCGGCTACTTTCACGCTGTCCAGGTTGGCATAATAGCGGCCGCTGCCTGTGGTGACAACCCGACGCATTCCCGCCTTGACGATCTCAAGTTCCCGCCGGTCGATCCAGCTTATTTTGGTAGTGTCATTTTCAGGAAATAAAACCGTACCGTCGCTTTCTTTGATGGAATGAACGAGATGGGGTTGAAGGGCATATCCCCCATTTGCGATTTGGGATACGACGGTGGCCATCTGAAGAGGAGATGCCGCCAGAAAGCCCTGGCCAACGCCCAGGCTGATTTGGTCTCCAATGCCCCAGGTACCCTCTCCAAGCAAGTTGTTCAGATAAGTGCTGTCAGGCAAAATGCCGCTGGTTTCATTGGGCAGGTCGATACCGGTATTGCTGCCAAGTCCGAAGGTTGATGCCAGTTCGTTCCAGCGGTCAATACTGTAGCTGTGAACAATCTTGTCCATCAGCCAGAAGAAGAAGGTATTACTCGATTCCTGCAGGGCTTTTTCCAGGTTGTACTGTCCCGGATCTGCCAGGTCATTATAGCGTCGACCGCGCGAGTAGTAGCCGGGGTTGTAAATGCTGGTCTGAGGATTAATAATATCGAGCTCCAGGCCCATGAGCCCCATGAGTGGCTTGAAGGTAGAACCCGGGGGCTGCTTGCTGGAAAGAGCCCGGCTGAATAGCGGGTTGTCGGGGTCTTGGTTAATTTTTTGCCAGTAATCGAAATCTATGCGTCCGGAGAGTCGCCGGATGTCATATTGAGGGGCGCTGACCATACTCAGAACCCCCCCGGTCTTCGGGTTCAAGGCCACTAGTCCTCCTCTTTTCCCCTCCATCAGATCTTCAGCCAGCAGCTGCAGGTCGGTATCAAGGGTGGTGTTGAGGTTGGCACCTTTGACGGGAGCTTCGTCTATGGCGCCGTCTTGGTATGATCCGAGGTTTTGTCCCATGGCATTGACCAGAATATATTCTGTTCCATACTGGCCTTTCAGCTGCGCTTCATACTGCTTTTCAAGCCCGGTTTTTCCAATCTTGTCGCCCAGGTGATAGTTCTGCTGCTGCAGATATTCTTCCTTGGAAACTTCACGCAGATAGCCGAGGGTATGTGATGCTTTAAGGCTGTCCACCGGATAGTGACGCTTGCTCTCAATCTGATGACCAATACCCGGAAGCTGCCATATGTTTTCCTGGATGATCGAAAATGTCTTGAAATCGATCTCCGTGAAAAGCCGGGAGGTTCGATACCAGGAATAGGCCCGCGCTTCCTCAACGCGTTTTTCTACCTCTTCTTCGGCTATGCCGAGGAGCTGAGCCAAAAGGGGCGTTTTTTCACGATCGTAGGCCGAGGGGGTAATGGTGATGGAATAAATGGGTTTGTTATCCACCAGAAGACGTCCGTTGCGATCATAGATAAGCCCCCGCGCCGGATTTACATTTTGTTGTCGCAGGGCATTTTGCCGGCTCAACGGCTCATAGGTTTCATAATTCAGAATCTGTAGTTGGAAAAGTCGCCCCAGAATCACCAATCCCAGCAGGATAATGATCAGCTGGAAAATACGAATGGAAATTTGGGTGCGTTTTTTCTTGTGGCGCGACATACCGAGTGTCACCTTTGGGTTCTGAACAAGTGTATACAACAAGCAACGATAGCAGAATAGAGACTATTGCCAACCAGCTGCCGCCAAAATATAATTTCAGCAGTATAATTCTGTATAAAAAGATTGAGTCCTAAAAAAATGATGTTATGGAGCAGGGCCGCTGAAAAAACAGTCGTAAATACCGGTCCGATTAATAAAAGTTTCGTATGATCTTTGGGAATAAACCGGTGGCTTAAATATACCAGTAATGTTTTTGTAAACATATGAAGGCCCCACAAATCAAGAAAAAAATCTTGCAGAAATCCCAGCAGGGCCCCCATAAGCAAGGCGGTCGCCCTGTTTTTTTTACTCATAAACCAGACGAGAAAGATGAGTACGAGATCCGGCTGCATCCTGAAAATCGTCAAGTGTCGGAACAGTACGACCTGAAGCAACAGGAAAAGGAGCCCTATGCTAAGATATTTCAGCTGTTCTTTGGTCATTCTAACACTTCCTGATATTCCTTGTTGAGGTTTTGGAGCGTGGTATCGGGCTGGAATTTGATGACAAACCCGCCGGACAGGGTATAGAGGTCAACAAAGGGATCGAGGTAGATGCGCTGTGTATCCTTGCCTTTCTGAGGCATTGTTCGTATCACTTCGCCGATGGGGATATTCGGTGGAAATTGATTGCTGTAGCCGGAAGTGACAACCACTTCCCCCGTGTCGACCTCAACTGTTTGGGGGATGTAATTAAGTTGCAGCTCTTCAATGCTGGTGCCGTCCCATGAAACAATACCATAGGCATTGGAATTCTGTAGTTTGGCACTCACTTTGAACAGTGTATTTAAAAAAGGCATAACCTGGGCATAGCCCCGGTCGGTGAGGATGACTTTACCGGCCAGACCTTCCGCAGCAACCATGGGCATGCCGCTTTCGATACCCTGCTCGCTGCCGGCGTCTATGGTTAATGAGTTTGATACCTGGTGTAGTTCCTTGCCGACGACCTGAACCGGGTAGAGGTTCAGATTGCTCTCCCTGCTGAATTCAAGCAGCTGCCTTAGCCTTTCATTCTCCTGGTCGGCTGAACGCAACCGGCTCAATTCATCCAATAGCAAAACGTTTTGTCGCCGGAGATAGGTGTTGGTTTTCAGGGCCTGTCGGTAGGTGCGGATATTGGCAAAAGGTTCTTCGAGATAGCTGAAAAGAGTGACTGACGCCTTGCGCAGGTTCTCAAGCCCTCCCTGGTGCCGTCCGATCATGAGTGCTACGGCAGTAAGAAGGAGTACGGCTGTGAGGATGTGATCTTTAACATCAGATATTCCCGGAAAACGTAGTTGCATTCACCTTGCTGTAGCTTAATTAATAACGGTTCGGTAGTATTCCAGGTCTTCCAGGATGGCTCCCGTGCCACGCACGACGGCGGTCAGCGGATCTTCAGCAATGTGAACAGGAAGGTCGGTGGTCTCGCGAATTAATTTATCGAGATTCTTAAGCTTGGCCCCTCCGCCCGTGAGGAGGATCCCCCGGTCCAGGATATCGGCGGAAAGTTCGGGAGGCGTTTGTTCCAGCGATTTTGTGATGGATTCTACAATCGTATTGACCGATTCAGAGATCGCTTCGCGGACGTCTTTAGAGGTCACATGCCGGGTTCGCGGTACTCCGTTGACCAGGTCGCGACCTTTGGTGTCCATTTCCAGTTCTTCATCCAGAGGAGCGGCCGAGCCAATTTCGCACTTTATCTTTTCGGCTGTACGTTCTCCGATAAGCAAATTGTGGTTGCGGCGGAAATAGTTGATGATATCATCATTAAGCTCATCTCCTCCAAGACGCACGGATTGGGCAAAGACGATGCCGGACAGGGCAATAACCGCAATTTCCGTGGTACCCCCGCCTACATCAACGATCATGTTGCCGATAGGCTCATGCACATTCAGCCCGATACCAATGGCGGCCGCCATGGGTTCGTCAACAAGATGTACTGATTTGGCTCCGGCATGTTCTGCACTGTCACGAACGGCGCGCCGTTCCACTTCGGTGATGCCGCTGGGTACACATACCACCATCTGCCGGGTGCTGGAATACCATTTCATCTTGACCTTGTCGATCATTCCGCGGATCATCTGTTCGGCCACTTCAAAATCGGCAATGACACCGTCGCGCAGTGGACGTACCGTACGGATGTTCTTGTGGGTTTTTTCATGCATCAAGCGCGCCTCGTGACCTGTGGCAACGGGCTCATTTTGCATGTTTAGCGCCACAATGGAAGGTTCGTTCAGCACGATGCCCTCGCCCCTTGAGTAAATCAGGGTATTTGCTGTCCCCAGGTCTATGGCAATATCCGTGTAGAGCCAGTCGAACCATCCTTTATTATTTTGCTTTTTCTTAGCTTTAGGTGCGTTTTTATCCATGTTTTAAGAGAGTGTAGATGAGCTTCGAGTAAACAAATTATTTTCGAGGAAAATAACAAAGTCGAAAATACAATTTTGTCCGCCTATTTGCGAATTAATACGTATAAAAGTTATAACGGTTATATAGCCGGTTTTAGTGTCGGAAAAGCCGCTTCCCGGTAAATACCATACTCAGACCAAGCTTGTCGGCTGCTTCAATAACCTGCTCATCACGGATGCTTCCGCCGGGCTGTATCACGGCCGTGGCACCGGCTGCTGCTGCGGCCTCCACACCATCGGGGAAGGGGAAAAAGGCATCTGAAGCTATTGCTGTTCCTTCAATGGAAAGCCCTTCTTCTTTTGCTTTGGCTATGGCAATCTGAGACGCCTCTACCCGGCTTGTCTGCCCGGTGCCGATACCGATTGTCTGCTGGTCCTTGGCATATACAATGGCATTGGACTTGACATGTTTTACGACTTTCCAGCTGAAAAGCATGTCAAGAATCTCTTTTTGAGTGGGCTGCCGTTCTGTTACCACTTTGAGGTCAGCCTCTGTTACAACGCGAAAGTCGGATTTTTGGCTGAGGGCGCCGCCAAAGATAGAACGGAACTGGTTTTCAGCCGTCTGACTGAGCTGTTTTTGTTGACGGATCAGTCGCCGGTTTTTCTTCTGTTTGAGCAGAGACAGGGCCTCTTCCTCATAGGAGGGTGCAATAATAATTTCCGTAAAAATTTCATCAATCGCCCGGGCGGTCGCCAGGTCAAGTTCGCGATTTACGACGACAATGCCGCCAAAGGGTGATTTTGTGTCGGTCTGGAAAGCTTTATCCCAGGCTTTGTGGAGCTGTTCATCGGAGGCAATGCCACAAGGGACCGTATGTTTAAAGATAGCACATGTTGGGGGGGCATCCTGGAAGTCGGCAATAAGCCGAAGTGCACTGTCGACATCCAAAAAGTTGTTATAGCTGAGCTGTTTCCCGTGAAAGCAGTCAATAAATTCATCCTGGTAACCGTAGACGGCTGCCTGTTGGTGAGGGTTTTCGCCGTACCGAAGGCTCTGCGATTTGGGGAGGGAGATATTCAATTGATCGGGCTGCTCATCCCCGTTGGCCGTAAGGTCATTGAAATAATTGGCAATATGGGCATCGTAGTTCGCGGTATGATTAAAGGCATCGGTGGCCCATTGGCGACGCTGGGCAAATGGGATGGCCGAATCTTTTTCCAGCGTTTCAATAAACCCGCTGTATTGCCGGGGGGAGGTGAGCACACAGACATGGGCAAAGTTTTTGGCAGCGGCCCGGATCATGGTGGGACCGCCAATGTCAATATTTTCAGTAGCCACGGCCGGTGTGCAATCTGGGTCGGATATGGTTTTCTTAAAAGGATACAGGTTGACAACCACCAGCTCTATGGGCTTGATGTCCAGCCGGTTCATTTCACGGACATCCGGATCGTGGCTGGTCCTGCCCAGCAGACCGCCGTGGATCAGGGGATGCAGCGTTTTAACCCTTCCATCCAGGCATTCTTCAAAGCCGGTTATTTCACTTACATCCGTAACCGGGATATCTGCCTCTCGAATTTTCCGACCGGTCCCGCCGGTGGAAATAATTTCCACCCCGGCCCGGTGAAGGGCCTGGGCCAGCGGCATGATATCCGTCTTGTCGGAAACGGAAAGGAGGGCGCGGTTGATGGAAAGTGAATGTTTGGGTAATTCGTCAAGGGGTTGTAGAGACACTGTGATGGTTTAGTTTTTGGAGTTGAGTTCGTTAGCAAGTTTAGCAATAACTTCGGGAAGCAGCTGGTGCTCCTCTTTTAAGATTCGTTCGGCAAGGGTTGGCGGGTCATCGGATGCATAAACCGGCACCCTGCGCTGTGCTAGGATGGGGCCGTCATCATATTCTTCAGTCACCAGATGAACGGAACAGCCTGATTCTTTTTCCCCGTTGGCGATGACGGCACGGTGCACCTTGAGCCCGTAGAATCCTTTGCCTCCGTATTTGGGAAGCAGCGAAGGATGGATGTTGATAATGCGGTTTTCAAACTCCTCAATAAGTTCAGGCGGTATTTTGATCATGTATCCGGCCAGCACAATGAGATCGGTTTGCCATTGCGCCAGCTGATCTAAAAGGGTGTTTACATAAGCTGTTCGTGTGGCAAAATCAGCCGGGTTGAGCGTAATGTGAGAGATCCCGTGCTTCCGGGCCCGCTCAATAGCCTTAATGTTGTTTTTATTGGTTATCAGACCCTGGATGCGTCCATTAATTTGCCCCTCCCTCGCAGCATCAATAATCGACTGAAAGTTGGTTCCGGACCCGGAGGCAAATACAACAATATTAATCAATGGATGATGACGGTATAAGTTCCTGTCAGTTTGATCGCAAAGATAAGTAAAAAAGATCAGATATTAAGGGCTATATGCGAAAAATCCATCTCCTCATCAGGCCTCGGGCTTTTGCCCGGAACGGAATACATAGTAATTGTTGATGCTCCAGCGGATCTGATTGATGGTTATTTTAGTGGTCGTCGCTATGGGGACAGCCAAAAGCATTCCCAGAATGCCGGCGATTTCAGCACCTATCATGATGATGAAGAGAATCGCAACCGGATGAATTTCCGCCGAGCGCGAGAATATGACCGGCTGCAGTACCAGGTTGTCGAGCAGCTGTACCAGGAAGATAGCAATGATACAGGGCAGGACGAGCGAAAAATTGCCTATCTCAATGATCGATACCGTGATGGAAAGAAGATAGCCGATGGCCGGGCCAAAATAGGGGATCGTATTGGCAAGGCCTACGGCAATGCCCACCGACAGTGCGTTGTTTAGACCCACAATTGACAGCAGAAGCCAGGACGTAAGGGCCACAATGAAACTCTGCAGCATCACACTTCGGAAGTAATGACCCAGCCGGGTCTCGATTTTGTCGATGAGACTGAGCGTTGTCTCAAAGTATTTGTTGGGAACAAGCTGCAGGATGTCGCGCCGAATTTTAGTCCCGTCTTTCAGGAAAAAAAAGGTGGCGAAGGGAATGACAAGAGCCGCCCAGAAGATGTTGGTAAACAGGCCGATAAGGTTACTCAGGGCTGTAGGCAGCTGCCCGACATCAAACAGATCCTGCAGCATGCGGGTAATGTTGGTACTCAGAAAATGCTCGGGCAGAAAGGTGAAGTTTCTGGTTAGTCGATCTTCTACCTGCTGGGTGATATCCTGAATCGTCTGTACATTCAGCTGGCCGGCCAGCTCTACCATCTGGTTCGCAATGACCGGAAAGATATTGGTTGATATCCACACCAGAAACAGGATGAGCGTGCTGAGAGTCAGTACGATAGCCCATATGCGATTGATGCCCGTGGTCTGTATGCGGTTTACCACGGGATCCAGAAGATAGGTGATGAGGATGGCGATGATGGCATATCCGACCAGCGTGCCGAAATAATACAGCAGGTAGAAAAACAGGGCCAGCCCGGCCAGGCCCAACGCCAGCTTTATAAACCGTTCGAGGGTGAAGCTGTTCATTTTTCGATAATCTTCATGAGCTTGTCAATACTGCGATAGATACTGGAGGAACGAAATCCTTTGCGTGCCAGGTAATCTACAACTTTTTTCTTCCGTTTGAGCAGATGCTCTTCGCGTAAAAAATGGCTTTTCCGTTTTGAGATTAAATGTATGAAAGTTTCCTCTAAATCTTCATCATTAAATACGGCATTGACGCTTTTGCGGGCAACGGACCGCTGTATTCCCTTTTTGTAGAGGTGGGCCTTTATCTTGGCTGGTCCCCAGCTGTTGAGACGGAACTTGTCAACCGCATATTTTTTTGCGAAGGCGGTATCGTCGATATAGCCCTGGGCTTCCAGCTCATCCAGGACCTCGTGGATGACCTCCCGGGGATATTCTTTTTTAAGGGCCTTGGTCTGCAGCTCCCTGCGTGCGTGATCGCGGCGGCCGAGTAGTTTGATAATGTACGCCTTCACTTCAAAGCGTCCCTCTTCACCTTGCATTTTTCTGTAAAGCGTGGGTGTGACTTCAATGCCCTTGCGTAAATTGAGGCTGATGAGCGTCTGTTCGCTGACGCCCATCAGAAACTCCTCGTTCACAAAGATGGAATACCGCTCTTTGTTTCGTTTTTGAACCGCAATGGAAGAAATGAGTCCCGGCAGGTTATGCTCTGCGTCATCACTCATCAGGAGTCATCCTTGTCTTCTTTTTTCTCCGTACCTTCCCCATCTTCGTCCTGTTCCTTGAGCTCGGGGTTCATCTCATTACGCACCATCTCCTCGATGCGATCGGTCAGTTCAGGATCCGATTCCAGAAACTCGATGGCATTGTCGGTGCCCTGTCCGATGGGTTCTCCATCGTAGCGATACCAGCTGCCACGCTTTTCAATGATATCAAATTCCACAGCGAGGTCCAGGATTTCGGCCATGCGGGAAATGCCGGTGCCGTACATGATATTAAATTCCACCACCTTGAAGGGAGGAGCTACCTTGTTTTTGACCACTTTTACCTTGGTACGATTTCCCACGACCTCATCCCCCTTTTTGAGGGATCCGATACGGCGGATGTCCATACGGACGGAGGAGTAGAATTTAAGGGCGCGTCCACCGGAGGTTGTCTCGGGATTTCCAAACATGACCCCGATTTTTTCCCGGATCTGGTTGATGAAGATAACCGAGGTTCTCGTCTTGTTGATAATCCCAGTAATCTTGCGCATGGCCTGCGACATCAGCCGGGCCTGCAGCCCCACATGGGAATCTCCCATCTCACCTTCCAGCTCGGCGCGGGGTACGAGGGCCGCCACGGAGTCGACTACGATGACATCGAGGGCTGCAGAGCGAATAAGGGTTTCGGTGATTTCAAGGGCCTGTTCGCCGCTGTCGGGTTGCGAAACCAAAAGCTCGTCCGTATTGATGCCCAGGTTCTTGGCATAGCGGGGATCAAAAGCATGTTCGGCATCCACGAAGGCCGCATATCCGCCCGCTTTCTGAGCCTCTGCGACCACATGCATGGCCAGCGTCGTCTTACCGCTTCCTTCCGGACCGTAGATCTCGGTGATTCGTCCGCGTGGGACGCCGCCCACACCCAGGGCCTGGTCGACCATGAGTGAGCCGGTAGAGATACTGGGAACATTCTGGGCCGCTTCATCCCCGAGCCGCATGATTGTTCCCTTGCCGTGTTGTTTTTCAATTTGGCCAATGGCCATTTCCAGTGCCTTGTCGCGATCTTTATTATCAGACATAAAATAGGTTCTGTGATTGGGTTTTATTTTTCACCGAATAATATATTAAATAAAAGTGACAACATAGTGTCACTCCGGTGTAAATACTACATGATTAAAAAACAGCTCATAAGACTGAGGCCGACATTGTTGCTGTCCCGGGTTTTGACAATAGCAGCAAGTATGCCGGCCATCCCGCCCGGCTTTTCCATAAATGGTTCCGGGACTGAGCGGACAGCCGCTACTAGTAAGAGAGAACTACAGCCTGATCCTTACAAAATAATTTTCATGGCGTCAGCTGCCGTACCGTCTCAGCCAACAGCTCAATGGCTTTTTTGATCTGCCGGCTCGTAGTGTAAGGGGCCGGTCCCAGCCTGAGAATGTCGCCGCGTGCATCTGTATGGACCGATTTTTCCCGGAGTTTTGCACAGATGGCCCGTGCAAAGGGGGAGCGCAAGGCCAAAAAACCCCCGGTTTCTTCGAGGGGGCGATGATGACGCAGGGCAATGAGATCCGGGTCCAGGTTCTGTTCGGTAAACTCTTTCCTGAGCATCCCGACCTGGTTGGTATACTGTTGTCGTAGGATGTCGGGCGTCAGATTCTGTTCTTCAAAAAATGCCACCACGTTGGCTGCCCGGAACTGGGAAGCGGGATCATAGGTTCCGGTTGCGAATCGTCGCTCCCCGCGGTCATAACGGACGGGGTCGTCTGTGGAGGCCGTCTGAAGTGTGCTGAAAGAGGCAAACCAGCCCGTTATGGCGGGACGCAGTGAACATTCCTCCGGAAAGCGGAGGAAACAATTGCCTTCTCCCCACTGCAGGTATTTATAGCCTCCGGTCAGCATATAGCAATCTTCGAGCTGCTCTTCCCGCAGGGAAAGCGGGACAACATTGGTGCCGTGATAATCATCAATCAGCAGCGGAACCCCGCGCCTGCGGGCCATGGCGGCAATGGTTGAAAGCTGCCGGTTGACCAGTCCGCTTTCGAAGAAGACACGGGAAAGCATGATGGCCGCGGTTTTTCCATCCATCAACTTTTTGATCTGGCTGCCCAGCTGCCCGGAATGTCCCTGCGCATAGCGAACATCAAGCCCCTCTTCCTGCAGGCGGCGAAGCTGGCGTCCCATGGAATGAAACTCACTGTCGGTAGTGATAATCCTGGGCTTGTTCTTCAGGTCGAAGCTGGAGAGCCAGGATACAAGCAGTTGATGCGTGTTTTGTCCAAGGCAGTATCGGCCGTTGGGATCATCATAGTACCGCCGCAGGTAGCTGCGCAGCACCTCCGTCTTTTCAAAAGCTTTTTCCCATTTGTCATCCACACGGTCAGCAGCCGAATAGTAGGCTTCCTGCAGGCCTTTGAGAGCGACATCCGGCCAGGCCTGGTGGGAATGACCGGTAAAAAGGAGCCGGTTGGCTACCTTGAAATGTGTGTAATGGGGTTGGAGCCGGTTTGCCAGCGGATCAATAGTGTTCATGGGGCTGATGTTGGTTGCTGTTGATATAGGGGGCTGGTGAAATCGTCAGATTTCGGACCTGATTTCCCACAGGTCGGGGAAGATACGCCGGTGCAGGGTTCTCCGCAGGTACGACACGCCGCTTGAACCTCCGGTTCCCCTCTTGTCTCCGATGGTGCGCTCCACCATTTTTACATGGCGATAGCGCCATTCCTGCATTCCTTCATCAAAATCCACAAGCAGTTCACAAAGAAGGGCTTTCTCGGGGTCATTCTTCATGATATCCAGTAAAATCTGCTGGTTG
This sequence comes from Fodinibius sediminis, assembly GCF_900182555.1. Classification (GTDB taxonomy): domain Bacteria; phylum Bacteroidota; class Rhodothermia; order Balneolales; family Balneolaceae; genus Fodinibius; species Fodinibius sediminis. The sequence goes on along the minus strand of NZ_FXTH01000012.1, from coordinate 121,073 downwards.
TGCGGAGAGGGATCGTACACCAGTCCATGATCATTTCTACGCTCGGGCATACGGATGTCGTAACCGTCTGCCTGAAGGTATTCACAGAAACACTCCCACAGCGTAGGTTCATTCATCCGCCCTTTTAATCGGCGCACATAATCCGGGTTATTCTCGTGTGCTTTGATCATCTTATCGGATCGTTGTCCGCACAGAATTTCAATTTCACGGAATTGTACCGATTGGAAACCGCTGGCCTCATCCAGAAATCCCCGGAAACTTTCGAACTCCAGAGGGGTCATTGTTTCAAGGATGTCAATTTGGGCAACCATGGTTTTGAGGATGGTCAGAATACGCTTCATCGTTTTGGAGGCACCCCAGGTTTGTCCTTCTTTCAGGATACTCCGGAACCGGCCAAATTCATGCAGAACCTGCTTAAACCAAAGCTCATAGGTCTGATGGATGACAATGAATAACATCTCGTCATGCTCCTCCGGCTCGGACTGCAGCTGCTGAAGAGCCAGCAACTCATCAATTTTGAGATAATTATTATACGTTAATTTCATCAGCTTTATTTATTTTCAATGGTTATTATATAGCAAATGATAGGTAGAATTTATGCCAGTCTCTATTTCCGGATGGAGTTTTGCAGGATATAAAAAAAATTGCTTAGATTTGGCAACAACAAATAAATGAAATATATCTATGAGTATTTTAATTGCCGACAGCGGTGCAACCAAGACAGAATGGTGTGTAAAGTCGGCGGACGAAAGTAAGATTTACAAAACAGAAGGACTTAACCCTTATTATCATACGGTTGAAAGCATCCAGCGTGTGGTTGAGCACGACCTGTCTTCCAAGATAGGGGATGTCGAGATCAGTGATATCTATTTCTACGGGGCCGGATGCGACAGCGAGGAAAAAAAGGACTTGGTGCGTACCGCTCTTGGAAATGCTTTCCCCAAAGTCAATATCCATCTTTACCATGATTTACTGGGGGCGGCCCGGGCCTGTTTTTTCGACGAACCGGGGATTGCCTGTATTCTGGGCACCGGCTCCAACTCCTGCCTGTATGACGGGGAAAAGGTGATCGAACATATTCCTTCGCTCGCTTTTATTCTGGGAGATGAGGGCAGTGCTGGATATTTTGGCAAGAAACTGATCAATAAGTACTACCGGTTTGAAGTGCCCGATGATCTCCGTGAAGATCTCGAGAAGAATTACAACATGGATCTCGATTATATCAACGAAGGATTGTACGATGGAGCCCAGAAGAGCAGGTTTATCGCCTCCTATGCCGCTTTCCTCGGCGAGCACGAGGACCATCCGTGGGTTCGCGAGATACTGTATGAAGGATTTGAAAATTTTATCACCCGGATTGTGTTGAAATATACCAATGCCAAAGACTATGATGTCCGCTTTATAGGATCCGTTGCCCATGCCCACCAGGATATGATCAATGAGATTTTGACCCAAAACGGGATGAATCCCGGCCGGTATATCAGCAAGCCGATGAAGCGTCTCATTGAATACCATTCGGTTGAAGTGCATTAAGTGCTGTGATTGACACCCATTGCCATCTCTATTCCGACCAGTTTGACGATGACCTGCAGGAGGTGCTGCATCGCGCTCACAATGCGGGCGTCACCCACATTTTTATGCCCGCCATTGACCTGGATTCACTGGACAGGATGGAACAGCTGCCCTCCTCAGAGATCTTACTCTACAAAATGGCTGGTATCCACCCCACATCCGTCAACGAAGGGATCCGGACTACCGAGGAGAAGCTCCTCGACTGGTGCCGCCGTGAGGATATTGTGGGAGTCGGTGAAACAGGGCTGGATTACTATTGGAGCGATGATCATAAAAAGGAACAGCAGCAAAGCCTGCGTGTGCACTGCCGGGTAGCCAGGGAGGTGGGGAAGCCTGTTATCCTGCACAACAGGAACAGCACCGCTGACCTGCTGGATATTATTGAAGAGCAGCAGGATGGAAGCCTATCGGGTATCTGGCACTGTTTTAACGGCTCTGTGGAGGAGGGAACCCGGGCCCTGGATCTGGGGCTTCACTTGGGAATAGGGGGGATCTTCACCTTTAAAAATGCAGGGGTTGATACAACGGTGGCGAAGCTTCCGCTGGACAGGATGGTGCTGGAGACAGACGCCCCGTACCTGGCGCCCGCGCCCAAACGGGGGCAGCGCAACGAACCCGCCTTTGTGAGGTTTACGGCCCGCCGTCTGGCTGAAGTAAAGAATCAGCCGCTTGAAGCAATTGTTGAAAGTACCACGCAGACAGCCCTTCAGCTGTTCAGCGTGTCAGAGTAAATGAAAGCCCATCTTTTTCAGAACGGGAAACCGTTCAAAATAGGTGGCGGGCAATTGGATATGACTGAATTCCTGCCGCAGTGGAAATTCAGCCCGCAGCCTGTTGAACAGTACGCTCCGGCGCGGATTTTGTTTTTGCAGGATCTGTTTCAATTCCGATTCGTACTCGCGAATGGGATGCAGGTGATCCATCACGGCCGGAAGACTCTTAAAAAGATCGGCCGGCTCGCTGATCTGAAGGGGCGCCGTATCCTGAGACTCATTCTGTGGAGGTAACCGGAAGTGCTGGATCAGTGCATCGGCTATAAACCTGGATGCATTCTGCTTGGCCTGTACCGAATATCCTGCAATATGGGGGGTCTTTAAAAAGGCACGGGCGGCCACATCAAGATTGATATCCGGTTCGTTTTCCCATACATCGAGGATAAAATGGCGGACAGTCCCCTCATCTTGCGCTTTGCACAGGGCCCCTTCATCCAGGATGCCCCCGCGCGCGCTGTTAATGACCAGCTCATACTGGTGGGTCGACAATTTCGCGGCATCCAGCCAGTGGTGGGTCGGGTGCGGTCCGCTGCGAGTCAGGGGCGTATGAAAGGTGAGGATGTCGGCTGCCAGCACCTCCTCGAGCGTGCTTGAACTGAAGCCGGGATCGCGCTGGGCACGCGGCGGATCGTAACAGCAGGTGGCGATATCCATTTTTTGCAGTAGCCGGTCTACCTGGCGTCCCACATGACCAACTCCGATTATGCCTGCACAGAGATCCTGCAGCTTATATTGTGCTCGGGCCTCCCAGATAAGCAGGCTGGTTGCTAGGTATTCCGCAACGGAGCGTGCATTGCATCCAGCGGCGTCAGCAAAGGTGATGCCGCTGGCCTTGAGGTAGGCCTGGTCGACATGATCGGTTCCCGACGATCCCGTCCCGATGAACGAAAGGCCGGCGGGGATATCGGGCAGTGTTTGGGGGGTGATGGGATTGACCGTGCGAACGAGGAGGGCTTGGGCGTGATCCAGCCCTTTGGGCAGGCCTTCCGCAGGGTCGTAGAGCACCAGATCCACCGAATCCGGCAGGTAGGAGGCAATGTTATAGAGATACTGGTCGGCGAATACGGTGATCATGGTTTTCATTATTAATTTTTGGGGAAAACTGCGTTATTGCACATTCCATTAGAATGTAACTCCTTTTAGCTATGGCTACAAAATTGTACAACCCGGTATCACTCATCAGAAGAAAGCGCGACGGGGAGGCCCTTGACCATGAAGAAATAACCTATATGATCCGGGAGTATTCGGCCGACCGGCTGCCGGACTATCAGATGAGTGCTTTTTTGATGGCAGCTTTTCTGAAAGGCATGGATGACAGCGAGGCCTCCGCCCTGACCAAAGCCATGCTGCACTCCGGGAGGGTGTTGGATTTGAGTGACCTTCCGGGCACCAAGGTGGATAAGCATTCCACGGGCGGCGTGGGCGACAAGCTTTCCCTGATACTGGCCCCTGTGGTTGCCAGCTATGGAATACCCGTGCCGATGATATCCGGGCGGGGGCTGGGGCATACGGGGGGCACCCTCGACAAGCTGGAGTCCATTCCCGGATTTACCGTGGATCTGTCCCTGGAACGCTATCGCTCAGTTTTGTCTGCCTGTCATGTGGTGATGGCCGGCCAGACTGAGGAGATCGCCCCGGCCGACAAGCGGATTTATGCCCTTCGGGATGTAACAGCTACAGTTGAATCCATCCCTCTGATTGCCGGGAGTATTATGAGTAAAAAGCTGGCTGAAGGGATTGATGCACTGGTGCTGGATGTAAAATTTGGCTCCGGAGCCTTCATGAAAAGCCGGGAGGAGGCTCAACGGCTGGCGGAAACCCTGGTGGGCATTGGCGAGGACTTTGGCAAGGAGACCGTGGCTTATCTTACAGACATGAACCAGCCACTGGGCTACAAGATCGGGAACTGGTTGGAGGTGGAAGAGGCAATGGAAGCGCTGCAGGGCAACGGTCCGGCCGATGTAATGGAGGTGACGCATACGCTGGCCGGAACCATGATCGCCCTCGGCGGCAGGGCAAACAGTATTGAAGAGGGAATGGCAATGAGTTGCGAAGCGGTGAACAACGGGCAGGCGTTTGAAAAATGGCTGGAGCTCAGCCGGGAACAGGGCGGGGATACCAGTGTGCTGAAGGATTTTTCAAAGTACCGGCAGGCCAAACACCGTCTTGCGTTTGAAGCCGAAGAATCCGGTTACCTGTCAGAAATGGATGCTTATCGCATTGGCATGGCCTCGCTGGAGCTGGGAGCCGGGCGCAAGACCAAGGAGGATGCTGTTGACCCGCGGGCGGGCATCAAGCTGCACCATAAAGTGGGTGCCCGCCTGCAGAAGGGTGATCTCCTGGCTACGGGATTTACCAGTGATCGGGGATTGCTCGAAGCAGCCCGTGATCACCTGGGCAAAGCATTCAAAATCAGTGAGGAACAACCCGGACAGGATCCCCTGGTAACGCATCGTATTGACCGGGAGGGGGTGCATGCCATCAAAGAATAGTTCGGTTAGCCGCCGGGTGTTGCGCCACCGCCCATCAGATAGATGCCAAGGGCTACCAGTACCAGGGCGAGAGCAACTTTCAGGCGTTTGACTTGGATACGTTGTGCGAAATACCAGCCGGCTACGGTCCCGATCAGAAGGGGAACGGTCAGAAAGGCCGCCAGCCCCCAGTCTACGGCTCCCTGCAGGGCATAGCCAAAGGTAGCCATCCCGGAGATGAAAATAGATTGCACCTGGGCCAGCGCTACCGACAGCAGCATCGGGGCCCCGAGGACGACCAGCAGGGGAACGGCAAGGACCGGACCGCCTACCCCCAGAAGCCCCCCTGGCAGCCCCACGGCCACACCGACGGCGCCCATCCATGCCAGTCCGCTTAAGCTGTTGATATCCAGTCGTTTGTCAGGAGCAAGTTTGTTATACTGCCGGTAGAGGATGATGAGCCCCGTAAGGAGGACAAAAAGGCCGAGTACGACGGCAAAAGCAGAAGCATCCAGTAATGTATTGATTTCGGCACCCGCATAGGCCCCGGCTATAGAGGCAAAACTAAGTGCCATGGCCGCTTTTAAAGCACTTTTGCCTCTTAGCTGCCCTGAACGGAGATACCCCAGGCTCCCCACGATGCCGGTGGCAATGAACGTAGCGCTTGCCGTACCTGCCACCGTTCCGGGATCGAGCGGGAGTAATACAAACAGTGCGATGGTAACAAAGATGCCGCCGGGACCTATGGTGGTGATGCAGGCTCCGCCGATGAGGGCGATGAACAGCAGCAACAGGGCAACCCCCAGGCTTAGCGACGAGCTTCCGAACAATAGTAGCAAAATGGGTACAATCATGGGTTAAGGGTTGGTTAGGTAAGAAGTCCTCCAAAAATTGCTTCCAGGACACCGCGTCCTGAATTGATGGCAATATATATTGAAAAGAGTACTAAAACGATATTGACAACATTCAGCTTCCAGGAATTGGTGTTAATGCCCATCAGCTTCCGATCATTGACGGCCCAGAAAAGCAGGGCTGCTGTGATGGGCAGGCCAAAAACGCCGTTGTAGGCCGGAAAGAGGGTTACCATTTCTACAACACTCAACCCGGTTATGTGGGCTACCAGGGGGGAGAACATTCCCAGAAGAATACTGCCGGCAAAGATCAGCTTGAATGTGCTGCTGCTTCCCTCTTTATGGTCGATATCGAGGGCTTCGAGGATCATGAATGGGATGGTCCACATGATGGGCACAATACTGTTGAAGGCGGCGGCGATGACCCCCAGCAAAAAGACAATCATAGCCCATTGTCCCAGTACGATTTCCAGTGCTTCTCCGGGAGCCATGAATGAAGAGAGCTCGGTATAGCCCGCCGGTCGAAGCACGGCCGCTGCAACGATAATTATGGCCAGGGTGATCAATCCGCCTACGCTGTAGCCCATTGCCAGGTCTGAGCGCATCATTTTCACATGTTTGGGTTTATTCCAGCCCTTCTGTTTTACCAGGATGGATTCCAGGAAAAAGTTCGGCCAGAGGGCGGTTGTTCCAAGTATGGCGGCCCCCAGGAGCATCGCCCCTGTGTTGGGCAGAGAAGGGATAAAACCGGTGATAACGCTGCTCACGGAGGGCTGGCTGGCCCCAGCGACCACGAGGTAGAGGATTAGCAGCAGAAACATCATGCCTGTCATCACCTTCTCCACGTGGTCATAGTTCATGATGCCTACCAGGATGGCGCATACACCGGTGACCACAGCGATGGGTTGCCAGGGAAGGCTACCGGCTGTCAGCAGTTCCACGCTCTTGCCTACTGCGGCCGTCAGGGCCAGGGTCCATGCAATACAGCCTATGGATAAAAAGAGGGCCAGTACGAGGGCTCCCTTTTTTCCCAGTTTTTCCCGGATGAACGTCATCAGGGTATCACCAAAAATTCCAAGGCGGGCGCTCATATCCTGGGCCATAAACCCCAGCAATACCGCCCCGATGACAGCCCAGATGAGTACATAGCCATATTCCACGCCCGCCTGGCTGGCGATGAAGATGGACCCGGAGCCAAAATAGCTGGCGACCATAATAAATGACAGACCATATCTATCAAAGAAGTTTGCTAACAATTCTTTCATGTACAGAGATAATGTATGTTGTGATTAGGTGCAGAATGATGCTGTAGTGACGTTGAACCCAAAATGCCAACAATGGGAAAAGCACAAGCGAAAGAAGACCACAGGTCGGGTAGTTGTGTCTGCCAAAGTCCTGTGATATCGTTTTAACGAGACTTTGGTTATTTCTTTAAACGCATACAGCCGGCCAAAGATAAGGATTTAGCAGAGGAGAGTAAATCATATAACGTAATGGATTTACTGCCGGTGACCGGCCCCTCATAGACCCACAGACGTTCGCTTTGGCAGTTTTGGAAGTCTGCCTGATGCCTTCGGTTTTTATGCAGACCGGAGGTAATTTAAAATTGGTATAACATTATCAAATGCTTTCCGTAAGATGGTAATAACAGATATTTGAACTATATTTATAGGAAAGACCGGTTCTGCAGCATCTGCTTGCTGATGTCGTACTGTTAATCAGGAGGTTGAAGAACCCTGAAACGAAAGTGGGAGATGGATGTTGAATCTTCAAAAAATAACCTAACTTATTGTTATGTTGGTTACAGCACTGCTGTAATTAGTCAATAGGGCAAGGGCAAAAGCTAACAAACCAAAAATACTATGTTTAAACGATTTATTCGGGCAATCAAGTCACTGTTCGGCGGATTTGTAAGTTCAATGGAGGATCCGAAACTTATCCTGGAGCAAAATATCAGGGATCTTAATGATCAGATTCCCCAGATGAATGAGAATATTGCTACAGTCAAAGCGAATATGATCATGCTTCAGAAAGAAGTAAAGAAATACGAAAAACGTATTGAAAGCCTTACGGCAAAAATAAAGTCGGCTATCAATGCCGACCGGGATGATATTGCCGAGGGGTATGCTTTGCAGCTGGAAAATGCCAAGGAAAATTTGCGGTCTTCAAAAGAGCAGCTGAAGTTTGCTGAACAGGCTTATGAAAAAGCATTGAAAGTTAAAAAAGCGTTTATCCGTGAGAAGGATCGCAAGATTGAGGAAGCCAAGGAAGCTTTGCGTGCCAACGAGCGGGCCGAATGGCAGGGACGGGTGGCCGATGCGCTGGAACAGTTTGAGGCCGGCGGGCTGGATCAGACCCATGATGAGATGGTTAGCCGCCTTAATGAGGAAACTGCTAAAAATGAAGCCCGCATGGAACTGGCCCTTGACAGTGTCGACACCGAAGCGATGGAGATTGAGGCCAACGCCGAAAAGCTGCGGGCCAGTGAGCTGGTCAAGCAGTTTAAAGCGGAGATGGGCAAGGCTGATGTCTCGGAGGGCGAGAAGAGCGTGGGGACGTCCGGCGACGGTGACATAGAAATTGAGGAGGAGTCGGCCGAGAAGGAGCAGGGTAAAACGATTGGAAGCAAGGAGCGGTCCAAATCCTGACCTGCCGGCCTGCAGCCCCTCCGGTTGATACAACGGCTGGGCAGGAAGGCGGGGGAGGACCATCCAGCCCCCCCCTGTTACATTGAGAACCTCCAATAACTAATAACCAATAACGGCTAATCCATCCATGAGCTCTGATAATCGCAGTGAACGGGAACGGTTGAAAGAAGAGTACAAGGCACATTACCGGAAAATGCGGGCTACAAAGGAGCGTTTGGAGCAGACCAGGAAGAAACAGAATATCGTTCAGGCCCTCAAAAATATGGATAAAAGTGAGCTGCTTGACTCATTTGACAATTTCCTCTACTCGGTAAAGCATAAACTGGCCTCGGTGGAAGCGCGGCTGGACATAGCGATGAATAACCTGGCTGATATGGAGGGTCAGGGAACATCAGAACAGCAGCTTGACGAGGAAATGAAACAGACCAAGGCCAGGGAGACACTCAGGCAGGTAAAAACGGAGATGGGGCTTCTTTACCAGGAAATTGAACAGCAGGCCGGTTCCATCCATGTAGAAAAGACAATAGGATCAGGAGAAGAGGAGAGCAGCCCGGATAAGCCGGCATCTCCAACTCGTTCTGAGCGAACTAAAGAGGAACGGTAAGTCATGAGCGACCAGGAAGCTATTAATTTTACGCGAGAAGCATTTCTCCACCCGGTTAACCTGGGGGTATTGTTGATTGCCACGATTTCGGCTTTTGTTGTCAATGACATGGGCATGATCCCCAACCTTATTCTGGGCATGGCTTTCAGCACCGAGCTGATCTATCTGGGCATTGTGCCCCGCCTGCCGCAGTTCCAGCAGATGGTGAAACTGAAAAAGATGCATGATCGTGATCCGGCGGATGAGGAGAAGGCCATTTTCCAGGAACTCGACCGCAGGAGCAAAAAACGATTTCTGACCCTGAAACGGCTGACAAAATTGATTAAGGAAAATTTTGATCGCCTGCCCTACAGCTCACAGGGACTGTTGGAAAATATTCGCAATAAAATTCAGGATCTGACTTCCAATTACTTGACGCTGCTGGACCTTCACAAGCGTTACCAGCTCTACATGAATACTTCGGTGGAAGAGAGCTTGAAGAATGAAGTCCAAAAAGAAGAGCAGGAAATGGAAAGCATGACGTCGGACCGTCTTAAGCAAACGACCCATCGGCGGGTGCGCATCCTAAAAAAGCGACTCAAAAAGTTTGAAATTGCCAAAGAGAAGTACCTGGTCTGCGAGACCCATCTTGAGACGATCGAAGATGCTATTCAGTATATCTACGAACAGTCGATGACTATGAGCGATCCGGATGAAATTGGTTTTCAGCTGGATAATCTGCTGGAGGAGGTGGAAGAAACCTCCCAGCTGCTCGATGATATGGATCGGGAGATTATGCCCTACCACTCCGATATTGATGATTTTGATCTGGATGCCGAATTTCTAAAAATGGAAGAAGAACAGGAAGCAAAGCAGGAATCAGATACCAATTCTTCAAACCGCCTAAAAGAATAATGATTTATGAGTCTATCGTTTGATACCCTCATCCTGGACAGGGATGATAATGGGATTGCTACCATAACCATTAACCGCCCTGCAAAGCTCAATGCTCTGAATGCCGAGGTGCTGGAAGAGCTGGAAGAGGCTGTGAAGGCTATTCGGAAAGATCAACAGATAATGGCAGCCATATTAACGGGGACAGGAGATAAAGCTTTTGTCGCCGGAGCTGACATCAGGGAACTCCGCGATTTGGATGGCTCTGCAGGACAGGCAACATCGCGCAAGGGACAGCAGGTCATGCAGCTTGTCGAGGACAGCCGCAAGCCGGTGGTGGCTGCGGTCAACGGTTATGCCCTGGGGGGCGGGGCTGAGCTTGCGATGGCCTGTCACCTCAGGGTAGCGGGCGACAATGCCGTTTTCGGTCTGCCCGAGGTCGGTCTGGGGCTTATCCCCGGCTACGGCGGGACCCAGCGATTGCCGCTGATCGTCGGACGAGCCCGGGCACTGGAGATGATACTTTCGGCCAAACAACTGAAGGCCGCAGAAGCCCTGGAAATGGGACTGGTGAATCGAATCGCGGAAGACAACCCGGTTGAGGCTGCACGGTCCCTGCTTATGACCATTCTTGAAAATGGTCCGCTTGCCATCCGGCATGCCATTGAAGCAGTTTACCAGTCCGGAACCGGGGAGGGCTATCAGGTGGAGGCCGACCTTTTTGGGAAACTGTGTGAAACCGAAGATTTTGCAGAGGGAACCTCCGCCTTCCTGGAAAAACGGCCAGCCGATTTTAAAGGAAAGTAGCAGGATGGTTCCGGCTGGAACTTTGTGCATCGTGTGGTGTTGCAAAAAACGGCTTGCTATACAGCTAATGCACGATATTCTTAAATAGATCTACAGGGCAAGAAGCTCTATGACAGAACTACTTCTTATTGTTTTAACAATTATTCTCAGCGGGTTCTTTTCCGGCTCTGAAATGGCATTTGTCAGCGCAAATCGGCTGAAGCTTGAAATTGAGTCGCGCAAGGATTCCTGGACCGGAAAGGCCGTCAACAGCTTTGTCCAGAGTCCGGAGACCTTCTTGACGACCACCCTTGTGGGTAACAATATTGTCAACGTGGTTTATGCGACCTTGATGACGATTTTTTTGGTTCCGCCCCTAACCAATATGTACCAGGGCTGGACGGGTACGCCCCCGTCGGAGGTTTTGCTGCTGGTCAGCCAAACGGTGATTGCTTCCGGTGTCATCATGCTTTTCGGAGAAATTCTGCCTAAAGCTTTTTTTCGCATCCACGCCGACTGGTGGATGAAAATTATCGTGGTTCCACAAAAAATAAGCTATTACCTCTTTAAGCCGTTTATCGTGATTGCCAATGCGGCTTCCAAAATGGTTATCAGGATCGTACAGCCCGATTCGGCTACTTCTGACCAAATATTCAGCCGCCAGGATGTGGAACTAATTTTCAAAGAACTACGCGACACCGGCGGAGAGGATCTTGACCGCGAGGACTCGGAAATCCTGCATAACGTTCTGGAGCTTTCCAACATGCGGGTCAAGGAATCCATGATTCCCCGGACTGATATTGTGGCTGTTGAAAAGAACACCAGCATAGAGGATACCCTTAAGCTGTTTATCTCTTCCGGTTTTTCCAAGCTGCTGGTCTACCAGGGATCCATTGATGACATTATAGGTGTTATTTTTGCTTATGATCTGTTTAATAACCCGGAGAAGCTCATTGATATCATGCGTCCCGTTAAATTGGTACCGGCCTCACACCGTTCGAAAGATCTGTTGTCGGAGTTCCGAAAGTCCAATCTCTCAGTGGCGGTTGTTATTGATGAATATGGCGGAACAGCCGGTATGGTGACCATTGAAGACCTGCTGGAGGAGGTCGTGGGCGACATACAGGACGAGTACGATACCGAAGATTATTTCATGAAGAAAATTTCGCCCAAAACCTATATTCTAAGCGGGGGTACTGAGGTGGAAGATCTGCTCGAAAAATTTCCCGAAATTGACCTCCCGGTGGAAGCTGACGAATATGAGACGGTTGCCGGATTTATCATTAATACTCTGGGACGCATTCCCAACGTTAATGAAGAACTGCTTATTGACGGAAAAAAAATTATCATCAGCAAGGCGACTTCAAGCAGGATCGAAACCATAAAGCTGGTAATAATGGACTAGCCGGGATCTGTTTGTGACCCTGATTCGGGGATCGGTACAGCCGGGGCGTAGCTGTAAAGGCCACAGAAATTTTACCTTGACCGGAAGTTGGGAGATGCCCAGCCTCTGCTAACTGCTAACTGCTAACTGCTAACTGCTAACTGCTAACTGCTGATGTTTGATCATTACCCACAGTGGGCCCGTGAATTTGCCCAGAAATATTTAAGCCGGACTATCAACCAGTTTATTCTGCACGGCAATGTCTACGACCTGGTTCCGCTCAAGAGAAAGAAGAAATCAGAGTTTGTACGTTTGAAGTCATTCCTGTCGGAGGAGTTCTTCGGCGCGCGCGACTTTGTGATCTTCTACGACCGGTCCTCCGGCATCTACTTCCGGGATGAACAGAGCCGCAAGGACTTCAACCAGGCACTGTCCGGCCGCGACTCCCTGCTGGGTACGGATTATGCCAACAAGCTTCCCAAAGATCCGGTGCGGGTTTTTTCACTGCTGGAACAGTATTTCAGGGTGCGCATCGACAGCAAGAAGAGCATTGCCCTGATTATCGATTATGCAGAGACTATTGTACCAATGAACGAAGCCGGATCAACCGGTTCGGAAGACCGCACATCGATGGTCTATTTATCGCGCTGGGCCCATGACCCGATGTTCCTGGCCGCTGATTTTACGACCGTACTGATCACGGAAAACCTGGCCGACCTGAATAAAACCCTGGTTCAGAATCCCTATACCGATGATATTCGCATGGATATTCCGGATCAGCAGCAGCGGGAAGCCTTTATCAGCCATGAGCTGCCGGGCGAGCAGTTTGCCGAGCTGTCGTCCGTACCGAAAAGGGTGGTTGCCCAGCAGACCGCCGGGCTCAACTTCGTCAATCTGCGCAGTATCTTATTCAATGCACGTGAAAATAAGGAGAAGATTACCCATCACAGGCTCTCTGAGGCCAAAAAAGAACTGATTGAGTCGGAAGCCTATGGTCTGCTGGAATTTATCGAAACTGAGTATTCTTTGGACAGTGTGGCCGGCCATGCCAAGGTAAAGGAACACCTCCGGTTTGCCGTGCAGGCCCTCAAGAACGGTCGCCAGGATGTCATGCCGATGGGCTACCTGGTATGCGGACCCGTGGGAACGGGAAAAACGTTTCTGGTGACCTGTTTTGCCAGCGAAATCGGCATCCCGATGGTGAAACTGAAAAACTTCCGAAGCCAGTGGCAGGGGGTGACCGAAGGCAACCTGGAGAAAATATTGGGCTTGCTGAAAGCGATGGCGCCGGTGGCTGTGATGATTGACGAGGCGGACGCTTACCTGGGCGATCGTGATGCGGGGGGCGACAGTGGCGTGTCCAGCCGGGTCTTTTCGCAAATTGCTACTTTTATGAGCGATACACGCCATCGGGGGCGCATTCTTTGGTTTCTGATGACGGCGCGTCCCGATCTAATGCCCGTGGACCTGAAACGACAGGGACGAGCAGAAGAACACCTGGCACTCTTTGCCCCCCATACAAGGGAAGAACGACTGGAACTTTTTGAGGTGATGAAAAAGAAAACGGGCCTGAAAATGACGGAAACGTACGTGCCGCCGGTTATCGAAGAGGGTTCAAAATCATTCTCCGGTGCCGATATGGAGGCGGCCCTGACCCGCGCCAAGTTTCGTGCGGCGGCTCAGGGGAAGGAAGAAGTAAGTCCGGATGTGCTGGATACTGCGCTCAGCGATTTCCTGCCGCCCACCTACCCGGAGGAGATCGAGCTGCAGACGCTCAGTGCGGTTATTGAATGCACCTCCAGGGAGCTTCTTCCCGAACGCTATCGCGAGATGGACCGGGAAGAAATTCTGAATAAAATTGAAGAACTAAAGCTGAGAGTCGGGTAGTAACCGTTTCTTTTTCTTTGAGAAAGCCCCTTTGGATGAAACCAGAGGGGCTTTTTTTATCAATAGTAAACAATTAACCTTTTGTTTCAACCAAACAGTTGAATTTTATGGTTAATATTGATAGCTTGTTTTTGAACCAACAAAAAAGAACGGCTTATGTCAGAAAATAAACAGGATACGGAAGAACAGATTTTTGAAGCGGCAAGCCGTGTATTCCAGCGCAAGGGATATGCGGGGGCGCGGATGCAAGAAATTGCAGACGAGGCGGATATCAACAAGTCGATGCTGCACTATTACTACCGCAGCAAGGACAAGCTTTTTCAGAAGGTCTACCAGCGGGAGGTAAGCCGATTTTTTCCGGTAATTTTTAAAGTGCTGGGATCGGAGCGCCCGCTCGACGAAAAATTGGAACATCTCATCGATACCTATTATGCCTTCCTGGACGAAAACCCGCGGATTGCCCAGTTTATCATCCACGAAATGAGTCAGCACCCCGAACGGTTTCGGAAATTCATTCGGGAGAAAGGCATTCAGCCGCCGGAACGTTTTTCCAGGCAGATCAGCGAGGAGATCGACCGGGGCAGGATGAAGAAGGTGGATCCCCGGCAGCTGCTCATCAGTATCGTTGGACTGATTCTGTTTCCGTTTGTTGCACGGACCATGGTTGAGCTGTTGTTCGATCTGGATGAAGAGCAGTTTTTGGACTTCCTGAACGAGCGGAAAGCCTTTTTGGTGGATTTTATTTTGAATGGAATAAATTATAAAGGCCATGAATAGCTTAGCAGTCCTTCTCATTGCTTTGTTTCCGGTGGCTGGCCCGGCGGAAACGGATTCGATCAGTCTGAATTATTGTTATCAGCGGGCCTATGAGGATTATCCAACGGCCCGGAACATTGAGCTCCAGGAAGAGATCACCCGTCTCAATGTTGCCATAGCACATACGGCCTATTTTCCGGATGTCAGTATAAACGGAAGAATGTCGTACCAGTCGGAAGTAGCTGAAATAGCGGTAGGCGGTGGGGGGGCTTCGGTCAGCAAGGATCAGTATGAGGCATCCCTGGATGTGACACAGACCATTTTTAACGGGGGAGTGACGGGGATCCGTAAAGATCTCCAGCGGGCCCGGGGCCGGCAGCAGGTTGAGGCTACAAAGATTGAGCTGCATCAGATTCGCTCGCAGATCGATCAGGTCTACTTTGGAATCCTGCTCTCGCAACAGCAGGCCAGGACCATTCGCCTGTTGATTCAGAATCTGGAGAAACAGCTTGCCATGGTACGCTCGCAGGTGGATAACGGCGTACTGCTGCCCAGCCAGCAGTATATCCTGAAGGCAGAACTGATCAAGGCGCGCCAGGACTCGGTTGAAAACCGATCCAATATCACCGCCGGTTATCGAGTGCTCAGTGATCTTATCGGGGAGGAAGTGCCTGAAGAAACGGGGCTTGTGCTGCCGGCCGTACCCGCTGATTACCGGTCGCTGCAGTCGCAGCGGGCAGAATATGCGCTTTTCAGCAGCCGGAAGGAAACGCTTGAGCAGCAGCTGAGACTGGCAAAAACCGCAAAGGTACCCGCTGTTTCCGCATTCGGGACCGCCGCCTACGGGCGTCCCGGCTATAATTTTTTGAATGATGATTTTCACTCCTACTATATTGCCGGGTTCAGGATCAGGTGGAATATACGGGATGTGCTTAATATGGGGCGAGAGCAGCAGGCGCTGCAGATCGAACAGCAGAAAATTGAACAGGAAGAGCAGGCCTTTACGCGGCAGGTGAATGCTTCCCTGGATCGGCTGGAGGAACGAATTTTCGCTATCAAGGAAAACATGAAGCGCGACCGGGAGATTATCAATCTCCGCAGCCGTGTAGTGGACGAAAGCGGCAGCCAGCTCAAGAATGGTGTCATAACGGCGACGGAATATGTCACGGAACTCAATGAGGCTAACCGGGCGCGGCTCTCTCTGTTTATCAACAAGGTGCGGCTTGCGCAGGCGCAGAATGATTATCTGACCACCCTCGGGATTCCCATCCAGGAATGAAATACAACAGATCAAGTTAAATTGGAAAAATGATGAATAGACATGACATATTGAAACCAATGGGCATCGCGCTACTGGCGCTTATTGGGTTTCACGGTTGTTCGAGCGATGAAGTTTCTGATGCTTATGGTCAGTTTGAGGCTACGGAGATACGTATATCCTCCCAGAGTTCCGGGGAACTGCTCTCTTTTACTGCCGAGGAGGGCCGAACCCTGAAGGCCGGTGAACAGGTTGGACAGGTGGACACGACCCAGCTCATCCTGAGAGAACAGGAGCTGCTGGCGCAGCAACAGGCCACCCGCTCACAGATCGCCAACATCGATGCCCAGATAGCGGTACAGCAGGAACAGCTGCAAACCGCCCGAAATAATCTTGACAGAACCCGGCGGATGTTGAAAGACCAGGCTGCCACCCCGCAGAAGATGGACGACATCCGGGGTACAGTAAACACCCTCCAGAAACAAGTCAATGCACTGCAGACACAGAAGCAATCGGTTCGGGCAGAAATCAATGCCACGCAGGCCCGTCTGGATCAGCTCCGCCAGCAGCTGAAGGATGCGCAGGTAATTAACCCTATCAGGGGAACGGTACTCACTACCTTTGCAGAGCCTTTTGAGGTCGTTCAGCAGGGGCAGCCGCTCTATGAGATCGCTGCCCTGGATACGCTGGAGCTGAAGGTCTATATCAGCGGTGCGCAGCTACCTTCTGTTAGGCTCGGCCAGCAGGTCGAAGTGCTTGTGGATGCATCAGCGGAAGAGAACCAGCAGCTGAGCGGCACCATAAGCTGGATCGCCTCGGAAGCTGAATTTACGCCCAAGATGATCCAGACGAAAGAAGAACGCGTTACCCAGGTCTATGCCGTGAAAGTGAAGGTACCGAACCCGAATGGCCTGTTGAAAATCGGCATGCCGGGGGAAGTGAATTTTGCGGCGGCCGATGAATCGGGGGCGGCGGGACAAGCCAAGAATGACAAACAATAACGAACTTATGCAACCTGTACGGATCCATAACCTGCAAAAATCCTACGGCGGAATTCAGGCTCTCAGGGGAATAACTTTTGACGTGCAGGAGGGAGAACTGTTTGGCCTAATTGGTCCCGACGGGGCCGGCAAGACGACGCTGTTTCGTATTATCACCACCCTGCTTAAGCCTGATTCAGGGGAGGCTTCGGTTTTGGGAAAGGATGTGGTAGACGAGTACAACGCCATCCGATCCAGCATCGGCTATATGCCCGGACAGTTTGCGCTGTACCAGGATTTGAGTGTTCGTGAGAATATGAATTTCTTTGCCTCGGTCTTCGGGACCACCCTGGAGCAGAATTATGAACTGGTGGCTCCCATTTACCGTCAGCTTGAACCGTTTGAAAATCGGCTGGCCGGTGCCCTCTCGGGCGGTATGAAACAGAAGCTGGCCCTGAGCTGCGCCCTGATCCATAAGCCGGCGCTGCTGGTACTCGATGAGCCGACCACCGGGGTGGATGCCGTTTCGCGAAAGGAATTCTGGCAGATGCTCCACAGGCTGAAAGCGAAGGGTATTACCATCCTGGTATCCACCCCCTACATGGATGAGGCCAAACAGTGCGACCGCATTGCCCTGATGCAGAACGGGGGTATCCTGTCGATCGAAAGCCCGTCAGCTGTCACTCGTCAATTTGACAGGCAGGTCTGGTCGGTGAGGGCCGGAAGCAAATACCGGCTTATCCAGTTTCTCCGCGGATACGAGCATGCGGAGTCGGTGCAGCCCTTCGGGGAAAGTATCCATTATATCGACTACCGGGCGGGGTTTGATCCCGCCGATTTTAAACAGATGCTGGAAAGAAACGGTTTCCAGGGAGTCCAGGTGCAGCAGGTCGCCCCGGGTATAGAGGACGTTTTTATTCGACTGATGGAACAGGAGGAGACCTATGAATGAGCTTATCATCGAGGCGCAAAACCTGACCCGGAAGTTCGGGGATTTCACAGCGGTCGACCATATTACTTTTGATGTCGGGAGGGGCGAAATTTTTGGATTCCTGGGGGCCAACGGGGCAGGCAAAACGACGGCCATGCGCATGCTGACGGGACTGTTGAGTCCCACGGCGGGCGAAGCCCGGGTCGCCGGCTATGATGTGGCTTCCCAGGCGGAGCAGATCAAACAGGAGATCGGCTATATGAGCCAGAAATTTTCGCTCTATGGCGATCTGACCGTGTATGAAAACATTCGGCTGTACGGCGGCATCTACGGGCTTGGGGATGAGGAGATCAGGAAGAAATCTGCCGAGCTGGTGGAGATGCTGCAGATGGAAGCCCTGCGGGACAAACGCGTGGGGGCTCTTCCGCTGGGCTGGAAGCAGAAGCTGGCCTTTTCAGTAGCCCTTATTCATGAGCCGAAAATCGTATTTATGGACGAACCCACCGGCGGGGTGGACCCCATCACCCGGCGGCAGTTCTGGGAGCAGATTTACAAGGTGGCGGAGGAGGGCACGACGGTTTTCGTGACGACCCATTACATGGATGAAGCGGAGTATTGCGACCGGGTGTCGATTATGGTCGACGGCAGGATGGATGCCCTGGGCTCACCGGCCGAACTCAAGAAACAATTTGAAGCGGAGGACATCGAACAGGTCTTCATCAAACTGGCCCGGGGGGCGGATCGCGATGAAGGGTGATCTCAAGATAGCCATAAAGCGTTACTTGCAGGCAGAAATATGTTCATTGCTGGTGCACTGCTTACTGTTAAACTGACCAACGAATATGCAATCCTTCAGAGCATTTATTATAAAGGAGTTCAAGCAGATCTACCGCGACAAGCGGACGCTGCTGGTGCTGTTCGGCATGCCGATTATCCAGATGCTGCTGTTTGGTTTTGCCATCCGTAACGAGGTGGAGAATGCCCGGGTGATGGTACTGGACAGATCCGGGGACGCTGTAACCCGTCAGCTGACTGGCAAGATTGACGCCTCGCGGTACTTTACCATAACCGGGCAGCTCCAGCGGTATGATGAAATCGATTCTTATTTTCAGCAGGGCAATGTCGACGAGGTCGTCATTTTTGAGGAGGATTTTGCACGCAGGCTGGAACGAGGCGAGCGCCCGGCCGTACATGTTGTCACCGACGCCTCCAATCCCAACCTGGCCCAGCTCATCCAGCAATATTCTTCGGCTATTCTCCTGGATTACCAGCAGCGCCGGGCCCCCGAATCGCGGACGGGCCTGACCACCAGGGTCAACATGCTGTTTAATCCTCAGCTGGAAAGCGTAAATCTCTTTGTACCAGGACTTATTGCTGTAATTCTGATGCTTGTTTCGGCCCTGATGACCTCCATCTCCATCACCCGCGAAAAGGAGATGGGCAATATGGAAATACTGCTGGTATCGCCGCTGCATCCCGGACAGATTATCATCGGCAAGGTGTTACCCTACCTGGTGCTGGCCTTTGTCAATGTGCTGACGGTGCTGGCCCTGGCGCAGTGGGTGTTTGATGTGCCCTTCCGGGGATCCTACGGGCTTTTTCTGGCCGAGTCGCTGCTTTTTATTTTTACGGCCCTGGCGCTGGGGGTATTTATCTCGGCCAAGGCCAGCGACCAACAGACCGCCATGATGGTCTCCCTGGCCGGGTTGCTGCTTCCGACGGTGCTCTTGTCGGGGTTCATTTTCCCCATTTCGAGCATGCCCCAGCCGCTGCAATGGCTGAGTCATATTATTCCGGCCCGCTGGTTCCTGGTGATTGTCCGCAGCATCATGCTTAAGGATTCCGGACTGCTGTTCCTGTGGAAAGAGACCCTGGTGCTTGTTGTGATGACCCTTGGCTTTATTGCACTGGGTATTAAAAGCTTCAAAATACGATTAGAATGACCTTGCAAAAGCATCTGAGTAGCGCTCACTTTTTGACTTAACTTCTACCAGCGAATAATGAGAACCATCAAATTTCTGTTACAGAAAGAGTTCCTGCAGATATTCCGCAACAAGAGTATGTTGCCGATTATCTTTGTGATGCCGGTCATCCAGCTTGTTGTCCTCTCTTTTGCCGCTACCTACGAGCTCAAAGAGGTGGACATGCACCTGGTGGATTTTGACCGCTCGGGGGTTTCCCGGCAGCTGGTGACCAAGATGCAGGCTTCCGGTTACTTCACGCTCAGGAGCCAGTCGGCCAATGTAGAGGAAGGGATCACCGATATCCGCAGAAACAAGGTGCAGCTGGTACTCGTGATACCTCCTCATTTTGAGCGCGACCTTCGATCGGGCCGGCCCGCTTCCGTTCAGATGAACATCGATGCCGTGGACGGTGCCACAGCCGGTCTTATTCAGGCATACGGGCGTTCCATCATCCAGGATTTTGACGCCGGTATCCGGCCGGATGTAGAGGAAGTCCGGGGGGGCGGCCCGGGAGGGATTGACATCATTCCGGCCAGCTGGTACAACCCCAACCTGGACTATATCAAGTATATGGTGCCGGGTATCCTGGTGGTGTTGGTGGCGATGATTGGTATGTTTCTGTCAGGGATGAATATTGTGCGCGAACGGGAGATAGGCACCATCGAACAACTCAATGTGACGCCTATCAGGCGCTACCAGTTTATGTTGGGCAAGCTGCTGCCCTTCTGGATTATTGCTCTCTTTGAGCTGGCGCTGGGCCTACTTATCGCCCGTTTTGGCTTTGATATCCCCTTTGTGGGGAGCGTATGGCTGCTTTTTGGCATCGCCGGGATTTTCATGTTGGTGGTGCAGGGACTGGGGCTCTTAATTTCAACCGTCACCCATACCCAGCAGCAGGCCATGTTTATCGCCTGGTTCCTGATGGTCATCTTTATCCTCATGGGTGGGCTCTTTACGCCTATTGAGAGCATGCCGGTGTGGGCCCGGGAGCTGACGCTCTTTAATCCTATGGCTCACTTTATAAAAATCATGCGGATGGTGCTGCTGAAGGGCGCCGGCTGGAATGAGATCCAGCACCTGGCGGGCCTCCTTGCCCTGATGGCTGCTGTTATCCTGCCGGCGGCTGTTTTCCGGTATCGCAAATCAACCGGCTGATGCATCCTGACCATACCACCGTGCTGGTGAAAAGCCGCCTGGAAGCCTTTCGTTCTTTTTTCCGGTGATTAATAATTTTATTTTTATAAACGCTATTATTCCGATATCCTATCGGGGTACCAGAAGTGAACAGAAGCAATAATATGGCCGATAAATTAGATCAAATACGCAAGCTACTCGACGAGACCGACAAAGAAATTATTGATGCCCTGGCCAAACGCCAGCAGCTGGTTCGTGAGGTTTCTTCTTTTAAAATTGATGAGAAGAAAAAGATCCGGGATTTCCAGCGCGAGGAGAAACTGCTCGACAAGATTACGAAACTTGCCCGGGAAGCGGGGCTGGACCGCTATTTTGCCGAACAGCTTTTCAAGGATATTATTGATCATTCGGTCCGTTTCCAGACCCATACCCTGGTGGATCACCAGAACGTCAAAAACGACGCCCAACATGTGCGGGTAGCCTACCAGGGGACGGAAGGCGCCTACAGTGACCAGGCAGCGGCCCGTCATTTTGAAGAGCGGTATACGGAAGTGCAGACCGTCGGCTACGACACTTTTCGACAGGCGGCCGAGGCCGTAGAGGAAGGGGAAGTGGATTATGCCATCCTGCCTATTGAAAATACCACGGCCGGTTCCATCAGCGATACCTATGACATCCTGGGTGATGGTAAGCTTCATATCGTCGGAGAAGAAGCGCTGCGCATCATCCACTGCCTGCTGGCTATCGAAGAAGTGCCCCTGGACCGGATTCGCCGTATCCTGTCGCACCCGCAGGCCATTGCCCAGTGCAGCAATTTTCTGGCTACGCAGCACCGCTGCAAGGTGGAATCCTATATCGACACGGCCATGTCGGCCAAGAAGGTGCTGGAAGACGGCGACCTATCGCAGGCAGCCATCGCAGGCGCCCATGCCGCCGATATTTATGACCTGAAGATCCTGAAGCGGGATCTGGCGAACCAGCCCGAGAATTTTACCCGTTTTGTCATTGTAAGCACCAAACCCGTGGAGGTAGACCTGCAAATTCCCTGCAAGACCTCCCTGCTGATGGTTACCTCGCACGACAAGGGAGCGTTGGTCAGCTGCCTGAATGTGATAGACGAACACGATATCCTGATGACTAAGCTGGAATCGCGTCCCAAGCCCAATGAGCCGTGGAAATACCAGTTTTACCTGGATATTGAAGGCAATATCGCCGAGCCCGACACGCGCCTGGCTCTTGAGGAGCTGGAACAGAAAGCCAGCTCCCTGAAAATATTGGGGTCCTATCCCGCCCAGGTAGGTAACGGGGAGGATTGAACGGGTGGTTTAGCAGCTCCGGCGCCCTGAACAGATAAAGCTTTGTTGCAGGTTGAGTGTTAAAGATTGAAGGTCGTGGTGCAAGCTTCCCCAAACATCCGGCCTCAGTGGTTAAGACGTTAGTTTCCTTATTTCAGAATAATGCCATACTCTTGTCCATCTTTTATCGCAAAACCCCGTACAAGCCGGGGCGAAAAAAGTGTCAGTTGGTTGATTTTAAACACAGTTCATTTCAAGCCCTGGCAAGAAATTTCCTACTTATTTGGGCACTCAGCCTTAAAATAGAAGATCTCTCCCTGCCGGTCGAGATGACGGGGTGGGGTAGGTAAAGGGAGGCCATCTAATAAAAGGGTATCCGCATCATTTCAGCACCCTCGTCATTTCGAACGAAACGCAGTGGAGTGAGAAATCTTCTATTGTCCGGACACTCGGCCTTGAGAGCAAAAGGGAATGAATCAAAGGTTCCCCTAAACAGCCGGCTATGTAGTTAAGGCATTTAGTCTCTTAGTTAGAAATAATGCTATACACTCGTCCATTTTTTGTCACCAAAGGGATGTTCCTTTTTTGAATGAACATGTTCTTGTTCCATTTTTGGAACGACGCATCCCGCAGGCGCGGGACCAGCAAAGCTGGGGAACCCAAAAACGTCGCCGGCTGAGAAAACTCATCGCTTGGCTGCTGCATCGTCTACGGCGAAAAATATAAACTCATCGCAGGGCTCCTCAGATATATATTTCTTTTTCCTCCGCCTCGTATCCGCCACCCAAAGCGCTGACTTTTCGTTAGGCCGGAGGGGGGCTTCCTAAATGAAACGACTTTCTCCAGATGAAACTTATCACGTTCAATAAGGAGTAACCAGGGGTTTGGGGAAGAGCCGGGAAACATTATGTAGCATAAGTACTTATGTGGAAGAGCAATTACTGCCCGAAAAGCTTTAACTATCACAACATCTTGCTCTTCCCCAACACTTTTTTCGTCCCAGCTTGCTGGCCCCGGCTTGTACGGGGTTTGGTGACAAAAAATGGACTATAAAACCTTTTTAGAATTACAACCAACAATATAAAGTTAAATTCTTCTTGAGCTTTTACGAGCCCAGCTTGCTGGTTCCGAGCATTCGGAAGGGTCAAGCCAAAAGGCGTTCCTTCATCAGTGGTTTCTGCTCCACTTTTGGCCATCCAAAAGTGGTATGTAAAAAAGGAATTGATTTCGATTAGAAATCAGGGCAAAGGAGAGGCTCGCTGCCTGTTCATTTTTTTTCAAAAAAACATAGAAATGCAGCCAACCTTCTATTGCGGTCTCAATATTAACGCATTCCCGGATCCACGATAGTATTATCCGGACGGGGGACGCCGAAGATCGGTTCGCCCTCATCCGACCAGCGCAGGACCTGAACACGGGTATGCCGGTTGGGATCGCTGAGGGGATCACCTTCGATCTCCCTGTAGCTGCGGGCGTGGTAGAACATCAGGTCCGTCTCGCCGTCCGGGGTAGTGGTAAAACTGTTGTGCCCCGGCCCGTAAATACCGTTTTCGTCGGAGCTTGAAAATACCGGCTCCGGTGATTTTTTCCAGCTGGCGGGGTCCAGCAGGTCGGCATCGGCATCTGCGCTCAGTAGACCCATCGCATAGTGATGGTTGGTACCGCTGGCCGAATAGGTCATGAAGATACGGCCGTCTTTTTTGATCACCGCTGCCCCCTCGTTAACCTTAAAGAGTTGTTTCTCCCAGTCGTAGTCAGGTCGGCTTAGCTCTACCTGCGGCTGGACGATGCTCCAGGGCGTGTCCATCTCGGCGATGTACAGCGCCGTGTTGCCCTCCATCTCCGGCGGGTGCTGGGCCCATACCATATAGCGGGTGTCTCGGTGTTCGAAGGTTGTGGCATCCAGCGAAAAGGTTTCCCACCGGGTCCTGGTCTGCCCCTTCTCTTCCCAGTGGCCTGTCAGCGGGTTTTCGGAATCATTCTCCAGTACATACATCCGTATAGCCCAGACATCCTCTGCGCCCCCGGCGGCAAAATAAAGGTACCATTTGCCGTCGATGTAGTGCAGCTCAGGTGCCCAGATATGCGAGCCCATGGGACCTTTCTCATGCTTGCGCCAGATGACCTCCGGTTCGGCTTCCCTGAGTCCCTCGATAGTCCTGGCCCGGCGAATCTCCAGGCGGTCGTATTCTGGTACAGTTGCTGTAAAATAATAGTAGCCGTCCGTATGCCGGTAGACCCAGGGATCGGCGCGCTGCAAAATGAGGGGGTTGCTGTAAGAGGGAGTGGCGGATGCCTGTGCCCGGGCCATTTCGGATGCGGCAAGGCCCTGGACAAAGAAGCAGATCACAAAAAGAAACCGGAGATGATGGTTAAGCAGTCGCATGGTTGCGGGATGAGTGATGGTTGACGATATAAAAACAAGAATAAATTATAATTGTTTTTAAAACACTTAACAACTGGGGGAAGAACCGGATTTGTATAAGCTCCGTTCTTATGTAGAGGAAACAGAGCCGGCCTGCGTCTTTCTGGCTGATTCGG
This sequence comes from Fodinibius sediminis, assembly GCF_900182555.1. Lineage (GTDB taxonomy): Bacteria > Bacteroidota > Rhodothermia > Balneolales > Balneolaceae > Fodinibius > Fodinibius sediminis. Next base: position 96,365 of record NZ_FXTH01000012.1, on the reverse strand, counting down.
GCAACGAGAATATCCTGGCGCAGGGAGGGTTGTAGTTATTGGTTTTTAGTAGATTAGGAGGCGGGAGTGTACGTGGAGCGTAAATTGGATACCAACGCAGAGCATGGGTACCAAGTAATAGTTTCACTTAGATACCACTCCTATCTCCGTTCAATTGCTCTACGTTTCGCATAGCGATGCTCGATCTTTTAACCTGATCATCCTCATATATTATCCCTGGATATAACCATACGAAGTCCTATTCCCGCCTAAGCAAACAAATTTGCTGATTGAACCGGATTTCTTAGTTTGGTTATAGTGTGATGGTAATTTCAAGCTGTCATTAACTAAAGGGAGAAATATGAACAAAGAGGCTGCAGAAGAATCCACGCTCCAGGAACAGGTTGAAGATCATGCCTCCACCATACAGCAGAAGTATGGGACCTTTGGGGGCGTCTTTGTGCCGACACTGCTGACCATCCTCGGGGTGATCCTGTTCCTGCGTCAAGGCTGGGTCATCGGGAACGCCGGGCTCCTGGGCGGCTGGCTGATTATTACCCTGGCCTTTGTAATCGTAACGTTTACGGCGCTGTCCATGTCGTGTATAACCACGAATATCCGCATTAAGGCGGGCGGGGCATATTCCATTATATCGCAGTCACTGGGACTGGAGGTCGGCGGCAGCGTGGGTGTGCCGCTGTACCTGGCGCAGACCTTTGCCATCACCATGTATATTTTCGGTTTCCGGGAGGGATGGCTCTATATCTTTCCCGGCCATTACGCCATCATCGTCGATATCGTCGTTTTTGGGATCCTCTTCATTGTAGCCTATTTAAGTGCCCGGTTGGCTTTTCGCATCCAGTACATCATACTGGCAGTCATTATCGGGGCCCTCATTTCAGTCGGAGCCAGCGTATTTACCGGGGCAATGGAACACAGCATCCAGTGGTGGGGAGCGTTTCCGGGAGCACCCGGGGATAATTTCCAGGGCGTCAGCTTCTGGGTTGTCTTTGCTGTTCTCTTTCCGGCGGCGACCGGTATTATGGCGGGGGCGAATATGTCGGGCGAGCTCAAGAATCCAAAAAGGAGTATTCCGCTAGGTACGCTGTCGGCCATCGCCATCAGCTACCTGGTGTATATGTCTACCGGCTACTGGATGGCCCGGGTGGCACCCGTGGATGAGCTGGTGAGCAATTACAACGTGATGATCGATTATGCGCTCTGGGCGCCGGCCGTGCTGGGCGGACTGCTCGGGGCTACGTTCTCGTCGGCGCTGGCTTCTATCGTGGGGGCGCCCCGAATTCTGCAGGCGCTGGGCGATCATAAAATTTTTCCCGGCGGAGATGTCTTTTCGGAGTTGGCCGAGAATGGCGAACCACGCAATGCCATTATACTCACCGGCGGACTGGTGTTGGCTTCCCTGCTGGTACGGGACCTGAACACCATCGCCCCGCTCATCACCATGTTCTTCCTGATTACCTACATGATGATCAACCTGGTGGTGTTTATCGAGCAGCGGATGGATATGATCAGTTTTCGCCCGACCTTTCGGATCCCCAAATTCGTACCCCTGCTGGGGACCGTGGGCTGCCTGTTTACTATGTTTATCATCAATTCCACCTTTGGACTTATTGCCCTCGGCTTTGTGATCATTACCTACCTGTACCTGACCAACCGGAAACTTGAAGTGCCCTACGGTGATATGCGCAGCGGTCTTTTTGTGTCGCTGGCCGAGTGGGCGGCCAAGCGAATATCGAGCCTCCCGGAGAATAACGAACGCGCCTGGAAGGCCAACCTGCTGGTGCCCGTCCGGAGTTCGCGCGAACTGCGCGGTAATTTCAGCCTCATCAGGAACCTGGTGTATCCCAAGGGATCGGTAAAGCTGGTGGGCATGTCGGGACAGAATGACGACAGCGAGCTGCGGGATTCCCTGATGGATTTTGCCATATCATTCCAGCGAGAAAATATCTATGCCCAGTGGAGTGTCATTGATTCGACTAATTTTGAGGATGCCGTACTCAATTCCCTGCAGACGCTGCAGGGCACGTTTTTTAAGCCCAATATCCTGTTTTTGCGGCTTCCCGCCCACAAGCATTATGATGAAGAGATTCTTTCGATCATGCGTCAGGCGCGGCTCAACAACATGGGGATCCAGCTCTATGTGGAGGATACCATTGCCCAGCTGGGCCGCAGTGCTTCGGTCAACGTGTGGATCCATGAACAGAGTCCCGAGTGGGACCTGAGTATGGAGCTCGGGAACGTGGACCTGGCGATGCTGACGGCCTACAAGCTGAAGGTAAACTGGAACGCCCGGATGCGCATCATCACCGTGGTGGAGGAGCCGGAAGTGGAAAAGGCCTATCAGTACCTGAACAACCTGCTGGATGTTGCGCGGCTGCCCGATGTGATTCCGCATGTTGAGATTGGCAACTTTGAAACGGTCATGCGAAATGCCCCGCAAGCGGATGTGGATCTGCTTGGCCTGCCGGAAGAGCCGGACCTGGATAAACTCCGTTCTTATGTAGAGGAAACACAGTCGGCCTGCGTCTTTGTGGCCGATTCGGGTAACGAGAATATCCTGGCGTAGGGATGGTTTTAGTTATTAGGAAGAGGGAGGGTACGTGGAGCGTAAATGGGGGTAGCGCGGAGCATGGGCACCAGGCGTTTTTTTAAAAAAACACTTATCTCTGTTCAGTTGCTCTGCGGCTGAACCACCCGGACGCTCTGAATCGTATTATTTTAAGTTCGAGATCAATTAATTAAATCTTCAATAATTACCCAACAGTTGTCTTCCAGGGCCTCTTTATTAGGCATAATGTTTTCCTCTTTTCCCGCGAAGCAAAGTAAATGAGTAGGTCTGGACATACCAACATAAGCCATCTTCAAGGTTTCCTTTATCCTAACTTCACCTTGAGCAGGATTATCATATAAGTTTCCAACTAGCTGATCCATGATTCTATCAGATTCTCTACTACCATAATAATCCGTCTCTAGGTATAATGTAGCTGTATGAGTTTCACCTTTTACTGAATGTACGGTTCCAACTTCTACATCAATATGTGAGAAATCATCAGATGAATGGTTAAATATATTCTTATCGAATAATTCTTCTTCATCAAAACCTTCATCTACGAAATTACTATCTATAAATTCTCTGAGTACTTCATCATCTCCTTCTATTTCAAAGAATGGTAGAAATTCCTCATTTATATATTCTCTTACTGATTCTAATACTTCTTCAGAGTAACTATCGGTAGAGTTAATAATTCCAGATATCCACTTAGTTATATTTGTTCGAAAATTTAAATAAAAATCCTCATTGTCTTCTTTAAGAGTGGTTTGAAGAGTATTCTTAGTATAGGAACGAGTACCGTCTCCCGTGTCTCGCTTTACATCAGCTAATTGTAAAATTCGTAAGAAACAATTGATCATTGATTCAAAATACTTACTTGCCTTGGAGGTATCATATTTTTTTAAATGAGATTTAACTGTAGGTAAGGTGGGCTTGTTAATATTTGCTATTCGGTTGTATGACTCAAAGTAGGTCTTTATTGTATACTTATAATGTTGCTCCCTCTGGTAATAAAAGCTCACCTATTCTATCTATCGCCTCATCAGTTATTTCCATTTTCAGCCCCCATGGGTTTAGTCACATGGCAAATTGCATCTCGTAAGTATGAAAATGTTTCGTCATCTCTGATGATCTCTTTTATTTCTGTTTTATAATCTTCGTCTGTCTCTTCATTTTCTGGATCATTAACAAATATGTCTGACAAATATTGAGCAGTTACAGCCTTTGAAGCATGGTGTTTTTTCAATTTCTCATAAATTTTATAAGCAACATATAAATCATCATCTTGTTCCTCTCTGATTTGTTCTAAATAGGTATTAGCGTCTTCACATTTCCGCCGGATATCCTCTTTACTCAAAGGGTTGAACGGTGCATCATACCCTTCCCGACTCTTCACAAGCTGGGCAATATGTATGGCTCTATTTATATAGGGTGCTAATTGCCCTTCAGCTAAATCAAATTCCATTGTCCACTTTGGAGATGGGAATACCTGAACTACATCTTCTGAGTTAAAGGTATCTTTTAGTGTGTCAACTCTTGATCCTTTCTCTTCATCAAAATTTGCTACCTCTTTGGGTATTACTTCATTTGACTCATCACCAATTTTATGTTCTATATCAAGGTCAGTTATAACTGAAACCTGGATATTCATTTTTTTATCATCCAATCTTTTAAAGATCTTCGCATACCTTAACAAAGCCTTACTGCCAACATTTACAATGGAGACTCCGTGTTTATGAAGTGGCCTATCAATTACTTCAGCAATAGTTGGTATGAGAAGATTTTCTGCATCCCCCTCAACGATTATAACCCCTTTTGCAAAGAATAAATTGGCCTTTGTAGCATCTAAAAACCGTTGCAAGAACCCGTAGTCATTTTCATTAAGTTCTGTATATTGACTATCCATCGGATACACGTCATCAGATTGGCATATGATTAAATTTTTCAGATCAATTTTGGACCCTAAAGTGGTACTATGGGTTGTTACTATGAACTGTCGGCCATTTTGTTCTTGTTGCAAATAATTTATCAGTCTCAATTGTGCTTGAGGATGTAAATGAGCTTCTAACTCCTCAATTAAAGCCAGTTTTAATCCTCGTTCTTCTTCATTTTGCAATAGAACTAATTCAGCAGCTATGAATAATAAATTCAGTGAACCAAGACCTGATTTATTTTCTTCAAGGTTAAGTGATAACTTTTTTAAGATATCTAGTAAATCACTCCCAGCAATTTCTACGAAAGGATTAGCATCTTTCCCATCTTCATAAAATATCTTGAGAAAATTAGTTATAGTATCCTTTATGTGTCTTGCGCCTTGTGTATCCTCCGGTATATCTAAACCATCGTGGTCATCTATCTCACTTTCTTCAAAATAATTTGTTATCCACTCATTAGCTTTGTTTACATAAGTTTCTAAGACATGTTCTTCTAGTTCTCCATCGGCATTCTTTGCTTTAATAAATAAATCATCACCTCGAAGTATCTGAGCAAACCGTGACTTGTAACCAGGTGTCAACTCTGCTTCAGCATCCCTCAATGGTTTTAGATACGTAACTCTTAACAGGTTTCTGGCATTACCATCCAATTGGGCCCCCTCCTCATCAAGGCCAGCCCTGACATCAGTAATAATTCGATTATCTTTTCTTTTAGCAGTCAGCCATACTTTTAATTTATAATTGCCATCATCATCGAATCCAATCCACTCTAAGAAACTTGCTGCTTCCTTATCTTCAAACCCCTCAAAAGTACACTCGATTTTTAGGTTCTCTGCGCGACCTTCTCCATTTGAATGAAAATCTTTTTCATCAAACCGTAAATACTCATGACTTTGAGTTAATAAAACATGCTTGATGGCATCAATAATTGTGGATTTGCCTGAATCATTTTCTCCAATTAAAACATTCAGTCCATCTTTAAAATCAACCGTTAAACCGGGGTTGTTATTTTCAATGGTATTTCCCTCTTGAATACTATACTTCCTAAAATTCCATAATCTGAGTCTTGATAAATACATATTGTGATTTTAGAATTAGCTTTTAATGTTTTCATCCCAGAATCCAATTCATAGGGGATAATCTCAATACAAATCAGCCAACATCCTTAAATCGCTGGTACCGGACATCCAAAAACTCCTGATTTGGCCACGCACTCTTAGATTTTGGCAATATCAACTTCTGATCCTGCAACTCTTGAATGCCGTGCTTTAACATCGGGCCATCCTTCTCTTGCAATACATCCTCTTTCACCTTAATCTCGTAATCCGGGGAAACCCCAATGATATGCTGGTCGAAAGCGGCATGATGGATTTTGCAGAGAGCCAAGCCATTATTAACAGAAGGGATAGATTCTTCATCTTTATCCGGTATGATATGGGCAGCGTCGAGCAGTTCCACATGCTTTAACTGGCAAAACGCACATTGCGATTGGTAGGCAGCCATTACCCGTTCACGAAATCCGCGTTGGTGCAAACGTCTTTTTACGGTGGAAGTAATGTAGGCACGCCTGTATTGGCTGCCTTCAGCTGCCTTTCCTTCGGAATCTATTTCATACTGGTTGTCTGCTGCAACTCTAAACGTAAGGGCATCGGGGTTGTCCCCAATAACATAGACCGGCCAAACGGCAAGGTACTTGCCGGGTACAATACCGTGGAAATAGATTAGGGGTGTTTCATTTTGCATACATTGTCGAAGCCCAACATTATCTCGATGCATTGGGTCAGTTCCCCGGTACTTGTAGAGCAAAAAGTCATTTTTATCAAAACTGTCGGTATAAGGTCCCTTGGGAGAGGTAGTAATAGTGAGGGGTAGATCCAGCTGTTTGGGTTTAAAAATCCCTTGGGGGGAAACCAAAGGTATTCTTGTGCCCTTAAAATAAAATCCCTTTGCTAACTTGTTGCGGTTTAGCACGTCCCCATGCATCTCCACCTGTTCAGTTAGCCAACTGAATGTGGTTAGCCGTATTTGTTTATCCGTGTCCATGTCTGTTTGTACCCTTTACTGTAGATGTTGTCCAGTCCCGAAGCCAAAATCCATTATACTTTTCTTTCAGCAAAAAATCAGGAGCTGATTCTGCGATTATCTTATCAATAGCTGCATTACTATTGATAAACGGGGTGTTTAGTGGTCGTCTCGTAGTCAGACCCAGACTGGAATTGTCTTGTCAGCAGTCTGGCGGGAGACTTTTATATTGGCTTGTACCGCTGTGTAACCAAAAGTAGTAAGGTGAAGAACAGAGAGCAGTTGGTACTTCCGGCCTCACAGATCCCCCGGTTAAATACAGTAGAAAAGGCATAGCCCTTACCGGTTGCTGCCGGGGTTCCCCTGATTATTTGCCTCTTTCTTTCTTCCCCCGTATATACCTGCAACTTGCACACAGATGAAATACCACATATTCTATGGGCTTATGACCAACATCAGTACGATTGACGGGGTGCTCGAAGAGCTTGACAATATCATCAGCACGACGGTGGAAGAGGACAGTCCGCTGGCGATTTTCGCTTTTGTATATCGTCGAACCACGGCAAGGATAGCAGATGGAATTACGGAAGGCGTGTTTGAGGATCCCCGGCGGATGGAGCGTTTCGACGTCGGCTTTGCCCGGAAATATATTCAGGCCTTCTGGCGCTATCGCCACGACAAACCGGTTTCCTTTGTATGGAAGATTGCTTTTCGGGCTGCCGAGGGGCCGGATGGGCGAAAGCCGATCATCTTGCAGCATCTGCTCCTGGGCATGAATGCCCATATAAACCTGGACCTGGGAGTGGCTGCGGCCGAGACGGCCCCGGGCGGACAGATCCAGCTGCTCAAAAAGGATTTTATGATTGTGAACGACCTGCTTGAGGAGCTGATTGATGAGATGCAGGAATGGATAGGGCGGTCCTCGCCCCTGCTTTTTCTGCTCGACTGGATCGGGGAGCGAAATGATGAGTCCGTCGTCAACTTCAGCATTCGGAGGGCCCGGGATTTTGCGTGGAACCTGGCCGTGACCCTGGCGCATGCCGGTGAAGAGGAGAAAGAACACATCATCCGCGATGTGGATGCCCAGATAGAACGGGTCGCAAAGGCGGTGCTTGCACCCCCGGGCGTTCTGCTTCCCGGTGTCCTCCGCCTGATCCGTACCTTCGAGGAAAAGAACACCCGGACGGTTATCGAAAGCTTAAAGTGAGGGCGCGGTTAAGGTGTTTGTTACCTTATTTAGAAATAAGGCTTTCTTCCCAAACCCCCTGGTTACTTCTTAATGAAAGTGATACGCCCCATCTGGAGTTCGTTCTGTTGCAGGTTATGTGTTGAATGTTGAAGGTCATGATGCAAGCTTCCCCAAACTGCCGGCCTTGGCTGGTGAGGCGTGAAAAGCATTGTTCCTTTTTTGAATGAGCATGTTCTTGTTCCATTTTTGGAACGACGCAAAAACGGAACCCAAAAACGTCGCCGGCTGAGAAAGCTTCGGCACCCCGCTGCGGCTCTCGTTGCTAAAATCATTTGACTCCTCCCGCTGGTCGTCAGACAGGAAATGATTTTTTTACGCTCCCGCTCGCCACGACGAAACGGGCCCCTCACCTTTCGTTAGGCCGGAGGGTTGTTACTCTTTGATGAAAGGGGTAAGCTCCATTTGAAGTTAGTTTAGTTGCACGTTGCATCTTAAAGGTTGAAAGTTTTGAATCAAGGTTTCTTCAGAAAGCCGGCCTTAGTTGGTGAGGCGTGGAAAGAGTTATTCCATCTTTGTCACTAAATCCAGATTGTTTTTTAATGAAAGTTACAAGCCCAACCGGAAGAATTTCTGTTTGACGAGGGGCTGGCGGCCAATCTTTATCAGCGTTGCTGATAGTCATCAGCACCGAGGAGTTAAATTCTTCTTGAGTTTTTAAGATCCTTTTGGGTCAAGCCAAAAGGATCTCCCACTTCACCGGTGGTTTTTCCGCACCTTTTGACCACTCAAAAGGTGCTATATAAAAATGATATTGATCAGAAGAGAGGGCAACAGATAATGAATCAGCTGATGTATTTTTTTATAAGGCTACCTGCATGCCGTATTAACGTCGTATCGGGCCTTGGAAAGAAATCCTTCTGCAACTCGGGCCCTTAGCCTTGCGAATAGAAGATCTCTCCCTGCCGGTCGAGATGACGATGCGGGGGCAGGTAAAAAATGGTTGCCCTTGTAAGGCTACTCGTATCAATCCAGCACCCCCGTCATTTCGAATGGAACACAGTGGAGTGAGAAATCTTCTATTGTGCGGGCACCCTGCGTTAAGATCAAAAGTTATGGATCAGGGTTTCCCCAGACAGCCGGCCTTGGCTGGGGAGGCGTGAAAAGGGAGCGGGAGCTGCGAAAAAGAAATAAATGGGGAAATTGGTGGTAAAGGCGGTCAGCGGGCCAGAGCAACAAGTGCGTTGAAGTTATAGAAAAAACAACATCTTCATTTATTTCCGCAGCAAGCGATCCCGTGCGCCGAAGCAGGTACAGCCGGTGGTTTTTCCGCACCTTTTGACCACTCAAAAGGTGCTATATAAAAAATGATATTAATCAGAAGAGAGGGCAACAGATAATGAATCAGCTGATGTATTTTTTTATAAGGCTACCTGCATGCCGTATTAACGTCGTATCGGGCCTTGGAAAGAAAGCCTTCTGCAACTCGGGCACTTAGCCTTGAGAATAGAAGATCTCTCCCTGCCGGTCGAGATGACGATGGGGGGCAGGTGAAAAATGGTTGCCCTTGTAAGGCTACCCGCATCAATCCAGCACCCCCGTCATTTCGAACGGAACACAGTGAAGTGAGAAATCTTCTACTATTCGGGCACTCTTTCTTTAGGAAAAAATGTAGTGAGTCATTTTACCCCAAACAGCCGGTGGTTTTTGCTCCACTTTTGGCCATCCAAAAGTGGTTAAATAAAAAAGGATGGGTTTAAATTAAAGGAGAGGGCAACAGGATAGTTATCCGCGGGCACCTGTTATTCATATCCCTGTAGGGATGGACGTCTTATCCTTAGAGGGAACAGCCGCTGATCCCTATAGGGACATAAAAAGGCATGTCCCATATGCCGTGCTCTGTTTTCTATACATGGTATACTTCTCCCGTTACGGGCTCCCCGGCTCAATCTCCAGCGGGCCGCTTCGGTTTTGTTTGGCTCTATGCCCCCAGCCGTGGATGTTTCTTGAGGCGGGTTGTCATCACTTTCTGACGAATAGGACAAGGTCCGTCTTGAAGAATAGCTGTTTTACCAGGGGAGAGGTTGAGGAGCGGAATGCTGTGCCGGGGGCTGCTGTTGCATTGAAGCAACAACGGACATTAACTCATTAACTTATTCATCATGAAATACAATCTATTAGGCGATACGGGACTGCTGGTTTCTGAACTCTGTTTTGGGACGATGACCTTCGGAGGAGAAGGGTACTGGGAAGCCATCGGCCAGCAGAAACAGAAAGAAGCGGATGCACTGATTAAGAAATCAGTGGATGCGGGTATTAATTTTATTGATACGGCCAATATCTATTCGTACGGCCAGTCCGAGTCTATCCTGGGCAACAGCCTCAAAAACCTGGAACTCAACCGACAGGAACTGGTCATAGCTACCAAGGTACGGGGAACCATGGGAGATGATCCCAACAACCGGGGACTCTCGCGCTTTCATATCTTTAACTCGGTGGACAACAGTCTTGAGCGGCTGCAGCTCGACTACATCGACCTGCTGTACGTGCACGGGGTGGATATGGTGACTTCCACCCGTGAGATTATGCGAAGCCTCAACGACATTGTTGAGACGGGCAAGGTCCGCTATATCGGTGTCTGCAACTGGCCGGCCTGGATGGTGATGAAGGCGCAGGGCATCGCCCGTCGGGAGGGCTGGCACGCGTTCAAGGCGATGCAGTATTTTTATTCGCTGTCGGGACGCGACGTGGAAGATGCGCTGCTGCCGATGAGCCAGTCCGAGCAGCTGGGATTCATGCCATGGAGTCCGCTGGCCGGAGGGTTTCTGAGTGGAAAATATACCCGTGACACTCCCAGGGCCGGCGACGGTTCGCGGCGCGATGATTTTGATTTCCCGCCCATCGACAAGGAACAGGCCTATGATATTGTGGAGGTCATGGAGGAGATTGCCGAGACGCATGGGGCCACGGTTGCCGAGGTGGCGCTGGCGTGGGTTCGCTTGCAGTCGGGCGTCACCAGTACCATCATCGGGGCCAAAAACATGCAGCAGCTCGAGTCGGATATCCGTTCGGTGAATATCACGCTCAGCAGCGAGGAGCTGGATGCCCTGGATGAAGTCTCGGCCACGGCCGATCGCTACCCGTTCTGGATGGTGGACCGCCAGGATTCAGATCGGATCCCGGAGCAGTAGGAGACAGGCAGTCATACCCGGATAGCGATGAAATATCCGCCCCGTGGTGCATGCCTGCGAAGGGCTGGGCGTCATCCGGTAGTGAGTAACTCCCGGATCCGGGGATCCAGCCGCCGGAGGTGCGAGCCCGACCAGTACACCTGTCCACAGTCGGGACACTGGGAGAATGTTTGGTAGTGGCGTTTGGTCAGCGGTTCAAGCCGGTCAATGATGTCTTCCTTGGCCACCTGCCGGAGCCGGCCGTTGCAGTGCGGGCACCGCGTGAAGGGGGCTGTTTCCCGAAGGAGATGAAAGCGCCCGAACACTTCCTGCAACTGTTCGACCGGATCATCAGACCGTGGAAGATAGCCGTGTTCAACGGCGTTATGCATAAGCAGCTTGCGGTCGCGCGTCAGCAGTATGCGCTTCTCTTCCTCCATCTGCTCGAGCAGCTCCCTGTCTTCGGCGTTGTTACGGTAGGCCGTATCGAAGCCGGCCATTCGGAGATACCAGGCAAGTTTGCCGAGGTTGACATCTGCCAGGAAACGGGCCGGGCCCGACAGGGGTTGCTGCAGGCGCTGGCCGGAGGGGAGCTCGATAGTACTGAAGGGAGGATAGATGCTGATATATTCCCCGTCCTCGACGAGCCGGCTGAAGGAGGCGGGTTCCCTGTCAACCAGAACCAGGTCCACTTCCGTGTGGGGCACGCCGCAGCCTTCGATAAGGTCCTTGACCGAGGTCGGCAGAGGGAGCCGCCGATGGACGGGCATCCCATCGTGCGAGATGAGAAGCAGTTCCTTCAGGTCCCCGTAAAAGCGGAGGGTCAGGGAAATCATATGATGCTGCCGGTTAAGATTATTGGTCAAGGCTGCGTGGATATGATAATATAAGTTAGGCATTATTAACAAGCAGTTGATGGGTTTACGGTCCGGCAGCAAGTTTTTTTCCAGGTTTAGCCTGATCGCTGGGGCGCGATTTTTTTATTGGTGTATCTGATCCATTACAGGGTATATGTTAAAAGTTAAAGGTTGAAAGTTGTGGATTAATTTCCCCAAACAGCCGGCCTTGGCTGGTGAGGCGTGAAAAGGGAACGGGAGCTGCGGTAACGAAATAAATGGGGAAAGCGGTGGTAAAAGCAGTAAGTGTTTCAGAGCAAGGGGTGCGTTGAAGTTACAGAAAAACCAACATCTGCATTTATTTCCGCAGCGAACGATCCCGTGCGCCGAAGCAGGTTCAGCCGGTGGTTTTTGTTCCACTTTTGGCCACCCAAAAGTGGTATATAAAGAAGAAATTGTTTTAGGTATGTGTTTAGGGAAACCGAAAAACGTTCTTAGTTGTCCATTTTTGTCACCAAACTCCGTATAAGCCGGGGCCAGCAAGCTGGACCAATAAAGTATCCGTTGGTCGATTTTAAACACAGTTCATTTCAAGCCTTGCAAGGAATTTCCTGCTATTTGGGGACTCAGCCTTGAGAATAGAAGCTCTCTCCCTGCCGGTCGAGATGACTCTGTGGGGCAGGTAAAGAAAGAGTAATCCTTGGTAAGGCTACCCGCATCAATCCAGCACCCCCGTCATTTCGAACGGAACGCAGTGGAGTGAGAAATCTTTTACTGTGCGGGCACTCAGCCTTGAAAATAAAATGATGTGAATTAAGGTTACCCCAAACAGCCGGCCTTGGCTGGTGAGGCGTGAAAAGGGAGCGGGAGTTGCGATAACGAAATAAATGGGGAAAGCAGTGGTAAAAGCAGTGAGTGATCCGGAGTAGTAGGTGCGTTGGAGCTACAGAAAAAACGACATCTGCATTTATTTCCGCAGCGAGCGATCCCGTACGCCGAAGCAGGTTCAGGCGGTGGTTTTTGCTCCACTTTTGACCATCCAAAAGGTGCTGTATGAAAAGAATAGATTTCAATTAGAAGAAAAGACAGCCCCGGATAACTGTTTTACCCGTGCACCCTCACTGAATGCTCACCTGATCGCCGGTGGAGGGGCCGCTTTTTTTCCAGTTGCGGTAGAAGCGGATCAGGTTGGAAACGGCGTAGACGAGGAGGAAAGTGGCAATCAGATAGGCTACTGAATCCGGGTTCATAAGAATGAGTGCGGCAATGATTAGCGTGAGCACACCGACGATGGAAAACTGGAAGCCGAACAGGAGCAGGAATCCAAACAGGCCGAGAAAAGCTGCAAAGGTGATGGGAATAAGTTCGGGGAAAATGAAGATAATCACGCCGGTGACGATGGGGATGGCTGAAAGGACGGAAGGCAGTCTAAAAGCCATGAACAGCAGTCCCAGGGCCACCAGGTAACCCGCGGCGATGAGATACAGAAAGTTGGGATAGATGAGGGTAAGCACACCGGTGCCCAGTGCCAGCAGGGCATTCAGGAATTGCTGCTGGCGGGGTTTGTAATCAATCTGTATGCGATATTGGTCAAACATAAAGTTGGGCCTAGGTGGTTGAAGATCCTTGCCGACGTCCGTTTTGTATCTTCTTATAACATAAGATGTTCAAAGCTCCATTCCCAACATCCCATGTCGTGTGTCGTGCCTGCAGTTAAGCAGGCCGGGGTATTTATTATTCTTTAATGAAAGTGATAAGCCCCACCTGGAGTTCGTTCTGTTGCAGGTTATGTGTTGAATGTTGAAGGTCATGGTGCAAGCTTTTCCGGACGCCGAAGCAGGTACAGCCGGTGGTTTTTACGCACCTTTTGGCCATTCAAAAGGTGCTATATAAAAAGAATTAATTTAGATTTTTTTAGAGAGTGCTCTTTTTTTGCATGTGACAAAACCCAACCAGAAGAATTTCTGTTTGACGAGGGGCTGGCGGAGGCTTGAATCAGCGTTGATAATAGTCATCAGCACCGAGGAGTTAAATATTTATTCCTTTTTTCAACGAAGAAATCCCGAAGGATCGGTACCAGGCAAGCTGGACCAAAAAAATTGCCGGCTGAGATAGTTTCTACTATCTGGGCACTTAGCCTGAAGAATAGAAGATCTCTCCCTGCCGGTCGAGATGACGATGAGGGGCAGGTAAAGAAAGAGTAATTCTTTGTAAGGCTACCCGCATCAATCCAGCATCCTCGTCATTTCGAACGGAACACAGTGGAGTGAGAAATCTTCTATTGTGCGGGCACCCTGTGTTAAGATCAAAAGGTTATGGATCAAAGCTTCCCAAACAGCCGGCCTTGGCTGGTGAGGCGTGAAAAGGGAGCGGGAGCTGCGATAACGAAATAAATGGGGAAAGCAGGGGCAAAGGCAGCGAGTGATCCGGAGCAATAAGTATGTTGGGACTATAGGAAAAACAACATCTTCATTTATTTCCACAGCGAGCGATCCCGTGCGCCGAAGCAGGTTCAGCCGGTGGTTTTTGCTCCACTTTTGGCCATCCAAAAGTGGTTATATATAAAAAAGAAATTGTTTTAGGTATGTGTTTAGGGAAACCGAAAAACGTTTTTAGTTGTCCATTTTTGTCACCAAACCCTGTACAAGCCGGGGTCAGCAAGCTGGACCAAAAAAAGTGTCGGTTGGTTGATTTTAAACATAGTTCATTTCAAGCCCTAGCAAGGAATTTCCTGTTATTTGGGCTCTCAGCCTTGAGAATAGAAGATCTCTCCCTGCCGGTCGAGATGACGATGGGGGGCAGGTGAAAAATGGTCACCCTTGTAAGGCTACCCGCATCAATCCAGCATCCTCGTCATTTCGAACGAAACGCAGTGCAGTGAGAAATCTTCTACTATTCGGGCACTTTGTGTTAAGATCAAAAGGTTATGGATCAAAGCTTCCCAAATAGCCGGCCTTGGCTGGTGAGGCGTGAAAAGGGAACGGGAGCTGCGATAACGAAATAAATGGGGAAAGCGGTGGTAAAAGCAGTAAGTGTTCCGGAGCAGAAGGGGTGTTGGAGCTACAGAAAAACCAACATCTTCATTTATTTCCGCAGCGAGCGATCCCGTACGCCGAAGCAGGTTCAGCCGGTGGTTTTTACGCACCTTTTGACCATTCAAAAGGTGCCATATAAAAAAAGGATTAGTTTCAATTAGAAGAAAAGGCAACAGAAAATTTATCAGCTTGCTGAAATCGTCCGTTTTTTCGCCAAAAAGGGAAGAATGTAGCCGGCTGCTGGTGCAAAGCAACGCCGGGAGCAATCGTTATTTGTCATTCAGTTCTGCTTTCCCGTCCTTCCATTCGATGGTTGCAGCCTTCTTCTTGTTGAAGGCCTTGAAGGATTTAATCCACTTCCCCTCCTGGCGGATGCGGCTGTAGCCCTGTTCCAGGGCTGCGTTGGGATTGCGAATTGCGAGCCGGTGACGCAGCTCACTGAGGACCTCTCTTTTCTGCATGATCATCACCTGTTGCTGATGCTGCAGCCGATGCTGCAGCCCGCTGACCCGCTCGTGAAACCCGGTGACTTTCTGCCGTACTACCTGCAGGGCATGCGACTGGACGAGCTGGCGGACGTGCTCTTTGTAATTGGTCAGGCGGTCTTCCACCGACGAGTGCAGGCGGTTGGACAGGTCATCGGCATACATGCGCACTTCGTTGATATCCGGCGTGGCGAGAATGGCAGCCTGGGTGGGTGTGGCCGCCCGGGCGTCAGCCACAAAATCGGAGATGCTGAAATCCACCTCGTGCCCTACAGCGCTGATGGTTGGAACCCGGCAGTTGAAGAGGGCCCGGGCCACGGCTTCTTCATTAAAGGGCCAGAGGTCCTCCAGCGACCCGCCGCCGCGTCCCACGATCAGCAGGTCCACATCTTGACGGGACGAAAACCAGTTAATAGCCCTGACCAGTTCGGGGGCAGCGTTGGCCCCCTGCACGCTGGCGTGGTGGAGGTAGACCGTAGCCGCCGGCCAGCGGCGCTCCAGGGTATCGCGTATATCGTGAAAGGCGGCTCCGGTAGCGGAGGTAACGACTCCGATCCTGAAGGGGAACCGGGGGAGCGGTTTCTTGTGGTGTTCTTCGAAAAGTCCTTCTTTTTTGAGCCGGGCCTTAAGCTTTTCAAAGGCTTTCTGGAGGGCTCCCACCCCGGCCTGCTCCACGGAACGGACGATCAGCTGGTATTTGCCGTGTGGTGGATAGACCTGGATATCTCCGCCGGCTATGATATGCTGGCCGTCAGTGAGGTCAATATCCAGGCGGCGGTTGATGCCGCTCCAGATCACACAGGAGAGCTGGGCATCTTCATCTTTGAGGGTAAAGTAGGTATGACCGCTTCGGCTGGTGGAGGCATTGCTGACTTCGCCTTCCACTTTGACGTCCGGGAAGTTGCCTTCCAGAAGGAGTTTGATATCTTCGGTGAGCTCGGAGACGGTCAGCGTGGAGGAGGCAAAAAGGTCCGGTTGCGGCATGGCAGGGTTTGGTTAACAGTTTTCATTGACAGTGTTGGCAGGCAGGCTGATCCCGCTCGCAAACAGCAGTAAGAACCGACTGTTTGCGGGGGCTGGGCAAAATCGGGAAATCAGCTTCATCAGCCCGCTGGTTTTTGTATATTAAGCATCATCAAAAATAACGGAAAGTTTGTATGAGTTACACACCTAATTTACTACTTAAGAACGTGAAGCCGGTCGGGGCTGATTTCGACGGCAGCCGGCAGCTGGATCTTCGCATTGCCGATGGCAATATCGCTGAAATAGGAACGGATTTGGAAGCCGCCGGGGATGAGTCGGTCCACGATGCGGACGGAGCATATGTCTCCGGCGGATGGATGGATATGCATGTGCACCTGCGGGAGCCGGGCTTTGAGCATAAGGAAACGATTGAGACGGGCTGTGCCGCTGCTGCCTTCGGTGGTTTTACAGAGGTGGCCTGCATGCCTAATACCCAGCCGGCCATCGATTCGCGCGATGTGGTGGAGTTCATCCGCAACAGGGCCAGCGATCTTCCGGTGGACGTGCATCCTATCGGCTGTGTATCTAAAGAACGGAAAGGAATCTCCATCGCGGAGATGGCTGACATGAAAGAGGGCGGGGCCGTGGCCTTCAGCGACGACGGTGACCCGGTGTATAATTCCCAGCTGATGCGCGTGGCCCTGGAATATTCTTCGATGCTGGAGATGCCCATCATCAATCACGAGGAGGATTTAAAGCTTTCCCGTCCGGGTCACATGCACGAGGGAAAAGTGTCGGCACGGCTGGGGATTGACGGCACGCCCGGCATTGCCGAAGAGACGATGATTGCACGGGATATCCTGCTGGCGGAGTTTACAGGGGGACATGTGCATGTAGCTCATATCAGTACGGCCCGGGCGGTGGAATTGGTGCGGCGGGCAAAAGCGGACGGCATCAATGTGACTACGGAAGTCTGTCCCCACCACTTCGATTTGACGGATGAGGAGATAGAAAAGCGCGATTTTGACACCAATGTAAAAATGCATCCGCCGCTGCGCTCCCGGGAGGATGTGAACGCGATGATCGAGGGATTGGCGGACGGTACCATAGATGCCATTTGTACCGACCATGCCCCGCATGCGATCGAAGAGAAGGAGGTCGAATTTATCTATGCTCCCAACGGAATTATCGGCCTGGAGACCGCCTGGAGCGTGAGCGTGCACCGGCTGCTGTCGGCGGGAATCCTGGAGCTGCCGAAGTTGCTTGAGAAGTTTGTGACAAGCCCGCGCAGGATTCTGAACCTGGATATTCCGGAAATCAAGAAGGGGGCAAAAGCCAATCTGACACTCTTTAATACGGATGAAACCTGGACCTTTGACGAGCAGAAGGTTCGTTCGAAATCGACGAACTCTCCGTACCTCGGACAGGAAATGACGGGAAGGGCTGAAGGCATCTATAATAAAAGCCGTTTTGTTATAAACGAGATATAGCCACAGAATGAATAAGCGGTTTGAGCGTTATGATCATCTAACTCTAATTTGAGCCTCCGCTTTTGCGTCATTTCTTCACGTTTCTGACATTCTTATGCATCCTGGGCACGGGGATGGCCGGTGCCCAGGACGGAACGGATACCCAATTCGGTATTATTCCAGATTCGCTGTTCCGGATGCCGGCCCCGTCGGGGGATTCAGCGGCTCCTTATCTCATTACCAACAAGGAGGTGGATGTTTCTTTCCGGCAGACGAATGGCAATATCATCGCCGTCCTCGAACATCACATGCGGTTAAAGGTCTTTGATGCCTCGGCACGGGAAGCTTCCATGGTAACTATTCCCTATTATTATGATGAAAATATGGAGCAGATTTCAGGCCTCCGGGGGCTCACCCACCTGCCTTCCGGCAAGGAAGTATCCCTTGATCCGGAGACCATCAAGACCATCGATATCAACGGGCGGTACAAGGTGAAGGAATTTGAGATGCCGGCAGTCCGCGACGGGGCGGTGCTGGAATACCGCTATGTGATCAGCCGCCGCTACATTGAGGAGCTGCCGGACTTCTACCTCAACCAGCGGGTACCTACCGCCCATGCCAGGGTAAGCATAACCTATCCCCAGTACCTTCGCTACGAGGGCGTGGTTGAGAATTTTGACGGGCCGCTCCAGCATACGTTTGCCTACCGGGATACCAGTTCGGTGCCCAAGATTTTTACGCTGCCCCGGCCGGAGCCGGTGGTCACCGAGCGGTGGGTAGCCCGGGATATCCCGCCGGTGCAGGAGGAGGCGTATATATCATCGCTGGATGATTACCGGGGGAAAATCAAGTTTATCCTGAAAGCCTTTGGACTGCCGCGCCAGCAGCTGGATATCAGCTGGGCGGTTGTGGTGGCCAAGCTGCGTCGCAACACGAATCCCCTCACCGAGATCAGGGACTACGGGCGGGCCCGGGCGCTGGGCGATTCCATTGCATCGGCCCATCCCGGGGAGGCTCCGCAACAAATTCAGGATCGTATTTTTAGTTTTGTAAATGACCAGGCCCGGTTTTCGGGGTCATATGCCCCCTACAGCAGCCGGTCTGATACGGAAGTGCTCTCCGGCCAGGCGGTGGATCAGGCCGCCATCAACCAGACGCTGCTGGCGATGCTTCGCGGGGCTGGGATCGAGGCTCATCCGCTGTTGACTTCTACGCGGTCGTCGGGCAGGATTAACCGGGATTTCCCTTCTTTTTACCAGTTTAACGCCCTTGCCGTTCAGAGCAAGATAGAAGGCCAGACGTATCTTATGGATGCTAGCTTTGCGTATAGTCAGCCCAACCTGCTCCCGGTGGAAATCAACAACGGGGAGGGCCTGCTGCTGCGCGAGGACTCCTTCACCTGGATACCAATGCGGGCCGAAAACAGCCGGGTGGATATCCAGGTACAGGTCGATGGACAGTTACAGGCAGACGGCACTTTGCGCGGCGAGGTAGTGTCCTTTCAGCGCGGTTATCCCGCCCAGCTTATCAGGCAGCAGAAAGCCAACGGCCGCTCGGATGCCGAGGTGCTTCGCCGCACTTTATTCGACGGTTATGGGCAAATACGCCTGAATGATGTGACGATTCGTGAGTTTGAGAGTTATTCCGGTCCGGTAGAAGTGAGGGGACAATTTGAAATTGAGAACTATGCTGCCAGCTTTACCGATGGGCTCCGGTTCCGTCCCATGGTGGTAGGATACCAGCGGGAAAATCCGTTCAAGGATACCAGCCGGGACCTGCCGATTACCCTTACAGCCCCCGAGCAGCTGGAGGTACACTATAATATTGAACTGCCGCGCGGCTTTGAGGCAGAAAACACCACGCAGGGTAATGAGCTTAATTTCCCGGGAGCGCATTTCCAAGAATCTTATGCGGTGGAGCGGGGAACCCTCAGCTATGATTATAAAATTGATATTGAACGGCAGAATTTCGCAGTGGACCAGTTCGAACAGCTGTATGCGCTTTATGAACGCTGGGTGGAGCTCAGCAACAGCTACTGGATGATTGAACGCTGACCAATGGTAACTTCTAATCGGTTCTTGCATGCTACTGGCTATTGAAACGGCAACAAACGTATGTTCGGTCGCTTTCTGTAATGAGAGGGGCAAACTATTTGAAAAAAGGATTGAAAAGCGGGGCGCTCATTCTGAGCAGCTCTTTCTTTTTATTGAAGAACTGATGGAGGAACACCAGTTCCGACTGCAGGACCTTTCTGCCATGCTGATAAGCGAGGGGCCGGGATCTTACACCGGGCTTCGCATCGGTGCCAGCGCCGTTAAAGGACTGCTCTTTCAGACCGAGGTTCCCCTCTACGGAGTCAATACCCTTGCCGCTTTTGCGATGAAGGCCGTTACGGAAGAAAATCAGCGGAGGGGAGCCATCCATTGCATTATCGATGCCCGACGAGTTCATGTGTATCATCAACAGTTTCAGCTGGCCGGCGCCGAGCTGAAAGCTGAGGATGATGTGAAGGTGATCCCCATAGAAACGTTTGAAGACAGGATCAGCAGGGGCGACATGCTGATTGGAACGGGATTGGGGCGCATCAGTGAAGATGCCATGGAAAAGGTCCATACGTATGGGTCCGAAGCTATCACAGCTCAATCGTTGATCAGGCTTTACCAGAAAGGTGTTACTTGCTTCTATCGCCAGGTTGCTCCCGAGTCTTTCGATCCCCGGTACTATACGTCCAATCAGGTCCGGTAGATTAGCAGCTGCTGGCAGCTTCGGCTGTCATGTCCATCGCGAAATGCTCCGGGTACCTGCCGGGCATTGCGGCACGACACCGCAAGTTGGCCTCCTGAGCGCTTATATCCCAAATGCGTGCAAAGGATGCTTTCAGATAAGGCTTTTTGTCTCGATGATGAATAGTTTCGTATTAAAATAAATAGAACTATATACACTCTAAGCCCTGTTATTGCTGCTTGAGTGGAGGCGTCATCGGCCAATAAAAAGATTTTAGCTTCGTCGGAGAATCATTATTTTGGGGTTCCATTTAAACAAAAATATTTTTCATGGATTGGTTTAAGCGAAAGGATAAAAATATACAGACTGATCAGCGCAAGGAAATGCCGGAAGGGGTGTGGATCAAAGTGCCCACGACCGGCGAGACGGTGCACCGCCGGGAGGTTGAGGACAACCTTTGGGTGGATCCACTCAGCGGTTATCATTTTCGCATCGGCAGTGAGGAATATTTTTCATTTCTGTTTGATGACGGCACTTTTGACGAGATCGGACAGGAGATTGTGCCTGCCGATCCGTTGAATTTTGAAGATCGGAAAAAATATTCCGATCGGTTAAAGGAATACCAGGAAAAGACAGGACACTCCGACGCCGTGCGTGTTGGCATCGGAAAGATGAACGATCTGGATGTAGTTATTGCCTGCATGGATTTTGATTTCATCGGCGGGAGCATGGGATCGGTTGTCGGCGAACGGCTGGCGATGGCTATTGATCATGCCCGCGAAAACAAGATGCCTCTCATCATCATTTCACAGTCGGGCGGGGCACGGATGATGGAAAGCGTGCTGAGCCTGATGCAGATGGCCAAAACATCGGCCAAGCTGGCCCAGCTGGAGGAAGAGGGGGTCCCCTACATTTCAGTCATGACGAATCCCACCACGGGAGGGGTAACGGCCAGTTTTGCAATGCTGGGTGATTTCAACATCGCCGAGCCCGAGGCACTGATAGGTTTTGCGGGGCCACGCGTAATCCGCCAGACAATCGGCCGCGACCTGCCAGATGGCTTCCAGCGGTCGGAGTATCTGCTTGAACATGGGTTCCTGGATTTTATAACACCGCGGAACCAGATGAAGCCAGAGCTTACAAAGCTGCTTAAAATTTTACTTCACAAGTACGAGGAATAAACTGCGATATGGCGTGAAATACTTCGCAATGCCTGCCGGGTACTCTTCGTTCTTAAAAGGTATAAGCTTTTCAAATGTGGCAGAGCGGAACACTATGTAACGATTCAAGGTACTATGAAGAGATTTTTCTTACTCCTTTTTGTCCTGGGATGGCTTGTCCAGCCAGGCCAGGCCCAACCCCGGGAACTCGACTTTCAGCATATATTTGACAATACGTTCCGTACAGAGGGAATCCGGAATATCAACTGGATGAAAGATGGACAGTATTATACGACGCTCAATCGCGTTAACGGGGATATCGAAATACGAAAATATGATATTTTGACCGGTGAGTATGAGGTGTTGTTGTCGACATCGGAGCTGAAGGTACCCGGCCGGGATAAGCCGATTATCATTCAGGATTACCAGTTTTCCGCCGATGAGAGTAAGCTGCTGATCAAGACGGACATTGAGGCGATCTGGCGGCGCAGCACGCGCGAAAATTATTTTATTTATAATTTTGAAACCGGTAAAACACAGAAACTAACCCGTTCCGATGAGAAACAGCAGTATGCGCAGCTTTCTCCATCGGGCCAAAAGGCTGCTTTCGTGCAGGATAACAATCTCTACTGGGTTGATTTGAAGACCGGCCGCGAAACAGCGATCACTACTGACGGAGAGCACAATAAAATCATCAACGGGGCTGCCGACTGGGTGTATGAGGAAGAGTTCGGTTTTGCCAGGGCCTGGTATTGGTCGCCGGACGGTCAAAAGATTGCCTTTTATCGGTTTGATGAGTCAGAGGTAGAAGAATTTGTAATGATGGACTGGAAGGAGCTCTATCCGGGCCTGACCCGTTTTAAATACCCCAAAGCCGGTGAGCAGAATTCAACGGTTAAAATCGGGGTCTATGATCTGCAGGAGGATGAGACGACCTGGATGGATATTGACTCCGGGGAAGACCAGTATATTCCCCGTATCAACTGGACCCAGAGTCCCGAAACGCTGGCTATTCGGCGGATGAACCGGCTGCAAAACCAGCTGGACCTTATGCTGGCGGATGTGAATACAGGACAGACAACCATTATCAAACAGGAGACCAGCAAGGCGTGGATTGATGTGAGTGATGATCTGAAATTCCTCGAAAATGGACGTGAGTTTGTCTTTACCAGCGAGGAGTCTGGCTATAACCATATTTACCTTTATGACATGGATGGTGATCTCGTCCGCCAGGTTACAAAAGGAGACTGGGAGGTAACTAATTATCTCGGCTTCAATGAGGACACCGGCCGATTTTATTATATGAGCACCGAAGAGTCTCCGCTGCAGCGTCACCTGTACAGTATCAGGGGTGACGGGAGCCGCAAAAAGAAGCTGACAGATGGTGATGGCTGGAATGAGATCAATATGAGTCGCGATTTCAAGTATTATATTGAAACCTTTTCCACGCCTGACCTGCCGCCCCAGTATACCCTGCACGACATAAGCGGCAAAGAGATCCGGCTGCTGGAGGATAATACCGAGCTCAAAAAAACACTGGCCGGTTTTCAGCTTCCGACCAAGGAATTTATCAAGATCCCCCTGGAGCAGGCTACGCTCAACGGTTATATCATGAAGCCGCATGATTTTGACCCCGAGAAAAAATATCCGGTGCTGTTTTATGTGTACGGTGGGCCCGGAAGCCAGACGGTGCAGAAGAATTTTGGCTCCGGGCAGCGTCCGATGTGGCATCGCTATTTAACCACCCAGGGCTATATCGTGGTGAGCGTGGATAATCGCGGAACCGGCGGACGCGGACGCGCATTCGAGCAACAGGTTTACAAGAAGCTCGGGCAGTATGAAGTTACGGACCAGATTGAAGCAGCGAAATATCTCATGCGTACCTATGATTATATCGACAGGGATCGCCTTGGAATCTGGGGATGGAGCTATGGCGGTTTTATGTCGAGTCTGGCTCTTGCCAGGGGAAGCGAGGTCTTCAGTACTGGTATCGCGGTTGCCCCTGTTACCAGCTGGCGGTTTTATGATACCATTTATACGGAGCGTTTTATGCAGACGCCGCAGATGAATCCTGAAGGCTACCGCGAAGGTTCACCTCTGACTTACGCCCACCTGATTGAAGGGGATTATCTGCTGGTGCATGGAACAGGGGATGACAATGTACACTTCCAGAATACCATCGAGATGATCAACCGGCTGGTTTCGGCGAATGTATCGTTTGAAACCATGTATTATCCCAATCGCAATCACGGCATTTACGGCGGGAACACAAGGGAGCATCTCTATGACTTGTTGAATGATTACATTTTAGAACATCTATAGCTATGGGTCGAGTTCAGTTTGCCGATTACGCGAAAGTATATGTAACAGGAGGAAAAGGCGGAGCCGGATCCGTGCACTTTCGGCGGGAGAAGTATGTGCCTCGTGGCGGGCCCGACGGCGGTGACGGCGGGGATGGCGGCGACGTAATACTTCGAGGAAATGAGCAGTTGAATACCCTGCTGGACCTTCGCTATAGAAAATATGTGAATGCCAAGGATGGCCAGCGGGGGGAATCAAGCAAGCGCAAGGGAAAAGATGGAGCCGATGAAATTCTGGAGACCCCCCTCGGATGTGTGATCTATGATGCCGAGACCAAGGAGCGGCTGGGGGAGATTACTGAGCATGGCCAGGAGATTGTTGTGGCTCAGGGCGGCAAGGGCGGGCTTGGCAACTGGCATTTCCGCAGCTCGACCAACCAGACTCCGCGCCACGCACAGGATGGCGAGGAGGGGGAAAATCGTGCCATAGAGATTGAGCTCAAACTGATTGCAGATGTGGGACTGGTCGGTTTCCCCAATGCCGGCAAGAGTACGCTGCTGTCAGCCATCTCCGGAGCGGAACCCAAAATCGATTCCTATCCTTTTACCACCCTGCAGCCCAATCTCGGCGTGGTGACCATGCCCGATTATCGTACGTTTGTGATGGCGGATATTCCCGGCATTATAGAAGAGGCTCACGACGGTCGGGGGCTGGGGATTCAGTTCCTGCGCCATATCGAACGCAATAATGTGCTTCTGTTTATGATCAGTTCGCAGCAAGACATTCAATATGAGTACGAAGCGCTGTTGGAAGAGCTGAAGGCCTATCGCTCCGACCTGCTTGAAAAACCGCGCATTCTGGCCATCACCAAGATGGATCTGGAGGAGAACTATGAGCTTGATGACGATAAAAAGATGGATCTGGATATTCCCGTAGTTGAAATTTCGGCTGCAACCAATTACCATATAGATGAACTGAAAGAAATGTTATGGGAACAGATTCAAAACGTTGAGTCATCAAGGGAAGATACCGCAAGCAGCAGTTAGGGAGTTCGTCGCTCTTCACCTGACGTCCATGCTGGGGGCACAGCGTATACGCCTGCTGCTGCAGAAGGTTGATCATCCCCAGGATATCTTCCGGATGGATAACCGGGAACTGCAGTCGATATACGGTATTGGGCCGAAAATCGCCGATGAGATAGTCTCTTTTGATAAATGGGACGAGGTCGATCGTATACTCCGGTCTACAAGAGAGACAGGCGCAGAGCTTATGACCTTTTGGGATGAAGACTATCCGTTGCTGCTTCGTGAGATCTACGACCCGCCGCTGCTTTTGTGGATCAGGGGATATCGTGGGGCTCTTCGGACCGACGGCGTAGCGATTGTAGGCACGCGCAAGGCCGGTCAATACGGGAGGGATGCCGCGCGGCATTTTGCGGAGGAGTTATGCAGGGTGGGATTGACCGTCGTTAGCGGCCTGGCCTACGGCATTGACGGGGAGGCGCACCGGGCAGCGGTAGAGGCGGGAGGATGTACCGTTGCCGTACTGGGCTCCGGCATCGATACAATATACCCATCGGGACATAAGAAGCTTGCCGCGGATATCGTGGAAAGCGGAGGTGCTGTCATATCAGAGTTTCCTTTGGGGACAGATCCCGATGCGGGTAATTTTCCGGTCCGAAACCGAATTGTAAGCGGAATGACCCTGGGTACGCTTGTCGCTGCCTCGGGCATTGCCGGGGGCAGCATGATAACGGCGAAGCTGGCCCTGGATCAGAACCGCGAGGTGTTTGTAGTTCCACACCCTATCGGCACGCCTAATGCCATGGGCTGTAACAGCCTGATACAGCGAGGCATGGGTAAACTGGTGCAGAATGTAGAAGACATTCTGAGCGAGATTGATGTGCATGTATCAGCCGGTGAGGAATCAGCAGCCTCGGGAGGGACCCCCAAATGGAGGTCTGTGGACCTCGACGAACCTTCAGCTGCCATATGCCGGGTACTGGAAGAAGGATCGCTGCATATTGATGTGTTAGCTGAGAAGGTGGGCGTGCCTCCGCACAAGCTGCTGCCGACGCTGCTGGAGCTGGAGATGCAGGAATGTGTGTGTCAGCGTTCCGGGAAAAAATTTGAGCTTCTTTAGCCATCGAGGGGCAACGACAGGGAATCGGGCGGACCATTTTTATTCGTTGCAAGAAATAGTATCTTGAAAGACCGATTGAGATCACGGGAGCAGCCGGATTGCAGGTTGTTCTGCAATTCCAGCCTGTGGTCAAAGAAAATAAACGAGGAAAGAGGAGCGCTTAGATATGCTTAAGACAGGCCAACAGATGAATCAGAAACAGACGCAGCAGCAGCGTCTGTCGCCGCAGCAGATCCAGTATATCAAGTTGCTGCAGCTCCCTACCATTGCCCTGGAGCAGCGTGTGAAAGAGGAGCTTGAGGTAAACCCTGTTTTGGAAGAGGGAGAGCCGACCGATGATCTCAATGAGCTGGAGTCTTCGGAGTGGGAGACCGATGAGGCTGAGAGCAGTGAGGAGCTGGACCCGGTGGATCAGAACGAAGAAGTCGACTGGGATGAATTTATGCACAATACCGAGTATGATGGTGGAAACTACAGCGGGGGTTCCGGATATTCGGGTAATGAGGACTGGCGCGATTTGCCCGATCCCTATCACGAATCGTTTTTGGAAGAGCTTGAGCAACAGGTCGGGCTTCTTGATTTGACTGAAAAGCAAAAACTCATTGCCGATCAAATACTGGGTTCGCTGGACCAAGACGGCTATTTCCGCCGGGAAATTGAAGCGGTGGTCGATAATATCGCTTTTAATGAAGGCGTGCTGACCAACAAGGAGGAAGTGGAGACCGTTCGAAAGAAGATTCAGCTGCTGGATCCGCCGGGCGTCGCCTCGCGAGACCTCCGTGACTGCCTGATCATTCAGCTGGAATTGATGGATCCGCAGGCCGAAGGGCGGGAAAATGCAATTAAAATGCTGCGGGATCACTGGGATTTGTTTGAAAAAAAGCATTTCAGCAAGCTTAAAAAAAAGCTCGATATCGGTGACGAGGAACTTAAGGCGGCTTTTGACTGCATCAAGGGACTGGATCCAAAACCCGGGGGCAATGGCAATGCGGTTGATGATACCCAAAACTACATTGAACCAGATTTTGAGGTTTACTACCAGCCGGTTGAAGAGGAGGAAAATAACGGAGAAAAGAACGCTGGTGATTTTGTCATTTCACTCAATAACAGCAATGTTCCGCCGTTGCATATCTCGCCGCGCTACAAGAAAATGTGGGATGACCTGAAAAAGAAGAAAAATAAAAATAAGCAGACAAAAGAAACGAAATCGTTTATCAAGAACAAGATAGAGTCGGCCCAGTGGTTTATTGATTCCATCCGCCAGCGTCAAAATACCCTCATGAACACCATGAAGACTATTGTAGCGCTGCAGGAAGATTTTTTCAAGCACGGCGAGGGGCTCAAACCGATGATTCTGAAAGATATTGCCGAGCGGGTGAATCTTGATATCTCCACGATTTCACGGGTGGTTAACGGCAAATATGTGCAGACGCATTTTGGTGTTTTTGAACTGAAGTATTTTTTTAGTGAAGGGCTTGAAACCGAAAGCGGAGAAGAAGTCTCCAGCCGGGAGGTCAAAAATGCGGTTCAGGAGATTGTGGATAACGAGAACAAGAAAAAGCCATTGAGCGACCAGGCTATTGCAGATTTGCTGAAAGAAGAGGGCTATAAAGTGGCTCGCCGGACGGTAAGTAAATATCGGGAAAAGCTGAATATACCTGTTGCCCGTCTACGGAAACAGATTATTTGAGCTGCAGACTCAGGTCGATAACCTGCCAAAGGGGATCGTTAAATTTGAGCACCCAGATTGCCAGAGCCGAGATGGCAATGAGATAAAGACCGATTGTCAGGCCTAGATAGCGCATTCTTTTGCCCATCAGATGATGCGCGGCATCCCGGGCAGTTATAATAAAACTAAGAAGACATATCGTCAGCATGGCCGCAGACAGCGAAGCCATTGTCGTTGCATTTCCGCCTGATACGTAAAGGGCTATGACAATAGTACCCAGGATAATATTAAGCTGCAGAGGCCAGGCAAAGAGTGTCAGAACCTGCGTGATCGAGCGCAGGGACTGATGGCTGAGATAAAGCCACAGGGTGCAGGCAAGGGAATACAGAAGGGTGCCTCCCAGAGCTATGATGAAAATATCGTAGCGGCTGCCGCTGATAAAAAGCAGGTTCGGGTAATAATGAAGCAGTCCCCGAATGCCTGTGATAGACCATAAATTCCGGGAAAGAATGAACAGGGCCGCTGCAACGAAGAGGGCGTTTTGAGTGGTAATGAGAAGCGCCGGAAAAGGCGACCGGATGTGCTGATGAAAGATATCGTTGAGAAAAAACTTGTGCCCGGTGAAATAGCGAAACAGGGATTTTCTGTAAATGGGACTCATGTTGTAGTGGATGGCCAAAATGCCCCAGCCGAGCAGTAGAACAATGATGGGAAGAGGGGAGGAATGCTGGTCCGGCCGGGGCTCATTGGGGGTGGGAAAAATGGAATCTTCACCAGAGGCCTGCGACTTCAACGTTGCGGGCAACCGGGGGTGGTGCTCGGTCATGGTTAGCAGCCAGCGGCTGTCCAGGAACAGGATATCCCCGGGATGGGTTGAGGTGACCTGGAAAAGCTGTTTGAGCGGAGTCAGAAGGTGAGCAAGTTCCGGGGAGGGATGATAATAGTATCCGCTGGGGTCAGGGGAAGATGAAATGGGGAGTGCATCGACATTTTGGGGCGAAACATGAAGATCAAGCATGAAAAAGTCGACAGGTAGATCCGGATCCGGGCTTGCCCTGCTTCCACTGTAGTACATTTCGGTGTTTTCCAGCGGACCAATGCTGCTAAAAAGAGAGTCGGCGGCCCGGTTAAAGTCCTCATCGTGTACTGCACCGTAACTAAACAGTTTTAGTGCTTTAACAGCCGGATGACCAACAAAGGCATCGACTTTGCGGTTGATTTCGGAATAAAAGGAGGAGTCAGCCCGGGCAAGGGTATGGGCGGTTGGAAAACGGATATTCAGATCGCCGTAGACCGTGAAATTGTGCTGGCTGATCTCATCCCACAGGCGTCCGGACGGCAGCTTTTGCACTTCAAGAACGGTAATACCCATCTTCCGGAAGGTCTCCAGCTGCTGCACGGCTTGCGCCTCATCGGAAGGAATCTCCCATACGACCCCCAGAATGCGTTGCGCCTGAGCGGTGCCAAAAGATGCCATGAGAAGGAAAATGCTCAGTAATACAAGGCGAAGCCGGCTATTCACTATGGCTGATGAAATGAAAAACGATTACTTGGGATCTATTGTTTTTTCGATAGGCAGTTCTGTTGTCTCCTTGAAACTGCTGAGTACCACATTGGATCGGCTTTTGCTCACCCCGTTCCATGACTGGATGCGCGAGAGCAGCTTCTCAAATGAGTCGGTGTTTTCTGTGCGGATTTTGAGGATATGAGATCCGTCACCGGTTATGGAATGACATTCCAGCACTTCCGGTTCATTGGTGATGCGTTCGATGAACTTGGGGTAGTTATCCGAACCATCCACCTCTACAAAAACGAAAGCGGTGATATCAAATTTAAAGAGCTTGCCATCTAAAATGGCACGGTATCCCTTTATAAGCTTCTTTTCTTCAAGTTTGCGCATGCGTTCCGATACCGAGGGCACAGATAGATGCACGATCTCAGCGAGCTGATTCCGCTGGGCACGTCCTTCTTTTTGAAGATGATTTAAGATTTTAATGTCAATCTCATCAAGTCCTTTAGCCATAATAGCACTCCACTTCCTAAATTTTCTATGATTTATTTAAAATAAATTAAAATAATAAGGAGGTCAAGCAGAATGAAGGGGATCTTATTTTCCAATTTTAGTTTGAACAATCCTGTAATTAGGAAAAAAATAGATTCAAAGGTTGCTAAAACTCTTTTATCTTTAGCAAAACGATTTTCTAAAGCAAATGTTATACAGCAGATGTTAGACGTCACCTATATTCGTACCCATGCCGAGGATGTAAAACAGGGAATGCGCAACAAGGGGGTGGAAACCCCCGAGCTTGTCGATAAGCTCCTGGAGACTGACGAAGCGTGGCGTTCGCTGGTTAAAGAGACCGACGATCTCAGAAATGAGAGCAATACGAAGGCCCGGAAAATTGGGCAGCTGATGGGGCAGGGCAAGAAAGACGAGGCCCAGGAGATTATCGAGCATACCAGCAAGCTAAAGGAAGAGATCAAGCAGAAAGAGGAGCAGCTGGACACCTTGAAGCAGCAGCGCGAAGAACTGTTGCTGCGGGTCCCGAATGTTCCGCATGCATCGGTACCAGTAGGACACTCGGAGGAGGAAAACGAGGTTTTTAAAACCTGGGGGACCCCCGGGGAGCCCGAGAAATGGCAGCGGCCTCACTGGG
Organism: Fodinibius sediminis; assembly: GCF_900182555.1. GTDB lineage: Bacteria > Bacteroidota > Rhodothermia > Balneolales > Balneolaceae > Fodinibius > Fodinibius sediminis. Next base: position 66,061 of record NZ_FXTH01000012.1, on the reverse strand, counting down.
AGCTTGTGGAGGAGCAGGGGTGGATCGATTTTGAACGCGGAGCGAAGGTAACCGGCGCTGGCTTCCCCTTCTATGTGGGACCGGCAGCAAAGCTTCAGCGGGCCCTCATCAATTATTTTCTAAACAGGGCGGCACAGGAGGGGTATACGGAACTGCAGGTCCCCTACTTCGTAAATGAAGAGTCGGCCCGGGGAACAGGGCAAATTCCGGATAAGGAGGATATGATGTATGAAATCCCCCGCGATGAATTTTTTGCCATCCCCACGGCTGAAGTGCCGGTGACCAATTTTCGCCGTGATGAAATTATTGAACTGGAGGAGCTCCCCCTGTATTATACAGCCTATACCCCCTGCTGGCGGCGCGAGGCAGGCTCCTACGGCAAGGATGTGCGGGGGCTCAACCGCCTGCACCAGTTTGACAAGGTGGAGCTGGTTAAAATGGTGCACCCCGACACCGCCTATGACGAGCTGGAAAGCCTGAGGGAGTATGCCGAGTCGCTGCTGGAGGAGCTGGGAATTCCCTATCGAACCCTGCTCATGTGCACGGGCGATATGGGGTTTACCCAGTCGAAGAAATACGATCTGGAGGTTTGGAGCCCGGCTCAGGAGCGATGGCTGGAAGTGAGCTCCTGTTCCAACTTCGGGAGCTTCCAGGCCCGGCGGATGATGCTCCGGTATCGAAATGATGAGGGAGATACCGAAATAGTCCATACCCTCAATGGTTCGGGACTGGCCCTGCCGCGGGTGATGGCCGCCATCCTGGAAATTTACCAGCAGGAAGACGGAAGTATTGCGGTTCCGGAAGTGCTGCAGCCATTTATGGGGGCTGAAACCATACAGGCCGGCTGATTTTATTATATTATTATTGTGACTGACAAAAGGTGAGATCCTATGGGAAGTGATATTTGGGGTACCATTTCGCTGCAGGAAAAAGCGAATCATTTTGTGCATATCGGAGAGCTGTATCTGTGGCTTAAGTACCAGGATGAGGAGATTCGTATTGCGTATTGCTACATGGATGAGGTAAGTGGATCCGTGGATGAAGCCGAACCACCTGAAGAGGTTCAATGGGTACGGTGGGCCCATAAAAACGGGCACGACCGGGTTCGCATTCTGCCGGCCTTTGCTGATCTGCCGTTGATTGTACACTCGGAATATTCTCTGAAAGTAAGTCCCCGCACCAAGATACAGGTATTCAGCCGCATTCCCATTTGGCTTACCATAAGGCTGGCCAACGACAACTACCAGCTTATAGAGCTGCCGGTCACAAAGATGTCCAAAACCTGGTTCGGTACCCCGCTTGAGGGGGAGCTCTGCTACCATACGACCACCAAGGCCCGCCGCGATCTCTCCCAGCTGCAGCCGGAACGCCATCTGGTCAGCTGTCCCATTACCATTTCCAACCAGTCTTCGGAAGCGCTTGATTTTGAAAGTTTCTGTTTCCGTGTCGAACGACTGGGTATTTACCAGTACAATGGTACCTTGTGGGCGGATGAAACACAGATTACCTACCATGGAAAAGAACAGCACAGTGATGTCATCATGACCGGGAAGCTGCCCAAGGGCATTGACAGGCAGATGCAGCTTGCGCGGCCCCGAAAGCATATTCAGGCAAGCCTTACAACCCGAACCTTTAAACGCCTGTTTGAAGATACCTTAATTTTTGACCGCTAGATTATGGCACTCTTGCAAGAATCCCTGCTGAACCTGGATACCCTGACTTCGGAGGAAACCCTGGAAATGATGCTGAAAGTGGCCCTGGTGCTGGCCATTGCTGTACCGCTGTTGTGGATACTGCGGGGCTGGGCCCGCAGGTTTTTTACCAGGAAATACTCTTCTCATTACGGGATGCTGGCAGGTAAGATGATATTCTATACCGGCATCATTATTATCGTGATAACCATCATGGGGCAGCTGGGCATTAGTCTGACCCCTCTGCTGGGGGCCGCCGGCATCGTGGGAGTGGCCCTTGGTTTTGCTTCCCAGACCAGTGTATCGAATATTATAAGCGGCCTGTTTTTAATTGCCGAGCAGCCCTTCAAGGTTGACGACATCATTACCATCAACAATACGACTGGTATTGTTATGTCGATTGACGTGTTGTCGGTAAAACTGCGGACCTTTGACAACCAGTTTGTCCGTATTCCCAATGAGGCGATCATAAAAACGGAAGTGACCAATGTGACCCGCTTTCCCATCCGACGCTTCAATGCCAAGATATCCGTAGCCTACAAGGAGGATATTGGACGGGTTCGGGAAGTGTTGATGAAGGTCGCCGAAAAAAATGCGTATGCACTGGCGGAACCCAAGCCGCTTATCATCTTTGAGGCCTTTGGTGCCTCGTCTATTGACCTGCTGTTCCTGGTATGGGCCACCGTCGACGATCGTGTGCTGCTTAAAAATACCATCCAGGAGGAGGTCAAGGAGGCCTTTGACCGGGAGGGTATAGAGATTCCCTTTCCGCATGTTTCCCTTTATGCCGGGGCTGCTACCGATCCGATGCCGATTCGAATGGTTGAAGACGGCGATGCCTCACCGCCCTCAACGGATTAGCTGTGGGCGGGATTTGGCTTTTGGTTAAGAGGCCTCAGCATACATTTTTTGGTCTTTGAACTGGAAAAGAAGGTCCAGGATAGGCTGCATCTCTTTTTCTTCCATGATGGCTGCCCGCAGCTGCCGACTATTACGCACGCCTTTCAGGTATTGCCCGTAGTGTTTTTTCATGATAATGACCCCATATCGCTCGCCATGGTGATCGACGGATCGGCGCAGCTGGTCGGCACAGAGTTCGATGCGGTCATCCACGGTGGGTTCGGGAAGCAGTTCTCCGGTTTCGATGTAATGGTGGGCCCGCTCAAAGATCCAGGGATTCCCGATAGCGCCGCGACCTATCATCACGCCATCCACCCCGGTTTCGTCAAACATTCGTTTGGCATCCTGCGGGGTCGTGACGTCGCCATTGCCGATGACCGGGATTTCCAGCCCGGGGGTATTTTTTAGTTTCTTAAGCCACTGCCACTGAGCATCTCCCTTGTATTTCTGGTTGCGGGTACGTGCGTGAACAGTCAGTGCTTTTACGCCCAGATCCTGCAGCATAAGGGCCGCCTCCTGAATCTTGATCGTACGGTAATCCCAGCCGAGCCGGGTTTTGACGGTAACCGGCTTGTTTTCAACAGCGTCTACCACGGAGCCGGCCATGCGCTCCATGAGTCCCATGTCCTTGAGGCAGGCAGAACCCGCTCCCTTTTTGACAATCTTGTAGACCGGGCAGCCAAAATTGATATCCACAACATCGGGATTATTTGATTCAGCGATCCTGGCAGCGCCGTCCATGGCCTCTTCACGTCCCCCGAAAATTTGTACGCCGAAAGGGCGTTCTTTCTCGCTGAAGTCCATTTTGTGCATTGCCTGATCAGAGTCGCGGATGATCGCTTCAGAGCTGATGAATTCAGTATACACAATATTAGCCCCTTTGCGGCGACAAATGGTGCGAAAAGGAGAATCGGTAACATCCTCCATGGGGGCGAGAAGAAGCGGTTTATGGCCTAAGTCAAGGTTTCCTATCTTCACGGTACGCTGGGTTGGTTTGTTTTTGATAACCCGCCAATATAAGGAGATTCCGGCAGAACCTCGATTGTTTTAGGTCTGAAAATCTTTATACCAGTACCCTTCAGAAGTTGATAGCACGACATTAGTGCTCATGGCCTTGAGTTTCACGGATGTGGCAGGTTACGCTATGATCTGCTGGATTTATTATTTTGGGATAAAAAGTGTTTGTCCCACTGCCCGTTTCTGGCTATTTTCAGCCACTGATGAAACGACTACGTTCCTATATTACCCGGTTGATGATGACCCTGCTTGTGGGCATGGGGTTTGGATTGTATATGATTCAGCCGGTACAGGCCAGCCGGAATTCGGATGCTTTTGCCCGCTGGCTGCACCTGATGGCCCAGGCTTCAGATGCTCCCGGCCTGCAGCAGGAATTACAGGATCTGAGGGCCTCAACCGCTTCGCTTGCCGATATCCTGGAGCAGGCCTCACAGATTGTTAAAGACAACAATGAGGAATTTAACTTCCCGTTTGCCGAGCAGGAGGCTTCTCTTCAGATGTACCAGCTGCTTCTGATTGAGTGGAATCAGTTTCAGACGGGTAATGCTATGAGTGGCATCCCGGTTCAGCAAACAGTCAAATCTTCGCACATACAGCACATAGACAAGGCCGGGGCCATGGAAGCCGTGCAGGGTTTGTCATACAGCGGGCCCCATGCAGTACCTTCCCCAGGCATCAGCAGTTTTTCTCAGGTGCCGGCAACGGCATCCGTTGAGCCTATGAGTGACGGCATAGCTATAGGTGCTCCCTGAGAAGATTTCCCTCTCTTTTATTTTTATCGTCTGTCTAAAACGTACGACTGAAACCCAATTCTAATTATTTTCAAACCGATTTATTATGAAAGGTAATGGCACTAAAATTGGATTTATTGTAGCCTTTCTGGCGATCTCGATCTATTATTTATGGCCGACCGTGGCTAACATGCTCGAGCAAAATTATGTCGAAGACCTCCCGGAAGCTGAACGCGCGGAATATGTGGAGGAAAATGCACAGCGGCTGCAAAATCTGCGTGAAGAATCACTTTCCCTCGGGCTCGATCTTCAGGGCGGTATGCATGTGACCCTCGAAGTGGGGACCCCCCAGCTCGTTCGTGAACTGGCGGGAGAATATCTTGATTCAACACTGGTTGATGTCATTGACACAGCTGAACAAGAGGCCATCGAGAACGGTACCGACTTTATTACCGAAATGGTCCAGGAGTTTGAAGAGCGGAACCCGGATGCCCGGCTGAGCCGTTATTTCCGGTCCGATACCGAAAATATAACCCGCCGCTCCACGAACGAGGAGATTGAAGCCTACTTGCAGCAGCAGCGAGACAGTGCTGTGGAGCGGGCCATGGAGATCATCCGAACGCGGGTCGACCGTTACGGGGTGACAGAACCGGCCATCTTTGTGCAGGGGAATAACCGTGTTGTCGTTGAGCTGCCGGGCGTGGCTAACAAAGAACGTATCCGTAATCTGTTGAAAGGTACAGCGCGACTTGAATTCCGATTGGCGGCCGAGCCCAACCAAATCAATACGGCTCGACAGCGCATTATGAACTACTACAGCAACCAGGCGTCTTCCGATACCACCGATACGCTTCAGCAGCAGCAGGGCAATGGACAAAACCCACTGGCTGAAGTTATGAGCACGCAGACGCGCAATGCCTATTCATTTGGCTATGCCACCGGCAGAGATACAGCCCGTGTTAACGAGCTGCTTCAGCGCCCGGAGGTTCAGGAACTGATTCCGCGGAATATGGTGCTGATGTGGGGAGCCAGCCCCTTCCAGACAACGCCTGAAGGGCAGGAGTTTTTCGAGATGATCGGAGTTCGGCCCGATGTTGAGATGACGGGTGAGGTCATTGAGGAGGCCAGCGTGAATTTTGATCAAACGACCAACCAGCCGCGGGTTTCGATGAATATGAATTCGGACGGAGCACGGCGCTGGTCGCGGATCACGGGAGCCAACATCGGCAAGCCCATCGCTATTGTTCTTGACGGTTATGTGTACTCCTATCCCAATGTAGAGACGAAGATATCTAACGGACGTTCCTCCATTTCGGGACTGGAGAATGTAGCTGAAGCTGAAGACCTCGTGAATATTTTGCTTTCCGGTGCGCTGCCGGCCCCGCTTGATATTATCGAAGAACGAACCGTGGGGGCTACGCTGGGTGAGGCTTCTATCCAGGCCGGCTTTTACTCAACGCTCATTGGCCTGGTGATTGTGGCGATATTTATGATCGTTTACTACCACGCGGGCGGGGCCATCGCCGACCTGGCCCTGATACTGAATATTATCTTTATCCTGGGGATTCTGGCGGCTTTCAAGGCCACGCTCACGCTGCCGGGTATTGCCGGAATTGTGCTTACAATCGGTATGGCGGTGGATGCCAACGTGCTGATCTTTGACCGAATCAGGGAGGAGCAGCGAACCGGGAAAACACTGCGGGCCGCCATTGAAGGAGGGTATTCCAATGCGATGAGTGCTATTGTGGATGCCAACGTCACCACCTTCTTTGTCGGTATTATCCTCTACAGCTTTGGTGTGGGACCGATTAAAGGGTTCGCTGTTACCCTGATGGCTGGTATTGTGGCCTCGCTCTTCAGCGCTATTGTGATTACACGTGTTGTTGTGGATTACCTTACGCGCGACAAATCCGCCGAACTCAGCTTCGGTTAACTGAAAATATTTTCTAATAATAATTTAAGGATTTATTACCATGAGATGGTTCGAAACACCTGATTTTAATTTTTTGAAAGCCCATAAAATTGGCCAGATTGTCTCCGGCATTTTGCTCGTGGCTTCTATCATTGTAATTTTCACCAAAGGACTGCAATATGGCATTGATTTCAGGGGCGGTAAAGAGTTTGTCCTTGAGTTTCAGCAGCCGGTGGAGGTAACGGAGGTGCGTAGTGAGCTTGCAGGTCCACTGGACGGGGCCCCGGAGGTCAAGCGTTTTGGTTCGCCGCAGGATATTTTGATCCGTACCGACAACCCGGGTGATATTACCGCAGTTCAGTCTACCATCATGGGGACCATGCAGCAGCTTTATCCAGATAATGATGCAACTGTAATCAAGACGGATATTGTGGGTCCCCGTTTTGCAGAGGATCTCAAGCGGGGGGCCTTGAATGCCATCATCTTTGCCCTGATCGTCATTTTTATCTATATCCTCATCCGGTTCAAAGACTGGACCTTTTCGGCGGGGGCCGTTGGTGCGCTGTTCCATGACGTGTTCATTGTGCTGGGGATTTTCACCTTATTCAGTGAAATCGCTCCTTTCAGCATGCAGATCGACCAGGCGATTATCGCCGCCTTCCTGACAATTGTGGGCTATTCACTGAACGATACAGTGGTGGTCTTCGACCGGATCCGGGAAAACAGCATGCTTTACAAGACGATGGATTACGACAAGATGATCAACAAGAGTCTCAATGATACGCTCAGCCGGACTGTCATAACCTCCATAACCACCTTGTTTGTGGTGACTGTGCTATTTATCTTTGGCGGTGAAGTTCTGAAGGGCTTCTCCTTTGCTTTGATGCTCGGGGTCATCATAGGAACCTACAGTTCGCTGTTTGTAGCTAGTTCTATGGTGGTTGAGCTTCACAAAAGAAAGCAGAACACCTAGCGTTTTTTAGGAGAATTTCCTGTTTTTAAAGGTTATATTGCCCAAAAGCCGTAACAACTTAAGGCATTAGCCGTAAGGGGTAATCGGGGCATTTAAATTTAGCATCAAGATATTGCTAAGAACCTATTGTTAAATACTAATTCAAAAAAGTAACAGGAGAATTCAGATATGAATTTCAAAGTATCGGAGCGTTATAATTGTGTAGTTATCGAGTTCAAGGGAAATGTTATGGGTGGCCCGGACGCAGTCAGCCTGAATGAAAAACTGCATGAACTTATTGAAGAAGACAAGACCAACATTGTTGCAAATCTGGCAAAGGTAAAATTCATGAATTCCTCCGGGCTTGGTATGCTGATCGGTGGGCTTACGACCATGCGCAAGGCCGGTGGAGATCTGCGTATTGCCAATGCTACCGACAAAATTGAAAGCCTGTTGGTTATTACTAAGCTTATTACTGTTTTCAAACATTATAAATCGCTCGAAGAAGCGGTTGAATCGTATTCCGAAGAATAAATTTATTTCGAACTTTTAATAAAAAAGGGGGTGCGCACACCCCTTTTTTTATGTCTAATGATTACAAGACTATGTCTATTCGTGTTGTTGTGGGGGCCCAGTGGGGTGATGAAGGAAAAGGTAAAATTGTTGATTTGCTTAGTAGAGAGGCCGCTTACGTGGTCCGGTACCAGGGGGGAGCCAATGCTGGCCATACCCTGGAGTTTGACGACAAAAAAATTGTATTGCACCTGATTCCCTCCGGTATATTCAATGGAAATGGGACCTGTGTGATTGGCAACGGTGTAGTAATCGATCCGCTTGCGCTGCTCGATGAAATCAAGGAAGTGGAAGCAATGGGAGCGGATCTCGGGGATCGCCTGAAAATCAGTAGTGCCGCCCACGTAATTTTACCGTATCACCAGCTGCTTGATCAGGTCAAGGAGGAGCATCGCGGCGATGATGCCATCGGTACTACCGGCCGCGGTATTGGACCGGCCTACGTAAGCAAGGTTTCACGGGTGGGGATCCGGATGTCGGATCTTTTCCATCCCGGGCAGTTGCGACGGAAAATATCCTCGAACATCGACGATATAAATGATGCTCTAAGGCACGTCTATAAGCACGAGCCGATAGAAGCGGAGCCTGTTATTGAAGAACTGCTGGAGGCCGCCGATAAACTTTGTCCATACATCACCAATACCAGCGCTCTGCTCCATGAGGCTATTGAGCGAGGGGAAGAGATTTTGCTGGAAGGCGCACAGGGCAGCCTGCTCGATGTTGACCACGGCACCTATCCGTTTGTAACTTCTTCCTGTCCTACGGCCGGGGGCGCCTGCACCGGCTCGGGCATACCGCCAACAGCCGTTGACAAGGTAATGGGCATCACCAAAGCCTACTGCACGCGTGTGGGCAACGGTCCATTTCCCACTGAGCTGGAGGGAGAGGCGGGGGAACAGCTACGCGATGCCGGACAGGAATTTGGCGCCACTACGGGACGTCCCCGCCGCTGTGGATGGATTGACCTGGTAGCATTGAAATATGCGGTTCGTATTAACGGAATCAATGAACTTACCATTACCAAACTTGATATTCTTGATGATTTTGAAGAAATCAAGCTGTGCACCAGTTACAAAATTGATGGGAAGCAAACGAAGACTTTCCCGGTCGATTTACCGGATGTGGACGGACTGGAGCCCCAGTATAAAACGATGCCCGGATGGCAGCAGTCGCTTCAAGGTTGTGAGAATATTGACGCGCTTCCGGCAGAGGCGAAAAACTATCTGGAATTCATCCAGGAGTACCTTGGAGTGGATCTGACGATTCTTTCCAAGGGCCCCAAACGCAGTGAAACGATTGTCGTTTAAAGGGCGGCCCCGCCGGATGAAATAGCTAACAAGCTGTATGGGATGAGTATCTTTACGGTAACATACCAGCTGGCACTTGCTGACGGGGAGGAGCTCGATAAGAAAATCAGGAATCTCTGCCTGGAACAATCAGTCGAACTGCCTGAGAAGGTTCTGAGCAAGGCCATTGCGGAGAAGATCGTGGGCCGGGTCCGGCAGACCATTAAACGATCAGATGCCGTCTATGAAGCTGTTATTGCATGGCCTTTGGACAACGCAGGCACGGAAATAGCCCAGTTTCTGAATCTGCTGTATGGAAATATTTCCCTGAAGCCGGGCATAAAAATTCTCAGTGCTGACTGGTCATCCCTGGCAGACACCCTCTTTGTCGGCCCACGGTTTGGCATTGACGGTATCCGGGATCGCTTTCATATCTTTGACCGTGCCCTCAGTGCCACGGCCCTCAAACCCATGGGGAGTTCCGTTTCAGATCTGGCTGATCTTGCTTTCCGGTTTGCTGTGGGGGGCATCGACCTTATCAAGGATGATCACGGTATTGCCAATCAGAATTATGCCCCTTTTGTGAAACGAGTGGAGGCCTGTGTGAAGGCCATGGACCGGGCTGCCCGCCAAACGGGACAACGATCCCGGTATTTCTCCAATATAACAGCCGATGCCGGCGAGGTTGAGTACCGTTATCGCAAGGCTTATGAGCTGGGAGCAGATGGAGTCATGATTTGCCCGCATATTACCGGGTTGCCTGTGCTGCACCGGCTGGCCCGTCTGGATATAGACCTGCCGATCATCGCCCACCCGGCTTTTGCGGGGCCGTTGACCATGGACGAGAGCCGGGGCTTTACTCCGGATTTCCTGTATGGTCAGCTGTGGCGCGCTCTGGGAGCTGATTTTGTCATTTATCCCAATGCCGGGGGACGGTTTTCATACAATCTGTCGGAATGTATGGCCGTTAATGAATCCGCACGGCAACCTTATTCGCCTTTTAAGACTTCTTTTCCCATGCCGGGAGGCGGCATTAAAATAGAGAATATCGGCCGATGGACGAGGGCCTATGGCAAAGACAGCTGCCTGCTGGTGGGGAGCAGCCTATACGAGTATCCGGGAGGTATTGAAGCCGCTGCCCGACAGTTTACAACCCAACTGAAGGAGATCAATTATGAGAGCTAAATCAAAAGTGATAAAGGCCGACGACACCGGTTATGCCTGGGAGTCGGTAAGCCGGGAGGAATACAAAGGGGACCGCAGCTGCTACAAGGGGGTGCATCGCTGTTCCCTGCTGGGAGAAAAGGCGGACGAACAGCAGCTGAATTTTCAGACGAGATATTTTGAAGTGGAGCCCGGCGGATATACCTCTTTCGAATATCACCGCCACCCGCATTCGGTGGTGATCATCAGGGGAAGCGGCACCGTCATCCTCGGGAATGACCTCCATAAGCTCCACCTTCATGATGTGATTTATGTGACTCCCAACACCCTTCACCAGTTCCATGCCGACCGGGGTGAGCCGCTCGGCTTCATTTGTGTGGTGGACCGCTACCGGGACCGCCCCGTGCTGGCGGATGAAGAATATACCGCTCGAAAGATTCAGTCAAGCGAAGTACTGGAAAAAATAAGGCGCTGAGCTGGGAGATGGAGCTGCCTGCAGACAGTACATTAGGGTTTTGGCAATTTTTTAAAAATTAGAGTTGATATATATAGGATGAAGCCCTTATATTTGGGACTCTTTGAAAAGCGGGAATAGCTCAGTGGTAGAGCATCCCGATGGTTCGGGACCAAGGTTGGGTCTTCAAATCGGGACGGCCAACTGAAAAATTGATTTATTGATTGTTTCATTAAGCGGGAATAGCTCAGTGGTAGAGCATCCCGATGGTTCGGGACCAAGGTTGGGTCTCCAAATCGGGACGGCCAACTGAAAAATTGATTTATTGATTGTTTCATTAAGCGGGAATAGCTCAGTGGTAGAGCACAACCTTGCCAAGGTTGGGGTCGCCGGTTCGAATCCGGTTTCCCGCTCACAGTACAAGCCCTTGCAGAAGCCTGCAGGGGCTTTTTATATTGGGGCATGTTTTACACCTACATCATTTACAGTAAGACAAGAGATCAGTACTATACCGGCTCCACGTCGGTGGAAGTGGAGCTGCGGCTGAAACGTCATAATGAGGGCTGGACACGATCTACGAAGGCCGGTATCCCGTGGGAGCTGAAATACTACCGCTCCTTTTCAGAGAAGTCGGAGGCCCTGAAGTGGGAGTATGCCGTCAAGCGCCAGAAAAGTCGTGCTTTTATTGAACGGCTGATAGCATCTCCGGAAAATGAAATTGAGGGATAACTCAGCGGTAGAGCATCCCGATGGTTCGGGACCAAGATTGGGGGTGCTCCCGACCCTTCGGGAAATCCGGTTTCCCGCTCACAGTACAAGCCCTTGCAGAAGCCTGCAGGGGCTTTTTATATTGGGGCATGTTTTACACCTACATCATTTACAGTAAGACAAGAGATCAGTACTATACCGGCTCCACGTCGGTGGAAGTGGAGCTGCGGCTGAAACGTCATAATGAGGGCTGGACACGATCTACGAAGGCCGGTATCCCGTGGGAGCTGAAATACTACCGCTCCTTTTCAGAGAAGTCGGAGGCCCTGAAGTGGGAGTATGCCGTCAAGCGCCAGAAAAGTCGTGCTTTTATTGAACGGCTGATAGCATCTCCGGAAAATGAAATTGAGGGATAACTCAGCGGTAGAGCATCCCGATGGTTCGGGACCAAGGTTGGGGGTGCTCCCGACCCTTCGGGAAATCCGGTTTCCCGCTCACAATACAAGCCCTTGCAGAAGCCTGCAGGGGCTTTTTATATTGGGGCATGTTTTACACCTACATTATTTATAGTAAGACAAGGGATCAGTACTATACCGGCTCCACGTCGGTGGAAGTGGAGCTGCGGCTGGAAACATTGGTTCGCTGATGGTTCTCACCATAAATCTTTCAAAGGATTTGCACCTCAGTGATGGGATAAATAGATTGAGCAATTGAAATGCCTGTCGGGAATGTGTTCTACGGGGGATTGATTAACTACATTACAAGAATATAGAAAAGAAGGGAATTTATGATTAGACATTCTGCACTGATTGTTTCACTGACGATGATGATGCTTCTGTTCGGGGCATTCGTACTGGCACCTCCTGGTAATAGTCCGGAAACCAGCGGTAGAGAATGGATCTCACTTTTTGATGGAGAAAGCCTGAACGGCTGGGTTCAAAAGAACGGTACAGCCACCTATGAAGTGGTCGATGGTGTCATCCGCGGAACCACCGCAGAAGGGAGTCCCAATTCTTTTCTCTGCACATTCAACGAATTTGGTGATTTTGAACTGTATTTTGAGGTATTCCTACATGACAATGAGCTTAATTCGGGCGTCCAGATTCGATCTCAGACCCGTGAGCCAGAAGGAGATGAAGCCTATGGCCGGGTTAATGGTCCCCAGGTCGAAATAGAATCGAGCAGTACGGGCAGTCCTGAATCGGGCTATATCTACGGGGAAGGGGGCATTGGCGGATGGTTAATCTCTGATGATGAGCGAAAGCATCACAAAACCTTTCGGGATGGCGAGTGGAACCAGTACCGGGTAGTAGCCGAGGGCCCCCGCATCCAGGTGTGGATCAACGGAGAAAAAATCAGCGACTTGTGGGACGAAGAGGTATATATGACCCACCCGCGAGGGTTTATCGGGCTACAGGTGCATGGGATCTCTGAAAATGAGGGGCCGTATTCGGTTTCGTGGAGAAACATCAGGATCAAGCCGTTATAGGAAACAGATGTGTTTATTTATTGCCAGGCCGTTTCCGGGATACCGGGGATGGCCTTTGTTTTTGGCGATGGCCGTGCTTGTCGACTACAGGGAGGGGAGGCTTATGGATGAACAGGAGACATATCAGTCCTGCCATTCCTCTCTTTTTTGATTATGTTTAGGGCATAATTAATACAGGTATTTATCGAACAGGCATATTAACTGATTATCAAGACAAAGAGGAATAGCAATGAAGTATAGAAAGCTGGGAAATAGCGGACTCATCGTGAGTGAAGTGGGCCTCGGAACCATGCAGTTCGGCGAAGCCATGCAGATGGGAGGTCTCGGGCAGAAGGAAACAAACAAGATGGTTGATTTTGCCCTGGATCATGGTATCAATTATATCGATACCGCCGATGTATACAGCCTTGGTGAGAGCGAGAAGCTGCTGGGCAACGCCCTGAAGGGGAAGCGGGAAGAGATTGTTCTTTCTACCAAATGCCGGCTGCCGATGGACGAAAATGTGAATCACAGCGGGGCTACCAGGGTGAATATCATGCGGGAGGTGGAAGCCAGCCTGCAGCGGCTGCAGACCGACTACATTGACCTGTATCAAATGCACAGCTGGGATCCGTACACGCCGCTCGAAGAGACGTTGCGGGCTCTTGATGATCTGGTGCGACAGGGCAAAGTGCGATACATAGGGTTGAGTAATTATATGGCGTGGCAGGCATCTACAGCCCTGGGACTGCAGGAGCAGCAGGGACTGGAAAAATACATCACCGCCCAGATGTACTACAGCCTGGTAGGGCGCGATCTGGAGAACGATTTCATGTCGTTTGCCGACTATCACGATATGGGCATCATTGTCTGGAGTCCACTGGCCGGCGGTTTTCTGGCAGGCAAGTATGATCGTAACAACCCGCCGCCCGAAGGCACCCGCTTTGCCGAGGCTGGGCAGTTTGTCCCGTTTGATCTGGACAAGGGATTTGAAATTGTGGATACCCTCAAAGAGGTGGCACAGCGTCACGGGGTGAGTGCGGCAAGGACCGCCCTGGCATGGACGCTCTCGCGCGAGAACATCAGCAGCGTGCTGATTGCCGCCCGGAAGCTCGAGCACCTGGAGGATAACATCAAAGCCGTGGACCTGGAGCTTAGCGAGGAGGATCTGAAGCTGCTCAATGATGTATCTGATCCGGGAGTCCCATATCCCCGGTGGATGGTACTGCAGCAGGCCCAGGCTGAGGATCCGCGTGCTAAGACGCTGGAGCCGGAACGGTTCAGGGATGAAACGCCTTGGGAGGACCTCCGGTTCAAGAAGATGCCTCTTGAGGGCGATTAGCGTGAGAAGCTGGCTCATCCAGGGTCGCATTCGGGGTAGGACAGATCCCCGCTAAAATGAATAGGACCAGGCCTGCCGGGGCTCCAATCCCGGTGGGCTTTTTCTTTGCACCCCTGGGCCGACGGAAGGGGCTTCGGCTCATTTTTGCTGGTGATACGACTATCAATTACCGCCTATTTTTATTAAATTCTTCATCATTGAAAATATTTTACTACTTCCAGGATTCATGATCGACAAGCCACGAGATTATTGCGGAATTTTTGGGATTCAGAATCATCCCGATGCAGCACTTCTTTCCTATTACGGATTGCACGCGCTGCAGCACCGGGGGCAGGAGTCGGCCGGCATTGTAACCTCCTATTTTGATGAAGAAAAAGAACGGTGGATTATGCCTGCCCATCGCGACTTCGGACTGGTGTTGAATGTGTTTGACGACCAGGAGATGTTTAAGAACGAACTGAAAGGCCGGGCCGCCATCGGTCACAACCGCTATTCAACGACGGGAGCGGCCAAAAACCCGGCCAACATTCAACCCTTCAGGGTGCATTATCACAAAGGAAACATCGCTATTGGTCACAACGGGAACCTGGCTAATGCCAAACAGCTGCGTAATCGTTTCCGGCAGGAGGGGGTGCTCTTCCAAAGCACGTCTGATACCGAACTGATTCTTCACCTGATTTCGCACAGCCAGAAAGAAACACAGATTGAGCAGGTGCTGGATGCCCTCGAGCAGATCGAAGGGGCCTACAGCCTGGTTATGCTTACTGACGACAAACTGATAGCTGTGCGCGATCCCAATGGATTCCGTCCTCTGGCCCTTGGCAAGGTGGATGGAAGCTACTGTGTGGCCAGTGAAACCTGTGCTTTCGATATTATTGATGCCGAATACGTCAGGGACATTGAACCCGGCGAGGTGCTGGTTATGGATCAGGAGGCCGGTAGTGATTCGGAACCTGAATCCTATCACCTCGACCCGGAATACGGCACCGACACGAGCCAGTGTATTTTTGAATTTGTCTATTTCTCGCGTCCGGACAGCAAGATTTTCGGAGAGAATGTCGACAAGGTGCGCCGAAACCTGGGCAAGTACCTGGCCAAGGAACACCCGATCAATGAAGTGATTACCAAAGACACCGGCGATACGAAGCCTATTGTCATTTCGGTGCCCGACTCCAGCAATACGGCGGCCCTGGGCTATGTTCATGAAAACCAGAAACTCGGCTACGAATGCAAATATGAGATCGGGCTGATCCGAAACCACTACGTGGGACGGACCTTTATTTCGCCGGGACAGAAGTCGCGGGAACAGAAAGTGCGAACCAAATTCAATACCGTGAAGGGCGTTATAGAGGGGCGTTCGGTGATCATCGTGGACGACTCTATTGTCCGTGGCACCACCTCTCGCTACCTGGTCAGCATGATTCGTCAGGCAAATCCCGCGGAGGTCCATTTCCTGGTAAGCTCTCCTCCCGTTATCGGGCCGTGTTATTATGGACTTGATTTTCCCGATCCCAAAGAATTGATTGCCAACCGGTACGGCCGTGATATTGAGGAGATGGCCAAGGAAATTGGCGTGGACAGCCTGCGGTATTTGTCAGCCAGCGGATTGGTGGATGCCGTCCGGGAGTCTAACGTTTCATCCGGGGGATACTGTACCGCCTGCTTTACCGAGAAGTATCCCGTTCCGGTAAATTTTGGAATCGCCAAAGAAGAAAATGAGATTGTTTAATGGAGTTTAAGAAAGCCCACTTTGTGACAGGCGCTCCATCACTGGATGAATGTCCGGAGGCTTATTACCCGGAGATATGCCTGGCGGGACGTTCGAATGTAGGTAAATCATCGCTCATCAATGCCCTGATGAACCACAAGGGATTGGCCCGCACCAGTAATACGCCGGGCAAGACGCGGGAGATGAACTACTACTTAGTAGATGACAAGACCTACCTGGTAGATCTGCCCGGTTTTGGATATGCTAAAGTGTCGAAGAAAGAGCGGGAACGCTGGGGACGGGATATTCGTGCTTACCTATTGGAGCGCCCTACGCTGCGGCTGGTTATTCACCTGGTGGATATCCGGCATAAGCCCAGTAAGCTGGATGAAGAGTTTTTCTATTGGCTGGGCGCTCAACGCCTGCCGTTTGTGGTGGTTCTGACCAAAGGGGATAAACTCTCCCACAACAAGCGCCAGCAGTCCAAGGCCCGTGTAAAACGAATTCTGGATGAAATGAATATTGAGGTTCCCATTGTTATAAGTTCCGTGAAAGATAAAACGGGTATTGAGGAAGTAAAGAAATTGATATCTGAATTTGCATAATCAAATAAAACCTAAAGCTAACCGTATAATCCATTTCCATGTCATTTAGCATTCTTATCCTGGATAATGTAGACCCGCTTGCCGAAAAAGTATTTGAAGAGCGGGGCATTAACGTAACTCGCAACCACAATCTGAGTGGTGAAGAGCTGCACAATGAAATTAAGAAGTACGACGGTATCGTAGTGCGCAGCTCTACCACGGTGAGCGCAGATGTACTGAAAGCGGCCGAAAATCTGAAGGTCGTGGGACGAGCTGGTGTCGGTGTTGACAATATCGACATTGACGCGGCGACGGCCCATGGTGTGCTGGTCATGAATACGCCCGATGGAAATACCATCTCCACCGCCGAGCATACCTGCGGTATGATTTTAGCCATTGCCCGCAATATTCCCCAGTCGGTGGAAAAAGTGAAAAGCGGCGGATGGGACCGCAAGAAGTATATGGGGACGGAAGTGCACAATAAGACCCTCGGTATCATCGGTCTGGGTAAAATCGGGGGCGAGGTGGCCAAGCGGATGCAGGAGTTTGGTATGAACATCAAAGCCTATGACCCCTTCGCTTCGGTAGAGAAGGCCGAAAGCCTGAATGCAGAGCTGCTGGAGCTGGATGAGCTGCTGGGAGCAGCCGATTTTCTGACCGTTCATACCCCGCTGACTGAGAAGACCAAGGGGCTGGTGTCGATGGAGAACGCTGACAAACTCAAGGAAGGCGTATTCCTGATCAACTGTGCCCGTGGCGGGATTTACAAGGAAGAGGACCTTCCCCAGCTGATCGACGAAGGCTATGTCGCCGGGGTCGCCGTGGATGCCTATTCCTCCGAGCCTCCCACCGAGGATCTCTACGAGATTCTGAAACATCCTAACATTATCAGTACCCCGCACCTGGGGGCTTCCACCGAAGAGGCGCAGGAGAAGGTGGCCGAGCAGATTGCCCACCAGATGTCTGATGCCCTCGAGCAGAAGAGTTTCAAGGGAAGCCTGAACGGCAAGTCTATCGCCCTGACAACCAACAAGGAAGTACAGCCCTACTTGGCGCTGGCCGAAAAGCTGGGAACTGTGGCCATCCAGCTGGCCCCCGAGCATGCCAACGAGTTTTCATTTGAATACAGCGGTGCCTGCTCCAAATTCTCGGATGTGCTCACCGACTCTATTCTGAAGGGCATCCTCTCGCAGCATGTGAGCGAAGCCGTGAACCTGATCAACGCCCGCCATTATGCCGACGAGCGCGGGATGAAGATCAAGGAGACCAAGGCCGCTGAGACCAAAACCTTCAATGACCTCATCACCATTACCCTGGGAGATGATGCCGAATACCAGACCCTCTCAGCCACGGTCTTCGGCGATGGCGACTACCGCATCGTGGAGATTGACGGCTACGGCATCGAGCTTCGGATGGAAGGCGACATCGTGATGTACCAGAACGTGGACAAGCCCGGCATGCTTGCCAGCGTGAGCAACGCTATGGCCAAGCAGGGTATCAATATCGGTTCCCTGAGCCTGGGACGTACCGGCAAGGGCTCCAACGCCATTACAGCCATCTCGGTAGATAAGAAACTTGAGGAGGAGGAGCTGGAGCCGATCCTGGCACTGGACGGTATCAAGGCGCTGAAATACATTAGCCTGACGAATAACAAGTAGGGAGCTGCCTTTAGGATCCGGAATTCGGGCACTGACACCCGCCCCCGGATCCGGACTCCCTGATACATAACCGGCCATGAAAGACCTCGACCATATCGGCATAGCGGTGGCAGACCTCGAGCAGGCGATCGATACCTATGAGCGGCTGCTGGATACGGAATGCTACAAGCGCGAGACGGTGGAGCAGCAGCAGGTGGAAACCGCTTTTTTCCAGACCGGAGGCTCCAAGGTGGAGCTGCTGGGGGCGACCCATTCCGAGTCTGTCATTGCCCGCTACATAGCCCGGAAGGGCGAGGGCATGCACCATGTTGCTTTCGAGGTGGATGATATTCATGCAGAGCTCAAGCGGCTGAAGGCGGAAGGTTTTACCCCCCTTTCTGAAGAACCGAGCCGGGGAGCGGATAACAAGCTGGTGGCATTTGTACATCCCCGCGACAGCCACGGAGTGCTGGTGGAACTGTGCCAGAGCATTGACTGATCTGTGGGAGCGGGCCGGGCTGCCGGATTCCTCATTGGCAGATGTAACCTCGACCGAAGTGATCTGATCAAGGGGCAGAAAGTATGGAAATACGGTTGAGTTTTGTTGCCGACAGCCCTATCTTAAGCATTCTTATTTCGGGACGTGGCGCAGTCCGGTAGCGCACACGACTGGGGGTCGTGGGGTCGCAGGTTCAAATCCTGTCGTCCCGACCACGAATAAAGGCTTCAAGCCGCTTTAAAGCAGGTTTGGAGCCTTTATTATTTTGGCTTTTCTATCGGTAATAGCCTCCAGGATGCAGTCACTGCTATCCTATTGCTATCGAGATATACACGCTTCCCCATTTTAATTCTTAACTACAAAGTAAAGGTTTCGGTTGCGTTAACAATTCCATCGGTGGATGGTTTTCCGGTAACTTTTAGAGGCATTTGGATTATAATCGCATTTCTATAGAGGCAACTACCATTGCCTGATCTTCGATATTTCTCAGGGGCGGCGAGGTCGTGGCGGATCGGCCACAATGGGGAAAACTTCATACCTCAATACTACGTTTCTGGGGCCGCTTGGGTGTTGTTTATACTCTTTGATTTGAACTAATGCTACATTCTTGGCCGATGTCTTTAATGAGAATGCGTATCCGGGCAGAGGTGCACTGGTAATATGCGAAAGGTACAGGTATTTTTCGTCCTTCCTCCTGGGATGGGGAAATAAGTGTCGAGGCTCCAAATATTCACTATCTCTAATTTCACGATAGCCTACAGAGGCGAAATCTACAATACCGAATGGGAACCAGGTGACGTTATCATTGGCACGAAAACCTTCGTAACTACTCAAATCGATATTGAACTGTAGATCCCACGCGCCCGGGATCCTGCCCATACTCACCTGCCCTTTGTCAAGGTCTATATACCGGCCTCCCAGGATTTCAACTTCATGAATCCCATGGGAGATTGACTGGGGAGAAAATTCTCTCCACACTTTAAGCTGCTCTTGGTATTGTCGTTGTCTTTCGGCCTGTCTGGCGTCCATATACTGCAGTAGAGCAACCAAACCTCCTCCAGCTCCTATAAATGCAATAGCAACACCTATAGTCCATTTGAACCAAGAGCGCGAATTAGAATCATTACTCATAACAAGGATCCCTTTTATTATAAATCTAACTCGCCCTCCTCAATTTTCCTATCCCCATTATGATCTTGCCGATAAAAACCGTTTGTGGACAGCTGTTGAATTATTTGCTTAAAGCTCTTCTGGAATTGCTGCTTGAAGGGCCGGTGACCCAAAATTAAATAACGAGATAAAGATGTACTCAAATAATAACTCTCCCATCAATACCCTTTATCCTTTGGAAACCCCATCAGTCAGCAGTTGAAACTGCTGACTCCGGACCAATCAGATTTCAATTAAAAGTGAGGCTCACAACTGCTTGAGCACCTTTTATGTTATTTTATTGGTTATAGTTTGTTACAATGCGGCAATTGGTCCGCAAAAAGGTTGAAATCCTTACCAGAGACATCATGCAATCCAATAGGATACCGAATAGGCGGCAGCGCAGGCAACGGGGGTCTGGTTGGCATGCTCATGGACAGGCTCAAAACAGTTGGCTATTATCCCCGAGCCCATTGTGACCGCCAGGAAAGGACAGTCAAAAGCCTTTTCGCTCTGTTTATCTGTTATATTTGCCACCCCCATTATGAAACCGGGAGGGTCTTATGGTCGCTTTTCTAATATTATGCAAAACCTGCGGATTTATTATTTTAAGCGAAGGAGCGTGTTATACATCCAAAATTAATCCTTTGGCCGTTATGAGTGATCGCCGCCGGCAGGTTCCCTTTGATCCCTACTATTTTGAAAAGCAGAAGCAGGACGGGAGAGGACTATCCATGCAGGAAACATTCAGTGAGATTCATCACAACAATCACTGGCAGGGCGCAGAGTCGGTATCCGGGGAGGGATCCAGCCGCAGTCAGACCGACAAGCTTGCCCGGAAACTGCCGGAGCTATTAAAGGATTACGATATCGACTCCATGCTTGATCTGCCGTGCGGTGATTTCAGCTGGATGAAACACCTGGCGCTGCCCCTAACCTCCTACATCGGGGCCGACATCGTGCCGGAGCTGATAGCTGAAAATAAAAGGCGCTACGGCAGCGAGCAACGCTCGTTTGTGATGCTGGATCTTACTGCCGACCCCCTGCCCGCGACAGATCTGCTGTTCTGCCGCGACTGCCTGGTCCATTTTTCCTATGCCGACATCCACAAGGCGCTGGCCAACATCCGCTCGCACGCTATTGGCTATCTGCTCACCACGACCTTTCCCTCCTGCGAATCGAATGAAGACATCACGACGGGGGATTGGCGTCCGCTCAACCTGCAGGCCGAACCCTTTAACCTGCCGGAACCGCTTATGATCATCAGGGAGGATTGCACGGAGGGTAAAGGCCTCTACCGGGATAAAAGCCTGGCGTTGTGGAAGATTTCAAAGGTGCTGCTATAATAATTGTTTAGCGGAAAGAAGGCGATCTGCTCTAAATGCTTACATTAAGACTTGATACTTAAAGCAGAAATGAGCACCCTCTATTAATTGACAGAGAACAAGGATTAACACGAAGGAATTGATGGGCATGAAATTAATTGGGAGTATATGGGCGGCGGTGGTGGTCACGCTGGTAGCAGCCTGCAGTCCGCAGCAGGATCCGGGAATTGAACAGGCGATCAGTCATACGGGGGATCATTTTGCCCCCGACCGCCGCGTTGCACTCTTCGACATCTGGGCGGAGCAAGCCAATGGGGCCTGGATTCTGAAAGGAGAGACCAATAACGCGAAGGCGAAGGCAGCCCTGATGGATTCGCTTGCTGCCATGGGGATACCGGTTACGGACAGTGTCCGGGTGCTTCCCGCTGCTGAGCTGGCGGGAAAAACATTTGCCATTGTCAATAACTCGGTGGCCAATATACGGTCTCGCCCCTCACACCCGTCGCAGCTGGCGACCCAGGCACTGCTGGGCATGCCGCTGCAGATCCTTAAAAAGGAGGGGGGATGGTACCTGGTGAAAACACCGGACGACTACATCTCCTGGGTGGATGGCGGGGGCATTGCTCCAATGAATCAGTCGGAATATGAGGAATGGGCAAGCGCTCCCAAGCTGATCTATCTCCAAACGTACGGATTTTCCTACCAGGCGCCCGATGTGTCGTCGGGGAAGGTGACCGACCTGGTGGCGGGCAGTGTTCTAAAAATGGAAGGGAAGGCGGGCTCATTTTATGAAGTTTCGTACCCGGACGGGCGCCGGGGATATGTTGCCCGGCAGGAAGCCAACGTATTTGATCAATGGCAGCAGGAGTTGAAAACCAGTCAGACCTCGCTGCTTGAGACATCGAAAACCATGATGGGAGCCCCATACCTCTGGGGCGGTACCTCTACCAAGGGGATGGACTGCAGTGGTTTCACCAAAACCGTCTATTATATGAACGGGATGATCATACCCCGTGATGCCTCCCAGCAGGTCAGAGCCGGTACACGGGTGGACGACCAGAAGAAATTTGACCAGCTGCAGGTGGGAGACCTCTTGTTTTTCGGTGAGCCGGCAACCAACAGCCGTCCGCAGAAGGTCGTACATGTAGGTATGTGGATAGGCGATAGCCAGTTTATCCACTCGTCGGGACGTGTGCACATCAGCAGCGTGGATTCGACCGCCGATAATTTCGATGCCTACAACCTCGGCCGGTACCTGGAAAGTCGCCGCTATTTGGGAGACAGGCAGGGAAATATCATGCCTGTGGGTGCCATGTACGCCCTGGATGGACGTAACTGATAGGTTGGACCGAGGATGAAACTTTCAAACGTTAATGATAAGGTGACCATGATGCCACAGTTTTTCTTTCGCTTGTTTTTCCTGGTGTTGGTCCTGAGCTGTATTACCGGCCCGGGTATGGCCCAGCAACCGCAACATGTGCTCCAGGGAAAAACCATCTGTCTGGATCCCGGCCACGGGGGCACCGCGGAAACGGATCAGTACAGGGTGGGGCCGAGCGGCGAGCGTGAAGAATGGGTTAACCTGCGCGTTGGACTGGCCTTGGAGAAGCTGCTGGAAGAGCAGGGGGCAACGGTGGTGATGACCCGTGACGAGGATATTGATGTGCCGTTGGCCGAACGGGCGCAGTTGGCTGTTGAGCACGAGGCCGACCTTTTTGTCTCTATCCATCACAATGCCACTGCAGACCCTTCGGTCAATTTTCCCATCGTGTATTTTCACGGAAATGCATCGGAGAACAGGGCAGGGGTCCGCCTCGGCCGCTTGCTGATTAACCGGCTGTCGGTCGAACTTTTTGAGGATGAGAATCCGGCAAGCCTGGTCTCAGACCGGGTCATCTTCCCCGGCCGGGGAACATCAGTCTTGAGGGGCACCTACGGCATCCCGGCTGTGTTGGCGGAAGCGTCATTTTTTACCAATCCGGCGGAAGAGCAGCGACTGAAAGACCCGGACTATAATCAACGTGAGGCCCGGGCCTATCTTAAGGCGATCAAGTCGTTTTTTGCGAGCCCGCCCCCTCCCATTCATGAGAAGGACTCTCGTGTGGAAGTCAGACCGTTCCAGGTGCTGCAGGAAGCGGAACGCATGAAACCGGTGGCTCGAAAATGGAGATCGAATTTTATCAAGGGACGTTCATTGTATCAAAAGGGGGATACGCTTTCGCTGGAGCAAGCGCTGGATCTTTTTACGATATCGGCACGCAGTTTCCCGGACTCATGGCTGGCGCGGCAAGCTCATAGATACCGGGCCCGGATATTCGAAAAGGCCGGGGAACACCAGAAGCAGCGGGAGGCAGAAACCCGGGTGGAGGAGCATTATGTTCCCCTCTTGAGAAATGAGAGATATCTGAATCAGTTGAAAAAAGAGAACTGAGCTCACTTCCTGCACGGCAGCTCTCCAATGTCCGATCATCCTGTGGGCCTATGCTGAGCCATGGCTGATGGAATTCCTCTAAAAGCTACTGCACAAAGACGTCATCATCTATATCCCCCGGGAGGAAAGACCTCGAGGCAGTTGGTGAGGCAGAAGGCTGCGATGGTACATCCTGATCTTTCGAAGGCCATTCTTCTTATCCATTTTATCGTGCTGCCGGGGCTACTTGACCTCCGTACCCACGGCTTCTTCCGGCACGTCAAAAACCTGCTGTGTTTCGGAGCCGTAATGGGGACGGCGGCTCAGGAGAAGATAGCCGCAAATACCACTGATGATGGAACCGGTCAGGATCCCCACCTTCGAGAAGTCCAGGAACCCAGCATCAGTGAACGAGAGGTTGGCAATGAACAGCGACATGGTAAAGCCGATGCCTCCCAGCAGGGCCAGGCCGTAGACCACTTTCCAGGTCTCCCTGTTGTCAGACAGGCCCGAAAAATTCAGCTTGGTCAGCAGCCAGGTGGAGCTGAATATTCCCAGCTGTTTACCGAAGAATAACCCGAGGATGGTCCCCCAGGTCAGGGGTGAGTGGAAAGCCTGGTCGAGGATCTGGGGGTCAAAGACGACCCCGGCATTGGCAAAGGCGAACAGGGGCATGATGATAAAATAAACCGGAATATGAAGCTTGTGCTCCAAACGATGCAGCGGTGATTCTGTGTGCTCCATGGTTGCTTCCATATGATGCAGGGCCTGCTCGCGGGTCACCGGCAGATCCTTGTCCTGTGCCTGTGTGAACAGCTCAAAGCCTTCCCGGGCGTAATCCTTGAGGCGCTCCAGGCCCCATCCGGGTCGTGCCGGGATAGTGAACCCGAGAACGACACCGGCAATGGTGGAATGTACGCCCGATTCGAGGACCGCCCACCACATGATGAATCCGATTACCAGGTAGGGGCTCAGCTTGTTGATCTTCTTATAATTGAGCAGCAGCAGACAGCACAGGCATACGGCCGCAACTCCCAGGGCAGTTATGCTGATTTGGGCGGTATAAAACAGGGCGATGACAAGCACCGCGATAAGGTCATCAACTACGGCGATGGTGGTTATAAATACCTTGGCCCATACCGGTACGCGGGAACCCAGAACAGCCAGGACCCCGATGACAAAGGCGATATCTGTTGCCATGGGAATTGCCCAGCCGTTCATATAGGCAGATCCTCCGTTCAGGGCCCAGAAGATCAAGGCGGGCAAGGCGGCTCCGCTCATGGCCGCAAAAACCGGCAGCAGTGCCGATTTGAGGGTGGAAAGCTCCCCGTACTTCAGTTCACGTTTTATTTCGAGTCCCACCAGCAGGAAGAAGATCGCCATCAGTCCGTCGTTGATCCATTCGTGCAGCGGATGGTCGATTACCAGGGAGGCAATACCCAGCGTAATTTCCAGCTCCATTATATGATTATAGAGTTCATGCAGCGGGCTGTTGGCCACTGCCAGGGCTGCAAAGGTGGCAAAAAGCAGCATCATGCCGGCTGCGGAATCTTTGGCGAGTATTTTTTTTAGTGAGGTTATGAATGTTGATTTTGTCACGATATAAGCAGTTTAGTATTATGGTTTGATTCTTCCGGCTTTGTTTGGCTGCCGATGTCAGGCATCCTGTTGTACTCCTTTATATTCCGGGTGGAGGGCGATGTAAGCTTCCCGAATGCATAAGAGTCCCAGCGCGAGGGCTCCTGCTACATAGAGGGTCGCAGGATTCGACAGGTAGGACTCGTAAAGGAGTACGATCATGGCTAAAGCACATCCTACCGAGCCGACCAGCGGCAGTCCGGACTTCCATCCCTCAAAAATACGATGTTTGTACCCCATGAAGTTGACTATCGAAAAGACGAATAAAAACACCAGGCTTGAAAAGACAGTGATCTGTTCCAGGTTGCCCAGCGCCTGCACGGCAATGGCCAGGATAGCGGTGAGCAGGGTGAAATAGACCGGCACTCCCGAATGCTGTTTACGGGTAAGCTGGGAGGGCAATTGCCGATCTTCAGCAATACGTCTGGCGAGCCGGGAGATGGCAAAGACCGTAGCCAGGATAGCCGAGGATGTTGAAAATACCGCGGCCACCAGTACAATCACAATGCCTGCCTGGCCCAATACTGGTTCGGCCACCATGGCAAGTACGGTTTCCTTATGCTGGGCGATTACTTCCGGAGACAGGGAGCCGGTCAGTACAAAGGCGATCAGCATATACAGTACGAGGACCGTGGGAATGGAAATGAGCACCGCTTTGGGCAGATTCTCCTTGTGGTTCTCAATGGTGTTGTAATCATATGTGAGCAGCTGGAATCCCTCGTAGGCCACAAAGACAAGAGCTGCAGCCTTGATGGTGCTTCCCACGCCCTGATTAAAGACCGGGTATATCTTGCCGGGGCTTACGTTGATAAAACCGATGGCTGCCAGGCCAAGCAGAATGGTGATCTTGGTGTAGACCAGCAGGTCTTCGGAGGCCCCGGACTCACGCACACCACTCAGGTTCAGCATTGCAATGAGCAGCACAACGGTGCTGCCCAGCCAGAAGCTGGACCCCGACCCAAAACCGAAAAGACGTCCTGCATAGGCGCCAAACGTATAGGCATAGAGGCTGATGGTAAAAATATAGCCGAGCAGCAGAAACCAGCTGATGGTACCCGCAAAACGGACACCGGCTATTCGTTCGATAAAAATGAATTCGCCGCCGGATTCATCAAAGTCAATGGTTAGCCGGGAATAGACCACTCCGGTGATAAAGGCCAGTAATCCCCCGGTACCGAGGCTGATAAATGCTGCGTTGCCCGAGGTGGTTACGGCTTCGCCCAGTATGGCGAATATACCTCCACCCACCATTCCCCCAATAGCCATGCCACAGGCATCGAAAAGTGAAAGTTTGTTGGATGAGGCCATGCGTGATCACCTCAATATTACAATGATGATGCAAAATATTGCACTTAGCTTGCTGAGCCATTTTTTCAGCCGGCTGAAATTCTTTTTTTCAAAGTGCCAGACGAATTCAAATTGTCCCAGAATAGTTCCATACAAAAGGAGCAGGATCTGGTAGGAGGGGACGACTACCAGCAGCCAGGCTGCAGCTTCTTCCCAAAAAGGGGTATACTTTCCGAAACCCAGAAGGTTGAATACAAATCTGCGTATGTAGAGTACGCTCATTCCGGATATGGAGAAAATAAACAGGATCAGGGCTACCTGGCCGGAGTCTGTCAACCCCCAGCGGTTTTTTAAGTGGTCTAATAATTTCTGCATAGGAAAATCTTTTTAATAGGAAGTGCCTGTAGCGGTACAGGTTGTGTTAGCTGGCAAGCTCAGAAGTTCCTAATGCAGCAGAATAACCGTGGTGAGACCGAGCAGGACTGGATTTATGACCTGCGTAAGCCGGTTGAGGTACAGTTGGGGCGATTGAAAATTCGCGAAAAAAGCATGAGTCGAAAGCTCTCCGCGTTGTTTGTTATTGTTTTCGTTATCGCTGTTACTGCTCTCCTTCTCTTCAGCCAGGTACAGCGGATCCGCCAAATCACGGACCGGTTTGTCCTGTGCCTCATAGGAGCTCATCCCATGTCGGAGTGATAGATAAGCCGGGTCCAGGGGAGGGGGCTCATGAATGATCTGGGATACGGCAGTCTGGCTGGTTTTACTTTTTGGGCCCGAAGAACTGGAATGAAGAAGAGCCGGCAGCGTCAGCAGGATGGAAAGCAGGAGGAACATTGACAGCGCCCGGCCGTGCGGATTCCCGTAATATGTCTCTTTACCGTATTTCATATGTCATCGTCAAATACTAAGGTAAGAATAAAGCAGACAGGATAAAAGTAATAGGGCAGGGTACTTGATGAAAGAGGGCACTGCTGGGTATTTATATCCGAATACTACTTCTATTTTCTGTCTAGAAGGGCCCGTTTTATCTCTGGCGGACCACTAGAAAGGAAGTTTACCAGAGCACCCAGTAGAGCAGGAGCAGGAGGATCATCACCCAGACAAGAATTTTGATGTGAATGGGCTGGCGGGGAAATTCATAGCCGCAAATCGGGCAGACATCAGCCTTCCGGTCTGTCTCCATGGCGCAGGCGGGACATTCCTTTTTCTTCATAGGCAATGGTCAGTATTGGGGTGAGTTTAGAATCAAAAGTAACAAAGGAATGTCTGGAAAAAAAAGATTGCGCAGCCTGTTCAAGGGCTGCGCAACACAATGTCATGTACCTAAATTATTATCAGTAGTAGGATCCATATACTGGACAATCCTTACAAAAAAATATTATACCCCTCTTCATAGGTTCTGAGTGAAGGGGTGTGACTTTGGTTAAGATGTGGGTTCACTGTTTCGCATACAAATTAGGAGTCGTCGGTAAAGGCATTTTGGGAGAAAGGGCTACACCGGAGTACAAACTGGATGCTACACCCCGGCCTGTTCGATGACCTCGAGGGTCTTGCGGAGCCCGGTTTCGGCTACTTCCTGCAGGTCACGCTTCCAGTAGTCCGGGTTGTAGAGTTCCAGTGAAACACAGCCGCGATAGCCCGTTTGCTTCAGGTCACTCAGGATGTCGGGCAGCGGCAGCACGCCGTCGCCGGGAAAAACGCGATGTTTATCCTCCAGCTGATCAATGGACGGATCGGCGGGTGCGTCGGCAAACTGGAAGATGGCGATGGCATTGCCGTTGAGCATGGAAAGTCCTTCAAAGCCGCCCCCGCTGATGTGCATATGGTAGGTATCGGGGATGATCCGGGCTTCCGGGTGGTTGGCGTTGAGGGCCGCGGCCATGGCCTCCCCCATTGTTTTGAGGGGGAAAAATTTAACGAAGACCAGGGCCGGCTTGATGCGGTAGTCGTTGAGACCAATCTCTATAATATCTCGGTAGCGTTTGGCCACCCATTCCAGGTCATAGTTTTCGCCAACTGTATTGGGGATCGTCTGGATATGCTCGGATCCGATGTCGGCAGCCATCCGCATTCGCCGGCGCGTGTCCTCAAGGGAGGCTTCCCATTCCTGCCGGGTGGGCGGAAGGGCATTCCACAGCCCGATGACGCTGGGCACGAACAGACCGCGACGGCGGATTTCTTCGCCAAGGGCTTTCAGGTCGCCTCCCTTCTGTTCATATTCTTCCAGTTCGCCGTCCCAGGGTTCAATAGCGTCGAAACCGGCATCGGAAGCAATGGCTACTTTATCTTCCAGGGAAGCGGGTCGGATGGTCGCAGTATCAAGGCAGATCGGCCAGGGACTCCGGCCGTCCTGGTATCGATTCTCCTTGGAATGCGCAGATGTGGCTGCGCCCGGAGGGGCCAGGGTACTGCCAAGGACGCCTGCGGAGGTAAGAGCGAAGAAGGTCTTGCGGTCCATGATACAGTTGTAAATCTTTTGGTTGAAGATCGAGTGAGATTGCGTGCACAGAACAATAGATACGACCTATTTTTCAAAATTCGAAATGGGAATATCAGTATGGCATGAAAGCTGTTGGGATTATATCTTGGTGCGGCAAGCACAGGACAATTTTAATCAATACCATCAGGATATTATGAAACGGCAGACGAGTGCGATTATCAGGGAAATGACTGCTGATGGCAAGCGGGTACCGCTGCCGGAACCTGTGAATATTGAACTTGAGTTCTCGGCCATTGACACCGGCGGCGGGTTTCATGATCCCATCCTGGATTTCAGCTTCCGACTGCCTGTGGACAATGCAGGAGCTCTTGAGGGTCAAGAGGTGAGTGTTTCCATGCTGCTGGTGGACCCGACGGACGGGGACAATACGCTACGACTGAACTACAGGGGGAGACTGGCCATCCGTTCTGGCAACAAGCTGGAGAGCATGGGACGCCTGAAGGACGAACAGGTAAGCCGGGCCATAGTGAAATTTATTATGCGCAGTCTCCGCTGAGGAGTTTTGTAATGTCATCGATCCGTGCTTAAGGCTTCTGGTTAGCAGGGGGTGAACAGAGCTGTAGTAAGCTTCTGTTATTATTTCTTTTTTATCTGGAACAAAAGTGATTATTATACATACAATCTTCTAACCAAATAATCGGAGTGCACATGAAGAAACTGGGATATATCATTGCAATTGGCGGATTAATTGGACTTATCTATACCGGGATCAACTATGCTAACAGTACCGAGCATGTGAGTGCCCTGGGCGTTGACGTAACTGTCAGCCAGGGTGATCCTACAGCGATGATTATTTCTGGGATTGTCCTGGTTGCAGGAATTTTAATCGCATTCGCTGCCAAAAATAAATAAGCGGAGGTCATTATGTTACGCTGGACTATTACTTTCTTAGTGATTGCCATTATTGCTGCAGTGCTGGGATTCGGAGGAATTGCCGGTGCCGCTGCCGGTATTGCAGAAATTCTTTTTTATATCTTCCTGGTGTTATTTGTGCTTTCGCTTATCTTTGGACGGGGTCGCCCGTAGTCGTAATCAGGCGTCTACCTGAAAAGGGAACAATTTAAAGCTGTCTGACTTATAAAAGGTAGGTACAGGCAGGTAATATCTGGTATGGGAAGTACCGGAATGGAGAGATTATTTGTTATACCTGCTGGCGGAAAATGCCATGCAGATTGAAAAGGTGAGAAAAGGATTAGCATTATGTACATAATTGATACCAATAAACAATACGATCTTATTAGGGAAATGAAGCAGCTTCGCAAAGACAGCAAGAAGCTTGAAGTGTATTATCATCACCCCTACACCAACCAGATGTGGAAAAGTTTTTTCCCGCTTTCGGATGGTGAGACGCTCGGCCCCAAGTTATTGCGACACGAACCCCTGCCCAAGGATGTGGAAGAATGCCTGGATATTTGCCTGACCGAGGACGTACCTGAAAACGCCCAAGGATTGGGCATTGAGTGGTCAGCCTATACCTCGCTGTGGCCCCAGATTATCAAGGTGCTTGAAAAAAATTATTCGGATTATCTGAGGGGGCAGCTGAAGCTTTTTCTGAATCACCTGAATATGGGGGAGGTTGAACTTCCGTCCAGGAAGGAAGAGCCCGTGGCGGGCAAATTTACGCCCATCAATGATGAACAGCTAAACAATCTTATCTGGCGGTCGCGTAAAGTTCGCATGAAACGCTTTTTTGTATTACGATAGAGACGGCAGTTCCTCACTTATTGTCCACATTTTTTTTGTCAATACATCCTGGAATGCTATCGCTGCGGGTGCTTTGGGTTTGCGGTCCTTGAAATATTGGCCGCTGATATTGGCGACCTGGTCGGAGGCAGCGAGGCAGACTGCAGTGTCTGCCTTCTGTGGTGGGAATCCATAAAGGACCACTGAGCATGTAGCATAGCCGCGTCGGCCAGCCGGCGTCTTCGGCAAGTTAGTGCTAATGATCAGCGGGTGCAGGCAGTTGACGGTGGTATCCTGCAGTCGTTTGGCCAATTCATGGGTAAACATGATATTACAGAGGTTGGAAAATCCATATGCGTTCATTGCGGTAATTCCTTTTCCAATCTACAGATTATTCAAGTCAAAAAATCGGGCACCCAGCCCGTGAGCTTCGGAAGAGAGGGTTACAAGCCGGGCAGTGTCCGCCCGCCGGAGATGTTTGGTAATTATATTTGTTAACAGAAAGGGAGCCAAATGATGGATGGCCAGGTTTTTTTCGATGCCTTCCGGGCTTTCTTCCCGCCGTTGGGGAATAAAGCCGATGTTGTTCACTAGGACATTTATATGATTAAAATCTCCGGTAATCTATGTTGCCGCCCTGCGGATATCATACTGCAAGCTCAGGTCAGCAAAGACAATTTGAAGTCCGTCGTGACCGGTATCCCTTGCATGGCCTGCAGGACATGCTGCTTGTTACGGCACAGCATCAGTGTATAAGCTCCCTGGCGGGCAAATGCACGAACAATCTCTTTTCGAAATCCGGAGCTGGCCCCGGATACAACACATAGCTTGTTGGACAAATCCATACAGGCGTTCTATTTTTAGCTGAAATTGTTATTCGAATTAAGCAGTAAAGAAGTTAATTTATAACATTGTATATCAACGGAAATTACCCAAAAATGGTTGTATGTCTTGCCGATTTACGAAGCAGGATACTTCAGATGGAGAAAGCCGTTTTTGCATAACGTCAGTTAACTATATCACGAAATCGTAGGACGAATGATTCAAGAATATCTTAATTCTGTAGATAAATTCATTGTTGTCGGAGACCGTGTGCTTATCAAGCCGCGGGATATGGAGACGCGGACCAAAAGCGGTCTTGTGTTGCCGGCAACCGTCAAGGAAAAAGAGGATATACACAGTGGCTACGTGGTTAAAACCGGGCCGGGGTATCCTATCCCCTCCAATGAAATTGATGAATCCTGGAAAGAAAATACCAGTGAGACGAAATATATCGGAATGCAGGCGGAGGAAGGAGACCTGGCGATCTTTTTGAAGGACCAGACCCACGAGATCGAGTTTGAAAATGAGAAATATCTCATATGTCCCCACCGGGCCATCCTGCTGCTGATTCGTGATGATATAGCGCTTTAAACGGCGGTATTCCGGTCATCTCAGCACTAGATTGAGGGCATGAGGATATGCTTTGTTGTTGCAAAACCACAAACAGAACCATCACTATACTATGAATACACACCCGAAAGAATCCGCCAGCAATGAGGAGGCAGCCGGGCGCCGCTGCGTGTATTGTGGTACCAAGGCTCCCCTGGTCTGGGTGCATGGCCATGGGCAGTGTGCCCGGTGCGGTATCAACGTCGAGGAGTGCTGCCGGGGAGAAACCTGCCGGATGGATTAAATGCTCACTCAGAGGAACGTCTGCTTTTCGACAGAGTATACTTTTTCGCAGAGGGCCAGTTCCTGCCGGCTGTTGGAGGCCAGCACCAGCAGCTTGTCGTTTGCCTGAAAGTCGGCGGCGATATCGGTGACCAGGCGTTGGCCGGCTTCATCCAGATTAGAGCCCGGTTCGTCCAGTAGAAGAATATCCGGCTGATGAAAGAGAGCCGAAGCCAGGCGCAGCCGCTGCTGCTGTCCCGTGGAGAGCTTGCCGTAGGGCTGCAGGGCCGCTGATTCCAGTCCAACTCTCTGAATCCACTCTTTGATCTGCTGGTCGGCTGCGGGCTGTCGCCGCACTTTGGCCAGGAACTGGAGGTTTTCAATACTGCTGAGCTCGTCGTAAAGGTTGATATAGGGTGCGGCATAGCCCATCCGCTTGCGGACCTTTCCCGGTGGCAGTTGCTCTTCCCCTTTGATCCAGTAAATGGTACCACCGGTGGGCGGGAGAAGACCGGACAGGCATTTCAACAAGGTTGATTTTCCCGAACCGTTTGACCCCGCAATGCCCAGGGCGCTGCCGGAATGCTCAAGAGTGAGGTCACGGAAAATATTTTTTGGACCAAAAGACTTTTTTAGCCGTTTAACTTGTAGCGTAATCATAACCAAAGATAGAATGTGGTGTCCAGACCGCGAACAATAAACCGGCCGTTAAACTATGAAATTTTCAACTAATTTCATGCCTCGTATCCATTTTGTTTGGAAGAGTACTGCGACCGGGGCAGCGTCGGTGGCAATACATATTTCATAAGATTCATAGTATTTAACATATTGTATATTCTTTGGTTGTATAGACGAAAGGCAGACAATATATTTCTCCGAAAAATGATGAACCAGACCATCCAAAAGACCACAAAAAAACTGATCGATCTTTTGCCGGAAGAGCAAGAGTATTATCGGCTGGACGATCTTCACGCCTGGGGTTTTCCCCCTTTTATTGTCCAGCGGATCCAGGTAGAGCTGGAACGCAACCTGGCCGAGTCCATGATCCTGCCCAAGACCGACTGGGCCAATACCGAGTCGGAGGCCGTACTGGAGGCCTGGCAGCAGTTTGTTCAGGCTATTCGGGCCGAAGCACGGTTGCCGGCCAGCTATGCCAAGGCGGTTATCGAGACGTCCGTGGAAGATACGCTGGATATGCTGGTGCAGCCCAGGGAGAATATCCCGGATGTCATCTTCGGCAATGACGACACGCTTGCGTACGAACAGCTGTGTGAGCGCATCAAGGCCGTTGTGGTCTACCCCCACTTTGCTACGCTGGTTCCTCGCTACATGCAGAAGAAAGGGCTTGACAGATTGTCCAGGCACCGATGTGAAGAACTGATCCGGCGTGCTGATGAGCGCCTGACCGACAGTTACTCCCCCCTGAATTGGGCCCAGATGCTTGATCCACTGTTTAACTTGTCGGGGGGCGAAATTGATCCCAGCATGTTGCGCCTGTTTTTTGAGGACAAGAAACGGGAGAGGCTTGCTGAGACCTTCGATCAGATGGACAGGGCATTGACACGGGCTGAATTCATAGAAGTATTATCTGCTCCTGATACCGTGGCGACGAGGAAAGAAGTGCCGGAGCCCACGGTCCTGGAGACGGGAGAAGAACCCAAGGCGCCAGCTGATCGGTCTCGTGTGGGGGATCCGGCAGGCAGCGCATTGACCGGTCAAAGGGAGGTAGGAGAATCCGATGATGATGAGGCAGAGGAGTCAGGGGATGTTGAAGTACCGGAACAGGCGTATCCAGAGGTCATCGGCGAGGTTCCTGACCAGGAACCGAAAGAAGAGCCCGTGTCGTCTGAAGAGGAACCCGAACACGGGGAAGACTGGGCCAGCTTGTCAACGTCCGAGCCGTCTCGAAACGGGGGGGATCATTCGCTGAATGCTATTTACAACCGGGAGGAGGAACCGCTTGCTTTTCAAGGGGGGGAAGAGCCTCCGTCGGATGAAGGGCCGGAGGAAGTGGTCGAAGAAGATGAGCATGCCGAAGAAGAATTTTCTCATGAGCGTGAGTGGTCGGAAGAGACTGAGGATGAAGACCGGCCCATCTGGATGAATTTTATGAATGAAGAAGAAAAGCAGGCCCTGGAATCGGAACAGCAGCAGGAAGACGAGCTGCTGCTGCATTTGGGGGAAAGTCAGGAGGAATCCGAAATTGAATCAGAAGAAGGCACGGACGATGAAACACCAATGGTTGATGTGACCGAGGAGGGGCAATCCGAAACACCTCCTGAAGTTGCGGAGCTGAAAGAACAGCTTTCAATGGAACGCAGCCGGTTTATTGAAGATCTCTTCGGGGGGTCGGAACGTGCCTATGAGGAGGCAATTCAGGAGATTGCAATGCTGAGTAATTGGCGGGGAGCCAGCCGGTACATTCAGCGGGAGGTCTTTCAGCGCAATATGGTTGATATGTACTCCGAGTCGGCTATCGATTTTACGGATGAACTGCATAACTATTTTTCAAAAAAATAAAACTAAAAACAGGGTGTTTAATGGCTTCGGATAACAAGGTGGAACGGCTGCAGCAAAAACGGAAAAATGCCCAGAAAGGGGGCGGGGAAAAACGGATTCAGAAGCAGCATGACAAGGGCAAGCTCACCGCCCGTGAGCGTATCGATTTGCTTTTGGATGAAGGCACGTTCGAGGAGTTGGATCCCTTTGTGACCCACCGGAGCCAAAAATTCGGTCTGGAGGAGAAGAAAATTGCTGGTGACGGGGTCGTGACGGGCTTTGGTAAGATTCACGGCCGACCGATCTATGTCTTCAGTCAGGATTTTACGGTCATGGGGGGCTCCCTTTCCGAAACTCATGCCGAGAAGATCTGCAAGGTGATGGACCTGGCGATGAAAAACGGGGTGCCGATCATCGGGCTGAACGATTCGGGGGGGGCACGAATACAGGAAGGGGTGGCTTCGCTGGGAGGGTATGCCGAGGTATTCTGGCGTAACAGCATGGCTTCGGGTGTGGTGCCCCAGCTGTCGGCTGTCATGGGCCCCTGTGCGGGCGGAGCGGTATACAGCCCGGCGCTGACCGATTTTATCTTTATGGTCAAAAATACCAGCTATATGTTCGTAACCGGACCGAATGTGGTCAAGACGGTCACCCATGAGGAGGTCACCTCTGAAGAACTGGGCGGGGCCAGTGCACACAGTACCAAATCCGGGGTTGCGCATTTTTCTGAAGATAATGATGCCATCTGTCTGAAGCAGATGCGGGAGCTGTTGACCTATATTCCGCAGAACTGTGAAGAGAAGGCTCCGCGCAAAGAACCCAGGGCCCCTGATTCGGCGAAGGCACAGAAACTGGACGATATTGTGCCAGACAGTCCCAACAAGCCGTATGACATCAAGAATGTAATTACCGGCATTGTCGACAAGGGCTCTTTTATGGAGGTACATGAGCATTATGCAGAAAATATTGTGGTAGGCTTTGCACGCATTGACGGGCGGAGTGTGGGAATTGTTGCCAATCAACCGCTGGCCTTGGCCGGTGTGCTCGATATTGATGCTTCGCTGAAAGGGGCTCGCTTTGTCCGTTTTTGCGATGCTTTTAATATTCCCCTCCTTACCTTTGAGGATGTTCCGGGCTTCTTGCCGGGCACTGACCAGGAATGGGGGGGGATCATCAAGCACGGAGCCAAATTACTTTATGCATTCTGTGAGGCGACCGTGCCCAAGATGACGGTGATCACCCGGAAAGCCTATGGCGGAGCCTATGATGTGATGAATTCCAAGCATATCCGTGCCGATTACAATGTAGCCTGGCCCACAGCAGAAATTGCGGTGATGGGCCCCAAGGGAGCTGTGGAAATCATATTTCGCAAGGAGATTGCCGCTGCAGATGATCCTGAAGCCCGGGAGCAGGAACTTATCGAATATTACAAGGAGGAATTTGCCCATCCCTACAAGGCTGCAGAGCGGGGGTTTATTGATAACGTCATCCTGCCGAGTGAGACGCGGGAGAAGCTGATACACGCCCTGGAAATCAGCGAAGACAAAGTGGATCAGATTCCACAGAAAAAGCATGACAACCTGCCGCTATAGTAATGGAAAAGAAGAATTATTTTTCTAGCTAAACCGTTCTGTGATCAGGTGCCAGCTATATACTTAGGCTAGCCGACTCGTCCGTGCGGATTATGTGCAAAGCACTTTTGTACAGATGTGTGCTGTCAAGAATATGATCAGCCCGGGTTTTGTTATAATAAAAGATCATCTAACTCAAATTCTAAATCCCCGTTTCATCTGATGGATCTATTCAATGAAAAATCGAATACCGGCCGGGACCAAAAGGCGGATTACGTGAATCCACACGAGCCCCTGGCAACACGTATGCGTCCCCATTCCCTGGAGGAATTTGTGGGACAGAAGCATATTGTGGGGGAAGGCAAGATGCTGCGGCGAATGATTGAGTCGGGGGTTATCGGATCGCTAATCTTCTATGGACCACCCAGTTCGGGCAAGACTACACTTGCTCATGTCATCTCCCGTGAGATTAATGCCCAGTTTGTGGTGCTTAATGCGGTGCTGGACGGGATCAAGGATCTGAGACAGGTGGTGGCAAAGGCTGAGAAGATTCAACAGATGAACGGGCAAAAGACCATTCTTTTCGTGGATGAGATCCATCGCTGGAACAAGGCCCAGCAGGATGCCCTGCTTCCACACCTGGAGTCGGGGGTCATCACGCTGATTGGGGCAACCACGGAAAATCCCTTTTATACGATGGTGAGTCCCTTGTTGTCGCGATGCCAGCTTTTTGAGCTCTATGATCTGACCAGGGATCATGTGCTTTCGATGATAGACCGGGCGCTGGCAGAAGAGCAGCGGGGGTTGGGAAAAAAGCAAGTCGAGGTCAGCCAGCCGGCCCGGAATCACCTGGCCGAATTTGCTGCGGGTGACATCAGGAATGCATTGAATGCCCTCGAAGTGGCTGTGCTATCAAGCGATACCAATGAGGATGGTGTGATCCGCATCGATTTGGATATCGCAAAAGAGTGCATCCAGAAGCGGAGCGTACGCTACGACGGGACCGGGGATGAACATTACCATTTTGCCTCGGCATTTATTAAGTCCATGCGCGGATCTGATCCTGATGCGGCTCTTTACTGGATGGCGAGTATGCTGGAGGGAGGGGAAGACCCGAACTTCCTGTTCAGGCGAATGCTGATATTGGCTTCCGAGGATGTGGGCCTGGCCGACCCGCACGCCCTGTCGGTGGTGAATGCAGCACACGATGCTTTTACGAAGTGCGGAATGCCCGAGGGCCTTTATTTTCTGGCTCATGCTTGTATTTACCTGTCCCTTGCTCCCAAAAGCAACAGTACAGGGGCGATCTTTTCGGTTCAGAGTGAAGTTCGGAATAACGGTACTGGTCCGGTGCCGGCCCATCTTCGTGACAAGACGGCCAACTCCAAGCAGTCGCGGTACCTGGGGGTGGAGAATGCATCCGACGACTATGTCTATCCCCACTCCCATGATTATCACTGGGCCCCGCAGCAGTATCTGCCGGAAGAGGTCCGGGAAAAAAGCTGGTATGAACCGGGGAATATCGGTCGCGAGAATAAGCTCTGGACCAGGCTGCAGAAGATCAGAGAAGCTTATGAGAATAGCCGAAAAAAGTAGGCCAGACCCTGTCAGAAGCCTGGCCAGGAAAGTATAGTTTTGCCTTATTACCGGGGATCCAACGGTATGTCGATTTTCTTGTCTTTTACCAGTGCAAGTTCCTGTTCGAGATCGAGATCCAGCATTTTACGGGCATCGTTGACACCAAAGAAATCGGGATAGGCGGAAGTACCGTGTTCGTTTTGGTCAAGACCGTTGAGTTCCTCAGCTTCAGATACACGCAACCCAATAAGACGGTCGGCCATTTTGCATACGCTCCATGTTGTGGCGGAGGTCCAGGCAAAGATGGCTGCAATTCCCAGGGCCTGAACCAGAAGCTGAACAGCGGATCCACCGAACAGTAAGCCGGTAAATGAGCTGCTGTAGGGGGGCTGAGCGAAGAGGGCTACCGCCAGTGTGCCCCACACTCCCGCAAATCCGTGTACCGGAATGGCCCCTACCGGATCATCAATACCTTGCCTCTCGAGCAGTCGTGTTCCGAAGAACATGATCATGCCGCCTGCCAGGCCGATAACAAGGGAGGAAGCAGGGGAAACAACGGAAGCCCCGGCCGTGATGGCAACCAGCCCTGCCAGCGCCCCGTTGAGCGTGTAACCGAGATCGGGTTTGCCCACACGGGACCAGGCGGTGATCATCGCTGCCAGGGCACCCCCAGCGGCGGAAAGAGTCGTTGTGACGGCAATACGAGCCAGGGAGACATCGGCACCATGCGTGCTTCCGGCATTGAAACCAAACCAGCCAAGCCACAGAATGAAGATTCCCAGCGTACCAAGGGCCATGCTGTGACCGGCAATCGCATTGACTTTTCCGTTGGAGAACCTTCCTATGCGGGGGCCCAGGATATAGGTGCCCGCCAGCCCCGCCCAGGCTCCCACCCCGTGAACAACCGTGGATCCGGCAAAATCATAGAATCCCAGCTCGGCAAGCCAGCCGGAACCCCAGACCCAGTGCCCGACGACCGGGTAGATTAGTGCCGTGATGCAAACGGTGATTAAAAGATAGCCGGCAAAGGTGGTCCGTTCGGCCAGGGCGCCGGAAACGATGGTGGCAGCCGTGGCGGCAAACATGGCCTGGAAAAACCAATCAGCATACATCCATGCATCAAGGGTGCCATCGGATTTTATGGCATCGGAAAGAAAAAAATTGCTGAATCCGAACAGCCCCGAAATGTCAGTGCCATACATAAGGGCGAAGCCGACGGCCCAGAAGACAATGGAACCGAGCGCAAGGTCCATCATATTTTTCATCATGATATTGGCAACATTCTTGGCCCGGGTGAAGCCGGTTTCAACAAGAGCAAATCCTGCTTGCATGAAAAAGACCAGGAAACCGGCCATGGTAATCCAGAGAAAATCGGCAAAGCTCTTATTCGGGGATGGATCAAGGGCTGCTGCTGAAACCAGGGCCGTTTCATCTCCGGCAAGCATAAGCCCGGGAAGAAAAAGGATGAAGGCCCCCAGTACAATAGAAGTTTTAACAGAACGGTTCATTGACAGTATAAAGTTAGGATAAGGAGTCGTATTCGCTTTGGATATTAATTAATTTTATTAATAAATAAAAATAAATAAGATTAAAGATATTGTTTTGATAAATAAATAATGTTCTGATGGCAAATGGTGCAATATTGCTAAGCTTTTGTCATCATATGTATTATTTTATGCAGAAATGGTATCTTTCGTCCATCTTAAAACAGATCACTTGGCTATAGATGATTGATTTACGAATTATCAGTGGTACAGATCGCCCCAACTCGAATGCGCTCCGGGTATCGCGCTACCTTCAGAAAAAATACGGACAGGAAGGGGTGAAAGCTGAAATTATTGATCTGCAGGAGTTCCCGATTGAGCAGGTGAGGGGAGGAAGATACGGAGAGAAGCTGCCCGAAGTGGATGCTTTTGTTGACCAGGCGGTGCAGGCCGACGGGCTGGTATTTGTTTGCCCCGAATATAACGGCGGGTACCCCGGGATCCTTAAGCTTTTTATCGATTATTTTCCATTTCCCAAAAGCCTGCACAAAAAGCCGGTGGCCCTGGTGGGCGAAGCAAATGGTGCTTTTGGGGCACTCAGGGCGGTGGAACAGTTGCAGCAAGTGGTTGGATATCGGAACGCGCATGTATTCCCGGAACGCGTATTCATTCCGCGGATCAACAAAAATTTTGATGATGAAAAGGGGATCAGGGACGCCTTTCAGCAGGAGTTGCTGGAATCACAGATTAAACATTTCATCCCCTTTGTATGCGACTTTAAGGAAGGGGGTATTCCTACGGAAGGATGAACTTACATCATCGGCCTGCAACCTTTTTGGATGCTTCTTTTCAGCCCATTTTCAACATATAACCCACCCCGTGCAGGGTAACCAGGTATTTGGGATCGTCGGGATGCCGTTCCACTTTGGAGCGGAGCTTTGAGATATGCACATCCACCGTTCGCGTATTGGTACTGAATTCGTAACGCCAGACGTTTTCCAGCAGGGCATCCCGGGATACCGGCTCGTTGGCGTGAGCTGCAAGGTAGCGGATAAGCTCCACCTCGCGCGTGGTCAGTTCCATCTGGCCCCGGTCCGGATGTTCGGCACGTGCATTTTTCAGGTCAATATGGATATCGCCCAGATCCAGCTTATTTACGGGTTTGGACTTGGCGTAATGATCGGAGCGGCGCAGACGGGCCTGGATACGGGCCAGCAGTTCTTTTACCCCAAAAGGCTTGGTCATATAGTCGTCGGCCCCGATATTCAGGCCGGTCACCTTGTCGATTTCCTGGTCCCGGGCGGTCAGCATGATGATAGGAAAGGTATAGTTCATCGAACGCACTTTTTTACAGACATCATATCCGCTCATGCCGGGCAGCATCAGGTCCAGAATCATCAGGTCCAGGTCTTCATTTTTGACAATTTCCACCGCTTCATCTCCCTTCTCTGCTATAAAGGTCTCATAGCCTTCGTTTTCAAGGGTATCCTCAAGGGTAAAAACAAGACTGGGTTCATCTTCTACGATGATGATTTTCTTTGCGTCAGCTGGCATACTTTTCTGATTCTTTTGTTAAAGAGGGAGGGGCGCCGGATGAAGATTCTTTCCCGGGGGGGACTTTGACCAGGACGGGAAATGTGACTTCAAACACTGAGCCTTCACCCACGGTGCTGTCTACGGAAATGGTTCCCCCATTCAGTTCAACCAGGTTTTTTACGATCGAAAGTCCGAGTCCATGGCCCTTTGTCTGAGCTGTCAGGGTATCCTCGCCCCGGTAGAACTTGTCAAAAATCTGGCTTTTGACTTTCTTCGACATCCCAATGCCGTGATCTTCTACTTTAAGGCTGATATGTTCTTCGTCCGCCTCAAGGAAAATACCGAGGTACTGTTCACCATTGCTGTATTTCATGGCGTTTTCAACCAGGTTGCTGATAATGGTATCAAAGCTGTCGGTATCCACCATTGCCACCGGAACATCATCGGCGATAGCGGTTTCAAGCGTAAAGTCTCGTCCCTTGATGATAGGCTCCTGTTCGTCGATATAGTTGTGTACCAGCTGGCCCAGATGTACCGGCTTGGGTTCGATAAGGGATTGACCGGCGTCAGCCTTGGCAACGTCAAGCAGTTTTTCAATCATTTTTCGCAGCCGTACGGCCTCATTGTAGATATGGGTGCCATAATTTTTAAGTCTGCTTTGGTCTTTGACCCGTCCATCAGAGAGATTTTCTCCGGCCGCCTGCATCACGGCCAGCGGCGTTTTCAGTTCGTGAGTCACATTGGCAAGGAACCCGGCCTGCCGTTCGGCCAGCGCCCGTTCTTTCTGGGCAGAGATAAACATAAAAACAAGGGAGCCAAGCAGCAGTAGTACCGCCGCACCGAGTACAACCAGATTCTTGAACAGGGAAGAGTTGGAAGCCTCTATCGTCGGGGTGTTGGTAAAGGAAACTTCCAGCTTCCAGTTGTCAAAAAAATCGGGAAAGCGCTGTTTAAACTG
This sequence comes from Fodinibius sediminis, assembly GCF_900182555.1. Classification (GTDB taxonomy): domain Bacteria; phylum Bacteroidota; class Rhodothermia; order Balneolales; family Balneolaceae; genus Fodinibius; species Fodinibius sediminis. Next base: position 24,164 of record NZ_FXTH01000012.1, on the reverse strand, counting down.
TATCTTGTCGCGATCGTAGGGCACATCCGGGTTGCTGCTGGCAATAATTCGATTGTTGGTCCAGTCGCGCAGCCATACGTTCATACCCGACTCGCCGGGATCTCCGAAGCGTTTAACCAGTTCGCTGGGCAAAAAATGATTTTGAAGATAGTCTTGGTTCAGCGGCATGGTCAGGTAGCCAAAAATGGTATGTTCGGAGGGATCGATAAAAACAATGGTGATACTTTGGTTGGTATCGAAGATAACCTTGTTGTTGTACTTGTGATCCTGCACCAGGGCCTTTACCTGGGTACGAGCAGTACCCATGCCGTCGCAGACGATCGCCGGGTAGTCATCTTCCCATAGAAGTTCGTCCCTTTCCTTGTGATATTTCAGGATCGAGCGGCCTTCCCCGCAGTTTTTCAGGCTTGCAGGGATAAAATAAATATCATTAAAGATGGAATCGGTAGCTGCTTGCGCAATTCGTTTTTTAATGGGTTTGGTGAACTGGTTGTTCTGCTGGAACTGTGATTTAAGCCGCTCCATACTGGTGGAACTCAAGCCCCAGAAGGGTTTGAAAAACCGATAGCGAACCCGGTCGGAGAATTCAGCTACCTGTAGTTTTTTGGGCTGACGGTCGACCTGAATGGTGCTCTCATGGAGCTCGTAAAGGGAGTATACATTCATACTCGTGAGGCCCAGAATTGCTATCACCCCGGCAGCCAATAAAATCCAGCGTAAGGAACCGTAACGTTTCATAACACCCTATTTTTCATAGTTGATCGTATAAAAATAAGCATCAAATTATACAAAGTTTAGGGCTTAACATTTTTTTGCACTTGTAGCTACCAGTACTGGCTTTTTCCCGGACGATACGGATGCTGCTTCATCAATAAGGGAAAAACAGGCAGAATATTGTGTAACACCGTTGTACCGGCTGCCGATCCCAATGTATGAAAACAGGATTAACTTCCTGGTAATGGTTTCTTTCAGCTCAATGGCCAGGGATGTTCGTCAAAACGTACTGCTTGTCACGGTCTTTAATCAGGCGCCCGGATTGGGCATGCCTGGAATGATAAAACAGCAGGATGGCCTGCTCCTGATAGACTTTTCTGAGAAGCCGAATTTTTTCCTGTTTAGCCTGGATGGGGTCATAGTCAAAGCGGTGGGTATCATAATGATTAAGGCGCAGGGAGGAGGGGATCAGTTCTCCCGGGTAGCACGCATGTTCTCCTTCGCTTTGCATGAATACGATGTGATGACCGGGGGTATGTCCCCCCGTTTGAACAAGCGTGATGCCTTCAAGAACATCCGTGGTCTCACCGCTTAGCAATTGCACCCGCCGGTCTGCCATCAACCGGTAAAATTCGTCCAGCTGATACCCTGCGCCGGGTAGAGAAGGACTGCCGGTAGCCGTGGAAAGTGCATAGGCCCATTCCTCTTTGTGAAGATAATAAGTGGCATTGGGGAAAGTAGCCCGGGTTACAGAATCACGATCGGTGAATGAACAGCCCAATGCATGGTCGTAATGCAGATGGCTGAGAATGACGTGCGTAATATCCTCCGGACTCAGCCCGAAGATCGCCAGGTTGGTCCGGACGTTCGATACGCCCGTATAGCTGCTGCCCGCATCCAGTCCCCATCCAAGGCCGGCATCAAGAAGAATGTTGTTCTCATCCTGCTGAACAAGAACAGGGTTGATGCCTGTGATGGCAGAGTGGCTGCCTGCGCTCTCCGCCGGGTTAGCCTCACCCAGGGAACGGTTGATGTGGCCGTCGTTAAAAATCTCGAATTTACCTTCACTTAGTAATTCTATGTTCAATGATCCGATTTTCATGGGCAGCTACTGAATGTTGATATCGAATGGAAAAAGGGTAAGGGCACGACGCTGTTGGAAAAGCGACAGATCCCGTCGCAGTTCCTGAGGCCTCAAAAAGGAAGGCCAGCTGCTGTCTACAAGGGCTTTGATCTGAGAATTGGCAGAGCCCATCAACAGTTCATAAAACGACTTGGGCTTTGGATATTTTTCAACCCGGTATTGGCTGATACCGGCTTTCTCTCCGGCAATGCTGATGGCCTCGCCCAGCCCGCCGAGCACGTCAACAAGTCCATTCTCATGAGCCGCGGCCCCTGTCCATACGCGTCCCTGTCCCAGGCTGTCGGCCTGTTCGATACTCATGTTGCGGTTTTCCGCCGCCTTGGTAATAAATGTTTGGTAAAACTGATCCACGAATAACTGTAAGGCCTGTTCTTCGTCCGGCGTCAGGCTGCGGTTCTGGGAAAGCCAGTCGGCATGTTCATGGGTCTTGACCTCGTCAAAGGTCAGTCCCAGCTTGTCATTGAAGAGCTGCTTGGCGTTGAATTTGGTTGCAAAAACGCCGATAGAACCTGTGACAGTCGTTGGCTCGGCAACAATGGAATCAGCGGCCATGGAAATATAATATCCGCCCGAAGCGGCCACGCGCCCCATTGATACGATAACCGGCATCTGTTCTTTGAGTTCCTGTACTTTCCGCCAGATTAAATCGGAGGTGCTGCCCGCACCACCGGGACTGTTGACGCGGAGGACCAGCGCTTTAATATCGTCATCTTCCGTTATTTTCTTTAGCTGCTCATCAATAAAGTCGGCCGTGATTAGCTGCTGTTCATTAAAGGGCGAGGTTGAGTTGACATCGGGCATGATTGGCCCCCTGGCATAGAGGACCGCAATTTTATCAGAGGCAGAAGGGGGCGTAAGACCAGCTGATTCGGAAGAGACATTGGCATACCGACGGTTGGACACCGTTTTCAGCGATGCATCCTCTTCGACTCCAACACGCTGCCTGATCAAATCCTCCAGCTGATCGGCATACAAGAGGGAGTCAACCAGATGTTCATCATAGGCGAATTTCGAGGTGAGCCGGGGTTGCCCGTTCATAAGTGCGTCCAGCTCTTCAGCGGTACGGCCGCTCTTTTCGCTCACAGCACTCATAAATGTCCGGTGAACCTCATCCAGCAGCTGGGTGAGCTGATATTCGTTTTCATCGGACAGGTCTCTGCGGTAATAAGGTTCTACCGCTCCCTTGTATTTTCCGTGGCGGGTTACTTCAGCTTCAACGCCCAGTTTTTCTAACAGTCCGTCATAGAACATGACCTGGCTGTAGAAACCATCAAACTCGAAGAAGGTTTCCGGTGCGGAGAAAATAGAGTCTGCTGCAGTTGCTAAAAAGTACCCTTTTTCATTATAGCCAATATCGCCGGTGTTTGCATAGACAAACTTATCGGAACTGTCGCGGAAGGCACTGATCATCCGGTGAGCCTCCTGCAGGTTCGCCCATCCCTCACTGATGAAGTCAATCTGCAGCCATACTCCCCTGATATTGTCGTGAACCCGTGCTTTAGCCAGATTTTCTTTCAATGTTTCCAGCGACACCTTATCATTGCTGCTCTGGTTGAATACTTCCTCCCAGGGGCTGGTAACCGAGCGGTCGGGCAGGGCCCCGCGCAAACCAATCTTGAGAACAGAGTTGTTTTGCACGTATGGTTCGGGCTGCCGGGAGCTGCTGGAAATGGTAACGACCAGGATAATTAGCAGGAGACCTGCCGCCAAAAAAAATCCCACCATAGTGGCGATGAGTGTTTTAAAAAAATTCATAAGTGCTTGGATTGGATCAGTGATTTCAAAATTAAAAGATCGTGAATTTTGTAAGTTGTAGGATACGAAAAATCTGTAATAATGTTAGAAACTGAAATGGGGTCATAATGAGCAGACAAGATGTGGTTGTGGTGGGATCGGGACACAATGGGTTGGTTACAGCCTGTTATCTTGCCAGGGAGGGGTACAGGGTCACAGTGCTGGAACGGCGCGAGATGCTGGGTGGAGCAGTGGCAACAGAAACGATGTTTCGTTCGGGGCAGTATCCCCGTGGTTTTCGCGTGGATGTGGGATCGTCGGTTCATATCATGATCCATCAGACCGGCATTCTCGAGGAATTGGAGTTGAAAAAGTATGGTTTGGAGTATATCAGTATGGATCCGATGATGTCGTATCCGGTGCCGGACGGCAAGGGGGTCATCCACTTCTTCAAAGATCTGGATCGAACCCTGGAATCCATAGCTGAGGTAGCCCCGGAGGATGTGGGAAACTACCGGGAGTTTATCCATTTTTGGGAGCGGGTTAACAAAGGGGTTCTCAAGGCTTTCATGGTGCCGCCCAGTGGAAAAAACCTGTTCGTGGAGCTCGCCAAAGGGCAGATGCGTGACGGCACGATGTTCAAGAAGGGGGAACAAACCAGCGGATTGCAGAAAATTCTGAGCAGCTACGGCAAAGTGGTGGATGATGCGTTTGAAAGTCCCTACATGAAAGCAGCGCTTACCTGGTTTGCGGCCCAGTCGGGCCCCACGCCTGATCATCCGGCCACTGGTGATTTTGCGGGCTGGCAGTCGATGTTGCATCAAAGCGGGGCCAAGCATCCCCGTGGGGGCAGCGGCATGCTCACCCAGGCTCTTGCACGTTGCCTGGAGTCTCATGGTGGAACTGTAGTTACCGGAACGCCAGTCCGGCAAATTCTGGTTGAAGAGGGCAAAGCAGTGGGCGTCCGAACCGAGGAACGAGAGTATCGTGCCGGAATTGTGATTTCCAATGCACATGTGCAAACAACAATGATGGGACTGGTAGGCAGAGATCATCTGCCTGCGAGTACCTATAGGAAAATTGAAAATATTAACGTGGGAAATGGCTTTGGCATGGTAATTCGGTGCGCGGTGGAAGAGTTGCCACGCTATGAGGCCTGCCCTGATGATGCCTATGTCCACAACGGGATGCAGTTGCTGGCTCCCTCGGTGGCGTATATGAATAATGCTATTGGCGATTATCTCAAAAAGCGACCGCCGGAGGATCCGGCCGTTCTGGCTATGACATTTTCAAAGATTGACCCGGAGGTTGCCCCGAGCGGGGGACACACCCTGTATGCCTGGGCCCAGTGGCATCCATATGCATTGCAGGACAACTTGCACTGGGACAATATCCGGGAGCGGGAGGCGCAAAAGATTTATGATGTGGTCTGCCGTTATGCCCCCAATATGAAGGGGAAGCTGATCGACTGGTACATTCAGTCACCGTTGGATATCGAGCGCAAGCACGCCATGCCCCGCGGGAATGTTATGCATGTGGAGATGAGCTTTGATCAGATGTTCATGTTTCGGCCGATTCCCGAGATGAGTGAGTACAAGACACCCATTGAACATTTATACCTGTCATCCGCTTCCTGTCATCCGGGAGGGGGGGTATTTGGAGCAGCGGGCTATAATGCCGCCCGTGTCATATTGAAAGATTTCGGACAAACACCCTGGTTTAAATTTTAATCGATGTTTTACCATGATTAGAAAATCTAATTCTACGGTAACCGTAAATCATCGTCTGTTGTTAAAAAATCTCGCGACATTTAGCAGGTTTTTAGATCCAGAGACAAGGATCATGGCAGTGGTCAAATCTGATGGTTATGGACATGGAGCCGTTGAAATAGCACAGACCCTGGATGCGAAAGTACAAGCCTTTGCTGTAAATGCCATCCAGGAGGGTATTGAACTTCGCGAGAACGGGATTGCAAAACCCATTCTTGTTTTTGAGGTGCCGCAGCAGAAAATGGTATCACAGTACCGGGTACATAACCTGACAGCCACGATAAGCTCCAGAGAACACTTCGAATGGGTTCCCAACGGGACTTCCTATCACCTTAATTTTGATACGGGTATGGGACGGCTGGGATTCCTCCCCTCACAGGCCGAAGAGATTGCTCAGATGGTCCGGGAGTACAGCGAGCTTTTTTGTACCGGAATATACAGCCATTTTGCTACCGCGCATGAACCCGGGTTCCCACTGGTATCCGAACAGCACGATATCTTTCGAAAAATCCAGTCGCACTTCCCGGAAGAATTAACCGCACATATCGCAAACACCGGGGGCACGGCTTTTTATGATACCAGCCGGTTTAACATGGTTCGCCTGGGTATAGGATTATATGGCTATGCGCCGGGTGACATCACCATTGAGGGATTGGCTCCGATCCTGAGATGGCATTCATTTATCGCCCAGACCAAGAGAATAAAAGCAGGGGCATCGGTAAGCTACGGGGCCGAATGGCAGGCTCCGGCAGATGGATACCTTGGCATTCTTCCAGTCGGATACGAGGATGGACTCAAGCGAGGCTTGTCGGGCCGCCAGTTTGGGGTGCACATAGGCGGGAACACCTACAAGGTGGTGGGTACGATTACAATGAATTACTGTATGGTATACCTGGGTCAGGATTACTATGAGCCGGGTACGGAGGTTGAACTCCTGTACAAGGGCAATGATGCCTACGAGTGGGCCCGGAAACTGGATACGATTCCGTATGAAATCCTCACAGGAATCGATAAGCAGATTCCAAGAGAACATCTTCAGTACGGGTAGGCCGCTGTTTCTGGCTACAGGATTTCTACCAGTTCGATGTCAAAGCGGAGGGTCTTGTCTTCCAGGTCACTTCCACTGTAGTTCTTGTCAGGATCACCGTATCCAAGCTCGGGAGGTATGACCAGTGTTCTCTTCTCGCCCTCCGCCATGCCCAGCAGCCCGCGTCGGAATCCATCGATAAGGGGATTGATGGTCTGGCCGTTGGCAGATGTTTTCGGTACCGGGGTGAGGTTTTGTAAAATGGCCGGTGATTCCGAGCCATTCTTATAGCTGCTGTCAAAGGCTTTGCCATCTTCCGTGCGGCCGGTATATCGTACGTATACCTGGTCGCGGGCCGTTACGGTCTTTTCAGGTCGCCCCTCGCCTTCTTCCAGTACATAGATGGTAAGCCCGTCGTCTGTGGTAGTGTCGTCTACGGCCTGTGCCGTGTCATAAGGTTCGGGCGGGGTCAGCTCCACTTGCCGGTAATAGGACGGGCCATCACCGCAGGCCTGAACCAGAAAGATGGCCAGCAGAAGGGGAGTGAGAAAAAGGAAGGTAGATTTTTTATTGAACGACATCATCTAAGTAAAATTCTTATGTCCTTGAATTTCGGGGAACAGATTAAAGCTGAATACGGTGTCCTGCAATATGATACCTACTTGTTATCAGGGCCGCTGTATATGGTATGCCGCCCGTCTGGTAGTACGGCTGTTCCGCTGTTCCATAAAACTTATTTACACCGCATATGTCATCCCTGAATGTAAGGTTTTTAGAACGGGCAGGAAAGCCGCAATATTACAGGTTATAATACGTATCAGGCATCACCGAATGCCTTGTCGAGTTCTTTTTTTCGCTTGCGGACAGCAATTTTGCTGATCCAGATCGAAAGTTGGAAAAGCAACACCAGGGGTATGGCAATCAGGACCTGGGATACAGGGTCCGGGGGGGTCAGGAATGCCGAAAGAACAAAACAGAAAATAATGGCGTGGCGCCGGTAGCTGACGAGAAACTCGGGCGTCAGCAGTCCAAATTTCGACAAAAAGTAGCTGAGCACCGGCAATTGAAAGATGACCCCGCAGGAAAGAACCCACATGGTCAGTGAGCTGAAATATTCATTAATATCAAAGTCGTTATGGATGGCCGTGGATATCTGGAACTGAGTGAAAAACTGCAGGGCAAAGGGAACCAGTACAAAATAGCCGAATGCCACTCCAAGCAGGAAAAAGAAAGTGATAAAGAGCGTATGCCCCCGGGATTTCCATTTTTCACTGCTTTCCAGGGCCGGTTCAATAAAGGCCCACAACTGGTAAAAGAATATGGGAGAGCCTATAATGCCCCCCAGCACAATAAGGGTGCCCCAATAGGTGAAAAACTGTCCCGGCAGCTTACGGCTTTGCAGGGTCAGGTCGACAGCATCGATACCGAGCAGGCTATAGACGATAAAGTCGGAGTTTGTCGGTCCCAGGATGACGACATCAACAAAAAAGTCGCCAAAGATGAAGGCAATAAGAACACCAATTCCGATTCCTCCCAGTCCTTTGAGGATGCGCCAGCGAAGTTCTTCCAGGTGATCCAGAAAAGCCATGTCTTGTGTTCGATCCTCCGGCATCTTCGCAGCGGGCGGATTCTTCGTCATCGTTTCTCGTTCTTCCACAAATCTAATGAATTAAATACGAAAATTATTAAATGAATTAACCATCACAGATGATAGTGTCTGTTCAGGCCTTATGCAATAGACAGATGAACTTTTATTGCAGTTCGGCTTCAATCTGTTCTTACAGGAGGTGTCACGGGAACAACAAAGAGGTGTACAAAGTTGCCTCTGAACAATACCTCTTCAATGGCCGGCTTCCTAAGCTACAATACGGTATGCAAGGCTATATTTTTACGAACTAAAATTATTTTAAATGCTTCGGTTTTGTTAAACTGTATGAAAAGATAATAACACTTTCACTTAAAACGTACTTTTATGACTTTTGGAGCAACGGAAATTATTATTGTTGTTGCCGTTATCATCCTGTTTTTCGGGGCCCGGAAAATACCTGAGCTAGCACGCGGTATTGGTCAGGGTATTAATGAATTTCAGCGTGTTTCAAAAAAATCAAAAAATGAGGATGAAGACGCGGACGGCAACAAGAAATAACGTGTTAAGCAGTTACAAAATTATATAGCGGGAAATCCCGGCACATGTCGGTAACCTCTTTTCGTGTATCGGCGATGGTACTCTCGTCAGCGGGGTCTTGGAGAACCCGATCAATCAGCTCTGCGACTTTGACGAATTCATCTTTGCCGAAGCCGCGGCTCGTCATGGCGGGAGAGCCAATGCGGATGCCTGAAGTTACAAACGGGCTCTCCGTATCAAAAGGAACCATATTTTTATTAAGGGTGATGTTGGCTTCTTCAAGCGCCTGTTCAGCCGTTTTACCTGTAAGTCCTTTGTTCCGAAGATCAATGAGAATCAAATGGTTGTCAGTGCCGTCGCTGACTAATTTATAACCCTTATCCATAAAAGCCTCGGCCATGGCGCTGGCATTGGCTTTGACCTGTTCCTGATAAGTAACAAAATCGTCTTGTAGAGCTTCCTCGAATGCAACGGCCTTGGATGCAATAACATGCATCAGGGGACCTCCTTGAGTACCGGGAAATACGCTGGAATCAAGTACTTCGCTCCAGTTTTTTGTTCGTCCGGACTTGCGGGCAGTTACTCCCAGGGTGTTTTCACCATCTTCCCCCAGCAAGATCATTCCACCCCGGGGGCCTCGCAGTGTTTTATGGGTGGTTGTCGTCACCACATGGCAATAGGGCAGGGGATTGTTCAGCACGCCCGCAGCAATAAGACCCGCAGTATGGGCCATGTCCATCCAGAGGTAAGCCCCGACCTCGTCGGCAATTTCACGGAACGCCTTATAGTCTAAATCGCGGGGATAGGCTGAAGCCCCGATGGAAATAAGTTTGGGCTGGACCTCTTTTGCCTTGCGCCGAACCTGCTCAAGGTCAATCTGGCCCGTTTCTTTATTCACACCATAAAATTCGGAATGATAGAGCAAACCGGAAAAATTAACCGGTGATCCGTGGGTAAGGTGCCCCCCGTGCGAGAGGTCCAGTCCCAGAAGTGTTTCTCCGGGTTCCATAAATGCCAAATAGACCGCTGCATTCGCCTGGGCACCGGAATGCGGCTGTACATTGACCCAGGAAGCACCAAACAGTTTCTTGGCTCGTTCGCGGGCTTTCTCTTCGACCTTGTCAACCACTTCGCATCCGCCATAATAGCGTTTGCCCGGCAATCCTTCGGCATACTTGTTCGTAAGAGTGGATCCCATGGCTTCAATGACCGCTCTGGAAGCAAAATTTTCAGATGCAATAAGCTCTAAATTATTATTCTGCCGTTCTTTCTCCTCATCGAGCAATTGATAGATGGCGGGGTCCTGTTGTGAAAGTGGTTTCATGAATTTAATTGTTCTCGGTTAGGCTTTTGATTTTGTTGATGCGTCGTTCGTGACGCCCCCCGTCAAATTCAGCTTCGAGCCACGCTACAATGATTTTCTTCAGCTCGTCGGATTCCAGCTGACGTCCCGGCAGGCAGAGGATATTGGCATTGTTATGCTGACGGGTCATGCGAGCAGAATTTTCATCATAGACCAGGGCTGCACGTATATTGGGGTACTTGTTGGCGGTCATACACATGCCCTGTCCGCTGCCGCAAACCAGGATCCCCTGCTCGTGCTCACCCTGGTTTATCTTTTCAGCAACTTGAACAGCGTAATCGGGGTAGTCCACTGATTCTTCGGTATGCGTACCATAGTCTACCGGCATGTATCCAAGTTCTTCAAGCAGCTTTTTGACTTTTTCCTTGGTTTCAAAACCGGCGTGATCGCTTGCTATGGGTATAATCATAACAGTTGTTTTTCTTAATTTTCAGAACTCCATAAATATCTCGAAAAAAATCCTAAGACCAAAGGGAAGGAGAAGGATAAAGCCGTATTTTTTATTTTTCTTTATTCTGATTCCGGAATGTCTTTCTTGCTTTGTCATCCCGGGAGAGCTGATTGTGATAGGCGAGCAGGGAAACTTCCGGCTGATCGTGGGGAGGCAACGGAATAAAAAAAGGGACTTCCAGCCAGGAAGTCCCTTGTCGGGGGATAAGTACAGGATGTTCAGCCCTCGATGAATAAACTTGCAACACTGTTTACCTGATCCATGGTAAGCGGCTCGTCCCAGGCTTCAGTAATGCCGTTGGCATCGATTTCGGTTACAGCAGTGACATTCGCTTCGGCCTGGGTCGTGCTGTCTTCCCCGGCGTAGACGGCATCGGCCTGTGAAACCCCTTCAATACCATTATCCTGGGTGATCCATCCTTTCGAGCCCCGCATTCTCCGTACCTGTGAGGCGTGTCGCGCTTCCACGGAGTGAATTTGCAGCGCTGCTGTCAATACCGCTGCTGAGCCTGCAACATTACCCGCCTGTCCTTTATAGGCCCGCACGCCGGTGTCCTCGAAAGCCTGCGAAAGAGCGAGAAACTGGGCGTAACTGTTTAAGGGATCAAAGGTGCCGCCAGCCGTAAAGTCAAAGGCGGGCTCTTCAACAGGGGTTCCGCCCAGCGAGTTGATCGTATCCTGCAGTACCAGGGTATGGGCTTCCTCGTGTTTTTCTATCTGTGCAAATATCGCCTGATCTTCGGCATCGATGACGCCTGAAGCAAGGCCCTTCTCATAGTACCGGTATTCCAGGAACTCCAGGGTGAGCGCAAAATTCAGGCTAGAGATAATTTGCCCTGAGTCCTGAGCCCGGGCCGGGCCGGCTAGCGTACTAACTGCTCCGAGAGGCAGGGCCGCAACAGCCAGCTTTTTGCTGAAATTGCTCAACTTTCCCAGCGCATCCTTTCGGCTCAGAAACTGATCTTTGACTTCTTTGTCTAATTGTGCAGTATCGATTTCGTTCAAAAGTTTTAATAAACCCATAATAATCACTCAATTATTTTTGAATTAAATAGTGGCTATGCAGACGGAAGATTACTGGCGTCGATTTCCTCTTCGATGAAGTTTGCTGCGGCTGCAAGAACATCGGCAGGCAATAGAAAGCGATCGAGGCCGGTCTCCGGATCGACGATGTCATCACCCGCAAAGGAGGCCCCGCCATTGAGCAGGTCACGAACTGCCGCCGCATGGCGTGCCTCAACAGATACAATTTTACCGGCCTGTACCAAATAGGGAATGCCGTCTGCGCTGATCAATTGTCCGGCACCATTATATGCTGAAACTCCGAGATCCTCGAAGGCGACGGCTGTTTCCAGAACGCTGGTACGATCGGAAAAATCAATGGCTTCAAAATTGGGCGTCAGGCCCGGAATAATGGCATCTTCTCCGGCATCCCGGCTGATAGCTGCTTTGAAAAAGTCGCGGTGTGCCACCTCATGTTTGCGCAGGTCTTCGAGCACCTGCTTTTCTTCATCGGTCATCCCGCTGTACGGGGTGTTCATGACTTCGGTATAGAAGGCGGCCTCCAGCTGTTCAAGCGCATAGGCATAATTCAGAATACCCACGTCGCCCGAGCCCAGCTTAACGGCATCTTCCGACATGGGGGGTCCCATCGGGTTATTGTCGTCCCCGCATCCATACAGTCCGACAGCAAGAGCTCCTGCTGCTGATGCACCGGCATACTTGAAAAAGTTTTTCCTGGAAATAGTATTAGTATTGCCTGTCAGTGGATTGCTACGTTCAGGCTTCTGCTTGTTATCTGCCATAATGGTATCCTCGTTTTATGTTTGAATGAGTTAATTCAATACAGTGATTCGAATTAATTGTCAGCGTGCTACACCGTACTGTACGAAGTGTTTAGAGCAGCGGATTTATTTTTTTCAAAAAAAGATTTTCAGTTTTTCAGGAAGGGGGGCAACCCGTGGAATGGGTTCAAGATATTACAGGAAGGGATTTCTGCTGTAAGATTGCCGTCAAACGGAGAGTGGCACAATGGTCATGACGGATGAAGAGTGGAAGATAGGAGATTATTGTTGGTGAATGGCCCGATTTTGTTCGCAAGGGTGCAGCCCCGGGAGCGGCGGTTCAGGGATCAGGGGCTGGGCCTTAGAATCTGGAATCGGTTTGTATCGCTGGCCAGGCTTCCAAAAATTCCTATTCCTCCATTGATGTTGTAGCGTATATTCTGAATCTCACCGGGAGAAAGGCTGGTGCCGCCGGTCTGTACGCTCTGGGAGCGTAAGAAATCATACATATTATCGTCTATGGCGTTGGCAACCACGGCATTGTGGCCGTAAAAGGAAAAAGAGATCCAGGGTACCTTGAGGCTGATATTATTGTCGGAATTCCGCTCGTAGTTGCCCTCGTTGATGATCCCCGAGGAGTTGATGTAAAAATTTTCAATGCTGTTGTCCTGTTCCTCAACCAAATCAGCATAAAAAGGTGTCAGGTTTGTAGAATCCGTTTCTTCAGCCACGATGGTGAAAACATAGTAGGTTTGGCGGTCGGTGATATAACCGCTTGGCGTTGTTGTAATTTCTATTTGCTCATCACCCTGGTATACATAACGATCGGACAACTCGTCGCGGTTCACTGTTTTAAAATCGCCGGGCACGAATGTCTTGGCTTCAATACTGTCGCCGCTGGGCAGGGTAACAAGAAGCTGGTAGAGCTGTTTTTCCCGGACGGTGGCGGATTGTACGGGAGCATAGATACCGTCTTTGCTGAAGGTGTAGGGATATCTTCGGCGAATCGTGCTGTCGGCATTGAGCCATCGTACTTCTACTTCGGCATTGTCGATGGCGGCATCCTTGTAACTGTATTCTTCCTCGAGCGGAACGGTTTTGCTGAGCAGAACTTCCGGGAGGGAATTGTGGGCGACGAGATAGGATTCAACGACATAGTATTCCTTGTAACGGTCCTGCTGGTATAACTCACAGCCGTAAAGAAGGGTCACGCTTACCATTGCGAGGAAAAGAATACGATACATAGCTAAAAATTCAGGGTGTAAGAAATTGAAGGAAGAATCGGCAGAAGCTGCACGGCATCGCGTTCAGCCGGGTTCTCATCCAGGTCGTAATTATAGAACCAGATATTTCGCCGCGAGTATACATTGATGAGCTGGAACTGCCATTGTGCCTTCCCCCGTCCGAAGAATGTACCGTTCCGGTTGAAGCCGACATCAAGACGGTTGTAGGCAGGGAGCCGGGAGGCATTCACTTTGCCTACAATCAACTGCTGCTTGCTGTTGGCTGTCGTTGGAAAGTTGAATGCTGCTGTTCGTCCCAGGGGTTTGGTATAAGCCTGTCCGGTCGCATAACTAAAAACAGCTGAAGCTGACCATCGCGAACTGAGTTCATAGTTCACTACCACATTCAGGTCGTGGATACGGTCATATTTTGGCGGGTAATAGCGTGCGCCCTGTTCTTGGATGGGGGCATTGAAACCGGGAAACTTCCGGCGCGTAACTCCGAAGGTATAGCCCGCAAAACCGGTTAGCTTTCCCACTTGCCGTTCAAAAAACAGTTCGGCCCCGTAGGCGTATCCCCGGCCAAATCGGAAGGTTTCTTTATAGGGGAGGCCGGCCTGGTCGGGCAAAAAGGGATCGGGTTCAAACAGGTTTTCCATTGTGCGATAGTAAAATTCCACGTCCAGGTTGTAACGCTCCCAGGGAGAGGTCTTGAGCCCGATTACATACTGGTTGCCCGAGGCCGGGGGTACCTCGTCATCGGCGGTGAGCCATATATCAAAACCGGTAAATGCTTCGTTGGAATCGAGGGTCAGAAACTGGTGATAGCGGCCATAGGCCCCTTGAAGGCGTATACGGTCGGAGGGGCGGTATTCGACAGCCAGGCGCGGGGCCAGCCGCAGGTATCCACCTTCGCTGAATCCATTGAGGCGAAGGCCGGGCGTAAGGATAAACTGATTATTCACCTCCCATCGATCCTGGATGTAAAAGGACCCGTATTGGGAGTGAGTGCGGGAACGGAAGGTGGGTTCGCCGTCGAATTTATCCTGGAGTTTCAGGGTCAGGAGGCCGGTCCAAAAGCCTGCCGACAGTTCATGGCGGTCGTCGGGGTAATATTCGATGTCCCCTTTGGCCGAGAAATCGTAAATGTTGTTGGAGCGTTCAAACGGTGTCGCCGCAATATTGAACGAGGGATAGTTGAAGTAGCGGGAACCGGTGAGTGTGAAATTTGAAAACACTTTTTCAGAGAAAATATGGGTCCATGTCCCGCTCAGTGTCTGGTTGCCGTATTCCAGATTAATGCCCGCATCTTCGGCAAAGGGGAATTTGAGGTTGTCGCTTCCGCTGTAGAATGCCAGCGATAGTTTGTCATCGCCCGTGGCATCAAAATTGACTTTTCCATTTATGTCGAGGAAGGCGAAATCTTCGGGAATATTATCCTGGGTTTGTTGCAGGATTGCCAGCAGGGGCTCGAGGGTGGATCGGCGCAGGGCAAACATCCAGGAGCCTTTTTTAAAGGGGCCTTCCACCGAAGCCCGGGAGGCCAGCATGCCCAGTGTAATGGATCCCTCAAACTCATTGCGGTTGCCATCCTTGTTGAAAATAGTCAGCACCGAGCCGAGTCGACCGCCGTATTTGGCCGGGTATCCTCCCTTGTAGAGACGCACGTCTTTGACGGCATCAGGATTGAAGGTGGAAAAGAATCCAAAGAAATGGGACGGGTTGTAAACGGTGGTGCGATCAAGCAAAATGAGTGTTTGGTCGGGACTTCCGCCCCGGATGTATAATCCGCTCGAGAAGTCAGAGGCGGCCTTGACGCCCGGAAGCAACTGAAGGGAACGGAACACGTCGGCCTGGAACACACTCGGCACTTTCCTGATGAATTCGGTCTTGACCTGTGCGGTCCCGATGGCCCGCTGTTCCTCCTGCTCCCTTTCCGACTGCACCACTACCTCATCCAGCCGGTAACCCTTCTGACTAAGCCGGATATCGAGGCGGCGGTTTTCCGACGGTTGCAGTGTTATTTCGCGGCGATACTGCTGGTAGCCGATGTAGGAGACGACGATGGTATAGACACCGGGTTCAATATTTTGCAGGCTGTAGTAGCCCGAGGTGTTGGTGGTGGTTCCCTGGCGCCTATCCAGTAAAGCTACATTGGCGGCAATAAGGGTCTCCCCGGTGGCTGCATCGGTGATATAACCACTTACGGAAGCTGATTGCTGGGCTGAGGCAAGCAGGGGGAAGAGCATCAAAAACAGAAGGGCGGTTTTTTTCACGTCTTGAAAAGGTTTACATATCATATGATGATATTGTGAGCTGATGAGCACACAGCGGTCCGTTAGCAAAAACTACGAATTTAATTGCAAAGTTTTGACCACAACAGGAGGGTATTGCTAGGGCGGTCCGTGGATGAAGCATCACCCTGTATCGGAGACTCATTATGCGACGTCTATCAGCTGCATTCAGTGCGCGCGCCCACATACGCCTCTCTGCTGGCAAGCTCCCTGATGATGATCAATAGATTCACGTACACCGCCGGGGAGCGGTCTGCTCGAACAGTCTGGTACAGCCTTTGCGTGATTCCCTGAGCATGATGGGGGGACAGGGAAAATTACTCAGCGTTTTCGTTTCTAAGAAACTCCTGGGTTATTTTACGGGTCTGTTCTGCTCCCATATACTTTTCCAGATCATACAGGGAGACCCGCTTCTTGCCTTCATCAAAAGAATACGTTAAGTGGCCATCTTCGATTTCCTTTTTTACCTCACTGGCGTCCATATCCAGCATTTTACCAACTTCTTCCAAAGAAAATGTAGAACGCATATTCTAAACAGATTTGAATAATAATAATCATTTGCATTTCGAATGTAGGCTAAAGATAGAAAAAATGAACTTTTTTGCTACATGAAATACAGCATTTGAGGGAAAGATTATTTTTTGAGCCCGAATTTTGTGCGTTCAGGCCATCTCTTTTACCTGGGCATATCGAAAACAGGATACCAGGTGGTCATTGACCAGTCCGGCCGCCTGAAGGTGGGCATACATGGTGGTGCTGCCTACAAATTTAAAGCCCCGCTGCTTTAGATCCTTGCTGAATGTATCCGAGAGTTCGGTGGTTGCAGGAACCTCTTCAAGCGTGGTCCAGTTGTTCTGTATCGGGGTCCCGTCAACGAACGACCAGATGTATTGATCAAAGCTGCCGAAAGCTTCCTGCACCTCGAGGAAGCGCCGGGCATTGTTGATTGCCGAACGAATTTTAAGCTTATTGCGAACAATTGCCGGATTATTCAGGAGTTTCTGAACGTTGGATTCGTCAAATTCTGCCACTTCCCGGACCTTAAAGTTAGCAAACGCCTGTCGATAGCCCTGCCGCTTTTTAAGGATGGTACTCCAGCTTAATCCGGCCTGTGCGCTTTCTAGGGTCAAAAATTCAAAATGAGTGCGGTCGTCATGCACCGGCACGCCCCATTCCTCATCATGGTAACGGATATATTCTTCAAAGGTGTCTTCGCACCATGAACAGCGATTTTTCATAATTGCCTTTTTGATAAATGAAGGTT
The DNA here is from genome assembly GCF_900182555.1 of Fodinibius sediminis. GTDB lineage: Bacteria > Bacteroidota > Rhodothermia > Balneolales > Balneolaceae > Fodinibius > Fodinibius sediminis. Next base: position 7,273 of record NZ_FXTH01000012.1, on the reverse strand, counting down.
AAGGTTGGGCGTATCCGAATGTATTTATAATTAACGTATCAACAATAAAGGTATCAAACCGATGCACTGGGAAAAACTCGTTGACCAATTTGCCGAAAAAAGTGATATAAGTAAAGTTCTCTCAAACCAGGTGGAATCGCTGACGCATTTCCTGGAGAAGGTACTGAGTCGAAAGGAAAATGATGATTTTCTACAAGAGCTGGTGGCTCTTCCCCAGCTGGCGGCCCGGGCGTTCGACGAAGGCGATGAAGATGCATTTCAGGAGATGAAGGGGCAGATATCAGATCTGTCCACCGATGAGATTACGCGTCTTCTGCGTTATTATACGGTCTTTTTTCATCTCATGAACTCCCAGGAACAGCGAGAGATTACCCGAATTAACCGGGAGCGGGCTATTGAGATGGATCCGGAATCGCCCCGCAGGGAAAGTATCGACGAAGCTGTTCACTTCCTTAAAACGGAGGGCTTTTCGGCCCAGGAAGCAGCAGAGGTGATTGGGAAGCTTGATATTCAGCCCACCATTACGGCCCATCCCACCGAGGCGCGGCGTCACAGCGTGTTGCTGAAACAGCAGAGCATTACCAGGATGATTAACGAGCTGCGGCAGGGCGATCTGACTCCGGACGAACGGACAGCCCAGACGATGGAGATCCTCAACGAGATTCACCTGCTGCTGGCCACCGATGAGGTGCGCACCGAAAAAGTGACGGTGGAGGATGAAGTTGAAAACGGGATGTTTTACTTTATGAACGCCATCTGGGAAACCGTGCCGGTGCTCTACGACGACCTCCGGAATGCCTTCCGCACCTATTATGATGAGGTCCCCGACTTTTCAACAATTTTACAGTACCGTTCCTGGATCGGGAGTGACCGCGACGGGAATCCCAACGTAACCTCGGAGGTGACCTGGGAAACGATCCTGGAGCAGCGCGAGAATGTAATGGAGCTGTATCTCCGGGAACTCGATGAGCTGCGCCGCTATCTGAGTATCTCTCAAAACAAATTTGCAATCTCAGACGAGCTGGAGGTTTCGCTTAAAGAAGATGAACAGTTCGACACGCTTTCGGAGCGGTATCAGCGCCTGTACAAGCAGGAGCCATACCGGCGAAAGGTAACCCACATGATGCATAAGCTGAGACATCAGCTTGAGGTACTGAAGAATGAGGACCGCAGTTATATCATTGAAGAAGCCAAACGATACACGGCAGAAGATTTTATTGACGAGCTGGAGCTTATTGCAGAAAGTCTGCGAGCATCGGGACTGGAAGAAGTGAGCTCCTATGGCAAGCTTCATCACCTGATTGTTCGTGCCAAAACATTCGGTTTCCACATGGCCGCCCTGGATATACGCCAGCACAGCGGTATTCACGAAAATACCGTATCGGAACTCCTTTCTGTTGCCGAGGTTACCGACAATTACGGGGACCTTTCCGAAGAGGAGAAGCTGGATCTGCTAAACAAGGAACTGAGCAACCCGCGGCCCCTTTCGCCGGTCCGGATTCATCTGAGTGATGAGACGACCCAGATGCTGAAGGTCTTCTCTTTGATCGGGGAGATGCTGGCGCTGGATAAAAACAGTTTTGGCAGTTACATCATCAGTATGACGCACGGGGTGAGCGATATGCTTGAGGTGCTGGTGCTGGCTAAAGAGGCTGGCCTGTGGAGCGAAGAGGATGGCAGGGTAGAAAGCGATATCGATGTTGTTCCGCTCTTTGAAACTATTGAAGATCTTGAAATGTGCGGAAAGCTGATGAGCAAGATTTACGAAAATGAACTCTATCAAAAACAGCTCCAGGCCCGGGACAACTTCCAGGAAATTATGCTCGGCTATTCCGACAGTAACAAGGACGGCGGGTATTGGATGGCCAACTGGGCCCTGGATAAGGGACAGCAGAGCCTGGGACGCGTGTGCCACGAGTATGGGGTGGACTTCCGTCTTTTCCATGGTCGCGGAGGAACCGTCGGACGGGGCGGTGGTCGTTCGAACGAGGCAATTCTGGCACTGCCCCCCATCAGCAACAACGGGCGCATCCGCTTTACCGAGCAGGGCGAAGTGATCTCCTTCCGGTATTCCCTTGCACCTATTACGCGGCGTCACCTCGAGCAGATTGTCAACGCTATGATCCGGATCACGGTCGCTGAGATGGACTCGGTACACCAGCAGGATCAGTTTAACGAAGCCATGGAACAGCTTTCACAGCGATCCATGAAGGCTTACCGAAGCCTGATTGATGATGAGGATTTCTGGAAATGGTATACCACGAAAACGCCCATTGAGCATATCAGCCGGCTGCCGATTGCTTCGCGCCCGGTCTCGAGAGGAAGTGCCAAGGCTGCTGATTTCGATAATCTTCGTGCCATCCCCTGGGTATTTGCATGGACCCAGGTCCGATATAATGTGCCGGGCTGGTACGGGGTTGGCGTGGCGCTCCAGGAGATGATCAGTCAAGGGGAGGATGCCCTGGAGAAGCTGCAGGAGTGGTATGGGCAAAATATCTTTTTCAATTCCATACTGGATAATGTGCAGCGCGAAATGGCGCGGACTCATATCCCGACCTCAACCATTTACGAGGATATCGATGACGGCAGTTTCCATGAACGGATAACGGATGACTTTAACAAGGCCGAGGAGGCCATCAAGGCGATCACCAAGCAGGAGTATGTGCTTCAGAACAGCCCGGTCATTAAAAAATCCATCCGGTTCCGTAATCCGTTTACCTACCCGCTGAATATGATGCAGGTGGAACTGCTGGATCGCTGGGCGGATGACGTGGATGAACAGAACAAGGAGCCTCTGCGCAATGCGATCTTCCTGAGTATTAACGGGATTGCCGCAGCCATGCAGAGCACCGGCTGATTTGCAACTGCGAACCAAGCATTGAAGAATCGGGGTTGGCTAACCGCTAAACCCTGGCTCTTTATTCTTCTTTTTCAATCAATGCTTTCATCTGGCGCCGGAATTTGGGCGCTCCGCCGTTAGCGGGATGTCGCACCGGAACGTACGATATGCCGAATTCGGTCAGGCTCTGTTCGCACTTTCGTCCCACCGCAATGCGTTTGGCGCCGGGAAAAAGGGAAAGAAACAGTTCAAGAGAAGGGTATCCCTGTTCGAGTTCCTGGTCGGTAGGGGTTCGGTTGCTGAGCATGCCGTCGCAGGGATCGTATGGATGCCAGGGAAGGGCATTCCACAGCACTGCCTCATAGGGATCAATCCCCAGCTTGTAGAGGGCTTTCCACATGATAGTTGCAGTGGGTTCAGACATGCCTTGGGCTTTCAGGTCCGGCTTGCTGGTCCGCTGCGGCTGCACCGACTTGAAAGCACCGTCGGAGGGAATGCCATGTACAGGTTCATGATGCCCCAGCAGAATTCGTTCGGAGGTCATGGCAATACCCGTGAAATGTCCGCCCTGGTAGCCGAGTGCTTCGGCAATGAACAGGTACCTGGCCTTGCTTATGCGTTCCGAAAGGTAGGCCCGGAGCTGGCGTCTTCGAATTGCAGGGGCGTCGTTATGCTGGTCATGATGGGAATCGTGCTGATACCAGGGGTTGAAGAAGGCTCCTTCAGGCGTTTGCTGAAGAAGTTCAAAAAGGGAATCGATCTTGTTCATGAGGTGGAAAAATACTTATAAGTAGTAAGTTATGATTGGTCCGGCATCGGTTTTTTAGGGCCTGAAATATAGGGTACAGATAATCCATTGGAAAAGAGATTCCCCATTTTTAATGAGTCGGACTTGATTAAAATTGAGTGCATGCATTATTAAAAAATAAATGGAATAAACCAGAATAAAAGCTATTTTAAACAAGCGCAGTAAATGCCTGCAGGCTATTCTCACAAATAGTTATTATTAAAAAAGGAGACCATTTACTGACTGTTATACCGTCAAGCTTTGACAAAAATCATTTTTGCTATGATTACCGATACTGCAATTGACATCACAAAAACAACACAGAGCCGCCTGGAAAAGGTTGATTTCGATAACCTGGGATTTGGCCAGGTGTTTTCCGATCACATGCTGGAAGTGGAGTATGCAGGTGGCGAATGGAAACAGCCCAGGATCAAACCCTACGGGCCTATTGAAGTACCGCCGGCCCTTCATGTATTTCACTACGGACAGTCGGTGTTTGAAGGTGCCAAGGCGTACTACGTGGATGAGGAGACGGTCAACCTTTTTCGTATCGAAAAAAATTATGAGCGTATGGCCCGCTCGTGCGAGCGTATTTGCATGCCGCCTGTTGATCGAGATACGTTTTTGAAGGGAATTTCCACGCTTATTGATTTGGACAGCAAGTGGGTACCGCGCAAAGAAGGCGATGTGTTGTATATCCGTCCCTTCGTGACTGCTTTTGATTCGGTCATAGCCGCCAATCCCTCCGAAACCTACCGGTTTTATGTAATCACCTCGCCCGTGGGGTCCTATTACAGTAAGTCGGTAAAATTAACGACCTCTCGAAAGCACGTACGTGCTGTCAAAGGTGGTGTGGGAGCCGCCAAGTTTGCCGGGAATTACGGGGGGAGTTTCTATCCGGCAAAAAAAGCCAAGGAAAAAGGCTACGATCAGATCCTCTGGCTGGATGCTTTTGAGCACAAGTACGTGGAGGAAGTAGGAACCATGAATATCTTTTTTGTGATCGACGGGGTGCTGGTTACACCGAAGCTGGAGGGAACCATTCTGCCCGGTGTCACGCGCGACTCGGTAATTCAACTTGCCGAGAGCTGGGAGATACCGGTCGAGGAACGACGCATTGCTATCCAGGAGGTTATTGAGGCCGGAAAAGAGGGAACCCTTGAAGAGGCTTTTGGGGCCGGAACCGCAGCAGTCATCGCCCCTATTGAGGAGATTCATCACAGCGGAACAACGGTGACCCCTCGTGAAACGGATCGGGGTCCGGTGGGGCAAAGACTGTACGATACTATCTATGACATTCAGCGATCGCGGGCAGAAGATCCCTTTGACTGGGTTCGGCCCGTAAAGGTAAGCAGCTAATGGGCCTGATGACGGGCTGGTGGCCGTGATTAATATCCTAATGTTCGATTTACCCTCTGTTTTAACGCCAGTCCTGACAGGGCTCGTTTATAATTGTCTACGATCTGCTCGGCGGCCTCGGGGGGATGCGTTATACTGGCCGCATGCGGGGTGATCATAATATTGGGGCGATTCCAAAAGGGATGCTTGTCAGGCAGGGGCTCCTCGGAGAACACGTCGAGCCAGGCCCCCCGCAGCAGGCCGCGATCGAGTGCATAAATAAGATCTTCATCCACCAGGTGTTCTCCGCGAGCGGCATTAATGATCCAGCCGGGAGATTTCATCTGCTTGATGAGATCAAGATCTAATATGCTTCGGGTCTGGTCGGTGAGCGGAAGGAGGCAGATGAGTATTTGTGATTCCTGTAAAAAGTCGGGCAGTTCGTCCCTCCCGGCATAGCAGGTAATTTTGTCAAGTTGTTTCGGAGTTCTCGACCATCCTGAAACGGCATATCCGAGTTTCGCCAGCTGCCGGGCCACGGGGCTCCCCATCTCGCCCAGTCCCATCACGCCAATGGACGACTGGGAGGGGAGGGTATGATTGTGGATTTGCCACTGCTGCTGATCTTTTTGCCGCAGGTATGTCATGTAATGGCGGCGAATGCTAATGACGGCCCCCAGTATATATTCGGTCATTTGCTGTACCAGTGTGGAAGAGACGATCCGGCAAATCGGGATCTCCCCGGGAAGGGCATCATCGGAAAGCAGGTGGTCTACGCCTGCCCCGAGCGAAGAGACGGCTTTCAGGTTCGGGAAGCTGTCCAGGATATGGCTGGGCTGGTTCCAGCATACGGCAAACTGGACCCGTTCTTTGTCTTCAATGGCCGGCCACAGGTCAATTTCAATATTTGGATCAATCCGGTTAACCTGGTCCACCCATTCCGACATATTGCGATCGGGAGCAATAAATAGAAGTGACATGGCGTGACTGGTTTTCGGTGAATGAGTGAGAATGTGGAGAAGTATACAAAAGCCTGTATAGTGATGCTACATTCTTTCGTCCCTTCTGCCTGGTATATGTGTTTCAATGATTACGCCAGAACATCCAGCTTTCTATATGCATCAGCCGGCCGGCCCGGAAGCATAAGCCAATGCAATTGTATTTTCACTTGAAAAGTGATTTTTTATATCCGGGTTTTTGTGTCAATGTATTTTCAATAAAGCGGCAACAGCCAGAGATAAATAATATGGATGAGGAAGATTCAAAGCCGGTGGCAACCTACAAAAGGGATGCGCTTTTCCTTACTCTTGCCGGTATTTTTTTGACATCACTGGTGCTGGGAAATGTGATAGGAACGACCAAATTTGTCACAATATTTTCTCTCGAGCTTTCGCCCTGGCTGCTGGATATCATTCCGCCACTCATCAGGGAGAACAATATATATACGATGAGTGTACCGGTGGGCGTGATCGCCTATCCCTTTACCTTTCTGGCTACAGACCTGCTGTCGGAGCTGTATGGACGTAAAAAAGCACAGCTGGTGGTCTGGGTCGGATTCTGGATGAATGTGTTTATGTTGTTGCTGATGAGCGTAAATCACTGGCTGCCCAATACGGCCGGGGTGAGCGGTGGACTTAATCTCTTTGAAGGAGTTTATGATTTTATGGTAGGCAACACGATCGCGAGTATGATTGCATACCTGGTGGCCCAAACGGTTGATGTTCGCCTCTTTCATTTTTGGAAAAGGCTGACCAGGGGCAAGCATCTCTGGCTGCGCAACAATGCATCCACAACCGTGAGCCAGCTGGTGGACTCCACCGCCATACTGAGCATTCTTTTTGTGGCTGGAAATCTTGGTCAGGAGGTGGATACAATTGGCAAATTGAGCATCTTAATTCTCAATTCTTACCTCTTTAAATTCTTCTTCGCACTATTCGACACACCACTTTTCTATTTGGGGGTCAGATTGTTCCGGAATTTTGAAGAAGACCCGAGTGAATACAGCCTTCATCCATGATTTTTTTAGACAAAAAGGCGCTTTAAATAACAGGAGAAGGGATAAGGAAAATTCTTAAAATAAATACGAGAAAAACATTGACACGAACCACCAAAATGTCTTACATTAGGAATCCAATTTCGAAACGGGGTTGAATCCAGCAGCAATTGAGTTCAACTCCGTTTTTTTGGCTCAAAATGTTGGGTCAAATCGAAGTTTTTGTTCTTTAAAAATACTGAAAGAATATACAGACGATCGCACGTCGAGCCCTTGTCGGGCGGCCGGGAGGCTGCCCAGATAAGAGAAGACATCG
>NZ_FXTH01000011.1 GCF_900182555.1 Fodinibius sediminis | reverse complement strand
AATTCCGTTTTAATCATCGAAATAAAAACTTATATAACGTCTTACTGGATAAGCTCCGAGAGGACCCCCTTTGAGAGCTTAACTTCATAAGACCCATATATAATACGACCTCTTCATAAATAGTTAGATTAAATGCTCCGAGGATTCGGAACCCTTTAGAATTGAATTTTTAACTATAGCATAATTCGTTATATGAACAGAATTTGCAGACCTCCCATGCTACTGTTTTAGGTGGTTTATCTCGGTTCCTGATTTTTCGGATATTGGGTATAATTTTCTGTTCCAGGATTTTTCGATCTTTTTGTAATAAAATCACCTCTTTAGTTTGTCGTAACTTGGGATAATTCAGCTCACCTATATAACCCCGATTTTCTAGATCATCAGCGTGAAATTCAGCAGATTTTTCGTCAGCAATATTCATCCCTTTCTGTTCAAGATACCACATATAATATTTTAGCTGCCATTGGTGAGCTTCTTCCATACTGCTGGATTTCTTCACTTCATGGATAATCTTTTTATCATGATCTATCCAATCCACCACAATAACTCCATCCACACTTACCTCTTTCTTTTTGCGCTTATAGCTGGTCTTATGGATATGGCGGCCCATCCGCACGGCGTCGCTCTCTTGTTCGCATTCTATATTATGGGCGTAAAACCAGAGTTTGCGGGCACAAACGAAGTAGTAAGCAATTTCAGTGCCGGTGATGGGTTGCTTTTCGGTGTTCATAATTTTATTTCCTAAACCCTCCAAGGGTGCGCATCCCTTGGAGGGTTGTTCCATTTACTCTTCAAATACCGATACAAAATTCCTCCGATCTAAATTCTGATGTAACTGTTCAAAGACTTCTCGCTCTCCGAACCATTCCACCCCTTCTGCCCTGTTTATTTTCGTGCTCCTGTCTGTTACATACGCTTGCCAGCTGCTGTGGGGCCAGTCGTTGATATCTTCTACAAAACCGTGGTGCACGGGGTTGTTGTGGATGTAGATTATCAATCGGGAAAAATATTCCTTGTCGGTAATTTTCTTTCGTCGAAATGCTCTTTTAAATAATGAGCCCATTCTATCGTACTTCTTGTTATAAGCTTTTGTGTACGCATTGAAAAGATTGCTAAATTTTTTACTAATAAGACCTGACAGGTTTAATTTGTTGCTTTATAACAGATCTCAACTGGCCCCAACCATGGTTTGATTTTCGTAGTCGAAGGTTTTTAATTAGATAAAAATGCAACCGCTTCTTCTACTGAGCCAATTTTATCAAATGAAGCACTTTTATCTTCATTCATTTTGTTGATGTTGTTAACCAACCCTTCCAGCGTATCTAAATAATCCTCTTTGATGGGGCTGGCACTGGGGGCCGGACTTCGATTTGTTGAGGTAGTAATGGCACCTTCAAAACCCATAATATGAGGAAACTGTTGACTACTATTTGCCCCAGGCTGATTCATCAAGGTGTAGCTCAATGCATCCAGGACAGCCTTTTTCCGTTTTGCTTGTTCATCTTCATCCACGACGTATTCATTAGCTGCATCATTAAACCCAAGGCCTGCTAGATCTACATTGATGACTACCGCAAAATCGGCACTTGTGGCAGGTCGTGTAAATATATTTTGTCCTTCATTTCCAGAAGTATCTCTTGACTTTATTCCCGTACGCTTAGAAACATATTTGGCATGGAAGTAATGTCCTGTTGCATTCTTACGTGGAATGCCTGTCATAAAACCGGTTTGGATTCTACTTGTTCTAGAAACTGCAACACTACCTTTAAAAACATTATCACCACTTTTATCTGATGGAGCTACTTCTGTAATTAATAATCCGTGGGCATCTGTGACGGTACAACTTTCTGCTACCAATCGGTATAACTCTTGTTCTAATGCATCCTTTTTCTCGTTTTTAAGCTTTCCACTCCAATCTTCAGCTTCAGGAATATTTTCTACTACCCATTCATGTTTTGCCAACTCAGCTTTTAATCGATTAGGGTTAGGGTTCTTTCTGGCATTATTTTCACTTAGTGGCAATTCCCGATCCTGCGCAATGGCACAAAGGTGTTTAACGTGCCAATATTTGAGCATATCTCCTGAAATTACCGGAACGGTATAGAGCTCTCCTTCATCAACAATAGTAGCTGTTCTTGGTTGTGTCGCATTCCCCTCTGTACCCTCATTATTAAGACTTGCTAAATTAATGCTGAGCCGACCAACCAACGTTAAATTCTGAATTTTTTGAATATCCATAATAGTCCCTTGTGTAAGTTTATAGTTTAAGATTGGTTAATTTTCTTGTATGGCTTCTTCCTTACTCTTTTGCGTGCTCAAGGCGAATGAAAGAAGTAATTGAGCGATCAACCGTGGCGTAAAACGATCATCCTCAGCAAGGGTTATAAGCTTTTCAAGAGAACCTTCGTACGGTAGTGACATATATTGCATCGAATCGCCCGAGCTTTGGCTTGACGCTAACTTATTGGATCCCCGTTCTACTGCAATTTCAGTTATTGCTTCCATAAAATCGTCCGGACTCTGTATCTCACGGAGCCTGCGAATCACCTGATAATTAGGTGGATCCTTTTTGCCATTACTGCTATACACTTTTTGAATGGTATCTTGCCGAAGAAGCTGGATAAAACGCTGAATTTCTTCCGTTTTAAATTCCTCTAACAATTCTTGGTATTTGGATGAATGTGCCATGATTTCCTCAAAGAATGTTTGATTTAGTAGATTAATGTAGTTACCCCCTAAGCCAACGGCGTCTAAATACTGCAAATAGCCTTCTGCCGCCGATTGTGGATTGGATGCCTCAAAACCGTTCATGAGTGTACGAACTGCTTTTCTGTCAATAGATGGATCGCTTCCCGGTCGTGGTATTTTTGCTCGCCTCCAACGGACTAATAATTTTTGCAATTTATCAACTGACTCAAGGCTATATTTATGGGAAGGAACCAATAGTTTCCAAGTACCTGCAGGAGACGCACTATTGCCAAGTTCAACAAAATTTATTCCCGTAACCCCCTTCAACTTTTGCAAACCCTCTATTTTCACCTTGAAGTCTGCAGGATTTTCCTTGAGCAACTTTACTAAACGGAGATAATTATTGTAGGGAAAGAAAAAACCACCGTAGTAGTATCTTTTCCTATTTGCAATTGCCAATTCTCTTACAATCTCTACTCGCATATCAAGAGGCATAGGAACGGCAAAACCTGTTGGTGATTCACCTATTGCAGAAAAACATAAACCAGCAACTGCCAAGCAGGTTAAACGACTTAGCGGCCTGCTAAATGATTTGGGCATGGAACTATTACCTATGCTATAACTGCTTTTTGAATTTGCGCCCTTAGACGATTGTGGAAATACAATACTATTCAGGGTGACAGACTTTTCCTCAAAATCACCATCAAGTAGTTCCAGCCCTCTCTCTCGGCAAGCACTAATACAAAGATTAACCCAATCCGGTTTACCAAGTTTATTAATTACTCCATATAACGTTCGGTCAGGATCAGTCATCTCCCTCTTTTTTCCACCTATTTCAACTTGAATAGTAGGTTTTTCAGAGGTATCAACCACTACGCCTTTATGCTCAATTCTGGTCTCTTTATCCCAGCCTTTCGCTATTTTAGTCACTCCATCATCCAGACTACTTTTCCATGATGCGGCCAAACTGTATTTCAACCACTGTAGATCGGGAGTAGGACGCAATTCCTTAACATAATGCACTCGATATCCTTGCTGAGTCCACTTGATTATGGGAGTATTTGGAGTATCGTAATATGAGTCTGCCAATGCTCCAAAGCCAATTGCAGCTAAGGTATCATAGTACCCGTCGTCAACTACGGGCAACTTTATTATTTCCCATTCCAAATCTTCCTTTTCCTGCGTTTCATATGGTTTCTCAAAAGGACTCATAATTACTCTCCAAACTTATAATGAACATGATCTCCACTGGCACCGAGCATGGTCATCGCAATGCCTATTTCCACATCTTCCCGTGGTTTCCGATTGCTCCCCTCAAAATTGGATACTTTTTCCCAAATCGCATTATCTTTAAAATCACTTCCCGAAAATGTTACGGTGGGCTCAGGTGGATCCTTCTCTTCGTCAAGGCTTTCAAACACGAAAAAGCTCCCTTGTTTGCCATAAGAATATACACCAGTCAGCAACGGCTGAATAACTTCTTTAATCTCTGGTTCGAAATATAAATCCACTCCACCATCGAAATATAAAAACTCCCTATACACAACAGTTGGACTCAAATAATCAGGGGGCAAGTCGTTTCCCCGTGGAGGTTCCCAATGTTTGACTAAATGTGTATTCACGACGCCTTCGCCCCAAGGATGTGGAATTATATTGGTTTTGCTTAGCTTTTTTGTGAGCTCGTGCGGGTCTTTCCCTTTCCTGACCCCACTGATAATCAGAGCTACTTTTGCCGCGTATGGTGTTGGACAAAAATAGGTTTGTGCCATTTTTGTAGTGGCTTGTTCACGCCTAAAACTGAAACACGTAGTCGATCTATATCTTGCTCTAATCATCTATGAAATTTCCCATTGATTTTTTTGATTCTTTCTGTTCTTCTCTCTTTACGCTAACCATTCTTGTTGCATTTTGGTCAGCCTTTCTTAAGATGTAACTAAACATTAAATACAGACTTAAATCATTAGAAGATCCCAGTGGAAGTGCATTTTTCAGGTTTAAATATACTTCCTGTATACTCGAATTTGGTAAAACCTTTGGATCGATTATTGAGCTATTCCATTCATCTTCGACCCAATTATTTTGAGCTGTCATATGATCCAAATAGTCTAAAAATCCGATTTTAAAAGGCTTGATATCTGCCTGTTCTAATTTGTCACTGTAACCGTGATGATCTGCAATGGCCCAAAAAACCGACTTTGTTAACAGTAATCCTTTCCCCTTATCGCCGAATGTTTCTTTTAAATATTCCAACACTACCCATGCACTAATCCATGCATGTTTGGGCGGTCGCTTAACCCTGCCAAACCTTCCCTCCTTTTCTGAATGAGCAATAGGAACCCCATCTACTCCAACTTGATGAGCCTCCTGCCATTTCAGACTTAGCTTTCCCAAGTCGTGAGCCCAAATCAAAAAATAAGAAATAAAATCTGCATTACTCTTGGTACCGATCAGTTTATGCTCGGTAAGTCGATCAATCATCCAAGAGACCGTTGACAAGCTTTCATAAAGTCGGTTTATATGCTGTTCATAAGTTTCATTTTCATAGTCATATTTGGTGTAGGTATCCTTGCTATAGTCGATAAACTTTTCTCTTCCTCCTAAATCATCAAACGTAAATCCCATTTTTGGCTGGTATCCAACAAAGTCAGGATCCAAAAGTATAAAGTCGGCATGCTCCAGATTGTCGGTCACCACTACATCACGGCGCTCAGAATCAAAGACCCCATATTTTGACGGTTTTTCTCGAGCAGCCTTGTAAAAGAAACCATCTTCATTATAAAACTTAGAACGCGATACGCTGACAAAATGATAGGACTGATTGAGATCTGTCCCAATGGCTACATTTTTATTGTCGATAGAGCGAATCATCTCTTTATACGCTGAGTAGTCACGTTCTGCTCTAAGTTTATCAACTTCCCTTACCACTCGACTCTTAAATTTCTCAATCTGCTTTTTGTCAAAAGGCTCCGAAAGATTTATAATCTCTTGCTCGGTTTTCTCATCTAAAAGTATCTTTCCTTCCAGGTAATCCTCTAATGTTACTATTAATTCTTTCTGGCTGCGGTACGGACCTGGATTTTCAACGGGATGCCAAATGATTGTTCCTTCTTCACCTTCATATCGTGCATTTCGCCCAACACGCTGAATAAACGAAGAAGGCGGACATAAATCTGTGTGCATCACATCACACGTTATATCAATTCCCGCTTCTACTACTTGTGTTGCTACAAGAATAGCTTTTTCAGAACTTCCTTCTTTGAAAATTGACTTAACTTTTGTTTCAATATCTTTTCGGTCAGATGCAAGAAATTCAGAATGTAACAGATATACTGGCAGATCTACGTTTTCACTATTCCGTAGCTCCTTCGCCGTTGCCTTTGCCGAGGCGATATCATTCCTGATAATAATGGTTCGCTTACCCAGCTTGGGTTGATCAATATCAACGAAAGCATCTCCTTTAAGCAGTTTCTTGCTGTTTATAAATGGCCGGTCTGCCTCAATAACTTCCACCTTACCAACTTCCGTCTGATTAGCTAGAAAATCACCCAAAAATTTGAGCATATAATCGCTCAAGGTCGCCGTCAGAACCACACAATTCTGCTTCGATCTTTGAAGTGAAAACAGAGCGGTCGTCCAGCTTTTTTCTGGCTCAAAGAGATGGAATTCATCAAAAATTAGATGGCTGTTATCCACAACTGCAGGAAGAATATTTCCTTGACGCAATGAAACACCAATCGGAATACCAAGAAAGGCACTTAGTGTTTGATCAAGCGTGGTATAGACTAATCGATATGGACTTTCGGGATTATTTCCGGGATCTAAAAAAGGGTGATTTCTCTCTTGTCCATGGTGTGCAACACATTCATATAATTTAAATTCATTAGTCGCTTCGGCTAACGAGTCTACCAAAACGCGAAGTGGCAATGAATAAATGTGATGACCTCCTCCAAGTGCCGCATTCACAGCAAACGTTTTACCCCAGCCAGTCGGCGCTTTTAAAATCACATGCTTTCCTGCTCTAAAAGCGTCAAAAACCTCAGATTGCTTCGATCTTCCTGAAGCAAAACCTGCTTTCATAAGTGCCTCTTGAAAAGATTGATGCATAACTAATCTTTATTTTAAGCAACCGAACCCACTACCTGTCATCTCTCCTACTCCTACATTCCAAGCAAACTGAACTGCTTTCGGAGTACCCGCTACAATTACCGGGCAGATACTTGTCTTAAGCTTGATGCCATCTTTTATCTCGATTAATTTAGTATGGGCATTTTGATAGCTGCGGTCAAATCCAACAATTACCTCCCTGTCTCCATTAGAAAAACCAGCCTCTCTCAATTTACTCCTCAGTGTTCTTGTTAAACTGGAATCTGCCTTTTCATCTTCAAAGGTTAGATGCTTTCTGCTATTATCATCTCTATTCATTCTGGTAAGAACTGGACTATCAACCTCAAAACGGAAAACTGAACCAAAATTGGGAGTAGGTTTTGTGGATTGTTTATATACCTTCATCCCAAAAGCCATTGAAGGATTATTTTTTAAACCTTCTTTTAGTTTTTGAACTACCTCGTTATTCCAACTTTTTATAAACCAATTGGCACCATTTGGAAAGTTCAATCCGTTGTTAACCATATCTACATCGCCCCGCAGCCACGAAAAAGAATATAGGCTTATCTTATCATGTAAATCATTTTGGCCCAGCCATTTGTGGAGCGTGCCGGTAAGCTTATGCTGGTAATTAAACGGTATAGGTTTGGTGTTAGGGGTAAGCCTTAAATGTAATCTCATAATAACTTGATGATCCTCGGTTGTGTTGTATCCCTCACTTAAAAAGCCACTGTAGTATAACTCTTTTCAATTAAGCCAATCTATTTCTATAACTCAAATATGAAACAAACCCTTGGGAGATTTTAACTTTCAGAAATATTCAACCATTATACAGAAATAACTTCAACCCCAATATATCACCATCACTGACAACCCCCTGTCACCCCAGATTGTAAACTTTGTCACAGCACTATTTCGGAGTATTAGAGCACATAGGACTTTAAGTTATCACTGGTAAAAAAACCCAAAAAAACCAAGAGAGAGAAGCGCTTTGATACCGGAGGAAACAGCAGGATCCGGTCCTGTATCAAACGTTATGAAGGACTGCAGCCAACAGCTTCAACCACAAAAATAACGATAGGCCTTCAGAAAAGACCTGGCTGCCGTCTCTCCCCCCCGCTCACGGCATGCGTTCTGCCGGCTGGGTCGCCGACAGTTCCCGGTGCTGCCGATCTTTCTGGTAGCTTTTCTCCTCCTGCGTGACGGTGAAATGCCAGATACCCCCTGTCACTGAGAGCATCAGCGCAAAGAACATGATGGTTTGCTGGATGCTCAGCCAGTCGTTTTCCAGTATCCATGAAGCGACAACGACCGACAACGATTGTGCGAGGGTAAACAGGAGCCATTCGGTGCTGAACACCCGCCCTCGAAAGGTGTCGGGGGTCCGGCGCTGCAGCAGCACGGTGCTCATCACCCAGTTGGCCCCGGAGGCGGCATGAGCGATAAAGACAAACAGGAGCATTACCAGCAGGCTGCCGGTTGCTCCCACAATCACGTACATGGCCCCTCCGAATATCATGCAAAAGCCCATGGCACGTATCCAGTCCTGCTCCTCGCTGAAGACGCGCCGCCCGATTACCGGCCCGATGCCCGTCCCCACGCCCCGGGCCGAATAGAGCAACCCGATCCCAATGCTGCCCATCAGGAGTACCTCCTCGGAGACCAGCACCAGCATGTAGGTCAGCGCTCCCAGAAACATGGTGAAACAGCCTTTGGCCAGGGTCGGCCGAAGTACCTGTGGGTTCTGCAGCAGGTACTGGAATCCCTCCTTGATACCCACCAGGGGATTTCGGGTCCGCTTGCGCTCCTCCTCATCCATCCTTTCCTGGGGTATGGTGGTCCGGTAGATAAACCATGCAGAAACGACGTAGGTGCATGCATCTATCACAAACACCAGGTCGGTGCCAATCCAGGCTGTAGCCAACCCGCCAATGCCCATCCCGATGGTGAAAATAATACTCCAGCTTGCGGCGGACAGCACGTTGGCATCCACCAGCTCCTGTTCTGTGGTGACATTGGGAATAGAAGAAGTTTTGGCCGGCTCAAAAATGGCCGAAAGCATCATCTGAAACGCCGTCAATACATAGGCCAGCCACAGGGTGTCATAGGAGACGACCATCAGCAGCCCCAGGACCAGCAGCCCCCGCAGGAGGTCACAGATGATCATAATCCTCCGGCGGTCAAACCGATCGGTGATATAACCGGCAAAGGGCGAAAAGCTGGCCAGGCTCATCATCTTGACGACAATAATAAGCCCAAGCAAAAACTCGGAATCCGAATAGCGGGTGATGAGAGCATAGACCGCCAGTACACCAAACCAGTCGCCAAAGTTTGATACTACCTGGCTCAGCCAAAGCCGGCGGTAGTCGGTGTTGTAGGATACCAGATTGATATAGGGACGTATCTTTTCGAGCACGTTCTCTGGTGTTCGGTTATTTGTTATCGGTTATTTGGAATAATATTAACAGACAACAAGTAACTGTTAACTAATTTCATTTGACGCCCGTGCTGCCAAATCCGCCGCTCCCCCGCTCCGTGTCGGGCAGCGTCTGTGCCTGCTCAACATCAGCCTGGGTCACCGGTGCGATAACCATCTGGGCAATACGGTCGCCATGCTCAATAACAAAGCTGTTTTCCCCCAGGTTCACCGCCAGCACCTTTACTTCGCCCCGGTAGTCGGCATCAATCGTACCGGGAGTATTCAGCATGGTGATTCCGTTGCGATAGGCAAGCCCGCTTCTCGGACGAATCTGGGCTTCATATCCCCTCGGAAGCGCCATCTGCAGGCCCGTGGGAACGAGCGCCCGGCAGCCTGGTTCCAGCTCCAGCGGCTCGTCAAGCGCGGCCCGGATATCCATGCCCGCAGCATAGTCCGATTCGTAAGATGGGAGTTCCAGGTCCTCGGCATGAGGCAGTTTTCTAAAAAATACTTTCATTATCTTCTCGGTTCCTTTTTGTAGTCAATAAGTCGAACTTTTACATTTCCCAGCCACACTTTGGCGTGTGCTTCCAGCGGGATGCGCAGGTCGTCGGCCAAGTACCAGGCCTTGAATCGCCCGCTGAAGCCGAAGGGGCCGTCGATATCGGCATCGCCGTCGGTATAATAGGTCCGCACCGGAGAGGCAAAGGCATCGTACTCCCTCATCTCCGTTTTCTGGGTGTTTCTTACCTCAATATAGCCCTTCTCCGCCTCCAGGTATACCGGCAGGCTGTAGGTTTTATCCGTGCCTGCGAAGAGCCGGCTGTAATAAAAAATGAGCTGCCCGGATGTAGAGGGCTCGGTAAGATCCAGGGTATCCTCAGGCTCCCCCTCTTTCGAGAGGTAGACCTTCTTTCGGCTGTAGTCAAAGTCGTACCGTTCGGCATTAAACTCATCCTCATCCACGTTGTCGCGCCAGTACAGGCGGGTATGCGGCAAACTGTCGGTTGCCACGAAAAACGTATTATAATGATTCTCTTCTTCGCCCATGAAAGGAATAGAGGGATCTGAAATAATTTTTGTGCGCAGCCACCACAGCTGCTGTCCGTCATAGGTAGTATCCTGCACGATGGTCGTCTGCACCTTGCCCAGCTTGAAGAAACTGTATTTTACTTCGTAGGTGAATACCTCTTTCCACTTCAGAAGCTCCTGCATGCTCGGCGGAGGTCCGGAATGCTCATGCGGCGGCGGAGACGACTGTCCCCGGGCCGAAGGTGAAAACAAAAATCCGGTCACAACCAGCAACAGGATTAATAGCGCAACGTTTCTCTGTAAACTCAGCACGGTTCGGTAAATTAGTTTTAGATAAGTGAGCAAAGTTCGATATTATTCTTCGGAATCTGAAATATTATTGAAGGTATCAAATGCTAAAATCGTTCAACCGATCTTGTCGGATTGCCTGCATGGCTGTTCTTCTCTCCTGGGGTACCCTGGCAATGACCGGCTGCTCAAAAAGCGACGACCAGCAACAGTTCGAACAGGAAGCGCACAGGCTGCCAGAAAATATCACGCGTACCGATGCCGCCGGCCACATTGAGAACGAAGTAACGGATCCCGACGACTGGCGGATTAGTCCCATGTACCAGGGGCATATCAGTTTGGGCAGCCTTGGAGAATTTCAGCCCCCTTTTCCAAACCCCGTGGATTTAAATTCCAGTTTGAATATCCAGATTTATCAACGAAGCCCGGACCGGTTTAATGCGCTCCATATTCAAAAAATTGACAGTCTCGGCAACACAGGCTCGGTACATTACTTCGATTCCAACACCATCAACAGCACCTTCAACGACCTGAGTATCTCTGGCGATCTCATTGCCGGCGGCCAGGGAAGCAGCGCCAGCGGGCTCTACCGCATCCTTTTGTACGACGGCCGGAACAACCTCATTACCTATGGAGACATTCGCGTGCGGTAGTTGTTAAAAAGGAACAGGCCTCCTATCTTCACCTTATTAAGAATAAGTGACCACTATGGGCAAACGGAAAATAACCAAATCAGAACGAAAAGTGCTGGAAAAGCTCATTTTTCCCGAGCGGTTCCAGGACGTACTGGAAGAAACCGGCCATCTTTACGGCGAACTGCGCGACGACCTTATCAACCTGCTCAGCTTTGGTTTTGTGGAAGCCTATGAACGCAGCGGGTCTAAAATAACGCTGACCAGTTTTTACGACTCCGATAACCTCCAGGATTTTACCTTCAGGGCCACCAGCAAGGGACTTTCAGAAATCAAGTCGCATTAATAGATGAAATTTGAAGCCCGTATCAACAATTCCGAGACTCCTGTTGAACTTGAGCTGCGGGAGGAAACCGGCGAAGCCCATTTCAGAGATAAAACGCTTCCCTATGAATTCCATCGCCAGCCGAATGGGCGATACCTGCTCCGAACGGGAACAAAACTTTACAGGATTGATAATGTAGAATACGACCAGCAGCGAATTACGTTTACGCTCAACGGGCAGTGGTGTTCAGTGGAAGTCCGCAGCGAACAGGAACTGCTGCTCGACCGCCTCGGCTTTAAGACGGCTGCCGAAGTGGGTGAAGGGGCGTTGACGGCTCCCATGCCGGGTAAAATCCTTGAAATCATGGTTGCTGAGGGCGATGAAGTGGCCATGGGCGATTCCGTCGCTGTCCTGGAGGCGATGAAAATGGAAAATGAACTCAAGGCACCGATAGATGGTATGGTAACTACGGTTGCTGTAACCGAAGGCGCCTCTCTTGAAAAAAATGCTCTAATCTTAGAAATCGAAGCAAGTGGATAAATTTATTATAGAAGGCCCCACCCCTCTTAATGGAACCATTCCCATCAGCGGATCCAAAAACGCAGCATTGCCCCTTATGGCCGCTGCCATCCTGGGTGATTCACCGACTACCATCACGAATGTCCCTAAATTGCGCGACATATACACCTTTAACAACGTAATCCGCGTCACCGGCACCCATGTTACTTTTGATGAAGATGAGGGTGTTCTCACCATTGATCCCGCCAACCTGGCCCACCTGGAAGCTCCCTATGAACTCGTACGTAAAATGCGGGCTTCGTTTTATATGCTGGGCGCCCTGCTGGGAAGGTTCGGCAAGGCCAAAGTATCTCTTCCGGGCGGCTGTGCCTGGGGACCTCGTCCCGTAGATCTGCACCTGAACGGCATGCGCGAGATGGGGGCCAACATCAGGCTGGAAGAGGGCTATGTGATTGCTGACGCCCCCAAAAAGATGGAGGGCGGCACCTTTGCCCTTGAACCCAGCAGCGTGGGAGCCACCATCAACCTGGTACTCGCCTCGGTGCTTCGCGCCCGGGAGTTTACCATTGAAAATGCCGCCAAAGAGCCCGACGTGGTACTTCTGTGCAAAAAACTGGTGGAGATGGGCGCCGACATCGAAGGGGTCGGCACCCGGACCCTGACAATACGTGCGGTGGACCGTCTTGAAGGCATACAAATTCGAAATGCTGCCGACCGTATTGAAACCGGTACGTTCATGATTGCCGCCGCCATGCATCCAGAATCGGATGTCACCCTTGAGGGCGTTAATGTGAAAGACCTGGGACAGTTCCCGGCTACTTTTGAAAAAACGGGTGCCGAACTGATCACCGGTGATAATACCATACAGGTTATCGCTCCGGAAACCCTGCGGCCGACCGATGTCACAACCGAAACCTATCCCGGTTTCCCGACGGACCTCCAGGCCCAGTGGTCAACCATGATGACCCAGGCCGAGGGCACCTCCACGGTAACCGATACCATTTATTACGACCGATTCAGCTATGTGCCGGAAGTAACCCGGCTGGGAGCCGATATGGATGTCACGGAAAACAGGGTCGCAATTGAAGGGAAAACCCCGCTCAAGGGTGCCTCGGTGATGAGTACCGATCTTCGTGCCAGCGTCAGCCTGGTGCTGGCAGGCATGATTGCGCGGGGCAGAACCGACGTGCTGCGTATCTATCACCTCGACAGGGGCTATGAAGACCTGGAACACAAACTGAATGCGGTGGGAGCACGTATTGAGCGAACAAAACAAGAAGAATAGCCCCCGGATGAACGCACCGGCGCTGCCGAATCGGGAAACCATCCTCCAATATTCCTGTTCACTGCTGAATATTAGCGCTTACATTAGTGGTTACGAACTTGTATATTGATACATACTGTTATTCAGATTTTCTTAAAAATTTTAGGTTTACCGTTTTGCGGCATTTGTCAGTTTCACAGGTATTTAAATCTTTTTTTGATGCGTCAACAAGGCTTTTTCTTGTAACCTTATACCGGGCAGTGGAATATTTGAGTTCCCTGCATACTTGTGAAGACTCGCTGCAAGATCATTCCTTTTCTGAATATCACCGAATTAACCAAACATTTTTTTCTCCTAACAGGAATTATAATATAGCGGTTGCTGAACTCCCGCTACGACGTATGAAATTTAAGATTGCTTTATCTATGATGATGCCGATTGAATATTTGATCAGGATTATAAGTCCGGAGTGCAGCAACTGTGTGAAAGATGAGTATTTCAATGAAAAATCAAATCATTATTCACGCTTCGGGAAAACAGACCCGGATCGCACTGCTGGAAAACGGCGAACTTGCCCAACTTTTTATAGAATCTGAGGAAAACCAACGTACGGTTGGGAATATTTACCTGGCGAGGGTACACAAGGTCATGAGCGGCATTCGTGCGGCTTTTATCGACATGGGTACCCCGAAGGATGCCTTCCTGCACTTCTCTGATGCCGGTGATCACCTGAAGGAATACGTTCAGATGCTCAACGGTAAAGATGCGATTCACAAGAACGTCCGCAATGAGCTCCAGAAGACCAACTTCGACAAAATATCGAACTATGAGAAACAGAAGTGGGCCGGTAAAATCCTGCGGCCCGGCCAGCAGCTGCTGGTGCAAATTGTCAAGGAACCCATCGGCTCGAAGGGCCCCCGTGTATCTACCGACATCACTGTAGCCGGGCGATTCCTGGTCCTGATCCCCATGGGCGAATATATTGCCGTATCCCGCAAGATCAACAATTATAAGGAGCGGCGACGACTCAAGAGTGTCGTGGGCTCCATGGTTCCCGAAGGATTTGGGGTCATTATCCGTACGGTTGCCAAAGGCAAAGACAAGCAGGCGATCGAGGACGACATGCGCAATGTGCTTAAAAAATGGGAGCGCATCCTGGAACAGCTGGAGACGGCCAAGCCCCCCGCCCTGCTCTACAAGGATCTTGATATGACCGAAAGTCTGGTCCGCGATCTTTTTGCCAAACAGTATGACCGGGTACTGGTGGACGATCCCGAGATGCACAAACAGATCAAATCGTATGTCAGTCAGGTAGCTCCCCAGATGATTCCCAATGTGGAACTGTACAAGGGGCGCGAACACATTTTCGATTTTATGAAAGTGGCCAAAGACGTCGATTCGATCTTCAGTCCCCGCGTACGCATGCCTTCCGGCGGTTATCTTATCTTTGAGCAGACGGAGGCGATGTATGTTGTTGATGTAAACTCCGGCCCCTACGCCGCCAAGGAAAAACAGGAAGATAATTCGCTGAAGACCAACCTCGAAGCGGCCCGGGAAGTAGCCAAACAGCTGCGGCTGCGCGACATTGGCGGGATCATTGTGGTTGACTTTATTGACCTGCGAAAGGGCAAGAACCGCAAGAAGATCTACGATGAGCTCAAAAAGGAATTCAAAAAAGACCCGGCCAAAACGAACGTCATCGGCATGAGCGACTTCGGGCTGGTACAAATTACGCGCCAGCGAATCCGGCCCAGCGTGGTCAACTCCGTCTCCAGGGTATGCCCCACCTGTGGCGGCTCCGGCAGTGTCGTGACCCAAAACACCATCATCGCCGACCTTGATGCATGGCTCAGCAAATTCCGCACGACCACCGACTACCGTGCAGTGGATATTTATATCAACCCTTACCTCAAATCCTATCTTGAAAAGGGGTTCCTGAGCATCAAGTGGAAGTGGATGCTACGTTACTGGCTTAAGATCTCGCTTGTAGCAGATGAAACCATCTCCCTGAATGAGTACAAGGCCACGGTTGCGGGTTCAGACATTGACATCACCGATGTAGTGATGCAGGAAAAAGATATCGATGAGATTATCGGGAAGGCCCAGGCCGAAGAGGAGCTGGCCGCCGCCCGACCATCGCGAAAAAACCTGGATTACTACAAAAAGGATTCAAACGGGAACAAAAAGAAAGACACCCGGAAACCTCGCCCCACACGGTCGAAGTATTACAAGAATTCAAACTGATTGATACATCTCCCTTTTTACAGTAATTGAACACCGAATGACATTATGAGTATAGCTGATTTAAAAGCAACAACCGTCGTGGGGATCATCCATAACGGAGAGGCCGCTATTGCCGGCGATGGACAGGCCACCATGGACAAAACCGTCATGAAGGCCACCGTCAATAAAGTGCGCCACCTCTACGACGGGAAAATAGCCGCCGGCTTTGCCGGATCAACGGCTGATGCCTTTACCCTGTTTGAAAAATACGAGGAAAAACTGAAGCAGTATAACGGCAATCTTCAGCGCGCGGCCGTGGAAATGGCCAAGGAATGGCGGAACGATAAATTTCTCCGCAAGCTTGAGGCCCTGCTGATCGTTATGAGCAAGGAGAAGGCCCTGCTTATATCGGGCCAGGGTGATGTGATCGAGCCCGACGACAAGATTCTCACGATCGGCAGCGGCGGTTCCTATGCCCTGGCTGCGGCACGGGCATTGAAGGAAAACGCACCCGAGCTCTCCGCACGTGAGATTGTCGAAAAGTCACTCCATATCGCCGCTGATATCTGTATTTATACGAATCACAACCTGAGTATTTTAGAATTAGAGTAGACATGAGCACCATTCAAAAGACGGTTCGACATAAAAATTTAACGCCCCGGCAGATTGTAGCAGAACTGGATAAATACATCATTGGCCAGGATGAGGCCAAGCGCTCCGTATCCATTGCACTGCGGAATCGCTGGCGCCGGATGAATGCCGATGAAGAGATTCGTGATGAAATTCTCCCCAATAACATCCTGCTCATCGGTCCCACGGGGGTTGGCAAAACCGAGATTGCCCGGCGCCTGGCCAAGCTGGCGGACGCTCCCTTCATCAAGGTTGAGGCCAGTAAGTTTACAGAGGTTGGCTATGTGGGACGCGATGTGGAGTCCATGATTCGGGACCTGACCGACATTTCGGTAAACATGGTTAAGACGGAAATGCAGGAACGAGTCAAGGAGCAAGCCAAAGAGATTGTTGAAGACCGCATTCTCGATATCCTGATCCCGCCCGTCAAGCAGCCCCCGGCTGAATCGCCCGGTTTCCAGGCCGATGATAATGATTTCAATCCCGACCAGGCATCCGACCAGGAGCTGAACAAGCGAACCCGCGAAAAGTTTCGGGAAAAGCTGCGCAACGGTGAACTGGAAGACCGCAAGATCGAGGTGGAGGTCCGTAAATCGAGCAAATCACCCATGATGCAGGTTTTTGGCCCCCAGGGCGGTATGGAAGAGATGGGCATAAACCTGCAGGATATGCTGGGTAATTTGGGCGGACAGAAGAAAACCAAGCGCAATGTAACGATCGAAGAAGCCCGTGAACTCCTGCTCGAAGAGGAAGCAGAGAAGCTGATTGATCATGATGCCGCAGCGCAGGAGGCCCTGGAACGAGTCCAAAAACACGGCATCGTCTTTATTGACGAGATTGACAAAGTAGCCGAATCCTCCAATAACGGCAAGGGCGGCGGCGGACCAGATGTAAGCCGCCAGGGAGTGCAGCGCGATCTGCTCCCTATTGTAGAGGGAAGCAGTGTGTCGACCAAACACGGAATGGTGAAAACGGATCATATCCTGTTTATCGGCTCCGGAGCCTTTCACGTATCCAAGCCCTCTGACCTTATTCCTGAGCTGCAGGGCCGGTTTCCCATACGCGTGGAACTCAATTCGCTGACAGAAGAGGATTTCTTCGATATTCTCACGAAGCCGAAAAATGCACTCACAAAACAATACCAGGCCATGATGGCTTCTGAGGGCGTAGAGGTCGAATTTACCGAGAATGCCATCAAAGAAGTGGCCTCTATAGCGGCCCAGGTAAACGAGCGCGTGGAAAATATTGGAGCCCGGCGCCTGCACACCATTCTTTCATCACTGCTTGATGAGCTGCTCTTTGCCATTCCGGACGATATCAGTTCAGGGGAAATTACGATAGACAGGGAATATGTGAACAAACAGCTGGATAATCTTGTTAAAGACAAAGACCTGAGTCAATATATTTTATAAAATGGGTACAGTTTCGAATTATTTGCGAATAAATCGTATAATACAAACTGTAGCTGGTGCCCTGAAGTGAACGGGTAATTAATTCAACTGATATCCGTTATAGAATATATACAGCTAAAAACGATCAAATACAGAATCATTATGAGCGTAAAAAAATTCTTAGCTCCGAATCTTGCGATTGTTATCGCGCTCTCCATTTTTTGGTTTGCCGGAGTTGAAACAGTAGTCAAAAACGGGGATGAGGATCAAAAGAATCTAAAAAAATACGTACAGGCACAGCAGCGGATTATTGATAATTATGTGGACCCGGTAGATGTGACAAAGCTGTATAAGAACAGCATTCGGGGTCTTGTCGCTAATTTGCCGGATAGTACGGTCAACCTGGAAAGTACGCCCCTCGATACCACCTTTACGAACCTGGAAGTGGAGGATCTGAGCGAATCCATCAAGCTGTTTGAACGGGCGTACCGGTATTTGGCAGAAAATTACCCTGATCAAAATATGACCAACCGGACCGAAGATGCCCTAGAAAGCATGTTTCGCTCGCTCGATCCCCATTCCATCTATATTGAGCCCAAGACCAGCGATGCCATTGAAGACGAATTTGCAGGCAAGTTTCAGGGCGTGGGCATCCAGTTTGATGTCATCGATGACACCATTACCGTAATTACCGCCATCGCCGGAGGCCCGAGTGACCAGCTGGGCATTCGCTCGGGAGACCGTATCATCGGCATCAACGACAGTACGGCTATCAATTTCACCAGAGAGCAGGTGGTAAACACGCTGCGGGGTCCCAAGGACTCCAAGGTGGATGTAACCATCAAGCGCCCCCATGTAAACGAGTTGCTGGAATACACCATTACCCGCGACGACATTCCTCTCTACACGGTTGATACTTCCTATATGCTGGATGATCACACCGGCTATGTTAAAATTAACCGGTTTGCTGCCACAACCCACGAAGAATTTATGAAGGCGATGCAGGGGCTGGAGAAAATGGGAATGAATCGCATCATCCTTGATCTCCGCGGCAACCCGGGAGGCTATCTCGGCCAGGCTATCGCCATCTCTGAAGAATTTTTCTCCCGTGGTACCAAAATTGTCTCAACAAAGAGTCGTCATACGCGATTCACAAGTGCTTACTTTTCGCGCCGCGACGGGGAATACAAGGAACTCCCCGTCATCGTCCTTGTTAACAAGGGATCGGCCTCTGCAAGTGAAATTGTAAGCGGTGCCATCCAGGATCACGACCGCGGATTGATTGTGGGACAGCGCACCTTTGGAAAAGGATTGGTACAGCAGCAGTATGAACTGATCGACTCCAGTAAAATTCGTGTCACCATTTCTAAATACTACACGCCTTCCGGCCGCCTGATTCAAAAACCTTATTCCCACAAGGGCGGTGAAGAATACGCTTACGAGATCTACAAACGTGAATCCGACGCCAGAAGTGATGTCAGTGAATTTGTTTCCCATGTATCGGATTCACTCAAATATACGACCGATGCCGGTCGAACGGTCTACGGCGGGGGCGGCATTGTACCCGACCATATTGTCCAGGAGGATACCTCCCAGTCGGCTGCTGTACTAAATTATGTGCAGCGTAAAGGAATCGGTTTTGATTACGTACGCGATTATCTTGATGACAACGGCGATGCATTCCGGGAAGCATGGAAAGACAACTTTGAGCGTTTCCGGGAAGAGTTCCATTGGTCAGAAGGAGATATGAACCGGGTTTTTGAGCGGCTCAGGAAAAACAAGATGGTTGTTAGTCAGAGTGACACGCTTACGGAGCCCGATTTCCAGTCAGACACCCTCTACATTCCGGAAGGTCACTGGGAAGAGGTTTCCTGGATGACCGAGGGCGTAATGAAAGCCCGTCTGGCTCTTCAGGTCTGGGGACAGAAAAAATACTTTCCTGTCATCAATGATGTCTTTGATAATGCCATCGACAAATCCATGAACATGTGGGATGAGGTGCAGCAGCTCAAAGAATATGCCGCCAATCATACGAAAGTGAAGAAGGGACAGTAAGAAAATAGCGCTTGTTGTTCTTCCCATTCCATTTCAAAGCCCGGCTCTCAGGCAGTCGGGCTTTTCTCTGTAATTATACAATCATCGGTCTATAAATTGGCTCATCAACGTCACAGCCGCTGTTTCCGCCCGCAGCCGGTACTCTCCCAGCGAGACCAGCTCGGCCCCGCTTTCAACCGCCCGTTCTACTTCTTCCGGCGAAAAGCCGCCCTCCGGTCCCGTTAACAGCAGCAGGCGTTTCTCTCCGGCAGCAGCCAGATTATCTACCCCTGCTTCCCGATCCGCTTTTTCGTGCGCCATCAGGCACCGGGCATCTTGATAATGGCGCATCACTTCTTCCACAGAATTGAAAACCATGAGCGAGGGCAACCAGCTGCGAAGACTCTGCTTCATTGCTGAAAGCATGATTGCTTCCAGACGATCCGAACGAACATTTTTCTTGACGGTGTGTTCACTCCTGAATAAAGCAAGATGACGGGCCCCCAGTTCCACGGCTTTTTCCACCGCAAATTCAAGGCGGTCCCGCTTTTTTATAATCCCCATTCCCAGGATGAGCTCTGGCCCGGGATCCGAGACCTGTTCACGCTTCTCCAGCCTGATCTGAACCGATTTCCTGCTTATCCGCTGAATGGGCCCCTTGTATCGTCCTCCCCTGCCATCCACTATGGTCAGATAGTCTCCTTCCCGGGCCCGTAGCACGCGGGAAGCGTGCCTGGCCTCCTGGCCCTCAAGTTCAGCTATATTGCCATTAATATGTGAGGGAGGGGCATAGAAGATATTCATCGATAAAGCTTCCTGGGTTCTATAATCAATATGGTTTGCCGGGTTCAAACGTAGTTTGGCCGGTCTTAAGGACCGTCTTAACATAAGGAATGCACAGACCGCAGCGGTTGCTGCAATAATTCTGCTCTCTCAACTCCTCGACAGAAGAGAGTTCCTTTTCATCGGCATAGCTCTTTATTTCATCAAACATCCGGTTGTGACAGACACATTTTTTCACTTTCCGGGCTGATGCCATAATGTTCTTACTTTTCTTTAAAATGCTTGCCCAATTTTAGCTCTTGTCCCTGATAGTTGCTTTTGATATCATCGCCGTAGATAGTTTCAGGCACCTCGGTATTGGGTTCAAACTTCATGCTGCAGAAGGTCTGCCCATCTTCGATTAAAAAGGGTACGTCATGGGAACGCACCTCAAGTACGGCCCGGGCTCCCTGATCTTTTATCCGTCCCCCAAAACCGCTGTCAAAAAAACCGGCGTAGTGAGTGCGGAGTTCGCCGGAGCCGGTGTCATATGCAATCATCTCGGCCGCCAGGTGTTCGGGAATCCGGCATCGTTCTTTGGAGGCGAAAATATAGAAAGCCTCAGGCTCCAGGATCAGGTGGTCATCATGCTGAGCATAAATAGGCTCCCAGAACTCAGATACATCGTAGTAATTAATCTTGTCCAGGTCAATATAGTTTCGGTGCTTCTTGGCTTTATAGCCTACTACCTTGCCCTTCTGGTCGTGGAGATTGACACTCAAAAACAGCCCGTCACTGACTTTGAGGTCATCTACCGGCACTGCGCGGCCATCTTCTTTGAAAAGAAGCGGATTGGAACTGTGGGTCCTCAATATATCCTGGTCGGAAAGCACCGTATAGCCGTGACGAAGCCGCAGCTGGTTGAGCCTGTGTCCGGTTTTAACCCGAATGGGAAATGACTTGGGCACCACTTCCAGGTACAGTTTTCCTTTGTAGCCAGACCGTATTTCTTCAAATCGATGAGAATGATCCGTTATAACGCGCGTAAAGACATCCAGTCGGCCAGTGGTGCTTTTGGGGTTGGCCTTGGCCGACAGGTGTTCCCCTGATATAACACGGTAACTGGTTCCCTCGTCCGAGTCATTGAATAAAGTCTTCTGTGGTGAAATGTGCGAGGGCAGTTGAAGCTCTTCAAGCAGCGGAATAATATACACACAGTTCGGCTCCAGAATGGCCCCGTCCCTGATGGATATTTCGTATTGACTGAGCTTGTCCAGCTTCTCATCAACCGTCTCATCTTCCGGCAGAAAACTGCATCGTACACGGTAGGCTTTTTCTCCCAGCCGTAAATCAATGGAGTTGGGCTGAAACTGATCTTCCTGCAGTGGATATCCCTCTTCCGACTTGATAATACCGGCTTTGGCCAGCACGCGTAATTTCTGAACGGGTAAAATTCCTTTGGTCCGCAAATATACTTCCTGGGTGTCGCTGCTCATCTGTTTTAATAAATTTATGTGCCTGTTTACTAAGCGTATCCGCCGTGAAATAGATCTTTGCCGAAGCGCTTCGTTGAGCAATCGGTGACGATGCCCGCTTTTGAGCTAACATTTACTCCTGACAAAGGAAAATGTTATATTTTAGCTGAGCTCAAATTGCGTTTAAATATAGGAATTCAGAAACCAGAATACAGACGATTAGCAGAATTAATTCTGTTGCCCCGTCTTCGGTATTCAAGCTGCTAATTTCTTATGAATATTCTTTTTTGGAGCGGCGGCAAGGATGCTTTTCTTGCCCTGCATTTTTACAAACAGCAGCATCCCCGGCACAAACTTGCCCTCCTCACCACCTACGAGGAGAAGACCGGCCTTGTCCCTCATCAGCAACTACCCATCTCGCATATTCGGACGCAGGCCGCTGCCCTGGACCTGGACCTGCACCTGGTACCACTGCCCCGGAAATGTTCCAATGAGTTCTACCTGCGGGAGGTGAACGGAAAGCTGGATGAGCAGACTGAGCCGGTCGAGCATCTTATCTTCGGAGACCGGCATCTTTCTGATATCCGCCAGTGGCGCGAAGCTTCCTGGAAAAAGCGAGGGTATCGCACCCTGTTTCCTATCTGGGAAAAAAACATTCACGAGCTGCTTCCAGTGCTTCAGCTTCAGCCGATACGCATTACCATCAGTGCCGTAGAGGAGAAATACCAGTCACTCATCCGTATAGGAGAAACCTACGACCAGGCTTTTGTGACCCAGCTGCAGCACCTGCCCGAGCAGATTGATCTCATGGGCGAACATGGAGAATTTCATACAAAAGTTTCTTTTGCGGATCTCAGTGAACAGCTTGTGTAAAGCCTGTCAGTACCAGGTGGTGGACAGAACCTTGTCTCCTACTTCAATACGCTCAACCACCTCCATTCCGTCGATAACGCTGCCGATGGAGGTATAGTTTCCATTGAGGTGCGGACTCCACTGGTGCATAATAAAATACTGCCCTCCTTCCGTGTCGATGCCTGCACTGGCAATGCCGGCCGTCCCCCGCAAAAATCCAGTTCCCGAAGGTTCGGTGGGAAGTCGAAAGCCCGTCCCCCCGAATCCATCACGGCGCTCCATATCTCCTCCCTGTATCACAAAGTTTGGTACGACCCGATGGAAAGGGATTCCATCATAGGCCCCGGCCCGGCTCAAACTGTCAATAGCTGAAACGGTAGCCGGTGCCTTAAGCGTGTTCAGCTGAATGACAATATCTCCCTTTTCGGTACGGAGTGTCCACGAAGGCTTGCTTCCCAGCTCCCAGAGCCGCTCCCAGTCGGGGACCCTGAAACGGCTCTGAATCTCGCCATGGCTGCGTATGGTCCAGCCGTCTGCAGCAAGCGAGCGGTTCAGCGAACGGTATCCCAGGACCGACAGCGAATCAACGACCGGCCGTCCCTGCTCTTCAAACCGTTCCTTGTAAAGCGATCCAAACCGCTGATAAACTTCCCTATCCTCCGGCAGGGAAAAAGCAACCAACGACCGGTTTATCCGGTCAAAATCGTCCGTATTAAACAACTCCTCCTCTTCCAGCAGAGCCGCAGCCTGGACGGTTGTTCCACGGTCATTCAGGGATAATGCCTCAAAAATGAGGGTCCGAACCTGCTGAACAATCTCGCTGGTCCGCTCTTCATCATCCGTCCCTTGCCAGAAGTCGGCCAGGCTCTGCACCGCATACATTGCAGGCAGCGGCTCACCCTGATCAATAAATTCACCAATGTGCTGAAGGTATTCCTCCGTTGAATAGACCGAGCGGTAAAGTTCCATTGCAGCCGGTAAGAGGTAGGGCTCATTCTCTGCCAGCCGGTTAACACGGGCGATGTGCTTTTCCACCACTGAGGTGTCGATGTTACTGACAGTATTCAGGGCTTCAAGCCAGACGCCCTGCGAACCCAGCGTATCGGGGATTATGGTCTTGGTTATATAGCTGTAGAGGTCATCGCCCCTGCTTATTTTACTGCTGATACTCTGCAGGGTCTGTTTCTGGACCTGTACGTTAGGATGCATAAGCAATATTTTCGCAGCCAGCGAGTTCCGGCTGTTCATATTCACCTTTTTGACCGACATGGCCAGCTCGACAGCGAGCTGTACTTCGTGCTCCAAATCCTGCTCACCATTGTAAAAATTGGTGATCGTATAGGTGGTCTGCCCCGGAAATATCCGGTTCACATACTGATCGAGCGTCTCACTAATCCCCATCCCCTGTTCTCTCCAGCGGCTCATCAGCGTATCGCGGGCGGCTCCCTCAAGCGGGCTCTTTGCTCCCCGGTACCATCCATAGAGGTAGGCCCGCCGTACAGCTTGCTCAGTCAGGTCAAAAGCTTTCTGCAAAATCCTGATTTGTACCTCTTCACGCACTTCATACCGGAGCAGCAGCCTGCTTAGAGCGAGGGCGTAGTGGGAATTCCCGGCAATGTCGGTATCCAGAGCCG
Organism: Fodinibius sediminis; assembly: GCF_900182555.1. Classification (GTDB taxonomy): domain Bacteria; phylum Bacteroidota; class Rhodothermia; order Balneolales; family Balneolaceae; genus Fodinibius; species Fodinibius sediminis. The sequence continues at coordinate 150,855 of NZ_FXTH01000011.1, read as the reverse complement.
AGAGCAGGAAGTCCAGGCTCCGGCGATCGCCCTGCTGCCCCAATACCCGCGCGATACCGGCACGCTGGTTCGGATGCTGCTCCCACTGCCGTTCCAAATTTCTGAGCTGCTGTTCTCCCATGCCTTGCTTGCTGATCGCAAACCACCCGGCTTCCGAATTTTGCTGCCCGGCCAGCTCCACAAACGGGGCCAGCGAATCTACAGGCGTAGCGGCCAGTGCCCGCCAGGCCTGGCTGCGAATGCTATCACTGCGATGAGAAAGAAAAGGGAGCAGCCCGGTGGCTTCGCGCTGAAATATGGTCTCATACAGATCGGGATAGGTTTCCGTTATGACAGGATCACTAACGGTTGAAGCGCTCTTGAAGATAGCACGGTCATCCGACGACCATTTAAACATCAGGATAAGCAGTACAACCATCGCGGTGAAGAGAATCCATGCCCGAAGCCTAATGTATCGCATACTGCCTGATATAAGTAGAGTTATAATGAAAACACTTCAGCCGCCACTCTCTACAATCTTGGAGGCCAACATTTCTTTCTGTACCCAAATAAACTTCCCCTGAATTATATCGAGGGCTTTTCTTGCTCGCCGGCCTCTTCTATCAGGTCGGCATCCTTTTTCTGATGAATGGTATTCAACCGGCCGTTGGCGTCCTTGCGGGCCTCGTGGAGCTGAGAATCCTTGATCCATGCCCGTCCGCCGTCATGCTGCAGACGTTTTGTATTTTTGAACATAAAAGCCTGTTCGTGTAAATTCGGTAGTTTTTTATCCATCACGCTTATCTGTTACCGTTAAAAATCACTTTCCGTTTAACATACCACTTTTGACTCTTTTGTTCATCTAATTTTTTGCTTTGCTTTCAGCTTTGAAACGCTTATATTTGGAGTCTCTTGTAAAAGAATATTTATAACACAAAATAATCAATTAGATGTACGCAGTTGTAGAAATAGGTGGGCATCAGTATCGCGTCTCCGAAGGCGATGTCCTGTTTGTGGATAAACAAAGTGATGAGGTCGATCAGGCATTAACATTCGATCGGGTTCTGTTAATCAATGACAACGGAGAGGTAACGGTCGGCAAGCCTGCGGTTGAAGGTGCTACTGTTGAAGCTACCCTGCTGGACAATGTGAAATCAGACAAAGTCATTGTCTTTAAAAAGAAACGTCGCAAGGGCTACCGCGTAAAGCGAGGGCACCGTCAACCGATGTCACAGATTGAAATCAATACTATTTCTGTTGCATCAGGTTCTCAAGAGCAATCATCATCCGAAGAAGAATAAAAATTTCTGATAGTTATGGCACATAAGAAAGGACAAGGTTCGACAAAGAACGGTCGCGATTCGATATCCAAGCGGCTGGGCGTAAAGAAATATGGCGGAGAGAAAGTTCGCGCCGGTCACATCATCGTTCGTCAGCGGGGAACCAAATTCCATCCCGGTGAGAATGTAGGCCGTGGCAAGGACGATACCCTCTTTGCGAAAGAAGACGGGCAGGTAATGTTCCGGGTGCGATCCGGTGGACGCAAGTACGTAAGCGTAGAGCCCATCGCATAACGTTAATTTTTGGTATTTTTTTTAAAGCCTTGGTTTCCATAGAGACCGAGGCTTTTTTATATTACCCTCTATGGAACCTAAAAAACTACCTGGCTTACCACATCTCAGCGTTGGCTCGATCTTCTGTATCGGACGTAACTACGTCGCTCATGCCCGGGAACTTGAGCATGAGGTACCGGAACAGCCCCTCGTTTTTCTCAAGCCCGTCAGCAGTGTTACCTTTGAGGGCCCCGTGGTGCTGCCCCGGCAAAGCAGTGAGGTTCACCATGAAGTTGAGCTGGTCGTAGCTATTGGGAAAGGCGGGAAACATATTGAAGAGGAAGAGGCCCTTTCTCATGTAGCCGGCTACGCCGTAGGAATTGATCTTACCGCCCGCGACATCCAAAGGCGGGCAAAAGAAAAAGGCCATCCCTGGTCGGTTGCCAAGGGGTTTGATACCTTTGCCCCCCTCAGTTCCTTTATCGACAGCAGCCGCGTGAAGGATCCCCAGCAGCTGGAATTATCCCTGAGCGTCAACAAAGAAATTCGACAGCGGTCCAATACCCGGCTGATGATTTTCCCCGTGGCCAGGCTCATCAGCTACCTCTCAGACATATTCACCCTCCGGGCCGGCGACCTTATTTTCACTGGAACCCCTGAGGGAGTTTCCCCTGTTGAAAGCGGCGACTCCATTGAAGCGTCCCTGGATTCTCTATCAGTTCATTTGACCATGGAGGTACAATAGATTATGAAAAAAATCATTCTGCTCTCTTTGATTGTAATACTGTTTCCCCTCAGTATTACAGCTCAGCCTAACCAGCGTTTCGACCCTTCGGAAGCCACCTACCTCTGGCCCACCAATGCCAGCCATCATTTAACCTCTACTTTTGCAGAAACACGAACGGGACATTTTCATGCCGCCCTGGATATCAAAACATGGGGACGAAAAGGCTATGAGATCTACGCCACGCGCGACGGAGTAGTACACCGCCTGGCCGTCGGTCCCCGCGGTTACGGCAAGGTGATCTATTTGAAACATGACGACGGGTCGTTCTCGGTGTATGCCCACCTGATGAGCTTTAATGACAGACTGCAGCAATTTTCAGACTCCCTTCGCTTCGCTGAAAATTATGTCCCTTCTTTTGATCGCGTGGTCGAAGCCGAAAATATTCGGGTAAAGCAGGGAGATCTCATCGCCTACAGCGGTGCCTCCGGCATCGGACCGCCCCATTTGCACTTCGAGCTCCGCACACCCGATCAGCGCCCCTTTAATCCCCTTAAGACCAATCTTACGGTACGCGACAACATCGCTCCCAAAATTACAGGACTTTCTGTCGAACCGCTCGCTCCCGGATCCTTTGTTGAAGGACGGAAACAAATACATACCCGGCGACCACGCCGGCAAAACGGGAGCTACCACTTTGGTACTTTTGATGTTTCGGGACGTGTTGGACTTGGCCTCAATGCTTATGATCAATCAAACGGGGTATCCAATGCCTATGCTGTTTATGAACTGTCCATGTCGGTTGACGGTCGCGAGCTGTTTCGTTCCAAAGTCGACAGTTTCTCTTATGCCGAGACCAACCAGATGTTTATTGACCGCGTCTATCCTCTCCTGCGATCGTCGGGACAGGCATACCAGCGGCTTTTTGTGGCTGACGGCAACACCCTCTCCTTCTATCAGACCGACGGCCGGAAGGGACAGCTGGCACTGTCTGCCGGCGAGCACGCAGTGGAAATCACGGCTACCGATTATTTCGGCAATAAAAGCAGGGCCTTCCTCACTCTGCGGGTGCATGAACGGTCCACCCCCCGTTTTACCGGCGGTCAGCCACGCTTTTTCCCCAAAAAAATACGCGAAATTGATATTAACAACTGGCGCTGGTTCGACAATTGGGTTCTCATCCCCGAAGAGGATTACAGTGAACTTACCGTAGCCACACCCGACCCATGGAGGCTGACTTCTCACGGGGAAAACATCATCGTCGATTTAGACCTCCTGGATAACTTTTTTATGAATATTCCCGGGATGAGTCCCACCATTTTTCACAGGATGCAGCCGGAACACAGGGGCTTAATCACTTCGGTAAACCGGCAGGCCATGGCTCTCTTTCCAAAGCATTCCTTTTATGATACCGTTTCCGTTACCTTGTCTGCAGAAAGATTCAGCACCGACTCCATTCGTGTCATCGTGGGACCGGAGGCCTACCCCCTCAATAAAGAATATACGCTTATGGTCGAACGGGATTCCATGTTAACGGATACCTCAAAGTTAGCGTTCTACAAGCACAACAAACGATATAACCGCTGGTACTGGATCCCCACGCGTTTCACGGATTCCCATATGATTGCAGAGACGAACACCCTGGGAACCTTCATCAGCAGAAGAGACCGGGAACCTCCCAGGCTAAGCCGTCCGCGCCTGCACCAGCGTCCCGACGGCCAATGGCTGATCTACATAAATGCTTCGGACCAGCTCTCCGGCATTGATGAAAAACGCACCAGGATTTCCGTCAACGGCCAGCGCGGCCTCGGCGAGTACGAACCCGAAGATGGGCGGATTGTGTACTACCACCCCCGGTTTCAGCCCTCTTCATCGATGGATATCCAGGTTGAAATTTATGACCGGATGGGGAATAAAACAGAACAAATGTTTCACTTGGGCCAATGAGACCGGCTTTCTTGCCCGAATACACATATCCCGCTACTCCCTTGTGTTGCGGTTAATTCCCCTGATTACCCATATCCCCTTTTCCATTTGTTACGGACGGATACCAGCCTGCAGGGACCGGAAACAAGAAAAGCCACCGGTGGAGCAAGTCCCGCTTAAATATAGGCCGTGCAGCCAACTTCAACCTTGCAATTTTTGGGAAGAGTTTTAACCGCTACCGTCTCGCGCGCGGGAGGTTCGCTTTCAAAATAGCGACCGTATATTTCATTGACAGTCGCAAAATCGTCCATGTCAGCAAGATAGATTCCACACTTTATAACTTTGCTAAAATCTGATCCGGCTTCCCCTAAAACGGCCTTCAGGTTTTCCATCACCTGCCTGGCCTGCGAGGCCACATCCGGGCCCGCAAACTCCATCGTCTCGGGATCCAGTCCGATCTGACCGGAACAATACACCAGGTCGCCATGAACAACCGCCTGGCTGTAGGGTCCAATAGCATCGGGGGCATCAGAGCTGTGGATGATCTTCTTCATAGTTTCTTGTTTTAGAATTGGGATTGTCTTCCAATCGGTCCAAAAAATCCTTTAGCAGGGTGGCAAACTGGGTGGGATGCTCCATCATGGGTGCATGCCCGCACTTGTCAATCCAGTGCAGTTCGGCATTGGGTATTTTTTCCAAAAACATATGGGCAACCTCGGGCGGTGTAATTTCGTCCTGTTTTCCCCAGATAAGAAGTACCTCCTGGTTAATCTCCGGAAGATACTTTTCCATGTTGTAAGAATGAGTATCACGGGTAAGGGCCAGCAGCTTGGTCAGTTTGGAGGGCGATTTTACGACCTTCATAATTTCGTCCATCACCGTGTCGTCAATAAGATCTTCGTAGAACGTAAGATTGGCCTGCTTGCGGATAAAGTTGCGATCCTTGCGCCGCGGGAAGGTAGAACCAAAATCCTTCTCAAGGAGCCCGGAACTGCCCGTCAACACTAAAGCAGCAACCTCATCCGGGTACTTGCGGGTATAGTCGAGCGCCAGATGCCCCCCCATGGAATTACCGAGAAGAACCGGCTGCTCTATGTTCAATTCCTTACAAAAAGAACGCAGCCATTGGGTGAGCCTGCTGATCGAAATTTCTCTTACTCCCAATTCATAAATAGGAATTTTAGGAACAAAAATAGTATAGCCCTGTATCTTTTTAAGGAGGGGATCATAATTACTCAACCCGCCAAACATCCCGTGCAGCAGAACCAAGTGCTGTGCATCAGGGTTTTCGGCTTGGATATTTAAATATTCAAAGCCGTTTTTCGTATGTACTTTAAAATCACTCGTTCCAAACATGCATTATCTCAGATCAATTAAAAAAATTATGAAAACAGCGCCACAATATAACAATTTCTAATTGATAATATTGCAGAAAGGGCGATATATGGTTACTTTCCCTTTCGACTTAATGGATCTTAATATAGAATATTATAGAAATATATCATCATGTTAATAAAAAAATTACCTCACGTACTGTTAACACTACTTATCGGCGTTCTGGTTGGTTGCGGAAGCTCCAACCCACTGGCTGATAAAGCGCAGTCTAACATTGAAAGTCAGAATTTTGAGGAAGCACTTGCTGCCGCCGAAGAATCTATACAAACAAACCCACAAGATCCACTGGGGTACTATTACAAGGGAGTTGCACTGGGAGAAATAGCCGGTGCCGAAGAAGATCCTGAGGCCCGTGCTGAAACCTACAAGGAAATGAATGCCGCCTTTACAAAAGCTCAGGAACTGGCGGCCGAGTCTGAGGATGTGCCCGGCGAAGTTGAACGCATTAACGCTGTCAAAAACGTGCTCTGGCAAACAGAACACAACCGTGCGGTTGAACTGGCCACCGACGACAGCCTGAAGCAGGCCGTCAATCAGCCGCTTGAGAAATCAATGCAGCATTTGAAAAATGCTACGATCATTCAGCCCGACAGCCTCCTTTCCTGGAACGTCCTCTCCCAGGTAGCGGCCATGAATCAAAACTTTGAGGAAGCGGCCAGTGCCAAAGAGAAATACATTTCCATGGTTCAGGATACGACCCTGGAAGCCAATGATTACCTGCAGCTGGCCAGTTATAACTACCAGCTTGACAACCAACAGGCCGTCGTGACGGCCCTCGAAGATGCTTACGAGCAATTTCCCGAAAACCAGGAGATTGTATCCAACCTTGCTGATGCTTATCAGCGGATCGGCGAGCCGGAAAAAGCCATTTCAACCGTTGAAAAACTCGTTGAACAGGAACCGGACAATCCGCAATTTCACCTTGTACTCGGAACGCAGATTTACCAGCAGGCACTCACCCTGAACGACAGTCTCTCACAAAACTCCAACCAGATCCTGCAGCTGCAGCAGAAACTCAACAGCAGCGGCGGGGCTGAAAAGCAGAATATTCAGCAACAGATCACCAGCCTGGAACAGGAAAATGCACAGCTGCAGTCCAGAATTGATGAGCTGACCAATAAAGCGGAAGAAGAGCTGAATACCGTGCTCGAATACCGTCCCAATGACGATGCAGCCTACAACACCCTGGGTATTATCTACCAGAACAAGGCAAAAGCCATCTTCGACAAGCGAAATCGAACGACGGACAATGCCAAGGCTGCAGAGCTCGATAAACAGGGACGCAGCCTGCTGCAGGAAGCCATGAAAAACTACGAGCGAGCTGCAGAAATCAAACCCAACAATCAGGGATACTGGAAAAGCCTGTTCAGCATCTACACGGCACTGGGCATGGATGAGAAAGCACAGGAAGCGATGGAAAAAGCCGGAATGCAATAAATCAGTTGGCTCTATATGATTACTATTTATACCCGAATGGCAAGCCTTGTGCTTGCATTCGGGTTCTTTTTTGGATGCTCTGTCTCTAAAAACACCTTCGACAAGGCACCCACAGCGGCTTCAGATAAACTTTCTGAAGCACAACTTGAACAACGTATTTCAGCGATCGACAAGCAGCTGGAGTCTGCTCCTGCCAACTCCGCGCTCTATTACGAAAAAGGATCCCTGTTGATAAGATGGGCTCAGGCAAAGGAGCAGCCCTCCCGCCGGACACCTCTGTACAGCAAGGCGGAAATCATCCTCCAAAAAGCAGACAGCTTATTTGAGTCCCGTCCAGTGGCACGACTGGACACCCAGCACTATTACAAGCTTCAAAAGATCGCCTGGAGCGAAGAACACAACCAGGGTATACAGGCTTCGAAAAATGCCTCTTCCAGCGAAGACTACCGTCAGGCCGCCCTCTATTTCAATAATGCAATAGCGATTATGCCCGACAGCCTCATTTCCTATAAGCTAGGAAGCCGGATGTATTACAAGGGGAACGAGCCCCGGCGAGCTATTACAGTTCTGGAATATGCCCGGCAAAATGTAACCCCGCTGCCGGTAGACCTCCTGGAGTCGTTGGCTTACCTGTATGTAGAAACGGAACAACTGGCAAAGGCCATTCAGACCTATGAAGAAGCAAGAGCCCGGCACAGGCACAGTTTTAATCTAATGCATGGGTTATCCAATGCCTATATTGAAGCCGGGAATCATCATAATGCGATTCAACTGCTGCTTCAGCTACATAACAGAAAACCGGGAAATACCAAATACCAGTATTCTCTGGCCTCCGAATTTTATAAGGCCGGGCGGGAACAGGTCATAGCCATGGTAACGGAACTGGAAGAAAAGGATAATTTTAACACTGCCGTCTTTTCTACGGCCGACTCCCTTTTTGGCCGTGCCGAGCATCATTACAGGCAAATTCTGAACAGGCAGCCCAATAATGCCCAGGTGTTATACAAGACGGCACAATTTTATCAGAACAGGGCAGCCCAGTATCAACGACTACTGCCCCATCTCCGGGATGAGAATGAAGCGGATATCCGTCGCATGATCCAACAGAGCATATCGTCATCGGTGCCGCTGCTGGAACAGCTTAGCCGGCAGAAGCCTTCAAAACGCCTGTGGGAATATCTTTATCGGACCTACAGTTACCTGGGAATGAAGACAAAAGCAGAAGAAGCAAAAGCTAATTTCTAAATCGCTTTAACATGAAATTCAATACCAAAACGATCCATGCCGGGCAGCAACCGGAAGAAACTTCCGGCGCTGTCATGCCCCCGATTTTCCAAACATCTACGTATGCACAGCAAGCGCCCAATGTGAATAAGGGTTATGATTATGCACGTGTAGGCAACCCTACCCGCACGGCCCTGGAAAAATTGATTGCCGGGCTGGAGGATGCCGATCAGTGCGCCTGTTTTGCCAGTGGATGTGCAGCTATTGATGCGGTCCTGAAAATGTTTCGTCCCGACGACCATATTATAGCCTCCAATGACCTGTATGGAGGAACATACCGCCTGTTCACCCAGGTATTTGAACCCATGGGCATTGATTTCTCCTTTGTTGACATGACCAGCCTCTCCGAGGTTGAACAGGCCCAAACTGATAACACCAAGCTTCTGTGGATAGAGACGCCCACCAATCCCCTGCTCCGCATTGTTGATATTGAAGCACTTACAAACTTTGCCCGCGAGCATGAGATCCTTTCTGTGGTAGATAACACTTTTGCATCGCCTTACCTTCAGCGGCCGCTGACGCTCGGATCCGACATGGTGCTGCATTCTACCACCAAATACCTCGGGGGGCACTCGGATGTCATCGGTGGCGCCGTAGCCACTTCTGATGAAGAAGTAATGGAAAAACTACGGTTCCAGGTCAAAACCACCGGTGCCGTACCCGGTCCCATGGATTGCTATCTTACCCTGCGGGGCATCAAGACGCTATCGGTTCGCATGCGCCAGTCGGTTGAGAATGCCAAAGAAATTGCTTCCTTCCTGCAGGACCATCCGCAGGTCGACCAAACCATCTATCCGGGCCTTCGCTCCCATAAACAGCATGATATTGCAAAAAAACAGATGGACGATTTCGGGGCCATGATTTCGTTCTCCCTGAAGGATGATTCCCAGGAAAAAGCCCACAATTTTATGAGCCAAACCTCCATTTTTACCCTTGCAGAGAGCCTGGGCGGAGTAGAATCACTAATCAGCCATCCCGCCTCCATGACCCATGCTTCCATTCCAAGGGAAGTTCGTGAAAAAGCGGGGCTCAAGGATTCTCTCATTCGCCTGTCGGTGGGCATCGAAGACGCCGAAGATCTTATTGAGGACCTCGCACAGGCTTTTGGGTAGAACCAAACACCCGGAGGAACAGCCCTTCCTGCTTCCTTTTGTGGCTGCCTCTTTTTACCTTATACGCTGTACGGTGCACCTTCATCCTATTTTTAACGGCAAAGGGGATCAATACCATGAGAAATGTTGTTATCGTCGAAGCTAAACGAACACCAATCGGATCTTTCGGAGGCCTCCTTTCCTCCTTCTCGGCTCCCGAACTCGGAGCGGTAACCATCACGGAAGTAATTAAAAGCTCCGGTATCAAACCCGACCACGTACAGGAGGTCGTATTTGGCAATGTGCTGACGGCCGGCATCGGGCAGGCTCCGGCTCGTCAGGCAGCCCTGAAGGCCGGATTATCGGAGCGCACACCTGCAACGACCGTCAATAAAGTCTGTGCATCGGGGATGAAGGCTGTTATGATTGCCGCCAACCAGATTCAGCTGGGTGAAGCTGACATTATTGCTGCCGGAGGTATGGAAAGCATGAGCAATGTCCCCTACTACCTCTCCAAACACCGGTTTGGATCGAAGCTCGGACACGCACAAGCAGAGGATGGCATCATCAAGGATGGTCTGTGGGATGTATATAATGATTTCCACATGGGAAATGCCGCCGAAATTTGTGCCTCCGAATGTCATTTCAGCCGAGAAGATCAGGATGATTTTGCCATCACCTCCTACAAACGGGCTATGCAGGCTCACAAAGACGGTGGTTTTAAGGATGAAATCATTGAAATGAAAGTAACAGACCGCAAAGGCAACGTCACCAAAAACCGTATGGACGAAGAACTGGAACGCGTCAATTTCGAAAAGATCCCGAAATTGCGCCCGGTCTTCAGCGAGGACGGAACGGTCACTGCGGCCAATGCCAGCAGTATCAATGACGGCGCTGCAGCTGTTTTACTCATGAGCGAAGAGAAAGCAAATGAACTGGGTCTTGAGCCCCTGGCACGGATACTCAGCCAGGCCAGCGCGGCCAAACAGCCCGAATGGTTTACCACAGCCCCGTCTGATGCCATGCCCAAAGCAATGAAACGGGCGGGGATAAAGAAAGAAGAGATTGATCTCTTTGAAATCAACGAGGCATTTTCAGTGGTTTCCCTGGCCAATAACCAGCTCATGGAACTTGATCCTGAGAAAGTTAACATCCATGGAGGCGCCGTCAGTCTCGGGCATCCCATCGGCTGTTCAGGAGCACGTATTATAGTCACCCTGATCCATGCCCTGAAGAAAACCGGCGGAACCTTTGGCTGTGCCGGGATCTGCAATGGCGGTGGAGGAGCTTCTGCCATGGTGATAGAACATCTCCATTAAAAGCATTTTTTGATCTGAAGTATCAACTATCACGGTACCCATCTTTTATTATTGTCGGATTTTACAGATATTAGCATAAGGACATTGCATTGAACCTGCAGGCAAGCATCTTTATTCGCGTGTTTTGCTGCTCTTATTCTCACTGGTACCCTTTATTGATATGAGAAGAACAACACTTCCTCTTTTTATACTCCTGTTGCTGTGTATTGGCACCGCAGAGGCCCAGGTAGGTATAACCTCCGTACCTTTTCTGCAAATCGAACCTGATTCACGCGCTGCCGGTATGGGCAACACCGGGGTCGCCCTTGCGGACAATGCTTCTGCCGTTTTCTGGAATCCCGCCGGACTGGCTTTTCAGACGGGCAACCAGGTCAGCATCACCCACAGTGAATGGCTGCCCCAGTTCAATGCCGACCTCTTTTACGACTACCTTGTGGGGAAATATCATGTTGAGGATATAGGCACTTTCGGCGCACACATAACGTATCTGAATTTGGGGGAACAGCAGCGCACCTCCCTGGATAACCCCACGGGCGAAGGACTCGGACGCTTCAACAGTTATGAATTTGCCGGCGGCATCTCTTATGGATACCAGATTAATGACAACTGGTCGGTGGGCTCTGGAGTTCGGTTTATTCACAGCAGCCTGGCCGACGGGGATATCGAAGGCGACAAGATTGAACCCGGATCAAGCGTGGGTTTTGATCTGGCCGGGATGTACCAGGCTGATCCTTTTACATTCCTGGATCGGGAGGCCTCCTGGAGTGCCGGACTCAATATCTCCAATATTGGTCCGGGTGTGAGTTATACAAACAATGCCGAAAAGGATCCACTGCCCACCATGTTCCGCATTGGGTGGTCATTCAAGACCAACCTTGACAAGCAGGGGATCAATACCCTTACCATTGCCAATGATGTTTCCAAAGTCATGGCCCGGGAAGATGAGGGAGCAGTAAGCTCGCTCTTTACCTCTTGGGGGGCTTTTAAGCGGGACATCGGTAATGGAAGAACGGCTTCCCTGAATACCTTTCAACAGTTGATGGTGGCCACGGGCCTGGAATACTGGTACAATGAACTGTTTGCCGTGCGCAGTGGTTATTACTACGAAGATCCCAATAATGGGGACCGACAGTTCCTGACACTTGGTGCCGGGCTCCGGTATCAGTTCTTTGGGGTTGACTTCAGCTATATCTATACGCTCGGAGATGAAAACCATCCCCTGGCTAATACCACCCGGTTCGGGCTGCTGCTCAATTTTTAACCGAAGACGGCCTTCAGCTGACAAGCACCCGCCCGGACAAGCACATGGTCCCCGTTCGCCTTCATCCGTGCGGTTCAGCTTAAAAAAGGTGCAACAGCTCTTGGGAAAAGCCGGAACATACATGGCATTCCACAATTTTATACTGGTACTGTCGTTTTATTTTATTTCACGAACTATCGTTCTTCCTCTGACCAAAAAGTGTATGTAACCTATGCAGAAAACCAAGAAAATCTATTTCAGTATCGGGGGGGTTGTCATCGCGGGCATCCTGTTCCTGCTGTTGATGGATAATGTGATTATGCCCGCTTATACCAATTACAATGAAGGCGTTACTGTACCCAATGTCTCACAGATTTCGCTCGAGGATGCCAAACAGGAACTTACGGATCGTGGACTACGGTATGAATTGGCCGAACGGCGATCCAACGAAGCATACCCGGCTGATTATGTTATTGATCAAACCCCGGCCGCATCAAAAATTGTCAAACCGGATCGCAAAGTATACCTGACCGTCAACTCGGAGGCAAATCCCACCGTCAAGGTACCTGAAGTTGTGGATATGTCGCTCCGGAATGCCCGGATCCAGCTACAAAACGCAGGATTGAGCCTCGGGACCATCAGCTACGAGTCCTCACGGTTTAAAAACAGCGTGCTCAGGCAATCTGTGCCTCCCCAGACCGTGGTACCCAAGGGCACAAGTATTGACCTCGCCGTAAGTGACGGACTCGGGGAAAAGCTGGTTGCTATCCCCGAGATAAAAGGGCTCCGGCTTGCAGAAGCTCAACAGAAGCTTCGCGAGAAAGGGCTTCGGGTCGGTGAGATTGAATACCAGCCTTCAAAGGAAGTGTCTCCGAATATCATTCTTGATTATTCTCCGCGCGATGACCAGCTCATTGAAGGCGAACGACTGAAACTCATTGTATCAGAGCGTTACGGGAACCAGGAAGAGACTGAATCCGGTGCTGTAGTGGATACAACCGGTGCACGAAATTAACCCCATTGGCAATACCCAAATAACTTTTACCATTCATCTATGGACAACCAGCAACCTATTTTAGCACCTTCCATTTTAGCGGCGGATTACACTCAGCTTGGAGCACAAATTCAAGCATGTAACAAGGCCGGCATTGAGTGGCTGCACTGCGATATTATGGATGGTCATTTTGTACCTAACATAAGTTACGGACCCGCGATTGTACAGGCTGCCGCTGATAGTACGGACGCTTTTATAGATGTCCACCTGATGATTGAAAATCCGGATGCGTACATCCGTGCTTTTGTGGATGCCGGCGCAAACCAGATAACCGTACACCAGGAAACATGCACGCACCTGCACCGTACCATTCAGTCCATTCGCCAGCACGGACTCGCCGCAGGCGTAGCCATTAACCCCGCAACCTCGCTACAGTCCATCGAACCCATCCTGAACGATGTAAACCTTGTGCTGCTCATGAGTGTAAATCCCGGCTTTGGCGGACAATCCTTTATCCCGGCCACCTATCAACGCCTGCAGCGCCTGTGCACAATGCGAGAGGAACAGCAGGCAGACTTTCTTATTGAGGTCGATGGCGGAGTTAATCTCGATAATATTGAAAAAGTCAGCCGTTCAGGTGCTGAAGTCTTCGTAGCGGGCAGTGCGGTATTCAAAGCCCCTGATATTCCCCAACGCATCGCTGACCTCCGGGAGAAGGCGCAGATTGGAAAAGAGATGATTGTATAGCCGGCAATAACTTTGTAATTATTCTCCTTTACAATATTTTCAAACAATTTCCTTATTTTTGGTATCAACATTAATCACACTATTTGAACTTGGCCAAAAAAGAGGTTTCTACTATCGCAGATCAACCAACCGTTAGCGACCAGACATACCAGATAACTCAGGTAGAACCGGTCCTTGTTCTGGGGTTCAGAGACGAACATTTGAAAAAACTGGAAGAAGCTTACCCCGAAACAACGCTCACCGCACGAGGCAATAATATCAAAATTGCGGGTCCAACCCAGAACCGGCAGGAACTTTTGGAAATTTTCGCCGAACTGGAAGCCATGGCAAAGCAAAACGGGGACCTGACGGACCGGGATGTAAAAACCGTACTGGCACTTAAAAAGGACAATCAGCAGGCTCAACGCCCCAACCCCCTGCGCAATAAAAGCGTCAAGGGTGATTTTATCCTCAATACCTATGACGGGGAAGCCATCACAGCCAAAACGCCCGGCCAGAAACAGATTGTAAGAGCCTCTGCCACCAACGATATTGTTTTCACCATCGGCCCGGCGGGTACAGGCAAGACCTATACCTCCGTAGCGCTGGCTGTGCGGGCTCTCAAGGAGCGGAAAGTTAAAAAAATCATTCTGGCCCGGCCGGCAGTGGAAGCGGGCGAGACACTGGGATTTCTTCCCGGCGACCTCCGCGAAAAAATCGATCCCTATTTACGTCCCCTCTATGACGCTCTGGAGGATATGATTGAGTATGATCGCCTGGAACTTCACCTGGCTAAAAACATCATCGAAATTGCTCCCCTCGCCTACATGCGCGGACGAACACTGAATAATGCCTTCGTCATTCTGGATGAGGCCCAGAATGCCACCAATATGCAGATGAAGATGTTTCTGACCCGCATTGGCTTTAACAGCCGTGCCATCATCACCGGTGATATCACCCAGACCGATCTGCCAAGGAAACAGCAGTCAGGGCTGATTTCCATTCAGCATATCCTCAAAGATATTGAAGGCATCTCCTTTGTTTACCTCGATGAGAACGATGTGGTCCGCCACCGCCTGGTACGCGAGATCATTGAGGCCTACGATCGGCATGAGAATAAAAACAAATAGCCTTGTAAGATTCCCGTACTTTCAGCTCTTGCCTATTTCAAATGAATAAAACAGACAAAACGTTGAATAAAACACGCGCTGTACCGTTATATGAAGGTACTTTTTCCGTGGGACTCGACAAAAAATTCAATCGCATAGACCGCGAGGATCCTCCTTCCAAAGGGGCATTGAAAATCTCACTCAATCCCTTTTTGATTCAATCCGGGGATAAAAACATTCTTTTTGATGTTGGTATCGGAGACTTTGGCGAAGGCACCAGTACTGAAACCATTAAAACCAATCTTTCGGCCCAAAACCTGAGTGAGTATGATATCACAGATATTTTTGCGAGTCACCTGCATTACGACCATATCGGAGGTCTGGCCGGGCGCAGCTCCGGCTACTGGGAGCTGACCTTCCCGGACGCAACGCTATGGGTTTCTGAAAAAGAATGGCAGCAGATTATCAGCAGAGAACAGTATTATGATGAGGAAAAGACCGAATTTATCCACTTCATTGATGCAAAAGCCGATCTGAAGTTCCTGGACAAGGAGGATCAGCCCTACCCTGAGTTACAGGTTGAAACAATTGGGGGGCATACCAAATATTCGCAGCTCCTCCTGTTTGATGATGGACAGCAAAAATACATGATGGCCGGCGATGTATTGGCTACACGTGGCGAAGTAAATAGAAAATTTGAAGCCAAATATGATTTTAATGCCAAAAAAAGCATGAAGATCCGGGAACAGCTGACACGCAAGGCGTACGAGGAAGATTTTACGATTATGGGCTATCACGACAGCCATCATCCACTATTCAATTTGACGGGATACGACGAGCAGCGCGGCTATAAAATTGTCTCCCTGTCATGACCTCCATTCCCTCTTATGCCCACCGCATTTCCAAATATCTCAGGGCAAATGGAATCTCGGACGATATGGAGACAGCCATAATTCTGGGTTCAGGCCTCGGGGACTTTGCTACCCATATTGAAGACCCCCGGGCCTTCTCCTACTCTGATATCCCGGGGATGCCACAAACCTCTGTCACGGGCCATGACGGAACACTGCTTACCGGGACTGTCAACGATCACCAAATCATAGCCTTTGCCGGCCGATTTCATTATTACGAAGGGTTTTCCTTTGAACAGACGGCTCTGCCCGTCTATCTGGCTAAGCTGCTGGGAATAGAAAAGCTGATCATCTCCAATGCCGCCGGAGCCATCAATACCTCCTTTTCGGTCGGAGATCTTATGGTCATCGAAGACGTCATCCGGGGTAACGCAATGATCTCCCCGTCCGGACAGCAGCGGCATGCCTACCGGCATCATCAGTGGGTTGACAGCGTTCGTTCCATCGCAGCTGATTTGAAGCTGCCCACTCAGCGGGGCACCTATATGTATGTCAAGGGGCCCAATTATGAAACAAAAGCCGAAATACGCTACTTTAGAAGACTGGGTGCAGATGCGGTGGGGATGTCAACGGCACCCGAGCTTTTCGAGGCGGCCCGGCTGGAACTCAAATCGGTTGCCATTTCTCTCATCAGCAATATGGCTTCCGGTGTGACAGATGGGAAACTTGACCATGAAGAAGTCAAAGCTGCTGCCGATGCACGCAGAAGTGACTTTGCCCGGCTGGTCAAAGCACTCATCGAAAGGCTGTAGCAGATGGCCGGATTCACAGACTCCTTTCACCGGAGGCAGCGATTCACAAGCTATGCCCTGTTACCCTTCAAGGTTCTGTTGACGGCCGTATTCTTTGAGATATTGATCCAATTTCAGTTTGCGACGGGCACTTTTGCTGGTCATATAGCGCACCTTTCCAAAAATGGGGCGCTCCTGCCAGGCCCGGTCAAAACGTCCGAAACACCAGAAAATCCCTGAATAGCTGTTCGGATCCCGCCCGTCGATGGCAAAGCGATTATTAAGTTCAATCAGGTACGCCAGGGCTATCTCCGGACTGGGCGTCCACTGGATGACCTTCTTCCCCCAAAGCATCCGCAGGTAATTGTGCATCACCCCCTGCTCCCGGAGCTGGGTCTGTGCTGCATTCCACAGCTCATCATGGGTTTGAGACTGAGCCAATTCTTCCAGTTCGTAAATGTGTTCGCGATCATCATGCCTGTGTTGCTCTAGCGTCTCAAGGGCCCATTCGGGAAGCGACTCGTATTGATCGTACGCAGGCTCATGATGAGCAAAATGGAAGCCCACCTCGCGCCAGGTTATGACCTCGTCCAGGAAGCTGTCCACATTGGGATCCCCGTTAAAGAATCCTCCCGTAGAACCGTTGTTGTAGGTAATATCATCCAGATTCCAGGGCTTCGGCTGGTGGTTCAGCACCGCCTGCACAATTTCGAACTCCGATATTTTGCCAAAATGAAGCCATGGGCTCAGCCCGCTGGTTACTCGCGCATCGGGATCATTCCGCTGTTCGTCGTATTTTGACAATCCATGCTGAATAAACTGCCCCAGCTTTCCAAGGGCGGCCTGGCGTGTACCCTTGAGCTCAATGGCCTTCACCTCATGGCTGATATCCAGAGAAGCGGTAAACGCAGCGATATTCTGCAGCCGCTCTGCACTTTTTTGCCTGGCCTGTTTTGCTTTATCATCCAGCTCAACCGCTCCCGGTTGCTCGAGCCCTTCCAGCGGATGCCGGTCTGGAGGCGAGCTGTAACATTCCAGGAAATGCCGCTGCATGATTTTTCGGAAAAAATAAGCGTTATAAGGTGCCTTGTCGGTAATTCCCAGGGGAATCAGACCATTGGAATCCACTGTGGTAAAAGAAACGGCCAGTTCCTCTCCGAGCCTTTCATTGCGTTCGCGAATAAAAAAAACGGGATACTCATCACTGATCAGGCAACAGGCCCGCTCCAGAAGATGGCCAAGCAATGCCCGGCTTTCACCGGGTGTTCCCTCAACGACCGGTAGATAGTCGATCCCCTTACGCTCCGCCATTGCAAGATGTTCCGCCATGCCCTCCATGTAGAAAGTGTGAATGCGATCGGAGGCCCAGTGATAATCGCAGGTAAGTTCCTCATAAATAAGCAGCGGCTTGTTCAGCTTATTGGCCCATCCAACCACATAATCAAGCGCATAGTTATACTGGAGACGGTGATTCGTCTGCATCCAGTACAACACATAATCTCCCTCCGGATCTGCTTGCACTTCATTTCGTCTAAAGACACGGTGGCTGTTGATATTTTGCATAAGGGCTATTCTTTCACTTCTATTTTCGACCTCCTCAACAGGAAACCACCAACCGTCATTCCGCTGCCGGCTGCGACAAATAAAATTTTTTGATCATCACAATTGTTCGTTTCTTACGGGCTTAACAAAAAAGCGATCAAATAATACAGAAGTATCATGCCAGACAGCAGCGGTTTTATTTTTGACATGGACGGGGTTATTGTACACAGCAATCCAGCCCACAAAAAAGCCATCCAGATTTTCTGTGACAAGTACCATCTGAACGTCTCCGACACCCTGTTGGAAGAGAAGGTATATGGACGTACCAATAAAGAGTGGATTCCGGAAGTCTTCGGGGAGATCAGCTCTGAAAAGCTGAAGACCCTCGCCGATGAGAAAGAGCAGCTGTTTCGCGACCTCTTTGTTCCGGAAGATCATATTGTTCCCGGCATCCTATCCTTCCTGGAGACGCTACGAGAGCGCCGTTTTCCCATGGCCATAGCCACCTCCGCACCGGTTGAAAATGCGGATTACATCTTGTCCCGTCTTTCCATTAAGGGCCATTTTGATGCTCTTCTGGACTCCTCCCATGTTACCACCGGTAAACCGAACCCGGAGGTATATTTTAAAGCAGCAAAAGCCCTGGACAGAGAGCCCGGACAATGCATTATCTTCGAAGATTCCATTGCTGGAGTTCAGGCGGGGATCTCTGCCGGTGCAACCGTTGTGGGGGTGACCACCACCCATGCTAAAGAAGAATTTCCCGACTGTCCCCTGGTCATCAATGACTTCGAAGCGGTAACTCCGGACGACCTATTATCGCTGGTCTAGTGACTGCATCCAATAATCCTTACTCACGGTCGACTCCGACCGCGCTGCTCAAAGGCCCGTAGTTTCTTACGCAGCCGCTGCACTACGTCGGGATGATCCTGCCAAAGGTTATTCTGTTCGGCCGGATCTTCAGCGAGGTTATAGAGCTGCCCCTGTGGATCGCCCGGACCGGGTTCAACATGACTTGGCTTGCTGAATCCACCGGATCCCAATCCCTCGATCAGCTTCCATCGTCCATCCTGTATTGACTTCACTCCCCGGCTGGAAACGGAAACCACCGGCGGACGAACAGCATCTTGCTCGTCCTGTTCGCCCCGAAGCACCGGCAGCAGGCTGAAACTGTCTTCCCCGGCATCATCCGGCAACTCAGCATCTATGATATCGGCAAAAGTTGCCAACAGGTCTGTAAATGAGACTGTCTGTTCCGTCACGCTTCCACCGGACACAACACCGGGCCAGCGAACTATAAAGGGCATGCGATGGCCCGCTTCATAGGCATCCCCTTTCATTCCCCGGAGTCCGCCGCTTGAGTCATGGCCCAACTGATCCACATTCTTGTCATACCAGACCGGTCCATTGTCACTCGTAAAAATTACCAGTGTCTCCTTGTCCATGCCCGATTGCCTCAAGGCTCCCAGTATCTCACCAAGTTTGGCATCCACCATGGTCATGAAATCACCATACATCCCCGCCTCACTCTGTCCCTCGTACACTTCGGCCGGAAGCCAGGGTGTATGGGGAGCGGGCAGCGCTACATACAGAAACAGGGGGCTGCCGGATTGCTGAGCCCCGTGACTGTGAATGATGTTGACAGCTTCTTCTGTGAAGCGCGGCAGAACCTCCTTGAGCTGCAGCTCCGGTGCAATACCGCCGGCACGCCAGAAGGCCCCCTGTATCGGCGACCATCCCTCGCTGCTATTGGACCCAATGGAATCGGTAGGCGGCGTAACCGCCTGGTTTCCGTCTATATAAAAATAGGGAGGAATATCCGTGGAGGCCCGGATCCCGAAAAATCGATCAAATCCACGGTCTACGGGTCCCCCGGGAAGGGGTTCGCTGTAGCCGCCCGATTCATCAAATCCCAGGTGCCATTTACCGACCATGGCAGTACGGTAGCCTTCCGACTGCAGAAGAGAAGCCACCGTCATGCGGTTTTCATCAATCACGGGTTTATGGGGCCAAACGCTCACATCCGTGCGGAAGGGATACCGACCGGTCAGGAGTCCGTACCGCGATGGATGACAGACTGCTCCCGGCGCATGAGCATCCATAAACCGCATCCCGCCCCGGGCCAGGCGATCAATATGGGGCGTAGATATCCGTGATTCCTTGTTGTATGCCCCCACATCACCATACCCCATATCGTCTGCAAACAGGATGACAATATTCGGATTGGATGAATCCCCTTCATTCGACTGATTCTCGGTGTTGCATGACCCTAAAAAGGACATCATGATCATAATAAAGGAGATACACCAAAAATTATCAGAAATCATAACAAACCATTGTTAAAAATTACAGTGCGGGTCGACTGTCTATCGCTCAGGATTTTCTACCTCGTACTTCTCCTGGAGCTCCCTGAGCTTCTGCTTGAGCTCCTCCTGTACTTCCGCATAGTCAGCGTCATCATAGACGCTTCTCAACTGTTCGGGATCTTCTTCCAGGTCGAATAATTCCCATTCATCATTTTCATAGAAATGAGCCAGGGTATAGCGGTTTGTACGTATACCGTAATGACGTGCTACCTTATGGACACGTGGAGGCCCTTCGTAGTAATGGTAGTATACCGCATCCCGCCAATCAGAAAGACTTTCCCCTTTCAGAAAAGGCATAAGAGATCGTCCCTGCATCTGGTCCGGCGTTGCCAGTCCTGCCAAATCCAGTATTGTTGGAGCCAAATCAAGGTTTTGAACGAGCTCTTTGTTAACCATTCCCGGTGCTATGCCCTCGGGCCAGTGCACGATCAGCGGCATGCGCATAGACTCCTCATAGATCCATCGCTTGTCAAACCAGCCGTTTTCTCCCATAAAGAATCCCTGGTCGCCGGCATAGATAACAACGGTATTATCCAGAAGGTTTTCGCGCTCCAGATAGGTCATGACGCGCCCCACCCCGTCGTCAAGACCACGGATAACCCGCAGGTAATCTTTCACATACCGCTGGTAGCGCCACTGGAGTCTCTCCTTTTCCGTCATCTCCTCATAATGCTCGTACAGGTAGTTGTTTTCTTCGGCATAAGCCTTTTTGATCTGTTTACGCTGTTCATCCGTCAGCCGGTTACGTTTGACAAGTCGCTCCCAGCCCGGCGCAGGCTCCCCCGTTTCGGGATTGCGCGGCACCTTCAGGTCCCATCCCCAGCTCATGGTTGTGGCAATCTCCATATCCTGCTCGTGGGCCGCCTTTGTAAGCCCGGAATAATCATAGAAGAGCGTGGTGGGTTCCGGCAAATCCCGATCGCTGTAATCATGCAGATGCTTCGGCCCCGGCAGCCAGTTTCGGTGGGGCGCCTTGTGATTATAGACAAGCATGAACGGCTTCTCCCGGCTGCGCTGATCCCTCAGCCAGCGCAGAGCGCTATTGGTAACAACTTCACTGGTATGCCCCTCCCGGTCAATATCTCCACTCGGGGTACGCATCGTGGGGTTGTAATACGGACCCTGTCCGTGCAACACCTCGTAGTAGTCGAAGCCCTGGGGTTCGGTGCCCAAGTGCCACTTCCCGATCATGGCTGTCTGGTAGTCGGCCTGCTGCAACAGCTGGGGAAAGGTTTCCAAATCCACATCAATGGATTCCCCGTTTGTAAGGACCCCGTTTTTATGACTGTGCTGACCGGTGAGCAGCACCGCACGAGACGGTTTGCAGATAGAATTTGTCACAAAAGCGTTATCAAAACGCAGCCCGCCCTCGGCAAGTCGATCGATATGGGGAGTAGGACTGTGGTTGAGCTTTAAACCATAGTCGAGGGCTTCGCGGTAGGCCCCGATCGACTGGGCCGTGTGATCATCGGAGTACATGACAATAATGTTGGGAGGCTGCTGGTTTTCCACATCAACACGCTGCTCATTCATCCGAGGCCCTTCATCCGTGTACGGTTGCCCGGCAAGCTGCGTATTTCCTCCACCCAAAAGGAGAAGCAATACCGGTAAATAATAATATCTTATAACGTAATTCATGGTACTATCGCTTTTGCATTTAATATTGATGGCTCTTCCTGAGGTTTCTCATCGGCGGGATCTCCCGCGAGAACCAGACTCCTGTGGCACGATCGGTATGATCATCCCGTACCCTCAGGTAAGGCGGGAAATCTCCTGTTCGCTCCCTCCAGTCGTTAAGCTGCTGGGCAAGCTCCCTGGCCCGCTGCCAGTGTGCAGAACCTGCGGCTACATTATTAAGTTCCCAGGGGTCTTGCTTCAGGTCATATAGTTCGATACGCGGACGGGGGGCCTCAAACAGCTGCGACTGTGCCTTGTTAAGGGTCCCCTCTTTCTTGTGCGCTATTAGACTTCGGAATGAAGGACTTCCCCCGATATCGGCAGGGGTACCATGTGGAAGCTCTACATAGGCATTCTGAATCAGCTTAAAGCGCTCAGTACGCAGGCTGCGAATGTGTTCATCCGTGTCATGCCAGTTGCGTTCGCTATACACATATTCCCGTCCGGGCAAAGTCTGATCCGATAAAACATCCAGGATACTTTGCCCCTGCATGGTATCGGGAGCCGGATAGTTGACCAGGTCGAGCAGCGTGGGTGTGAGGTCAATAACGCTGGTCAACCCCTCATACCTGCTGCCCGCCTCAATCTGCTCGGGCCAGTGAAAAATCAACGGTGTTCGCACCCCCTCATCGTATACCGTCCCCTTGGCACGCGGGAAAGGGGAGCCGTTGTCACTTAGAAAAATGATGAGGGTATTTCCGAGCTGATCCCGCCTTTCCAACTCTTCAATAAACAAGCCGATTTGATCATCCATACGACTTATTTCATCATAATACTGAGCGATATCCGCTCGTGTCTCCGGACTGTCCACCAGATAAGGCGGCACCTTTACTTCCCCCGGACGATGGCGGACGGGGGCTTTGCCATACGGACGGTGAGGATCGGAAAATCCCACCCACAGGAAAAACTGTTTCTCACCAGCCTGTTCCAGGAAGGAAGGAAATTCATCAGACAGCTTTTCGCTATACCAGTCAAACTGCGCATCTGCATGCGGTCCGTAGTGTGTTTTCTTCATATGCCCGGTGAAATAGCCCCGTTCAGCGAGATAATCCGGGAGAATACGAGTTCCCTCGGGAAGGGGCATATGCAGATCCTCAGCACCCGTAGCATGAGGATATAATCCCGTCAATATTGAAATGCGGGACGGGCTGCACTGAGCGGTCGTCAGGAATGCCTGTTCAAACTGCAGGCCATCCGCTGCGAGCCGGTCGACATTGGGCGTCTGGATAACCTCATTGCCGTAGATTCCAAAATCGCGCCAGCCGGCATCATCCGCCACAAAAATCAGGATGTTGGGTACATCGCCGGCAGTCTGGGACTGCCCAAAGACCGGAAGGGCAGCTGCCAAGCTGCCGACTACCATTGTCAAAACAAGGAACCAATTGAATAACCACTGCTTTTTTAAAGACATGGCATACTGCTGTTTTCACTCATAAGATGTTCCGTATCTAACTCTGATCCTGGCCCTTTTCTTCCTCCTCGCCCGGCATTTTGACACCGACCTCACGGGCCATCTCCTCCATTTTTTGTCGCAACTCACCTACGAGTCCTGTTTTCTCATCTGCACGGTTCCATCGTTCGCCGGGATCGTTCTGCAGGTTAAACAGCTGGGGCTTCTGATCCACCAGTCTCAGCTTCCATGGCCCTTCGCGATAGGCCTGCAGCTGTCCCCCCCGAATATAGGCATAGTGTTCCCGTGGAGATTCGTCGGACTCCCCCTTCAGGAAGGGCATCAAATTATACCCATCCAGCGGATGGTCAGGCAGTTCCGCTCCGCCGGTTTCCATCAGCGTGCGATAGATGTCCGGCATGGCCGCCAGGGCATCGGTTACCTGTCCGGAAGAAATCTGTCCCGGCCATCTGATCATTGCAGGGACCCGGGTGCCGCCTTCATAGGTGGTTGCCTTGGATCCCCGAAGCGGCCCCGGCGAGCCCGTATGCCAGTATTCATTTCCATCCTGAAGCATACGTTCGGGCAGACTGTTCCAGGGACCGTTGTCGGAAGCAAAAAATACAATGGTATTTTCTGAAAGCCCCTGCTCTTCAAGCGTTTCCAATACCCGGCCTACACTCCAGTCGATGGTTTCGATGACATCTCCATAGAATCCCCCTTTCGACTGTTCCTGGAATTCTTTGATGGTATGAATGGGAAGATGGGGCATATTATAAGCCAGGTAGAAGAAAAAGGGAGCATCGCCATCTGCATTCTTTTCGATGAAGCTTGTGGCCTCTTGCGTGTATCGCACCGTCAGGGAATCCTGGTTCAGCGGGTGGTCTACCATCTCTGTTCCCCTGTACATTCCAAGCGGCTCCTCGGTCTGTACCCAGGGTTTGCGGTAGTCGTTTGAATACGGTAGTCCCAGCCAGGAATCAAATCCCTGGTTCGTCGGAAGAAATTTAGCCTTTTTATAACCCAGGTGCCATTTGCCGGCCATACCTGTTGCATAGCCAGCCTGCTGGAGTCCCTCGGCCAGTGTCACTTCACTCTCAGGCAATCCGCCTTCCCCATCCGATCCAGTGCCCCCGCCAAACTCCACACGCGACATGTGGCGACCGGTAAGCAGCTCCGTCCGCGAAGGCACACACCAGGAGGCTGTAACAAAAGAGGTAAAACGGATTCCCTGTTCACCCAGCCCATCAATGTGAGGCGTACGAATGGTCGGGTTACCATAACTGCTCAAATCCCCGTAGCCCATATCATCGGCAAATAAAATAACAATATTGGGCGGCTGGTCACCGGTAGGTTTTTCACTGCAGCTGCTCAGCGTAAAGGCAGTGAGCAGTATGAGCATTATAATCCCGGTCGGGGCGATGTTCCATTGTTTCATCAAATAGGTGTTGATCAGCATAGGTATAGGTATCTAGCCTGTCTTTATGATTTAAAATAATGTAGTTTTGTACTGTTCGTTGTCATATCCTTCAGTTAACAGGTAAGGAAAAGGCTATAAAAGCATCACTTTTATTTACTCCTGCCCTCGCTCCCCCCGTAGCGGCAATTACCACGTACTGCCTGCCATCAATCTCATAGGTTGAAGGGGTGGCATAGCCTACAGCCGGCAGCTGATATTCCCATAGAATGTCGCCTGTTTCCTTGTCAAATGCACGGAACTTCTCATCTGCCGCGGCCCCGATAAAAACGAGGCCGCCGGCTGTGACAATGGAGCCCCCCATATTGGGAGTGCCCGTGACCGGTACGCCGCGCTTGGTCAGCTCTTCATACTCTCCGAGAGGTACCCTCCATTCGAGTTCTCCCGTGTTCAGATTAATCGCATTCATAGTTCCCCAGGGGGGTTTTGTCGCAGGATAACCCTCCTGGTCCAAAAAAGAGCGATAGGCAAAATCGGTCGTATAAGTATAACTGGAATCAGCTTCCTCCGCACCTGGGTCCGCTGCTCCGGCGGTCTTCATGTTTCCCTTTTCATCCACACTGAAAAGATACTCAATAATTGCTTTTTTCTCCGTATCGGAAAGCTGGGGGAAAGCCGGCATCTTTCCACCGCGTCCCTTTTCCATGATCTCCTCGACCTCATGCCTGGTATACTTATCTTTCACATTGAGCAGAGAGGGAAACTGTGTGGGAAGCGGTCCGCCGGGACTACTATGACAGCTTGCACAATGGATCTGATATATTTCTCGTCCCCGCACTGCCGGACTCGCGGTATTTCTGGAGGGAACCTTTACTCTTTTGAGAGCAAAGGTATTGCCGTATTCGTTGGCATTAATATAAAGCACGCCCGTTTCCGGATCGTAAGAGGCGCCACCCCATTCCGCCCCACCCCGTGTTCCCGGATAAAAGAGAGTCTCTTCTTCGCCTACCGGTGTAAACATACCTTCGTAGTTCAATTCTTCAAATCTCTTCAGAGCATATTCCCTGGCTTCCGGAGAAATATTCGTCAGATCCTCCCTGCCCAGTTGCTGGCGGACAAACGGCTTTGGCTTCTGGGGAAACGGCTGAGTGGGCCATGACTCCTCCCCCTCAATCTCCGACTGAGGAACCGGACGTTCCTCCACAGGAAAGAGTGGGACGCCTGTTTCACGATCCAGCACAAAAATAAAGCCATGCTTGGTGACCTGTGCCACCGCATCCACCCTCTTTCCACCTTTTTCGACTGTAACAAGATTGGGGGGAGCCGGTAAATCATAATCCCACAAATCATGATGAATGATCTGGTAATGCCATATACGCTCTCCCGTATTCGCATCCAGGGCGAGCACAGAGTTTCCGAACAGGTGCCGCCCCTTGCCACTCGTACCGGGCTTGTAAAAATCGGGGGCAGGGGCTCCCGTGGGAACGAAGACCATTTCTCGTTCTTTATCCAAACTCATCCCCGCCCAGTTATTGGTTCCTCCCGCCTGCTGCCAGGCATTATCGCCCCAGGTTTCGTGCCCGTACTCCCCGGGATGCGGGATTGTATGAAAGATCCACTCCATCTCCCCCGTTTTAGCATTATATGCCCGAATATGCCCGGGGGCCGATCCCGTTCCTTCACCCACGATCGAGCCCATAATCAGGAAATCGTCATGAATGATACCCGGTGAGGTACTTCCTACCGAAAGTAGAACGGGATCACGCCCCAGCCCTTCTCTTAAATCTACGGCTCCATCGTCACCAAATTCCTCAATCAATGAACCGGTCTCTGCATCCAGCGCATACAAGAAGGAACCTGCTGAAAAGAAAATGCGGTGATCCCCTCCATCTTCCCAGTACGTGACGCCCCGGTTCACGGATACCGGCTCTTCCCCTTCAAAGGGATCAAAGGTCCAAAGCACCTGACCGGAGGCTGCATCCAGCGCTGCAACCTTGATGCCCGGTGTCGTCAGGTAGACCACCCCTTCAACCATAATGGGATTGGATTGACTACCGGCACGCCGTTGGTCACCAGAATGATAGGTCCAGGCAACTTCCAGCTGATCCACATTGTCCCGGTTTATCTGATCCAGGGATGAGTAACTGCTGCTGGATGCATCCCCCTTATATACCTGCCATGTCTGATAGGCATCCTTTTCATGCCGGCAGGCCGCTGCCAGAACGAGAATGACCAGGGCCTTTATGCAGTATGCCTTAATGAAAGTAGTTGTCATGCAATCCTGTTGGTAACACGCTTAAATATTGTATTGAGCAACCATTGAGTTATGAACTTCTTTCAAGGCCTGTGCCGGCTGCAAGCATAGCCCTCTGCCTTTCGCTGTCACTTATTCCCCTCCACCAGCCAGTTTGAAGCCCTGAAGACATAATTGCCCGAACCGTCACGGCCCTCATAAGTGTCAGCAAGCCGCTGCAGATGATTCATAAGCTCCTCTGGTATGGGGTCGGGACGGATGGATTCCAGCAGGTTTAGTACCTGCAACTTGACATGATCCTCCGGATGATCCAGGGCATCGTCCATGATGGTAAAAGCCGTTTCCTTACGGTCTGAGGCATACAAGGCCTCGGCTGCCGCTACCCGGACCGTGCCCACCGGATCTTCACTGCGCTCCTTCAGCAGCCCAATATAACCGCCCGCATGTTCATGTCCAATGGCCATCCCCATCGCTGCCCAGAACCGTACCGAGGGATCCTCATGACTCAGCCTTTCAGCAAGTTCATCCATATACTTCTTTTCGCCCCGGGATGCCATCTCCGCCGTTTCAATGATGGTCTCGATCGGAACCCCTTTTTCCCTGACCGCTTCATAGAGTGTTTGATCACCGCGCAGGCTGTCAATGATGCCTTCCGGGATAAAGCCCAGGTCACCCTGCTCGCGTACCCAGCGGGCATTTTTCTTGCGCAATCGCTTGAGATCGTCTTCATACTCCGGGTCAGAAGCCAGATTATGAACCGTATAGGGATCTTCCGAGAGATCATAGAGTTCTTCCACCGGCTTGGATTCAAAAAACTGGCGCTGGATCTCATTCAGGGTCCCCTCTTTGTACTCTTGCTCCCAGCTTCGCATCGATGGGGCTTTCCAAAGGTACCAAAGATGTTGGCCATAGATGCGCTGAGGCATATAATTACGGACATACATCATCTCTTTGTCATGCACGGCGCGAACCAGGTCATACCGCTCGTCCATGCGGGCCCGGTAGGTGTGCACATATTCCCGCGGTGGGACTGCATGCTCCCCCAGGAAAGGCTTACCATCCATAAAATCAGGTGGGTCAATACCTGCCAGGCTCAGTACCGTGGCAGAAAAATCCACAAAGGATACCAACCGATCGTTTTGTTTTTCATCGGGTGCCAGATGTTCATAACGGGGGGGCATATAAACAATCAGCGGGATGCTCAGTCCCCGTTGATTCATAAACCGCTTGGAGCCTGGCATGGCTCCGCCGTGATCTCCATAATAAAATACAATAGTGTTATCAGCCTCCCCTGATGCTTCAAGCTCGTTCAGAATTTTTCCCACCCGGGCGTCCATCCTGCTGACCTCGTCGTAATAATGTGCCCAATCCCTTTTTACTGTTGGTGTCTTTGGATGGTAGGGAGGCACGGGGGCCTTTTCCGGGTCATGGATGAGCGTATCAATAGGATCGTGGAGGCTGCTTTCGTGGCTGATCGTAATATTCCGAACATGAAAAAAGGGCTGATTCTCGGCACGATCACGATAGTGGGCCTCTCCGCTGGACTCGTCCCAGGCGTCCGGCTGGTCAATGGTATTATAGTCTTTCTTTCGGTTATTGGTCGTATGGTAGCCCGCCTCCCGGAGGTACTTGGGAAAAAAGCGAATCTCTTTCGGAATGGGGAAGGTACTGCGCATATTTTCGGTCCCCATTCGGTTTGCATAGGTACCTGTGATCAGCGTAAAGCGAGAGGGTGCACAGACCGGCGACGTGGCATAGGCGTTTGTATAGATGGTTCCCTGCTCAGCCAGACGGTCCAGATGCGGGGTATCAGCATACTCGTCACCGTAGGCCCCGAGCAAAGGACTGTTGTCCTCGCTGGTGATCCAAAGAATATTGGGCGGCCTGTCTTCAGCTGAATCTCCACAGCCATAAAACAGCAGCCCCATCAAAGCCATGCATCCAATCCAGATGGTCCGATCCAACATCCCATTCCCTGTCCATTTCATATTGCTCATTTTTCTAATTTCAACATCCAGTTACCTTATCTGAGAGGGTGATTCCCTAAAAAAGACACATCCCTAATCCCTTTGCCAGTAAACAAATAAATAAATACAGCTGTAAAATGACAACTCTTATTCATCCATGGGAAGCACCCACTCCGGGGCAGGAAATTCCCGCATGGGGCCCCGCAGGCGGGGATAACTTTCCCAGATATCCCCTTTCCCACTCATCCGGGGGTCTCCGGTCTCATCCAGCAGTTCAGTCATTTTATTTCTAAAATGGCGCGTAAGCTGACCATACTCAGGATGCAATGCCAGGTTGTTGATACAGCCAGGATCATCTTTTATGTCATACAGCTCTTCGGCCGGACGCCTGCCAACCGCCAAATGAAGATAACGGTTGAAGTAGGGGTGCTCGGCATTTTCGGTCATTTCCTCCAGCGTCGGTGCCGAATCGATATCGTGATAGCCACTGTGCATGGGGGGCGTGCTGCCCTTCTCAATACGCCTCGGACTGCCCGCCGGCCACCGCTGGGGAGCAAAATTGCGGATGTAGAGGTACCGATGTGTACGGAGGGCACGCTGAGGGTACCCCAGATTGTTCCAGCGTGAACTGGAATGACGCTCCCTTCCCGCAAAGATCATCTTCCGTGAGGAGTCTACCACCCCTTCTTTGCCGGAGACAAGTATGTCCATAAGGCTCCGGCCGCTTATCGCCATCTCCCCCGGGTATGCGACTCTCGCGGCATCCAGCATGGTCGGCATAAGATCTACAAGGCTGACGAGGTCTGAGATAGAACGCCCGGCCGGAATATGATTGCCCCATCGCACGGCCAACGGTACGTGGATACCATCCTCGTAGAGGTTTGCCTTAGCCCGCGGAAAGGCCATCCCATTGTCGGAAGTGACAATAATCAGGGTATTCTCAAGCTCCCCCTTCTCCTCCAGCAGATTCAGGGCCTGTGCGAGCTGCCGATCAAACCATTCGACTTCCACCGCATAATCAAGCAGATCGCTTCGCACCTCGGGAGTATCCGGAAGATAGGAAGGCACATTCACCGCCTCCGGATTTTTTCCAGCGGCTTCTCCAATGCCTTCCTCGAAAGGACGGTGAGGCTCGGAAGTACCCATCCAAAAATAAAACGGGGCCTGCTTTGAACGCTGCTCCAGGAATGCGCCAAAATTGCCGGCATAGTTTGTGTTACGGATATAGGCATGCGGCGGATCAAGCTTCACTTCCTGGAAGGCGGGGCCGGCTGGATTTCGGTCTCTCCCGCTGACCTCCCAGTCGCCGGGGCCCCACCCCTTGCCCGTATACCCCACCTCGTAGCCTGCTTCCTCAAGGAGGTCGGGCAATACCCGAAACTTTTTCGGAAAGGAACTTCCGTGCGTACCTGCCTCTTCATTCTGCCAGGGATATCGCCCGGTAAGGATGGCGGCCCGTGAGGGGCTGCATCCCGGGGAAGCTACAAACGCATTGGTAAACAAAACACCTTCCCTCGCCACCCGGTCAAAAGCGGGGGTTTCGACAAAATCCGCCCCGTAAGCCGACGCATGCGGGAACGACTGGTCATCGCTGATGACAAACAGGATATTGGGCGGCTGCTCCTGCGCAGCAGCTGGGGTCGCCCAACCGATGAATATTCCCAGTATGAATAGGTATCTCATGATAAATATGTACGAACGCATTACATCATCATTAAAATAAATTCAGCATATTTCTTGCCTGCCATGTAGGGAAAAATGACGAGGAGCCGTCTTCTGCGGTACCCTCATGGCAATATTCCACTTCCTGTCGTTTACTGTGCATTCCGCTCCTCTTCTTTTCCCAGCGGCTCCAGTTCCCTGCGCCCTTTCTCCAGCCACCTGACCATCTGTTCAACAACTTCGGGTCGCTCACGAGTATAGCTGAACTGCTCGGCGGGATTACGCTCAAGATCAAACAGCAGGCCCGGATCATAATAATGAGGCCTCCCCTGGATGCTCCCCTCGAATCGCGAGAGACCGCCCCGGTAGTAGGAACGAACCACAAATTTCCAGCGCTGGGAGCGTACCGCCGTAATCTGTTCGTTGTTAAAGAAATACAGGTACTCGTGAGGAGAAGTCTCGCCCCCCTGAAGGACGGACCAGATGTTTTTCCCGTCAATGGGACGGTTTTCCGGCAGCTGCGAACCGGCCAGGGTCAGCAGCGTCGGGAACAGGTCAAAATTCATCGTTATGGCATCAGAGGTTACCCCGGGGGGAATATGACCAGGCCATCGGGCGATAAAGGGCACCCCCTGCCCACCTTCCCAGCTCGCTGCTCCCTTGCGTTCTCGCAACTCCCCGGAACTGCCTTCAAACCACGGACCGTTGTCGCTGGTCACAATCACCAGCGTATTTTCATCAATGCCTGCACGCTTCAGGGCCGCCAAAATTTGACCAACGCTCCAGTCAATCTCCTCGATCACATCCCCGTAAAGTCCCGCTTTTGATCGGCCCTGGAATGAATCAGAAGCATGCAGCGGTACATGCGGCATGGAGTGAGCCAGATACAAAAAAAACGGCTCCTGCGGCTGTTCTTCAATAAAATCAACCGCCTGCTCGGTATACCGACGGGTCAGTGTAGTCTGGTTGACCGGCTCTTCGACGGGTTCTTCATTGCGATAGAGGGCCAGCGGACGCATATCGTTGCTGTAGGGGAGTCCATAAAATGAATCAAAGCCGTTGCCGGTGGGCCAGGATACCTCCGGGGTGCCCAGGTGCCACTTACCTACCATGCCCGTTCGGTAACCTTCGTCCTTCAGTGCCTCGGCAATCGTCACCTCTTCTTCAGGCAGCCCGTGCTCATCCTCGGGAAATAGCACGCTGTGGGCGAGCCCCGTACGGATGGGGTACCGACCGGTCAGCAGCCCCGCCCGTGCCGGGGTGCATACATTGGCGCTGGAATAATGGTTGGTCAGCTTTACGCCCTCGGCTTCCATCTGGTCGATATTGGGTGTCTCGATCAGCGGAGAGCCCTCAAGGCCTACATCCCCGTAGCCAAGATCATCGTTAAAAATAATTATAAAATTCGGCTGCTCCCCCTCCCCAGGATCCTGTCCGCTAGCTGTTGCAAGACCGGCAGAGAATACCAATAACAGAATAAATGTACAGTTAAAGCGTATATTGCTAATCATGATTCTGAATATAAGATATCTTTAATATTGCGGTGATTTTTTGGAAACAGTTAGTCAGCCGGGCGCTGCCACGGAACCGCCCCACCCTTCTGGATGTGTTTCATAAGTAATGCATTCAGCTCCCGTGCTTTTTGGGGATGCTGCTCAATGACATTATGTTGTTCACGCGGATCGGTTGCAAGATTATATAACTCCCGGGGTCCGAAAGGACTGTTGTGTATGAGCTTCCAGTTATCCAGCCGAACGGCCTGGATGGTAAGGCCCCCATAGCGCATATTTCCCTCGCGGCGGGTAAAAAACAGAGGCTCCCCTTCATGCAGGGGCTGTTCTTCGCCCAGCAGCGTGGGCAAAAAGCTCGTGCCGCTGAGTGGCCCGTCGTAGGATATACCGGCAGCCTCCAGAACTGTTGGAAAGACATCCATGGTAAGCATCACTTTCTTCGAATGTGTGTCCGGACTGATATGCCCGGGCCAGGAGACCCCCGCCGGAACCCGCAAGCCCCCCTCGTACATACTTTGTTTACCATCACGGAGCGGACCATTGTTGGCTTCGCTGGGCAGATGTCCACCGTTATCACTGGTAAAAATGATCATTGTATTTTCATACAGCCCGTGCTCTTTGAGTGCGGCGACAACTTTGCCAATCCCTTCGTCAAGGTGCTCAATAAAAGCTACAAGTTTCGCCCTTTTTTCTGATATATCCGGTTCCCGAGCCTTGACTTTTTGCAGCCACTCCTGCGGGGGTTGCACGGGGAAATGGGGTGCCAGATGCGACAGGAACAAGAAAAACGGTGCCTCGCTGCCGGCCTGTTCTTCGATATACTCCACGGCCCACCCCGTCAGCAGATCCGTGGCGTGGCCTTCGGGATCAATCTCCCCCTCATTAAGCCGCATATAATTTATCCCCTCGCGGCGGTGTTCCCAGAAATCCTCGACCATATCATCAAGCCAGCCGTGGAAATGATCGAAACCGCGTTCGTTGGGCTTGTTGGGTGATCTTAGCCCCAGGTTCCATTTCCCCACCAGTCCGGTGTGATAGCCATGTTGACTGAGTACTTCGGGAAGCAGCGTGGCTTCCGGGTCCAGGTATCCCCAGCTGTTATCGGGGTTCGTCCGAATCAGCCCGGGTACTCCTACGTAATCCTGATACTGTCCGGACATCAACGCAGCCCGGGTGGGTGAACAGACCGGTGAATTGGCATAAAATCGATCCAGGCGCATACCCGAGGAAACCAGCCGGTCAAGATGAGGGGTGCGGATATCCGGTGTCCCGTAGTAGGAGACATCATGATAGCCCAGATCATCGGCCAGGATCAACAAAATATTAGGCCGATCCTCTGGCGGATGGGCCACTGCCTGGCGTCCCCCCAGTATACCTCCGGCCAGAAAGAGCACCATAATTCCGATTGCTTTCAGATGTGATCCAGAACCAAAATCCCTCATCAAAAATACTTTTTTACGTTAATAGATCTCATGTGATAACCCGGACACCCTGTTGAACCATCCGATGGGTATTTGTGCATCCATCATAGTCAATAGTGCGGTTTAAATCCAGTGACTGGTACCCCCCCTGGTCTTTTTTCGGAAGCCTGTAACGCATTCAACAGCCCCAGCCCGGAAAACAGCTACTCTTCCGGCCAGTAATGGGATATTTTCTTTCTGAGGTAGGCTACGCTCCGTTCCAGCTGGTCCATACCTTCCACTCCATCCTCAATACTTACCCACCCGTTAAATCCAGCCTTTTTCAATTCCCTGAAGATCGCATCATAGTCGTTCAGCCCCTGGCCAATCTCCCCGTGGCTCAATCTGCGGGCATATCCCTCCACCCCTGATTCCTCTTTACGGAGGTCTTCCAGCGTTCCTTCCGTCAGGTACCGGTCACTGGCGTGCATTGTTACAACACGATCCGAAACCCTGCGAAGGAGTTCGAGCGGATCCTCTCCGGCAAGATACGTGTTACTGGGATCATAATTGACGCCAAAATTCGGATGATGTATCCGATCTACAAGTTTACAAAACACCTCCATCTTCTGTGCAAATTCGGGATACTCCCAGAAGTCGTCCTTGTAATGATTTTCCAATATAAGGGTGATACCCCGTTCAGCAGCATAGGGCAGGCACGCCTTGATGCTTTCTGCCGCGAAATCCAGTCCCTCCCCCATAGACAATTCAGGGCGTCGCTGGCCCGACAAAACCCGGCAGTAGGAACCGCCCAGCTCATCTGTCATGTCGATCCAGTACTTCTGTTTTTCAATTTCTTTTTCCCGGAAGCCGGCATCAGGATGCGTGAAATCGGGTGAGCAGCACATCATGGGAATCTCTTTATCATGGCTGTGCACCTGACGGCGAAATTTTGCCCAGTTGGATTCATCGGCCATCTCCAGGAAACCGGAATACCATTCCAGGCCATCGACCTCCAGTTCTGCGGCAAGCGTAATCCACTCGGATACGCTCATCGTTCCATCTTTACATAGCTGTTGCATAAATGCTTTGGGAAATACGGCTAACCTGGGCATACGCTTGTAATCAGTAATTGAGTAATAGCTGTAAAATATTCATTCCTTATCAAATCATTTGCTGGGTGGAGACACATTGAAGCAAAAATAGGGCGATATCCTGGCTAATCTCCATCTTTCGGGATGGTGGTCTCATCCTTGGGGGCATTTCTTCCTATATAAGGATACTGCTCCAGATCAACAACCTGCCCGGATACGGGACCACTTTCATCACTCAGCCAATAGATGGCCGCAGCTGCGATCTCTTTCGGCCATAAAATACGTCCTGCGGGCGCATATCTCTTCGGTAGTTCCTTGTACCAGTCCTCGTCCAGCCCGTGGTTGTGTTTTCGGATTGTTTCATTCTCGGTAAGCACCCAGCCCGGGTTGACTTGATTTACCCGCACCCCCTCTTCCCGGAAAAGCACATCCCCGAGGTTACGGGTCATCGTCATCAGCGCCCCCTTTGACATACTGTAAGCCAACAGCTCCGGCTCCCCGCTATAGGCGTTGACCGACCCAATATTAAGCACACACCCCCGGGTTTTGCCAAGGTGGGGCAAGGCCGTCTTGACGAGAGCCAGAGGCCCGGCGGCATTAACCCCGAATACCTTGTGCAGCAGCTGACTATCGGTAGTATGTATGTTTGATGAAACAACCATCGCTGCATTGTTCACAACGGCATCCAGCCGGCCAAAAGCCGTCAACGCCTCATCCACCAGTTTTTTTGGTGTCTCCGGGTCGCTGATGTCGCCGACATGCAATATCGCCCTGTCCCTGCCCAGCTCTGTCACTACCGCTTCCCCTTCACTCTGGCTAAGCCCGTTGACAACAACGCGGGCCCCCTCTTCCACACATCGCACTGCGATGGCTTTGCCGATACCCGTAGTGCTGCCGGTGACAATAATGACCTTATCTTTCAGTCGCATAAATTTTATACCGGTTTAAGAATATTTTTAACCATTTCACCCTTGTGCATCTTTTCAAAGGCGGTACGCCACTCCGTGATGGGCCATATGCCACCGATTATGGGACTGACATCCAGTTGGCCAGTGTACATCAGGGAGAGGACCCGTTCCCACACCGGCCAGTTGTGGCTGAAGCTGCCCTGAAGTGCCACATTCTTCTGGACCAGCGGATCCAGGGAGTAATCCAGGGGCTGAGGCCCCCACCCCACTTTAGTTACAGCACCGTTGGGCCGGACAAGCTCCAGGGCTATTTCAAGAGTTGCACTCACCCCGGCCGCGTCAATCACACAATCAGCCCCCAGTCCGTCATAATTATTGGCCCAATCGGTGGCATCTCCGATGATCGTATCACAGCCATATTCTCCGGCGATATCCAGGCGGTGCTCGTCTGATTTCAGTCCCACAATGGCAACCTCAGCCCCGCAGAGCCCTGCCATCGCAGCACACAGTATGCCGATGGTGCCCGGCCCCAGCACTACAACCCGGTAGCCCGGTTTTATGCGTGTGTTTTCGACCACGGCATTATAGGCCACGCTGCATGGCTCCGTCAGGCAGGCATGCTCAAAGGGAATCGCATCCGGCACCTTGTGCAGGCAACGGGCGGGCACCCGCACATACCGCGTCATGGCCCCGTCAGTGCCATAGCCAAAACCTTTGCGGGTAGGATCGAGGTTATAGAGTCCCTGGCGACTCATCGGGTTGTCCTTATCTATTATCGCAGCCGTTTCACTGACAACCCGGTCACCCTCTTGCCAATTCTCAACCCCGCTCCCGACTTCTGCAACATGTCCGCCGAATTCATGGCCCAGCACCACGGGATAGTTGACGGGCCAGCTGTGGTCGGCCGTCCATTGATGAAGGTCACTGCCACAAATGCCCACATGAGAAACGTCAAGCAGTACATCCTCCTTTCCTATAGCTGGTTTGTCTATCTCGCGAATTTCAACGGCACCTTCTTCAGGCGCATAATTAACAACCGCTGCTGATTTCATGAAACGTATTTTACTTTTCCATTAAAAATTCGATTAGAAAGCGCAGATCCCCCGATTGCCTCAAGCCTCTATTTTCACGTCCCCGTAGGAATGTACTTTTTCACAGATTAACCGAAGTGAATCTTCCACATTCCCCTCAGCTGTCTTAAACGCATCAGCGTCAATGGTGAGGGGAGCTCCCAATACCACCAGGGGGGCTCCCATTTCCGGACAACGAACCGCTTCTTCAAGGCTTAATCCCCCTACCGCCTGAACGGGCACATTGACTGCCTGAATAACCTCTTTAAGCTGATCCATCGGGCTGGGCTTTCGTTCTCCCCGTGCGGCAATGCCTCTTCGCTCGTCATAGCCTATATGATGGATTACATAATCACATCCCAGCGCTTCCAGGCGTTTTGCACCGGCAATCATATCGAGACAGGCCAAATTATCTCCCATGACTTTCACGCCAAAATCCCGGCCCGCCTGTACCACACATTTTATGGTTTCCTCATGAGCCCGCGCCATAACGACCACATGAGTCGCTCCCGCCCGGGCCATCATTTCAGCCTCCAGATAGCCCCCGTCCATCGTTTTCAGATCAGCCACCACAGGCGTTTCCGGAAATGCCTCTCTCAGCTTTCGAACCCCGTGCAGACCTTCGGCCAGTATCAGCGGAGTCCCGGCTTCAAGCCAGTCGACCCCGGCTCGCAATGCCATGGAAGCTGTTTTTAGGGCTTCATCGATATTGGTCAGATCTAATGAAATTTGTACGACAGGTTCCATAACATTATCTATTTAAATTTTTTGTTGTACGCATATATAACAATATATCATGGAATTATTAAAATTGATCATCAACAACCGGGGATAAGGCCATCCGTCGATGCCAGTACCAGCAGCCGCAAAGCAGTGGCGAAGGCTGCAACGTACGTCCTCCCCTGCCCCGTGCCACAGAAACCTTAAAGCTGACGAATAAAGGCAATCAGATCTGCCATTTCCTGTTTGTTGATCTCATTGGCCAGACCTGAAGGCATGGGCGAAGCCTCGGAGGGCGTCATAGATTTAATTTCTGACCGGGAAATTGTCGTCTCCGATCCCCCCGCATTCCGCAGGGTGACCGTATTGCCATTCTCTGATTGCACAACCCCCGCCACACGGCCGCCGGAAGTTTGTTCCACAATCCACATTTTATAACCATCGGCTATCGAACTGCCCGGATCCACAATTTTAGATATCAAGGCCTGCGGTTCCCAGTGCCGTACTGTCGACAGATCGGGACCAAAAGCCATCCCCAGCTCTTCCCCTACCTGGTGACAGGCCGAGCATTGCGTCCTGTAGACCTCCTTGCCCTTTGCCGGATCCCCCTCCAGGCTGAGGGAAGCCCGGTATTTCTCAACCATAGATCTTGTCTCTTCAGGCCGTTCTTTCAACAGCTCTCTCGCCCTGCTGCGAATATCCTCGTCGGCATGCTGCATCAGGGACACACGGCGGCTCCACCCAATGGAGGAAACAGCAACCCTGTTCTCCGCTACCGCATCCAGCAATAACTTCACCCGTTCGTCTTCCTGGAGCAGCACATCAACCGCCTCCTCCCTAACAACCGGTGTCATGCTCTTCCAGTTTTCCATGAGGTATTGTCCTATGGCCCGTCCCGGGAGTTTCTTCAACCCTCTCACCCCTGCCCTCTGGACAGCCACCGGTTCGCCGGGGTCGCTGTATTCCTTGAGCTTATCCTTGGTCGATGCAGGGGCAAACAGGGCCATAAGGTCGATGGCGTCGGCACGAATATGGTCCTCTGCCTCACGATCGTCCGCCAGGGCCACCAACTCCGGCAGCATCCTTTGCTGCACTTCAGCTGGAAGGCCCAGCACTGCTATCAGCTCGGAAACTGCCCCGCGAAGCCGTTCCGATTTTGCTTGTAAAAAGAGATCTGCAGCAAGCTCAGCCTCCGAACGGTAATCTTCCGTTTTGATATCAGCATGCCGTAATGTTTCCGTTAAACCGGCAAGGACTGCTGTTTTCCACCACTCATTCTCCTCCCCTATCTGCGTCATGCTCTTACGAAGCTGCTGCCTGATCCGGGTTGTATTTCCCTGCCGCCCCATCATGGAAGCCAGGCGCTTCAGGAACAGTTGCCGTCCCGCTTTCGGAGCATTGTTAAACTGTTCGAGAAAATCGTTAATCAGTTTCGAGGCCTCCAGGTCTGCAGCGGATAGAAATGCAATCTGCATCCACGGATCATCCATACTTTCAGATAGAATCTTTTTCCTCGCCTCTTTTACACGGCTGGAAGAGTGGTCGCCAAGGCTCAGCAACAGCTGGTAGCGCACACCGGGGTCATCATCTGCCGTCATCTCCAGAAGCCTGTCAACCCAATAGGCATCGTCCGCCAGTCTTTGTTCGGCCATCTTTATCGCATTCCGGCGCACGCCGGCCACCTTGTCCCGGAGTCCGGCGGTGATCATATTCCGTTCCAATGCCCCCAGTCCCTCAAGGGTCCACAGGGCATGAAGCCTGGCTTCTGGCATTTTGCTGCTGCGCACCATATCCTCAAGCAGGGGCACCGCCGCAGCATCTTTTCGATCCACCAACAGCCGCTGGGCCGTACGCCGCCACCACAGGTTGGAATGTTCCAAAAGATCAACAAGTTTTGTCACAGGAGCCTCCTTCAGCCCAAGGTTACTCATCCACTCCGGGCTGCCCATCTCATCGGGCGTGATCCGGTAAATACGCCCCCGCTCGGTGGCCTCATACAACAGATCCTCATTTTGTGCTTTTTTATCATCCATCCACTGGGGATGATCGATGATACGCCGGTAATAATCGATGACATAAAGGGCCCCGTCCGGCCCGATATAAAACTGAACCGGACGAAACCAGGCGTCCGTTGACGTCAGGAATTCTTTTTGCTCCAGCAGCCGCTTTGCCGTTACCATGGCGCCCTCGCTCTTTACTACATCCGCATGAACCAGGTTATGCACCGATTCGGCAACAAAAGTGACATTCTTAAATTCCGGGGGAAACACGCCGCCCAGGTAATAGGTGATCCCGGAGGCCGACGTTATCACACCCCGGTCGGTCAGCAGTTGGTATTCCGGATCCCTGGTTGTCGGGTACACTTCTGCGGCATTGCCATGATCCGGGGTATAATGCCTGGCACTTTGAATAGGAAAGTAGGGATTTCTTTCAAGGTATTGTTGTTCAACTGCCTCAATATATTGATGA
Organism: Fodinibius sediminis; assembly: GCF_900182555.1. GTDB lineage: Bacteria > Bacteroidota > Rhodothermia > Balneolales > Balneolaceae > Fodinibius > Fodinibius sediminis. The sequence goes on along the minus strand of NZ_FXTH01000011.1, from coordinate 110,989 downwards.
TGGGCGTTGCTGACCAGGAAATGAGTACCCCAGGCATCAAACGTATGACCATACTGGGAGGAGACGGCCCTCATCTCCAGCTGATGGGAACCAGGCTTGAACCGTAGATTGCGTCCCGCCGCATTCCGGGGCAGAACCGGCCCGTTTTTCAAACCGTGAAACCGTACGGGGGCTCCCTCATCCCCCAGGATCTGGGAATACGCCCTGGTACTGATCGTCCCATTATTGGCCAGGTAAATCCAGTTATCCAAGCCGTAAACAGGGGTATTAACATTGTGCTGGGGATTGGAGCGGGCAAATCCCGTGAGTACAATCTCCCTGCGATCAGCTTTACCGTTGCCCGTCGTATCCTCCAGGTACAACAGGTGCGGAGCATCCGTTACCAGGATACCGTCCTTCCACCGCATCACCCCATTGGGAAAGGCCAAACTGTCGGCAAAAACCGTTGAACGATCGGGCAGGCCGTCGCTGTTGGTATCTTCCAGCAGCTTGACCTGTCCCAGACCGCTGTCGTCAAGGGGGTAACTGCGCATTTCAACCACATACATGCGTCCTTCTTCATCCACCTCCATGGCCACTGGATCCTGGACCATCGGTTCATGGGCAAAAAGTTCCACTTTAAAACCGTCCATAACAGTCATGGACGCCCGTGCCTGCTCAGGATCCAGAGGGGGGGCGCCCTCGCCGGAACGGCCATGGCTCCCCGTTTTTGAACAATTCATCAGCACCAGAGAGCAGACGAACAGCACAACTGTTTTTTTCAGACTAATGAACAGGAAATCAGCCCGCGGGACTCTTATTTTCTTCATTTTGTCTCTTCTACACGATATATCCATTCGTTTCTATAGTTCATTTATTCAACCGGGGTGAGGTGCAACGCCCGCAGATCCAGCAGGGCGCCTTCTTCAAAGTATGAGCCCGGCTTGAATGTCATTTTTTGTGCCCCCTCATCCAATTGAATGGTACCAATGACTGTCGTCTTGAAATCTTCCCAGGATCCCGTACGCTCTACGGTTCCCCTTATTTGTTCCTCCCCCACCTGGAAGACAAACGGTTTTCCGGCCTCCTCATCAGATACCGACCACTCCATCGACACTTCATATCGTCCCCTCCTGTTTACCTCCACATCCCATTCCACCCGGTCATCAGCGGTAAACCAGCCAAAAGCTCTCCATTCGGGCATATATTCAATTTCCGGCCCTATAGCCCGTCCACTTTCAGCATTCAGCGTAAGGATCGCGCCCCCTGCAGGGCCTCGGACTACGGCGGGCTGGTTGATGGCCTGCTGAGAAGCAAATGACGGTGGTAACAGTTCGTGTATGGCATTGATAATCAGCTCCTCAATTTCTTCTGAAAAAGGCGACGGGTTATCATAGGAATACATCGAAGATTCAACCTCATAACCACCTTCCCGAATGATGCGGCGAGAGGAAATGTAGCTGGGTACATCATTGGCATAGGCCGTAACCCAAAGGCGTTCGGCATCCAGCTCTTTTTTTAACCGAAGGGAATAATCAGCCACCACTTCTCCGGCCATCAAGACCATGGCCAAATCATTACCAAATGTCCAGGTCTGAACCGGATAGGTAAGACTGGAGGGGATCGATTCCCCGCGGGCCATGCGTTCAAGCGCCAGCCGGGCATAATACCCTTTTGCCCCATCCCCGGCCGCCTGGTCAATTAGGTCATTAATAGTCGGCACCTCGGCATAGGGCAGCTCGATCTCCTGATAGTTTCCCGTGGGCGGAACCGACAACGGCTCCAGTGGCGTGTTCAGCAGGCGATCAACCTCATCAGCAATTTCTTTTCCGTGCCTGGTGGTGTGTTCAAGCTCAAGCCGGGGCTCAGGATTGGCATCTGCACCCGCTCCGATGGCAACCATGGCCATGGCCCCGGGATGTCGCTCCTCGATAATCCGCTGGGCCTCTCCCATCCAGTCGCCATGTACTTTATTAACATCCGGCCCGAGGGTCGTACCGTGACAGGCGTAATTAATCAACAGCGCCCTGATGTTTCCTTCGGGATCAGTTATCCGCAACAGGGGCATGGTGTGATCAACGGGGCCCTCCGGAACCACCCCGAAGCCCACCCATCGCCCGTCCTCAATCAGCCGACGGTTCACGGCAAACTCCACCTGGCCCTGACCCCACGCTACAAAAGAGGTACTGCGATTCTGCAGGGCCGCCAGTGCTACCTCTTCTAGATCATCGGTAAGCCCATCAAGATATCTCACTATTCTACCAAGTTGATCCACGGGCAGCGGCTCCCCGAAATGATTCAATAATGTACCAATTTCTGGTCCCGAATGGGTGTGACTGGCAGCGATGGTCAGCTGCTCCGGCTGAATTCCAGCTTTCTTTTTTAAGCGGTTTCGCAACGCCGTTGTTATATGACCTGGAATGCCAATGAGGTCCACCGTAATAAGCAGAGAGGGTCCCTGCCGGTCGCTGCCAAAAGCCAGTGCTTTCGCTTCCAGGCGCTGGAGTACCCCCTCGGATTCTCCCTGACGCGAGCCATAACCGGCCAGGCGAATGGGCGCTTCCGGTGTGATATCCACCCGGGCAACACCCACCTGCATACTTTCCCTGTTCCCGATATCCGTATGGAAGACCGGGCGCCCCTCCCCCCTTACTGTCACCGACAGAAGCAGCAACAAGCAAACCATGGCTGCAAATGACAGCGTCTTCTTTCCCAGAAAGGAAATGGTGTGATAATGAAAATATGAATTACTGTAGCTCATAGTATCCTGAATGTTAATTATCAATTCGCCTCCTCTCCCCAGGCGGGCAGAGGGGCTTCCGTCTGTTGCAGCCAATCCTGAAGCATGCGATGCAAACTGTTCCGTTTTCGTGGATATGTTTCGGCGAGATTTTGCTGCTCCCCCGGATCCTTCTTCAGGTTGTAAAGCTCAAATTCATCTGTTTCATAAAATTTCATCAGCTTCCAGGAACCTGAACGAACAACACTCACCGGACCTGTTCGCCACGGGGAGTTTGGATAGCCCGGAAAGTGCCAGAAAAGAGATTCCCGATTGAGCACGGCCGTCGGATCTTTCATTACTGGCAACAGGCTTAATCCGTCGACCTGATAATACTTTGTGCCTTCAATGCCAGCGGCGTCGAGAAAAGTTGGATAAAAATCGATACTGCTCACGGGCTCCCGGCTCTGACTTCCCGGTGGAATTATTCCAGGCCATCGGATAATCAGGGGAACCCGTATCCCTCCCTCATAAAAGGTGCCCTTGCCCCCCTTGAAAGGAGCATTGCTGGTAATATTATTTTCAGCATGACCGAGAAAATCATAGCCGCCGCGTCCGCCGTTGTCCGAATAAAAAATAACGACGGTATGTTCTGCAATACCGAGCTCTTCCACCGCCTGCATCAACTTACCCACATTCTTGTCCAGCAACTCGATCATGGCGGCATAGACAGGACGATTATGCCCGCCGTCTCCTCTCTTCTGTTCATACTTTTCAACCAGGCTTTTTGGGGCCTGAAACGGGCTATGCGGACTATAGTACGACAGTTGAAGATAGAAGGGCTGTTCCTTGTTGTCTGTGATAAACTCTATTGACTTCCGGGTAAGATAATCCGTCAGATATTCACCTTGCCGGGCATCAGAAATGTATGGATTCCCGTTGGGTTGCATGTACCCATTGTCCCAGGCTCCCGGGTTTCCTGCTCCGTATCCCCCTATGTTAATGGCAAAGCCCTGCTGCCGGGGCCCATGCTCCGGCGGATTGCCTATATGCCACTTGCCAATCAAGGCCGTACGGTAGCCCGCCTCGTCGAGCTTTTCGGCTATGGTAACCTTGTCCAGGGGCAGTGCCTCCGCATTCGGTGCCGGAATCATTCTACCCGGCCCGGAAGTACCGACATGATAAACAGGCTGATTGGGATAGTACTGTCCGCTCATCAAGGCCGCCCTGGTGGGAGCACAATTGGCAGCGCTTGTATAGGCCTGAACAAATTTCATCCCCTTTCCAGCCAGTCGATCGATGTTGGGCGTTTCATAGTAGCGTCGGTGCTGTGGGTCGAAACTGTTAATATCCGAGTATCCCAGATCATCCGCCAATATGAAAATAATGTTCGGAGCACGAGCACCCGGCGGCTCACTTTTGCCAGCTCCTGCACAGGCGAAAGTAGACAGCACCAGGATAAACAGCAGGAAGATGCCAAACGGCGTCTTTGTGATATTTGATCTTCTGTCTATCATTATCCCATTAGCTGAATTCATATATCGGATATCCATCCGCCATGAAGCGGGCAGACAGCGGTTCCCTTTTTGATACCGATACAACGTATTTTCTTTCCGGATAGCCACGATGCCTGCCCCGGCTCATGGTTGTTTACGGCGGTCGACTGCCCGAATCCAAAGCACCCCAAATCAAATCTCTCCCTGCCAACCTGTAAATACAAGCGGCTGCCAGGCCGCAGCCTATTCTTCTGCTGCCCGGCTGTTTACTTCTATCGAATATCCGTCTGGATCTTTGACATAGACCTGTTTTATTCCATCGGGGCGTATGTTAACCTGATTTTTGTTTCCCGGCCAATCGGTAAAGGGAATATTACGGGCACGAAGGTTCTCAACGAACTGATCAAAGTTACGGACGGTAACAGCCAGGTGGATAGACTTATTTACATGAACTCCTTCCCTGTCATCGGCCAGGAGATGGAGCTGCAACTCTCCACCCAGTGAAAACCAGCGCCGGGTGGGCTTCCCGGTTTCATTTCTTATCTCTTTTAATCCCAGTACCTCTTTGTAAAAAGCAGCGGAAGCTTCCAGGTCACCCACTACCAGTGCCTGATGGTCAAATTCCGTATCAAATTCCTGGGCAAAACCAGCAGACGGACTAATATTCAGTACTATAAAAAGGCTGATAACAGAGCATAATAAAGCTGACGGGAGACGAAATTTCATGTATTTCACAAATTTAAATTAAAAAAACAGACCTCGAATTCAATGGGTTATATACCACTATACTGTCACAGGCGCAAGAAAATTATGATTGACAAGCCTGCAGGCAAAAATATAACCGAGGCCCTGTTTGTTCAACGGGCGGGTCCGGTCTCCATCACCCACTGCTGCCACTGTTCACTTAGTTCCTTGACGATTTCGGGATGCTGGTCGGCCACATTGGTTGTTTCCGACCTGTCATTTTTTCGATTGTACAGTTCCCACTGCTCTTGCCAGCGTACCAGCTTCCAGTCGCTGGTATGTACAGCGCTGCCATCCCTCCATTCATAAAAAAGCGGCTTCTCCCGCTCCAGGGAGTCTCCCGTAAATAATGGAACCAGGCTTTTGCCCGCCAGCTGTGGCAATGCTTCACCGCGATAATGTTCAGGATATTTGCCACCGCTTACCTCGATCAGGGTTGGCATGATATCAATAAAGTGGAGCAGGCTGTGATTGACCTGTCCTGTTTCTGTTATACCATCGGGCCAGTGCGCAATAAAGGGGGTAGCCGTTCCTCCTTCATGCGAATAGTTTTTATACATCCTGAAGGGCGTGTTGGCTACATTGGCCCAGTCTTCCTGCAGCGAGGCCCAACGGGTCATAGAACCGATCGGCCCCTCGCCAATCCGCACGATCTCAGCCGAAGCTCCATTATCCGAAGCAAACAGCAAGAGCGTGTTGTTCAACTCGCCCCGGTCCTCCAGGTACTCCAGCAGCCGCCCAATATTCTGATCCAGCCGGTCGATCATGGCGGCATATACCTGCATGCGACGCACCTGGTCTTCTTTTGTTGAATCATCAAGACTCTCCCAGCTTCGATGAACGGGTTCAGAACGGGGGTAACGTTCATCCAGCAGTCCCATCCGGCGCTGTCGTTCATAACGGGCCCGGGCAATGGCCTCATATCCCTTCTCATACACTCCTTCATACTTCGCAATCTCTTCCTTCGGAGCCTGCAATGGGTCGTGCGGCGCCTGATATGCCAGGTATAACATAAACGGGCGGTCCTCTTTCTCATAACGACCCAGCAGCTGCAGTGCCCAGTCGGTCCATGTATCGGTGCTGTAGTAGTCCATCGGCGGCGTATAGGGCTCAGCAAGAGAATCATCAAAAGCAAAAGTGCGGGGATAAAGCTGCGGTTTTTGAGCCGGTGGCCCGGGATCTCCCGGACGCTGTTCCCCGGGATTGAAATAGTTGGCGGCCCCGTCCCGCAATCCCCAGTAATGATCAAAGCCCCACTCATAGGGATTATCCGTACTATGGTGTTTCCCCACAAAAATGGTCGTGTATCCCGCCCGGCTCAGCACTTCTCCGAACATCACAGCCTGTTCAAAATCCTCGGGAGCCTCATCCATTCCCACCTGCTGGGCATACTGCCCTGTCAGCAACACCGCTCTTGAAGGAAAACATTTGCTGGTATTGTGCATCTGGGTAAACCGGATGCCATTTTTGGCAAGCCTGTCCAGATTAGGCGTATTAATTTCAGATCCATAGGCCCCGATGTCGGAATACCCCAGATCATCAGCCAGTATGAAAACAATGTTGGGTTTCTCCTGCTGTCCCCCCGTAACCGGAGCGCAGGACCAAAAAAAGAAAAACCCACAAATTACGAATATGCTCCTGCCAATATAATTACTCATGCCGCCTATCTTTCCTGATTTGTACGTTTCCAGCTTTTCGGTACATCAATACTTATTCATTGCGCGCCCTTCGAAGTAACCACGACAAGCCACGGCCCCTTCCCCGGGGCTTGCAAAGGTATCGTATCCCCTGCAGTTAATAGCGTGGACTCCAGCCATTGACTCTTTGTAATATCCAGCCACCGGAGATGCCATTCCCGCTGTGCCCCGGGGACCCGGAGCTCCACCTCTCCACCGTCCGTAAAATATACGGCAAACTGCTCCTGCCCAATATAATTCAGGTAGGCTTCATCTTCATCTCGATTCACCAGGTAGTCATGACGGGGATCCGGATCGGCTTCAACAATATCAAATTCTTTCAAAAACAGGCGGGCGCTCCGCAGTTGCTTTACGGCCAGCTCACTGAGACCGATACCAGAAGTGGGACGATGAAAACGAGCGGATGCAGCACCCGCAAAAATCAATCTCCAGAATTTTTCCACGGCGTCGATATTATTTCCCCCGTGCCGCCCGTCATCAGCACCATAAATCTTAACGTTATTAATCGGGCGCGGCTGTTCCTTTACATAATTCCGTACCCAGTGAAAATTCTGCCAGTGTGTTTCATTCCGCTGATGGTTATTCTGTGACACATCGACAAAGGCAAAGCGTTCGGGATGGTCGAGCGTACGCCGATGCTGCTCCTGCGTTAAATCCCAGTCATCCCACATCTCGGTAATGTATACCTTCCTGTTCTCCTGTTTAGCACGCTGTTGAATAAATTCCGCCCAATATACAGCCCACGCCTCCTCGCCGGAAGTCTCATTATCAATGCAATAGAGGACGTGGGGATATTTCAACGTATAGTCTAAGAGTTTATCCACAAATTTCCGCTGATATTGCAATACCACCTTGTTGTGATCCTGTCCGGGCGTTGTGAAAAAGAAGGGCTGCTTGTTTGCCCCCGGGTGCTCAGGATACTGCGGTTCGAAACCGGATTCCCGGTAACTGTAGTTGATATTATTCTGTGGATTATAGGGATGAGGAGGCCAATTCTCCCGGGAATAATCAAAGCGATCCCAGATTTCAATTTGTACTATAATATCCCGTTCATAGGTCCAGCGCAGCATATTCTCAAAACGTTTCCAGTAGGTTTCATTCCATCGGTTCAGATCGAATTTTCCACTGTCTATTTCCTTGAATGCATAGACAACTCGTCCCTTCCCCGGCTGCACGCCATCCGGAGAGCGATCGCTCATCGTATTCCGAATATAGTTGCCTCCCGCATCCGCTATGGCAGAGAGATGCTGCTTCAGCTCCGAAATCTGGAATAGATTATCATCCGTTGATCCGCCCAGCAGAAGGACCGGTTTTTCCTGGTACTGCCAGTAATACGGATTTTCTTCAGAAGGCTGGACCGCAGCCTGTGCCAGAACATCCCTGCTTAGAAAAAGAAGTATTGCAATCAATACCGTTATAAGATAACATGCATGATGTTTCATAATCCCTGGACCCCTTTCCTGTCTTATCCCATCCCTCCTATGTAATCTGCAGGGAAGATACACAGACTAACATATTTTTCACATCCTGAATTTCATTTCTTATTTCTGTTCAACAGGGACTGCATGGACGGATAGGAGGCATCGCTGTCTCCAAGCCGATCTTTTAACTTCCACAACTCCGATTTTAACGAATCAATCTGATGGCGGTACTGCGGATTTCCGTAGGCGTTGTGCAGCTCCCTGGGATCTTTTTTCAGATCATAGAATTCCCATGCGGGTTCCGTAGCGGACTCGCCATAGCCATCGCGCAGGGGCTGACCGTAAAAATAAATCAGCTTGTAGCGCCTGGTTCGAATGCCAAGGTGAGCGGGACGGTGTTCCTGGTGCATCCAGTAGCGGTAATACATCGACTGCCGCCAGTCGTCCGGCGTCTCGCCCGCCAGGTTGGCACGAAAACTCCTGCCCTGCATTTTTTCTGGTGGTGTAATGCCTGCATAGTCCATCAGCAGCGGGGCAAAATCGGTATTCAGGATGATATCATCATTGACGGTGCCCGCCTCAATTTCACCCGGGTAGCGAATAACAAACGGCATCTGCATTGATTCCTCATACATAATCCTCTTGTCGAAGAGGCCATGTTCTCCCATGAAGTATCCCTGATCGGCCGTGTAAATGACAATGGTGTTTTCTGCCATTCCGGCCCGGTCCAGATAATCGAGCAGACGCCCGATATTTTCATCAATGGCGGCGCCGGAACGAAGAAAATCCTTGACAAACTTTTGATAGACCTTGCTGCGGGCCTCCTTTTTGGCAAGTCCCTCCAGTGAAAAGTCATCGGTGGAGTAGACCGCCGGCCGCTGTTCAAAACGCCCTCCCAGAATCTCCAGAACCTGTCCTTCGAACGTCCGTTCGGTCTGGTCCGGGTAGAAATTATACAAACTCTCCGGCTCGGGCATTCGGATATCCCGGTACAAGGTATCGTAACGTTCGGGATAGTTAAACGGCTCATGCGTTGCCTTAAAATGCGTCATGAGCAGAAAAGGTTTATCCTTCGGGCGTTCGTTCAGCCACTGCAGGGACAGGTCAGTGATCACATCCGTGACGAACCCCTGATATTCCTGTCCGCCCTTCGTCCAGCTGCTGGAATCGCGCAGGATAGGATCATGATACCGGCCCTGACCGGGAAGGACGTTGTAGTGATCGAAGCCTGAGGGACGACTCTTCAGGTGCCACTTGCCAATAAGTGCCGTCTGGTATCCATGATCCTGGAATGTACCAGCGACTGTCTTCCTGGCCGGGTCGAGCGTATCTCCCAGCGTATACACCCCGTTTCGGTGGCTGTACTGCCCGGTAAGAATGGCGGCACGGCTCGGCGTGCAAATGGAATTGGTGGCAAAAACATGTTTGAGTTTGGCCCCTTCATCGCGCAGTCGTGAAATACTGGGCGTCCGTGCGACGCTGTCGAGTACCGAGCCATAGATTCCCCACGCCTGGGAGGTATGGTCGTCGCTCATGATAAACAGGATGTTGGGAGGCGACTCCCCGGGCGGCTCGGACTCACATGCGGCCACCAGGAAGCATGCGAGAAGACAGATAAGAGAATATTTCCTCATAAGATGCAATCAGTTTATGCGTGGTTGGACGATACCATAAGCAATTATTCAATCTTGCTGTCCATTCAGGTCTACCGCAGCCTCATTCAATCAGCTTCTCATCAGCCTGATAATCGGAAGGGCGTCGGAACTTCACATCCGTGGCCTGATTGGTCTCCAGTATATCAAAGAGCTCTTCCCGCATCCGCTTGACCCGCTGCTGCTGAGCCGGTACATCAATCAGGTTATGCATCTCCTTCGGATCGTTCTGCAGATCATACAGCTCATTCTTGTCCCATACGCCGTGATAGTATATGTACTTGTAGCGGTCTTCACGGATAGCATAGGTTGTAGGGGTATGGGGGAAGGCATGCTCCCAAAAATACTGATAGACAAACGAGGAACGCCAGTCATCGATGTCTTCGCCCCCCAGCAACGGCAAGAACGAACGCCCGTCGACCGTATGTCCTTCCGGCATGCTCCCGCTGGCCAGGTCCAGGAATGTCGGGGCGATATCGATGTTCAGCACATTCTGATCGATGGTGGACCCTGCCTCGATATAGCCCGGCGCCCATGCCAGCATCGGTACCCGCATCGACTCCTCGTAGGCCTGACGCTTGTCGATCAGGCCGTGTTCGCCCAACATAAACCCGTTGTCGCCCATATAGATCACCAGGGTATTCTCGGCCAGCCCTTCCTTTTCCAGATAATCCAGCACACGGGAGATGCTCTCATCCACCCCCATCAGCGTTTCACTGTACTCGGTAATAATCTCATCCAGGTTCTGCGGATGGTCGGCCCGCCCGTGATACATATGATCGACGCCGTGCCAGCTGTAACGCTGTTCACGCACCCAGTCGGGCTTGCCCGCGTAGTTGGATTCGATGTTTTTCATGGATTGCGGTTTTGGAATCTCGGCATCAGCGTACTTCTCATTGTGGCGTTCGGCCGGATAAAACTCCGCGTGCACCGCCTTGTGAGACAGATAGGCAAAAAACGGCTTGTCCTGATCGCGATTCTCAATCCAGTCGAGGGTGAAATCAGTGAGCAGGTCGGTGGTATACCCCTCCACCTTCCTGCGCTCCCCGTCAATGTTGAGGGTGGGATTGTTATAAACCCCCTGCCCGCGGAAGCTTACCCACCGGTCAAAACCCGGTTTGGGATCATCGTGGGCGTTTCCGATGTGCCACTTGCCAAAATAGCCCGTTTGATAGCCCTGGTTCTGCAGCTGCTCGGGAAAAAACTGGGTACCCTCAATCATAGGATTGGCATTGTCAACCGCGCCGTGGCGGAAGGCATACTGCCCGGTCAGAATGGAGGCCCGGCTCGGCGAACACAGGGAGGTGGTCACAAAGGCATTGGCAAGGTGCGCCCCTTCCCTGGCCATGCGGTCCATCCCCGGAGTCTTCAGGAAGTCAGGACTCTCGGGATGAAAGCCCATATAGTCATACCGGTGATCATCGCTTAGAATAAAGATCACATTCGTGGGCTGATCCTGGGCCTGCCCATATACCGTGGGGAGCAGGAAAAGAATCAGAGCAAGCAAATAAGGTATTTTACTGATCTTGTTCATGAGTAAGTGTTTAGCTTAAGTACATATTGGTTAATAGTTTAGTCCGTTAATTCCATCCCGGATTTTGTTCCAGCTCGGGATTTACATCAATTTCGCGCTGAGGAATAGGCATGAGGTTCATATAATCCTTTATATTATTCCTGAGTGAAGCTCTGACCGGTTCACCGGCAATCTCCTCCTCTCGCTGGGAATGTTCTTTCATCCGTTCTATAAACCGTCCTTGCCTTGTCAAGTCAAACCAGCGGTGCCCCTCCTGGGCAAGCTCCAGCAAGCGCTCCTCCCATATTTTTTCACGGCTCAGCGTCACGTAATTATGTGCCTGGTCATTAAAGGCCCGCTCGCGTACCCTGTTGATCTGGGCCAGGGCCTCGGTTTCGTTGCCCTGTTCAAACAGCGCCTCCGCATACATGAGCAACGCATCGGCATAGCGGATGACATGAAAGTTGTGTTCGCTTTGTGTTGGCACCGAAACGTTTTCATCCCAGTACTTTGTAAAAAGAGGGATATCTGATGGGTAGGCAGTATCGCCGCAATAAAATTCAGTCTGGAAGGTAACATTTTTTCTCTCGTCATCATCACTGAATCTGTTATAAAGTTCTTCGGTGGGAATATCTGCTTCAAAGCTTGCGGCAGATTTACAGGGTATCCCCTGACCTTCGTGCACTGAATACTTCGGCCCCTGCAAGCCCCCTGCTCCATTGGAGTTCAGTGGAGGCATCATAAATTCGATGTAGAACACAGCTTCCTGCCCTGTTTCGGTGGCCTGCCCCCAGTTATCACCATAATTTTCAAAAAGCCCATAACCGTATTGCGACTCATTTTCTACGACTTCGGCAAGTGTTGCAGAAGCCATTTCCCAGTTCTCACGCCTCAGATGCACCTTCCCCAGTAAAATTTTTGCGGCTCCCTTCGTTGCCCTTCCCATGTCACCTTCTCCATATTCTATGGGGAGATGTTGACCCGCAAATTCCAAATCACTAATAATCTGGGCATAAACCTCATTCTTGGGAGTGCGGGGAATCATGGCCTCCTGCACCGTTTCAGCATTGGTTACGAGGGGCACATCGCCAAAATACCGCACCAGGTTGAAGTAAAATAATGCCCGTAAGAATCGCAGCTCAGCCGTTAACCTATTTTTCAAATCTTCGCCAAGAGTTGTTTGATCCATCTCCGATATATTAATAATGGCCGTATTAGCTCTGTTTATACCGGAATAATTTCTACTCCACATGCGTCTGACAAACACATTCTCGGCGGTATAACGCATGAACTCAAGGTTTTGCAGGTATTGATTGGGCATGCCAAGTCCATTCTTTTCAACATCAGCAGGCAGGTCACCGACCAGAAACATGAGACGCTCGTAGATGCCGTATAACTGGTTATATGTTCCATTTACGGCTGCTACTGCATCATCTTCACTCTGGTAAAAATTTTCCTGAGTGAGCTGTCCCTTGGGATTCTCTGCTAAAAAACTATCCGTACAGGAAACAATGAAGGTAGTGAGGAAAACGACTGTTAAACTAAGATATATAATATTCTTCATAATGATGACACCAATATTTTGTATTTAAAATCCGATTTCTAACCCTAATTGAATCATCTTGGTCTTCGGATACTGGTTAAAATCTTCTCCCATCTGAAGATTACTTATTCCCCGGTAACTAATATCAGGATCATATCCACTGTATCCAGTAAATGTTAAATAATTGGTCATGGACAGATACAATCTCAAATTATTGATCGATTGCATTTGGTTTCTCAATCGGGGGAAATTGTACCCAAAGGTCAGGTTTTGGAGCTTCAGATAAGAACCGTCTTCAATCTGTCGGCTGGAGAAAACCTGAGAACGGTTTGTCGTCGGCTTGGGGTAAATCTCTTCATCCGGATTGCTTTCACTCCAGTGATTTTTCATCTCCTCCAGCTGATTTTGGCCTCCGGTCGGGAGCTCCATATCAATCAGGTTGTAGTTCAGGATATCATTTCCGTACTGGAATTGCATAAAGACATCCAGCTGAAATCCCCCGTACGAGAAGGTGTTTCGGAGTCCCCCGTAAAAATCGGGATTCGGATCGCCGATAATGGTGCGATCGTTCGTCGCATCGATGCTGCCGTCACCATTAAGATCTTGGTATTTTCTGCCTCCGAGCCAATTGGTAGGCCCTTCGGGTCCATTGGCCAGCTCCTGCTCAGTGTTGAAAATGCCATCATAGACATACCCATAAAAAACGGATATCGGTTTACCTACTTGCAACCTGTGTACGGAGCCGGTTTTTAAATGACCGTCACCACCCCCCACATCTTTATATTTCTCTCCTCCCAGTTCTATTACCTCATTGCTTACAAAGGAGATATTGAAACTGGTATTCCAATTAAAGCCTTCACCCGTAATATTGAAGCTCTCGAGGGCAAGTTCCAGGCCCTGGCTCTGAATACTGCCTACATTTTGCAAGGCCGTACTGTATCCGGTAACAAAAGGAATGGAAGCATTATAGATGAGATCCACGGTTTTTTTGTAATAATAATCACTGGTCACCGTGAGGCGGTCATTAAAGAAACCCATATCGAGACCCACATTAACCTCATTCGATTTCTCCCATTTTAAATCGGGATTGGGGACTTTATTAGGGTAAAAGCCTGTTGCAATTGATCTTCCGATCGCATAGCTGTTACTGTTAAGCGTTGACAAGGCATTATAGAGACCAATTTCCTGATTCCCTGTTACACCGGTACTCAATCTCAGTTTCAGGTCACTGAAGATACTCACATCCTGCATGAAATCTTCGTTCATCAGTCGCCAGGCAATGGCTGCAGAAGGGAAAAAACCATATTTATTGTTCTTTCCAAAGCGTGAAGAACCGTCTACGCGACCATTTAATGTTACGAGATATCGGTCGTCAAAATTATATCGCAACCTTCCAAAATAGGAGGCCAGTGACCATTCCCGCTGCCCGGAACTTGGCTGATTAAAGGTACTTCCTCCTTCAAGGGCATAATAGGCCAGGCGATTATTCACAAAGTCCTGGGACCCTGCATAAGCCTGCTCAAATATATTTTTCTGAAAACTTATGCCGCCCAATGCTTCGATCGAGTGACTTTCACCTACCGTTGTATTGTAGTTGATGGTATTTTCATTAATCCACATCGTTTCGTTGAGGTTCTGAACAGAAGCTCTATTCCCGCTTGATCCTTCAGCAATATAATCCGGTACAAAGTTTTCCATCTTGCGAGTCGACATATCCACCCCTATTTCAGACTTTATTACCAGATCCTGCATCAGGTCGTATTGAATAAATGCATTACCGAAAAGCCGGGTGGACTCAAAATCATTCATCAGTTCATTAGCAGAAGCGACCGGATTTTCCGCCTGCACTCCCGGAGCATTGAGTAATGTGTAATCAGGAGGAGTCGACCCGGTACTTTGGTATACAGGCTGCACGGGGTTCATTCTTAAAGCGGCATAGGTTAGCGAACTTGTTCCTCCTCCTCCGGTCCTGGACAAAGATGAATAAGCTTTATTCACCGTCAACTTGCTGCTGACATTAAGTCGGTCTGTTATGTCACGATTCAAGTTGATACGCCCGTTAAAGCGTTCAAATGAAGAGTTGTCAACAATCCCCTCTTCGTTTTGATAATTACCCGTAATCGAATAGGTAGTTTTATCACCGCCCCCTGCAAAATTCAGGCTGTAATTTTGCCGGGGTGCCGGGTCAAAAACTTCATCCTGCCAGTCCGTTCCTCCTTCGCTCTGAATCTGCTCAAGCTGGCTACTGCTGTAGTATGGATCCATGCCATCGTTGGTATAGGCTTCATTTACCAGCGTGGCGTATTCATATGCTTCCAGCACATCAAGCTTTTGGACTAACCTTGAGACCCCGTAGGAAGCCGAAAAGGAGACCTGGTCTCTTGTTCCGCCACTTTTTGTCGTTATTAAAACAACGCCATTTGACCCTCTTGATCCATAAATAGCTGTAGCTGATGCATCTTTGAGGATTTCTATTGATTCAATATCAGATGGGTTCAAGGCCGACAACGGACTCAACTTATTACCCGGCCCTGTTCCTGATCCCGGATATATGGGAAGTCCGTCAATTACATACAGGGGCTGTGTACCGCCTTGCAGTGATCCAGCGCCGCGAATTTGTACAGAGGCCCCGGCCCCGGGCTGACCCGATGTCTGAGTAACCTGCACACCCGACGCTCTGCCAGCCAACCCCTGATCAATGGAATTGATGGATGCCGCTCCGATATCCCCGGCCTTGACAGAGGAAACGGAACCTGTCAAGTCGCTCCTCTGCTGGGTGCCATAGCCGACCACGACCAGCTCTTCACCGGCAATAGCCTGCGACTGCAGGGTCACATCGAGTTCGGTTCGGCCGCTGATGGGCACTTCCCTGGTCTGGTATCCAACAAAGGAGAAGATAAGCGTATCCTGCAGTGATTCGACCGTCAATTCAAACCCTCCACTGTTATCCGTGGAAGTACCCGTAGTCGTTCCCTTGACCATCACATTCACTCCCGGCAGCGTTTCACCGGACTGCGCATCGGTCACTGTTCCCGTTACAGTCTCCTGAACACCAACCGGCTGAAGTACACTGTTTGATGATATGAGAAAGCTCCGGCGTCCAACCTGTTTATAAGTAAGATCCAGTATTCGTACGAGATCAGTCAGAGCCGTCTGAAAATCATCGGCTTCAATGACCTTCCTCGGCAATACCTTGCCCTTGCTCACGGAGCTCTTGTAAACAAGGCTGACGTCGTATTTGTCTTCCAACAAGCGAAACGACTCATCCAGCGATATGGTCTGTTCGGCCGCCTGCTCCGTCATGGTCAACGCACGCTGTTCGTCTTGGGCATACGTAATGGACTGACCCACCAGGAGCCATCCTATGATTGCTAACAACAGTCTTTTCATAATCCTTTGTTTTAAATTAGCTTTAGACGTTAACTTTCCCGTGGTTTGCATGTATTATTTATTTCTCTTTTCCGAGTATTATCCTTCCATTCCTGTTCACAACAGTACGGTTCAACATATTCTCGATGGTATTCAAAAAGACCTCAAGGTTATGAATCGGCAGCGAACCGGAAATCCGAATCTGTTTCAGTTCCTGGCCGGGCAGGGGAAACTCTACCCCATAAATGTGTTCCACCCGTTCGGCAACCTCGTGCAGGGGCGTCCGGTCAAAAATCATCTTACCCCGGGTCCACGAGGTATATCGTTCGGCATCCACTCTCTGGCTGCTGATGCCTTCCCTCAATTCAGATATGCGGCTTAATTCCCCCGGCTCCATCACATGTGAGTCGACGTCACGGCCCTGCCTATTCTTTTTTTCTAATTTCACTTTCCCTTTTACAAGAACCACCTCAGCAGCCTCCTCGTACGTATTCACATTGAATGTTGTCCCCAGCACCCGAACCTGTCCCCCGGGAATATGAACGGTAAAGGAGCGGGCCTTCGCCCCCGTTTTATGGGCAACATCGAAATAAGCCTCCCCATCCAGCCAAACCTCCAAATCGCCCCCCGTACGGGTTGACGGGTATTTGAGACTGGAATTGCTGTTTAACGTGATTGTCGAGCCGTCGGAAAGTGTCAGTTTCTTCTGTTGCCCGTTCTGTGTCTTCTGGGTGATAAATTTCGAAACAGACCGTGCTGTCGGTTCAGAGGTATACAAGCCAGGATATGACAGCGAAAGAACGCCCATCACCGCTACCAGCATAATAATGAGGGCAGCAGCCATGCCCGGGTAGGTCCTGTCCCGGCTGATCCGGCGGCTACGGATCCCGTTCTCTGCTGCCTTTTTTTCCCTGCCCATCCTTTCCTTCAATCGATCGAGTTCGAGCTCGACTTCAGAACGTCTGTTCCTGCTGAAGGCCATGCTGCGGTGTAGCAGTTTTGATTCTTCCACCAGCTGTTTTCGGGCGGGATCGTTCTCCAGCCACCGCTCCCACACGGCAGCTTCTACTTCCGATGCTCTTCCCTCTATCCATCTGATAAAGGAATCATCGGTCAGCAGTTCTTCTATTTCCTGTTCGTACTCCGCCACCTGTTACAAATTAGTTGTTCTGATTTACCAGCGATGGGAAAGCCCTGCCCTATTTCCACTTCACCCTATAAGACGGACCCAAAGAAAGGGAGTACTCAAATTTTTCATTTTTTTGAGAACTCTTCGCAGAAACAGCCGGGAATGGGGAAAACCAGGGTTGGATTGATAAGCAAGTAAGAGGGTATACAGCCAAACTCACTACAGAAGTTCCTTTGATGCCGAAATGAAAAGAATGGGTTGCAACCACGGGCCTTGAGCTGGCTATCAAACGGAGTTGGGAATGGATTCCATAATACCCCTGACATTTTTGAGGGCCCTGTAGAGGTTGTTCTTAACGCTCTGATAATTGATATTCATTATTTTGGCAATCTCCCGGTTAGTCAACCCGTGATAGTACCTCAGGAAAAGCGTTTCCTTCTGCCGGTTGCTCAATTGATTGATGGCTTGAACCAGGCGCTCCCTCTTCCCCTCTTCGATCTCCCTGCGTACGATCAAATCTTCCTTGGTAAAAACCCTTGAAAACGCATCCTCTATGTATTTCCTGTTCCGTTGATACCTTTTGCGTTTCCTTTTTTTTCCGTCCATCAGGATACGTCTGATTGACACCAACAGATAGGCCTTAATGGAGCGGGGGGTACTCAGCGAGGCACGGTCTCTCCAGAGTTTCAGAAACAACTCCTGGATAGCATCTTTTACATTATTTGCATTTGCAACGAGATTAATGCCGTAATCATACAACGGAGAGTAGTAGCGTCGAAACAGCGTTTCCAGTGCCTCTCTTTCACCGCCGCGCATGGCTTCCCAGAGACATACCTCCTCCCTTCTTTCCCCGGTATTATCCATGTTATTCCCATTGTAAAGAAACATTCCCCAGTAGTTGATAACCTATAACACAATATCTATCCCAAGATATGACTAAATAAATATAAAATTACGCAAGTCTATTCAACTTTTTTCCGGGATACCTGCAAAAATATTCGAAAATCGTTGCTGATTTGACAGTAGCAACAAATGATCTGGCCTTGTCCAGCTCCCGGACGGGGAAATATGTTATTGTGATGGTAGTTCAGAAGACTGCCGGGAGAAAAAGACAGGCAAGGGAGTCAAACAGCCGGCATGGCTTTTAAGAAAGGCTTTTTCCCCGCTCAAGGATAAAATGAGAAGCCATGCAGTCCCCATTTATATAATTGCCTGTATCCCTTGATTCCCAGGCAGGCAGTCTCAACCACGGCTTTGCAGCAGATGAGCACAAAGAAACCCTAAAGCCCTCACCCCTGCCACAAGATTTCCCCGCGGAGTAAGCTCAGCTGATCCGGGCCTTACAAGTTCCCTTTTTTCATCTCCTCCACTGCATAATTGGCAGAGCGGGCCGTCAGTGCCATGTAGGTGAGCGACGGGTTCTGTGTTCCCGTCGATGTCATACAGGCGCCGTCAGTCACAAACACATTCTGGCACTTATGCAGCTGATTCCATTTGTTGAGCAGAGAAGTCTCGGGATCTTTGCCCATGCGCACCCCGCCCATCTCGTGAATGTCCAGTCCCGGGGCCTGTTCGCTGTCACTGGTTCTGATATTTTTGAAACCGGCCGACTCATACATTTCGGAAAGCTGAACGAAAAAGTCTTCAAGCATTTTCTCATCATTGTCGTCATAATCGACCGAGACATTAAGCTGCGGCATGCCCCACTCATCCTTTTTGTCGGGATGAAGGGATACGTAGTTGCTTTCCTTGGGAATGGTTTCTCCCATGATGTGCGACCCCACCCGCCAGGGGCCGGGTTCCGGATTCAACAGGCTCTCTTTAAGCGATGCTCCGAGATGATCGGTGTCGCGCTGGGATGAGCGGTGGGCACTAAAACCTGCGGCATAGCCCCTCAGGAAGTCAGTTTCCTGACTGAAAACATTACGAAAGCGGGGGATATAGCCGCTGGTGGGCCGCCGTCCGGAGGTCGTCTTGTCCATAAAGCCTTCGTATTCGGCTGATATCCTACCCCGGTAATTGTGAAATGCTACATACTTGCCCAGTAATCCATTGTCGTTACCCAAGCCGTTGGGGAAACGGTTCGAGGTAGAATTCAACAGGATCATATTCGTGTTGAGCGCACTCGCATTAACAAAAATCGTACGGCCGTAATACTCGATCATCTCCTTGCTGTTGGCATCTACTACACGAACGCCCGTAGCCCGGCCCTTGTCTTCATCATAGATAATAGAATGTACAACGGAATGAGGCCGCAGGGTAAGATTACCGGTATCACGCGCCCACGGGATCGTCGAAGAGTTACTGCTGAAATAGGCCCCAAACGGACATCCGCGCTGGCATAAATTACGATGCAGGCATTTGCCCCTTCCCTGTTTCAGGTGAATAGGCTGGGGCTCGGTCAGATGGGCGCAGCGTGCAATGATGACCGGCCGCTCAGGGTACTGTTCGGCCATCTGCTTCTTAAAGTATTTCTCAACACAGCTAAGCTCCATCGGCGGTAAAAACTCTCCGTCCGGAAGCTGCGGGATGCCATCCTCATTGCCGGAGATGCCGACAAATTTCTCTACATGGCTGTACCAGGGAGCAATATCCTCGTACCGGATCGGCCAGTCGACCGCAAAACCATCCCGTGCCGGTCCCTCAAAATCATATTCGCTCCAGCGCTGGGTGTGCCGGGCCCACAGCAGCGACTTGCCCCCCACCTGGTAGCCGCGAATCCAGTCAAAGGGTTTCTCCTGCACATAGGGGTGCTCGGTATCCTTGACAAAAAAGTGCTGGGCATCCTCCTTAAAGGCATAACAGCGGCTTATCACGGGATTTTCTTCTTGAACCTCAAGTGGTATCTCACCGCGGTGTTTGAACTCCCAGGGCATCATGTTGGTGGTGGGATAGTCGCCATGTTTCACATCCCGCCCACGCTCCAACACCAGGGTCTTCAGCCCATTTTCCGTAAGCTCTTTGGCGGCCCATCCACCACTCATGCCGGAGCCAATAACAATAGCGTCGAAAGTGCGGTCGTTCTTGCTGTCAATGTTTACGTTTGCCATGCGTCTGTTTCTTTCTGCCTATTTCTGCTACAATTAAATTACGTTTTCTGCTCCAGGGGTACACAGCCGTTAAAATGACCCGGCACCAGCTGGTAGGGAAGCTCGTTCGTCATGACGTATTCCGACTGCAGGAACCCCTGTATCGTATAACGCTTGGTCATGGACAGACACTGCCGGGCCTGCTGGTAGGTGTTATCCGTTGCTGATTGCATTTCTGATTGATCACCCATCAGTCCTGCTATCACCTCTTCTTTCTGTGAGGCCGTACATGATGAAAAGGAAGCTTCATATCGATCCTTCGCTGCCTGTTCAATCTGATCCAGTCCCCCAACAAATGCTTTTTGATCCTGCTCATTCCGGCAGTCATCCACCATCACCAGTACGAAATGGTGAATATTGAGGGCTTGAGCCCCCGGGGTATCGGTTGTCGGGATAAAGGTCTCTGTCACCTCGGAAAGCAGTTGTTCCTGTCTCCCGGTAACATTCAGATTGTTGAGCGCTATGGATACGCGCTCTTCACTCACCGTACAGGATGGAGCCAGCAACAGGCCTCCCCCCAGCAAAGCCATATTCCTTAATGCAGATCGTCTGTCCATATTGAATAATATCTATTGCGTTGATAATGGCCAATCGTATACTTCCAGAGTATAACTAATTTTAATTAAAAAGTAGAGTTCTGGTTTATGAAAAGATTAGCACCCTATTTTCCCGGTTTTCTTTATTTCTGGCTCAGCAGCCAGTAGCTTACGTGGGTCTTCATATTATTAAATTTTTGCGGCTGTATCTCGTCGGCCCCGTACAGCATGATTTTTCCCTCATAGGGCTTTGGGAAGAGTCTCATCTCATGAACACCCCAGCCCTCGTATATGACCTTTTTCTCGAACTGCAATCCCCCCTCGTTCAGGTAGGCATATAACCAGGGATTGGGATTATAGGGAAAATCCCAGCCCCCGGCCGTCATTTCACCAACGATAAAATCCGGCTGGTCGTCATCATTAAGATCAGCCACGACCAGGCTGTGAGGGGCCTCCAGCCCGTTATCCAGCGCCGCTTCCTTCCACAAGCCCGCGCCGTCCTTTGATTGACGGTCAAAGATACTCAGCCTTGCATCCGGGATTTCGGCCTCAGAAGTCACTATTTCAACTGATCCATCATCGTCAAAATCGGCGACGCCGTGTTTGTTCATCCCTCCCCACCTGTTGTCTCCCCTTTCATCCCACTCGCTGAACCGATGAAATGTCCAGGGGGTCTGTGTCGGATCAGAGGGCGCCTCCACCCAGAAATTGCCACTGACAATATCATCATGGCCATCAACATTGATGTCCCTGATTACCATGCCGGACTGGTTGCCGGAAGGAAAGGTGCCGATCTTATAATGGGTCCAGTCGTTTTCCAGGTCTTCCGGAACGACAAACAGATGAAGCTCATTGCGGGATTTATTGGCAATCACCGCTTTAAAATCATTCCTGGCATAAGGCATAATATCGTGTGGGGCCGAGTAGCCGGAGGACCAGAGATCGGCGATAGTGTGTCCCTCCCAGTATTTTTGACCTTCGACCTCCCTGAACCACATCAGTGAGGCATTGCGTAAATTATTCATCTCACCGCGCGCTGTTACAATTTCATCGATACCGTCATCATCCAGGTCGACGGCCGTCCCCCCATTTGAATAGCGGTGGTCCTCATTCTCGGGAACCACCCTCCTCGCGGAGGAAGACCCAACCGGCCATTCCGTGATCGGCGTTCGTCCCCATCCCACAAAGGTATCGCCATCGCTGCCCCTTCTGTGCACCAGGTTTGCCAGGTGCTGCTCTCCCAGGTATCCCTGTACGATATGCTCATCCACCACTACCGGCGGATGGGGCGGCTCAGAATTTTGGTCCGAATTACAAGACATGACCAAGGCAGCAAAAAAAAAGCCCCCCCTGCCAGATTCAGCATTAAATTTGCGCGAATATTGCTCATATTTTTTTTTGACTTATCTTTCATTCCATCCCTGATTTTATCGGTTTTTATGCTCATTTGAAATTGCCGTTGTAGCTGTGTTCACCGAATGCATTCCCGGGGCAGCTCCCAGCTGTGACAAAGCCCACCGGCGACGATATTCAAGCACCTGATCCATTGGAAAAGTGCCAGTTACAATATAGGTCTTGCTAACAGCGATCAATGATTCTCCTCGCAGGGGTAACCACTGCTCTCTACTTCCCTTGCGGCCGTACAAGATGGCGACCTGGAGATCACAGCAGGTCTACGCTGACGCTTTGCCCGGCATACTCACCTTGGGGCAGGTTGAGCGTAACGGTAGCGGTCCCCTCATCCTCATTCCATCTTACCTGTTTAGCATCTACAGGTCCAGGCTCAGCACCGGAGCTAATCTGCAGCTGGTATGTGGTCAACCGCCGGGTCGGATCCGAAACGGTGATTTTCGCTACCTTCCCGCCTGTCCTTTCAACCATTACCAAAGCCGGATTGTCCACAGACAGGTTGATGCCTTCTGCAATCTCTACCCGACCGGGTTCATAAAATACAATCTGGCTGATGTTTAGCCTTCTGTGATGTACGGCCTGTATTCTTGGTGAGTTGGCCAGTATGTGGATGGGGGAGCTCTCCCGATACCGCTGAACTTCGGTGGCCGCTATGCCGGGAACGACAATATATTCGTATCGCGCCTGCCTGGGAGCCACGCCGTGATCGATCCACAAGGTAAAAACATCTTTTTGTACTTCCTCTAATGTCTTTGCCCAGAATTGATTGTTAATAGCATCCCACTCACCTCTCTGTCTTCTGTTTTCGAGGCGGGCCGTAGTCGGTTCGGGAAAGATGTAGGCAGTTTTATCATGGTGCACCCATCTTATCTCCTTTAAATGATGGGTGCCCCGGACGTGGCTCTCCCTACCTTCCGGTCCTCCTGAAATCACCTCCCCTGCTAACAAACTCTGATTCAAGGTCGTAGCGACGGGGTGTTCAGACGACGCATTGATGCCAGCTCCCAGACTGACAAACTCTTCATCAAAGAAGAACCAGGATTTCCGGGCTTCCAGCGGATCAACAGGACTCCTGAAATCAAAGGTGGCAGCCCCGTACATCCCATCTGTAACCCCTCCCACAAATTCAGTCACCCCGGCCTGCTGCACCTGGTCGGGAGCCGGCAGCGCCGGCTTCTGGATTACGGTGGTTCCCGGTATCTTTTGCCAGTCCCACACCGGGAAAATGCCCCTATACTCTTGCCCGGTCCGGGTAATAAAGGTATAGCCGTCGCCCAGGTGATGGTTTTTTAATCCCTCCCCATTATAAGGAACCTCCATATTGTGGTTGCGTGAAGAATACATGCGGACCGAAGCAAAATAGTCCGGCCGCTGATGACTATAGTATTCCGTATGCCAGAAAAATCGACTGCTCTCCAGGGCGGGGTCCTGCTCTCCCCGGCGTATACCGGCAATAGCTGCCAGCTCACGATTCCGGTACGACGTAATCCGAAGCAGTTTTTCCGGGACATCTGCGCTGTAGGCCGAAAGTGATCCCCGCCGCGTTATCCCCCGGTTTTTTGCTCCGAGATCAGGGTAGGTTACAAAAGCCATGGTCTTGATGATTCCATCCAGGTAAAAGTCTACCAGCATTTCAATTGACTCGGCCGGAAAGCTAAAAGAGGTACCCCTGGCTTTGTAAGCCCAGTCAACAAAGTAACGGGCAAAGCCGTGTCCATATGTCAGGGTTGAAGTTACACGATCATGGCGATGATGGAAGCTGTAATCTGTCTGCAGTCCCCTCATGTCGGTTGAATCTCCCCTTTCAACAGCAAACTCTATCTCTCCGGCAATAGCTGTAATGGCCTGCTCCAGGATGTTGCGGTCGCCCGCAAATATTCCATATTTTCCCAGAATCCCTGCAATCTTAATCAGGTCGCCCCCCGGCCGAGCCCCCCAGGCATCCAGGTTGGCCCGTCCCACAATAGGCGCTGCTTTTGCCTGTTGCTCGGCGGTGAGCTCATCATCCATAATCAGCAGAAGGTCTCCAATGCGCTCCGGGGTTCCTATTTGATTCCACCACCAATTCTCGCAGATAAAGTCATGCTTAAGCCAGAAATCGAGGGTCGAATGAACAGCCTTCTTGACTTCCGGTTCTTTATAATAGGGGGACTCTTTCTTCCTGTACGCTCTTCCCAGCGCAAGCATATTACTCAAGTGACGGCTGTGTTCAAAGGCCGTCCTGGATGTATCTTCATAATTTATGTCGGGCCAGAATCCCGCCGGCTCTACGGTTTCGAGCAACTCCCGGATGTGATCGCTGTTCACATCCGGTTCAAGCAGTTCCTTCACAAATCGGTTCCGCAGCAGCTCAAGGTCAGACACAGTATCACTTCCGCTCTCAGCTGCATGGCAGGCAGCTCCCGGTAACAGGAACACCAACAGGAGCAGACATAATCCTGATTCAGCCGTTCTTTGTCGTTTCATAGTATGATGGTTTTAATCATAATGTTGATTGTAATATGACTTTTACAAAATATTCCAGCAGGACATGTAGTCGCAGACCAAGCAGAATTCCTCATTTTTTCCATCTCCACGGATGCCATGCTCTGCTCCTCATACAGCCGTCCCGTCCGGCCGGTCACTCCTCTTTCTTTCGGTACCGGGGATTCCGTTCCGTTGGCACCGGCGCCCCGGTTTGCCGTCGCCATTGCTTGAGCTGCCGGTACAGAGCTCCGGCCCGCTCTGGATACAGCTCCTTCAGATCTTTACGCTCACCAATATCGGTCTCCAGATTGTACAGCTCTATCCGCCCATCCTCAAAATACTCATGCAGTTTCCACGGACCTTTTCGGATTACGGAGCCCGGGCGCGTTCGAAAATAGGGATCCGGAAGGTCCGGATTCGCCCCAGGCTTATAGGCCTGCAGGTAGATGGGGAAATGCCAGTACAAGTAGCGTTCATTCAGCCGTTCGCCACGAAAAAGGGGCAGCAGGCTTGTCCCGTCCAGTACTTTTCCCGCCGGCTTTTCCAAACCTGATGCAGCCAGGATGGTCGGGTAAAAGTCAAGATTGGTCACCGGCTCGCCGGTGACACTTCCCGCTGCCACCCGGCCCGGCCAGCAGATGATCAGCGGCACCCGAATTCCGCCTTCGTAATAGGCTCCTTTGCCGGCCCGGAGCGGCTCCTGCCGGCTCACCCGGTAGAGTCCCCCGTTGTCGGAAGTAAAAATGATAAGGGTATTCTCAAACCGACCTGCCTGCATCAAATAATCCACCAATCGCCCTACATTGGCGTCCATCGTCTCTACCATGGCCGCATACCCCGGGTCCGGGTTGTTTGCACTACGGCCCTTTAACTTCTGTTCGTATTTTAACTTTAATTTTTCTTTGGGCTGAATGGGTGTGTGCACAATATAGGGTGCATAATTCAGAAAGAACGGTTGTCCACGTGTGGATTCCAGAAATGAGATTGCCTCGCTTGTAATACGGTCGGTAAGATATTCGCCCTCCGGCCCCTCTTCCAGATACGGATTGTTATAGGGTGCGAAATATCCTCCCAGCTCACCCGCAGAGGGATTTCCCGCCTCAAGCCCAGCAATGTTGACTTCAAAACCCTGGTCGGCGGGATCCTCTCCCAAGTGCCATTTTCCTGCATGGGCCGTCCGGTACCCGCCCTGCTGCAGCAGCTCGGCGATGGTCAGGACGCTATCAGCCAGGTATTCCGTATTCGGTGTGGGAATAAGTTTGCGATGGATTGATTTTCCACGGTCGGAATTTGCAACCGTATAGATACCTGTTCTCGGAGTCCACATCCCACTAAAAAGTGCAGCCCGGCTGGGAGCACAGTTGGCCGCCGAAGCATATGCCTGACTGAAAACCATCCCGCGGGCGGCCAGCCGGTCGACGTTGGGCGTCTCATAGTAGCTGCTGCCCATGTATCCAAGATCCTTCCATCCCAAATCATCAATGTTGATCAACAGAATATTGGGCCTCGATGTCCCCGCTTCCATGCCTTCGGAAGCGTGCACCATCGAACCAGCGGACAGGAGTAACAGGCCTGCCATGATAACCGAAATCCCCTTCATCCGTGTGTAATAATTCATAATAATGGATCTAAGCGGCAGCAATTAATTCAGTGATCGATACTTACGGTTCAACCAAACGGGTTTGGGTGTGTCATGGCCTCCGCAAGCCAGCTATCGCTCTGGATTTTCCACCCCGTACTGCTGCTGCAGTTCGTTGATTTTCTGTTTGAGCTCTTTCTGCACGTCGGCATATTCGGGATCCCCGTAGACACTTTGCAGCTGTTCCGGGTCCTCCTGCAAGTCAAACAGCTCCCACTCGTCATGCGTATAAAAGTGAGCCAGGGTGTACCGGTCGGTGCGAACGCCGTAGTGCTTGGCCACATCATGCCATCCTCTTTCCAGCTCCGGGCCCTCATAATAGTGGTAGTATACCGCTTCTCGCCAGTTAGCGGGTTCCTCTCCTTTCAACAGGGGGACCAGTGACCGGCCCTGCATGCGCCCGGGAATCTCTGCCTCTGCCAGGTCCAGGATGGTAGGCGCAAGATCGAGATTCTGGACCAGCTTTTTGTTAACCGATTCCGGGGCAATCCCTTCCGGCCAGTGGACAATCAGCGGCATTCGCATCGACTCCTCGTAGATCCAGCGTTTGTCAAACCAGCCGTTTTCGCCCAGGAAGAAACCCTGATCTCCTGCATAGATCACTACCGTGTTGTCCAGCAGATTCTCGCGTTTCAGGTAATCCATCATCCGGCCTACTTCGTTATCGACCTCGCGGATGACCCTCAGGTAATCCTTGACATAACGCTGATAACGCCAGCGAAGTCGCTCTTTGTCGGACATCTGCTTATAATGTTCATAGAGATATTCATTGTCCTCCGCATACGCTTCCTTAATGCGCTTCAGCTGGACATCGGTCAGCCGATTCCCCTTGACCAGATTTTTCCAGCTCTCATTGACTTCACCCGTCTCCGGATGCAGCGGAACTTTTAAATCCCGACCCCATCTCATATCGGAACCGCCAACTTCCCCGATCTCCATATCCTGCTCGTGAGCTGCGGTCGTCAACCCGGAATAATCATAGAACAGGCTGGAGGGCTCCGGCAGGTCCCTCTTTTGATAATCGTTAAGAGCTGGACCCGGCAGCCATTCCCGGTGCGGGGCCTTGTGGTTGTAGATCATCATAAACGGCTGCTCTCGGTCCCGGTCCATTCTCAGCCAGCGAAGCGCTACATCGGTAATGATACCGGTGGTATGCCCCTGATAGTCCACGTCGCCCCCGGGCGTGCGCATGGTCGGATTATAATAGGGGCCCTGTCCATAGAGCACTTCATAATAATCGAAGCCCTGTGGTTCAGTACCCAGGTGCCACTTCCCAATCATGGCCGTCTGGTAACCGGACTTCTGGAGCAGTTTGGGAAAAGTTTCCAAGTTTTCATCAATGGATTGCAGGTTGGTAAACACCCCGTTCTCATGGCTGTGACGGCCGGTCAGCAGCACCGCCCGGGAAGGTTTACAGATAGAATTGGTCACAAAAGCATTGTCGAAACGCATCCCCTCTGCAGCCATCCGGTCGATGTTGGGCGTCGGGCTATGATCCAGCTTGAGACCATAATCCAGGGCTTCCCGGTAGGCTCCGATCGACTGAGCGGTGTGGTCATCAGAGTACATAACAATAATATTGGGGCGCTGGGGCTGTTCCCGGGGGGGATCCGATACAATCTCACTGTTCGCGGTGGGTGCTGCATCAAGTGGTTGACCAAAACTCAGTGGTATTCCAACTGTTAGCAGTACCAATAAAAAAAGAGGACACATTATTATGGTGCGTTTGCAGAGGTATTTCATCATGACATTCAACATTTATGTATACGTTTATAATTATTTATTTTTTTACAGAATTTTTTCCGGAACGGTTTTTTCCAAATGGAAACTCCCCTTTCCTCATCCCAGACCATCACTGATGATCAGCATAATAATGGATCTCGCCGCCATCGCTTCTTTGCCTTCGGAAGCGTGTACCATCGAAGCGGCAGCGATTAATTCAGTGATCGATACTTGCGATTTAGGCGCCCGAAGCCTATCTCTTCCCCTTTCAGCATCTCCAGATAAAGCGGGGTTCGCTGGTACTTGACCCACTGGAGCAGTTCCGGGGCGCCCGGGCTCACAAAATTATGATCGTCCGGATCACTCTCCGGGAGCCCGGCCTCCCATTCCTCAAGCATATTTCTCAGCCGGCTCAGCTCGTCCTGGCAGGCCGGATTGTCAATTAGATTGTTGGTTTCATGAGGATCATTTTGCAGATCGTACAGTTCCTCTTGGGGCTTGCTTCCGGACAAAAAACTGGCCTGCAGTGAGTCCAGTCGGTCCTGCCGGTGAAGTGACCGCATGATGTGAAGTGCCGGACGATAGAATTCAAGGTAGGCCTGGCCGGCATCGTACGGCACCCACGGCATTTCATGCCGGATATATTTATATTGCCTGGTGGAGACACTGCGAGAGCGTTCCATCACCTCATCCCACAGGTCACGGGCCGAGAAGACAGCCTCCCGGCTGGACTCCGTACCTATAAAGGGAACTCCTGTCAGGTAATCCGGCAGATTAACCCCTGCAAGCTGAAGCGTAGAGGCTGCAATATCGGTAGTGCTGACCACCTGTTTACTGACCTGTCCCCCGGGCAGCCCGTTGGGCCAGCGTACAATGAGCGGGACCCGCAGCCCCGGATCGTACAGGTATCCTTTTCCCCGGACATTGGCGCGGCCGTTGTCTCCCAGGAAGATGACGACCGTATTTCCGGCAATACCCATATCCTCCAGTTCCTTCATGATCAGACCGACCTCCCGGTCCATGTACTCAACCTGATCAAGGTAACGGGCCCAGTCCTGCCGTATCACCGGGTGATCGGCCATATAGGGCGGCAGCTCGATGCTGTCCGGGTCAACCGGATCCGGAGATTGGCGCCGAATCTGCTTCCACCAGTCGCCGCGGTGGGTGACATTAAGCTGAATCTGGGCAAAAAACGGTTGATCCGCCACACTCAGGGTATCCAGCTTGTCAAACAAACCGAAAGAAGTCTCCCCGTCATAGGGCCCCAGCCGCTCATGCTTAAAATTGACATCAATTTTTCGGCCGTGCCCCCGCACCCCGTGGTGCCCCAAAATATTAGTGTACCCGGCCTTACGGAGCCAGTAGGTCAGCGGCTTGTAGGGATCGGGCAGCACCCGGTTGCGATTGCTGCGGTGATGCTGCGCGCCGATCACATTCTGGTGTGCTCCGACCATCATGGCCGAACGGTTGGGAGAACAGATGGGGTTGGTGCTGAAAACATTGGTGTACTTAACGCCTTCCCCGGCCAGCTTATTCAGATGGGGTGTCTCTACCCCGGCCGTGCCATAGGTCTCCAGGTCAGTACTGATATCCTCGGCCATCAGCCAGATAATATTGGGCGGGGATTGCCCATACGAAGGTACCCCCAGCGCCATCAGCATAAGCAAGACTACAACATTCTTCATCCCGATACCATTAATCCCAGCAATAGTTTTTAAGTTATACGAAAAAATATAATAAAAAAAGGCAGGCCCAACCTCCATCCTTTATTCAAGGCAGCCGCCCCCTTTAAAACGCTTCATCATTAAAGCCGCTCCTTCAGACGGGCTCATAAACCGATTACTGATCTCCTTATCTTTCCCTTGTTTCATCTTCATGCACTCCAGCGTGGAAGGTTTATGTTCCTTTTTGGCACATGGCCGACGTTCTTTGCCACTTGCGGTGCATTCTGAAAAGGAACAAGATGAGGAGGTTTCTTCCCTTTTAAGCCCGTTGATCATCATGAAAGCCAACCTCAAATACCTGATCGTTATAAGGGGCTCATTGAGCCACCGTTAAAATATCCTTACTAGATGTATCAAACATCCTTACTAGATATTTCAAACATCCTTACTAGATATTTCAAACATCCTTACTAGATATTTGGAATATCCTTACTGGATGTTTGGAACAACCTTACTGGATATATTAGATATATAGTAAAAAATGGTGAGGATGAACGAACCGGTGCTGCATTCATCCTCACCATTTCCATCTCAGCAGTGCTTGTCATAGCCTACATCACCAACATCATCATATCCCTGCCATCCACCGCTGTAACATAACGCCTGGGGAGCTGAAGGTGTACATACACAATCTTATATATTACATTGGATAAAATAATATAACAGGAATTTATTCAGAAAAATACCGGTCAATGGCTTTTCCCAGGCCCGCTCCATAATCATGGTAATCTTCGATATCAAGATAATGACCGTTCCCAGTATGTGACTGGGTCAACTCAATGGTCGCAGCAGGGATGTCATATTTATTGTGCATGTACCAGACCACAGAACCATCAAAGTTACTATTTACCCCTCCTACCTCCCATAATCCACTATTTATCTCCACAAATTCCCTGAAACTTTCCCTGGGGTGAACAAATAGATTCCGGCGATTTTTTTGACTGTGATTATGGACATCAAGAAATAAATCAATCTTGTGATTGCGGGAAAATGATTCAGTCCATTCTTTAACCGCCAAGACCTCCGGCTCTGTGGTCGTATCGGTAGTATCTGTCCACCCGTCATCCCAATCGGCGTTCAAATCTTCCATATTCCAGTTATAGCGGCTGGTTCCATAAAAAATGCCGTCCGGATTCATCATGGGAACAAGATAAAAATTACATTTTTCAAGTACAGAAGCGGCCTGCTTATCTCCCGATAGTAAAAACCGTATCAATCCCTCCATAAAATAACCTCCTGCATCTTCCCCGGCGTGCTGCAAACCCGTTATAAAGATGTTCTTCGCAGCCTCTTTGTCATCCCCCTTCCCGCTTATCTTTATCATTTCCAACGGCCTCCCGTCCACCGACTCCCCTATGGTTTCAGTGGTTACCCGCTCATCAGAGGCCAGTGTATCGGTCATCTGTTGTAACCGGCCATACGAATAAGGATGGGCATAGGCCACCCAGGCAGTATCCGATGAGGGCGTAAAAGAGAAGGTATATATTTTGTCGTCCTCATTATAACGCACCTCCCTAATGCGTTTCCACTGCTGTTGGTCATTGCTGATAACCGGCTGGGTGTAGTCGGTGTAAACCAGGTGAGGCCCGCCCCGGTAAACCCCTTCCATATTGTTTAGTTCAATAGTGACAGGTTTATCAGCAGCATGCAGAACCTGGATATAAAACCAGTAATACTGGTTGCCAATCTGATCTTTTTTGATAAAGTGCATGGTTTGCCCTTTGAAGACTCCGGGGGCTGCTTGTTTTAGCACTCCCATACTGCCATGGTCGAAATCCGATCTTATCTGAATTGGCTGCTGATCAGTGGACTGCCCATACCCCCAGCCAGGAATGCCCATCAGTAGAAATAAACAACAGATTACATATTTCAAAGCGTATTTATTTTTCGGTTACAATATAAAATGCGCAAAACGAATGGCCTTTATTCCTTTATTATCAATATCTGTTCAATGTATATATAGCAATTAGTCGACGGCTTCAATCCATTTTCCATATCCCTCATATCGTTTAAAACACTTCATGTAAGCGTACTAATGTCATTGTTTTCTACTGCGAAATCAATGACCTCCTGGTACTTCCCCACAGAGTGTGGCTGCCCGTTTCCTTGTATAGGATAGCAGGATAATAACTTTTCAGAACTCTTTCGGGGAATTATTTTGTTGAGGGAACAGGATTTGTTTCTTATCCATATGCGTAAGCCTCCGCCCGTAGGCTCGCTGGTTCCGGGTCACATTCCCCAGCAACACCAGCATGGACTTCTCGTCGGGCATGCTTAATCTCATCTTTAGGACCCGGCGAAAACTCCGGTTCAGTCGCTCGATCCAATTACTGGTATAAATCATAGATCCAATTCGGTAATCAAAGTTTAAATACGTAAATCCATTCTGGTATTTTCCTTCAGTTTGGAGCTTGCTAAAATAGTCGTATTTCCGACAACCCTTATATTGAGTCTATCAATGGGAGCTTCCGTGGTTTTTATCCCTGGATGATGCCCGCCAAAAAATTGAGGCTTGGAGAAGCGAATATAACTCCTTTCGGCCTCACAGCCCACTAGGAGATTTAACGCCGAATGAGTACATTCAGAAACATCACATAACGCCCGATTCTCTACTTATGAGTGGGTGAATTATGGGGAGGGGCTCAATATGTACCTACTTTAAAATTGCACATGGCACAGATGTATTGAAAGCCTTTCTTGAAGGCCTCATCATCTATACTTATATATTCAAACGTTTCACTGGCTGCAGTTCTTCGGGTAAATCCCCACTTGGTACTTGAATGAATCATTCGGTGAATCACATTCAATCCATAGCCAAACAGTTCAGCTGTTTAACTCTAATTTTTTGTTGCCTTTAGTAAATCAATCCCCACATTTCCAAACAGATATCTATGACCAAAATGCTGGGATGCCCATGGCGATTTGACTGTATCCACATTTCCCGGTTGAGTTCTTCACCAAAGCAAAGTGACACCAAATAAAAGTCTTGTTCTGCATCATGTATAAATACTGCGATTTTCACTTCGGGACAGAGTCATATATTCCCCCGCAATTCCAGTGTTTTTGGTAAACAGACCATGGTTGCTGGGTAAGTAATTACTATGATTAATTGTTCGGTCTGATAATTGGCCATAAAACTCAGTGAAAACTGAGTTAATAATTTAACATGTCATGGTTGCTTAATTTCATCCACAAAATACATTT
The DNA here is from genome assembly GCF_900182555.1 of Fodinibius sediminis. Classification (GTDB taxonomy): domain Bacteria; phylum Bacteroidota; class Rhodothermia; order Balneolales; family Balneolaceae; genus Fodinibius; species Fodinibius sediminis. The sequence goes on along the minus strand of NZ_FXTH01000011.1, from coordinate 77,937 downwards.
AATAGTAATACTTTTCTTTAAATTCTATACATTGCATGTTTCTATCGCTTGTCTTAGTCCGTCCATTGGAGCACGAGTAGGAATAAATTCCTGTCCTACATAGCCTTCATATCCAATTTCAAGCAGAGCTTCCATGATGGGTGGATAGAAAAGTTCCTGTTTGTTATCCAATTCACTGCGGTTAGGAACACCGGCCGTGTGGATATGGCCGATTAGATCGGTACCGTACTCTTTAATCCTTGCGATAATATTTCCGTTCATGATTTGAACATGATAAATATCAAAAAGTATTTTTACATGAGAAGAGTCCACTTTCCGAATAATGTCAGCGCAATAATCAATATCATCACCCTGGTAGCCTGGATGCCCCTTGAAATCATCATCTTTAAATCTTGAATTGAGATGTTCCAGACATACTGTTACACCATGGCGTTCAGCATGAAGAGCCAATTCTTTCAAACCTGCAACAGTATTTTTTGCACCTTCTTCCAATGAAATAACACCTGCATCCGGATTGTCCAAATCACGATATTCAAAGCCTGTGAAAGCGATCACATTAGGTATATTGGCGTCTGCACACTCTTCAATTCGACGCTTGGTTCGTGCAATAACTTCATCGCGATAACGCGGGTTGTTCAGTCCTTTCTCGAAAGGCGGATCGGGCATTCCGTTCACCGACATCCCGCAGGTTAGTCCGTATCGCTTTATCACAGGCCATTGATCAGGCCCGAGTAGATCAATGCCTTCCACCCCGAAATTGACCGCTACCTGGCAAAGTTCATCAAGCGTCCATTCCTCACCGAAAACCATATATGGCCACGATACGATAAGCTGTTTAATACGTCCGTTGCGAACGGCCTTTTCTTTGTTACTTATACTATCAAAAAGTTTGCTTGGCATCTCACCCTCCCCCCATCATGACAGTGGAGTGTCCTGCACTGCTATTAATCATGTCCATTTCTGAGAACTTGGTTTTAAAATTATTGTACCCCGTTGTACTCATAAATTTTTTACACATTTTTTTAGTGTAAATAACGTAAGTATAAATGTATCCAACTCATTAATATTGGTTAGCTTCATCCAACATATCCTGTATAGGTTGAGGATTCCAATCTTCGGGATTCGGATCATCTATGAATTCAGCGAGTTCGAGTACATCGATTGGTGAAAATTGCAAGCCTTCTGGTGGAACTTCAACACCGGCTGACCAGACGATGGCATTGACAACTACCCTTCTGAAATTTTCGACTCCCCAGTTCCAGTGATAGTGGCCGCCAGTAAAACCGAAAGATCGCCCCCCGTTTGACCTTTCATAAGCCCATGCCATGTGCTGTTCTTCTTTATTTTCCAGAACGGCTTCCCGAACATACGGATTATTGGAGTAAGGACCGTCATCACGTGTGGTAAGAGTTTCTTCCGGCGGAAGATCCGTAAGGATGGGTGTGAGTTCTCCGTCATTTTCCGAAAATCTCATATGAAAATACCATTCATCCCGGATAGAAATTTCCCCGACACCATTACTGATCGGATGATCTGGATAACCGGTAATCTTTGTAGTCCAGAAAGGATTTACCGACCAATGGGTTTCAAAATAACCGCCCTGCCATTCCAGGAAAAGATCACCCGCCTCTCCCGGTGGTACCACAACCGCGTAATGCAACGTTACAAATCCTACTCCGCGGTCCATTACCTCCTCGAAACTTTCTAAATGATCCATGATTGGGTGGCCGGGACCACCGTCTGAGTAGATTACCACGGAGTCCACATTATCAAAAATAGAATCGTCTTCAGGCCAATTGCTAATTACCGTAGTTCTGATTCCAATATTTCCTTCTTCGATAGTTGCGGCCAAAAGCTTACTACCGGCTAAGTGTTCGTGTTCGCCAAATCCATGTGAAGCTTTGCCAGCTATAAATAGTATGTGGTGTTCTTCATAAACCCCGGCTTGCATGTTTGATTCATTATTTGTGTGTGCACAAGAATAAAACAAAATTGTAATCAAAAAATAAAAAGTTAGAAGCAGTCGGGATGTAAACATAATTTGATTGACTAAACTCATTTATTTGTTGATTGTGACCATCAACGAGCAAACCCGATAAATTGGGCAACATATGTCATCGTAGAAATAACTGATAAATCAAACTCATCCGAGACCATCATGATGGTTTGACCAACGGCGACTACTCCCAGCACAGAGGCAAGTCGAAGCAGACTAGTTGCATTTACGGTGTTAAAAAATTCGGAACAAATAAGGACGCTAATAGCACTACAACAAGAAATAAATGTAAATACTATACTTCTCTATCGTCATTGTACTAATACCCGCCACTTTCTTTTGACTTCTTCATGAATGACAAATTTAAATATATATTCTTTAGTTTTTCGAGCAAACGATTCCCTCGAGTGCATGTACGTACAGTTGACCCTAACCATCAGGGCAATCAGCCTATACCCCAAATGGGCAACCTTCAATAAGCCACCGGTGAGCATCAGATATTGCTGGTGATTCCGGGTTGGGCACATACAGGATAGACTCCGTTTTCATCTGGGATGATCGGCGGTTCCATGTCCATCCGGCACTCTTCCACAGCTGGGGCTAAGAAATAATCGGAGTTGACCGCTTCTTCCCAGGTAATTTTCTTTCCACTGTAGCATGAAAGCTGACCCATAATGGCCACCAGAGTACTGCGGGCCATGTAGTCGCTGATAATAGGTTCATCGTTACGAATGGCCTTAAATAGCTGATTATGTTCTTCTTGGTAGGGATTTGAGACTTCTTGCTCGTATTCCCACGGGTTTTCCCCGGTGATACGGTTGTTCAACAAATATGCTGTACCCTTGGTACCCTTAACAATACTGGAGTGCTCGTTATAACAGCTCTGTGTGGTTCGGCAATTGGCATAGAGACGAACTCCATTTCCGTAGTGATAAACCACTGAATTATGATCGAACACATTGCCCAACAGGTCTTGTGCCCCTGACCGACCACCCATTCCAGTACAATATTCTGGAGCTATTTCGCCCATTACCCAAGTGGCGCGATCCAGATTGTGAACCAGCGACTGGGTAACATCATCACCTGACAGCCAAGAGAACCGGTATTGATTGCCAAACTGTATCTCCATTTCCGTCATACCCGTCGGACGGCTGGTGTTGCCATAGGGACCTCTGAGCCAGTTCTCCTCAATGCTTGTAATTTCGCCTATCTGGCCTTCCTGAATCCTCCGGATAGTTTCACGTCTGCCCGCATTAAAACGGTTTTGCAAACCGGATACTAGGCAAAGCCCTTTTTGTTCGGCCATTTCTAGCGCCTCTGATACCACCTTGATACCGGCAGGATCTATGGCATGAGGTTTCTCTACAAAAACATGTTTTCCCGCTTCAATAGCTGTTTTCATGTGCAGTGGATGAAATTTTGCAGCATTAGCAATGAGTACTACATCCGAAACTTCTATGGCTTTTTTGTATGCATCTAGTCCTACGAACTTTCGTTCTTCCGGTACATCCAGCTTGTCACTGTGGCGCACGGAAAGAGTTTCATGGGTTTTGTCGATGCGGTCTTTGAATAAATCAGCCAATGCAACAACTTTTACCCCGGGGTCAGCCATAAGGGCCTGATTAGCTGCCCCGGTCCCACGGCCACCGCAACCAATAACACCCACCTTAATAGTGGCGGTTGCCCCGACGTAGGCCGAGGCCTGTATCGGAAGCGATCCTAAAAAAAGCCCGCCGCCAGCCATTTTTCCTGTTTTCTTTATAAAATCGCGTCGGGAGATTCCTGTATGATTTATAGTTTTCTTTTTATTATCATTTTCCATATCTATTCATATTTATTATAGAGCGAATTATATTTTATTTTAAAGGTTCTGCAACTACCCTTAACTGGCGATTTCAAAATACTGCAAACTTTGTTAAATACACCTTAGATGGATTTAATCACTATACCGCCATTATTGGTCAAGTGTTGTTGACTGCTGTTTTTTGTCATACTTGCCTAAGATTTTTTCTAAATACCATAATCACAATTATGTAGTCTCAGGTATACTCAATTCATCCATGGTTGCACGCAACCACTCCAGAGATCTCTCAATCATTGGGCCACCCTTACCCTCACACTCCATACTCAAAACACCCGTATAGCCTGAATCATGCAGCAAAGACAAGATACGCCTAATATTGTCCGCGTTGACACCAGCACCAATTGCACAATGGCTCAAAGCAATTCCGGTGTCCTTTCCTCGCAGCATTTTATCCAGCTCCTCTGACACATCCTTAATGTGCACATGGTTTACTTTGTTGATAAACTCTTTTAAAAATTCAACTGGATCGCGTCCGGCAATATATGAGTTTCCGGTATCCATATTAAGTCCAAGGTATTCACTGTCACAGAAATTTAGCATCTTTTCCAGCATATCCGGATTGGTTGTAAAGTAACCGTGGACTTCAATATTGATCTGTATCTCGTAGGCTTCTGCCACCTCGATAATCCGTTCGAATCCCCGTTTCATCATATCCATGGCTTCCTCATCCGTCATGCTCTCCGGTTTATGTAAACCGTCGGTTACTGCAATACATGGACAACCTGCATGTTTAGCCCATGGGATTGATTTAAGAACATAGGGTATACCATAGAGCGGGCCATCCTTCCCGGAGAGCGGAAAAGCCGCATCTATCTGGGAAAATTGGACATCGTATTCCTCCTTCATTTTATTTTTGAGCAATAGTGGATCTTCGTAGAGTGCAATATGTGGTTGATAACCAAGACCATGAATCCAACTTACACCATCAATAACACCAGGCTCAATATAATGGACATTATTTTCTTTCGCCCATTGGAGAGCAAATTCAAAATTCTTAAACGATGTATTAAAGGCATCTGTGTGAAATCCTATTTTCATTCCCTTGTTTTCTGTTGATATTGAATTATCCATTTCCTTGTTTCCTGTTAATTTAGAGTTGTCAGCTTATGTTGCGTTGGGAACGGCTTGTTCTCCCAAATGTCACTTGTGTTATAGCTGTCAGGTTATCATCATTAATCATCTACCTCCAATTTTGCCGCCCATTGAGTGCCACGCCGATATAGTTCCTTAACGGGGTCGTTCAATGCTTCCAAGTCATGGCCAAGCGGAGAATGGAAAACACGGCCATTGCCCGCTTTATGCACAAAAGCCATTGGATGGTCTTCGTTGTCCATGATGGAAGTTGCCTTAGCCAACACCTGAATTGGGACAGTACCATCAAGGCAGGTGTAGAGTTCATCTATGGTTTCAAAATCCGAAAGTCCCTTTGTAATTGGATGCTCTGTATCAGTTATTCGCACCTTGAAGGGGCCACGTGGATCATGACCGGGAAGATCAGGATTCCATGCCCGGCCGGCGATTTCTGCAAACTCGGTATTCAACTGTCGTGTCTCCCAGTCAATAAAGGCACCACTTGCAAAGTGAAATAGCACCAGCCCTTTGCCACCTTTGATAACCTGTTTGAGATTATTCAGTGCTCCCTGCGGAGCAGGCACCTGGTGATTCTGATAATTCAGAAAGATTACATCATAGTTGTTTAGCTCAGGCTGAGCAAGAATACGCGGATCTTCCACATAACTTACCTCCAGCCGCGCATCTTCCGCCAATATATCGACCAGCGCCGGAGCGGTGCGCTGCCAGAGATGCCCCGGATATTCATGGCCAGTGACAATCAATACTTTTTTTTCACCACCCTGATTTGCCTTGACCACCGGCTTTTCAATGGGAATAAGCTTAGAAATATCGTGTTGTTCAAGAACGGCAATCACTTTGCCAAACTGATTATCGTCTTTGAGTCGTGGAATTACTGCAATCAACGCCTCTGAACCCCGTTCTGCCAACTCAAGTACCGCTGGCTCATAAACATCAGGATCATCGTTATTGATTCTGTCAAATAGTTCTTCGGGGTTCGATTTATCAGCAATTGGAGTACTTTGGTAATACTGCGTAGTCACCATATAACCCAAAGCCGCCAAAACCAAAACCGTTCCTAATAGGAGAATTCGCTTCCCATGCATTTCGTTTAATAACCACATTTGATTAATAGCCAGGATTTTGAGTCATTTCTGGATTTGCATCCATTTCTGATTGGGGAATAGGTAGCAGGTAATTTCTTTCTGGTATGAAATTTCGTTCTTCTAACATTATGTATTCGTCATCCCAGGTAACTTCACCGGTTTGTGAATTCACTGAACCATCTCTACTTCCATAATAGGGGCCATCAATAACCTCTGGTCCAAGATCCCAGCGTTTAATATCAAAGTATCTTAATCCTTCAAAAGCCAATTCAACCCGCCGTTCGCGGCGGATCAACTCTTCGGTCAGTTCAGTGGCTTCAACGTGACCCGCTCTACTCCTAATTTTATTTACATAATCCAAAGCTAAACCCATATCTTGACCTGTCTTAAGAGCGGCTTCTGCAAAGATTAAATAAACTTCAGCTAACCTTATAACCATAATATTAGCGTCATAATTATTCATATCTCCGATGCTTTCCGGTTGCATATATTTTTTCAATTGTTGCCCCCCACGTGAAGCGGCTGCATTTTGACGGTAATCAGGATTAGAAACCATTTCCCCATCACTATTCATATAGTTTTGGTCCAAGGAGTTATAGTACCTCCCATTCCACCAACTACCGGGATGAATTACTGTCATTTCTAAACGTGGATCCCGATTTTCAAAAGGATTATCAGGATCATACTCAGGGTCTTCTGTAATAGGTAATCCATTGGCAGTTTCATAAGCATCAACCATTGTTTTGGAAACACTTACTGCAGACCACCCACCTTCACTCGCAGGAAGGTTAAGTTGTGGTAACATATTGTAATAGTCATCTTGGACATATTGGATTTCTAAAATTGATTCTTTGTTTATTGAGTTATTTTCTCTTAAAAACAGTCCTCTGTAATCCGGGAATAGCTCATATACCCCCATATCTATTACGGCTTTAGCTGAGGCCATGGCATCACTATAATTCTCCATATAAAGCTCCAACCTCGCCTTTAAAGCAAGAGCAGCGCCACTAGTAATGTGCCCCTGAGAGTCAATATTATTCTGTACTGGAAGTATATTACTTATATCTTCTAATTCACTTAAAATGAACTGCTTAACTTCTGAAGAAGGTGTTCTTGACATGGTTACATCTGAAGACTGAATTTCAAGTACAAGAGGAACATCCCCAAAAAACATCACCTTATTGAAATAGTCATAAGCTCTCAAAAATCGAACTTCCGCTTTATATCTCTCTTTAACAGCAGCATCTAATTCCACATCTTCAATTTTAGTAAGAAAGTTATTGTATTTTCTAATACGTTCATAAGTGAACCAATTAGCTACATTACCACTAGCGGGCGCTGTCCAACTACTTGATCTCCAATTAGATGCGCTAACTTGACCATTTATTTTTTGCCTAAATCCATAGCCAAATTGTTCATAACCATTATCACTCATCGCATCAAGAAATAAGATATTTACACCTGATTCCCAGCCATGATAGGCGCCTGTAAGTGCTAGTTCTACATCTTCTTGTGTTTTCCAGAATACTGGATCTGACAATTCATCGCTGGGAGTTACATCCAACACATCAGTACAACCATTTACTCCTAGAGCCAAAAATAATGCTATCAATAAATAAATTGAGTTTTTCATAATGTGTAGTAGTTATGTTATTAGAATATTTCTTTAAAAGTCGATTTCCATTCCAAAAGTATAAATTTCTACCTGTGGATAATATGCGCTCCGACCGTCAGCAGCTTCTGGATCGAAATTTCCTGGAAAGTCTCTTGTAAAAGTCAAAAGATTTTGACCACTAAAATAGAATCTTACGTTTGAGATATTTATTCCTTCCGTCCATGAAACCGGTAGCGTATATCCAAGTTGCAAATTTTTCAGTCTTACATAAGCAGCATCATGTACTTGAAAGGAGCTTAATGGATCTTCATTGTGATGGTTATCTACAAGTGTTCTTGGAAAATATCCCTCCTCGACAACCTGTCCATCTTCAACAATCATACGATCCAAATGCATCGATTGGGCTTTCCCTGCATTTTGGAAAGGCCATTGTCCTCCCCATCCTTGGCCAAGCCTTTTATTAACCCTGTCGGCACCTTGGAAAAAGGCTGAAAAGTCAACACTTTTATAATTAAGCCCCAAATTTAATCCAAAAGTTATTTCAGGAATTGTATTCCCTAATACGACACGATCATCCGCATTGATTTCTCCATCACCATTTTGGTCTTTAAACTTCAAATCCCCTGCTCCTACATTTGGATGATGAACCGGACTATTTTCTGCTTCTTCATCACTCATAAAATAGCCAATCCATTCATAACCATAGAAGGAATTCCACGGTTCTCCTTCCACTCTAATGAAAGTGTCCCCAACGGAAGGATTATCATAGTTTTCTACTACATTCCGATTAAAAGATGTATTAAAAGATATATCATATTGAAAGTCATCCACTGAAGAGAAATGCTCCAATTCTATTTCTATTCCTTTATTGCTCATTGCTCCAGCATTTACAATAGGTGCTGGTAATCCAAAAACTTCTGACACCGGAACATTTGTGAGTATATCATCCGTAAATCTGTCATAATAATTGAGACTTACGGCAAGTTGACTTTGGAAAAACTCCATATCTACTCCTAAGTTCGTTTCGGTAGTAACTTCCCACGAAATATCTGGATTATCAGCAATAAGTTGTGCTGCACCGCTTTGTATAGCCCCTCCAAAAGGATAGTTTTGACCTAAAGAGATAAGAGGCAAGTATTGATAATTGGATATTCTGTGATTTCCGAGTCTACCCCAAGAGGCCCTCAACCTGAGAAAGTTAATCCATTCTATATCTTGCATAAAATTCTCCTTATTGATTAACCATCCAGCAGAAACAGAAGGAAATATTCCCCAACGGTTGTCAGGAGCAAATTTTGAAGAACCATCTATACGTAAATTAGATTCAATAAAATATTTGCTGTCAAAATCATAATTTACTCTTCCAAAGAATGAACTTAATTTAGTTTCTGAGTCATATCCATTATTTGACATGCCCTCAGTTGATCCGGCGTTGAGTGCTGATAAACGATTAGAAGGTAAATTTCTTCGGTATGCACTAGTATATTTAGTGGTTTCGTTTCTATAAGAAGTACCTAAAAGGCCGCTAATGCTGTGAGAATTAAACCCGGTATTAAAGTTAATTATAGCTTGTGAATCATAATCACGATCTCTATTCAAAAATTCTTCAAGAGAATTTGGTCCCTGATAAGTTCCATCTCCGTATTCAAAGTCATATATCTGTCTTTTTCTGTCAAAAGTACTATAATCAATGGCCAAACTGCCTTCAAAAGAAATAGACTTCGATAAATCAGCTTCTAGAAAAAAGGTTCCCAATATTTCTTCCGTTTTTCTAGAATCTGTCCCCCCTTCTTTTAACCACGCCTTTGGATTCCCATCAATATGTCGGGCCCATGTACCATCTTCAAATTTGTCTAATGTCGTAGGAGGTATCCTGGCCATTTGAGCAAAAAAGGTTCCTATACCACCACCCGCGTATGGAGCTGTAGGCATAGTGTTGTGATTTTCTGCAAATGACAAATTTAATCCGACGTCAAGCCAATCATTTACTTGGCTGTCCAAATTAGCCCGCATGTTATAGCGCTCATTTTTTGTATTAGCTAAGAGCCCGTTTTGATCATTGTAACCCAACGAAATACTGTATGTTGAAGCTTTATTACCGCCAGAAACTCTCAAATTATGATCTTGGGTGAACGCTGAACTTTTTAAGAGTGAATTATACCAATCTACATTTGGGTAATTAAAAGGTTCTTCACCAGTTTCAAAAAGTCTGATTTCCTCTTCGGTATACCTTGGACTTATTCCTTCATTCTCATTTGCTTCATTTAACAATCTCGCATAATCGGCAGATTCCAGGAAATCAGGAGTTCCAGTTGGTTGTTGCCAACCTCCATATGTTTTATAAGATATCTGTGGTGAACCTTCTCTGCCTCGCTTTGTTGTAATGAGAATTACGCCATTAGCTGCCCGAGTCCCATAAATAGCTGCTGAGGCAGCATCTTTTAATACGCTAATACTTGCAATATCATTGGGATTGACATTGTCAATGCTTGATTCAATTCCATCAACTACAACCATAGGCTGTGAATCATTCATAGTCCCCAAACCCCTAATTAAAATACTTGCCTCTTCCTGCCCTGGGAGACCGGTAGCTTGAGTAACATTTACACCAGGAATTTGACCTTGCAATAATGAAGATACATTCGTTGCTGGCCTTGAATCTATTTGTTCAACGTCCAATGTTTCAATAGATCCCGTAATATTTTCAGCTCTTGCCTCACCATAACCTACTATAACCATCTCCTCTCCCATAATAGCTTGCGGAGATAATTGAATATCAAGCTCATCTTGTCCATTAATGGGAACTTCCTGTTTCTGGTACCCTATGTAAGTGACTATTAATGTATCCTGTAAAGAAGGTACTGTTAGTTCAAACTCCCCATTTGCATCTGTAGATGCACCTGTTGAAGTTCCTTTGACCAAAATATTCACGCCTGGCAGGGTTTCACCAGACTGGGCGTCGGTAACCGTACCCCCTATATCTTCCTGATTTTTTTCAGGCTGCTCGGGCTTTGTCTTAGCTAACAGGACATAGGTCTGCTTGTCAATGCGCTGAAAAGTAATACCAAGCTGTTTTAAAATTTCAGAGAGTTCCTGACCGGTTTTTTCGTCGATCCTGATGAAATCTTTTTGTACATACTTGTCCATCATCACCTGATCTTTATACAGAAAAGTCACATCAAAATGATTTTCCAAGGTTAAAAGAAAATCAGATAATAAAACCTTACCTTTCTTGTCCTGTTCTATACCATTAATATCGCTGCTGGTGAGCATTATTTTCTCATCATCTGAGGAAGATGAGCCCTGTGCCAAGGCCCCCCGCATAACAAATAGCACTATAAGTCCCATCATAATCCATCGTAGCTTTTTCATATCTATCCCGTTTTATTGAATTGTAGCTTCCCGTTTGATTTAGTTACACCATTCTGATTATTTCATTCCGATCAACAGCTGGTTCTCGTGCTGACTAATATCTGTTTTCAATACTTCTTCCAGTGCTTCTTTTAATACCTGTAGACTAGTGCTTTTGATAGACCCTGAAAGTGTTTCATGCTTCAAATATTTCCCCAACACCACTTCCACCCCAAAAATATCTTCGATGCGTTCGGATACCGCTGTCATGGGTGCGTGTTCAAAAATGAGTTTATTCTCGGTCCATGAGGTGTAAAGCTGCGTATCTACTTCTTTAACGGTAATCTTATTATCGTGGGACTTAAACCGAGCCAGTTGGCCGGGCGTTAGTTCATAGTCTGTGGTTGAACCCGTATTTATAGCTATCTTCCCCTCTTCCAAAACGGCTTTTGTTTCATCCCGGAAAGTGTTTACCACAAAGCGTGTCCCCAGTACCTGGATCGACCCGTCACCGGTTTGAACGGTGAACGTCCGCTGGTCTTCATCTTCCAGATGGGCAATATTAAAATAGGCTTCACCCTCCAACCGAACTTCGGTGTTGAGCCCCTTTTCAACAGTGGATGAAAAGGTGAGCGACGAATTCCCGTTGAGGGTAATCCGGGATCCATCACTTAATTTAAAGGTGAGCTTCTCGCCGTAATCGGTGTGATATTCTTCTATCTTCGGGATTTCTACGATTTCAGGTTCCGTCAACCCATCTGTTTTATTGGTATAGTACCCTATCAGCCCCCCCAGTATAACAGCTATCATAATAGCCGCCGCTGCGGACCATCGACTTATGACACGATAGGGTTGGTTATCACGACCAAAAGTAAAAATCACTTTTTCCCATTGTTGCCGGCTCTCATGCTCATCAATAACCCGATCCATTCTTTCCAGCTCTTTTCTGGGATCCGGAATATCATATTCGTCATCTACGGCCATCACAATCTCTTTGGCTTCCCGAACGAACATCTGATGCTCAGGTGATTCGCGTAGCCACCGGTCCCACTGCTTCTGTTCCTCTACCGAGCACTCGTCTCGCAACCATAAAACAAAGGAACGGTCCGCTAATAAATATTCCAACCTGTTACCCATTCTCACTTCTAATTGTTTTTTCCATTTCACTTATGTAGAAACAGCGCGATAGCAGATGTCCCGTACAAAATTCTCCTAAATTTTAAAGTCAGGGAAGAACTCAATCTCCCCTGACCTGCTATAAGGGTTACGAAGACTGTACAAACGTATATGACGCCTGAACAGCAACCCTATGGTGAGTTCGTAGGAATGATAGTCAACCTATATATGGACCATATAGGACTATCATTTATATAGAGACGCTCCTGTTCCCATTGTCCCGGAATAGTCATCCCACCATCATGCTTCAGCTGCCTTTGTGGATGCAAAACAAAAATCCGTGCTCCAAAACCATGCCCTCTCTGCGGGCTGCACTCACCCGGTGGTGCTGACAATCCCCCTTGACGCTGATGATGATTGATCGTCCACCCTTAAAACAGAAAATGCTCATGGGAAGGTGATGTTTACCCGTGTATAGGTCAGGCGCAGTACCGTAGGCAGAACATCGGTCGAAATAAAACAGCAGCTGGCCACTTTCCCGGCTTCGGTCCCTCTTGAGGAACAGCAAGGACAAGATTAGATCATTCGCCCTCACAGCGGCGGAAAAGAAGAATCTCAGAGGGCCTATCTGCTGCAATAAAAAGCTACGGCCCGTCAATATCCTTTATGAGGGCACGGATCTCGTTTTTTAACCGCTTGGTAGCTTCATAAATAAGATTTCGGATTCGTTTGTCGGAGAGGTCCATTATCAAGGCTATCTCTCCGTTGCTCATCCCACTGTCGACCCGCAGCAGGAGTGCTTCCTTTTGCCTCGGGCTCAGCTGCTGAAGGGCATTCTGAAATAATTCCTGTCGTTTCTTCCGCTCTTCCTTGAAAATAATGAGTTCTTCAACGGAAAAGATATGCTCAAGTTCTTCTTCTATAAAAGCCATATTCCGCTCTCTTCTGGCCTGCTTCCGCTTTTTGTCCCGGAGGAGGATGCGCCGAAGAGAAACATACAAATAACCATCCACGGACCGGGGACGACTTAATGTTTTTCTTTTTTTCCAGAGCCGGAAAAAAAGCTTCTGTATGCCATCTTTTACCGTTTCTTCACTGGACGCAAAGTGCATGCCATAGCGAAATAACTGCTCATAGCAGCGCAGGAATAATATTGAAAACGCTTCTCTGTTACTCTCACTGAAAGCCGCCCACAGTTCTTCTTTGTCCCACAGCTCCCACTCACCACATCCTTCTGATTGATTATACATTATCCACCCTTCCCTTAGATTCCCTTATAGCTATCCCTTAACTATACAGAAACATCCCCTCAGATAATGTCCCGGATTTTCTGCAATTTTTTTAATCTAACCAATAAATTTTTAAAAAAATACTCAATAGCCGGGCTGAGGCCCTGATAGTGAAGAGAAAGGGGCCCATTATTGGCCAAAGCAGAAGCAGTTTGGACAGAATAGCCTGTTGAGAGCAGACCGGAAGGCGGGATTGCGACCTGTTGCTATCAGATGTTAGCAATGCTGGTAATTGTTGCAAAATCAATACCGCAAAAAGCGACTTCTGTACCTATGCCGGTTCATCCCCAAAAAGATGGCGCAGAATCACCTGCTGAATATCAGTGGGCTGAAGATAATATTCGGGAATATGTTCTTGCTGCCTGGAGGCCAGCAGCGGACTTGTCTCCGGCTTGGATGAGATCCGCCCGTGCGATCCTTTCACGCCCTCTCCATTGGTGGGAATCAGATCCATGATATACCGGAAGCCTAATTTTTTTTGTAGCAGCCTTAACCCGGCTTTAAGTTTGGGAAAGGGGATGCCCGGGTCCAGAAGCATCTCTGCGGGATCATAGCCGGGCTTGGCATGAATATCAACGGTAGGTGCAAAATCGGGTGCCTTGGCATCATCCAGCCAATAGTAATAGGTAAACCAGGCTTCCGGCTCTGCAACAGCTATCAGCTCACCCGACCGCTGATGGTCAAGATGGTATTTATTTTTTTCCTTTTTGCCTAAAATGGTTTCCACACCGGGTACTTCTTCCAGCATCCTTTTCACCGGCTCAATGTCTGTGGGATCTTCAATGTAGATATGCGCAACCTGGTGATCTGCCACGGCAAATGCACGGCTGGCCCCGGCATCCAATACTTCTCCCCCCAGCTCTTCGCGCACGGTGATGAATCCTTCTTCCCGCAATACGCGGTTCAGGGAAACAGGCTGGTTAACCGAGGCAATGCCGTATTCAGAAAGGACCATGACCTGGGTATCCCGCTCTTCGTAATAAGTGATCAAATCTTCACAAACCTGGTCAATTTCCCTGAGATCTTTTTTTATTTTGGAAAGATCCGGACCTATCCGCTGCAGGCAGTAATCCAGATGGGGCAGATAAACAAGGCTGAGGGTGGGGTCATATTCCCCGGCAACCATTTTCGCCGCCTCCGCAATCCACTTGCTGGAGGCAATAGTGGTATTGGGTCCCCAGAAATTGAACAGGGGAAACGGTCCCAGCCTATCCTGCAGCTTGTCTCTCATGGTCATCGGCCGGGCATAGACATCCGGCACCTTCACCCCGTCCTTGCGGTACATCGGGCGTTCAATAGCAACATAATCGGCACCCGAATAGGTGGCATATCGCCAGAAGAGGTTGGCACAGGTAAAGTCCGGATTACGCTGCCGGGCCAGGTCCCAGACCGCCGGCTGCTGAATCAGCTTTCCTGAACGCATCCAGAATCGGACTTCGCTGGTATCCCTGAAGTACCACCCGTTTCCAACGATGCCGTGTTCGCCAGGCATGGTCCCCGTCAAATAAGTCGCCTGTACAGAGCAGGTCACGGCAGGCAGCATTGATCGTACGGTAACCGATTTCCCCTTCTCAAACCACTGTTTCAAAAAGGGGGTATGTTCGCCAATCAGATCGGGCGTAAGCCCCACTACATTCAATACAGCCGTCTTGTTCATGTCTATCTGCTTTTATGGTCCATGGTATTATCTGTTAAACGAAAAATCACCGGACAGAGCAGCGCTTACCCCGGGAAATTAACCTCGGGCAGAGCAATCTCAATGATCCCCGAATGCCGCAATAACCCACTCAAACTCCCGGGCTATGGATTCCAGTGAGTCTTTTTTGAGTTCTTCCGGGAGAATCTCCCAGGTATAGGTTTCAATTTCAAAATGCCGGCACTGACCGGTAGCCTTTAAAACCTCCAGGCTCTGCGTGATATCCCGCTGGGTGGCGTTGAGTTGTTCAAAGGAATCCACAAATATGGGAACATGGTAATGAATCCGCCACTCCCGGGCCTGTTCATCAAATATATGCGGCAGTGCCTGATCAAGGTCGCGGTACTGCCTGAAAGAGCCATCTTCCCGGCGTTCTATCACCTGGTGCAGGTAGGTGGATTCCACGAACTTACGCAGCTCATCCCTGATCTGGCGACGCCCCACCGTCGTCTCGGGCAATACGGCCTTCAGGGCCGCGCTAACCTGTGTCTTTCCTATCTTGATGCCAGCCTCTTCAAATTGCCTGAGGGCCTGCCGGGGATTTTCATACTCCAGAGCAAAGTGACAGGTATCATAGCACAGCCTGACGTGGTCTCTAAGAATGGTTTCGGCTTCTTCCAGGCTGATTCCGCAGCTGTTTTCCAAAAACGTACTGCCTATTGGCAACAGCCAGCGGTTGAAAAAGTCAATGGTTTCCGGGGTATTCTCTATCAGGCAATCGGGCTCGGGCTCGATATCAACATGAAGAATTTTGCCGCTTTCCTCCCGGATTTTGGCCAGGGCCCAGGCCACACGGGCCAGATTTTTGCTTCCTTTCCGGCAGGCCTGTTCCTTCAGCGACGGCTGCTGCAGCCAGTATTTGTAGGATACCGGAGAAGTTGAAATGCCACCGTCCATTCCTTCAGGTAGCAGCTCAGCCAGAATATGAGCCAAATTTATCGTATAATTTAGGCGTTCTTCGGTTCGCCAGTCGGGTGCATACACGAGGTCCTTGACGCGCTGGTGGTGAAAATCACCATATGGAAAGCCGTTCATAGTAAACACATAGCACTGCCGCTGGTTCAGCCACTGTTTAAACTCTTCCAGGTGAGCATCCTGCAACTGCCGGGCGGCCCGGGCCGACAGGCGAAGTCCAATGCCAAAGTCCCTGTCCGGCGACAGCCGTCGCTTGAGCTCGGGTACATGAGTTTTGAGCTGCTCGAAAACATCATTCCACTGTTCACCGGGATGGATATTGGTGCAATAGGTAATGTGATACGACGGATAGTTCTTTAGCTGCATTGCTGTAGGTTACTTATATTTTCGCTGTTGATCACTGGAGGTTTGTTATATCTCAGATAACGTCAGGAGAACACATATGACTATGAACAGCCAACAGCTCTAAGCTTCAACTCCCTGCTCTTCAAAGGACTGCAATTCTGCAATCGCCTTACGATAGAGGCCATAATCGACTTCGTGCACCTCGCGCCCCTTGCCTATCTCATCCAGCAGCATGATGGTCAACTCACCGCCCAGGTGCTCGCGAAATTCTTCCAGGCCGTGGAAAATCGATTCCGGATTTTCGGGATCATCCACCTCATGGGTCAGCTCGGGAATAAACAAGCGGAAGCCGGCTCCTTTCAGCATGTGTAAGATGCGCTGGCACGCAGCAGCCGACAGCATGCCGGCGAAGGTGGAATAGATGCAATCCAGTGCCAGCCCGATAGCCACCGCCTCCCCGTGGCGCAAATGATAGTTGGTCAGCTGTTCAAGCTTGTGGGCCGACCAGTGTCCGAAATCAAGGGGGCGGGAGGACCCCATTTCAAAAGGATCGCCCGAAGTGGCGATATGCTCCATATGCAGCTCGGCACAACGATAGATGAGATGATCCATCGCCTCCTCATTGCGGCCGTCCAGTACCGCCGCCTGATCTTCCAGGAATTCGAAGAAAACAGCGTCTTTAAGCAAGGCCACCTTGACGGCTTCCGATATCCCGGAACGCCAGTCGCGCTGGTCGAGTGTCTGTAAAAAAGCCGAATCATTCAACACCGCAAAGGGAGGAGCAAAAATGCCCAGAAAATTCTTTTTCCCAAAAGCGTTAACCCCATTTTTCACTCCTATTCCTGCATCGTTCTGAGCCAGCACGGTCGTAGGTACCCTGATCAATCGTATGCCCCGGTGGGCAGTGCCGGCGGCATAGCCAACAGCATCCAATACCGCCCCTCCTCCAATGGCGGTCACATAAGAATGACGGTCCAGGTTAGCCTCATGAATAGCCTCATGCAGCTCTTCGATGATTTCCGGATCATTTTTTGCGGCCTCACCGCCGGGAATGATCTGCAGTTCCGGCACCAGTTTAAAGGCCCCGGCATGGGCATGGGCATAAGCCTTGATTTTATTTGGCAGCCCGGGATGGTGGTCAACGACTCCGGCATCGATGACAAACAAGACATTGCGCGCTACTTCCGGCGAGGCTTTTTGGATAATATCTGAAAAGAGTGGGTTGCCATTATCAAAAATCCCCTCGGTGAAGTGAACATTGTAGGTAAAGGAAACAGGTACTTTTTGCTCTATAATTTTCATAATAAGCGAACCTATTTAAATAGCGCTATAAGTGCAACAAAAATCGATTGTAAAAAAAGGAGGTTTTGCATTTTTTTATAAAACCGATGCAAAGATGGTAATATTATGTGAAATCCGATAATTTTGAGTGGAATTTCTTTGAAATCATCCTTACAGTAGGTTCCCGGCGGCAAGTCTCAGGGACCGTTGATCTTCGCAAAAAATCAGGCTGTATTCTCACATTAAACCCAAGAAAAAAAATAGTACGATGGCCAACTCTCAACAGCAAATTAACTTTTCCACCTTGCGTTCAACCATTCATACGTGGCTTGAGAACCGGCTGAGCAGCGAAGCACTGACCTGGATAACTGAGACAAGTGAAAAACTCGAAATGGGAACTGAAGACTGGGAGTTCTTCGCATCCTTCAGCGGCGTGCCCCAAAAAACGGGAAAAGAACTGCTTGAGCTCTCCGAACAAGAGGGCAAACAAGCAGAAAATTTGCGCAGGGGCTGGCAGCCGGAACACTGGTCGGTGGATCAGCTGGGCCGGACGTACCTGGTGTTGAGTATAGCGAACAAGGGAAAGGACGACTTTCTGGATATCCTGGAAAAAACATTTATCTCCAGCGACATGAATGAGGCCATCGCTCTGTACCAGAGCCTGCCGGTTCTGCCTCATCCCGAAGATCTGACCAAGCGGGCTGCCGAAGGAATTCGCAGTAATATAACCTCCGTATTCAATGCTGTAGCCCTTCGCAATCCCTATCCGGCCGATTTTATGGATGATGGCGCGTGGAATCAGGTCGTTCTGAAGGCCCTGTTTGTTGAAAGCCCCCTCTACCTTATCGACGGCATCGACCGGAGGGCAAATGAAAAGCTGGCCGGGATGCTCGCAGACTATGCTCACGAGCGCTGGGCAGCCGACCGAAGCGTATCACCGGAGCTCTGGCGACCGGTGGGACCTTTTGCCAAAGGGGATACGATTGATGATCTCAAAAAGGTACTGACCCATGATGATGAACTTCAGCAGCAGGCCGCAGTGTTAGCCTTGTCGGCCAGCCCCTCGGACCAAGCCCAAGCGCTGCTCGATGAACATCCGGAAACGGTTGACAAAGTTAAGGAGGCCGGAATTGACTGGAACACGATTGGGGTCCGGTTTAATAAGAAGTAAAAGCAATTGCACTAGCTGCAGAATATTCTACATAATTTGAAACAAAGTATCTTATCACTATGTCTATTGATGAAATGAAATTTATCGACCCGCATGTTCACATGGTTTCCCGAACAACCGATGACTATGAGGCAATGCGCCAGGCCGGTGTGGTTGCCGTCATTGAACCGGCTTTCTGGCTGGGACAGCCCCGAACAGATGCCAGTTCCATGCTTGACTATTTCAGCATGATCGTAGGCTGGGAGCGATTTCGCGCTGAGCAGTTCGGCGTGCGGCACTATTGCACCATTGGCCTGAATGCCAAAGAAGCCAATAATGAACAGCTGGCAGAGGATGTGATGGAACTGCTCCCTCGTTTTGCCAACAAAGAAGGGGTCGTTGCCATTGGTGAAATCGGCTATGACGACATGACGGATCTCGAAGAAAAATATTTTCACCTGCAGCTTGAACTCGCCAAGAAAATGGATAAGCTGGTTCTCATTCATACCCCCCACCGCAATAAGAAGCAGGGAACCAGTCGAAGCATGGACCTGTGCGAGGAACACGGCCTCGATCCTTCCAGGGTTATTGTTGATCACAACAATGAGGAAACTGTTGAAGAAGTACTCGACCGAGGTTACTGGACCGCCTTCACCATCTACCCGGGTACCAAGATGGGCAACGAGCGCATGGTCGATATTGTCAAGCAGTATGGGACCGAACGAATTTTTGTAGACAGTGCCGCAGACTGGGGCAAGAGCGATCCTCTCGGGGTTCCCAAAACAGCCCAATTGATGCTGGATCGCGGCATCAGCAAAGAGGATGTCCAAATAGTCTGTTACCAGAATGCTCTCGATGCCTATAAACAGAGCGGGCAGATGAAAGAGGAAGACTGGCTGGATCGTCCGCTGATCGACCAAAGCAAAACATACGGGGGCAATACGGTATTACGAGGCGGTTCAAAACCGTTTATCGAAAAGGAACATCCGGACGAAGACGATATCATCATCGAATAGACCCGGCTGGAACAGCCATTGACTATGACACAGGGAATCTCACAATTTCGGCTTTCAGGGATCCACTGATGCCTGATCTTTACGTCTTTGAGATTTTGAATCCCTCGTAGTTGCTCCGGATAACATGTTGATCCGCTGACTGTCTGACTTACAAGTTGAATTTCATTCCTTGAAAAAACAAACTGATCATTCCCTTGTTTCCCGGCTTCGAGCTTATGGCGAGCTGTTGCGGCCGGCCAACATCATAACGGCCTTTGCCGATATTATGGCGGGTTATGCAGCAGCTGGAGGATCCGTCGCCCTCTCCAGCATGGAGTTCTCGCTCAACCCTCCTGCCCTGGGATGGCTGCTTCTTTCCACTTTTGGGCTCTATGGAGGCGGCGTTGTGTTCAACGATGTTTTTGACGCTGAACTGGATGCGCGGGAACGTCCCGAGCGGGCTATCCCCAGTGGTCGGGCCTCCAGGGACGGAGCCATACTAATGGGACTCATGCTTCTGGGGGTCGGAATTGCCGCGGCTTTCCGGGTCAATACAACGGCCGGTCTTCTGGCCACAGCTATCAGCGGCGGAGCCCTGCTTTACGATTATTGGGCGAAACACTCTTCCCTGTGGGGGCCCCTTTTTATGGGTGGATGCCGGGGCGGCAATCTTTTACTGGGATGCAGCATCCTGCCCGCTACCCTGGGCAGCCTCTGGTTTCTGGGCCTTCTGCCGGTCACTTACATCGGGAGCATTACACTGGTAAGCCAGGGAGAAATACACGGCGGCAGCAAAAAGTCCGGAATTGCTGCCCTGGGACTGATCCTGCTGGTGATCGCCGGGCTGCTGCTGCTCGGTTTTCTCCGCGGATACAGCATTATTCTTGCTATTCCGTTCATCCTGCTCTTCGGTGCCATGGTCCTCCCTCCTTTTGGAAAAGCAGCCCTTCAGCCCAAGCCGCAGTTGATAAAGAAAGCTATTAAGCGCGGTGTCCTCTCCCTTATCCTGATGAACGCTGCTATTGCAGCCGGCTTTGGCGGATTCTTTACAGGCCTGCTGGTTCTGCTCTTGCTACCCCTGTCGGTACTGCTGGCCAAGCTCTTTGCCGTGACGTAGTATCCCCTGAAAAGTTAATTTCCCAGCTGCATATGCGTCAAACCTCTGGGGTTATGCTCTCATCCAAAGGCATAGGTAAGGAGGGAATTATCTGTTATCCACTAAAATAGATGTAAATAAAACCAATAACAGCCACAAGCAGAACCGAAAGTGACACATCCACCCAGTTCCAGCTCTCGCGCGACAGCCGCTTATCCTCATCCGTAAGGGTTCCGTAGGTCAAGCCGGAAATCTTTTCATATTTGGGCGGATCCGTCATATAGCTTACCCCGAACATCACAGCAATACAGACCAGGAAAATAAACAGGCTGTAATACTGAAAGAAAATATTATTAATAATCCAGAAGAAAGATCCTTCGGCATAGGTAAAGCCGTCACCCAGCATTACAGGCGTATCGACGGCCAGGCGGAATATTCCAAGGAACAAACCGATAAAAAGGGCCGATAGCGCCCCCTGCTTGTTAAGCCGCTTGAAGAAGATGCCAAAGAAAAAAACCACAAATATCGGGGGAGCCAGATAGGCCTGTACCCCCTGAAGGTAGTCATACAATCCCCTGCTACCCTGTATCACCGGTATCCAGAGCAGTCCGATAATTACCATGACAACCGTTGCCAGCCGTCCCATCCAAACAAGATGCTGTTCAGAAGCACCGGGCTTGAACTTGCTGTAAAAGTCCATGGTGAAAAGTGTGGAGGAAGCATTGAAAACGCCGGCCAATGAACTCATAAGGGCGGCCAGGAGTCCCGCTACCACGATACCCCGGATGCCCACCGGCAAGATATGGGCTACCAGAAGCGGGAAAGAGGCCTGTGCATTCTGATTGATAATCTCGCCCTGCTCATTCATCAATTCCTGCTGCAGGATAGCCATCTCTCCCGATTTGGCCAGGGCAAAGGCGATAATGCCGGGAATGATGAAAAGAAATACAGGCAGAAGTTTTAAAAATGCCGCTGCAATGGTTCCCCGGCGACCTTCTTTCTCATTGGGAGCCCCCAGCGCACGCTGAACGATGTACTGATCCGTAGTCCAGTACCACAATCCCACAATAGGCGCTGCAAAAAGCATTCCCACCCAGGGATAATTACTGTTAAAGTACCATGCCATTTGTCCCTCCTGCATGACTGGTGCCCAGGTGGCATCGACCCCTTCCGGAACTATGGGTTTCCATAAATCAAACATCTCGGGCCCTGCAATTTCATATAACCGTCCCCATCCCCCGATGGCATCCAGTCCGTAATACAGGACCATCACAGATCCAAAAATAAGCACCAGAGTTTGCACGGCTTCGGTATAGGCAACGGCCCGAAGTCCACCCAGCACGGTATAAAGACCGGTAAAAACAATCACCAGGATCGATCCGATCCAAAAGCTGTTCATTCCCATGAATGAGAGCTCAGGCATGAGAACACTGAACACAATGCCCCCCGCAAAAATACCCACCGCTATCTTGGTGAGTATATAGGCAATAAGTGATATCCCGGACAGGAGTGTACGGGCCAACGGAGAAAATCGCTTCTCCAAAAATTCAGGCATCGTAAATACCCTGGATCGGATATAAAAGGGAAGCATTACCCATCCCAGCACCAGCAGGCACCAGGCATGCAGTTCGTAATGCGCCATGGCCACCCCGTCGGTTGCCCCCGTGCCGGTCAGTCCCACCAGGTGTTCCGATCCGATATTGGAAGCAAAGATAGAGGTGCCCACGATAATCCATCCCAAATGCCGGCCGGCCAAAAAGTAGTCGGTTGTCGTATCCGTCTTCTGATTGATCACCCACCAGGCTAATCCAGCAATAAGCAGAAAATACAGGCCGATGACCATCCAGTCCACCAGTGCAAGTGTTCCCATAAAACTCCTTTTATCGTTTATATTACTGTGAATTCCATCAGGCCGTACACTCATCCCGGCTGCTTCAGGTCCGTGCACGGCAGCGGTCAAATTTATCCCTTAGCCGGTTGGATAATGCCCCGGCACGGCTTCCCTAAGCTGACCTATGATAACAGTTTATGATTGAAAGACAAATGCAGCATGCCCTCCTTTATGTTTAATAATGAAAAAGCTTCCTGACAAGTGCCATTTCTGTTACACCTCCATATAATCAATACCCAGAATCTTGCACAGCATTTGCCATTTCTGCCGCTGATCACCCAACAACAGCGTTTGATGATGCGTCCCTCCTGCCTTCAGCCATCCATCATTGCATGTTCGCACGCCGCTATCGGGCCTGAAATGGAAATATGGCATTTCAATGGCGGGGTACTGCTGAGTATCCAGGATCTCACCTTGTGCAGCAACCAGACGAAATTTCTCACCTTCCAGGTGCACCAGTGATACGATGGTGGCAGGTCCCGGCTCGGCCCTGAATACCGTCGTCGGAGGATTATTCAGATCTCCTATCCCCAACTCACGGTTAGCCAGTCGTATGGGTTCATCCTTACGGGCCACTTTCCAGTTGCCCTCCCCCATATGGCTCATCAACATTGATTCCTGTTTAAAATCCATGGCGTACATTTCGGTGAAGTGTGCATCACCGCCTAAAACATGACCTGCAGCTACCATACTGGCCGTATTCGTATCCCCTTCGGCCGCATAGCCATACCCATCAGCCAACAGGTTGGAGGCAGTCAGCATGTTGATCTGATTAAACCGGCCGTCGCCCTTAAAGGTATCAAAGTGGGCCGAAAATCCCCGGTAGCCGCCTTCCACGAGAAACTGTTTAAACCCGAGATACATGCGGACGGCATATCGAAAGTTTTTTTCCGGCATATCCTCATCCACCTCAAAGCGTTCGCGATCAATGGCCATCTGTTCCTCGACTTCTTTTCTGGAAATGGCCTCCATATTTCGAACTACCTGGCCTATGTACTCACGATTGACCTCCGGGCCAATAACCCGGGTAAAGGCCGCCTCGTCGGTAAGTGTATCACCCATGCCGTGCATTTTCCCGATGGATGCTATTTTCATCTTTTTCAGCTCCGATGCCGCCTGGGCTGCACGGGCCCAATCGCCTACAAATGTTTCAAACTCTTCACTCTTCCAGTCGGCCGAAATAACCTCAAAGCGATCACCGGTGGTTCGAAGCATCGCATTGGCCATGTCCTGCACGCCGTGGATCCCCTGGTTATAGGTCAAATCATCCATATCCCAGTCGGTCGTCACTTCGGGAACCGGCTGAATATTGGCCAGCAACAGCGGCAAGTTGTTATGCTGAAGAGCGCGAACCGCACGCATGGCCGGACCATAGGTGAGCATAACGATCATGACGCCATCCAGATTTTTGTAGTTGAAATCACCCAGTATTTCCTCAATATCGCTCCGGTTGCGGGCGGCCCGCGGAAACTCCCAGTGGGCTATATCGCTGAGTTGTGTACAAACCTTGCGGGCATAATCCTCCTGATGTTCGGTAATGCCTGGAATGTCATCATCATACAGTTCCTGCATTATTCCCAATAGCCCTATCCTGGGCTTGCGCTGTTCAATCATTAGCTGGTAATCTTAATTAATTATAGGATGCTGTTAATTTCCTTGTCCATAGTATGCGTCGTCGCCATGCTTCCGCTCCCAGTGCTTTTTTATGAGCGTATCCTTAAGCCGGGGAGCTCCGGGATTTATCTGCAGCGACAGGCAGGCCATTTTTGCCACTTCCTCCAACACCGCGCTGTTATACACAGCTTTCTCTGCTGATTTTCCCCAGGTGAAGGGCGCATGGCTGCCCACCAGAATCATCTCAGTTTCTTCGTATGACAAACCCCGATCTTCAAGGGCATTGAGAATCTGGTACCCGGTCTGTTCTTCATAATCTCCCTGAATCATATCATCGCTCATCGGCGCAGCACACGGGATATCCGTGGTCAGATGATCGGCATGGGTTGTCCCCATAATGGGGATATCTTTCTGAGCCTGCGCCCAGGCGGTAGCATAGGTTGAATGTGTGTGCACGACTCCTCCTATATGCTCCCAGTGTTTGTACAAGACCGCATGCGTCTCGGTATCGGAAGAAGGTCGCATCTCTCCTTCTAACACCTTGCCGTCAAAATCAACAATCACCATGTCCTCAGGACTGAGCTCGTCGTAGGGTACTCCGCTGGGCTTGATAGCAAATACTTCACGCTTGCGGTCCGCTGCGCTGGCATTGCCGAACGTAAACAATACCAGGCCAAGCTCCGGAAGCCGCATATTAGCTTCATAGACCTTCTGTTTCAATGCTTTAAAATCACTCATACTGACTGTTTCACCTTGTTGATTCTCTTTCAATGCGCTCTTCTACAATCTCACCAAGCGACTTATACTGCGAATATAACTGGTTATATACCGCTGTTTTTTTCTTTTCCGGTGAATAAACCTTTCCAAAGCCGTTGCCCATCTCTTTCATAGCTTCGGTCACATCATCAAAAAGTTGGGCCGCCGTGGCGGCAAACATGGCTGCGCCCCTGGCACAGACCTGCTCCGACTTAACAATTTTAATATCCATCCCCAGCACATTGGAAAGTGTCTGCATGACAAAAGGCGATTTTTTAGCCACCCCTCCCAGGCCAATGACACCCTCAATAGGAATCCCCTCCTCACGAAACCGTTCTACGATAGCACGGGCCCCGAAGCATGTTGCTTCAACCAACGCCTTGAAAATACGGGGAGCATCACTCCCCAGGTCAAGTCCCTCGATGGCTCCCTTGAGCAGCTGGTTGGCGTCGGGGGTTCGGCGGCCGTTGAGCCAGTCGAGGGCAATAATACCCGTATCTGTCTCTTCCAGTGCAGCGGCCTGATCCGACAGCGTCTTCAACAGTTTCTGATCTAATTCTTCAGTCAACGCCTGTTTCAGCTCATCAGGGAGTAATGTGCTTTGCATGAGGATGGTTTCCACAGGCTCGTATATCACGTCTTTAAACCAGGCATAAACATCCCCGAAGCCCGATTGACCGGCTTCCAGTCCAACCATACCGGGGATGACCGATCCATCCACCTGTCCACAGATGCCCTGTACCAGATTATCCTGAATGTCCTCGTAGGGAGCGACTAAAATATCACAGGTGGAAGTCCCCATCACCCGGCTTAAATAGTAGGGGGCGATTTCCCCCCCCACGGCTCCCATATGTGCATCAAAAGCCCCGACAGCCACCGTTACATCCGCAGGCAAGCCAAGCTGTTCGGCCCATCTCCCAGAGAGGGTCCCCGCCGCTTCATCGGAGGTATGGGTTTTTTCATACAGGCGATCGCGCACATCCGCCAATTCCGGGTCCAGCTGCTCCAGATATTCCTTTGCGGGCAATCCGCCAAACTCCTCATTCCACATGGCCTTGTGCCCTGCTGCACAGCGACTTCGTTTCATTGCATGCACATTCTGCCCACCCGTTAGTTCAAAAGGGATCCAGTCGCAGAGTTCAACCCATGAATAAGCGGCCTCGCCCACGGCTTTGTCCTCCCTGATGGTATGCAGCATCTTGGCCCAGAACCATTCAGAGGAGTAGACGCCCCCCACATATTTGGTATAATCGGGCCCATCCCATGATTTTGCCAGGTCGGTAATCTCCTGAGCTTCCTGCACGGCCGTATGATCTTTCCACAGGATAAACATGGCGTTGGGATTCTCCATGAAGGGCTCACTCAGGGCCAATGGTTTTCCCTTTTTGTCTACTGCAACAGGCGTGGATCCCGTGGTATCCACGGCAATTCCACACACCTGCCCGGCCATCGCAGCTGAAACGCTTGCGACCACTTCCTTCAGGGTGTTTTCCAGTCCCTCCAGATAATCAAGTGGATGGTGTCGAAACTGATTTTTCCTGCTGTTGCAGTATAACCCGTCGGCCCATCGCTCATACTGATGTACCGCCTCGGCATGCAGCTCTCCAGCTGCATCGACCAGCACCGAACGCACGGAATCGGTTCCAAAGTCAACACCAATAATATAATTTTTGTCTGCTTCCATCCTCTTTGTTCCCAAATTTTGAAGTCAAAACTGCAACCACCGGTGCAGGTGATAAACATACAGCTGCAGCCGCCTGAATCTTTGCCCGGTTACAGCTTAATGGGCTTGAATACCAGGCTGTCTCCGTTGTTAATTTTTGCCCGGTATTTTTCCTGGTTGAACGTATAAAAATAGGCTCCTTTCTTGGAATATTTCTTCTGCTTCTCATCTGTTTTCTCCAGCACATCCATGGAAAGAATCCGGCGCCGGAAATTTCTCTTGTCAAGCTTTGTCTCATAAATCGCTTCATACAAAATCTGAAGCTCAGGCATCGTAAATTTTTCGGGCAGCAGTTCAAAGCCAACCGGTTCGTGAGACGCCCTGTACCGGAGTCGTGATTTGGCTGCCTCCACCATTTGCGGATGATCAAAAATAAGGTCGGGCAGTTCATTGATCGGAAACCAGCGGGCACCGTACTTCTCCAAAAGCTCACGATCGTGCTCCCGAATATTGATCAGGGCATAATAGGCAATGGAGACGGTCCGCTCCACGGGATCACGGTCCACCTCCCCAAACCCATAAAGCTGTTCCAGGTAAACATCCTCCAATCCGGTTAATGTATAAAGAATCCGGTCAGCGGCTTCATCAAGGCTTTCATCGCGCTTCAGGAATCCCCCCATCAGCGACCAGTTGCTCTTTTCGGGTTCAAAATCTCTCTTAATCAACAGCAATTTCAGTCCATTCCGATCAAATCCAAAAATGATGCAATCCAGCGCCACGAGAATTCGATCGTGCTCTTCATAATAGCTTTGCATAAAAAATCTCTTTAATGTTATAACAATCTGGGAATAACCCGTCACCAACTATCCCTGTATATTACTCTATGCGTATGACGATAACAGATTTTGAAGGCAAGCGCAATATCAGTTGGTTCCCCTCCAGGGTGTAATTGTCAAAGGGTCCGGGCGATACTCTGTCCGGATTATCAAAGGTATTAACAGCATCGACCGCATCGGCGGTCAGAATACGTCCCTCGCCGGCCGTTTCGACATCCATGCCACGGATATTCAGGCTAACCTCCTTGTCTTCCGTGGCATGCAGGTTCGTCACCGTAAGGTGTACGGCCCCCGTTTTATCTTTGGAAGCCGTTGCACTAATCGACGGAATACTTTCACCTCCATGGCTATAATCCTCAGTTTCGATGTGCAGTGGCAACAGCATGGCATCATGATGAACGGTATAAAAGTCAAACACATGGTAGGTAGGGGTCTTAAGCATTTCCGGACCCTCTGTTAGGATCATGGCCTGCAGTACATTCACCGTCTGAGCAATATTGGCAATACGCACGCGGTCGCTGTGTTTGTTCAGGATATCGAGTGTAGTAGAAGCTATCAGCGCATCCCGGATGGAATTCTGCTGCTGCAAAAAGCCCGGGTTACTGCCCGGCAATGGATCCGTCCAGATCCCCCACTCGTCCACGGCCAGTGCGATACGTTTCTCAGGATCATACTGGTCCATGATAGCTGAATGACGAGAAACATATTCGTCCATCTTCAGTCCCTGCCTGAGACCGGAAAAATACATCTCCTCTTCAAAATTCATGGATGGCCCCTTTTGCCCCCAGTTGCCTGTGGGAATGGTGTAATAGTGCAGAGAAATGGCATCCATCATCCTCCCCGCATTCTTTACCACGGTCTCTGTCCAGTCGTAGTTGTCGTCCGAGAAGCCACTGGCTATTTTGTAGAGCTCGTTGCCGCTGTAGTCTTTTGCGAAGGTGGCATATCGTCGATAGAGGTCTGCATAATAATCAGCCTGCATGTTACCGCCACAGCCCCAGCTCTCGTTCCCGATACCCCAGAACTTGACCTCCCATGCTTTTTCCTGTCCATTTTCCCGGCGCAGGTTTGCAAGCGTGCTGGTTCCATTGTAGGTCATATATTCAACCCAGCTGGCCATTTCCTGCACTGTGCCGCTCCCCACATTGGCTGAAATATAGGGTTCTGTATCCAATAGTTCTGTCAGACGCATAAACTCGTGAGTT
The DNA here is from genome assembly GCF_900182555.1 of Fodinibius sediminis. Taxonomy (GTDB): domain Bacteria; phylum Bacteroidota; class Rhodothermia; order Balneolales; family Balneolaceae; genus Fodinibius; species Fodinibius sediminis. The sequence continues at coordinate 49,086 of NZ_FXTH01000011.1, read as the reverse complement.
CCCACTTCATTTTTTTCTTCCACCATACCCCAGTGCGTGTTGATGCGGGTCGGGCGATCCTCCTGCGGGCCGATGCCGTCTCGCCAGTGATACTCGTCGGCAAAGCATCCCCCCGGCCACCTTAAATTTGGAATCTCCAGTTCTTTCAAGGCCTCCACCACGTCATTCCGGAAACCATCGGTATTGGGGATGTCTGAATCTTTCCCCACCCAGAGTCCCCCGTATACACCTGTTCCCAGGTGTTCTGAAAACTGGCCGTAAATGTGCCGGCTTATCTTGTTCCGGGGCTGGTCGGCATTGATCGTCATGGTGTTCTGCGCCTGAAGCGATACGGGACCGCTCAGGCCAAGCACAAATACAACGAGGAAAATAGTACGCATTACCGGGTTCTCAAGGCTATTGACAGTCATCTGTATTAATTAGGTTATCGTGTGGAAAATTGATAGATGGTCGTTGTCCGGTATTGTTCACCGGGATGGAGGATGGTGGAAGGAAAATCAGGCTCATTGGGAGCGTTCGGGAAATGCTGGGTCTCCAGGCAAAATCCGGCGTGGCGGTCAAAGGGGATCCCCTGCGAGCTTTCGAGCGATCCATCCAGGAAATTACCTGTATAAAACTGTACACCGGGTTCGGTGGTAAATACTTTCATCTCCCGGCCGCTGTCTGGCGAATAAACTGTTGCAGCCAGCTGCAGGCTATCCCGGTGTTGATTAAGTACAAAATTGTGATCATATCCCCCTTCGGTTTCCTCAATATCTCTGCCAATGGGTTTGGGCTTGGTAAAATCAAAAGGTGTCCCCTCAACGGCTGCAATGTCTCCGGTCGGAATCAACTCCTCATCGACCGGGGTATACCGACTTGCGTTGAGCTCAAGTACATGAGACAGTATATCCCGGGAAGGGTCTCCCGTCAAATTAAAATAACTGTGATTGGTCAGGTTAACCGGGGTGGCTTTGGTGGTGGTTGCCTCGTAATCTATTTTCAGCTCATTATCATCCGTCAGGCTGTATGTCACCTTCACATCAAGTTGACCGGGATAACCTTCCTCCATATCCTCACTGGTATAGGTGAGTTCCAGGGCATCATCATCCGTCATCCGGGCCGACCACAATACATCGTCAAAACCGACCTCTCCACCGTGCAAGTGATTGTCACCGTCATTTTGAGCGAGACTATAGCTCTCGCCGTTGAGCTCAAAACGGCCTTCAGCAATTCGATTGCCATAGCGCCCAATAAGCGCCCCAAAATTCGGGTGTCCGCTCAGGTATTCTTCAAGTGAATCAAAACCAAGAGCAACATTTTCAACAGTTCCCTCCTTGTCTGGCGTACGTATGGCTGTGACAATCCCCCCGTAATTTGTGATCTGTACTACCATGTCATTCGCATTAGTGAGTGTATACAGCTGTACCTTCCGCCCATCTTCGAGGGTCCCGAAAGCTTCTTCCACAATACGGGCAGGTTCAGCAACCGACGGTTCCTCATCCGGCGATTCGGACTTTTCTCCGGCACATCCAACCAGGGTAAATAGCATAAAAAGGCTACAAACCGCCCCGCTCCATCCCCAGCAGCTGATGCCCTCGTACAAAAATAATAATGGTTTCATTGTTTGATGATTAATTGGCTGTTCTAATTGATTGACTTCTCATTTTGGAAACAAGGTATTTCAGGCTTCAGTACTACCTGATGTCCAACGAAAGTGTGCCCCCTGTCCCGCGCTCTGCATGGTAATTAGCCGTCCTGAGTGTTATAAATATGGCATTTCCCAAGTGTTATTAATACACTTCTTATTTTTAAGCATTCCAACCATATAATGCAAATGGTTTTCTCAAGCCTGACAGCGCTATGGAATTTCCTTGACAGAGGGAGGGAAAAGAAAGAGCAGACAAACCCGCCGCCCGCTGCTTATAAAAAGTCATCCTCCTGTCGCTCCATCCTTCCAAAAAAATGCCTGGTATTTTTCGCGCGCAAAGCACGGTCAAGAGAAGCATCATCAATCAGCATATACCGCCTGCCGGATGAATGGTTCTTTATCGAGTCGGCAGGCTGCTCAGAGATCTGCGGCCTGATGCGATTCAGGAATTTACCCAGGAAGGGGCTATGACGCCGAGGAGCATGCACACTTGTCGTTCATTCAGGGCGGTGGTCACGATGGATCACACCTGCACCTCGCGCATGAATCTGTTGCAGCGATACGGAAAGACCGGGATCCCTATCCCAGTGCCATACAGGTGGCCAAATGGACCTGTGTGGCTCTACTGGCCCATGAATCGGCCATGGATGGTGGTGCGATCAAGCACGGGCCGGAGTTTGCGCTGACCCAAACAGTAAATCCTTTAAGAGAAACAATTTGAAAGAAAGTTTTAGATGAGAGTTAACTCTCCCTAAGTCCCTTTCCTTCAAGAGGGACGTTAGCCATCCTGTACGTAAACGTAAGCCAGGAGTTCCTCTGCCAATAGTTTTCGGGACAAGCTTTGGAGAAGGAGGACAGGAGGATTGACTTATTTACGATTTAATTCAAATTGTCTTTAAAACGACTTCTATCTACTTAATCACTGTATCTCCTGGCAGTTAAGGCTTTCCTGCTCACCGGCGGGGAAGCCTTTTTTATTTTTAATAAATACGTGTAAATAAGCCTTCATTTACACTATTTCCTGATCATTGGAGATTGCTCCGCTTCATTTCAATCACCAAAAGTTATAACACCTCCTGTTAGAGGTCCTGACAAATAGATTGGTAGGGCCTTATACCCGGGGTCATAGCTCCTGAAAAGTCCAAAAGTGCAAATTGATACCCTGCCTGTCGGGCAATAACAAAACCTGTTTTGAAACTTCATGAATGAGGTCCACAAGAAAATGCCACAAATACCCCATAGCCTGGAACACCTGAATCATCCAATTCTAAGTCCATGAGCCATTAATCGACAATAACTCTTCTTCTATTAAAGGGCATCCTCCCTAGGGTAAACATTCAGGATATATTGTTACCAAAATCAAAAAATATTTGACATAACCCTTAATACTATTATATTAGTACTAAGGATATAAAACTAGTTTGAACCCAACGATTAACTGTCTACTACTATGAAAAAATCACTTACTCCCCTGGGAGAAACCGAGATGGAAGTACTGCATCATGTGTGGGACCTGGAAGAAGCCACTGTTAAACAAGTCCGCAAGCGCATTCTGGAAGAACGCGAGGTCGCCTATACCACCATTATGACGGTCATGAAGAATTTGGCTGAAAAGGGCTATCTGAAATACCGAAAAGACGGAGTCACCTATGTCTATAGCCCTGCCCAACAACCGGACTCCGTGCGCTCCAACCTGATTGGAGATCTGATCAATAAAGTGTTCAAGGGATCACCCAAGGAACTGGTTCAGACGCTGGTTAAGAGCAAAGATCTTACTGAAAAGGATCTGGATGAAATCAAGAATATGATAGATGACATGGAGGACTGATTATGTATGCGTTAACCGATTTTTTACAATGGATGGGAACGGCCCTGTTGCAGCCCTTTTGGTTTCCGGTTGTGATATGGACCATCGTTGCGATCCCGGTCATCTTGTTTTTACGCCGGAAAGATAGCTGGCAGCCTGTCTATCAATATCACAGCCGGGTGGCACTTCTGCTTGCCCTGCCTCTGGGCATTATAGGATCTTACGGGGTCGAAGCATTGGGACAACTCCTGGTTTCATCTGAAGGAGCCACAGCTAAACTCATCGTCATCCAAAACCCCATTGTGGTGTCCGCAGCTCCTGCCACGCCTACTTTCTGGCAAACCCTTTCCAGCCCCATGCTTTGGATTGGATTCTTCAGCACACTGTTCATTCTGGGAGCACTGTATCACCTGTGCAAGCTGGGCGTCAACGCTATTCAGCTTAAACAAATTGGGCAACAGCTGTCATTTAGCAGGCTGAAGCAGATGGACGAACCCTATATTCCATCAGGCGACAAAAAATTTCAGCATATCAATCCCCTCATCGCTTTTTCAGCACAGGCCAGTGTACCGTTCACCTACGGATGGCTCAAAACCCGGATTGTCATTCCGGCCGAGCTTAAAACGGATCCGGAAAAAACCGCCATGGCCGTACGTCATGAGCTCATGCACATCAAACACCGGGACTTCCTGCTCAATGGCGTGTTAATGGTCGTGAAAGCCTTATTCTGGTTTCATCCCCTCTCCCATTACCTGTACCGAAGCAGCCAGGAGTACCGCGAAATTACCTGCGACGGACAGGTACTGGCCGATACGCAATTTTCCAGGAAACGATATGCCAACCTCCTTTTCGAACTTGCTGAGCGCGAATACCAAAACAGCAATCTTGCCATGAGCATGGCTGTTAATCCTTCATCATTAAAAAAACGTATCCAGGTTATGTCTACCCAAAACATCTCAACTGCTACCTTTCGATCCAGCTTTCTGCTGACACTCGCAACCGCCACCCTCGTCGTGCTGACGATCTCCTGCAGCGACCTTAGCAGCGACGATGGTATCACCAACACTGAGTTCCAGGAGGCGCAGTCTCAACTGAATCTGCAAGCTGACAAAGATCAGCCTCTTTATATAATAAATGGGGAAATTATCTCTGAAAACGAAGTGGATGCACCCAATGCCCTATCACGACTCAAGTCAGAGTATATTTCCTCCGTTAACATTTTAAAAGGACAAGATGCTACTGATGCGTATGGTAATTCTGGTCAAAATGGAGTTGTTAAAATTCAGCTCCATGAGGGCATTGATGTACAAACAGTATTGTCAGACTTAAAACCAGCATCTGCATCAAAGGTTAACCCTAACTCCAAGGCACAGGAAGACTTCTTCGTTGCCGTCGAACAGATGCCGCGGCTTATTGGCGGCCTCGGAGAACTTCAGACAAAAATTAACTATCCGGAAGAAGCAAGAGAAGCCGGCGATCAAGGAAGAGTGATCATTAGGTTCATTGTGAATGAAGAGGGAGAAGTTGAAAATCCAGAAATTATTCGCGGTGTAAGTGAATCATTGGATCAAGAGGCATTACGAGTTGTCAAGCAAGCAAAATTCAAACCAGGAAGACAGCGCGGCCAGCCGGTTCGCGTACAATACTCGCTGCCCATGATTTTCAGACTTGCAGGGAGCGGAGATGGTTCTGACGAGCAATCTGCTTCGTCAGCAAGTGATGAAAATGAAAAAAGGGTAAACAGCTTGGATGAAGTAGCAGTTGTAGGATATACGCAGTTAGAGTCTCCCGAAGTTGAAACCTCCCAGATGACACTTCAAGATGTTAAAGCTAGCAAGATTGGTACGCTCACGGGGAAAGTCATTTCCACAAAAGACAACACTCCTCTTGCTGGTGCCAATGTGGTTATTGCAGGGACAAGCAAGGGCTCTTCCACCGACCAAAACGGCAAATTTTCAATCCCGGGACTAAACCAGGGAACCCACAGCCTGACAGTCAGCTACGTTGGCTATCAACCATCAGAAGGGACGGTCACTATTGAGTAATTTTCAATAAGCTGTTATCCTTTCAAAGCGGAACTTCATCGGTTCCGCTTTTTTTATTTTATTATGGATTGTCATAGCCATGCAAATCATAACGTCCATAACAATCCACCTGTGAAAAAAGCCGCCTATGGGGTTCACCTGTTTACAGCCTCGGGGGCGTTTATGGGGGGTAAACGGAATATTTAGATGATCTCCCGGTTTTATTTTCAGGGGATTATATCAAACTGAATCATGCTCAAGCGCAACCTTTGTTAATTGTGGCATCTCATCTCTCCAGTCTTTTATAAATTATTGAGGTACCAGAGTAAACAACAAAGGATTGAAAGGCTACAGGTTTCAAACATAGCGAAATATATCCCCTTTATTATTTAGTCTCGAAGAATTTACTCCTCTCGGCTGTAGTAATTAATGAAACAGTCATAGCATTCATCAGCCAATATGAGCGTATCCTCCCCTTGGAATCGAAGGCGTTGATCTATGAAGCTTCCCGTTTCTGTATCATAATTGATTACCGTTTCACCCTCACTTTTGTGAAACGAATACGTCCCTGCAATTACTAATGTATCCCCTCGAAAAAAGGAAAACGCAGAATTAGATTTAAATACAATCTGACGATTAGCAATACCAGCAGAATCAGAGTTAACAGTTTCTCCGATAACTCCACCAGTTGAACGAATCCATTCCCATTTTCCGACAATTTGTGATGTTTGAGTATCGCTAACCAAAATGGAACAACCACTAAAAATCGCTATTATCAGTAAAAAAGAAAGAGTTTCCAGTTGATTCATAGGTCTTTTTTCATACATACACTTTCACCGGTTGTCATAACTAATAATCATAACATTATTAAGTACGAGGTTTTCCATCATCGATGATTAAATGTAATGAAACTACAACCAAAGCTTAGGCCACATAGGTTTATCCGCTTCTCTAATTAAGCTTATACCCATCGCTTCTTTTTTCAAACCCGACCATATTAATGAATTAATTCCTTGGTTATCAACCCTAACTATATTAAACTAATAATAATATTTAGTCATCATGCCTAAGTATTTTTAAAAACAAGGGATTAAACTACTGATTTCTGGTCGTACCTAATTGATCTTCAATCAATTACTCATCTGGTTGAAGTGAACTAACAGAGTCATAAAAGGTCATTCCATTTATCATGGATTGGAAATCAGTCTAATAATAAGAGGGAAAAATGAAAATTAAACTCGACCCAAATCTGATTCGAGATGATGGTGTTATCCTTCCTCCACCGACAATACCAGATCTTCGAGAAGTTCTTGAAGTAGCTGAATTTGAAGTTTCCAAATCAACAGTAAGCCCCTGTGAAGAGATTCAGGCAAACTGGGAAATAAGAGCGAAGCAAAATAATGTTAACCTAAGTGACTTTCAGTTCAGGCTTCGTGTTCATTACGCAAACATTAACAACGATATTCCAGCCAGAGGATCAGAAGATTTTTCTGTCTTCAAAGATACTTCTTTATCACTGTTGGCACGAAGATTAAATAGTGGGAACTTGTGGTCCCCCATCGGTGAACCACGCCAGATTGCTGTTGAAGGAGAAAACCAGATCCGGGATATCTCACAATCAGTGATTGATAGTCTGGCCTTTAGACAAATGAACAAAGAGATCAATGGTATTCGATACCTGAGATTTCGATCTGATATCGAATCAACGTGGCATAACAACCGAATTGAATATAAGTTACCCTTAGAAATCGTTATAAATAATTTTTTTAATGGGGATCTTGATATAACTCTTGAGCTCTATATTAGAGCGGAACTGGACGATGATAATGAAACCTCATTGGAAGTCAGAATTGAATCCGATGAAAATGCCAATTTCCATTGGCTCGAGGATATCATTTCCCTCGGGCATAGTGCAACGGTTGCAAAAACCATCGAAAAGTTGCTTCCCGTTATTATGGGCTATGTAACCCGGGATGCAGAGAGAATTTTTCTTCAGGAAATACGAAAATACTTGACAAAAGATTACCTGGATGACAGAAGATTAATGGAAGTGAGAATTACGCCTTCCGGAAATCTTGGATATATTCAATTTCTTTTCTGCCTTCGAAGTGACGCAAGCCCAAACTTTGGGACATCAATAGTAAGCTTTGATGGCACTGAAGCGATAAATGTGGAAAATCGATAAGTATAAACGGGAGAACATATAAATCGAATAGGACATATGCATAATCTTCGAAAGACCAAGAAGATTACCTGACTACTAAACCCAACTTCTAACGGTTGACTGTCAGATCAAGTCGTGGCTATTCGATATTATTAAGTATCGAACTACCTGTACCTTTCACATCCTGTTTCTTGAACCAAATTTCAAAACTACTCCCATCCTCAACTGTGACTTCTATGTCAGCTTCAAGTTGTTTAATCAGCGTATTGATAAGTTGCATTCCAAGGGCGTTTGGTGAGTTAATATCACATCCTTCAGGTAGGCCGATACCGTTATCCTCAATTCTTAGATTTATGGTTCCATCCCTATCCTTAACTACCACATATAGTTCCGGCTCATCTATTCCCCTGTAGGCGTGTTTTATAGCATTCGTTACAATTTCATTAATAATAAGTGAACAGGGTAATGCTTGATTTATATTGAGCTTTAAAGGATCCACATCAAATCTAATTTCTATTTCAGTGCCAAGAGTATCGGTTACCTGGGCAACTAATTTTTTGACATTATCACCATAGTTAATATCAGAAAAATGTTGTTCCTGGTATAGAAGTTCATGTGTCAACGCAATTGAATTTATACGAGACTGACTATCCTTGAGTTTTCTAATTATTTGCTCATTATCGGCATCCATCACTTCAAGCTCTATCAGGCCAGAAATGATCGCAAGATTATTTTTAACTCGATGATGAACTTCTGATAGAAGTGTATTCTTTTCTTTAATCGTCTTTTCTAATTCATGTTCTGTTTGCTTTTTTTCTGTTATATCGGTAGAAATCCCAAAAATGAAACCATCATATTTTTGAATTCCATTAATTACTGTTTTGGTACTCAAAAATGTTCGAGTTTCTCCATCAATTTCGAGCACTTCTTCAAAATTTTTTGCATGCCCGTTATACCGAACCAAATCATCGTTTTCTTTTACTTTTTTTGCCTGTTCTGGACCAATTAATCCGGTGTCTTTTTTCCCAATCACCTCATTTTTGTTGATATCAAATAGCTCAGCAAAAGCATCGTTAACAAAAGCCAGCCTGTTTTGGTTGTCCTTTAGATACATGACTGATTCTGAGTTATCAATAATAGTTTGAAGAAGTTCAAGATGTTCCTGAGCGTCTTTCTGAGCTTTTAATAAGTTTGAGATATCTATCCCTATTCCGACTATACAACTTCTGTTATCAATCTCTACACAGCTTGCTTTAAAGAGTAATGGAGTTTCTTTCCCAAACTTCCCTTTTAATTTACCCTGAACTTCTACAAATCCCGATTGAAGAGTTTCCAGAATAGCATCAGAAATCTTTTCCTTTTCTCCATCGTCAACAAAATCCAGGGCATTCATTTCAGAGATTTCTTTTGCAGTATAATTGGTAATTTCCTCTACATAATTATTCCATTGTAACATCTTCCCATTTGAATCAAAGACAAAAAAGGTTCCAGCCACATTTTCTGACAAGATCTCGAAGATTTTCTCTCTTCTATCAAGCTTTTCCTGGGTCTTCTTAAGCTCTGTTATATCTTTGGCCAAGACCAGTTCACATTTTTTTTCTTCTACCTTTATCGGATAAGATAAGATGTTGACATAAATTTCATCCCCTGCTTTTGTCTTATGCCTCCAAACACCAGCATCTTGAAAAGACTGTATTTCTGTCGTGACAGATTCGAGAAGTTTAGGAATCTCTTCTTTTGTTCTCAGGTCCGTAATCCTGAGTGACAACATTTCTTCCCTGTGATACCCATATAATGATAATGCAGACTCATTTACATCAATAATTCTTAAGGTATCCCTTTCAAAGATCCACATGGGATTGGGATTCTCTTCGAAGTAAAGGTCAATATTATTATGAGGCATTAGCCTATTTTATTATTAGCAATAACACATTGATTGGCAGGAAAATATAAATGCTACTTAACAATATAACTTTTTAAATAAAATATTGATATATCAATGATCTGAATGAACACTTAAAATATTTACGTAAAATACAAGGTACTAAAGGATAGGTTTAACATGACCTTATTTATACAGAAAGAATGCCTGCAAACGATTTCCCACGCCTATACTGTTAAAATTAAAATAGGCTACCTTATATGTATAATTTCAGGACCATGAATACACATAATGCTGACAGATAATATCTAATAAGGGGATCGCTGGTAGTGATGCCTAAAGCGATACAACCAGCGATTACCCCACTTTTTCGACGGTATCGTAGTATGAACCGTCTTCATTAACCGTGGCAATCCATTCTGGTGTTAGTTGAATTTGGGTATGATTTGGGGCGAGACTTATCATTTTAATTGTTCAAATTGCCTTTTATACCGTTTGATCGGTATTATCTGTTCAATTAATAACTTCATCGGTTCCGCTTTTTTTATTTTATTGTGGGTTGCCGTAGCCATGGAAATCGTAACGTCCAAAACAATCCGCCTGTGAAAAAAATAGCCGCCTATGGGGTTCACCTGTTCACGGCTTCCGGGGCTGCCTTAGCCCTGTGGGCCCTGGTTCTCATCTTCGAGGAATCCTATCAAATGGCGCTCTGGGCGCTTGCCGGAACGGTACTCATCGACTCGGTGGACGGCGCCCTCGCACGGCTGGTTCAAACAAAAAAACATGCGGCCGCCATCGACGGCGCGCTGCTGGACAATATTGTTGATTATCTCACCTGGACAGCCATCCCCCTGTTTTGGATCTATGCTACGATGCACCTGCCGCTCTGGGTGCTGTTGGTCTGTGCAGCGGCCAGTGCACTTGGGTTCTCCAATACAGAGGCCAAGACCAGTGATCACTTCTTTCTGGGCTTTCCCTCCTACTGGAATATTGTCGTCGTTTATATTTTTCTTCTCCAGCTTTCCGTCTTTTGGGCAACCCTGATTATGCTGGCCTTCGCAGTCGCTACTTTTTTACCCGTCAAATATGTTTATCCGACCCGTACCCTTTTTCTGCGGAAAACCACCCTGCTGCTCGGCTCATTCTTTGTCATTCATTTCCTGGCTTTGATCTACTTTTATGACCGTGCCTCCCCGCTCCTGCTTTACAGCTCCTTATTATTCCCCTGCTACTACTTCGGACTCTCTTTTTACTTGAACGTTAAGACAGCTGAAACATCCTCCTAGAAGTTGCGTATGATCTACCTTCAAAGGACAACCAAGTAAATGAACTGAATATTTATGGCAGCTCGATTAAAAAAGTCACACAGTGATCGAATGATCTCAGGAGTTTGTGGTGGAATTGCAGAGTATGTTGGCTGGGACCCGACCATCATACGTATTATTTTCGTCATCACAACCTTTCTCGGATGGGGAAGTCCCATACTGCTCTATTTCATTCTGGCGCTTGTTATGCCCGATTGAGACTGGTAAGTGCTGGAATTGATAAACCGTTTTGAAATTAGATTCCAATTTCATAATTATGCTGTATTAATTACTATAGAAGCTCCTGCTTATGAAAATTGGAATCGTCGGGTCTGCCGAAAGGGCCATCGCCTGGGAAAAGCATTTGCGAACTCACCAATCGGTGTCTGAAGTTACTATTGCTGCCAAACTCTCCAGTATCGGTCCCATTGATGCCTGTTTTCTTCTCGATGATACACCAAATCGACTTGAGCACCTGCTGGAAACTGTAAAGATGGGATTGCATACCTTTCTGGTGGGACCACTGCCCACCGGCAATACTAAGCTCATTAAAAAAGTATACCATGCTGCCGAGGAAGCGAATGTACGGATCCAGTTTTCGCACTGGCCGACGCTGAATCCCGCCTCCAAATGGATGGCTAAAAAAATAATCAAGCCCACCTTCATGCAGGTCGTTCGTGAGATGCCCCATGCCCAGCGCACGGAGTCCGACTCCAGCTTCGATTACCTGTGGATCAATGAGCTGGCCTTCTGCCTGCGATGGATTAACGGGGCGGTACATCATACTGATCTGAAAAGTGTAACACTCAATAGTCAAAATCCGCACGCCCTGCACCTTTTTATTCGATTTGACAGCGGCGCTACGGCCAATATCTATCTCAATGCGGCTTCCCAAACCGCCAGTCACCACCGCGTGGCAGCCGATCACAACTACCTTGCCGACTGTAATGCGCTGGAACAAACGGTGCGCCTGGCCGAAGAGCACGATAGCAGCCATCTTTATTTCAAACGCCAGTCGTTTGATGCCTCCAAGTCTGCCGAACTTGCTGCCATGGAATTTATTAAGTCCATACAGCTAAAGCGTCCAACCATATATAACGGCTATCATCTCATGGAGCTTAATAAAACACTCGACAAGATCGACCGGCGTTTGAACAGAGTGTAGAAACAAACAGCAAGGTGGATGGCAGCATGAAAAAAGGGATCGAACCTCCCCCCCTGCCCAAGGTTGGTGTCTCTCCCCTTATCCTTCCCTTTTATGCATGCTCTTGAAAAATTCCTTTAGCTTTTCGCGGGGGGCCAGCTTGTCAATGAAATTAAACTGCCCGGCCGCCAGGCGTTCGCCCCCATCAATCACTACACACTCGCCGGTGATGTAGGAAGCCATATCCGACATTAAGAAGACAGCTAGGTTGGCCAGCTCCTCTTTATCACCATATCGGCCGGCCGGTATTTTTGACAGGAATTTTTTCTCTGCGCTTTCATCGGGCATCAAGCGCTCCCACGCCCCCTCTGTGGGAAAGGGTCCGGGCGCAATCGCATTCAAGCGAATACCGTAGGTAGCCCATTCGTAGGCCAGTGATCGCGTCATAGCCAGTACGCCCGCCTTTCCGCAGGCGGAAGGGAGCACAAAGGCCGACCCCGTAGATTCAGCGTAGGTTGTTACCATATTAAGTATGTTGCCTGCCCGCTCCTCCCCGATCAGGTAGTTTCCAAACACATGCGTGCAGTTAAAGGATCCATGGAGTACGATGTCCACGACAGCCTTGAATCCGCCGGGGCTCAGATCTTCGGAAGCCGACAGGAAATTTCCCGCGGCATTATTCACCAAACCGGTCATCTTGCCAAAATCGGCTATGATCTGTCTCATCATCTCCTTGACCCGATCGTAATCCCGGACATCCGCTACATAATAGCGAACGGTTCCTCCCGATCCCATCTCTTTAATTTTCTCAGCCCCCTTTTGAAGTTTTTCCTCGGTTCGGCCACATATGGCAATATTACTGCCAAGAGAAGCACATTTTCTGGCCATGGCCAGTCCCAGGCCACTGCCTCCGCCGGTAATCAGGATGGTTTCGTCCTTGAGGGTATCTGAGGTAAACATAGGTCAATAGCATTGGTAGATTGAATAATAGTGACAATAGAAACAGCCCGCTGATGGACAAAGCTATGCCAAATTTTCAAAAATGCCGGCGGCCCCCATTCCCCCGCCCACACACATGGTCACCATGCCAAACTGTTTATCAAGTCGCTGGAGATCATGCAGAATCTGGGTAGTCAGCTTTGCCCCGGTACATCCCAGGGGGTGCCCCATCGCAATCGCACCGCCGTTGATGTTGACAATTTCCTCATCCATATTCAGCTCGCGTATGACGGCGACGGACTGTGCGGCAAAAGCTTCATTAAGCTCAATAAGATCCATATCAGCCAGTTCCATGCCGGTCTGTTCCAGAACTTTCGGTACCGCTTCCACCGGACCGATGCCCATAATTTCAGGGGGCACTCCCGCCACAGCAAAGGCATGGTATTTAGCCATCGGTTTCAGCTCAAGTGCTTCCGCCTTCTCCCGGCTCATCACCACAACGGCCGCCGCCGCGTCATTCATCTGCGAAGAATTGCCCGCCGTGACCGTTCCGCCCTGCTTGAATGCCGGATTCAGCTTTGCCAATATCTCTTCAGAGGTATCGCGGCGGGGTCCCTCATCCGTATCAAACAAGAATTCGTTTTCCTCCACCTCTCCGCCGGCCGTCACCTTCTTTTCTTTTACCTGGATCGGCACAACCTGATCCTCAAAATATCCTTGCTCCCAGGCCTTAATCGCTCGCTGGTGACTGCGGTAGGCAAAGGCATCCTGGGCTTCACGGCTCACCTCATAGTTATCAGCCACCTTCTCGGCTGTAAGTCCCATGTTAATATAGATTTCCGGGTAATTATCCACCAGTTCCGGATTAAGCCGCGAAACATAACCGCCCATGGGAACCAGCGACATGGACTCAACTCCTCCGGCAACAATCACATCCGCCCCGCCCACCATAATTCGTTCAGCAGCCTGAGCGATAGTCTGCAGTCCCGACGAACAAAAACGATTCATCGTCGCCGCCGGAACCGATGGTGGAAGGCCTCCCAGGGCCGCACACTGGCGGGCGATATTCAGTCCCTGTGCCGCTTCCGGGAATGCGCACCCCATAATCACATCGTCAATCATTTCGGGCTGGAGGTTTGGAGCCCGTTCCAGCAGTGATTTTATGATCTCCCCTCCAAGCGTATCGGGCGGGGTAAAACGGAGTGAACCTTTGTTCGCTTTTCCAGTAGGTGTTCGAGCAGCGGCTACAATTACGGCTTCCTTGGTAGTCATAAGCAAAAAGTTTAAAGTAAAAAGTTATTTTCTTATATCATTGCAAGCTTTTTCGCAGAGCATATATCATTTTCTGAATCTCAATCAATTCCTTTTGACAGCTTCATATTCACTCTCATCCACAAGGTTCAAGTTTTGCGAAATGGTAAGCTGAGTTTCTAATTCATAACATGACCCTGTGGAGATGTAAAGGAATTGCTTAAATCCTTTTTTAGATTTTCTACCAGCTCCTTCCGCTATATTTGAGCTTATTGAAATAACGCTTCTTCTAATTTTGTTTGTTAAACCATATTGTTCTGTTTTTGGAACGTTCTCAGTCAATTGATAGACATGAGTTACCAGATTTACGGCTTTTTGCCAAACCTGAAGATCTCTAAAATTATTCATAATCAACTGATATTTTAACCAAATACACTCAGGTGTAGAGCCGTAAATCACGATGATATTATCAAAACGATCTGTACTTATGACTCTCTACCTTCTACTTTTTTCTTGCTATTAATTCCTTAGCGGTTTTCCCTTCTTAAGCATGTGCTCAATGCGGGCCTGGGTTCGCTCATCCTCCAGCAGCTCCATGAACGCCTCGCGCTCAAGCCTGAGCAGGTAATGCTCCGGGACCTCCTGGGGTTCACTCAGATCACCGCCACTCAGTACAAAGGCAATTTTATCAGCCACCACCTGGTCATAATCGGTAATAAAGCCACCCTCGTGCATAATGTAGAGCATGATCTTCAGAGAGCTCAGTGCTTGATTGCCAAGCACCCTCACCCGCGGTTTGGCCGGAGGATGATACCCCCTGTCTGCCAGACGGCGGGCTTCCGCCCGGGCCTCGGCAATCAAAAGATCACGGTTCATCACGATAACGTCGGATGCCCCGAGGTAACCGAGCTCCTGTGCATTCGGTGCCCCGTCAGAGACTCTGGCCATGCCTATGGTCTTGAACGTCTCCTTTACGTTGGGCAGGGGATCGATCTGCTCATCCTGCATCAGTTTCTGCATCGTCCGGTGAAGCATCTCTTTAGTCCCGCCTCCCGCAGGCAACAGGCCCACGCCTGCCTCCACCAGGCCGGCATACAACTCATGGTGCGCAACAACCTTGTCAGCATGAAGGATAAACTCCACACCGCCGCCCAGCGAACGCCCAAAAGGCGCCACTACCACTGGAAACGGACGATAACGCAATCCGACGGCAGTCTGCTGAAAATTTTTCACCGCCTGCCTCACCCGCTCTTTGTCCCCCTCCTGCCAGGCTCCCATCGCTTCCATGAGGTTGGCCCCATAGGTAAAATTCTCCCCGTCATGGCTGATAACCAGGGCATCAAACTGCTCCTCAACGACATCACAGGCTTTTTGCAGCGACTGTACAAGCTCAAAACCGAGGGTATACTGTTTGGTTCGAAACTCGAAAAGGGCCACTCCTTGTCCCAGGTCATACAACCCCGCACTGTCGTTGCCAAATACCTCTTTATTCTCAGACTTGAGATCCGAAACCCGCACAGCCCCGCGCGCCGGTGCACTCAATTGCTCCACCTCGCCTGTTGCCAGGTTGTAGACGGTACCTTCCTCCCGGTTATAAAACTGATCTCGACCCTGTTCAAGCATTTCCAGCACCGATTGCGGTACCTCCCGGCCTTCATCCTGCATACGTGCAACGACCTCCTTCACACCAATGGCATCCCAGCGTTCAAAGGGCCCAAGCTCCCAGTTGAAGCCCCACTTCATGGCCCGGTCGATGGCTTCCACCGAGTCTGTTATCTCCGGGATGCGATGTGCTGCATACAGCATCAGGTCGCATTGAACCTTCCACAAAAATTCCCCTACTTTATCATCCTCGTTCACCAGGAAGTGCAGCCGCTCTCCGGCCCTCTTGAACCTTTTTTTGGCCACGGCAGCAGTTTCGAATTCGGGTTTGACCTGTGACTCATAACCCATGGTCTCCGGATTGATCACCTTGTACTCTTTACCGGAGTCGGTTTTCACTTTCTTGTAGAAGCCCTGTCCCGCCTTGTTGCCATGCCGTCCCTCTTCCACCATCTTTTCAAAGGTCTCGGGCAGATCGAACACCTCCCGACGCTCATCCCCGGGTATGGCCGGATACAGATTGGCAGCCACATGATGAATTACATCCAGGCCGGACATGTCGGCGGTGCGGAAGGTAGCAGCCTTGGAATAACCAGTGAGGGTACCAAGCAGAAAGTCAATCTCTTCAGCCCGGAAAGTGCCGTCAAAAAAATAGGGCATAATGCTGGCGATGGAGAAAATACCAATGCGGTTGGCAATGAAGTTGGGTGTATCCTTGCACTTCACCACTCCTTTGCCCAGCTGCCGCTCACAGAAGCGGCTCATCGCATTGATGACTTCCCCGGCCGTATCAGCCGTGGGAATCACCTCCATCAGCTTCATGTACCGCGGGGGATTGAAAAAATGGGTTCCCAGGAAATGGGCCCTGAACTCATCCGAGCAGTCTTCGCTGATCTCCCCGATCGGCAGCCCCGAAGTATTTGAGCTGACGACGGAGCCCTCCGATCGCACCTCCTCAACCCGGGCCAGTAAATCCTTTTTAATATCCATTTTCTCAATCACCGCCTCACAGATCCAGTCCATTTCTGAAAGCATATCCAGGTCATCGGAAAAGTTGCCCGGCGTGATGCGATCGGCATAGTCGGGCCGCCCAAGTGGCGAGGGATTCATCTCCCTGAGTTTTTTGATATTTTCGACCACCTGCCGGTTCGGGTTCTCACTCTCCTCATCCTTGAGGTCCAGCAGCCAAACATCCAAACCGGCATTCACACAGTGTGCGGCAATTTGGCTCCCCATTGTTCCCGATCCCAGTACTGCAACTTTTTGAATAGAATATTTAGCCTGACTCATATAAATAATTTTGGTGTTAGCATTGGAGCTGCAGGGGTGTTGATCGTTTCCCTGTTATTCCTCTTCCTCCTCTTCATACATAGAATTGATTTCCTCTTCGTAATGTTCCTTCACCTGGGGACGTTTGACCTTCAGCGTGGGGGTCAGTTCACCCGACTCAATCGTAAAAGGATCCTTCAGGAGTACAAACTTTTTGACGGTTTCCCAGGGCGAGAGGTTTTTATTCACCTTGTCAACTTCCCGCTGGATAAGCTTGCGAACCTTGGGCTCCTTGCTTGGTTCTTTGGATATCGACTCTCCCCGTCCCTTTAGCCGCTTCTCTATATTCTCGTAATTCGGTACAAGCAGGGCGGCACAGAACTTCCGCTTGTAACCAACAACCATCGCCTGTTCAATAAAGCCGCTTTCTATCAACCGGTTCTCAATGATCTGCGGGGCAATATACTTACCCGTGGAAAGTTTAAACACTGATTTTTTACGATCCGTAATAAAGAGATAATGGTCCTCCAGCTTGCCTACATCTCCCGTTTTCAGCCAGCCGTCCTCGTTAAATACCTCCTTCGTTTTCTCCTCGTTGCGGTAGTATCCTTTCATAATGTTGGGGCCCTTGGCCAGAATTTCCCCGTCTTCTGCAATCTTTATATTCACATTGGAGAGGGGAAGGCCCGCGCTGCCCACGCGCATGTGATCCTTGTCGTGAACCGACAGCACCGGCGAAGTTTCCGTCAGCCCATACCCCTGCAGGCATATGATCCCGAGGGCATTCATAAAGCGAAAGAGCGTGGGTGAAAGGGCAGCTCCCCCACTCACTACGCCCAGCAGTTTCCCGCCAAAAAGTGCCCGTATCTTGCTGTAAACCAGCTTATCGGCAATCTTATGCTTGAGGGCTGCCAAGCCGGTGGGCGGATGCTCCGGATCATATTCCTCTGCCCTGTTGATCGCCCAGTAATAGAGCTGTTTTTTAAGGCCACTCATGTCCTGCCCTCTTACTTTGATACCCGTGTGTATTTTCTCCAGCAGGCGCGGGACGGTCGCCAGGTAATAGGGCTTCACGTATTCAAAATCATCCCGGATCTGATCCACCTCCTCGATATAATAGATGGGATACCCCAGCCGGATGTACAGGTAGGTTATCAACCGTTCGAAGACGTGAGAAAGCGGCAGATAAGAAAGCATCCGCTGGTCTTCCTGCACATCGTCCCCGAAGGGTACCCGCTCCAGGGAGGCCAGCAGATTGGAGGCGATGTTCCAGTGGGTGAGCATCACCCCTTTGGGAGCACCCGTGGTTCCCGAGGTATAAATGAAGGTTGCCAGGTCATCGGGGTCCACTTCCGACTTTAGACGCTCGATAAGCCCTGGATCTTCTTCATTTCTACGGGCTCCCTTCTCAAGAATATCCTCGAAACTCATCACTTCCTTCTGTTCAGTACCCAGGATACTGATGACTGCCTCAATATTTTCCACTTTCTCTATGCGCGAGCGTGTATCCTTCCACAGCTTATCGGTGGATACAATGTGAACTTTCACCTCGGCGTTCTCAAGGATGTACTGTATCTGTTTTCCCGGTTGTGTCAGGTAGATAGGCACGTCAACAGCCCCAATCGACAGTATCGCCTGATCACAGATCAGCCATTCAGCACTATTCTCGGAATGCAGGCTGACACGGTCGCCGCGGCGCACACCCAGTTCATAGAGACCCAGTGCAAAGTGACGAACCTTTTCCTGGAATTCTTCTTTCCCAATATCAACCCAGTCCCCTTCTCGTTTCGTTGCAAAAAGAACCTCCTTGTCATGTTTTTGCAACCCTTTGTCAACTTCACTTAGAATAGTTGTCGGCTGATAATCCATGATATTCCCTCGTTTGCTGGCGGTTATAGCATCAATATAATTGATTATAACTCACTTGAAAGCATAATTTTATTTCTCTCTGGCTGTTCCTATTATGCAGAAAGCTCTATTAATGGTAAAATAATATTTATGTATATCCAATCTGATATTCAAAAACGCGTACAAGATTTTTTTGATTCCGGTCAGGCCAACATGGGTAATGCCCTCGGCATCAGCTTCGTCTCCTTCAAGAAAGATGAAATCAAAGCCACCATGCCTGTAGATGAACGCACGATTCAGCCCTTCGGCATTTTACATGGCGGCGCTTCGGTGGCATTGGCAGAAACGCTGGCTTCCATCGGCGCCTGGCTAAACATCAGGGAGGAAGGTAAAACCGCTGTAGGTATCGAAATCAACGCCAATCACATCCGGTCGGTAAAGAAGGGGGATAGCGTAACAGGTACCGCTGTTCCCGTGCAGCGGGGGCGGCGCATCCAGGTCTGGGAGACAAAGATCCATACCCCCAGCCAGAAGCTGGTTTGCATCTCGCGATGTACCCTGACGGTTGTAGACAGTTCATAACCGTGACATTGAAACCACCGCCATTCTCTCCAATTCCAAACAAGCCGCCTCCCCCACTGGAATCAGCGCTCATCATACAGCTGCTGCATCAACTTGCGTTTGGTAATCGGAAAAATGGTTTCCTGGAAGGGAAACTGGAGCCGGGTGTTGAAGGCATAGGTGGCCGGGTTGGGCAGCACGCCATGTTCGCTGATTAAATTGAGTTTAATAGCATTCGGCGACCGGTGGGCCCGGCCTTTGTTAATCGCCTTGAGGAAGGAGGTTTTTAACGAGCGGTACTTGGCCGTTGAACTTTCAAAAACAGAAACCTCATACTGAAAAAGAAGCAACCTGGAACGTTCATTATCAGGGACAAAAAGATATCCCTCATCGGTATAATTCGGTATGATCCCCACCTCCTGCAGCTTGATCTCTTCGCTCGCGAATTCATAGATGGTACGACCCTCTTCAATTTTTGCCCGTATATAGGGAAGGGCCCATTCGATAAGATCCTCTGTCTTGGTTAGATCTGAACCCGGTACAAAAACCACTTCATGCTCAATAACCTGGTTGACAAAATCAATTCTCTTGATCCGCTTTGGGAATTTTTTCCTTGCATCCTGCAGCCGGTCCAGCACATTGCCGAGGGTTGCATAAAGTTCGACGAGGTGGCTGAGATGGGGATAGATCTTGTTTTTCTGAAAGTCATCTGAAATAATTTTCAGCGCTGCCAGAATTCTATATTGTGAGGTTTCAAAATCGGATGTGGCTTCCGTAAAAAGCTGAACAGTAAGCGACGGTTTTTCCATGAGATCTCCTGCATAATTGATAACGGTGAAACGTAAGGTTATTAACATCTTATTTGTTAACGCAGAATCAGGCAACTTTTATTGTACCGTAAAATCCCCCTGCGCCCTACACAAAAAATGAACTAAACAGCTCCTCCATCATGTTTTAATTAACTCCTGATTAAAAGTTGATGCCATGAAAGTCGTTTTTAACATACTATGCACAGCCGTTCTCAGCTGCTCGGTATTCCTGCTCCTTCCCGCCACCAACGCTTCCCCTATGGTCTCCCAGGCCCAAATAAGCCAGTCGGAGGCTGAATGGAAACCGCCCCGTTTCGAAGAACGGCGGGACGAACGGCACCAGATGGTAAAGGAAGACATCGCACGGAGGGGAGTCTCAGATTCCAGGGTTCTGGATGCCATGCGGCACGTCCCCCGGCACGAGTTCGTGCCGGGCCAGTACCAGGAGTTTGCCTATGACGACCGCCCCCTGCCCATCGGCCACGCGCAAACCATCTCACAGCCTTTCATTGTGGGGTACATGACCCAGATGCTGGATCTGCAAGCAGGTGAGAAAGTCCTGGAGATCGGAACAGGCAGCGGCTATCAGGCCGCGGTGCTGTCTGAAATTACGCCGCATGTCTTCACCATCGAAATAGTGGCTCCACTGGGTCAACAGGCCCGGTCCCGGTTCGATCAGTTGGGGTACAGCACTATTCAAACAAAAATAGGGGACGGATACAGGGGATGGCCCAAACAGGCCCCTTTCGATGCCATTATCATGACGGCAGCGCCTGAAACCATCCCCCAGCCTCTTATTGATCAACTTAAACCGGGCGGAGTACTGGTTGCTCCGGTTGGTGCTGCAGGCCAAATACAGACGCTTACAAGAGTAACAAAAAGCAAAGAGGGCAAGGTACGGATCAGCCGCGAGCTGCCGGTGCGTTTTGTACCTATGACCCGGGATCAGGATTCAACTTCTGCACACTGAAGCGTCCTGTTCTCTTATTTATTTTTTCGGCCTGAAAATAATTAGTAGCTTATCCCTAATCTTGAAATCAAATCACTTTTGATGAATCTGACAATGCAACTCGATAAACGCCTCACTGTTTTTTTTCTGCTGTTTGCCATCCTGCCTTTCCCTTTGCCGGGACAATCCACCGGCAGTGGTCAGTCTCCCGTCGATCAGCTCATTGAGCAGCTGGCCCTGGAGCAACAATTGGGAAAAGCGCCTGAAAATATCCGCATGCAGTTTGAACAAAACCCGCTCAACCTGGCAGCCGACAAAAATGAGCTGATGCTGGAGTTGTTCTCGGATGCATACCGAAGTGATCGCCTGCTGGAAGATTTCAAGACCGCCCTGCAACAGCGGCTGAGCAGCCAGCAGATCAACAAAATAACCAATACGCTGGGGAGTCCTCCCATACAGCATGTTACTGAGGCCCACAAGGAATTCTACAGCCTTCAGGGAAAACGCAAGAGGATAGTCACCCAGTACGAAATGGAACAACAGCCCCCCGCCCCTGAACGCGTTGAGATTATACAAACGCTTGTTGATACAACCTCGGCAGCTGCCGGATCGGTTGAGTCTTCCATTGTTATTTTGCGTTCGGTCATCAAGGCTCTTGGAAATCTGAGTGCGCAACACAGTTTTACCGACCAGCAAATTGATGCCGTGGCTGCCAACTTTAGAACACAGATGCAGGCGGGTGCGTCTCAGCAAACCCATGATCAGCTCATGATTACCTATTACAATGTAGACATCAATACTCTTGAGAGCTATCTCGCCCTGATGCAATCCGAGACAGGTCAGCTGCTGGACCAGGCTATTGGCAAAAGTATGTACACAGCCTATGAGCGAGCATCCGACCGTTTTTTAGAGGCCGTCAGCACCCAAAGCAACTAGATTACCATCTCTAAAATCCATCCGTCTACCATGACTTCTATGAAATCCCGCATTCTTCTTTTCTTTTCCGCAATACTATTAACATATGGCTGCTCGACCACACAGAAGATTGTACGTCCCACCCCTCCACAGCCGGCGGATTCTGTTGACTTTTCTTCCATGCTGGAACCACCCGAGGACTGGCACCTGCTGGACGAGGAATTCACGCAGTTCCGCGGCATCAGCAGCGAACTGGCCTATGAATATGTTCTCAGCAAGCGATCCGCCCAAAAAGAGGTGGTCGTCGCCGTAATCGACGGTGGAGTTGATATCAATCATGAAGACCTTCAGTCCAATATCTGGACCAATGATGATGAAATTGCCGGCAACGGGAAGGATGACGACGGAAACGGTTATGTCGATGATGTCAATGGATGGAATTTCATCGGCGGACCGGACGGTAAAAATGTCAATCATGACACCTTTGAGCTTACCCGCATTTATGCAAAACTCCATCCGGAATACAGTGATGTGGATACGACCGTTCTGAATTCACAAGAACTAAAAAAATACCGGTATTACCAGGATATTTTGAGTGCATACCGCTATGAAATAGAAAAACTACTGAGACAGTACAGCAACATCCAGTCGCTTGAACAGAACATGCAGCGTGCCGACCGGATCCTGAAACAGTATTTTGAAGGCGACTATACATACGAGGAGGTACAGAATCTACAGCCTCAGGATCAGCAGACGTATTTTGCACAGAATGTGATGAGCTATGTTATGGAGAATGATATTGATTCTACGCTCATCGCCGATCAAAAAGAACAGATCTATAATTTTGCCAAGTACGGCTACAACCCCGATTTTTCGCCGCGTGATATTGTGGGAGACAACTACGAAGACAAGACAGAACGGTTTTACGGCAACAATGACGTAGCCGGTCCCGATCCCACCCACGGCACGCATGTTGCCGGCATCATCGGTGCCGTACGGGAAAACAGTATTGGCATCAAAGGCATTGCCAGCAGCGTGCGTATCATGCCTGTCCGTGCGGTACCCGATGGCGACGAACGAGACAAAGATGTGGCCAACGCCATCCGCTACGCTGTCGACAACGGGGCCGATATCATCAACATGAGTTTTGGGAAATCCTACTCGCCCCACAAGCCGATTGTCGATGATGCAGTCAGGCATGCCCAGGAAAACGGCGTATTGATGGTTCACGCGGCAGGCAACTCGTCCGAGAATTCCGATGAGGATACCAGTTACCCCACCGATACTCTCGGACCTGAAGAAGGAGGACCCTCCATTGAACTTTGGCTCACCGTTGGTGCAAGTTCATGGAAGCCGGGAAATGAATTTGTTGGCGGGTTCAGCAACTACGGCGATCAAACCGTGGATCTTTTTGCTCCGGGCGTTGACATCTACTCCACCATGCCGGACAACGAATATGAGCGGCAGCAGGGCACCAGCATGGCTGCCCCGGTCGTCAGCGGAACAGCTGCCCTGCTTATGAACTACTACCCGGAGTTAACGGCTGCCGGGGTCCGTGAAATCATTATGCAAAGCGTGGTGACCTATCCCGAACAGACCGTCACCATCCCGCACAAACCCACCCAGGAGGCCCGGACCGTACCTTTCAGTGAACTGTCCGTATCCGACGGTGTGGTGAATGTATTCAGGGCACTGCAGGCAGCTGATGCCCGATCGCAGCAGTGAGGCCGCAGGACCTCGATATCGGCTTTGCCTTTGATCTCACAGGCCCGACCCCACAACCCGTTGCCACAGGCAAAAAATAAGGGCCGCGGGCAAGGACCGGTATTTTTCAACCTATAGATCAGACTACCGCTTAGTGCAGGGCCTCGACGGGTTCCCCGTCTACTTTAATCACGACCTGCTGCTCGTCACCGCTGAGCCGTACCTCCTCAAGGTCGCCGGTAAACTGATAGGCGTCCTTCCCGCCGCCCACAATGCCGCGCGCCGTGGTTCGGTCGTCGGATATTTTGTCGCTTCGCTGTATCGACCCCCGGTGGGCGTCCTTCCGAAGCCAGCCGCTGCCTTCCTTCAGGCGAACCGTATACTCGGCACGCTGTGCCTCTGTACCGTCAATGACAAGCGTATGGCCGGGGTTGTCCAGGTCTTCCACACTCAAGTAAGACACGCCCATCACCTCTTCGTCAAGCGCAGGACGATCCTTGGTGTATGTCTTGCATTCTTCGGGACGGCCCACCCCCGGGCGGTGCTTGCAAACCAGCACCTTCATACGGGGCGGCACCCTCAGCGAAGCGATGCGATCGTTGCCCACGGCCCAGAAGTCGCTGGCTTCATAGACCCCGGGCGAAAAAACCTGGGATACTCCCCCGAAGCGGGGTTTCGTATAGGCCGTAATGCTGTGCATTCGCCTGTACCCTTCCAGTCCAATGCGCAGCGCCAGTTTTTGAATGGCATACTGCCACTCATTATGCGCCATATTTTCAAGTTTATTACCAATCTTCGATATCTCCTCGGGCGGGATGGGCATATCAACGAATTTGCCAACCGCATTGGCTACTATTCCCGCTATTTGCCCGAGTCCCTTCTCTTTAATCTGAAGATCCTGCTCTTCAAGCTTGCCGTTTTTAAAGGTAAACTTGTAAAAAAGATGGTCATCATCCCACATGCGCACGCTGTGATCAAGCTGGCCCTCCACGCGAACCCGTGTACCTTCTCTTCGCAGCACATCTGCGGGTTTGACGTTCCAGTGGTGGCCATACACTTTCAGTCGCTGTATTTCGGGACCTTCAAGAGCGGCATGCAGTGCTTTGTCGATGTTTGTGCTCATAATGCTTCCTCCTTTTGAGTGCAATATTTCAGCTTGTTATTCTTCCCTATTCAGACGGGACCTTGACGTTCCTGTTTTTGCTGACAGCCTTTCTCCCCTTTATGCCCGGTAATAACATCGGCACCCGCTTCCGGTATTTCCGGTACTGGTCTCCAAATACCCGAATAAGGTCCTGCTCCTCAAAACGAAGAGCGACCAGGATATAGCCCGAAGTGGCAACAGCAAACAGCAGATGCCCGCCCGTCATCTCGGGGGTGGCCCAGAAAGCCAGAAAAAATCCCAGCATCATGGGATGCCGGATATAGCGGTACAGCCCGGGTGTTTGAAACCGGGGATACCACAAGTCGCGGGCCTGCAGAAAATCGTAGACCTGCTGCAGGCCGAACAGGTGAGCGTGACTGATCAGATAGGTTGTAACAAGCACGATCAGCCAGCCCAGCGCGGCCACGCCCCACAAAAGCCACCGGCCAAGCTCGCTTTCTACGCTCCAGACTGTTGCCGGTATGGGCTGCCAGAACCACATCAGCAGGATCAGTATCATACTGGATATGAGTACATAGGTGCTTCGCTCAATGGGTTTGGGGATGATGTTCGTCCACCATCTTTTGAAGCCCCTGCGGGCCATACCGCTGTGCTGAATGGCAAATGCCCCCAGCAGCGCCATATTAACCAGAAGGGCCGGCACCAGGGCGCTTGTTGCACCGCTGTTGATGGTCTTCGGTACCCAAAAATCGCCCACAAAAGCAATCGCATAGCAAAAAGAAGCCAGAAATATCACGTAACTTAATATACCGTAGATGAACGCCAGTATTCTTTTCATTGTCTTATCATATTTTGTTTGTAATTGTCACAGGTTTGCCACGGGGTTACTTTCCCATGATGAAATGGAATTCCACAGTTCCCTTCAGCCAGAAGGTTTATCGTCCCTGATACGCAAAAAACTATCATGAGGGGGGCTGAAGGCACAAGCCAGCAGGGGTCAACAATGAGTATACATCAGGAATTATTACGTAGATAACAGGTAAACATGCAGAACGGAAGAGAAAATGCCGTGCTGCCAGACGGCATTTAACAACAGGGACAGTCTGCTGCTATCGGTCGCTGGCCGTTTTTTCGACAGCCATCATAAATTCATTGAGATTTTCGCTGGTATCCATATTAAGTTTCTTGCGCAACCGATAACGGGCGGTCTTCACGCTGTTGGGTGTTATGCCCATAATGGTAGCCGTCTCTTTGATAGAAAGGTTCAATTTGGCCAGGGCCGAAAGGCGTAGTTCATTGGGGGTAAGATCGGGATACCGCTCTTTTAGAATATTGAAAAAACCGGAATGAACCTCTTCAAAATAGAGCCGGAACTGTTCCCAATCCTCATCAAGGTTAAAGCTGTAATCTACCAGGTTTCTCAGCTCCTGCAGCTCATGACTCAATGTTCCTCCCCGGCTCTGACTGAGCCGGTCAATATTATCCATTAATTCCTTCATGGCTTCATTCTTTTGCACCAGATGAAGTGAATGACTGGTCAGCTGCTTGTTTTTGTAGGCCAGATCCTTCTCGAGCTGTTGTTCTTTCAGTTGTGTATTTTCAAGTTCTGCTTTGTTCTTCTTTATCTTGAGACGCTGCCGGTTATAAATCAGGAATCCTATAACCACTATCAGAACGACTCCCCCCATAGAGACATTGCGAACCAGCTCTGCCCGACTTTGTTGCTCCTCCAGAAGGGCAATCTCCTGTTGTTTCTGGTCCATTTCGTATCGCGCCTGCATGTTGGCTATCTGCCGGGCTTGTTCCCGGTCAAAGATACTGTCTTTGATGGCATTAAGACGTTTCTGGGTATCCAGTGCCTGCTCGAAATCTCCTTCCCGCTCGTAAGCTTCCGTTAAGATAAACAGAGACTGCTGGCTCAATTCATACGCCTTCATCGCCATAGCTTCATCCAGCGCCCGTTCAGCCGCATCCACAGCTTCTGCCAGTAGATCCAAATGGAGAAAGTTGCGGGCCATTCGGTTCAACACCTTGATATATTCCTGCTTAACACCTGTTGTTTCGAGCAGCCAAAGTGCCCGCTGCAAGTGTTCATTTGCTTCCTTATAGGCTCCCATCTCGGCAGATACGGCAGCTATATTTTGCAAACTCAGTGACTTCAATACAGGGTTTTCCATTGAATCAGCCAGCGCCAGTGCCTGGCGATTTGCCATGATGGCATCATCATAGGCCTGCTTTTCTTCATATAACGCACTCAGCTCCAGTAAAATGGATGCCGTAGCATGTTTACCCGGCAAATGCTCCGAGGCATCCAGTGCCCGTCTCATCAGTTCAAAAGCTTTCTCGTTTTCTCCGAGTTCTCCATATACCCTGCCCAGCTGGGTGGCATTGACCGCCATATCACTGAAATCCCGGATATCTTCACTCAGGCGTAAAGCTCTCTCATAAAAAGTAGCAGCCTGCGATAATTGTCCCATCCGTTCATTGACAATCCCAATCTGGTGAAGGATATTTGCCGCTCCCCGAACATTTTCAACTTGTTCCCACAAGTTCAGGGAACTAAAAAAGTGTTCGAGGGCAGTATTGTAATTGCTTTGGCGCCGGTACAAGGCTCCCAGACTACCAAGTGCAGCCGCCTCGCTGGCCAGGTCTCCAAGCTGCTCAAACGTCCTTTTTGCCTCCAGCAAATGGGACAGGGCTTCGGTATGGGCGCCGCTTCGGGATAACAGCCGACCCAGTCGCCAATGACTTTCGGCCCGAAGGGACGGTGACTCCATATCCTGGGCAAGAATCAGCGCCTCATTGGCATACCCCAGGGCAGAATCCAGACTTGACTGCTGCAGCCGTTCACTCAATTGATGAAGCAGGGTCAGCCGCTCTTTGCCGCTGGATTCATCCAGCAGAATCCGCAAGCTGTCGCGGTCCAGGCTGAATTGCGCACCTCCCCTGTCGGGAACGCCTCCCATCAATGACACTAACAGTATGACAATTGCACAACCCCTAACCATATGTAAAAGCTAAGGATAGAAAAGCAAAAAAACAGCTTTTTCCAATCATCTTATCAATTTACCGTATCATTATCCATCAAAAGTATCGCAGCCTCCAGTCTGTGCTAAAGATTACTTGTCAGATTATTCCGAAATATCCCATGGTTCATCCTTTTGCCATGCTTGTTGACTTTATGCGGCACAGGCCGACCATCAAAACAGTTGCCCCCATGCATTATCCGTTTCAAAAGCCTCCCAACACCGGCGAAATGGTCTAACCGAAAGACCGGATGCTGTGATACCCAAACCTTTGGAAGCACTCTCCGAAGCCTTTGGAGTCCTGCACGTTATATTCGTGCAGGACTCGCAGGCTTTATTGTTCTTTTAGGTTACTGTTAGTGTAGGTGTAAAATGACGACCGGCACTTACCACGCAGTACCGGTGTATAAAACTCCTAACGAACTACTCCCAAAACTCTTGTGTGTCAGCGGTTGAAAAAACCATTGTATTATCAGCATCCGGCCCTCATGGCCCCGAATGCAGAAGCAACCTGCTCTCTCGGAGAGGGCGGCCCTATTCAGCTGCTTCTCCCCCACAGCCTTCCCCGGGACTTCCCTCAGGGCACCGGGTGGGTGCATGCCGCCCGGAGATTAATCACCGGTCGAAAAGGCACAATATGACCGGAAAGAGACTAATTTCAGCCGATTACCCCTCTTTTTTATACGATCCGGAACTTTGGCAGGCAGATAAAATTTAAATAGGGCAATAACCGATAATAAGCTGTCATATGTTATGATTAGTAGAATTTGGCGTGGATGGACCACCATGGAAGATGCTGATGAATACGAAAACCTCCTTCGGGAGAAAATTTTCCCGACCATTGCCGACAGGCAGGTCAGGGGCTATAAAAGCATTCAGCTATTTCGAAAAAACCACGGGGATGAGGTAGAATTCATCACCATCATGTGGTTTGACTCCTGGGAATCGGTAAAGGAATTTGCCGGGCAAAATTTTAAGAGATCCTATGTATCGGCTGTGGAGAGAAAAATTCTCAAGCGGTATGATAATCGATCCCAGCACTACGAAGTCAGGGAACAATTCCAGTACAGCAGGGCGATTTAAGGGGATGGGGCTGTGCAGTGACGGCAGCTCCTGCTTCCGCTACCCTGAAACCCCATAGCCCGGCAGCCGGAAGCGGAGGTATTGTACATCAACAGATAATCTGCCCGGGGCTTTTGCTACAAGGACTAAGGCAAATGCGCAAGGCTTGCTGCCGCCTCTCCAAAGAGGCGCTGCCTCTGGTTTCCAGTTGGTATGCTCTGCCGCCTGTGCGGCACATAAAAAGCCCTGATGCAGGAGCAGAACCTATATCAGGGCTTTGAGAGCGGAGAGAGAGGATTTTGAACCTTCTCTAATTTGTGGCTTTACAGTACACAGAAACCGATTTTGACCGCTCAATTCCTATGGTCACCCATAGGTTCACTAAATTTCTCGATCATCAAGGATCGAGGGTTCAAATCAAAAATCTAATATATCACCGATTTTTCCTACTCGCAAATTAGCTATTTCCTTTTTCAACTTGGATTCATAAGTCTACTCGCAAAGAGGCAACCGCAAATTTCAGCTAAAAAAGTTCTTCCACGTCTGATCGACAGAAAATATATTATGTTTAACAATATTATATCAAAGGCATTGCTCAGAGTCGCTCCAAATTTCTTCTCTGATACAGGTCCGGCCTTCTTCGGAAGCCTTGAGGCCCCTTGTTTTCTTCCTCTGAAAAGTCTTCCCACCAGAAATTCTGTACACCAGGAATAGTTAAGCTATCCTATTGATTTTACTAAACATTGACACTCTACTCGATCAGTTATTTGTTATCCAGGATCATTTTACCGTAAGAAAAAAACCAACTCAACCACAATGCAACTATAAGTAGTCCGAGGCATTGGATCGTTACAAATGTTTGGATGCCATGGGATTTCTTTTTCTTACTGCTAACAAGCCACCTCCTTCTACTCCTTGCTCTTTTACAACATTTTGTTACCTTATAACCAATTTAATGATTTACGTTGGGTTTCATCTTATCATAGTCTATCTACCGCATAATGAGTAGTAATAACCTTACGCCTGAACAAGAGGCCAGAAAAAAAATTGATGAGAGACTTAAACAGTCAGGTTGGGATATTCAAAATAAGGAAAGCATAGATTTTTCTGTATCAGATGGGGTCACTATCCGTGAGTACCATACCGACTCCGGTCCTGCAGATTACATTTCTTTTGTACAAAAACGACCCGCAGCCATTATAGAAGCAAAACGAGAGGAAGAAGGACACCGACTTCTACAGGCTGAGGCTCAGTCTAACCGGTATTCGGCAAGCGATCTACAGTATATTGGACAAGCATCCCTCCCCTTCATTTATGAAAGCAATGGGGAAATAACCCGATTTACCGACTTAAGAGACCCCAAACCGAGGTCCCGTGAAGTATTTTCCTTTCACCGCCCGGAAACGTTGCAGGGATGGATGGAAAAGGACAAGACACTAAGAGCCCGCCTACAGGAGATTCCGGACCTTCAAACCAAAGGCCTGCGGGATTGCCAGATCAGTGCGATTAGAAATCTGGAGCAATCCTTTAAGGAGGGTCGGCCACGTGCTTTGATTCAGATGGCTACCGGTGCTGGTAAGACGTTTACGGCCATTACCTCGATTTACCGCTTGCTGAAACATGCCGATGCCAAGCGCATTCTCTTTCTGGTGGATACCAAAAACCTGGGGGAACAGGCCGAACAGGAGTTTATGAAGTATACGCCCACCGGGGAAAATCGAAAGTTCACCGAGATCTATCCAGTTCAATTACTGCGGTCCAGCTACATCGCACCTGATAGCAAGGTATGTATCAGCACCATACAACGAATGTACTCCATCCTGCAGGGAGATGAGCTGGAAGAAAGTAGTGAGGAAGAGAATCCCAACGAGCAGTACCAGCCGAAGGAACCGGTTCCGGTTGAGTACAATGAAGAGGTACCGATTGAGTTCTTCGATTTCATCGTTATAGATGAGTGCCATCGCTCTATCTATAATTTATGGAAGCAAGTATTAGACTATTTTGACGCCTTTCAGGTGGGGCTGACTGCCACCCCGGATAAGCGCACCTATGGGTATTTCAAAGAGAACGTGGTCAGCGAATATAAACACGAGCAGGCTGTAGCAGATGGTGTGAACGTTGGGTACGATGTCTTTACGATTGAAACGGAGATTTCCAAGAATGGCAAGGAAATTAAGGCAAAGGAGTATGTTGAGAAGCGGGAGAAGCTCACCCGCAAGAAGCGTTGGGAGCAGTTGGATGAAGATGTGGATTATACGGCCAAACAGCTGGATAAAGATGTCGTCAATCCCAGCCAGATCCGCAATATCATTAAAACATATCGAGACAGCCTACCGACTATTTTCCCGCATCGGGAGGAAGTGCCCAAAACACTGATTTTTGCCAAGACGGACAGTCATTGTGATGATATTATTAAAACGGTCCGTGAAGAGTTTGCCGAGGGCAATGATTTTTGTAAAAAGGTGACCTATAAGACCGAAGAAGATCCCAAATCGGTATTGCAACAGTTCCGCAATGAATTTTATCCCCGCATTGCCGTAACGGTGGATATGATTGCTACCGGTACCGACGTGAAACCCATTGAGTGTCTGATGTTCATGCGGGATGTGAAGAGCCGGAATTACTTTGAACAGATGAAAGGAAGGGGTACCCGTACCCTGCAGAAAGAGGATCTGGAAAAGGTCACGCCCTCCGCAAAAACGGATAAGACCCATTTTGTGGTTGTGGATGCGGTTGGGGTTACCAAGAGTCTGAAAACCGACAGCCGTCCCTTAGAGCGAAACCGCACTGTTCCTTTTAAGGATCTATTGCATCACATTATGATGGGCAGTGCGGACGAAGACTTTTTTGATTCGGCAGCCAATCGCCTGGCACGACTAAATAAACTGCTTGATGGCAGAGAGAAAGAGCATTTCAAGGAGGTGACCGGGAAATCCATTAACACTGTTACCAACGAGTTGCTGGATGCAACCAATCCCGATAAAGTCCAGGAATTGGCCGGTAAGCCGCAGGAAGAAGGAGGAACCGGAGGGGATGAGGAAGCGGCAAAGAGAAAGTTACGGGAGAAGGCCGCCTCCAATTTTACGGGGGAACTGATTGAGTTTCTGGACCAGGCGAAGAAGACCCACGAGCAGATTCTTGATGTGGTCAATATTGATGAGGTCACCTACGCTGGGTGGGACAAAGAACAGAAACAGCAGTCTGAAACACTTGTTGAAGATTTTAAGGCCTATATCAAAGAGCATAAGGATGAAATTACAGCCTTATCCATCTTTTACGATCAGCCCCATCGGTTGAAAGAGGTTACCTACCAGATGATAAAGGAACTGGCCGACAAGATCCGGCAGGAAAAACCCAATCTGGCACCGATGCATGTTTGGCAGGGCTATTCCCAGCTGGAGAAGTATGAAGGCAGAAATCCAAAATCGGAATTAACGGCTTTGGTGGCCTTGATCCGAAAGGTGTGTGGACTGGATGAGGAGCTCCGACCGTTTGATTCCACGGTAAACCGGAACTTCCAGGAATGGGTCTTCGATAAACAGGCCGGTGCCCTGAAATTCAATGAAGAGCAGATGGAATGGCTGCACATGATCAAGGATCATATCGCTACTTCCATACACTTCACTAGGGATGATCTGGACTATGCCCCGTTTGATGCCAAGGGAGGCATCGGGGGGATGTATAAAGTCTTTGGGGATGAGATGGATGAAATTATTGAAGAGATGAATGAAGAGTTGGTGGCTTAAAATGCACAATAGGGGATGTCATAGTGTTGTCACCGGCCTTAATTAAATATCAGGAGAAACCTTAATGGGATATAAAGATTTGCATCTTGAGCCTTTCGATGAGGCCACTCTTTCTAAGTTAGAGATATTCGAGGATTATGCCGAAGCTTGGATACCACCATTTGTAATGAGTGGGATACAACAAATTCATATTTTTGATTTGTTTGCCGGACCGGGATATGATGTGAATGGGATAGCTGGGAGCCCTATTCGAATTTTAAAAAAGATTGTTGATCACCTTGGTAATATTCTTAACAAAAAAACACAAATAACCTTACATCTCAATGAATTTGAGCCAAATAAAAGTGATCAAAAAAAATTTGAAATGCTTAAAGAAAACTGTAAAAATTTTGTCGATGAGCATGAAAAATTTAAGTATTGCTTAGAACTTAAATTCTATAACAAGGATGCTGGGTCACTTTTAAATGAGTTACTACCAATAATGAAAAATTATCCATCCTTGGTATTCTTGGATCAGAATGGTATTAAGTTTATATCAGATCAATATTTGTCAGAACTTGAAAAGTTAAATACCACAGATTTTTTGTTTTTTGGTTCTTCATCCTATTTCAAAAGGTTTGGCATGACTGATG
This sequence comes from Fodinibius sediminis, assembly GCF_900182555.1. Classification (GTDB taxonomy): domain Bacteria; phylum Bacteroidota; class Rhodothermia; order Balneolales; family Balneolaceae; genus Fodinibius; species Fodinibius sediminis. The sequence continues at coordinate 15,713 of NZ_FXTH01000011.1, read as the reverse complement.
AATTCCAGAATGTGCTAAAATTCTCAAAAAAGGAGCTAAATGAAATAGAATGGGCAAATATTCACCGGGTTATAGTTGACAAGTTAAGGGAAAGCTTGTCTTTAGACAGTCAGCTAAAGCTGCATCCATTTTCAATCAAAAAGGGTGCAAATATTTACGGTATAATATTTGGAGCAAGTCATCCCCTCGCAGTTGATAAATTCCTATATATATCATGGAAGAAAAATAAACAGAATGGTGAAGCTAACTTTGACATTGATGATGACACTTCAAAAAGGCAAACTGACTTATTTGACAATGAAAAATTGACTAAAATTGAAAAATTCAAAAAGGAATTAGAAGAAAAAATAGTTGAAGGTTCAATTACCAATAACAAAGAGGCTTTACAATTTACTTACGAAACTGGAAATTCACGACAGATTGCAAATAAGTACTTAAGGATGTTGAAAAAGGACGGTATAATTGACTATGAAGGAAGAACACCAGGTATTACTTATGATAATGTCTTCAAAAAGAAGAATATAGTTAACTATAAAGTATAATTAGGCGCAACATGGCACAATCATCCATTGAATGGACCGAGATGACTTGGAATCCCGTAACCGGGTGCAACAAGGTATCTCAGGGCTGTAAGTTCTGTTATGCAGAAGTAATGGCCAAGCGCCTGAAAGCAATGGGCGTAGAAAAATACCGCAATGAGTTTGAGGTAACAACACATCCCGATACGCTGGATGAGCCCTATTCCTGGAAGAAGTCCCGAGTGGTATTTGTCAATTCCATGAGCGATCTATTTCATGAAAAAATTCCGGTCGAGTTCATACAGGACGTATTCAAGGTTATGAATGATAACCGGCGCCACGTTTTTCAGATATTGACCAAGCGGCCCGAAGTATTATTAGAGTATGACCAAGTCGGTTACCTTGATTGGGCTGACAACATCTGGATGGGTGTATCTGTCGAAAATGAAGATGTGATGCACCGTATAAATACACTGCGTAAAACAAAAGCACATGTTAAATTCCTTTCTTGTGAGCCCCTCATAGGACCACTACCTAATATGCCACTGGATAATATAGAATGGGTCATTGTTGGAGGCGAAAGTGGCCACAATCCACGGCCTATGAAGCCGGAATGGGTTATAGATATTAAACGGCAGTGTGAAAAAGACGATGTGCCATTCTTTTTTAAACAATGGGGTGGACGTAATAAGAAAAAGGCTGGTCGTGAGTTGGATGGGCGTACCTATGATGCCATGCCGGATATGCCACAAGAATTTACAGTAGTATAGGATATAATATGAGTGAAGTTGAGACAATTGAAATTACAGAAGAAAAGATCAAGGGATGGGAAAAATACACTTTGGGGGAGGTAGCTGAATATCTCAATGGAAGAGCATTTAAGCCTGAAGAATGGGAGAATAAAGGACTGCCAATAATTAGGATACAGAATTTGAACGATCCTGAGGCAAGTTATAATTATTCTACTAAAGATTTTAAGGATAGATATTTGGTGCAGAGTGGGGATCTGTTATTTGCTTGGTCAGCTTCTTTGGATGCTTACATCTGGAAAGGGGGAAACGCATGGCTAAATCAGCATATCTTTAAGGTAGTCCCAAGAGATTTTATCGATAATCGTTTTCTTTTTCACTATTTGAAAAGAATAATAAGGGATTTATATGCAAAGTCACATGGATCTGGAATGGTCCATGTGACTAAAAAGAAATTTGAAAATACTGAGATTTTAGTTCCTCCACTTAAATTACAACACCGTATCGTCGAAAAAATAGAAGAACTCTTCTCCGACCTGGATAACGGAATCCAAAACCTCAAAAAAGTGAAGCAGCAGCTCGAAACCTACAAGCAGTCCGTCCTCAAAGCCGCCTTTGAAGGGAAATTCACCAAGCAGTGGCGGGAGCAACAGGAGGATTTGCCGACCCCGGAGGAGTTGAAACGACATATTGAAAAAGAGCAAGAAGAATATCGACAGAAGCAACTAAAAGAATGGGAACAAGAAGTTGATGAGTGGGAAGAACAGGGAGAGCCCGGTAAGAAGCCACGTAAACCCATGAAAGGGAGAACATTTGATCCTCTCGATGAAGAATTAGATAGTTTACCCAAATTACCAAATAATTGGGAATGGATTAGGATTAGTGATACAGTTTCAAGGGTGGAGTATGGGACATCTCAAAAATCTGAGGATTCGGGTGATATGCCAGTTCTTAGAATGGGAAATATGCAAGATGGGAAGTTTGTATGGGACGATTTAGTCTATTCAAATGATCCAGAAGAAATTGAGAAGTATTTACTTCAGCCAGGGGATGTGTTGTTTAATAGAACTAATAGTCCAGAACTGGTTGGGAAAACAGCTCTTTATAAAGGAAAAAAGAAAGCAATTTTTGCTGGTTATTTAATACGGTTAAATCAAATTAATACAATAATAGATGCTCGGTATTTGACCTACTACCTGAATAGCTATGAAGCTCAAAATTATGGTAATAAGGTCAAAACGGATGGAGTTAATCAGTCTAACATAAATGGGACAAAACTTTCAGGTTATCCATTACCATTCACATGTTTACAAGAGCAGAAAAAAGTGGCAGATATGATTGACTCCCGATTGTCTATTGTGGATCAGACTGAAAAAACAATTGAGCAAGAACTTCAAAAAGCAAAAGCTCTACGCCAAAGCATTCTCAAAAAAGCTTTTGAAGGGAAGCTAATTAGTTAGGAATATGAATACCATAATAAATCTTGCCGAAGCAATCGAAGACATTTTAGAACAAAATGATCTCCATCCATTTGGGGGACTTCAAAGAAGGCGTGCGCACTGCTTAAATTACAAACATAGAGACCATAAAATATTTAATAAATCTCCATCTCTTAAAAGAGATGGATATACATTTCACTGGGGGGGCTTGGATGAGTTGCAATTTAATATAGGCATTCAAACTTTAGGAATACGCAATGTATTGAGATACGGTGTTGCATTTTCTTTAAAAGCAACTCAAAGCATTCCAAATCCAACAGATAAATTAGGCAAACTAATTAAAAGATTTAACAAGTTTATAAATGACTATCCAACAATTTTTGAAGATTTAACCTATTGGATAAATGAAAAGGATAAATTTGGAGCTACAGTTTTTGAAAAAGTCGTTCCGATTGAGGATAAATTTATTAGAGAAGGTAATTTCATCTTCATTGGCAATTATTTTGAACAAGATGATTACAACCTAAATGATGATCAACTATTAGAAATAGTATCGACGTTCGATAAATTAATTCCCGTTTACGAGGGGGTTGTACTTAATAATTATTTTGAGCCCAAGGATACAAGAATTATTCGCTTAACATGGAATACTAATGGTTGGGAATTACCATCCGGAAGAGAAGGTAAAAGTAAAAATAAGGATACCCATGAGGGAAAGTACGGATTTGGATTTGAGGAGTGGCTTTTTGATAAATCAAAGATGCTTGATGGATATTTATACGGATTCATGCAACCATTCCATAGTAACGGTAAAAGTACTTTTAGTCTCACAAAGAGAGATGTAAAACTCTATACATTTGATGGGATAAATAAACAACGGTATTGGGTGGGGGCTATTAATGATATTGAGATAGTTGGTAAAGAAATTAGTAGATATGCATATGAAAGATTCGACACAGAGGGGTGGTTAGACCAGAGAAAAAAAGATTTGATACCGCACGATTTAGATCCGAACACTTTTGTTAAAAATAATCAGTTTATTGATGATCCTACCTCTTTGTTTAATGTTCGGTTCCGTCCAGACCAAATTGAAAGCCTACACGATGAATTAGTTCCAATGAAGGAGGAAGAATATCAGGCCATAAATTCTGATCGTTATAAAGCAATTCGAGACCGGTTGTCAAGTGTCAAGAATGAGAAATCATATGCTATAAAAGGTGGTAACAAAAAATATTCACCCAAAGATTTTAAACCCAAAATTACTCGTAGCACAAGGACAGAAAAAAAGGAATTTAAAAATGTACATGATCAGATTCAGGTATCATTCAGCAACTGGCTCTATAATAGATTAAATCCAAATATTTTAGAGGTAGAGCACCCCACTGAAGACGGTCGTAAGCTTGATATTTATATGGTACATGGAGGGAAACAAATTATCTTTGAAGTAAAGAGCTATAATTCACTAAAAACTTCTCTTAATGTAGGGTTAGGCCAGCTAATTGATTATAACTTCTTCCCTGATAATGAACAGGTTGATGAACTTTACTTAGTATCAAATATTCATCCTGATAGGGAAATCAAAAAATATATAGAACATATAAATGAAAGATTATCATTGAAATTTGGCTATATCAACTTCGATCTAATTAGAAAAAATATTATAGAACAAGTAGGTATTAAGTTAATATGACGACAAACGGAATTATACAGAAGGTTTGGAATTTTTGCGATACACTTAGGGATGATGGGGTTGGCTACGGGGATTACCTGGAGCAGATCACTTATCTCCTGTTCTTGAAAATGGCTTGGGAGTATAGTCAACCGCCCTATAACCGGGAAACCCATATTCCTAAAGAGTACAACTGGAATAGCCTGACCAGTAAAAGCGGTACCGATCTGGAGACCCACTACATAAAGCTACTACGTGAACTGGGACAAAAAGAAGGAATGATTGGGCAAATATTTGTGAAAGCCCAAAATAAGGTTACTGATCCAGCTAAATTGTACAAGCTTATCCAGATGATTGACAGCGAAGATTGGGTCATGCTCGGCCCAGATGTAAAAGGCGATATTTATGAAGGGCTATTGGAGAAGAATGCCGAAGATACCAAAAGCGGAGCCGGTCAGTACTTCACCCCACGTCCCTTGATTAAAGCAATGGTGGAGTGTGTAGCTCCAAAACCAGAGAAAACAATCGGAGACCCGGCCTGTGGTACGGGAGGTTTCTTCCTGGCCGCTTATGATTACATATTAGAGAATTACGAGCTCGACAAGGCCCAAAAAGAATTTTTAAAGTACGATACTTTTAAAGGGTGGGAGATTGTCGCTAATACGGCGCGTATGTGCCTGATGAACCTATTCCTCCACAACATAGGCGATCTTACCTCCAAGCCACCCATTGAACGAGAAGATAGTTTAATATCCGACCCAAGAGACCGATTTGACTATGTACTGGCTAATCCGCCTTTTGGCAAGAAAAGCAGCATTACCATCACCAATGAGGATGGTAGCCAGAGTAAGGAGAAGCTGACCTACAACCGACAGGACTTCTGGACCACAAGCTCCAACAAGCAGCTCAACTTTTTGCAGCATATCCGAACACTGCTTAAAAATAATGGTCAGGCAGCAGTGGTAGTGCCTGATAATGTCCTATTTGAAGGCGGCTCTGGTGAGACCGTTAGGAAGAAGCTCTTACAAACCACCGATCTGCATACCATTCTGCGCCTGCCTACCGGTATCTTCTATGCACATGGCGTTAAGGCGAATGTCCTCTTCTTCGATACTAAACCTGCTTCCAAGGAGGCCCAGACCAAAGAGATATGGTTCTATGACTACCGCACCAATGTCCACCACACACTCAAGCAAAAGCCGATGACCTATGAGGACTTGAAACCTTTCGTACAGTGCTATAAGCCTGGCAAACGACATAAGCGGGAACAAACATGGTCAGAGGATAACAAGGATGGCAGATGGCGTAAATACACCTATGAGGAGGTTACCAACCGGGATAAGACCTCTCTCGATATTACCTGGATCAAGGATGATAGTCTGACTGACTTGGAGAATCTTCCGGAACCGGAAGTATTAGCCGGTGACATTGTAGAAAACTTAGAGGCCGGACTGGAAAGCTTCAGGCAGATTATGGATGAACTCGATGAGTAGTATCCTTTATCCCCTTATGTATGGTCATAGTTAAATAATAAGGCTAATGTTCTCTCCCCTTCTTTAGTAAAATTATCTTATAACGGACTTTTCATTTGCCAGAACATAAAGCTGGATAGAGCCCTTGCACAGAGCAATGAATGGATATATCCGTACTTCACGATCTTTGACGTTTTTTCAACTGATGGACAGGGAAAGTTTCCCGCTCTGTGATAGTCATTTGCGTGCTATCTTCTGCCATGAAGCCATAAAAGACTTGTGTGAATTCTCTGACCTTATGCTCACAACTAATCAAGATAGTACGCTTAAAATACGACGCCTAATAAGCATACCTCTTAGCTTATATCTCCTAATAATTGCACCTTAGAGGTATTGAAATAAGAATCAACAGTTAATTATTTTCATATATTTTTTCATGCTATTTTTGTATAATTAGCTCTTATGAAAGAACTGACCGACAAACAACAAGGGGTTTGGGAGTACCTCCTCGGCTATCTGGAAGACCATGACCAGTTCCCTTCCTACGGGGACATGCAGGAGGCTCTGGACTACAGTTCCACCAACAGCATCTTCCAGCACCTGCGGGCCTTGGAAAAGAAAAATTACCTGTCCAAAGAAGGAAGGGGGAACTATACCATTCATCCCACCAAGCGCTCACAACTCAAAGGCTTTTATCCGGGCATACCGGTAAAGGGGCGCATTACCGCTGGAGCCATGCATGAGGCTATCAGTGAGAACCTGGGGCACCTGCCGGTAGAAATTCATCCTGCCAAGTCGGATCACTATTTTGCTTTGATTGTCGATGGCGAGAGTATGATAGATGCGGACATTCGGGATGGCGACTACATTATCATAGATCCACGGTCTCCCGGAGATGGGGAAATTGGAGCTATTGACTACCGTGGAGAGACTACCCTGAAAACCATTGAGCGTACCTCGGGTGGCGTTATCCTGCACCCGGAGAATCCCGCCTATGATTCCATTACCATTACCCCGAAAGAATGGGAAGAGATCACAGTCATTGGAACCTATGTAGGTAAAGCATGGAAGACCGGCGGCAACTGGGGCCTAATCTTTAGATCCGCCTAGCCCTTCCATTGAATGTCAACGTCAACCTTTCGCTCATCAAAGAGCATCTGGTCGTCAAATTCGTACAACAGGATCCAGATAATCTTATCGGAGTCATAGACCAGATGAAAATACCGGTCCTCCTCACAGTGAATAACAAAATGGACCTGTACGCGCTTGCCTTTACGCTGGACATATGATCTTCTCACTTCCCGGACCTTTAGTACTTCCCCCTTCTTTCGTTTGACATAGCGGGGCTGAATGCGTTTATGCTCCCACCCACTCCGGTTACGGGTATTATCCTCTTTAAAGGAGCGGAAGACGGCATCTACATTCACCTTTTCCTTGAGCACGGTTTGCATGGCTAATACATTTATTGTTTTTCATATTTATTTTCATGTATATTAAGCAATAAAAGCCATTATTTTCAACTTATTATTCATGCCTAAACTACCTTCCATTAATCCCGGAACCTACAGCCCAGATGAAGATGTACACAAGATCACCGATTACCGGTGCGTGAGCCGGGATATGCAGCATACCTCTGTGAAGGAGCGGTTGTACCTGCATTTGGACATGAATTGCTTCTATGCCCAGGTGGAACAGCAGTGTTACAAGCTTCACGGCCTACCCATCTATATTGGGGGCTGGTACAAGGGCGAACAAGGGATTCCCCGGGGCATAGTCGCTACCAGCTCCTATGAGGCTCGTGCCCTGGGTATCAAGACCGCCATGAGCGCCTATGAAGCCGAGCAGATCTGCCCGTATATCATCGGCCTGCAGGCTGATTACGAAAAGTACAAGGGAATCAGCAGCCTGATCGAGGATGTGCTCAACGATTTTGCGCCTACAATGGAGAAATACTCCATGGATGAGTATTTCCTGGACATCAATTTCCTAAAGGATCACTCCCGCGCTGAGATTCAGCAGTATGGCCAATCCCTCCGTAACCTGATCTACCAGGAGATCGGGCTGGTATGCTCTATTGGCATCTCCTATTCCAAAACCTATAGCAAACTGGCCAGTGACCTTGACAAGCCGGATGGATTAACCTTGGTACTGGACCAACAGGAAGCCAAAGACTTGCTGGGCCCCCTGCCCTTGGATGAAGTCTGGGGAATAGGCCGCAAGCGGTATGAAAAACTACAAAAGGAAGGTCTTAATACTATATCTGAAGGCATTGACCGGGGCTATCCCATCTTCCAGCAGCTGTTTGGCGCCTACTTTGGCAAAATCATGTATGAGATGATCTCCGGGAAAGACCGCGCCAAAGTACTCACGGAACAACTGAGCCCCAAAGAGCAGCTGAACTATATGCACACCTTCAGCAGTCAGTCCACCGATCCCGCCTGCATTAGCGGAGAAATCATGAAAGGGATCTCCCGGCTTTGCTACCGGATGCGCGGATATAACCTCCGGGCCCGGCAGTACTTCTGTTACCTTCGTATCCAGCACCGGGAGCACAAGGGCGTCAGCTTTCGGTTTAATACTGAGGGCTATACCAACCTGGACGGCTACATCCATCATGAGTGTATGAAGGGGGCTGCCCCACGTATGAAACAACTGCTGAACAGCGGTTATGCCCTCCGGGGCATTGGCGTAGGTACTGTTGGGGTAGACCATTCCAACCAGCAGGAACTCTTCTTCCGGGAAAACCCCCAGGAACGACAATTTTGCCTGGTGCAGGATGCTATTAACAACACTTTTGGCAACCAAACCATCACCCGAGCTTCCATCATGGACTCAGTTCAAGGGAAAACCCATTTTCTGGAACGCTCGTAAACTCTAACGAACCTTATATCACGTCCCCCGATCTATTTCCAAATACGATACTCCACATTCGCCAGCATAACAGCCCATGTTTTAACGTATATAACACCGTAGAAGGCTCTAATAGTCATCACTGTGCATCAGAGCCTCCATATACCAATGCTGACAAGCTGTATTTCCTGTTGTTGCTTATCGTTATTCCTGCTACATTTATTAAAATTACATGCGGTGATCATGGATAAGGACAGGATAAAATCAAAAGTGATTGCAGCCTATCGCCGGGCTAAAACACATCCTGAATTTCTGAGTCAGTTTCAGCATGAAATACAAGCCGTTATCGATTCAGAAGTGCCAGAGACGGTAACCCACTCCGCGCACGTGTATCATGATATCCAGCATCTTAGTGCTGTAAGCAAAAAGGAAGGCTATTCTGCAGCAAACTATCTCCGGCTTATTGCCAATTATGTAGTCATGATAGTAAAAGCGGTAGAAGAGGGAAAAAAGAACATCGATGTCAGTGGTCAGGCTGACTTTTTTGAAGATAATGAAGATTTTAGGCCAACAAATTAAATAGCTATGTGTACCTTTTTTGACAGCCACATTCATCCTGATAAACTCGGATACCTTTTTGGGGCTAAGCTTAATATCCCCAAGAATTTTGAAGGCCGCAGGAATACCCGGCCCACTAATCCATCCTTCATTATTAAAACGGGCGAAGATGGTGAAAGGGAGGTCACCATCCATGAATTTGGACTCATACCAAGCTGGTCTAAAGATAGAAAGTTGCAATACAGCACCATGAATGCACGGGATGATAAACTCATGAGCAGCAACCTTTGGCGTCCCCTGTTCAAGAGCAAGCGGTGTATTGTACCAGTGGCCGGATTTTATGAGCACCATCACCTGGACAAGGAAGTTTCCATTCCGGGTGGCAAGAAGCCCACGGATAAAATCCCCTATTACTTTACCCTGTCAAGCCAGCAGGCATTTGGGCTGGCAGGCTTGTACGACCACTGGGTGGATAAAGAGTCCGGACAAACCATAGGATCCTTCTCCATTATCACCACCGATCCAAACCCTGTGGTCCGAAAAATTCATAATTCAAAAGAACGAATGCCGACCATCCTGCGCAAAGAGGATTATGATTTTTGGCTGGATAAGACGTTGAACCCCGAAGATTATTTTGATCAGAACATCTTTGTCCCCTACCCGGAAGACGATATGGAGGTGTGGCAGGTAAGCAAGGGTTTGGACTATGGCCAGAATGACGAAGAGCTCATTAAGCCCGTAGACCATCCCATTGACCTGGACGAGATTCCAGGGACCCAAAAGGGACTGTTTGGAGACTGAAAAGGTTTTGAATACTACTTTTGGTTGCTAAAAAGCCTACCATTGAGCTTTATCCTGCCCCCGTTACAAAAGCAAAAATGGTATTACCGTACCGCTGAATGAAATTTCGAAGCTCTTCCTTGGTTCGGGTGTATAAAAATCCGTCCTCCCAATCCTCCGGGCCTTTAATTGTTTGCCCCTTCCATATGCTTATTGCTCTGGCGATATCATGGTCAGCGAAATTTGATAAATTAAATACAATGAAATTATCATTTACAATAGCTGGATTGAACGGTTTTTCCCAGGCCACAAGTATAGGTCCGCTGACATGATTCATACGGATGTATGAGAGGATGGTTTCTGATTTTGCGTAATCGTAGTTTTCCACCAACCAACTGCAGTTTTTCAAATCTGAGGTAGAAAACGGTTTATTTTGCAAAGGCCAATAGGTTACAATCTGCTGGTAAGTCGTGGAAGCCGGATAATAGGAACTAAGATTCATGCTACTAATAAAGGAATTGCATACGCGCAGGTAACGGTCCTCTGTATCAGGTGTCGGTCGACTTGTAAAAAGCAAGTAACTGTATCCTCCCAATCCGTCGCTTCCAAAATGATTTTCAAATAAAAAGTCCCGTGTTGGGATATAAAAGTTTGGTCCTTTGCCACCCCCGGCTGTTTTACTCCACTGCCGGCATCCTACCACTATAAAAAGGATCGCAAGTATAAACGATAAATTGTAGGTTCTATGATATGTTTTAAGTCCCTTTGGCATTCGACCTCGAAATAAAGTTTCCGATTGCGATGGTGAAACTTAAACACAGTAGCAATACCAGTCCTATTGCTCCCACTTCATCTAACTCAAGCCAGTAGATTACGCTTGATCCCAAGACTACACCTATGATAGCTGATAAGCTTAAGGCCTTCATCGTAGTTAGACAGATCTCTCGTTGATATCTTTATATCTAATAAAATTTACTGGAAAAGACTTTAAAAGGCACTACCTAATTTTTTCAATCTAATCCTTATCTGGTGATCGAGCTTTCTAAGACCTTAATTAGACTATTTATAGTTTACGTATCTGATTTCAGTCAAAAGATAAAGAGTCCGGGCAAACCATAGGATCATTCTGTGTTGCCCACGAGCATTAGAATATGTTCCCCTTCTGGAGCATCGGCAAAACCGGACATTAGTTCCAACCCTTCAAATGGTGCGTTCCCTGGTATAATGGGGCAAAGTTTAATTTGCAGGTAGCAGTTGGCATCATGGGGCAGATACTTTACAGGCCAGTGACCTTTTCCCTCCTCAATAAGACGATCTACCTGCTCTTTTAGATCATTAAGGGTATTGACGGTGGGATATAGATTTGGTGACGGACCCACATGAAAACTTTTCCTGCTTTCCAGCTCTTCAGTCACTACAATATCATAGCCCTCTTTTGAAAGCATGGCTATCTCACTGGCATTATCCTCCCAGTACGCTTTGCTAATCTTTATGGCAGGCTTACTACCATGAGCATCAATGAAGCTGTTTATAGCCTCCCGTAACTGCGTGATTGATTTCATCTTTACCCCACTATTATGGATGTTCAGAAAGTAAGTTCCAATCGCTCTTAGCGAGAGTAGTTCCTTTTCAAATAGTCAAATTTGTGTTAGCATAAATAAGTAATCTATATACTGTTCTAAGATAACACAGAAACCTGAATTTCGTTATTTCAATAATTCAAGGTTGTTTGGCTCCTCTTCATGTACCCCATCCCTGAACATTCTTATCCATCCTCTGTACCTCATACGCTTGAACAAAAACGTATCCTTATATGAGTCCCCATTAAACCATTTTTAGCGCCTTACACACCAAATGAGAGACATCTACTTGAACTAACATTGCGTGAGGATAACCGAAAGTGGACGGTTACAACAATTATTTTTTATGAGTTCAGTAAAGGAGATTTAACAAGTCCACTATATGAATGAGACTTAAGCGTACAAGAGCTCACACTCGAATAAGAGTTCAACTGGCCTAAACTTAAACCGTTACCCTAAGAAATAAACAACGCGGATAGAGTTTAATTTACATTACCAATAGACTGAATAAAGTAGAGCCCATAACCGGACAAGTTATGGGCTCTATACTCTTACATATTACCTTCAATATGTTCAATAACTTCTATTTCAGTTATATGTATGATCTATATTGAAGTTATTATAGATATTGAAGTTATTGTGGTTATTATAGTTAGTGGGTTGCGGGACTTATATCTATTGGTGTGGTAGTTGTTTCTTCTACATTAACTTTATACTCCCCTTTCTTGATTTTGATTAGTAATCCTTTATCGGTTAGACGTCTAAAATTGTCTTGAAATGCCTTTCTGGACATTTTGTCTTTAATATCTGTCAAAGAGTATATGTCAGAGGACTGTACGGTATTTCCTTCTATATCGTTTTCTTTTATATAATTTAAAATAGTGTCAAGAATGTAATTACGGTTAGTGTTATTTCTTCGTCCATCTTTTCCTTTAAGAGCTCTATACTCAGAGGTTTCTCCAATCAAAAAAATGTTTCTATTTTCATTGATATCAAATAACAGCACATTGTCACTATCTTCCTTCCTATATCGATATGCAACGTCTTTAACGTATCTTTTTCCCGTTATGCATTTGTTAATTCCGATAACAAATCCATTTTCTTGAGCAACTACTCTACTACCGGCCACATCTTCAATGGACATGGGTTTATCTCTGCGTATTTTAGGAGTGTGATGAATTATTATCATTGTTGCATTTGTTGCCTTGGAAATATCACTAATGGAGCTCATTACTTTTTGAGCCGTTGCTGATTCTTCTATTTTTCCACCAAAGTATAATCTGGTAAGGGAGTCAATAATTACAACATTAGCATTACACATATTGATGCAATCAATAAGCATCTCTCTTTTTTCATTTGTATCTAAATGTGATGGAGATTCATCCATAATGTAATAGTTATTAAAAATAAGTTGTTGTTCTTCCTGTGTATACCCTTCAAGTTGATTGATATTTCTTTTCCGATCGTTTAAATCTATGCCCTCAAGTGGGACAAAAAGAACAGTTTTGTCATGGGAGTAAAGTTTGGATCCCAAGAATTGATCTCTGCGTGCTGCAAGGTTAAAACCAAAATTTTCACACATGATTGTTTTACCACTCTTAGATCGGCCTACAACAAAACCTAAATCTCCTTCTGTGATTCCTCTCCATATTGTTTCAGGTTCTGGCATGTCTTTGTATTTATTCACTGTTTCACCCATTGACATTGTTTTTGTATTGTTATCAAATTGTGTTGTATTAGACATAGTTTTTACCTCCAGTTTTTATTACTCTCAAGAATTTCATTTATATCCTCTTTATCGAAATAAATTATCCCTTTCAGTTTTGTAAATGGAAGGGTTCCCTCTGATTTGAGAACGTGAAGTTGCGATTCAGACATATTTAAATAATCTGCAACTTCTGAAGTGCGCATCCACGTTTTATTTTGTGCAAGGTTTTCTTTTATGAGTGTGTTTAGCTTATTATCAATTGAGTACATAAGAGATAATAACTCGCCCTTGTCTATGGTTTTCATAGTTGTTTTGAATTTGAAATATGAAAATTAGACGCTTTTCCCTTGTTATATAACTCCCGAGTTATATAATACGGATGTCTGTAAAAGCGAGATCGAATGAAATTAGAGGTAAGCGCATGCGCTTACACTAAATGTCATATATATATATATAAGGTAATCTATGGAAATGGAGTCTGTAAAAGTGTGAGTACCTCGGCTCACATGCTATTGGCGGAAATCGTTTCCACTACAATAGTCACCACCTGAAAAAGAGCAATTTCAATATCGTTTGAAGGGTCTGTCTTCTTTTCCAGTAATGGACCGCCTAATCTAAATGTTAAAATCGGTATTGTCAAATATTTTATAATCTTATTTTGCTATAAGATATAAAACCATTTAGGAGCTACTTTCCATCAATGTATAGTATATCAATATGATAGTATAGGTTCTTAGATGCATCTATCACCATAAAGCCATATGACAATAAGAATAAGTCGGCTTACTGGAATGGTCTGTCCTCCGGAACGGGAGAGAGAAGTATGTAGTATCACGACTAATTACTCCACCTCGGCTCCGGGTGTTGCTTTCTAATGTATCTCTAACTCATGATCATTGAAATTAGCTAAATAAGTAGAAGAGTATGGATTTGAAGGCTCTGTGTTAAATACCCCCCCCTTTTACATCTGTCTAATAGGCATAGAGCATAAAATGTACGTTAAAACTCCTCTGTCAAGTCGTTTAAATCTGTTTGTAAGAGAACAGGTATATCCTGTTACGGGGGATTTTACCCATCTTTAGGCTATCCTATTTTCTTTCTCATCAGTACCATATGACATAAATGGATCAGGCAACCTCTTTCGTATGTTTGAGAAACTTTTCACCTCTCTGTAGTTGGTACCTTTTTTGTGAAGTGGCTGGTTTGAATAAACAGAAGTCCGCTCTCGACAAATCTATGATTAGACTTGGAACCAAATCATCAAAGACCTCATTCAATTTGCCCCCCCTATCCAGATAATTACAAATTTTCTAAGATTTTTTCGTCTATAGTTTATCGTCATAATGTCATTTTTGCCAATTGTTTAAGCGCAAAGCAACCATCTCCACAGATCACCCCCGCTTGGTTCCGGGATTTCAAATACCCCCCCACTAAAACCGTAATCAAATCATGATATCATGGAATCAAATCAATTGAATTTCAATACAACCACAAACTGGAAAGAGGAGACTGTGAAAGATGAAAAGCTTCATTTTCAAGCTCCCGAAACCAAACGACTCAAGCATTATGAGCTAGACCTCTTACACATAGTCCCAGAAAACAAAGAAGAGAATAAGCCATTTATTTCTCACACAACGTTTGTTGATTCTGTTATAGGCATAGTAGAGCATGTCTTCCCATTGCAGTGCAATCTGGAGCCAAATATTTTAGTTAAACAGCCTGTTATAGGAAGAATACCTCAGGCGAAGGGCAAACCGGATAGCCAGTTGCAAGAATTTGAGAAGACGATCTATTATAATGCCATGCGTGTAGTGATACCTGTACCCATTACATCAGAATTAGAGGCGTTCAACCTTACATATATAATAGGCGGTTTCCACTGCTACAATCAAAGTTCGGATTGTAAGAAGCCAGGAGAGGAGATAATTAAAATCTTTGAAGGCTTCGAAGACAAGAGGAGCAGACAACTGGCTATAAAGACGTGTGAAACCCTTATAGCAAATCAGTTGGAAAGTGTAAGGGCTCTGGAGGGCAGGTTATTCAATTTCGTAAAAAGAGTAAGTAACTATCCTGGTTTCTCTGCTAATACAGAGATGTGACTGAATTTGGAAGTAAAATGGGAGGGGGATTAGCCCCTCCTATTTAGATATAATGTCAGAGTAGGAAATGTTATATAATGTGTAATAGCCACGATGAAATCCGACAGTCAGCCGTTATAAGTTGTAATAGCCACGACTTGATCTGACAGTCAGCCGTTAGAAGTTGGTTTTAGTTGTCAGGTTGATCTCATCTGAGTTTGGCTCTTCCGGAGCTGGTTGTTCATCGGTTAATCCAATATCAGATTCAGCCGATTGCATAACGTCTTTGGCGACCTGATTGTTGTTTTGCCA
>NZ_FXTH01000010.1 GCF_900182555.1 Fodinibius sediminis | reverse complement strand
AATTCCGTTTTAATCATCGAAATAAAAACTTATATAACGTCTTACTGGATAAGCTCCGAGAGGACCCCCTTTGAGAGCTTAACTTCATAAGACCCTTAATAGAACTAATATCAAAAAAGCAAAAGAGGAACATTAGAACTCACGTGACAAAGCTTTAGACAAGCAAGACGTAAGAGAATAATGATGGAGAATTATATTTGTACTACCTGCGGCACGCAATTTAGGGAATCCGCTACACCGCCGGATCATTGTCCCATTTGCGAAGATGAACGTCAATATGTGGATCCGGATGGACAGCAGTGGACAACGTTGAAAAAACTGAGGAAAAACCATAAGATTGTTTTTCAGAAAAAGGAGTCCGGCCTCTATGGCATCGGGACAACGCCGGAATTTGGCATTGGTCAGCGGGCCTTGCTGGTGAAATCGCCTCAGGGAAATCTGCTTTGGGATTGCATCAGTCTGATCGACGATGCCACTGTTGATCTTATTACGGGGCTTGGAGGAGTCGATGCCATCGCCATTTCCCATCCCCATTATTATTCTGCCATGGTGGAATGGAGCCGGGCATTTGGCGACATTCCAGTCTACCTTCATCTAAGAGACCGGGAGTGGGTTCAGCGTCCTCATGAGAATATCACGTACTGGGAGGGATCCTCAAAGCAATTGTATGATGGATTGACCCTTTATAATACGGGGGGGCATTTTGCGGGGGGCACCGTTCTCCACTGGGCATATGGCAGCGGGGGGAAGGGGGCACTTCTATCCGGTGATATCCTGCAGGTTGTGCCCGACCGTAGGCATGTAAGCTTTATGTACAGTTATCCAAATCATATTCCTCTTAATGGAGAAACGGTTGAAGAAATCACTGCAACGATAGATCCTCTGAACTACGAACGTATATACGGAGCCTGGTGGGACCGGAATATCATGAAGGGGGGCAAAAAAGCAGTACAGAATTCTGCGGAACGGTATCTCGCCGCTATTCAATAAAGCCTGATAATTTTTATCAAAAGCTAAAATGAAAAATTCCATCATGGAAAAGAATACCACCCTGATGGTAATCACTGGTATGGCCCGGGTTTTCAGCGGGGATCCTGGTATGGACCATCAGATGGTTGGGGAAATCCCTTCTTGTAAAGTCCGACAGATTATAGATATAAACCTGCGTTTCACAATGCTATGAAGTGACAACTATTTGGTTATCAGGTGATGAAAAAGAGGTTAAATATTAATTATTATATCAGCTGATAATTGAACCAAAGGATTGAATAACAAAATGGATCTCAATAAAATCACGGCCCTTGTTTCTATACTGTTGAACTTTATTGTAGCTGTAACAGCTACCGGCCTGCAGATCCCCCAGCTTCAGATGGATATGAGATCTTCGGGCTTCGGGCAACTGGATCTGCAATATCTCGGTCTTTATTCACAGGTTTTTCAGTGGAGAGATACACAGGGGGGCCTGGAGCAACATACTGAAAAACGTCTAATCAACTGAACCTTCCAGCCTTTACCTGGTATTGTTAACTGAATGAGATTACGATTAAATTACCCATATCCATTTTATTACAACACGATTGCCAGGATTGTTAAAATTGCTGCAGCCCTGGCCGTGATTATCCCTCTGTTCATGTTGCTGTTTACCCCTTTCAACATTAATTACGAGGAACACCGGTTCGCCTATCCGTTGATTGTATTGCTGTTTGGAATAGTGGATAGCCTGGTATTCCTGGGAGTAATGACGTTATCTCTAAAATTTTTCCCGACCTTCGCAAATGAAGACCAGTGGACATTATTGCGAGAGTTGAGTATTTGGGCAATAATATTGCTGCTTATTGGCATTTCAAATTTTCTGCTTCGCCAGTTTATGTATATCAATCCTTTTAACCTGTCTTTCGGATACCTGCTGGAAGAAATTATTCACAGCTATTTATTCGGGCTTCTGGCGGTTAGCTTGCTGACCCTTTTTAATTTTGCCTACCAGGTAATTTCCAAAACACAGAAGACAGCCGACTGGAATATGATGGTTCAACAGATTAATGATTCCCTGGAACCTCCACGTGCAGTACCGGTGACCCTCCGTGCACCGAGCGAAAATGAAGAAATCAGTTTCAATCTGGCCAACTTTATCTTTGCCCGGGTGGACGGTAACTATGTGGAGATATATCTGCGGGAAGAGAATGGAGAAACCACAAAGCATATTAAACGCAATACCCTCAAGAATGTGGAAAAGCAGCTTCAGCCCTATGACAATATCCAGCGCATACACCGCTCCTATCTTGTTAATTGCGACTATATAACAGGAGTGGAGGGTAATGCGCAGGGATACCAGCTTACCATCGATGGTTACGACGGGCTGCTAAGTGTTTCGCGAAGCTACATCTCTAAATTTGATGCTGTGATGAACAACAAGTGATTGTATGTCATCACAAACCCTTGCATTTCATCCCTGATTGTTGAGTTCTGGCACAACTATCTTTGGTGCCAATCCGGCCTGCAGTAGGTTTGGGCAGACCAAATAACGAACCAAACAGCCGGAATTATGTTCCTACCCAATCCTAAATATATAATTTTCTCCTTCTTTGTAATTTTTTCATCAGCAGCAACCGTTTCTGGAAATGTCCCCGTGACGGTAATTCCGAGAACGGAAAGCCGCATTATTTTAGACGGACAGCTGAAAGATCCCGCCTGGGAACAGGGCCGGATATTGCCGCTGACCATGAGCCAGCCGGTTTATGGACGTATTCCTGGCGGGGAATCACAGCTTACTGTTTTGAGCAGTGAGAAGGCCCTTTATATAGCCGGCCATTTTTCGGTTTCCGAAGGATTGGGCAGCAGGCAGTTGTCGCGCGATGACCTGGATTACAGTTCCGATCTGTTTGCCGTTCTAATAGATGGATACAACGATGAAGAAAATGCTTATGTTTTTATTACCTCTCCATCAGGAAATAAAACCGACCTTGCCATATCTGACGATGCGGAATCTCCGAAAAATTTCAACTGGGATGCTTTTTGGTCGGTAGGGGTACATCATGAAGACGGATCCTGGTCGTTTGAAATACGAATTCCATTCAGCAGTCTGCAGTACCAGCAGGAACAGGACAGCGTAACGATTGGATTGTCGGCCTGGAAATACACGGCAGCGAACAACCAGTTTGACACTTATCCACGTATAAAAAATGACTATGGGATAAACAGTTATTTCAAGCCATCCCGGGCCGCCGATTTCAGTTTTTTTCAGGAAAAAGCCTCAACTCCGTTGTTTATTTCTCCCTACCTGCTGGGCGGTTATGGCCGGAAAACCGTCGGGGACGGTCCCCCCATTCGTCGTGTTTTACTGGATGCCGGGGGAGATGTGAAATACAGGTGGTCATCAAATTTCACGCTGGATGCCACGGTAAACACGGATTTCGCTCAGGTGGAGGGTGACGATCATCAGGTGAATCTCAGCCGCTTTGCCATATACCGGGATGAAAAACGAGCTTTTTTCCAGGAGCGCGCCGGGTTGTTCTCATTCAACACCGGCGGACCCACGAGGCTTTTTTACAGCCGCCGTATCGGCTTGACAAATGATGGCCGGCAGGTGCCGCTCTATGGCGGATTCCGATTGACCGGCCGTTCAAATGGATGGGATGTGGGACTGTTAACCATGCAGTCGGCCCCGAAATACGGGTTGGAGAGTGAAAATTTCGGAGTACTCAGGATTCGAAAAAAACTTGATGAATCTACGTCTTCATATGTGGGGATGATATCGACATCTCGGATAGCACGGGATGGTACTTATAATATTGCCTATGGGGCCGATGCGGTATGGGAGGTCCCGCGGGATATATTTTTTACGGGGCGCTATGCACATACTTTAAGTGATCCCTCAGGCAAATCATACGCCAGGGGATGGCTTAACAATACTAATCTGCTGTTGTCGGTGCAGCGTCGCTCCCGGGTAGGGTTCTTCTACACCTTCTCGGTTAACAGGGTAGGGCGGGACTACAGCCCGGGTCTGGGTTTTTTGGATCGCTGGGATTTTACCAGGTACGGTGACCGCATGGCCTATGGCTGGGTAGCACCGGAGTCGTCGGTTTTTCAAAAAATCCAGCTGATTGCGGATGCCTTTGTATACACAAAGAATACCGGCAATGAAATCGAGAGCTCCTCTATAGGACTGAAAAATTATATTTCCTTTAAATCGGGTTTTTCATTACAGTTTGGCCTCAAGCGGCAGACCGAAAAACTGTATGAGGGCTACCCGTTGTCACCTGCGGCTGATATTCCTGCCGGAGGCTACCGGTTTGGGGAACTATTTTTAACGCTTTCATCCGGCCAGGGCCGAGCCTTTCGATTTAACACTACCACTTCAGTGGGTTCCTATTTTGACGGAAGGGGAATTGCCGGCAGCTTTTCCCCGGAGTGGACGATAAACTCCAATATTGAGTTGAGCGGTGAACTGGAATATTATAACATACGTTTTCAAAAGCGGAGTCAGCATTACAAAAGCCTGCTGATTCGCGGCAGGCTGGATTTTAAACCTGTTTCGCGTATGGCGGTTTCCGGCTTGGCCCAGTATAGCAAGCTCACCCGCATCTTTTCCTCCTTTGCCCGGTTGCGGTTTAATATTGTTGATGGGGCAGACCTTTTTTTAGTCTATAAACACGGGCGGAATTCCTCACCACTGGAACGGATTCGAAACGGTGATTTTACAGGGATCCATTCCGTGCGGGCGAAGTTCAGCTATACCTTTCGCTACTAAGGATGCCCAGCGTATCCATTGGGTCAGAGAGCGGAATTGATAGTATGGATGGGATTTTCGGTGATCACTTTCACAGCAGCGAGAATGTTGTTTGGGCCTATCTGTACGCCGGCTATCCCAACCGGTTTCTCGACGAAAATACCTGCCAAGCCACAATGGACGGCGGTGAACAGCAGGATGACAGCATACATTTTGAAAGAGTGGTGCAACATTTTTCAGAAGTGGCGAAGATCGTTCAATACATTGATAACCAACATCTGTACTATGCCTTTATCAGGCACGGCTTTAGTTCGTGCAGCGCTGGGCGACTGGGAGGCTGCTGTGGTCGATGTATCGTCAGTTCCCGCCGATTACCGATTTGAGTCTGTTTCTTCCATTAACAGCGGCAAAAATAATGATTGGCCTGAAATAGCAATAGAGCGAGGTGAATACAGCGCCTGGGGTAGAACATGAATGAAAATTTATAATCTTGTCTGAAAATTTGAATATTGTCTCTTGGAGAATATGGTAATTAGAATTGGGTGTTTATAGCCGCGGATGATCAAATGAAGGAAAACCATAAGTCTATGAAACTGTTGACATCACTGTTCAATCCCAAAACAATTAGGTACTACGCGGTACTGCTTGTGTTTTTGTTTTTGGGCTGTTCGCCAGAGCCATCCGGTAGGGATCTTCGCAGTAGCCACTCAGATCGGGGAAAACGCCTGGTGGCGGAACAGGCGATGGTGAGTTCAGCTCATCCCCTGGCCAGTGAGGCCGGACTTGAGATGCTTGAAAAAGGCGGAAATGCCGTGGATGCCGCGGTTGCCACAGCTTTTGCGCTGAATGTAGTGGAACCGAATATGTCGGGTATTGGCGGAGGTGGGGGCATGCTGATATGGAAGCAGGAGCAAAAACAGGCAGATTACGTTGACTTTTACACCGCCAAGAGGGGCGAATCGTATAAGGGGTTGGATTATGAGCAGTATGAAAAGGGGGCGTTCAATCTTTTGTCTACGGGGATCCCTGGTACGGTTGATGGGCTGCTGCAGGCACTGGAGCGCCATGGGACCATGAGCCGCAAAGAGGTCATGAAGCCGGCGATCAACTATGCCAGGGAGGGCTTCCCGGTCTATTTGACGCTTGCCCAGTTCATTCGGAACAGCGAGGAGAAACTGAACCGGTATGAAGGAGCCCGGAAGATCTTCTATCCCGACGGGGAACCCCTTGATGTAGGCGAAATGCTGAGGCAGCCCGAGCTGGCCCGGACACTGCAGAATATTTCTGACAGGGGGGCAGCAGCTTTTTATGAAGGACAGAATGCTGATGATATTGTGGAAGTGCTGAATGAGGCAGGTAATCCGGCTACTTTGAAAGATCTTGCCGAATATGAGCCGCAGTGGGATAAGCGACCCCTGCGTGGTAATTATAAGGACTATGATGTTATTTCTGCGCCGCTCCCCCAAACGGGGTTCTACATCATTCAGGCTTTGAATATACTGGAATCTTTTGATCTGGCTCGGAAAGGGCTGCCCACCGAATCAGCTGAAGCCTTTGATATCATCAGTTCTACCATGCGGTTGAGCTCTGCAGACCGAAGAGCCTATGTGTCGGATCCCAACTGGGAAGAAATACCTGTGGATGGGCTGATCTCTGAACCGTATGCATCCGAACGCCGGAAGCTTGTGGGAACGGGCTCGGTCCGGGAAGAGGTGACGTCCGGCCGGCCCGGAAAATCCCTGTCACTGAAAAGCCCGATGGTCGGATATCCAATCGTGGGTGATGAAGCTGAATCAAGGAAAGCCCGGGATCAGCATTCGGTTCCGCTTGCGTCGGCAGGCCCT
Source organism: Fodinibius sediminis (assembly GCF_900182555.1). Classification (GTDB taxonomy): domain Bacteria; phylum Bacteroidota; class Rhodothermia; order Balneolales; family Balneolaceae; genus Fodinibius; species Fodinibius sediminis. The sequence goes on along the minus strand of NZ_FXTH01000010.1, from coordinate 170,248 downwards.
GGTACCTTGGGATACGATGAAGCCGGGGGGACGGGCGAAACGACCCACATATCCGTGGTGGATCCCCGGGGAAATGCGGTTTCCCTGACCACTACCCTGAGTCATGTTTTCGGATCCGGCGCGTGGGTGAACGGTTTTATGCTGAACAACTCCGGATTTAATTTCTCTCACCTGGAAAGTAAGGAAGAATGGCGGTCGAGTCATCCCTACAGGATCCGTGCCTCTACTATTTCACCCACCATCATCCTGGATGAAAACGAGCAGGTCAGACTGGTGATCGGTGCTCCGGGCGGAGGGCGCATTCCCACGGCTATCCTTCAAAATATCCTGTATGTCGTTGAATACAACCTGGATCCGCTCGATGCGGTGGAGATGCCCCGGATATTTCCAGCTTCTTCGAGCCCGGAGGTACAGATAGAGAAGGGGTTTGCCCCTGATGTATTGGCCGAGGTGCGCCGGATGGGATACGACCTTCAGGCTCTTTCCGAAGGATATGCACGGCTATACCTGGTATCCAGTGAAAACGGGAGGCTGATCGGTGTTGCCGATCCCCGTCACGATGGAGAGGTCAGGGGATTTTGAAATGACCACAGGGCAGCCCGGATGAAGCGAAAAGGCTGTTATGGCGGCATCAATCTGCTGTTGCGTAGGTCAGCTGCTGGCCGGCATATCTTGTTAGTTGCGTCCGAAAACGGTTCCGTATAACTTTTCTCTGTAGGCACGGCAAACATTTCTGCCGGGCTCTGCAAGGTTCATTTGACTAACGTGCAATCAGGTGTTGAGAAGCTCCATCAGGTACTTGCGGGTTGCCGCATCAAACTGACCGGATATTTCCAGCTCAAAATTGGTGGCTTGCAGCTGTTTAACACCGCCCTCCGTCTTGGGACCATAAATACCGTCGGATGTGCCAATATCAAATCCGGCTATTTTCAAGGCATCCTGCATCGCGACGACGGCTTGTCCTATATCGCCCCGTTTCAGTTCCCGGTCCGGCAGGGATATTTCTTCCTGGTTGGGGAGCCTGCGAAAATCCAGCAGCCGCTCCCTGGGATAGGCAGAAATAGAAACCGAGTTATTCTGGTTGCCGCCCAGGGTATAAATGCGATCATGATCACTTGAAAATCCAAGGAAAATCCCTACGTGTCCCTTGTGAGATTCCGGATTCCCGCGCCAGTACACCGCAATATCTCCCGGTTCCGGTTTTTGAACGGAAAAGCCCACATTCAGCCAGGATCGTGCAGCTGCTGATTCGGATTGTTTGACTCCGGCCTTGAGAGCTACCCAATTCATGAAAATACTGCACCAGGGAGTCTCATCATCGTTGATCCATGAGAGACCAATATCTTCAGCATATTGAAGAATGCGTTCATTATGGGTCTCGCCCCCTATTTCGGTCACGCCGAGCTCGCCGGTGGCAATTTTGAGTAGATTATTCATAGTGACTGGATCAGGTTGAGATTGAACAGGAACAGCCGTTTAAGGCTCCTGTGATTTTATGGTACAATTACAGCCTGCAGGGGCTTTGCTTGGTTCATGCTCCCCCTGCTTGAGGGCTGTTTATCCTTATTATGATAGATGAAATTTGTATAAAGTTATAAGTTTTGTTTGTTTATTGTTATTATAAAATAAGATATACGTAGGGATTATCTTTTAAAATTGAGCGAAAACCGGGGAACGCTTCCTTTCCAATCCACCAAGGCGATGGTTTCGTTCAGCACATGTTGGATCATGACATGGAAATATGATCCCATAGGGAAGTAATATAAAGTAATAAGTCAGGGAAAAATCATGAGTGCTGAGTCATTACACATTTCTGAATCCGTTGAGAGATTGAATGCGAATCTTCGACAGGTTGCTCAAGTGGTTGAGTGGGCTGATCTGATGGGATATCAAAACCCCAAGAAGTTTTCACGCAGGTTTTTGAGGCATTACGCGGTGCGCCCGTGCAGGATGCTGGTTTCCGTTCGCCTGCAAAGCATATACAAGTTGCTGAAGGCCGGCCAGTATTCAAATTTTGAGATCGCCCGCCGTCACAGCCTGCCCGATGAAAAAGCTTTGAATAAATTTGTCAACTATCATCTCGGTTGTTGCCCCAGCAAATTAGAGGCGATGAACGAAGACCGCTTCGAAGAGAAGATGGAAAAATTTGGTAGTAAAATTCGGTAGTGTTACTCTGCAATTTTTTATTTAGTCTTCCTTTTTGCGTTCAAAAGTAGCAAGGGGAAACTGAAGATTCAGTCATAAGGGTACACTGCATGATTCATTCATCGCTTTCTTTTCTTACCCAACAATTGAATGAGTATTTACAATTAAAAACGGGCACCCCTGATATAGACCGGGTGTTTCTGACCAGTGTGGCAACAGAAAAAGACGGAGTAGTGATACCGGACAGCTCATTGGGATTATCTCTTATTAATATTGAAGAGGAGCGTGTTTTAAAGGATCAAAAGACAACCGCAATAAATGGGGATGGCATTGCCCATAATCAGAATCCGGATATCAAGCTGAATTTATATATCCTTATTTCGGCCAATTTTCAGGATACTACCGGACAGGAATCCGACGATTATGTGGAGGGACTGAAGCAGTTATCCTACGCCATCTCGTTTTTCCAGGCGAAAAATGTATTCACCATTGACAACTCTCCGGCGCTGGCTGAGTTCGATCCGGCAATCCAGAAATTGATAGTTGAGCTTTATTCCTATTCATTTGAACAGCTTTATAATTTCTGGACGGTGGTGGGAACCAAATACCTGCCTTCGGTTTTGTACCGGGTTCGCCTCTTGCGCATTCAGGAAGAAGCTATTACAGATTCAAACCTGCCTATAGAAAAGATTGGAATCGACAGTCACGGGAAACAATGATTAGTATAAATTACAACCGTCTCTTCAATCTGCGGCTGGCTCATACCTATTATCAAAATGAACGGTTCCGTGGATTGACGCTGCAGCCCACCCGCAATACCCGGCGGCTTCTGCGGGGCGGAAATATGTTGTTCAAAGCTATTCCCTTCGGTATTACTGTGCTGTACCGGGCTGCAGGGGATGAAGTGAGTCCTGTGGTTTCTCTTCCGGATGACCTCACGCTCACGTTCAGCCTGAAAGCGAATGACAGGGCGGAGTTTCTCAATATTACCGATCTCGATGAAAGGCCTGCGAGAACGTATACGGCTTCTGATATCCTCTATTTTACAAACGACCCCTCTGCGGCTTCAACCGACCCTGAGAATCCTGAAGAAATTTCCCATGAACTGCTGGCGGGGATCAGAAATAGCCTGTTTATGTATGAATTTAGTCTTGGAGGTGCCCCCGGAGAAGTATTGATAAGGGTGAGCGATGCTGCCGGTAATCTGGTCTCTATAGGTCAGACGGCTGATGGTGACCCGTTGCCCACAACACTTACACTTTCAAAAAACGATGATGGGAGATACATCCGTCAGATCGATCTCGGGAACAATCCGGCCGGCCGTTATGTCGTGACTATTCGTAATACCGAAGATGATACCACACTGAAAGAAGAGGTCTTCTACGTACACGATGAGCTGGCGTCGCAGGATGTGTTGGGCATTGTTGATATTACCTACGATTCGGTCACCAATCTTTTGTACGCTGATACCGAGGAATATGAACTGCGATTTTCAAGGAAAGAGACGATCTGGAAGTATTTCATTGTGAACAAGAATAAAAAAGTTCGGTTTTCCACCGAAACCCTCACGATCAATGATCTTGGTTCGCCCGACTACGGGGCAACCAATTTTACCAGAGAAGGGGCCGCCCCGCATCCCGGCGTACAGATTAACGGGTTGGAAACCGTCATCTTTAAATCCGATGATCCCATTCCTTTTTATGAAATTCCGAAGACCTCCATACAGCTGGAGAAAGATCCGGGAGATGTTTTAATCGGTAATCTTCCCAATCCGTCACATCGGGGCGTGGTTAAAAATCGGGGAGGTACCCTGGAAAGCGAAATTTACGTATTCATTTAATATAAATTCTAGATCCCATGGCAGACTATAAAACACCCGGCGTATATATTGAGGAAATATCCAAACTCCCTGCATCGGTCGCCCCGGTCGCAACGGCCGTTCCGGCTTTTGTGGGATACACCAGCAAGATGGTGCGTGATGGTGAGACACTTGATCCGAATACCCCCGTGCGGATAACATCACTCATGGAGTTCGAAACGATATTCGGGGGACCTTTTCCCGAGGACTATGCCGTTACGGTCGGGGATCCGTCTTCCGGAGAAACAAATCCGACGGTTGCTGTTGAAGCCGATCCTCCCGGGCTTTCGCCCTACCGGCTTTACTACCAGGTACAGATGTATTTTGCCAATGGGGGTGGTCCCTGCTATATCATCTCGGTTGGTACCTATATCGAGACGGATCCCATTCCGAGCAATATTTCAGAATCTGAGCTTATTTCAGGACTCGCCGCCTGCGAGGAAGAGGATGAAATCACGTTGTTGACTGCCCCGGAAGCTATCTGGCTGGATGCCAATGGCAGGAAAAAGATCAACAACGCCATGCTCAGCCAGTGTAACAAGCTGCAAGACCGGTTTGCCATCCTGGAGGCGTTCACCGATCCTGCGGAAAGCCCCGTTGATGACGGCAGTAACTTCAGAGACGATGTAGGTACCAGCTACCTGAAATACGGATCGGCCTATTATCCCTCCCTGGAATCGACGATCTCGTTTTTTTATGAAGATTCGGACGTAAGCATTACCGACAACCGCGGGGGTGCAAGTAGCGGCTTTTTCCATGGTAATACGTTAAACGAGCTGATTGACGGCTCTAAAACAGGTGAAAAAGCAACGGGTTCCATAACCATCGATGACAATGCCAAGATTGTCGGTGATTCCTTTCTTCTCAACGGAATTGAGTTTAAGATCGTCGGCACCGCCTCTGAACCGAGAGAAGTTGAAGCGGGGGCCTCAGCCGCAGGTACTGCCAGCAACCTGGAATCTGCAATCAATAGCGCCGGTGTTGGGATAACAGCATCCCGGACCGCAGGCAGCGATCAGGTAGACCTTGAAGCCGCATCGGCGGGTAACAGCGGCAATGCCATAACGCTGGAATATATCGACGGGGGAACCGGCAAAGCCGCCTCGCTTTCGGGGCCTACCCTGACGGGCGGGCAGAGTAATATTGACCGCACGTTGTACAGTCTGATAAAGGCCGAGCTCGACAAGCAGCTGGTGACCCTTTATCCCTCCGGAGCGATAGCGGGCGTCTGCGCACGGGTAGACCGGGAACGCGGTGTATGGAAAGCCCCGGCCAACGTAAGTCTTAACCTGGTGGAGGAACCCACAAAACTGCTCACGGACGATGAGCAGGCTTCTCTGAATGTGGATGCGGATACCGGAAAGTCGATCAACGTCATCCGGAAGTTTCAGCAGAAAGGGACCATCGTGTGGGGCGCCCGGACACTGGCCGGCAATGACAATGAATGGCGATACGTACCGGTCCGCAGGCTGTTTATTTTTATTGAGGAATCCATACAGAAAGCCACCGAACCGGTCATATTTGAACCCAACAACGCCAACACCTGGTCGAAGACCAAGTCCATGATAGAGAATTTTCTGACGGGGCTCTGGCGCGACGGCGCCCTGGCAGGCGCCACCCCGGAAGAGGCCTTTTTTGTAAAGGTGGGGCTCGGACAGACCATGAGCTCCGTGGACATCCTGGAGGGGCGCATGATTATCGAGGTGGGCCTTGCCGCTGTACGGCCGGCCGAATTCATCATACTCAAATTTTCACACAAGCTCCAAGAAGCCTAAAATCCAACCAATATGAATTACAAGACCCCTGGTGTATTTATTGAAGAGATCTCGACCCTGCCGGCTTCCGTAGCCGGTGTGGAAACCGCCGTTCCCGCTTTTATCGGCTATACCGAGAAGGCGGAAAAGGACGGGGACAGTACTGCCCTGCATTTTGTACCGACCAGAGTTACTTCGCTTCTGGACTACAGGGAGAAATTTGGCGGGCCGGTGCCCGAAACGTTTAACCTGACAATCGAGGATGAATACAACAGCGATGCCGAGCTCGTATCGCGGAAGTTCAGCGCTTCCCCGGCTTCGCCTTCGGATTTTATCCTCTATTACAGCCTTCAGTTTTATTTTAATAACGGGGGCGGTCCTTGTTATATCGTCTCGGTCGGGGAGGCGACTTCGGGAGGCTCCGTCAGCAAAGGTTCGGCCGATCCGATGGACGGACTGCTGGGCGGGATCAAAGCCCTGGAGAGGATGGATGAACCCACCCTGATTGTGTTTCCGGATGCGGTGAACCTGGGCTCTACAACCGATTACGGGGAAGTGGTCAGGGCAGCGCTTGCCCAGTGCAACAACCTGCAGGATCGGTTTACGATCAGCGATACGTACGATAACGGAACCTCCAGCGCGGTTGAAGACTTCCGGGATGCGGTTGGGATGTCGTTTCTGAAATATGGTGCAGCATATCACCCTTACCTGGAAACGTCCCTTAATTATGCCTTTGATGCATCGAATTCGACAATATCGCACAATATAAATCTTCCGAGTTCTGTCTCGCTGCCCGGAGATGCTCTTGACCTCACATCGGGGCCAAGCCTGGCATCTATCGAAAGCAGCAACCCGAATATCTACCGTTCGCTGGAGGCCGAGATCAAGAAATCCTACATCACCCTGCCTCCATCCGGAGCGGTGGCCGGAGTGTATGCTCGGGTGGACCGGAACCGCGGCGTGTGGAAGGCCCCGGCCAACGTAAGTGTAAATTCTGTTATCCAGCCCACCGTAAAAATTACTAACGAGAGGCAGAACACACTGAATGTGGATCCCACTTCCGGCAAGTCGATCAATGCGATCCGGTCTTTTACCGGCAAGGGAACGCTGGTATGGGGCGCCCGGACGCTGGCCGGTAATGACAACGAGTGGCGGTATGTACCGGTGCGCAGGCTGTTCATTTATGTGGAGGAATCTGTCAAAAAAGCTACTGAGTTCGTGGTGTTTGAACCCAACGATGCCAATACCTGGGTTCGGGTTCGGGCCATGATTGAAAACTTCCTGACCGACCTGTGGCGCGATGGCGCCCTGGCAGGTGCCACTGCGGAACAAGCTTTTTATGTAAAGGTGGGACTGGGCGAGACGATGACCTCTCAGGATATTTTGGAAGGACGGTTGATTGTAGAGATCGGCATGGCCGCCGTGCGACCGGCCGAATTCATCATCATCCGCTTTATGCACAAGCTTCAGGAATCCTAATCAATTAAAAAACACAGATCACTATGGCTGTTAACTATCCAGTATCCGCTTTTCACTTTCAAGTAGAATGGGGAGGCACCCGCATTGGTTTTACCGAGGTTTCGGGGCTCACCGTCGAACTTCAGTCTATCGATTACCGCGAGGGCAATGCCAAAGAGTACCAGGTAACGAAGATGCCCGGTATTCCGCAGTATAGCAATATTACCCTGAAACGCGGCATATACCGGGGCGACAACGAATTTTTTCAGTGGCTCAACACCGTACAGATGAACAATATTGACCGCCGCGATATTACCATCAGTCTGCTTAATGAAGAGCATGAGCCGGTCACCGTCTGGAAAGTGAAAGAAGCCTGGCCCTGCAAAGTGGAAGGGCCATCGCTGAATTCAACCGGTAACGAGGTGGCTGTTGAGTCGATTGAACTCTGTCATGAAGGGTTAACCATTGAATTCACATAGAATAGACATTATGGCAAGCTATTATCCTCCGGTAGGGTTTCATTTTCGGGTCAATATCGAGGGCCTTACCTCGGGTACCAGGGATATAAGCTTCCAGGAAGTCTCCGGCATCAATGCCACGGTGGGAGAATTCACTCACAAGGAGGGCGGCGAAAACCGTTTTGTACACCGCCTGCCCGACCGGGTCACATACGATAAACTCACGCTTAAACGAGGCATGCTGGTCGGTTCGGAGATGATCGGATGGTTCAGGGATGCTGTGGAGTCATTCAGGTTTGATCCGCGGAATGTGCTGGTTACACTTCTCAACAGCGAGCACGAGCCCCTTGAGTCCTGGAGTTTTGTGAAGGCCTACCCGGTCAAATGGTCGATAGGAAACTTCAACGCCGAACAGAATGAAGTGGTGGTGGAAACCATTGAACTATCGTTTCAGTATTTCAAACGCATGGAAGTATGAAATATAAATCGTCAACCTGTTTTTATGGCTATAGAAATCAAAGAACTGGTCATCAGGGCCACCGTTGATACTGAGAAGACGTCAACGGAGCGCCCGGACCGTGGGAGAAACAAACACATTAATGAACTGCATCGGAGGATGGAGCAGCTGCAGCAAATGATCAAACTGAAAAACGAGCGGTGATGGGATTAACCGACGGCAAACTTTCCAAAATGATGATTCTCTCCTTTGCCACCGACAATGAGGGGCAGAAGAAGGGACCGCCCCGGCCGTTCCCGGTGATGTATAACCCGGAACGATTCTCCAAGAGCGTCAGCACTCGTTATCAACCCCAGTATGAACCGGGTGACAGCGGTGAAGAACAGGCTTTTGAGCGTATTGAGGGCAGTGAGGTGTCTTTTGAATTCCTGTTTGACGCCACCGGTGCCTCGGTCAATTCCATACAGGGGGAAGCGGCCAGTAAACGGGGAGGTGTTGATGCTCAGATTGAGCTGTTCCTTCAGCTTACACATGAGCGGGATGCCCAGGAACATCAACCGCCGAAACTGACACTGGTGTGGGGAACCTTCATTTTCGACTGTCGGCTGGTTAGTGCAGATATTGAATATATGATGTTCAACCCCTCGGGCCGTCCCCTCAGGGCCAAAATAAATGCAACATTCAAGGGCGATCGTCCCCGTGGCCTGCAGGCGGCTGTCGACAAGCTTTTTTCTGCTGATCTCACGCATGTACGCGTAGTGAAGGCCGGGGAAACGCTGCCATTAATCTCCGAAAAGGTCTATGGCGATCCAAAATACTATCTGCAGATTGCCGAAATAAACGGTATTACGAATTTCAGAAATGTTAATCCGGGTATGGAGCTTATCCTCCCACCCATTGATAAACAGAGCACCTGATGCTGAACCGATTGCTCAATAACAACGTGGTTGATAATCCACGCTATACCATTTTTTCGGATGGAACGGAATTGCCGCACGATTTCATGATTCATTCTCTGTCCATCAGCAAATCGGCCAACAGGATACCGCACGCGCGGCTGGTGTTGAAGGACGGGGATCTACCGCGCGAGGATTTCCCCGCCAGTAATAGTGAAAAGTTTGTACCGGGTGCGGAAATAGAGATCCAGTTGGGGTATCGTGATGAGCAGCAGACCGTTTTTTCCGGTATCGTTATCAAGCATGGAATCAAGAGTCAGTTTGAAGAGTCTTCACAGCTTATTGTGGAGTTGAAAGATCCGGCCGTCAAAATGACGGTGGGACGCAAAAACAAGTATTTCAAGGATTCGACCGACACCGACATCATTGAGAATCTTATCCAGCCGTACAGCCTGCAGGCGGAGGTGGAAAGCACTTCGGTCAATCATGCAGAAATGGTTCAATATTATTGTACCGACTGGGATTTTATGGTGACCCGAGCCGAGGCAAACGGTAAACTGGTTTTTGTGGATGACGGTACGATCACTGTCAAAGCCCCCTCTCTGTCTGCCGAACCGGTGGCTGAGCTGGTATACGGGCAAAATATCAAGGAGTTTGATGCTGAAATGGATGCCCGCGACCAGTTTGACGGGGTTACCGGCAAATCGTGGGATTTCTCGCGGCAGTCCGTTATCGAATCGGAAGCTGTGTCACCCGGTCTTCCGGAGCAGGGGAATGTAAACGCCGATGATCTGGCCGCCGTCATAGGCCTCGATCAGCTGCCGTATCAGCACAGCGGCCGTTTGGATTCCGAGGAGGTACAGCATTGGGCGGATGCGCGATTTTTGCGAAGCAGACTGGCCAAGATCAAAGGCCGTATCCGGGTGTTGGGGCTGACCGAGATCAGCCCGGGCGATGTAGTACGGCTCGGCGGGCTGGGCGACCGGTTTAACGGGCTGGCTTTTGTTTCGTCTGTGGCTCATTACTACGGGCTGGAATCTTCCTGGTATACCGATATTCAAATCGGCCTGTCGGCAGACTGGCTTATGGAGTTATATGACAATGTAATGGAGAAACCCACCTCGGGCCTGCTGCCGGGTATACACGGACTCCAGGTCGGGGTTGTCACCGCCATTCACGAGGATCCGGACGGGGAAGATCGCGTACAGGTGCGCGTGCCAATCATCGATCCCGAAGACAGCGGCATCTGGGCCCGCGTGGCCGCCCTCGATGCCGGTGAAAACCGAGGCACCTTTTTTCGTCCCGAAGTGGATGACGAAGTAATTGTCGGATTCATCAATGATGATCCGCGTGACCCGGTTATCCTGGGAATGATGAACAGCAGTGCCAAACCTGCTCCGATTACTGCCACTGAAGAGAATAATGAGAAAGGCATCATTACCCGCGAGGAATTGAAGTTGTTGTTCGACGATGACAAGAAAAGTGTCACCATCGAGACGCCCAATGGCAATACGGTGGTGATCAGCGACGATGAGGGCAGCATTAGCCTGAAAGATGAAAACGGGAATGAGGTGGTGATGGATTCCTCGGCCATTACCCTGAAAAGTGCCGGGGATATATCCCTCGAGGCCACCGGAGATATCAAACTGGAAGGCAGCAATATTAATCAGAAAGCGAATATGAGTTTCAAGGCCGAGGGCGCCTCGGGAGCGGAACTATCCTCCAGCGCATCGGCCGTGATCAAGGGATCTATCGTTCAAATCAATTAAAAGACAATTCGATTTATGCCACCAGCAGCCAAACTTGGAGATGTAAGTACACATGGAGGAACCATCGTGGGACCCGGGGAGCCAACCGTACTGATCGGGGGCATGCCAGCCGCCGTTGTGGGCGACATGCATGTATGCCCGATCCCGCCATCCCCGTCCGGACCGCATCCGCCGACCCCCTTTTCAATGGGCAGTGCCACGGTGTTCATCGGCGGCAAACCGGCCGTGCGGGTCGGGGATGTCTGCGGATGCGGGGCCAGTCCGGCCGCAGGTGAACCAACAGTAATGATAGGCTAGGAGAAATATGACCGACACGAACAATCAAAAGGAGCAGGGGAAGGCTTTTCTGGGACGGGGATGGAAATTCCCCGTACAGTTCAAGGAGGGGACCGCACAGCTCAGCCAGTATGAGCATGACATCAAGGAGAGTCTCACCATCCTGCTTTCCACCACACAGGGAGAGCGTATCATGCGTCCCGGCTACGGTACGAGGGTTCAGGACCTGATGTTTGAACCGCTGGATGTTTCTACGGCTACCCTCGTTGGAGAGGAAGTCAAGAAAGCAATATTGGTTCACGAGCCCCGTGTGGATGTGAATAATGTGGATGCGGTGCAGGAATCCCTGAATGGATTTATCGAACTGACCATCGACTATACCATCATTGCCACCAATACCCGGGCCAATCTGGTATTTCCCTTTTATTTGAATGAAGGAACGGATATCGAACAATGAGTGAAAACTGTCTGTCTCAAAATCCTTTGGTGCGGGACGGCACCAGCCGCCGCCAGCGACTGCTGAAGACGTTGCTGCCATCCTATGCTCCGGTGGATGAGCGAAGTATGAAAGATTTGGTCAACTTCGCCCGCAAATTCGCGGGCGAGATCAACTACTTTGAGTCCGACAGCGCTGCTCCCGACGGAGAGTGGGATGACTTCTTCAGGTTTACCGACCGGGACTGGCAGGATTTTTCGCTGGAGGAATTCATTCAAAAACTGAAGGAGACAGGGGAAGCTGCACCGCACCTTGCCCTGTTTCTGGGTTTCCTCTATATGTTTAAAACGGCTCAGGATGACCTGAATACGCTGACCCGTCGACATCTTGAATTTTACTACCGGGACGTCCTGCAATTGGAGCAAAAGGCAGCGGTGTCTGATCAGGTTTCTGTTATTTTCAGGCTGGCCAAACATGTGGACCGCCATTTGGTAAAGGAGGGGACCGCCCTGAAGGCGGGAAAAGATGCGCTCGGAGTAGAACGGATTTACGAGGTGGAAAGAGATCTCGTGGTCAGTGAAGCCGAGATTGCATCACTGAAAACTGTTTTTGTGGATATTAACGACCGGTTTAGCAGCGACCTTGAAACGGATCCGGAGGTAAGTCACCGTATTTTCAAATCTCCGGTGGCTGACTCGGCAGACGGGCTGGGTGCCGACATCGAGACCGAAGAAAAAAGCTGGCGTACGTTTGGGGAACCTCATTTCCCAAAGCTGGGCACTTCCGCTCCCGATTCCGCCGAGCCGGACCGCAAGCAGGCGGAGGTGGGATTCGCCCTCGCTTCCCCCATCCTGTTCATGGCCGAAGGGGACCGGACCGTGACCCTTAAGGTCACGCTGGAGGAAGAGCTGGATGAGACCGTGGACCCCGAGGATTTCAAGATCCTGTTCAGCGGGGAAAAAGAATGGATATCCGCCGAAATTACCGGCGCAGCCGCCCACCCCGTTTCTTCCGACTATCAGCTGGTTCTTACCTGCCGTCTAACCCCCGCTGATCCTGCTGTTGTCCGCTGCAACCCAGAGGAGCTGGAGGACCCTTTCTCCACCAATTGGCCGGTAATTAAAGTATTGCTCGATCCGGGACGTGATCGAAATCCCTTTTCCTATTCCCTGTTCCGTGATTGCCAGGCGACCAACATTCACATTACAGTGGATGTGGAGGGCGTAAAAAACCTGGTGCTCCAGAACGATCAGGCGGTGCTCGATGCAGGAAAGCCCTTTCTGCCATTCGGCAATCGTCCCTATGTGGGCAGCAACTTCTACATCGGGAGCCGGGAAGTGTTCCGGAAGAAGCTTAGCTCACTGGACGTCAAGTTTCGGTGGAATGATTTACCCCAGCATGAAGAGGGATTCAAGGATCATTATAAAAATTATCAGGATTCAGTCAGTGGTTGGCTAAGAAGCAACCACGACTTTCAAATAGACATCGATATTCTGGACGAAAAGAATTGGCACCAACTAAGGGGCAATACCTATTTGTTGACCGACGGGAAAGGAGATCCTCTGGGTAATACCGAACAACTACCCGGTCCTGATGCTGACCGCAGTACGTTAAGTGTGTCTGACAACCCGGATCTTGAAAACATAACAAGAGACAGTGAACTCGGTTCACTCACTGGCTATAATGTGGATACCCAGAAGGGATTTCTTCGCATAACCCTGAAAAACCAGGACTTCGGGCATAATTCCTTTCAAAATTCCTATGCGAAAAAAGCGATAGATCTGGCCAAAGGCGGCTCCGGGGATCTGCCCAGGCAGCCCTATACACCCGTGGTCCAGGATCTTTCGCTCAGTTATGTCTCCAAAGTAGACTATCCGCTTACCGGAGAAGCCGATAAGGTGGAACAATTTTTCCATATCGAGCCCTTCGGAGTGTGGGCGGTTGACGGATCGCTGCAGAACACTCCCCTGATGCCCCGATTTACCCACGAAGGAAACCTCTATGTTGGTATCAGCGACCTGCAGCCCCCGCAAAGCCTGTCGGTGCTTTTCCAGGTAGCCGAAGGAAGTGCCAACCCCGTAAAAGCCAGTCCCGATATCGAATGGAGCTATCTTTCCAATAACGAGTGGAGAACATTTGACCAAAAGAGCATTCTTTTTAACACGACCAACGACCTGCTGACCTCGGGTATCATCCGGTTTGCCTTTCCCAAGGATGCAACTGATGAGAACAACCGGCTCCCTGCGGGTAAACACTGGGTCAAAGCCTCAGTAGAGGCCAATTCGGATGCTGTCTGCCGTCTGATCGATGTAAGGGCACAGGCAGTTCTTGCCCGTTTTGAGGATCGGGGCAATGATCCGGACCATCTGAAGGATCCGCTGGAAGCCGAAACCATCAATAAGCTTCTACGAAGCGACTCGGCCATCGACAGCGTGATGCAGCCCTATGCTTCTTTCGGGGGCAAGGTGAAGGAACAACAGTCTGCTTTTTATACGCGGACGAGCGAACGGCTCCGCCACAAGCAGCGGGCTATTGCCATCTGGGATTATGAACATATTATTTTGCAGCGGTTTCCGTCGGTGTACAAGGTAAAATGCATCAACCATACGCGTTTTGGGGGTAACCTGACCGACTACTCGGAAATGGCGCCGGGTCATGTTACCTGCATTGTAGTTTCAAATGTACAAAATAAAAACGCTGTGGATCCCCTGCGTCCCATGACCAGCCTGAATATCCTTGATGAAATAGATCGGTACCTGCAGACCATTATCTCCGAAAGTGTCGATTTGCATGTCAAAAATCCGATTTATGAGGAGGTTATGGCTGACTTCAGCGTAAAATTCCGTTCCCCGGATACTGGTTTCTACAAACAGAAGTTGCAGGAAGACCTTAAAGAATATCTTGCACCGTGGTCGTCGGATTGCGGTACCGACATCTCCTTCTCGGGGCGTATTCACAAATCGATGATCCTGAATTTTGTGGAGGAGCGTCCATATGTGGATTACGTCAGCTGTTTTAAGATGTACCATATTGTTCCCACTGATCCAGAGAATAACTCCAGTAAGGATGTGGAGGAAATAAGGGCAACGACGGCCGTTTCTATCCTGGGATCGGCGGAAAGCCATAAAATCAATGTCATTGACTTCTCTTCTGAAGACTGTGACTGTGAGGATAACGTCATTAAAAGTTCCGAGGAATGGATTTCGGCCGACGACTGCCCCTGTCAGGAAGAAATAACATCATTGTCGGAAGAATCGACTGGCTAATTTTTTAAAAGGAAACATGGAAGACAGTTCGCTGACCATATCGAAAAAGCCATCTGAATTTAAAAGCATGCAGTACGATACGCTTCGTGAACTGGCGATCCAGCATATTCAGGAGATGGCTGGCAAGCTATGGACCGATTACAACAGTCACGACCCTGGTATCACCATACTGGAGGTGCTCAGCTATGCCATCACTGATCTGGGGTATCGCAGCCGTTTCGATATAAAGGATCTGCTGGCCCGGGAGAAGGCCAGTGATCCCGATCCCGGCAATTTCTACACGGCGGCCAGGATTCTGCCCAACCGTCCCCTGACCCTCCAGGACTACCGCAAGCTGTTGATCGATGTGGAAGTAGTGGACAAAGAAGATGAGGGCTGCCGTTATGCCGGCGTCAAAAATGCCTGGCTTCAAAAGTCGGATGAGGCTGAGGAAGAGATTTTCGTCAATACCAAAGACAGCCAGCTTTCGCTCGATCCGGTTTCGGGTAAAGGGGAGCAGGAGAGTTACTATATAAAAACATTATACGATGTACTGCTGGAATTTGATGAGTGCGAGAAATTTGGTGATCTCAACGAGAATACTATAGAAGAGGAGTTCGTGCTCTATGAGCACCCGCTGGACAGCACACTTGAAGGACTTATTTTCAACATCAAAATTCAGTTTCCGGTGTGGGATCATTCCGGGGTCGACTGGGACGATCCTGTCAGCGTGCGCAGTAACATTCAGTCCATACAGATCGATATTGCTAACCTCCCTGGTAATTATTCGCTTACGCCGGTGGTCTCGAACCTGAATAAAATCATTTTAAAGGGAAACAAAACATCCGGGGGCACCAGCAGCGCCATTGCGGGAATAACAGAGATCATCGACAAGCTGAACAATTTCCTGTACCATCCGGACACGGGTCTGCTGGCCCTCTACATCGAGAAGGTGAACAAGATTTTCGAAATCGTGGCGGCCGCCCGGTCCCGGTTACAGGCCAACCGGAATCTCTGTGAAGATTTTTTTCGGTTCCGGGCCGTAAGAGTGGAAGAGATCATTCTTTGTGCCGATATTGAAATTGCTCCTTCCGCCGACGTTGACCGGGTAGAGGCCCACATTTTTCACCTGATATCCCGGTTTTTATCGCCCACCGTGCATTTCTATACGTTGGAGGAGATGCGCAATAAATGCCGGAGGGGCACTCCATTTGATATCGTAGAGATAAATCCGGCTAAACAATTATTTACCGTTGAGGCAGCAGATAATGATAAGTTGCCGGTCAAGGATGAGACGATTACAGTTTTCGGGCTGGGCGCCAGTCCGCAGGAGTTCACGGTGCGCTGCGTGGATCCTAATCACGATGAGGTGAACAGATATGAGATTGAAGTGGCGGAACAGCTGTTGGGAAATGACCTTCAGGAAGACGCATATCTGATCAGGGGGCGTTTCGAGGAAAAAGACTGCCTCACTGTTGATCAAATCTTTGAAGGTCCCCTCCTGAAACACGGCTTCATTGACGAGGAGGAGCTGGCCTCGGCCGATCGTAAAAAAGTGATCCGCGTGTCCGATCTTATTCAGATCATCATGGACGTTGAGGGGGTTGTTTCTGTCAAGGAGATCCAGATTGCTAACCGTCCGCAGAACAATGATTTCGATATTGAATCCAAAAGCGTACGCTGGTGCCTGGAGCTGGCCTTTGATCATGATTATGTACCTCGGCTGAATACCGAAAACTCCAAACTCACCTATCATAAAGATGATCTGCCATTCCATGCGAATGATGCAGAGGTTGAAACTCTTATTCAAGAGTTTGGGTCTGAAGAACGCGGGCAGAAAATCCGTTATCCCAAACAGGATCTGTCCGTCCCGATCGGACAGTATCGGGATCCAGCCGATTACACCAGTATCCAGGAAGATTTTCCCCTTGTCTATGGCGTGGGCTCGGAAGGAATTCCCGGACTGGCGGAACTCTCTCCCGGCGACAGGGAGCAGCGCAAGATCCAGGTTGCTCAATTGAAGGGCTACCTGCTCCTGTTCGACCAGTTCCTGGCCAACTACCTGGCACAGGTAGCCAATGTGAAGCATCTGTTTACGATGGAGAGCCGGATCGGGGATACCCATATCGACAAAACCTATTACACCCAGCCGCTTAGCGATGTTGTACCGGACGGGGGACCGCTGTACCGCGATCTGAACGATCATGAAGAAACGCTGCAGCAGATAACCGAAGATACTCAGCTTTTTGAGCGACGGCGCAACAAGTTTCTGGACCACTTGCTGGGACGATTTGCGGAGACGTTTGCCGACTATGCAATGCTCTCTTCCAAAATATCGGGTCCGAAGGCGCCGCGGGAGATGATTGACGACAAGCTGAATTTTCTGGGGCAATATCCCGAATTAAGCAGCGGAAGGGGCATGGCCATCAACTACCGCGACAAATGCAGTATCTGGCATGTCAACAATGGGGCCGGACTCGAAAAGCGGGGGGGTCTGCTGCTGGGGATGTCCCCCAAAGAGGCCGAAGAGCTTGTCTTCCGCGATCCTTTTATTATTGCCAATCCTTCTACATCGGTCTACCGGGTGATTATCGAGGATGGTTCTTCGACCACAGTGATGTATGCCGATCAGGATTTTGAGTCTGAGGGTGTTGCGCGGGCCCATATGGAACAAATGATTGTAACGGGCGTGTTTAAACAAAACTATGAGATCCGGGCAACCGACAGCGGAGGGTTCCATTTTGTACTCCGCTGCGGAGACAAGCTGCTGGGCGTCAGCGAAAACAGGAATTATACCAGTGAGACAGCCGGCGGAGATGCCGATACGGCCATCGACCAGCTGGTGGCGCTGTTTAAGGAAGAACTGTACGGAAATCCCGAAGCAAATCGCAAGAACCTGACGTGTCCGCTCGAAAATTATATCGATCATGAAATTAGGGTGGATATGTCGCCCCTTCCCGACGCTCCACCGACTTATACGGTCAGCTATACGCTATACAAAAAGGCATTTGAATTTACGGAAGAACACGAACTGTTGACCGGATCGGTAACCCGTGAAACTGAGAAAGACGATCCCGAGGAAGAGGTTCTGCAGAAAGCGAAATCGGCGCTGCACGATATTCTGTGGGATCTGGTTAATCACGGTGCGCACCGGCAGACCTACCGTCTTGATCCCGAAAGCGCTCCATATTCTCCCTACTCTTTTCTAATCCGTAATGCCCGCGGAGAAGATATTGCCCGGAGTGTCGATACCGATTTCAATCAGGCACTGGCCGACGATATAAAGGCCTTGTCCCCGGGCACCATCCATGTGCATGGCTCTACGGCCAATGATGGAGAGTACGACATTGTCAGCGCTGTGGCTGATGGACCCCATGTAACTATCGAGGTTGATCCGGCTCCGCCTTCTTCGGTTTTCGACGGCCGCCTGACCATGGGCGAATCCTACGATATCTCCTTCATTGAGAAAGAAAGCAGGAATGTCATTCTGACCGATCTGGATCCTGAAATTTATGAAGGAGATACGGTGGAGCTCAGGGACACGGAGGATAACAACGGGGTTTTTACGGTCCAAACGATTCGGCGATCGGGAGACAAAATATATCTTAAGCTGGACGAGATGATCTCACAGGATGAAACGGAAGGCTCCCTGCGCAAGGCCTACAATATTACTGGTATTGAGACGAATGCCTTTGTAATAAGGGGAGGCAGGGGGAAACAGGCCGTCGCAGATTCGATCGGATTTATTGAGGATACGTTCTTCTCTCATGAAGGCTTCCACGTGCTGGAGCATCTGTTGCTGCGTCCCCGTACCGACCAGCAATTATTTGTGGATGTTGAAGAACCGGTGATGGATGAGAGTGCTTCGCCGGCCGGAGAGCTGTGTTTCTGGAAGAGACTCCCCGTGACCGAAGCCAGTGCTGAAACCAATACTTTTACCGTAGCTGGCGATATCAGCACGGAACTGGTCGGTGGTGATACGCTCCGCGTGAACGGCGGCAGCTTCAATGACGGAGAATATATCGTCAGGGATGTCAGCCTGCAGGAGGGAGCGTCTGTTGTAGAAGTGGAGAGCGAAGATGTGCAGGATGCCATCCTGTTTGACTTGCCGGCGAATTCCTTCACTGCCGGCGTAGTTTCCTACAGGAAACAAGCATCAATTGACAGCATTGGGGCGTCGGAACACCAAATTATTGTTTCCGACCCCGATGCGGCGCTGCTCGGAAAAGACAGCGAGATTGAAATAAGGGACTCTCAGGATCAGCGGAATGACGGGGTGTACCTGGTCTCGGAGGTTGAGGAGGCGGGAGAGCAGGTGATCATCACTATTTATAAAGTTCAGAAATGGGTGAAGGACCGGCTGCTGCCGATCCACCTGGACCAGGACTGCGAAACCTGCAAGATCAAGGATCCCTACTCCTATGTGGTCAGTGTGGTCGTCCCTTATTGGCCGGGTCGCTTTGTGAACATGGATTTCAGGAAGTTTGCGGAAAAGCGGCTCCGCATGGAAGCTCCCGCTCATGTGATGCTGAACATCTGCTGGATAAGCTGTGAGCATATGCGTGAATTTGAGAAGAGGTACAAACAGTGGTTGGTAGCCGTCAATTCACAGGATGTCGGTCCTGCAGGCATTTCCGAGGCTCTGGATGGCTTGATTGACATTCTGACCCGTATGCGCAACGTATATCCCACGGGAACCCTTCATGACTGTGAGGAAGATGATACACTGGATGGGGCCGTCATTTTAAATAATTCTGTATTAGGAACCTTTTAAATCATCACGTTATGAGTACTTTAATCAACAATTATCCGGTCTTCGAGGACAATCAGGTTCTTACCAGTAGTCAGCTGAATCAGCTGCAGAACTACCTCAACCAGCAAAATCGCCTGACCCGCGTCACCCTGATCGGTATCGGCGTTGTTTGCGGTATGGATATTGTCTGTTCTTCCGAGAACGATGAACTGACCATTACCAAGGGGGTGGGCGTCACTTCCGAGGGACATCTTATCACTATTGGCGACTGTGTGACTACGCAATACCGTACCTATGACAAACCGAACAGTGTTAGCTATCCCCCGTTTGAAGACCCGGTGACTCAATTACAGGACGTGGAGCTCTACGAACTGCTGACTGAAGAGGCTGAAGTTGATCCCGAGGATACGGTGACCGAGTTGAGTGAAGACTTTCTGGATGATAAAATTGTCCTGTTATTCCTGGAGTGTTATGACAAAGACCTGAAATCCTGCCTGGGCAAAAGCTGTGACGAGCTGGGGATTGACCGCATTATCTCCCTGCGTAAACTCGTGATTTCGAAAGAGGAGCTTGAGAAAGTGAAAGAACGGATCAACGGGGGACTGCTGGAGGCGGCCTACCCGGCAAAGTATGACCTGCCCGTTCTGCAGGTCAAGCGGGCACTGATCCGGCCCGGAACCCCGGCGTCGCGCTATTATATCGGGATGGCTGGAGAATACCTGGAAGCCATCGACGAGGTTTGGGAACCCCTGTACGAAGCCCTTTATCAAACGTATGAGGTATATGAGCCTGTGCTTGAGGAGCTGTATCCGGCTAACCCATTTGAAGATGATATGCTCAAAGAAATCAAAGAGGAATTTGAGGCGTACCTGGCGTCCTATTCCGATTTTTCTGAGCCGGTATTCGGAATACAGTATTTCTATGACTTTGTGAAGGACCTGATGCTGGCCTATGAAGAATTTCGGCTCACTGCCTTTGATCTCAGTGGGGCCTGCTGTCCCGACAGGTCGCGTTTTCCCAAACACCTGATGCTGGGGAAAGCGTGCGCCAAAAGCGGGGACTTGTGTGATGATGTTGAATTTCGGAACGAGTTTGTTGCGTCACCTGTGTTCAGTAGGCAGCGTAACCTGGCTGACAGGGTCCGGATGCTACACAAGCGGCTGGTGCTGTTGTGGGAAAGCTTTGACTTGGAACGGCTGGAGGATCCATGGGAGCGGGAGATCAAAATAACCCCCAGCTGCGAGAAAAAAAGCTTTATTTCCGACCGGGCCATTCCTTTCTATTACGATGCCAGCCGGGAAAGCGGCTTCGAGGAACTGGGCACGCTGGAAAACAACTGGGACTTTGATTTGCAGCGACAATGCCGAACTGAAGAAATGCCTCTTCAGCTTTCCTATGACAATCATCAACCGAACTCCGACCGGGATAATCCCATAGCGACACCGCTGAAATATGATCTCGACCCCTATAACTTTCTTCGGATTGAAGGTCACATCAGTAAAGATGTTGACAAGGCGGAAGCTGCACTACGGGAAATAAAAAATGCGAACAACCTCTCTTTTGATATTAAGAAGGTCTACTTTGGTGACCTGATGGAGGAAAAACCGTTGCCGGACTGCCTTGTTGAAGATCTGCAGCCACAGTATTCAATCTGGCGCAACAAGGTTTTGCTGTTTCTAAAGAATCTCGTCCGCAGTAGCAAAACAGCCGAGCGGGCTATCCTGAATCGCAATATGATCACAGCTGAACCTTCTGCTTCTCGCAAAAGGAGTAATTTTGCCTTCAGCGGGATGGGGGATATCAACCTGAACATATCCGACTTTACCAATATTTTTACGGGGGCGGATCCCTCCCGGCTTGATGAGTCAGCCAACCGGTTTTATTCGGCAATGAGAAACCTCGAGCGGGCCGGCAGCCCGGCATACCAGCCGCGGACGGCCGCTTACGCGAGCTATACCGATACCTCCATCCGGGATCTTTTTTCCTCATTGAACAACTGCCTGCATCAGCTAATTGACGCAATGCCCCGCGACCTCCGCGATTTTGATATGGAAGCCTGGCTCACCCATTATAAATGTGCCCTGCGGGTGGTTGTAAATATTATGAAATGGATTGCAGGTTATGCTACAACACCTGAGATGCGGATGGTAGTGTTACTGTACCTTTATATTATAGCAGCCGTACACCGGTTGCTGTCTTTTGTAGCTATCTATCCCTATATCACCATCCGTATTCTCAATGACACGCTGCAGGAGCGGAGGGAAGCCCTGGTGAAATCGTTGCAACTCTCCCGATTTCGCGACCATCATCCGGGAGCCGATCATAAGGCTGGCGTTGCGCCGGGACAGACGTTCCTGTTGGCCTACCAGCTGCCCCACCAGATGGAGGGTGTTGCAGATAATGGCAGTGCAGATGAGAGGTTGAGGAACATAAAGGAACTTTCAAAATTTCCGTTCGGTTCAGGGGACCAAAACCTGGATTTCGAGCAGTATCTCGAGATGGCTGCGGAGCTGGAGGGGCTTGTTGTTGCCGATTTTACGCTCCCGTTCATCTGCTGTGATGAATGCGAAGATGTCCCTTCGGAAGCTGTTACACTCGATCCGTTTGCTCCGCCGGTTACCGCTGTTGCCAAGCCCGATAATCTGATGGATATCAATGGTTATGATAATGTGGAAATTCAGCTTATCAATGATCTGTATGATCCGGCTGTCTATGAAGCCGACATAACGAGCAGCCCGAATTTTGGGACTCCTTCATTCAGGGAAGATCCGTATGAACCGGATAACACCAAAACCAAGCAGGTTCTGGTGTATGAGGTGGATCTCCAGAAAGTGGCAGCGGAAATTCAGCGTACCGACGACTTTTTTATCATTGATGAATTCAATTATGAAATCAAAGATTTGAACAGGCAGGAAGTGGTCGGCAATGATACAGTCACTGTTTTCATACCCGTGGAACGTAGTACCAAGCCACAGACAGGCATAGTCACCGGAACAGTGGAAGGTGTCGATGTACAGGGTAACCGGGAACCGCTGGTGGGGGGCAAAGTAACCGTGGAGGGTGAGGCTATTGGAGCTACATCAGATCTTAATGGGGCGTTCCGTTTATCAGACGTACCGCTGGGAGATCAGACGCTGGTTGCATCGTATGTGGGCTACATAAATGATACAAAAGACATAACGGTGGGAACGGGAACAAATACCGTAAGTCTTGTCCTGAACCAGGCCGACGATATTCATATCAATTATGAGCGGATACTGAAAGCCCATGAAATAGAAGATGACACGGAAGACGCCAGAAAAATTAAGAAATATTATGCTGCAAGTATGACCAATGCCAAGGAAAGGGCGGCTGATATCGAAAAGCGGGAAGCCAAAGAGGAGATAACCACCATAACCAAAACAGCCTCTGCGATTGAGATGTTCTCCGATGAAGAGGATATCAATGTGGTTAAACTGAATAATGAATATAACACGCGGAGAAATGAACTGGTCCAGGCCATTCAAAACACCAGTGGAAGGGAAAAAGAGCTCCACAGGGAGGCACTGAAAAATCTAACCGAAGCCTATTTAAACCGTCTGGCTTACAGTCAGCCGAAAGAGCTGAGCAGCACGACCAGGGATGTATTGAAAGAATCATCCACCATCTTCAATGCCGAGTCTGACCTCGACATGAAAAAGACCGTTGATGAGTGGAAACAAAAGTCGAAGGGCTATATCAGCGAGGACTTTAAAAATAACCTCAACGACAACCTGAAGCTCAAGTAGATCGAATACGGACAAAATCATATCATCAGAACTTGTACGATGGATCTGCACCTTGCAGAACGCAGCAAGGCGGACAACATCCGGGACCGGATTTCTACAATCTGCCATGAACAGATTATGCCGGCCCTTTCCAAAGTCTGTGATAAATTGACGGAAAATAAGGAGCAGCTGTTTCTGGATAAGCTGGAGCTCGACCTTGGCACCATCCGGGAGGATGAATTGGAGCAAGTGCTGGTCAGAAAGCTGGTGGATAGGTTTGAAGAACAAGTCAAAGAACTGATTTTGATGTCGGCTGTTGAGGAAAGAACAGGCTCTACCACCGGTCGAAAAGAAAAGAATGGTGATGCTGCAAACCGCACACGGGTCGATGTGCTGATGCACTTCTTCCGCATGGGTACTATCCCCTGGTGGTGTCCAGACCGGGAGGCTGATATAGCAGGATGGATTGAGGAGCAGTTTTCAGAAGATGCTGAATCCTTAACCTCAGCGGTAGGACAGGAGCTGGGATCACCGGCCGTCCGGGCCCGGCTGATTCGCTATTTTACTGATACTCAGTTCCAGCGGTTTTTCGATATACACAAACTGACGGATGTTTTTCGGTTTTATACCTCCTTCAGACAGGTTGTTCGTTCGGGCGGCATGCAGCTATCCCGGTCGTGGGAAGAGTTCCGGAAATTTTTCCTGGATGTGGTGCTGGACCAAATGGGAAGGGGCGGTTCCGCCTTGTCAACGCCCGCTTCTTCGGTCCTGCCGCGGTTATCCATCACGCAAAAACAACGCGCTGTGGTCGGCGCCGTTTCTCTGCTGGTCGACAAATATGATCTGCCCCAAGAGATTATAGAAGAACTGTTTTCCAAACGTTCAGAGGGGATTGCTCTTTTTCCGAACGGTCAATGGGAGCAAGCCTTCAATACGGTTGACCCCCCAGCAGAAATACCTCCAGGGGAGAAAGCCAAAAGCCGGCCTTTAAAATCTGATACGCAGGCAGAGTTCCCCGCTGCCAGGAAGGAAGATCAATTTGTCGAAATCTCAAATGCGGGACTGGTTCTGGTCTGGCCCTATCTCAATACGCTCTTTGAACATCTCGATTTTGTTGAGGAGAGAGCTTTCGTAAGTGTCCCGGCCACGCACCGGGCGGTACACCTGCTGCACTTTATCAGTACGGGACACGAAGAGGGGGAAGAACATGAATGGCCCCTGAACAAGCTGCTTTGCGGGCTGGAGCCAGAAACCCTGGTCCCGGAAGATATCGAATTGTCGGACCGTGAGAAAAACGAGGCAGAGGCTATGGTGAAATCGGCTGTCGATCGATGGAAGGCGTTGAAAAACACCTCTGTAGGTGGATTCAGAGAAACCTTTCTGCAGCGACAGGGTATCCTTATGACGGATCCCCACGGCTGGAAGGTCGAAATCGAACGTATCACCTACGATATTTTGCTGGATAAACTCCCGTGGCCGATATCAGTCATTAAGCTTCCATGGAACGAAGAGATCATACACGTACAATGGTAACGGAAAAAATTGAACATAACGCCCGTGACCTGAAAGCCGAGCTCAACTGGTTCAGGGAGATCCTGAGAACCCGGTCCAAGCTGAATGCCGGAGAAGAAACCCGGCACGAGGATATCTACGATATCGCCCCGCCGCATTTCAAGGGCAGTCGTTCCACTTATGCCCGGTTTGTCGGGAAGCACAAGCTGGATTTCGAAGCGCGTTTTTTGCTTATACTGGCCATGGTCCCCCATATAAAGCCGGAGCTGCTTGATGTATTCTTGACCAAAAATAAGAATACTCAGCAAATTTTTACGGAATTCGGTGGCAAGAAGGGGAAAAATCATCAGGGGTTTTTACCGACTGGAGAAACGGCCCTGTTCATTCTTGCCAGCAGTGATTTAAGGCGGCGTTTTTCCATTCAGCGGGCTTTTGATGCCAACCACCTGTTCAGGCGGGAAAATATCCTGTGGCTGGAGAATATGGAGAACGGGGAGCCACGGATGAGTGGGGCCCTGCAGATATCAAAAGAGGTATTGGATCTGCTCACCATGGGAGAACTTCGCAAACCGGATTTCAGCGCCGAGTTTCCGGCCAAACTGCTTACAACTAAAATGGAGTGGGATGATTTGGTGCTGTCATCCAAAACGCTGGGGCAGCTGGATGAGCTTGAGACCTGGATCCGCCATCATCATACCCTGAGGAAGGACTGGGGGATGGATAAGAAGCTGAAGCCGGGATACAAGGCGCTTTTTTACGGACCGCCGGGAACCGGAAAGACCCTGACGGCCACGCTGCTGGGCAAAAAAACAGGCCGCGATGTATACCGCATCGACCTCTCCCAGACAGTTTCGAAATATATCGGGGAAACAGAAAAAAACCTGGCTAACATCTTCGACCGTGCCGAACACAAGGAATGGATCCTGTTCTTTGATGAGGCCGATGCCCTGTTCGGCAAGCGTACCAGCACCAAAGATGCCCATGACCGCTATGCCAACCAGCAGGTTTCCTACCTGCTGCAACGTATTGAGGATTATGACGGTCTGGTTATCCTGGCCTCAAATCTAAAAAACAATATTGACAATGCGTTCCTGCGGCGGCTGCAGGCGATGATCCATTTCCCGATCCCCAGCTACAGCGAACGGCTGGAACTGTGGAAACAGGGTTTCAGCAATGAGGCCAGCCTGAAAAAGGAGATCGATCTGAAAGCGATTGCCAAGGAGTATAAAATTTCGGGCGGTACCATTATCAACGTTATTCAGCACAGCTCCCTGAAGGCGCTGGGCAGGGAAAGCAATGAAATACGTCTGAATGATATTACCGGCGGGATTAAACGGGAGTTTCACAAAAGTCGAAGAACCATTTAATGGAAGCCCTGTAACGATGTTTAAGCGCGTACCATATTCCGGGCAACAGGATATCGAACGATCCCGGTCGTCTCGTCCCGGGGGAACTGGGTCCAGGCAGGAAGCCATTCCGGCGCAGCCTGAAATGCATTCCAGGATGAAGATCGGTTCACCCGAGGATAAGTACGAACAGGAAGCCGACCGGGTGGCTGACACTGTCATGCGCATGCCCGATCCGCAGGTGCATATGAAAGCTGTTCAGGAAGAAGAGGAAGGGCAACTGCAGATGCAGCCGAAACAGGGCGTCCAAATACAGTTGAAGCACCAGGTGCCAGAGCTGCAACGCATGTGTCCACGCTGCCGGGAGCGGGCCAAGCAGGGAAAACCGCTGAACTGTGGCGAGTGTGAACAAAAGCTGCAGATGACTCCGCCTATACAGCAGAAGAATCATGGTCCAACGTATGTATCACCCGAAATAACCAGCCAGCTTCATGCATCGAATGGGCAGGGAGCATCGCTTCCAACGGGTGTGCAGCGGGAGATGTCGCATAAAATTGGTGCTGACTTCAGTGACGTAACGGTCCATACCAATTCCAAATCCCATCAGTTAAACGAACAGTTGGGAGCAAAGGCCTTTACCCATGGAAATGATATCTATTTCAACCGGGGTAAGTATGATCCCGAATCTTCTGAAGGAAGACACTTATTAGCTCACGAGCTGACCCATGTGGTTCAACAAACGGGAAGGCAGCCTTCATCTACAACGTCCCAAATTGATAATACCAAGATCAATAGTAGCCGTTCGGTCCACTTCAATGGATCTCCCAATTTCGTACAACGCAAAAAATCAGAAGATCCGCTATGTAAGAGTTATGTTTGGAGTAATCATCGCACAAACATTGAAGAATTTATTAAAAAGCTTAAAAAAGATTCATCTGTTGAGAACCGACTGACTTTGATAAGGGAGCTGAAATGGACGTATCGCTGTAGTTCAAATAATGAAAAAAGTACAATACGCAGAAAACTGGTAGCAGAATTGGGTTCCGATCAAGCCACGGCCTTGTGGAATGAAGCTGGAACTCCCTTTGGAGGGTACAGGGGCTCTTATCCCGGCTACTATGGAGGAGCAAAGGGACGACTTAAAAAACTGGGTACCAGTGAGATAGATCCATATAGAGCTTTCAAATTTGATCCGCGTACAGATGATGCTTCTGCTTTTAGGGCGGGTAGGACTGCGGCGGCAGTTTCGGAGAAATCGGTCCTCAAAGCCACAGACATACTTTATTTTTATGGTCACCAATACGCTCAATATAAGAGTCCCGGTGTTTTTGCCAATGGTATGCAGACCCAGTTTATTGATCTACGGGCACTTGCAGCCCATGGGAGGTTCGACAAGGTCAAGCTTATCATCAGCACTTCTTGTGCCACTATCTGTAAAGAAGCTGTAAATGTGTTTTCTTCGCTTTTTCCCAATGCCGTTATACTTGGATACCGTAAGTCTGCTCCTCTCCATGGCAGTTCTGTGAGAAACGATTTTGAAACTGGAATTCGCAGTTTGAAACGGCCGCTTTTGTTAGAGAAAAATATTGACGTGAACGCCATTATTGATGTCTGGAAGACGGTGGTCAAAAAACATCATCCCAATGAGGCTCGCCGTTTCCCCGGCTACTATAAGGGCGGTACGGTCTATTACCTGGAAAAAGGTAAATGGAAGTCCATAGCAGCCACCAATTCTGCAAATACCTGTAAGAAAAAAGGATCTCAAATACGAGAAGCTGCCGATTAACGCGAATCAAATAGCCTATTGAATTTTCAATATTACATTCGTTTTCTACAGCAATACCTTAATGACTCCCTTTGACAGGCTTATTGGACGAAAACTATATAACATAAGATGGTCTTGTTTTTTGCTCAGAAGTTATTATACGAACCGGTCAGGCTGACTAAGTCACGGGCCGTAAGGAAACTTTATCTATAAAGATACCGGATACATAGCCAATCCGGGTATGTTTGTCCCGTCCACTGAGCTATGTGAAGATCAACAAACAGGATATTTATCTTCTGGTTGAAAACAGCAGCATATGAACACAACCACTGTAAAATCTGATTCAAACGGTACCCCCTCCAGCCGACTGGAGGTGGATGAACCGGATAGTGCACAGGAAAAAGAAGCGGAAAGCGTAGCTGATCAAGTTATGATGATGCCTGAACACCCGCCCGTCACGGCTTCCGATGATGAGGAAGAGGATGGAAAACTTCGGATGAGTCCCAATTCAAGCGCTCCCCTTCAGATGAATACCGGACGTGACCAATTGCAGGCCAGTCTAACGATGAAACCCTCCCCGAGGAGTACAACGCTCGACAGCTACGCATCACCGAAGCTTTCTGCCCGGATAGCCGGAACCAGGGGACAGGGTTCCGGCTTGCCGCCGGAGGTGCAGCAAAGCATGTCAAAAAAGATGGGAGCAGATTTTTCAGATGTTTCGGTTCATTCCGATTCGAAGGCTGCCTGGATGAATGAATCTCTGGGTTCAAAAGCCTTTACACACGGTTCAGATATCTACTTCAACAGGGAACAGTATAACCCAAACTCAAGGAAGGGGCAGCACCTGTTAGCCCATGAATTAGCTCATGTGGTACAGCAAAAAGGAAATAATCAGTCTGCGCTTATTCAACGCAATGACAATGACAATGGTGGAGAGCAAGATAATTTCGCGCCTTTTTTAATTACGACAAATGATTGGCGGATCATGAAAAATGATGGGCTCCGTATTGCCCGATCTTTTAGCGGCATAAATGTCCGGACAGTAGTCGTTATAACCAATAGGGTTCGTGCATTTAACATACAGGAGGACCTTTTGGGCAATTTTGCGCTTAAAGGCAATTTCCGATTACGAAATGGGGTTTTTCTTATCGGTTCCGATGCTAATTTACGGTTTGGGCGCCGCGGTGAAGACGTATCTACCATGTCAATCGGATTTAATCTTGAAAATCTTGATGAGGAATTTCAATCCCAGGTAGAGGGTCGCGATATATACATGTCTGACTGGGTGGATATACCAGAAGGACAGGATGATATTTTTATTATGCCGATGCTAATATTGGTAGCCAGTCAAGAAACGACGGAAGATACCGGGGGCGAAGGCTGCGAACAATCAGGGGCTCCCGGCTGGGCCTGGGAACTTTATCAGGCTGTGAAATTACGAGTGGAAGATATGCGCGCTGCCGGGGCCTCTTCGAGAAGACTGCCCAGCGACTTGATTTTACTGCGGGCTGATGAAGAGGGCAACACTGGCATTAATGTCTGGCTCAATCCCGAGAATGAAGAAGGACAGCACGCAGGTCCCCGCCGCCGGGTACCAATGCAGGAGAATCAAACGCCCGATGAACTATTGAGCATAATACTTGATGTAACTGAAGAGCTTGCTCAACAAGATTCAACCGGCGAGAGGGAGGGCGAAGCCTCTGAAGAGCAGGGCCAACAGGTGGATGAAATTCGATACAGTGCACCATTTGGAGAAGAAGGGGAGGGGGAAGGATTTGAGTATCCCCCGCTTGATGCACAAATTCACGGATTGTCCCTCCAGCCCACCGGAGGTACCGGGGTTTTCTCAATGGATATCGATTATTCCCAGTCGGCCCCCGATCTTCTGGGCCAGGTATCATGGGCTTTCCAGCATACTTACTACCGGTGGGAGGTGTGGGACATCACCAATTCAGAAAGCGTTCAGCAGCGTGCAGAGGAGATACAATCAGGAGGACTTTCATCCGAAGAGGATGAAGTGGGAAGGTTTGAACATATTAGTGGCGACTTTGGACGCCAAATGCAGCAGTTGGCCGAGCGTCCCGAACAGATTCGTCAAGATCGAAGAGAAGCCCTGATGGAGGGACGCTATATGGATGTTGTTGCCAATGAATTGAATGAAGATTTATACGGCCTTGAAGCTGCGATGGCACTGGGAGGAGAGCTGTTGGGTGCAACGGCGGATGTCTTTTCGGACGACCAGGAGCGCTCAATCCACTGGACCCGTCCCGGTATTTTTGTTGTCCGTTGCATTGGTGTGATTAATCCAGGGGCTGAAGAAGAGGAGCCTCGACGCGCTCCCAGTGTATCTACGCTGGTTGTTTCAGTACGTGATGTTGAGGAGATCTCAAAAGAAGCGATAGGTATGCCGGCAGCCCAATTGGAAGAACTGCGACTGCAGCTTTTGTTGTTGCAATCTTTGCCTGAAGGCCATCCGGACAGGGCAAATATCCCACTGCTTCAGGAGCGACTTGAAGAGGCTGAACTCACGGTGAGTGGTACTCCCACGGAACTGATCGAATACAGATTAGACAAAAGAAGGGAAGAGCTGGCCAATGCCCGTGAACAATCCATATTTTTGGAACATGGCCTGCATGACAGCAGGGTATCCAGGCTTGAGCGTGAGGTGGAAGTTCTGGAAGATCAACTGAGACTTGCAAATCTTCGCAGGGAGCAGCTGCAGTCGGACTCTGGAAACAGGCCCGTGCACCGTGCACAAGGCGTATTGGTAAGTAATGTTACGGGACAAACGTATCCATTACTTCTCCAGATATCGGAGCCAGTGTTAGTGGATGATGAGTGGAAATGCTTTTTATCGGATGTCACCAGCAGGGATGCGAATAAATATGAAGGATTTGCTCCCAATGAGGGTCCCGTTGAAGATGCAAAAGTACGTGCTGTTTGGGAAGCCGTGGAACGCTTTGCAGGGGATGCCGGATATGGAGAAGGACAGCTTACGATCAGCTTACCCAGTGAGGGATACTTTGCCTCACTCATTGATGATGCCAGAGAAAAAACAATTGAAAGTCGTCCCCGTGACTGGACGGCAGCTCGACAACGACTGGAAGAGTTGGCCCAGGTCATAGCGGTATTGGGATTGGTCGTTACCAGCCCAGCTGTTGGAATAACGGGTGGTGTGTTAAGTGCGGCCCTGGCGGCAGAACGCATTGTCAGTCGGATGGAGAACGATACTTTTCGCTGGGATTCTCAGGCCATCGGAGATGTAATTGAAATCGTCACGGCCGGGGTATCCATTGCCAATGTTGGATCGATCGGGGCTCTTCGTAAAATACCGGATGGAGAAGGAGGATTCTATCTCAGAACGGCCCGCAGTGCAGCAGAAGCAACGCATACCACGGCTGAAGTTGCTGAAGAGGCTCTGGATGTGGCTGGAATCATACACTGCAATGCGGAAACAGCCGGACAGATAGCAGAAATTAACGAAGCTGTGGCCAACGGGGAGATGACAAGAACGGAAGCCCGGCGCCAGAAAGCATCGATCATGGCCGGTGCTATTCAGTCAAACGGGATGAGTTTCATAGGTCGCGTGAGAGGAGCCTCAGGGGATCCTGAATCGCGAAATGCTTCCCGGGAACAGCCTTCCGGGCAAGATATTGAAACCGATGCTACACCGAGCGATGATACGAAGTCTCCCAGCCGGTCTGATATTGATGAGCCTACTAATCGAATTGAAGAAGCGCCTTCCTCAACTGCCGGACAACATCATGCGAGAAGGGGCGCCGAACTGGAAAGATTGAGAGCAGCCATGGGTGAGTTTGAAGGCCGTGTACCCATTATTGAACGGCCGAATCTCGGGCAAGGAGTGCAGGTGCGGTATAAAGATGGCAGCCTTGTGCTTGAAGTGGGACCGCGTGCCACCGATCGCCATGTCGGATATCATGTGGAAACGATGAGACAGTTGGCCCGATATGAAGGGGTCGTTGGCATGATTCGGCAACTGGCCTCCCGAATCAGGCAGATGTTGGGTCTGGGGCCGGGATATGGATCGCGCGGCTTCGAGGCACGGCTGGAAGTTGATAAGTTAAGACGAATACTATCCGACCTTGACCAGTTGAAACAACAGATTGATGCCAGGGCTGAACGACTCAGTTCCGATGCCTCACTCGCGAAGGCTCAGGCTGAACAGGCAGCGATTCAACGAGAAATTGACAGCATAACGGCACAACTGCAGGAACATCAACGAGCGGTAGAATCCACTGCATCCGGTGCCGGCTATGTGGCTGCGCGCGATGAACCGCGAAGCAACCAGGCTGCCCTGGATGCGGGGTACCCCCCGCTCGATGAAGCCCCCGGCCACTATTACGTCCAATCGCCGACCGGGGGGTACTATATTCGCCGCTTCGCCGGTAGTGATGCACCCCCGAAACAGATTGTATGGGAAAACGGAAATCCGGTAATTCGGGATCGCGAGGAGGGATCGGTTACTTATGAGCCACCGGAGACTTTGCGACCGGGTGAGACGCGGACATATACGGGGCCTCGTGGCACTACGGCCTCAGCGACCCGACGTCGACATGACCGTGCTGTTGTTATTCGTTCTGAGATTGGTCCGGGACGTGGGCGACTTGGATATGAGAGAGCAATGTTTAGAGGTATAGAAGTTGGACTGGAGGGCTGGCACCGAGCCCATAGCCAGGGGCAGGGAACGGGACACGAGAGCCCTTTTGGAATTTTATATGCTCCCGGGGAGGTTAATTTGAAGTATCAGAATAGCGGTATCGAGCAGCATATCAGGGACCTGTTTACACAGATATCTCCCGATGTTACGTTGCACCTTACCACTGAAACTATCGCTCATGCAGATAGTCGACGACTAAAGAGTATAACCTATAAAATTGGAGCTGAACGTGGTGGAGAAATTGTACGATTATTTGAGGCTGAAATTCAGGTTCATGATCGTCTGGATAATCCTAATGTTCAGATAAGTGGCCAGGATTATGCTGCTCTTGAGAACTTTTTAGCAGGAACGCCCGGTCGCGAAAGAGGAACCGAACCTGCAGAAACAGGTACTCACGCTCGTCAAGCAATAGATGTTGGAAATCTGCCACCTCAAGCAGAAGGTGCAGTTGGTGCTATTGATGATGCGATAGACCGAATTGAGAATCGTCCTGATCTGGCGTCGTATATTGAAGTATTACAGGATGAGCGGCGCCGCCTGCTTGAAAATCCATCGGAAGAAAATATCGAGAATGCTTATGATACGATTTCGGATATGGAGAGTGTATTGGGTACTCTCCCTTCGGAGTAGCAGAAAGTTGGTTAGGTATCGTTAATTTACTTTATGTTACTGGGTTTTATCATTTTTAAAAAGTAGGTCGGTGCGGTTGAGGAATTGCAGGCATTTTTCGCTGTCTTTTTCCGACCGTAAGATTTACATGTGCTATGACGGGTATAATGACTAAAAGAAGAGGTTTAATTAACCTACAAGCTATTTAGTTACGATTTAATTTTTGTTACAGTTTGTCTCAGAGGTAATTCTGCGGGCTAAGGTAAGTTTCAAGTAAAAGGTCAATTCAACACTATAACCAAACACTATGGCACTATACAGAAGAGGGTCGATGGGGGAAGAGGTCAAGCGCATACAGCGTCGGCTTCAGGAGCAAGATCACTATCGGGGAGCGATTGACGGGATTTACGGTGGGGGCACGGAGAGCGCTGTCAGAGCTTTTCAGCGAGCTCAGCAGTTAGCTGTCGATGGGATCGTGGGGCCCAATACCTGGGGTGAACTGTTTGATGAAGAGGAGGTAGCCCCGCCGGCCATTCTCGGGGAGACCCTTTCCTATCGCTGTCTGGCACTCACGGGATCATTTGAGACGGGAAAGCCGCCTCCCGATTGTTTTGCGGGCGTTGCGGGTGACTTCGACGGGCAGGGGATCAGCTTTGGAGCCCTGCAATGGAACTTTGGCCAGGGAAGCCTGCAGCCTCTCCTGCAGACCATGGATAATCAATACCCGGACCTGGTACATGATATTTTTGCCGGGCGCTATTCAGAATTTCAGGAAGTACTGGAAGCCCCCCGGGAGCAGCAAATGGCATGGGGGCGATCGGTACAGGATCAGAACCGCTATGTGTTACGGGAACCATGGCGCGGGTTGTTCAAGACGCTGGGCCGGTGCGGGGAATTCCAGGAACTGCAGGTGGAAACTGCAGACCGACTGTATAAAGAAGCCACCGATTTGGCCCGGGAGTATGAATTCGAATCCGAACGGGCCGTTGCCCTCATGTTTGATATCAAGGTGCAGAACGGGAGCATCTATCCCTATGTTAAACAGCAGATTATGCGTGATTTCGAGCAACTGCCGGAAGATGCGGGCGAGGAGGATCGCCTTTCTATCGTGGCTAACCGGCGCTCCGAAGCCTGTAATCCGCGCTGGATTGAGGATGTTCGCCGGCGTAAGCTGGCTATTGCGCGCGGACAGGGTACTGTGCATGGCATGCATTACAATCTCAGCGAGGATTACGGCATTCGACTGGCTGCTGCTTTTATTTCCTAAGTCAGCCTGTCAAAATATCTCGCGAATAGGATGCACATAGACCAGGTACAGGTAGAAAAAGGCCAGGGATAGGGCAAGTATGATGACGCCCAGTACTGGAGAACTTACTTTGATCCCACTGGCGGTGGCCTCGAATTCCGTTAGATTCTGCCCGGTGGAGTCCGCGTCTGACGCGGGTTCACTGCGGATTGATTTATAGAACTGTATACCGGAAAAGGAGATTCCGGAAAATACCAGCAGCAGGACACACCAGAAAATAAGTTTTGATGAGAAAAGCTGCCAGGCAAACACTTGCTTGCGGTGTTCAAAGCCTGATACACGGTACTCATAATAGGCATACATGGCATCTCGGTAGACGGCCAGAGTGGAGTCGTCCAGCAGTTGTTGCTGGGCTGGCGTCGGCGGGACAATAATGGAGTCGGGAAAGGTGGAGGCCGTTTTCGTCTCTTCTTCCATTTCCTGGAGGATTTGTTGTACTCTCTGATTTCGGGTTGTGGAATCGGTGTCATTTTGGGCAGTTGTCTGTGCCGTTGAGGGCTTGGAAAGCCAGCAAATCAGCAGAACCGCGTTTATGATGATCAAAACAGGTCGATATATGCTGGCCATGGCTGCTGTTACGGTCTGTCCTTATTGGATATTATGTTGTTGAAGCTTTTCCAGGAACGTATAGCGAAGGCTGATCTTCTGGTACAGGGAGGAGCTGTTGTCCTCTTCAAAGGTTTGATAGTTTTGGAACGATTCCTCGTCGTTCAGCAACAGTTGAATTCTGACAAGCTGCTGGCTGGCCAGATATTCAAGCCAGTCATTAAGGTCTCTCAGCCAGTCTTCATCGGCCTCGGAGTCCGTGGACGGAACAAAACCAGGGGGCTCGGCCGGCTGTGAAGCTTCCTGCACTTCATATTTCAATGTCTGTACAAATGAGGTGTCCCCGGTTTCAGGATTAATGAAATATCGCTGCCCCGACGGTAAGCTGCCCCAGATGGCGCCATCGGAGTAATGGGTTTCAATGGTACCATCTTCCTTGATGACCTGTCTGACTACCTTGCGCTCTCCCGATGAGGTATCCTCTGAAGTCTTTGCGATATACTGCTGCAGTATCTTCTTGGACTTTGGATAGAGAATGCCGGGCTTGGCCAGGGTATATTTTGAAGAGGAAAAGGTGTAGTCGACAGGGAGGTAAAATTCAAACAACAGCTCTTTCTGGTCGGAGCTCAGAACCTGTACCCGGAGCTGGTCGACGGTTACATTACCCGATCGTATGGTGAAGTTCGCGTTTTCTTGACCACGGCCCCTGAAAATGGATGAGCCGCTGGCCGAATAGTTGGGCGTTAGAGCTCCTGACGTCATTGGGCGGATAAAAATCCGTGCTCCGCTTTCATTCGATATGTCGTATTCAAAAGTGATGGAAACCTGTTGCTCAAAGTCCAGCCGGGCGGGGGATTCCGGGGAGAGGGCCTCTATTGAAACCGACTGACCTGATGCCGCGCCGTGGAACAGGAGTAAACAGACGAAATAGGTAAGGAAAAAGAGTAATCTATGCATGGTTTACCTCACAATGGTAGTATTTTGCAAGGCCTGGAATAATGAACTGATTTTAAATATAATTCATAATCAAAGAGAAAAACACTACCGAACTTTACTACCGAATTTTCCGTTTTTATAAACAACAGTATCTTGGTTGAGAATCGAATATAGAAACAAGGTTGCAGGGGTGAGTGTTTCCTTATTTCTTGCAATATCCACCTTAAACTGCTTTATTAGAAGATAAGGCAAGGATGTCTAACCCGGTCCTTGAATCCTTATGCAAAAATGAAATAAATTTAGTTTGTTATGGCTGAGAAAGTTAAGAAGTTCGAAAAAATGATTGAGAATCCAACCGCTCATCAGCTAAAATCCTATTATGATGCCAAAGAAAAGGCTTGTATTGATGCCATGAAATCAACCAGGTCTAAAAATCCCCATAACAAAGGATCAAATTTGGCTGAGTTTTGGGATTATGTCTACCAGCAATTTTATGAAATCCAATAGGTAGAAAACGTACTGTTATTATCTATATAAGAATGGTCTGTAGGTGTTTTTACACTTACAGACTTTTTTTATGTCTTTTTGCACCCAATTCGCTTTAATTTTATTTAATATTAAATAAAATTCTATATATTAATATATAGAGAAAAGTAAAGAGAAGGCTCAAGCGAGGGTGAATATGGATATCAAATTTGTAGACCGAGAAAAAATTAAGAGTGCCAAAAAACGATCATCAAAATTCAAGCCGCTCCTGGAGGCACTGGATCAGCTTGAAGTGGGGGGAGATGCTATTGAGGTATCATATGAAGACGACAAAAATGTAAATTCCATGCGTACGGCTGTTTATCAGTACAACAAGGACAAAGGGGTTAAGATTAAGAGTGGAAAAGACGCCGATAAGAAAAAAGTATACTTTTATCGGGAGAAATAACACGCATAGATCTGTCGCAGCGAGCAGGATAAACGTTTGCTTGTTAATATAACCGCCCATCTTCTCCCCTAAAGGAGCAATGAGCGTATCACCGTTGTCCTGCGGTATAACATAAACAGTTGAAAAGGGGAAGGAATCTGGCTAAAGGATAGAACGGTACTGATAATTCCGGCAAAACCGACAAAATTCTCATGGAACTCTGATGGAACTCTGATGGAACTCAAATTTGCGGGTAATTTGTGATCTGAACCCCCGAAAGCGTCGTTTAAAGGCTGTTGAGTGAGCTGGTGACTGGATTCGAACCAGCGACCTATTCTTTACGAGAGAATCGCTCTACCCCTGAGCTACACCAGCTTGTATTTGGAAGTCAAAGACTGATAATATAAGCATTGTTCTTATTTGATAGCAAGTGATGAGTGTAAAATAAAGAATTGGCGTTCAAGGGAGCTCTTGATTATTTTCAGGGAGCAAAATATTATCATCTATGCAAAACTTTCTGACAAACTACCCGGTAACTTTTTATTTAATTGCGGCGAATGTTCTGATTTCGCTGGGAGCCCTGTATGTTTATCCTGCGCTGCTGCAGACGGGTTATCTGAAACCTTATCGGACGGTCCGCCGGAATACGTGGTATGAACTGCTGACTTCGGGTTTTCTGCATGCCAACCTGGGGCATCTTTTTGTCAATATGTTTACGCTTTATTTTTTTGGTCCGGTCATGGAGCAGGTAGTGGGATCCTCCTACTTCATAGGGCTTTACATTACGGGGCTGGTGGCGGCCGGCATCCCTTCCATAATAAAATTCCGGAATGATCCCAGCTATGCGACCCTCGGCGCTTCCGGGGCAGTGGGGTCGGTGCTCTTTGCTTTTATTTTTCTGTTTCCGATGGAGAGTATTTACCTGCTGCTCATCCCTATTCCCATTCCGGCTTTTGTATTTGCCATTGCCTATCTGCTATACAGCATGTATGCCAGCAAACAGGAACGCGGGAAGATCAACCATGAAGCCCATGTGGCCGGTGCCCTGTGGGGCATCATTTACCTGGTGGTTTTTGTTCCACATACGATCGATCATGTACTGACGATATTTGGTCTGCTCTAAAGGTGTTAAAAAAAGGCGGAAGGGGAAGGAATTGGTGAAAACAACAGCATTTCCTGTACCTCCCCGTTAAAAGAAAGGTACAGGATCAGCATAGAGTTGGTTCCCGGCCTGTTGCAGCAGAGGATAATTGTCTTACCGCATGCCATTAGGCTTTGCCCGGCGACGCATCAGCCGTTGTTGGAGCGGAAGTCAGCCATAAAATTGACCAGCGTTTCGACGCTTTCACGCGGACATGCATTGTAGATGCTGGCGCGGATACCGCCCACGCTTCGGTGACCTTTGAGGGTATAGAGGTCAATCTTTTCAGCTTCTTCCAGGAACTGCTGTTCAAGCTCTTCCGAGGGTAGGCGAAAGGTCACGTTCATCAGTGACCGGGAATCTTTCTGGACTGCTCCGCGATAGAAATCATCCCTGTCTATCTCATCGTAGACCAGGGCGGCTTTTTCCTGGTTGTACTTTTTGAAGTAGGACAGGCCGCCTTTTTCCTGGATCCACTCCAGTACCAGATTGACCATGTAGACATTAAAGACCGGAGGGGTGTTGAAAATCTTTTCTGCATGGGTCTGATACTGCAGGATAGTCGGCACATTCTCGGTATCGGCTTGGGCCAGGAAATCCTTTCGGATGATGACAATGGTTACGCCGGCCGGTCCTACATTCTTCTGGGCACCGGCATAAATAATACCGTATTTCGAAACATCGATAGGCTTGGAAAGAAAATCCGAAGAGGCATCGCAAACGAGGGGTACGCCATTGGTTTCCGGATCCGTGGCAAACTGCGTACCGGCGACGGTATTGTTGGAAGTGAAATGCACATAGACGGGATTGGCACTCAGTTCAAGCTCATCATCGCCGGGAACCCGGTCATAGCCGGTGTCACTGCTGCTGTAGGGACGGTGCACATTTCCAAAAAGCTTCGCCTCTTTAATGGCCTTGTTGGACCATCGACCGGTATCAATATAGTCGGCGGTCTGGTCTTCGCGAAGGAAGTTGTAGGGCGTCATCATAAATTGTGAGCTGGCACCGCCTTGCAGGAACATAATTTCAAAATCGTCACCCAGTCCAAGAAGTTCGGTGAGGCGTGTTTTAGCCTGCTGGTCAATGGCTTCATATTCGGCGCTCCGGTGGCTCATTTCAGCAATGGACCGGCCTTTGTTTTGATATTCAAGCAATCCTTCTGTTGCTTTCTCAAGGACCTCTACCGGCAAGATAGCAGGACCTGCGCTAAAATTGTGAACACGATTCATAATAGAAAGAGTCTTTGTTGGATTAAAAAGTGTGGACAAGAAGTCCGGATCGTAATTTGGGTTCAAACCATGTTGACTTCGGAGGCATAAGCAGCCCCTCGTCAGATACATTGATTAGTTCTTCAATACTTGTGGGATACATGCTTACAGCCATGTCAACCTTTCCGCCATCAACGAGCTGCTCCAGCTCTTGCGTTCCCCGGATACCGCCTACAAAGGAGATATTCTTGTCGCGACGGGGATCCGTAATACCGAGCAGGGGATCAAGCAGGAATTCCTGCAGCCGGTGTACGTCCAGTTTCTCTACACTGTTTGGGTTGTCAGCAATCGGCAGGGTGGTTCCATACCACTGCCCGTCAATATAGATAGACAAGTCTCCTTTGGAGGATGGTTCAGGGTCTGCCCCGGCGCGGAGATCAAATTTCTCATTGAGCTGGTCCAGAAATCCCTCCGGCACGGAATGCACAACCCGGTTGTAGGCCATAATATGCATATCCGACATCGGGAAGACCACGGCGGGGAAGAAATTATATTCTTCGGATCCCGTGTGATTGTCATTGTTCTGACGTTCTTCCGCGGCGGCCCGGGAGGCACTCTTGCAGCGGTGGTGACCGTCAGCAATATACAGTTTGGGAATATCCTCAAAAGCTTTTTCAAAGGGGGCTGTTTCTTCTACTTTCCACAGTTTGTGGGTCACGCCGTCGGAAGCGGCGAAGTCATACAGCGGATCTTCCTTGACTGCCTCATCTATAAGTTTCTGGGTTGACTCGTCATCCTTGAAGGTGATCATGACGGGTTCAGCATGGGCCTGCTGGGTTAGGATATGACGGGTACGGTCATCTTCTTTGGTTGGACGGGTCAACTCATGCTTCAGGATGACTTCATTATCATAATCCTGGACCGAAACGCAGCTGAAAATACCGGTCTGTTTTCGTCCCTTCCAGATAAGACGATAGATGTAGATGCACGCCTCATCCTCCTGCTGCAGGATATCCTTGGAAAGCAACTGGGTTAGATTCTCAGCGCCCTTCTCATAGACCGCATCATTGTAGGGGTCGGTATCTTCAGGGAGATCAATCTCTGGACGAATAACATGCAGGAAACTATTGGGCTTTCCTTCCGCCAGAGTTCGCGCTTCATCGACATTGATAACATCATAGGGCACACAGGCGATCTCCTCTACATCCCGGGGAGTAGGCCGCCATGCCTTAAAAGGGTGCAAATGGGCCATTCGATTGGTATGATATACGGTTGAATATTGTTGTAATAAAACAGCTAACAAAGGTACTTGATTGACGGCAATAATTAAAATGCAAATGGGGATAAAAAAGCGGCCGGCTGAAATCTTCCCGCCCCTCTTTATCCCCGCATACCTGCTCGCAGCTGTTTATAACTGATATTTTAGTCTAAGACGTGAATGCGCAGGTTTTTCCATCGGACCTTTACTTCATTTCCGGGCGTGGCGGAATGGATCTGAAGGGCAATGGAGCCGGTGCCCTCCCCGATTTTTTCGTCTTCCAGGTGAACCATCTGCGTACCATTCAGCCAGCTGGTAACTTCATCTCCTTCCACCCGGATTTTCATATGGTTCCAATCATCGGGTTTGAGGGCTTTCTCGTCTTCCGGGCTGGGCTGGATGAGCCATCCCCTTCCGTACGATTCATAGATACCTCCGGTGTGCGAACCCATGGGAGCAACTTCAACCTGCCAGCCGCTTATTTTGGTACCCTCCAGATTCGAACGTATGAAAACACCGCTGTTGCCGTTGGATTCCTGCTTGAAGTCGAGAGTGAGTATAAAGTCCTTGTAAGTTTCATTCGTCCTGAGATAGCCGTATTCTTTGTCAGGCCCACTCTCACAAATGAGTTCTCCGTCTTCTACATACCACCGTTCGGTGCCATGTTCCGTCCAACCCGAGAGGTCTTCTCCATTAAACAGCGGTTTGAATTCCTGTGCTTTTGCGGGAATGCTCAACAGCAGGAACGAGCATATCATTAAAAAATATTTCATGACTCTTATTATTAATTTATCTTTGCTATTTCAATTGCAATACAACATCGAAGTACGATATCGAATGATTGGAATAATTACAAATTTGATTGGCTTCGATGTGATTCAAACTAATCATAGTTAAAAGAGATTACGGTAGTTTATGGATCAAATAAATATGGACAAAGAGAATCTCTCGGAAGAACAGCAGCAACAGTTGCTGTTTATGATGCTTGTACAGCAGCATCAGCAGATAGCGATGATGGGAATGGGCAAGATTGAGAACCCCAATACCGGTAACGTCGAGCGTGAACTGAAATCAGCGAAATTTGCCATAGACACCCTTTTGATGCTGCAGAAGTATACCGAGGGGAATCTTCCCAAAGAGCTCAACAACTATTTGGCCGAAACTTTGAACAACCTGCGGATGAATTATGCCGACGAAGCGGGGAAGGATGCGGAAGAGGAGCAGGAGTAACCTTGCAGAAAGTAACAGCAGCAGGAGGTGTTCTGATACGGTACAAGGCCGGCAAGGCGGATCCCGAGGTATTGCTGATATTTCGCCGGGGGGTTTGGGATCTTCCCAAGGGCAAGCGTGAAGAGGATGAGAGTGTTGAGGCGTGTGCTGTGCGCGAGGTGGCCGAGGAAATTGGTATTTCCTCGCTCCCCGAAATCCTATCACCCCTGGTCGATACCTATCACGAATATCGACAGGATGGTGTCTTGTTTGGGAAGACCACCCATTGGTTTGCTATGCAACTTGCAGAAAGTGAAGTGTCATTCACGCCCGAGCGTCGGGAGGGCATACAGAAGGTCGCCTGGCATTCGCTGACCGAAGCCAAACACAAGGTGGGATATCCAAATTTGCTGGAAGTACTGGATGCTGTTGAGGCGTTATAGGATTTTGATTGTCTCACCCGATTTATGACCAATATAAAAAAGGACCTGCCGGTAGGGCAGGTCCTTTTTTATTGTAAAGTGTTTGTATTAGTTCTGGAGACGGAAAATAATGGGCAGGCTGTACTGCACGCGAACAGGATTTCCACGTTGTCGTCCGGGCTTGAATTTTGCCTGTCGAACTACGCGAAGAGCCTCCTCGTCAGCGCCGCCGCCGATGCCGCGAATGACTTTCGGGTCTTCCACATTACCGTTTTCGGTTACAATAAACTGGATAATTACCCGTCCCTCGATGCCGGCACGACGCGCTCGTTCAGGGTAATTGATCTTTCCCTGCAGCTCAGCAAGACCGCCGATCAGTTCCGGCATCTGCTCAACAGCGACAAAAAAGTCTTCTTCTTCCTCTTCTTCCTCTTCTTCCGGGGGAGGAGGCATGTCAAGCGGTTCGTTCATGTTCATGTCGGCGTCCAGGTTAATATCCTGGTCTTCGATAATTTCATCGTTGGGCACCTCAACGGGAACCTGCGGCTTGGGCGGAGGCGGTGGTTGTTCCTGCTGCTGGGTCTGGACTACTTCTTCCATTTCCACCACTTCCTGCTCTTCGATCAAATTTACATCTTGTTGTTCAGATCTGAAGTCGACCTTCATAGCCACGATAAATAGCAGCAATACAGCGACAAGCCCCAGCTGAAGAAAAACTGTATAGTACTTTCTTAAGTCGGATTTAGGTTTTTTTCTTTCGTAACGCATGATTACCTCCGCGTTGTATTAGGGAAATTTTCTTTCGAGTTTAGCTAATGAAACAAATAATTATGCAAAATCTCTAATTTCTTAACTAAAAAGGCGGGGATTTATTTTCTTGAAATTTATTTAGGGGTGGATAGAGAAATAAATGAAAAGGGAGAAGGGGATGTGGAGCAACATGTTCGCGGTCGGATGATGGCCTCCAAAAAAAAAGGACCTGCCGCTAAAGCAGGTCCCAGTAGTTTTAAAATAAGTGGCTGTTAATTCTGCAGGCGATAGATAATGGGCAGGCTGTACTGCACGCGAACAGGGTTTCCACGCTGCCGTCCGGGCTTGAAT
This sequence comes from Fodinibius sediminis, assembly GCF_900182555.1. GTDB lineage: Bacteria > Bacteroidota > Rhodothermia > Balneolales > Balneolaceae > Fodinibius > Fodinibius sediminis. The sequence continues at coordinate 127,047 of NZ_FXTH01000010.1, read as the reverse complement.
TTAGCCTGTCGAACAACGCGAAGGGCCTCTTCATCACATCCCCCGCCGATGCCGCGGATCACTTTCGGATCTTCCACGGAGCCATCTTCAGTTACAATAAACTGAACAATCACGCGGCCTTCAATACCGGCACGACGCGCTCGTTCAGGGTAGTTAATCTTGCCCTGCAGCTCAGCAAGACCGCCAATCAGTTCCGGCATCTGCTCAACAGCGACAAAGAAATCTTCTTCACTGTCCTCTTCTTCTTCAGCGGCCGGAGGGGGCGGCATTTCGAGGGGTTCATTCAGACTGAGATCCGCATCAAGGTTGATCTCCTGATCTTCTATAATTTCATCGTTGGGTACTTCAACGGGAACCTGCGGCTTGGGCGGGGGCGGCGGCTGCTCTTGCTGTTGAGTCTGGATAACTTCTTCCATTTCCACCACTTCCTGCTCCTGAATAAGATTCACTTCTTCTTGTTCCGACCTGAAATCAACCTTCATCGCTACAATAAAAAGTAACAACGCAACAATCATACCCACCTCCCAGAAGAGTGTGTAATACTTGCGAAGGTCTGCTTCAGGCTTTTTTCTGCTATTTTTCTGAGGCATAATTCATTTTGGAATTAAACGTTCATAATTGCTCTGTTTAAATTAGTTATGTTTATAATTTAAATAATTAGATATTTAAAGCAAATAAAATTGATTGTTTTTTTAACACTTGCTGCTGACAGTCTCTCATAGCCCATCGTGATTTATCAGCTGTTTTCTGAGTCGAAAGAGACGGCGTGGCTATTTATGCCCGAACGGTCTTGCCGGGCTGATATCCCGGTGAGAAGAAGGTTTTCCGGATGACATCCAGCGTCGCCTTGTCACCCGCCGCCGATGCCGCGAATGAACCGGGCGTCTTCCACATCGCCCTTCCCAGTTACGATAAATTGTACCCTCACCCGTCCTTCAAGACCTGCTTTTCGCGCCCGATCCGGGTACTTTAACCGTTCATAAAGCCATTTCTGGCCGCCCTTCATTTTGGCCATATGCTGCACAGCGATAAAGAAATTTTCCTCATCCTCTTCTCCAGCAGAGGGGGCATTTCGAGGGGTTCATTCAGACTGAGAGCCGCATCAAGGTTGATCGCCCGGCCCTCGATAATATCATCGTCGGGCACTTCCACCAGTATTTTCGGACTGGCGGGTCTGGACGATCTCCCCCCCATCTGTACTATTTCCTGCTCCTGGACAAGATTTGCCTCCTGCCGGCTTGACCTGATATCCATGCTGGCAATGAAGATGAAACCCAGGAGGATGATTATGGAGGCTACCTGCAGGAAGATAGTATAATGGTTTTCAGGACGATAGATGGTTCTTTTCGGTATACAATCATAATATTAACTTATTAATACTAAATTAATAGTAAGTAAAAATGTATTATGAAGGGAATCAAGAAAGAGTAATTTATTTTTTGGGAATGATTATTTTCAGCACGCCGAGGGCGAGCAGGCAGCCAATCGTATCGAATACGACATCATAAACATCCGCATGGCGGTTGAGGCTGGGCAGGCTGTATTGCAGGATCTCGATGATAATGCCGAAGGAAATACCGAGCAGGAAGATGATCCATAAATTCGTGTTGCCCGCCCGGCTGATGCTATGGTTGAGGCCGAGCAGCAGGGTCCAGGTGCCGAAGATTAGCAGGTGGCCAACCTTGTCATAGCTCCAGATTTCGTTCTGTGAAAACGTTTCTGCGGGCAGAAGGGTCAAGAGCAGGGTTACAATTGTTAAGATGGCAATAGCAGACGTCAACAGGTAGCTGCGGTCCGACAGGAAGGAATAGAAAGGGTTGGAATTCATATAAAATCTCTCGGTTCTGGTAAATCGTCTGCGTTCGTTAAGTAGTGATCCAGTTTTTTCTTGCCTCTAAGCAGCCCTTCGGCACAGCTGGCATCCGGTGCACGGCCGCGTGCCAGGGAAGCCCCGACTTTGCCGGCTAAGACGTCGCCGCTGCCGGCGCGGGAAAAATACCGGGTATCATAGTTGGTTAAATAGCATTCTCCTGATGACGTTCCGATAATTCCGGGCATCCCTTTCGAAAGTATAGTCAATTGCCGGCGCGATGAAAAGTTCCGGACAAAATGAAGGCGATGGGCATCTGATTTAATCGGCTTATCAGAAAAACGCGACAGCTCGCCCGGATGGGGAGTCAATATCCACTGGCTGCCGCGGGGTTTCTCCCACTGCTCCCACTGTGCAAGGGCCCAGAGCCCGTCGGCATCGATGACGGTATTCCGGGGATTGCGCGGGAGAAACCGGTTTATGAAGGCAACCGTATCGTCCTGTCGCCCGATGCCCGGCCCAAGCAATACGGCTCCCTCTTTTTCCTCGAGGATGTCCAGCACCTCGGGCAGGTGGTCCGGTTTGAAAAAATCATCGGATTTATTGCCGACAGCTTTTTTGATGATGGAGGGAAGACCGATCTCGTAAACAGGCAGCAGTCCACGGGGACAAACCAGGATTACAGCCCCGAGTCCCTCGGCCCAGGCACTGCGTGCCGCCAGCATGGCGGCACCGGTAAGTCCTTCGGAGCCGGCAATGAGATAGAGTACGCCGGAGGCGTATTTGTGTCGGCCCGGGCGCGCCTGTTCCAGGGAAACCCAGGATTCATCGAGCAGAAAGGTATCGCAGCGTGCTTTATATGAATTGGGAAATGGAAGTTCACAGTAGAGGACGGAACCGGTTTGAAAGGGCCCCTCTTCCAAATAGAGTCCCTGTTTGCGTCCCCCGAAAGCAAAGGTATAGTCAGCTTCGATGCAGGCCCCCATCAGCTGTCCTGTATCGGCATGCAGACCCGTCGGAATGTCCATGGAAGCTACCGGTAGGTCCTGTTCGTTGGCCCAGTGAACGGCCTCCAGGTAATCACCACGCAGGTTGCTGTCGAGGCCGGTGCCCAGCATGCCGTCAATAATAAAGTCCCAATGCTCTGTCTGTTCAAGGGTGTCCCAGCTTTCGTACACCTCAATACGATGATGATCGTCGAATTGCTGCAGCAGTTCGAGGTTTCGCTGGGCGTCGGGGGAGAGGTTGTCGGTTCCACTCAGGAAAACGAGGGTGGCTGCAATCTCGTTCTGGAGGAGGTAGCGGGCCACCACCATGGCATCACCGCCATTATTGCCTTTTCCACACAGGTACACGCCATGGGAGAGGTTAATATCGCTGCCGAGCAGGTGTTTGGCAGCCGATAAGCCTGCGATCTCCATCAGTGTAAAGCCGTCCATACCGGTTTCTTCAATGGTGCGCCGGTCAATCTCCCGGCTTTGGGATGCAGTAAACAGGTAGTGCGGCAGGGTAGCATTCAGCATGATATCACCACAGGTTGTTGAGCAGAACCAATTCAATTGTAGTTAACAGCAGGCCGGCTGCTGTGCCTCCAAACAGTTCGGGCAGCGAGTGGACACTCAGGCGGTACCGTGCCCAGATCGTTACAGGTAAAAGTAGCAAAAGGATTATTAAGGATAAAATACCAGCGGTGAGGGAAAAGGGGTAGAACGGGAGCAGGGAGAAGCAGAAAAGGATGGCTCCGGAAGTGGCCAGGCCGGCGGCATGCATGCTCATCTTCCAACGCAGATTGATGAGGTAGCCGGCAATGAGGTTCAGGAGGTACACCATGGTAATTACCAGCACACCCGTGGGGATGAGGACACCCGCTGCCAAGCTGAGAGCAACAGCAGCAAGGGCGCTGAGGATCGAACACAGATAGAGCGGGTTCCTGGTTTTCCGGTCCGGTAGGTCGAGCGAGCGGATTCGCTTGGAACGGTACAGGTACAGGGTGCTGGCCAGCGGTATGAAGGAATAGAAAAGAAGGGCAAAGCCAAACAGGGAGCCGATGGCGACCGTTGAAAGACCAAGTAACCAGCCGGTAACCGCCAGCATGACTGGAGGAAACAGCAAGGGATTCATCAGGTCAGAGATCAGCCGGGCCGCGCCGTACCCGCTGCGATGAGGCGCCTTACCACTTTTATCCACTGATATCCGATCCAATGCGTCCTCTCTTTTTTCTTAATATGCCCGGGCAAAAAGTACTTTTTGCCTGGAAGGCTTGCCGGTTACCATGCATTCGCCCTCCTCGCCTTCTTCCAGGGGAATGCAGCGAATGGTAGCCTTGGTTTCTTCTTTTATCTTTTCTTCCGTCTCGGCGGTGCCGTCCCAGTGTGCGTAGACAAAGCCACCCTCGTTTTCAATGATCTCTTTAAATGACTCGTAGGAATCCACAGAATGGGTATTGGACTCGATCCGGTTCTGTGCTGCTTCAAAAAGCTCATCCTGGATGGTGGTGAGCAGGTCAGCGACTTTCCGGGCCAGGCCTTGGCGGTCGGTAATTTCTTTGTTGCCGGTATCGCGGCGGGCGAGCTCAGCGTTGTTGTTCTTCAGGTCTCGGGGACCGATTGTGAGCCGTACCGGGATGCCGGCGGCCTCATGTTCGTTGAACTTCCAGCCGGGGCTCATGTTCTCGCGGTCGTCCAGTTTCACCCGCACGTTCAGTTCTTTGAGCTCCTTGATGATTTCCCCGCAGTAGTCGAGCACCCCGGTTTTTTCTTCCTCACTCTTCCAGATGGGGACTATAACCACCTGACTGGGAGCCAGCTTCGGCGGGATGATCAGGCCCTGGTCGTCGGAATGCGTCATAATAAGTCCCCCGATCAGCCGGGTGGAGACGCCCCAGCTGGTAGCCCACACATATTCGTGCTGGCCCTCGGAACTCTGGAACTTAACGTCAAAGGCTTTGGCAAAATTCTGGCCGAGGAAGTGTGAGGTGCCTGCCTGCAGGGCCTTGTTGTCCTGCAGCAGCGTTTCAATACAATAGGTGTCGACGGCACCGGCAAAGCGTTCTGACTCTGTTTTGACCCCGGTGATTACCGGCATGGCCATGAATTCTTCGGCAAAGGTACGGTATACTTCCAACATTCTGCGAGTTTCTTCTACTGCCTCCTCTTTGGTGGCGTGGGCCGTATGGCCCTCCTGCCACAGGAATTCCATCGTCCGCAGGAACAGCCGCGTGCGCATCTCCCAGCGTACCACATTGGCCCACTGGTTGATGAGGATGGGCAGGTCGCGGTACGACTGGATCCAGTTTCGGTAGGAGTCCCAGATGATGGTTTCTGAGGTGGGACGGACAATCAGCTCTTCTTCCAGCTTCGACTCAGGGTCCACTTCCACGCCGCCGTTGGCGCTTTTGAGCCGGCTGTGAGTTACCACCGCACACTCCTTGGCAAAGCCTTCCACGTGCTGAGCTTCTTTGGAGAGGAACGATTTGGGGATAAAAAGAGGAAAATAGGCATTCTCGTGGCCGGTATCTTTGAACATCTGGTCGAGGGCCTCCTTCATATTTTCCCAGAGCGCAAACCCGTTGGGTCGGATAACCATGCTGCCGCGAACGGGGGAGTGGTCGGCCAGCTTGGCCTCCCGGATTACATCTTGATACCACTGTGAAAAATCTTCAGATTTAGAAGTGATTTTTTTAGCCATGAGAATGTTTATGCGCTGGTTGAAATAAGGTTTAGCTGTGTTGAAATGTAAATGCTAAAAATAAGATGAAATTGAAGAGCCTCAAAAAAAGAAGTGGTCGTCATGCGAAAAAGATCGCAAAAAGACTTAATATTTATTTTCAAATGCCTTATATTTGGCAACTCTTGATCGCGATGGCGTGGTAGCTCAGTTGGTGAGAGCGTCGGATTCATAACCCGGAGGTCGGCGGTTCGATTCCGCCCCACGCTACAATGGAAAATCCCTGAGTAGTCGTAAACGGCTGGTCAGGGATTTTTTGCTTGGCGACGAACCATAAGGTTGCTGATCCCCTCTAATGTACTGTACGGGGCCTATCCATTATCATATTTCAGGCTTTGAGCACGGAAAAGAAAGTTCTTCCTTACATCCCATCCCCTGGCCAATGGTTCGTCTGAGATCTTCACGCAGGTTCAGCGGAAGCGATAGTCTTGCTGTGTTTCCCCAAAAGAACGGCATTCCGGGTTGACATTTTACAGCAAATAGGCGAGACTAACCACATTCCAATAAGAGAAAATATTAACTAAATAAAGTTACCAACTATGGCACGTCCTGTAACACTATTTACCGGTCAATGGGCCGATATGTCGCTGGAAGAGTTAGCGGAAAAAGCATCGTCATGGGGTTATGACGGACTGGAGCTCGCTTGCTGGGGTGATCACTTCAATGTGCAGAAGGCACTCAGTGAAGACGGATACTGTGAGGAGCGCAAGAAACTTTTGGCAAAGTATGATTTGAAGGTCTGGTCAATCAGCAATCACCTGGTGGGGCAGGCCGTATGTGACCCCATTGACGAACGGCACAAAGAGATCGTGCCCGAACACGTATGGGGCGACGGCGATCCGGAAGACGTGCGCCAGCGGGCTGCCGATGAGATGAAGGATACGGCTCGCGCGGCTTCGAAACTGGGCGTGGAAGTGGTTAACGGCTTCACGGGTAGTAAGATCTGGTCAAAAATGTATTCCTTTCCACCTAACACACCGGGCATGATCGATGACGGCTACCAGGATTTTGCCGACCGGTGGAACCCCATCCTGGATGTGTTTGATGAGGTGGGCGTGCGCTTTGGACTGGAGGTGCACCCGACAGAAATTGCTTTCGACATCTCTTCGGCGCAGCAGGCCATTGATGCCCTGGACGGGCGCGAGGCCTTCGGCTTCAACTACGATCCCAGCCATTTTGGCTATCAAGGGGTGGATTACGTGCAGTTTATCCTCGAGTTTGGCGAGCGCATCTATCATGCCCATATGAAGGATGTGTGGTGGTCGGACGAGCGCAAGCGGGCTGGCGTCTTTGGCGGACATCTGGATTTTGGCCATGAGGACCGCTGCTGGGACTTTGTCTCCATCGGCCGTGGCAACATCGACTTCGACCGGGTTATCCGGGCACTGAACCGCATCGGCTACCGCGGGCCGCTCTCTATCGAGTGGGAAGACAGTGGCATGGACCGCGAGTTCGGTGCGGAAGAATCCTGCCAGTATGTGAAGGATATCGATTTCTCGCCGCCTTCAGCTGCCTTCGATTCCGCTTTCTCGGAGAAGGAATAACAAGTGCCATTGAGCCGCATCTCTTCTTCCCGGAGGGATGCGGCTTTTTTTATGTTGCAAGGGGATATTGTAACAGTATGGAGAGGGGCAAATAACGGACGATACGGGTTGTTGACCGGAAACGTTGGTGAAAAATTGGTACTGTTTGTATATCCATAGCTGGTTCGGAAAACTGCCTCTTCAATAGTATTAGGTATATTTTTCCTGCTGCAAAAGAGAGAAGGATCTGTACTGAAGCTTTGGAAGCGGCGCGTGGTTCTGCCTCCGTTGGTGGTAGGCGTAACATGGGATGATCCGTACTTTGCCACCTGCCGGGCAGCTATTATCTGTGAATGTGCAATAAGCGGCTTTCGGTTGTAGTGGTATACCCATTTTTAGCCGTTATAATAGTACGAATAGAAGAATGATCAAATAATAAACATTTCAGAGCCATAAGATGGATCAGCCCGTAAGCAGAGAAGAGATCATACGCGTCATTACCGGGGATTGTTCCTGGAGAGATCGTGAAAGGGTTGCGGAGTGGATAAAGGAGGACCGGGGGAATAAAGAAAAATTCGAGAAGCTACAGGAGACATGGCGTATAGCAGGGCGTTTGGATCTTTGGCAAAATGAAGATCAGGCATGGGCAAAGCTGTCAGAGCGTATTTCACGCCCCAGTCATCTGAAAATTCATCGCCTTGACAACACCGGCCGGGCAGAAGAACAGCCGACAGGATCTCTTGATACCCTATATCCGAGAAAAAAGCATGCGTACCTGCCGTGGGTATTCCGTGCTGCTGCTGCCTTTCTTCTTCTGTTCGGCATCCTGTATGCAGCACATTATTATGCGCCCGAGGAAAAAGGAAATGAACCACCTGCGTCTGCCATGGAAGAAGTAGAGGTTGGCCGAGGGCAACGCCTGAATCTTACACTGGGGGATGGAACGAGGGTTGTGCTGAATTCGGGAAGCATGCTGCGTTATCCGCCGCAATTCAGAGAGGCTATACGCGAGGTAGAATTGGAGGGGGAGGCCTATTTTGATGTAGCGAGGAATGAGTCGGAACCCTTTATTGTACATACAGCGAAAGCCAGTGTACGGGTTTTGGGAACTGAATTTAATATTAGTGCCTACTCAGAAAAAGTGGATGTGGAAGTGGTGGTGGCAGAGGGCAGGGTAGCGGTTACAGCTGAGCCAAATTCGGGGGACAAAGATACAGTATCCTTGACCAGCTCAAGGAATGAAGTTGTTGTACGGAAGGGCGAATACACTGCGGTAAGGGAAGGAGCTTTGCCGACCACACCTGTCAGGGCAGCCTCAATGGAATACCACCTGGGCTGGGTGGACGGGAACCTGATATTTGAAGCTACCCCATTGAGGGAAGTAATCCGGAGATTGGAACTGTATTATAATCGTGATTTCAAGGTAGCCGACCCCGGGCTCCTGGATCATAAATTTACAGCTGCCTTCAAAAAGAAACCGCTCTCGAAAGTATTGGATGTTCTTTCAGTTGCAATGGATCTGAAATACAGGCAGGCCGACTCCCTGATTTATCTGGAGCGGTACCCGCCGGGTGCTGGGCCTGTCCATGGCAATGAGGAATAGAAACCCAGCGCAGCAATCGGTGTATTTCATGCCAGCAACCTCATTAACAGACAGTCATCCCCCCTGTTTATGGTTGATTTTCCCCTTTCCCACAATCCCACTGGATGTAGACGGTCACCGCAAAGCCTACGTTGAACTTGTATGCCTGCTGTTGGTATTCGCGGTGTGGCTTTTTCAGCAGCAGAGAAATAATATTTTTCTGTCATGGAGAGCGGTAGTTTGTTCGTATTTACTTATAAGAAGCTGAAAATAAGGGCAGCTACTTGCTTTTTTGGGTTTCAAGCAGGGGTTGTAAGGCAGGAAAGGGATAAGGGATGGTCTTGCAAATCGCTTTCGATAACTGACAATGTATTCAGAAATAAAAGGAGGGGTTATGAGGAAAAGGAGACAGGGATTCAGCACCACTTTAATGATCCTTTGTATAATAATGCTATGTAATCCATACGCTGAAGCACAGAAAGTGGAGGATCTGCTGGCCAAGTCGAGGTACCCGGCCATGATTGAGGATGAAGCACCGTATATGACGCAGAAGGTAAGTCTCAATGCCCGGGATCAGCCCCTGAAAGAAATATTGGCGGCATTGGAAGATAAGGTGCCGATCATTTTTTCCTATCGGGAAAATATATTGGATGAGACCGGTTCATATTCTATTCAAGTGACGGAGGTCTCATTTAAGGAGGCACTGGCGATGATCTTTGAACATTCGGAAATAGAGTATTTGCCGATCAAGGGGGGGTATGTTGTTCTGAAGAAGAAAACACCGAAACAGCAGGAGATCCTTCAGACTACATTGACGGGTACCGTTACGGACGCTGAGACCGGGGAAGTGTTGCCCGGTGCGAATGTGTCGATTGCAGGAACAACGCAAGGAGCCTCTACCGGAGAAGACGGGCAGTTTACTATTACGGATGTTGAACCGGGTACCTACGAGCTCGTCGCTACGTTTATAGGCTATCAGGAAAGTTCGCGTGAAGTCACTATTTCGGAGGGGCAAGAGACGGTAACAGTCAATTTCGAGCTGCAGTCGGAAGCAACTTCGCTGGAAGAAATGGTGGTTACTGCCTTTAATGTGCAAAGGGAGCAGCGATCACTGGGCACGGCTGTAGGTAATGTGACAGGCGAGGAGATAGCGGAATCTCCCAATCTGAATGTAGCCAATTCGCTGTCGGGTAAGGTGTCCGGTGTGCGCGTCAGCAGTGCGTCCAGTGGTTCGGGTGGTTCTTCAAGGGTGATTATTCGGGGTAACACATCGCTCGGCGGTAATAATCAGCCTTTGTATGTAGTGGATGGAGTCCCCATTGATAATACCAACAGGGGGTCTGCAGGCCGATGGGGAGGATATGACCGGGGCGATGGCATTCAAAATATCAATTCCAATGATATTGCTGAAATATCGGTGCTGAAGGGGCCGAATGCTGCTGCGCTGTATGGTCAGCGCGGGGCCAACGGTGTCATCCTGATCACCACCAAATCGGGTGGAAGCCGGGAAGGCATTGGCGTGGAGATCAACAGCAGTATTACACTTGGTGAACCCTGGATATTGCCGGACTATCAAAATAAATATGGCCTGGGCAATGAAGGGTCGCACAGATTCTATAATGACGGTAATGGCAAGATCATCTCCCGGGCCGAGTGGAATGAAATGGGACAGCCGGGCAATTATACCCCGCAAATTACGACCATCAATGACGGAACGGAAAGTCCCGTTAGCTGGGGCCCTCGCATGGATGGCAGTGAAGTGTACACCTGGGACGGCAAGCTGATGCCCTTCAGCCCGCAGCCCAACAACGTCCGCGATTTCTACAATACCGAAACGACCTACGAAAATTCCCTGGCTTTGACGGGAGGTAACGAATCAACCACATTTCGCCTCTCTCTTGCTAATGTGACAAACAACGGGCTGTTACCGCAAAACAGGTTGAAGAAAAATACGGTAAACTTCCGGGGTTCCCATCAGTTTACGGATCGATTTTCTGCAGAAGCCCAGGTTAATTTCGTTTCGCAGGATGTCGACAACCGGCCCGGGCTTTCCGACCAGCAAAGAAATGTGGCTTACGCTTTTCGCTACATGCCGCGGAATACCAGGCTGGAGAGTTTATACCGGTATGAACTAACCCAGGAGGATCTCCAAAATCCCAATGGGTTCCATGGGTACACGGATGAGCAGCTGACAGAAGGGTATACCCGGCACTGGACTAACGCTACATTTACCGAACAGCCGTACTGGACGGTAAACAATACAACGGCCAATGATACCAGGCAGCGTATTATAGGTCATGTTTCCCTGCAGTATGACCTCAGCGACTGGGCGTCTCTTTCGGCCAAAGCATCCAGGGATACCTATACCGACCAGTTCTTCAACTACAGTACCATCGGAACAAGGGTTGATATACCGGGATCGATGAGTGAATCGGTTGACCGCTTCCGCGAAGACAATGTGGAATTCCTGGCATCGGCAGAAAAAGCTGTCACCGAAGATATAACCGTAACCGGAAATATCGGTGGTAATTACCTGAAGAGTTTCTACCGTTCTGTAGGGCAAAGTGGCAACAGGTTTTCAGTACCGGATCTGATTACTATCGGCAATACTGAAGTTCAGAGCACCAGCTTCGGTCTGTCGGAGTATGAAATTCACTCTCTCTTCGCTTTTGGACAGATCAGTTTCAGGGATTTCTGGTATATTGACTGGACGGCCCGCAATGACTGGTCTTCTACGCTGCCCGCCGATAATGCTTCTTTCTTTTATCCATCCATCAGTACAAACTTTATCTGGTCGGATGCTCTTGGGCTGGACTCGGATGTGCTTTCCTATGGTTCGGTGCGAGCATCCTGGGCGCAGGCGGGCAATTCGGGTGACCCCTATCAGCTGACGGGGACCTATTCGCTGGCGAATGAAACCCAGGATGGACGAGCACTTGCAAACTTTACCAACACGATTCCGCTGCAGGATCTGGAAAATGAGCTTACAACATCCATCGAGGTAGGTACGGACTTCAGGTTTTTTTCAGGCAGATTGCGGGCGGATATCACCTATTATAATGCCGTTACAGAGAACCAGATACTGAGTATCGCGGTTCCGCCCTCCTCCGGCTTTACCAACAAGCGCATTAACGCCGGTGAAATTAAAAACCAGGGGATCGAGCTGTTGCTCTCCGGGACTCCCATCCAGTATACCGGAGGATTCCAGTGGGATATCAGCCTTAACTATGCGACCAACCAGAATGAGGTCGTTGCCCTTACGGAAGGTGTAGAGAGCTTTCAGCTTGGTATTGACCGGGGAGCTATTATCACGGCTAATCCAGGTCAACCGTATGGAGAGATCTATTCTGCCGCCGCGCGATGGTTGAGAGATGAAGCGGGGAACCGTCTCATTAATCCCAATACCGGACTTCCCATCCGGGAAACGGGACAATACCGTGTCGGCAATGCCGTGCCCGACTGGACGGGAGGAATCACGAATACCTTCCGCTACAGGGGCTTTGATATAAATTCTCTCATCGATATTTCGCAGGGGGGATTGATCGTTTCGATGTCAAATGTAAACGAGGCCATCCACGGAACCACCAAGCGGACCCTGAAAGGACGGGACGGTACGCTGGTGGCTGAAGGCGTAATTGCAGAACCGGACGGGAATGGGGGATGGACCTCGACCGGCCAGGAAAACACCATGCAAATCAGTGCGGAGGATTACTGGACGCAAGCTGCTCCCGGATCGGAACAGTCTGTTGCTGAAGCGTTTACCAACGATGCGAGCTACATCGCGCTCAGGGAGGTAAGTATAGGTTACACCTTTCCATCGCTTGTAGAGCGTTTATCGGTAATAAACTCCCTGAGATTTTCGATTATCGGCAGAAACCTGCTCTACCTGGAGAGGCATACCGACGGTTTTTCTCCGGAATCCGCCAGCTTTAATGTTTCCAGCAATTCAATAGGTCTGGAATCAGCGGCTTTTCCCATGACCAGAAATGTTCGCTTTAACCTCAGCCTGGGTCTGTAAACTTATGAAAAGACGGAAATCTGCAATTAAACCATGGAAAAAAATGAAGCGCGATATTTATAACTCTCTGTCGGTTGCCCTGTTGACAATTATTGCCGTTGTTTCCTGCACGGATCATTTTGAGGAACTGAATGAGCCACCTACCTCAGTGACTGAGATAGACCCGGCCCTGGTCTTCAGCAGTACTCAACGGGATATGATGTATGACAGTTCGAACGACTACTGGAAGACCAATACGATGCAATACGGCGCCTGGGTTCAGCACTGGGGTATCTCCGACCGTAACCAGACGGCGCCCTTCTATATCCCGATGCTGGCATGGCACGATAATGACTGGGAATGGCATTACAACCAGCTCAAAGAGCTGTCCCAGGCAGAAAAATTGCTGCTTGGCAGTGTGGAAGGCAGCAACCCGGACGATCCGGCAATCCGCTCAAAAATGGCCATGGTGAAGTTTCTGCATGTGTATGTGGCAGAGCGATTGACAGCGCTTGTAGGCGATATGCCTTATTTTGAGGCGGTACAGGGGATCTCGGGCATTTCAACCCCCGTCTATGATGCCCAGCAGGATATCTATCCCGCACTGTTGGATACGCTGGACAAGTATATTGGTAAGTTGAATAACGGGGACCAGTCTTTTGGGGAGGCCGACTTTTTCTACGGTGGTGACATAGATCTGTGGAGAAAATTTGGGAACTCCCTGAAGCTGAGAATAGGTATGCGGCTAAAATATATCGATCCGGCGGCTGCCGAGGAGGCCGTGACCGATGCCATGGGCGGTCCGCTGCTGGCAAGTAATGCCGAATCAGCCACGGTTCCCACTACTTCGGGAGGCGGTTCTGATTTCCAGGCTCACCCCATACTGGCTATCTTCCGTCAACCGGTGGGGAAGTCGCAGGTTGGGGAAACCATCATCGAAACCTTGAAAGCGAAAGATGATCCGCGCTTGACACTCATTGCAGAACCGACAGCAAATTCCAAAAATGACCCACCATTGGAGTATCGGGGTATTCCCCACGGCATGACCAATGCTGAAGCCGATCAGGTCGATGTGGGGGACTATTCCTATCCCAGCAGCAGCATCTTTGTGAATGAAGCCCTGGCCCGTCCCATGAAGGTGTTTATGTATCCAGAAGTTGCATTCCTTAAGGCCGAGGCGGCTCTGGAAGGTTGGGGCGCAGCACCGGCTGCGGCCGAGGAGTATTACCAGGATGGCATTCAGGCTGATTTGAGCAGATTCCCTTATAATGTGTCGCAGGGAGATATTGAAGCTTACCTCGCGAATGAAGGTTCTCTAAGCGGAACCCATGCAGACCAGATGGAGCAAATTATGACGCAAAAATGGCTGGCCTTTTTTGACCAGTCGATGCAGGCCTATATCGAATGGCGAAGGACGTCCTATCCACGGCTGGATCCCGGCAGTGCCCAGGGGGTGACCAATGGAAACATCCCCCGGAGAGGTCTCTATCACCGGGATGAGGCTTCGCTCAATCCAACGAACTATCAAGAAGCGATACAGCGCCAGGGCCCGGATGAAGTTATGACAAAAGTCTGGATCGATGCTAATCCGAGTAACGGACAGCAGTGACAGCTTTAAACCGTAATGGTGCTCTATGAAAAGGCAAGTCGTATCCGGCTTGCCTTTTTTAAGGCAACAGCATAGTTGACAATGAACAAGAGTCAGCAGGATATTTTTTCAGAACTCATATCGTCCAGAACCTATTTTACCATTCGCTTTTGCTCACAGAGCGTACCTTGAGCAAAATTAATGTCCTCCTGCAGGTGTGCAATTTAGATGGCTGCATTTTATATTCTTTAAGGAAGTGATAAGGGACATCTGCTAACAACGTGGGGTTGGATTCATGATGAGGTTTTCTATTTTGCTGATTCCGATGGTTTTATGCTGCTTCTGTAGTACTGAGCAGCCGGGGAAGGGTGGGAAAAAGAGCGATCTTTCTGTAGAGAAAAATAGCACAAGGGGAGATTTTATTGATATCACGGCGGCTAATTCGAAAGAGGCAAACAACAAAGAACAGATCAGGAAATTGGTGGAACCGGACCCTGTGGCTGTGAAGAAAGTTCAAAGTGAGCACGATACCGGAAAGGCGGGGACGGCCGTGAGTTCCGGCTTGCAGCAGCCCCTGTATGTGATCGATGGCGTTGTGAGGGAGCAGCATCGACGGGCCAGCGCGGGAAGCTGGGGAGAAAAAGAATATAACACGCCACTGGATATCCCCCCGGAGGAAAGAGAGTCGGTCGAGGTGCTGACGGGGGCAGAAGCAATTGCGCTCTATGGGGAGCGCGGCAGGAATGGAGTTGTTATCATTAAGACCAAAAGAGGGAAAAAGGGGAAGGTGAGTTATATTGAATCCTCGGGCGACACGGTGTATACCAGAGGTGATGCTGCCTCGCTCGGCATGCAGGAACTGATGAGGGAACAGAAAAACAACGGGAAGAAAGATCACTGAAATGATATATCGCTTTTTAACGCTTGCGCTTGCTTTGATGGTCGTTCCCACTTCTTCCAGGGGGCAATCTGACAGTAAGGCCGCCCCCCCCCGTTTAAAGCTTTTGGATCCTTCCGCTACTAATGTTCAGTTCAGTAATAATATTCCGGAATCCAAACACCTTAATATTCTTACCTACGAATATCTGCATAACGGAGGCGGTGTAGCAACGGGCGACCTGGACAATGACGGGCTGGCGGATATCTATTTTACGGGCAACTTCGTGAAAAACAGGCTGTACAAAAATAATGGCAATATGCGGTTTGAGGAGGTGGCGGCTGAGGCGGGAATACTGGGCAGCCAGGGCTGGGATACCGGGGTGTCAATGGTGGATATAAACAATGACGGCTACCTCGATATTTATGTATGCCGTTCGGGGCCTCTGGAACCCGAGCTGCGGGCCAATGAGCTCTATATTAATAATGGGAATATGACATTTACCGAAAGAGCCGCTGAGTATGGCCTGGATGACCGGGGATATGCGACGCAGGCAGCCTTTTTAGATTATAACGGGGATGGCCTGCTGGATATGTATCTGCTGAACCATAATATCCGGCAAATGGAGTCATTTAACCCTGCGGAGGTCGTCGGGCAGCGGGATCCCTATGTGGGAGACAAGCTGTATAAAAACACGGGCAATGGATTTGTGGATGTCAGTGAAGAAGCCGGTATAATCGGTAATCCCGTCGGTTATGGATTGGGCATCGCCATCGGTGACCTGAACAATAACGGTCGTCCGGATATTTATGTAGGAAATGACTTCCTGGAAAGGGACTATCTTTACATAAACAACGGAGATGGAACGTTTACCGAGAAACTGAAGAAGGCGATGCCTCATATTGTTCAGTTTTCCATGGGGAACGATATTGCTGATTTTAACAACGATGGATGGCTTGATATCCTGGCTGCCGATATGATTGCGGAAGGGAATTATCGCCAAAAAACAAATATGACGGGCATGGATCCCACTACCTTTGGTTATATGGTGGAAGACGGATTCCATTATCAGTATATGAGCAATACGCTGCAGCTTAACAATGGCAGGGCGGTGTTCAGTGATGTTGGGCAGCTTGCAGGTATTTCCAATACAGACTGGAGCTGGGCTGCCCTGATGGCCGATTTCGATAACGACCGCCTTAAGGATATCTTTATTGCCAATGGGTATTACAAAGAGGTGGCAGACAAGGATTATGATAGATATGAAAATAAAATACTGGACAGGGTACGGGCCGAGGAGGATCTGAGCATCCTGGATTTTATGCCGAAGCTGCTGGCCCGAATTCCGTCAACTCCGATCTCAAACTATATATTCAGGAATAATGGGGACCTGACCTTTACGAAAAAAAATGCGGCATGGGGCATGGATCATCCGGGCTTTTCAACCGGGGCCGCCTATGCCGACTTAAACAACGACGGGGCGCTTGATCTTGTTATAACCAATGTAAATGACAAACCCTACATCTACAGAAACACGGCCGCCGCCGGCCGGCATTATCTCAGGATCAAACTGGATGGGCCTTCAAATAACCGGAGCGGATTGGGTAGCCGGGTAACAGTCTATAGCGGGGGAGAGCAGCAGATGATTGAGCACTACCTGAACCGTGGATTTCAATCTTCCATGGAGGATGTTGTTCACTTTGGACTGGGAAACCATTTGCAGGCTGACAGTGCTGTTGTGAGATGGCCGGACGGTAAACAGCAGACAATCTATAACATCGCGGCAGACCAGACGAAAGTATTGAACTATGGTGATGCCTCTCATCCTGTTGAGAAGCAGAAGCAACAGCAGGAACCCCTTTTCAGTGATATAACACGGCAGGCCGATCTGTCATACCAGCATCAGGAAAATGCATATGATGATTTTGCCAAAGAACCCCTGCTGCCCCATAAAATGTCGAACTTTGGTCCGGGCATAGCGGTGGGAGATGTCAATGCCGACGGTCTTGACGATTTTTTTGTCGGGGGAGCGCATGAGCAGAGCGGCACCCTGTATATACAGAACGAGGAGGTATCGTTCTCACCGGCTGAATCACAGCCCTGGCGTTTTGACAGCCGGAGTGAAGATATGGAGGCCGCCTTTTTTGATGCTGACGGGGATGGAAGCCTGGACCTGTACGTAGTGAGCGGGGGGAGTGAGTTTGATCCCCATTCACCGGAACTGCAGGATCGTCTCTACCTGAACGATGGGGAGGGGAATTTTGAGAAATCTTCAGCGGCCCTGCCCGAGATGTTGACGAGCGGTTCGGTGGTAGCACCGGGGGATTTCAATGACGACGGGCAGACCGATCTCTTTGTCGGAGGTCGGCTTATTCCGGGCCGTTATCCTTCACCTCCCCGAAGTTACATTCTCAAAAATGACGGGGGAACATTCATTGATGTAACTGATGAGATAGCCCCGGATTTACATGAAGCAGGTATGGTCACAGATGCGATATGGTCGGATTATAATGGGGACAAGCAGGTGGACCTGATGGTAGTGGGGGAATGGATGTCGATTCTGGTTATGGAAAATGAGGAAGGGGTATTCATCAACAAAACATCAGAGGCGGGGCTTTCAGATACCAATGGATGGTGGTTCAGCATTGCCGAGGCGGGGATAAATGAACACGGAAATATGGACTATATCGGGGGAAATCTGGGACTGAACTATACCTTTCGCACCTCAAAAAAGGAACCTTTTCAGCTGTTTAGTGGTGATTTCAATGAGGACGGTCGCCAGGAAATTGTTATGGGCTATTATAATGGCGGTCACCTTTATCCCCGCCGCGGAAAGGAGATCATGCAGCAGCAATTTCCTTTTATCAAGAAGAAGTTTACCACCTTTGATGCCTATGGACGAGCTACACTTGATGATATATTCGGCCAGCAGAAATTGAGTGAGGCCCTGAACTATAAGGCACGGACCTTTGCCAGTAGTTACCTGGAGAATGGGGAGAATGGTAGGTTTACGGTTTCACCTCTTCCGAATATGGCTCAGCTATCCTCGGTAAACGGTATTCTGACCGAAGATTTTAATGGAGACAATCGTACTGATGTTGTCATTGCAGGAAACCTCTACAGCTCCGAAACGCATATCCCCAGGAATGATGCAAGTATCGGTCTGTTCCTGGCAAGAAATGAGGATGGTAGCCTGCGTTCGATTCCCGCCCGTGAAAGTGGATTATATGCAGGAGGAGATGTCAAGGATCTGGAACGTATTCGATTAGGCCGGAATGGGGAAAGGGGAATTTTGATTGCCAAAAATGATGATTATTTGCAGCTGGTTAAAGTGAATGCTGAGCCCCGGTCCAGCGGACGAGATTAGGTGCGGGGTCATCGGGCTTTACTGTCCTTGCGGACCCTGGTACAGATAGGGAATGAGCGTATCTCCATGCCGGCCTACAATGATCAGTGGCCCAATACCACTGGAGAGCACCTCGATATTTCGAACATCACCTACACCCAGAAAGCCTGTTGCATGAGAACTGATCGGGCTAAAGTCAAAAGTTCCCTGGCCTTTTAGTAACATTCCTTCGTTGGCTGTGGGACCATTTTCAGGACGGGTTCCAAAGTTGCTGCCGGCAACCAGTAGATCAGGAATGGAGTCATGGTCAAAATCGGATACTACCATATCGAAAATCGGGGCTGTTTGTGCTTGCCGGGGCAGTGGGATAGAACGGAATGTGCCATCGCCCTTATTCTGGAATACCGTTGATGCAAAGGTGTGAGCTTCAAGTTTTATGGCATCCTCCATTTGTTCATCGGTGAGAATGTCTTCGATGGTAGCTGTTGAATAAGAGGCATAGGTCGGGAATTTTTTTTCCAGTTCAGGCAGTTGTCGAAGCAACAGATCTCTGCCGGGCACGGGGTAGCGATTCTCTTCGATGACCTGTGTCAGGATGGGATCGTAATAACCATTATGGTTGAAATCACCGGCATACACGATTGCCGGTGATTTGGTGGAGGCATCCCAAAAGGCATTAAGCCCCCTGTTACCTGCAATAAGGTCCAGGTGCCCGTCACTGTTGAGGTCAGCTGCTTTCAGGACGTTCCACCAGCCGGCGCTGGTTTGGAGTCCAGCCGCTTTGGTAATTTCATGGAAGGTATGGTCATTGTTTTTCTCAAAGATGCGAATCGGCATCCATTCGCCGGCAATAACAAGCTCCGGCCGGCCATTGCTGTTGAAGTCTCCCCAGACGGCATCTGTGACCATACCCGGTGAAGCGAGCTGAGGTGCCGCTTGTTGAGTGATATCTCTGAATTGACCATTGTTGTTTTTAAGCAGGTAACTCCGGGGTGCAGAGGGATAGCGACCGGAGTTCACCCGGCCTCCGACAAAGAGGTCCGGGGCGCCGTCTCCATTGAGTTCTACCGGGGTCACGGTTCCTCCGCTGCTATGCATCCGGGGCAGTGCATCGGGAGCATAGGCGAAGTTGCCAAATCCGTCATTAATATACAGGCGGTCCTGGTATCCGGGCCCATTAGCCGGATCAGAGTTGCCACCGCTGACTACATACAGATCGAGGCTCCCGTTGCCGGTGATATCCATAAAAAGCGCATCGGTGTCTTCCTGCTGCCGGTGCTCTTCGAAGGCAGTTATCGGTACTTCGTTGAATGTGCCGTTGGGTTGTTGAAGGTAGAGAGCAGCTGTTTGTCCCTGGCCTCCACCTACAAACAAGTCGGCGAGTTTATCATTATTGACATCTCCACTGGCCAGTGCCGGGCCGAGGTTAGTCAAGGTATGGGGCATGAGGGGAGTGTCAATTCGGTCGCGTTGTATGCTCTCCTGGTGAGTGAAATCCATTCCCATGGCAGCGTTGTCAAGAAATAAAAACATCTGGTTTTGCTGCGACATGGAATCCTTATGGACCGAAGAAGGCTTCCCGGCCCTGTTCTGGTGAAGCCTGACGAGCTGGTTGGCACTGACATCAGTTATCTTCTGATGAGACTGGTCGGGCCAGATAACCTCAATGTCAACCTGTTGATGGGAACCAAGACCGAAATGAAGGACGGGATCGACAGATGATTGAAAGCCGCGTACAGGAAAGTTTTCCTGGAAGAAGATGGTACTGTCTTTACCGGTGACGGTAATTTTGGCCCCGATGCCGTAAGTATTCATGCCGGCTCCCTGCAGGCGAATCTTCAGGTAGTTGTTCTCCTTTCTGGTCCGGGTCCTGTTTCTGAGTATGAAGGGGGGTTCATTGATATTATTCACGATATAATCCAGCGCCCCGTCATTGTCCAGGTCCGCATAGGCTGCGCCGGTAGAGAGGCCCTGCTGATTAACGCCCCAGGTCTCCGATACATCTCTGAACGACAGGTTTCCCTCATTTTTAAAGGCGAAATTATGCAGCTCAACCGGTTTCATCTGCTGGACGAGCTTATAGAGGAGCTTCGGATCTTCCGGTAATTCCTCATGGGGATATTTTTCCCATAGAATATTATTCAGGTAGTCCAGATCGGTGTAGAACCGGCCAAAACCGTTGGTGACGACAATGTCTTTCCGGCCGTCGTTGTTAAAATCAGCCAGCAGGGGAGCCCAGCTCCAGTCTGTATTGGAAATACCTGCAAGACGCCCCACTTCTGTGAATGTCCCATTCCCACTGTTGATTTGCAGGGTGTTTCTCATGTTCTGCCGGTGGTATCCATGGGCGGTCAACTGCTCATACATGCTATAGTCGGGTTTTTTAAAAACCCTTCTGCGGGCATATTCGTATGGCAGCATATCAGCGACCAGGATGTCAGGTGACGCATCGTTGTTAATATCGGCGATGTCCGACCCCATCGAAAAGTAAGAGGTGAGGTCCGTCCTGCTAAATATCTCGTCCTCGAAGGTTCCATCACCCTGATTGATGTACAGGTAGTCTCTTTCAATAAAATCGTTGGTAACGAAAATGTCGGGCCAGCCATCCCTGTTTAAATCAGAGACCGTTGCACTGAGTCCGAAGCCAATGGGATTTTGTTCAATACCGGCTTCCCTGCTGACATCCCTAAACGTTCCGTTGTCATTCCTGTAAAGCCTGTCACCGGCGTAACGATCCACTTGTGTCCTGATATCATCAAGGTCAAAGCCGGTCAGCGGTTTAACGGAATAGTTGACGATATAGAGATCGAGGTCACCATCACGGTCATAATCAAGGAAAGCGGGCTGTGTACAGTAGCCCGGGTCATCCAGCCCATAGCTTTCGGCTGCCTCGGTAAACGTCATATCCCCATTGTTAATAAACAGCTTGTTATGACGATTTTTTAATGTCGTTTCTCCCGCCTTGCAAACATAAATATCCAAAAACCCATCCCCGTTGATGTCGACCATAGCTGTTCCGGCCGACCAGCCCGAAGCATCGCCGACCATTGCTTTGGCCGTGATGTTTTTAAACTGAAAGTTACCCTGGTTAAGATATAAGGCGTTTTCCCCTGTATTGGCAGTAAAATAAATATCTGTCAGTCCATCATTGTTAATATCTCCTGTCGCTACCCCGCCGCCGTTATAGAAAAATTCGGTTTCCAGGATGTTGCTTCCTACACCTTCTTCCACATTATTAATGAAATTAATGCCTGTTTGTTCATGGGGTACCAATTCAAAAAGGGGTGGTGCATCAGTTGAGGCAGCACAATTGGTGAGGATGAGGACGGCCAGCAATGGGATGCATGTGAGAAGACCCGGAAAAAGAACTGTTTTTTTTGACTGAGTCATGGAGGCAGATCAACTATTCAGCTATTGACGAGGTGCTGTATCCCTTATCTTGAAGCAGTATAAAAAACCCTGTTGTTAAGTATCTGAAATGAATATTCAATTTATATCCGAATCCATCAAATATTAATTGAGGATTTGGCAGATGGGCCGTCATCATGAGAGGAAGGAATTGATTGAAGGATTTAAGCGGACCTGTAAAACAGGTGCCATTTGGCTATTTCCTTTTGCATTAATACAATGGTATAATTGATTTTGTTAGTTGACAGGGTATTAAATCAGAAAATATACTATGGATAAGGTGAAATTGAGTCATTTAGTGGGCGTGTGTGTTATATTGCTTTTTGGGGGATGCGGTAGGGAAAGGGACGCTTCAAATAGTGATGTAAAAGAGGGTGATTTTTGGAAAAGCCAGGCTCTTAACGAAATCATTATTCCGTGGACAGAGTATGCCTACGACGCTGATACGGGATCCTTTCCGTCATATATGGATCGGGAATGGCAGCCGTTCCAGGGAGATAGCCAGTTCCCCGGAATGGTTTCCCGCCATATTTTCAGCTATTCGACGGCCTATCTGCTCACCGGCGAAGACCGATACCTGGAGATAGCCGAAGGCATTGTTGATGACCTGCTGGAAAATGGATGGGATTCGGAATATGGATTGTGGTTTAATGAGCTTGATATGCAGGGGGAGCCTGTCGATAGCCAAAAAGACATGTTTATGCAGCTTTATGCCGTGACCGGGCTTTCCATGTACTATGTTGTGACCCGTGATAAACGGGTTTTAAATAATCTTGAAAAATCAATCGAATTGTTGAACAGGCATGCCTGGGATGCTGAAAACGGGGGATATGTTAATATCCTGGCTCGGGATCTTATGGTTGAGGATGACACCAAGAAGGCTACTCCTCAGCTGGCGTCCCTGTCCGGTTATCTTGCTTACCTGTATCCTGTTACACAGAGTACCCGGTATCTGGATGAACAGGTTAGGGGAATAGAACTAATGCTGGATAAAATGAGGGCTCCGGAGCAAGGATGGCTGCTGGAAAGCTTCGACCGGCAGTGGCAGCTCAATGGCGAACGGAGTAACAGAATCAATGTGGGGCACAACCTGGAACTGGTATGGCTCTTGCTCAGGGTGCACCTTCTTACCGGCAAAGATCGGTACAGGGAGAGGGCTATGGAGTTGTATACTCCCTTGTATGAAGTTGCCTTTAACCGCGAAACAGGGGCATGGCATCACAGTTTTCTCCGGGATTCAAATAAAAAAAGAGCCAGTACCTCCTGGTGGATCCAGGCGTACGGAAACATGCTGGAGCTGTATATGTACCGGATTACCGGTGATCGGAATCATCTTCAAAATTTTCAGAAGGGAGCCGATTTTTGGAATGATCATATTATGGACAAAGAGTTCGGTGGCGCCTTTCTGAAAGTGGGGGTGGAGGGCAGGCTGGTTGAGGGTAACAAAGCGGTGCGTTCGAAGACCTCATATCATTCCATGGAGCATGGGCTGTTAAATTATCTCTATCTTAATTTCTGGGTAGCAGAGCAGCCCGTGACATTATATTTCAAGGTTGATGGCCCCACAAAGGGGGGGAGACTGTATCCGAATATCACGGAGGATTCTGAAGTCTACATTAACAGTGTTCGAATAGATGGTGAAATCTGGGATCAGTTCAATGCGGAGGAGGGGTTTATTACATTGCCTCCCGGGAATAAAAAAATAGAGGTGGAGTTGATGCGATGAGTAGCGAAAATATGCTAATTGGGGAGGGAGTAGGTCTGCCGGATTCTCTTTGTTGGCCGGCGGAGGACAGGGCAGCACTACAGGACCTGTCGTCAACGCGGTGATTTAAATAGTTGTGGTGGTATTTTGCTTTTAATTCGTTATAAGATATGAAAATGAGCAGGGCATACAGCAGAAGTAAAAAAGGATACAGGGAATATGATTTTATAATGCCCTGCCTTTGGATGTTCAGTTAGCTTCTAAAGCATGGTGTGGTGCAGTTCCTGAGCTCACAGAAGAGCAGGCCCAAGGGTGACCATTTCTGTACATTACGGCTCTGTACCTGCAGTAATGATGGTAAATAACTTTAAACGAATGCGTCTATGAAAGAATCAAAAAAGGAGAAAAAAGGCATTAAGCGACGGGATTTTTTGCGGCAAACCGCCCTGGGTGGAATGAGCCTTGGATCACTGATCATGGCACCGCAGCGGAGTCAGATTGAACAGTTGACTTCCAGGATTAACAGGAATTCCGCCCCCTCTGATCTACAGATTACCGATATGCGCATTGCCCATGTCGATGATGCTGCGCCGATTATTCGGATTAGTACCAACCAGGAAATCCATGGATACGGAGATGTCAGGGACGGGGCAGACCCCCGATATGCACTGATGCTGAAAAGCCGGATTCTGGGCATGAATCCCTGCAATGTGGAAAAATTATTTAGAATAATAAAACAATTCGGAGGTCACGGGCGGCAGGGGGGAGGTGTTTCAGGCGTTGAAATGGCTCTGTGGGATTTGGCCGGGAAAGCATATGGCGTGCCGGTGTATCAAATGCTGGGAGGCAAATACAGAGACGAAGTTCGGGTTTATGCTGATACTCCCACATCCAAGGATCCAGAAGTTTTTGCCGACAGGTTGCAGGGAAGAATTGATCAGGGGTATACAGCACTTAAAATGGATGTGGGTATAGGGCTCATTGCTGATGTCCCCGGGACACTGGTCAATGCCGAGTTTTGGAGAAACCAGCCGGGAGGATTGTCAGGCTGGAACTCGATAGCCGGCAGTTATTCAAATACGAAGCATCCATTTACAAGGATCCAGATCACGGATAAAGGTATTGACCGGCTCATGGAGTACATTGATGTTACAAGATCAAAGATTGGGTATGAAATACCACTGGGGGTCGATCACTGGGGGCACTTCGGGATAAACGAGGCTATTAAAATAAATCGCGCGGCCGAACCGTATAACCTGGCATACTCCGAAGATATCATCCCCTGGCAGTATACAGAACAATGGCGAGAAATTACCACCTCCTCAACGACCCCTACGCTGACAGGGGAAGATATTTTTGGCTTGGAAGGATTTAAGCCCCTGATTGACAACCAGGCTGTGAGCATCGTTCATCCCGATCCAAATTCGGCGGGGGGAATTTTAGAGACCAAACGCATAGGAGATTATGCCTCCCGGCATGGGATCGGTTTCATGCATCATCATGCCGCTTCCCCGGTCTCCTTTTTAGGTTGTGTACACAGTGCAGCCGCTACTGAAAACTTTATGTGGCTGGAACATCATTCTGTGGACGATCCATGGTGGGAGGACCTTGTTACGGGCATCGATAAGCCTATTGTTCAGGATGGATATGTGAGGGTCCCCGAGAAGCCGGGTATTGGAGTGGAACTGAATGAGGACGTTGTAAAAGAACATCTTATGGATGATGCCGAATTTTTTGCCCCCACTCCGGAGTGGGATCAGCAACGTTCGTGGGACCGTCTATGGAGCTGACAGGGGACCCCTGGTGATGGGTTGGCATGGTTTTCCTGGTTGTGTAAGTGCTTAAGACGATCTGTTGCAATAATACCCCGGGCAGGCACGGACGGTTTGGGCCACCGATTCAGAATACCTAACATTACGAATGATTAGATACCAAAAGTATAAATCAATGATTATGAAATATGTAAAGTCTTGGTCAATTTTTGTTTTCATCTTCTGTTTATGTTTCCCGTTTCGGGTGAATGCGCAGACGATCCCAGAGGAAAAGCTTATTGCCCTCACCCCCCACTGGGAGGGGGAGCGTTTTGATGATGGACGCCCGCGGGTGCCGGACCACATCCTGGAGCGCATGGAGCATGTAACTATTGAAGAGGCCTGGGGCATCATCCGTGGCGAGGGATACCACAACCAGTTTGAAGGAGGGCAGTGGAGGATTCTGCATCCGGAGGAGCCCATAGTGGGCCGGGCGCTGACCGCTACCTATATGCCGGCGCGCCCCGGGGTGCAGGAGTACATTGATGGCGAGGGCAAAAAGGCCGATCGGTCGGGCCCGCCCAACACCTGGCCCATCGACATGCTCGAGCAGGGCGATGTATACGTGGCCGACGGCTATGGAAAAGTAAAGGATGGCACGCTCATAGGCGATCGCCTGGGCAATACGATCTATGCCAATTCCGGCAACGGGGTGGTATTCAACGGTTCCTCACGAGACCGTGAGGGCCTGGCCGAAATCGAGGGCTTCAACGCCTTTGTGCGCGACTGGCACCCCTCCTTTATCCAGGAAATGATGCTGGCAGCCATCAACGGGCCGACGCGGATCGGCTCAGTGACAGTGCTGCCCGGTGATGTGGTGCTGGCCAAGCCAGAGGGAGTGATTTTTATCCCGCCCCACCTGGCCGAACAGGTGGTGACGCGCTCAGAGGTGATTCGTGCCCGCGACGCCTTCGCCCACGAACGGGTGCGCAGCGGCACCTATACCGCTGGTCAGATGGATACCGAATGGACCGATGCGATCGAGGAGGATTTTCGGGCGTGGTTGCAGGCCAACAGCGAACGGCTGCAATCCGAGCTGGGGGTCAGTTCCAGGACCATCGATAATCTGCTCAACGACTAACCACACGCAATCAATAAATACTTACCAACTATTATGTCAGACAGGAAGAGCAATGACACGGAATATCAGGGGAAGAGCCGGCGCGATTTTCTGAAGAAGGCCGGGATGGGCGGTCTGGGGCTCGGTTCCCTGATGATGCGCCCCCTGGAGGAGCAAGTCGGTCACCTGGCGTCAAATATCAACAGAAATTCAGCTCCCTCGGAACTTGAAATTACCGACTTGCGTATTGCAGAAGTGGACGGCATTCCCTTCCGGGTACCGCTGGTCCGCATTGATACCAATCAGGGGATCTCCGGCTACGGAGAGGTACGCGACGGCGGCGCCAAGGAGTATGCCCTGATGCTCAAGAGCCGGATTCTGGGTCACAATCCCTGCAATGTGGAGAAACTGCTTGGAATTATTGAACAGTTTCGCGGCGAAGGCCGGCAGGCCGGCGGCGTGGCGGCCGTGGAGATGGCACTTTGGGACATCGCCGGCAAGGCCTACGGTGTACCCGTCTACCAGATGTTGGGCGGAAAGTATCGTGACAAGATTCAGCTTTATGCCGACACGGCAGGGGCCAAGGACCCTCACGAATTTGCCCGCCGGATGAAGAAGACCCGGGTGGATCAAGGTTACAAGGCCCTGAAGATGGACATCGGAATTGAATTGCTCTCGCAGACCCCGGGCACCCTGGTGAACTCCGGAGCCCATATCCCCAAGGGCGATTCCCGCCTGCAGAGCCAGTACTCGGGGACTCCCGGAGAATACGGTCAGATTGACCACCCGTTCACGCGCATCCAGATTACTGAGAAAGGACTGGAGCTGATGGAGGAGTACGTGCGCGTCATGCGTGATACCATCGGCTATGAAATCCCGCTGGGAATCGATCATTTTGGTCATTTTGGAGTCAACGAGGCTATTAAGATTGCTCGCATGCTGGAACCCTATACCATCGCCTATGCCGAGGATCTGGTTGCGTGGAAGTGGACCAACCTGTGGAAAGAAATCACCGATGCCACCACTACACCCACTCAGACCGGTGAAGACATTGGCACCTGGGAGGGGTGCAAACCGCTGATTGACAAGCGGGCAGTAGATATTATTCACCCGGACCCGGGCTCGACGGGCGTCCTGGGGACCAAGAAGATCGGCGACTATGCCCAGGCCAACGGGGTAGCGATGAACCTTCATTTTGCGGGCTCGCCCATCGGTTTTATGGCTTCGGTTCATGTAGCGGCGGCCACTCAGAACTTCAATACCCTTGAGCATCACTCGGTGGGTGTTGACCGGTGGTATGACATGTACGACGGGGATCCGGCCATGATTTTCGATGATGGCTATGCCACGGTGCCGGAGAAACCGGGGCTGGGAGTGGAGCTGAACATGGATGTGGTCAAGGACAGCCTTATTGAGGATGCAGGCTTTTTCGAGCCCACCCCGGAGTGGAACGAGGTGCGTTCCTGGGACCGCTTGTGGAGCTGAAGGCATACAAGATCAACATTAGACAGGTAGAAGCTATGAGGCTATTGAGAGTACTGGTCGTTGTAATACTGGGAGGGTTTGTCCTGGCGAAGTGCGAAAACAAGGATTCGCAGGCAGGTCCGCCCCCGGTTCAGGATCGGGCCCGGACCATTATGAATGAAATAGACAGCGTACTGAATGATCAGTATCAGCTGTGGTACCCGCGGGTGATGGACCGGCAGCACGGTGGTTACCTGAGCCAGTTTACCTACGACTGGAAGCCAGAGGGAGACCAGGATAAATTTATCGTGACGCAGGCCCGTCATGTCTGGTCGACTTCAAAAATAGCCGCGGCCGATAACGGCCTGACTGCATTCGAAGATTATGGACGCCACGGCTATCAATTTCTCCGGGGGGGCATGTGGGATCAGGAACATGGCGGGTTCTATGAGCTGGTCAGCCGTGAGGGTGAGGTTATAGCGGAGGGAGATACCGTCCGGAAACAGCTTTATGGCAATGCCTTCGGTATCTATGGCCTGGCCGCCTACTACCAGGTCTCCAAGGATCCGGAAGTGCTGGATTTGGCCAGGGAGGCGTTCCGCTGGCTGGACGAAGGCGCCTATGACCCTGAAAACGGGGGCTATTTCAATAGCCTGACCCGGGAGGGAAAGCCCTATTCCGAGGGGTTTCCCAAGGATTACAACAGCAGCATCCATATTCTGGAGGCTCTGGCGGAGTTGTACCAGGTATGGCCGGACGCTCTGCTCCGCGAGCGACTGCATGAGATGTACCGTATTGTGCGCGACCGCATGGTGACCGACAAAGGGTATTTGAACCTCAACTTCCGGGCCGATTGGTCGCCGGTGGTCTATACCGACTCGTCGCGGGCCCTGCAGAAAGCCCATCTCGATACTGATCACATCACTTTTGGTCATGATATTGAGACCGCCTTCCTCCTGCTGGAGGCCGCTCACGCCCTGGGGTTTCCTGCCGATTCCACTCTTTCAAAGGCAAAGCAGATGGTCGATCACACAGTCGAACATGCCTGGGATGAGGAAGAGGGTGGGATCTATGATTATGGCTATTACTTCCAGGGCGATGACAGCCTGACCGTGACATCCAAGGCCAAGGTGTGGTGGTCTCAGGTGGAGGCCCTGCATTCCCTGTTGATAATGGCCCGGTATTTTCCGGATGATCCGCATAATTACTTCGATCTGTTTGCCCGGCAGTGGGCCTACATTAAACAGTATATGCTTGACCGGGAACATGGCGGGTGGTATCGGAGTGGGTTGGATGAGGAGCCGGAAGCCCGGAAGACGCCGAAGGCTACGATCTGGAAAGGAAACTATCACACCATCCGTGGACTACTTAGATCGAAGGAGCTTCTGAAGGCGATGGCTCAGAACGAAAGCTCAGAGTAGAGGTTTTGCTGCCGTCTATGAAGTCTTTTAATCCTGTTCCAGTGAAGATAAGGTCTTATTCTTTTATCGTATGTGCTATTATCTTTGGGGGGACCGCCTTGGTCGGATGCCATTCCGGTGTGAGTGAAAGTGATTGGGCAGTATACAAGAGTGATGCGGCCAGCTCAAGCTATTCCACGCTTAGCCAGATTAATAAGCAGAATGTCAATCAGCTGGAGGTCGCCTGGAAGTACGAAGTTGGAGATGCCAAAGAGGAGGATTATTCGACCATAGAAACGAATCCATTAATCGTTGATAATGTGCTTTACGGGGCCTCACCGTACTTAAAAGTGTTTGCTCTGAACGCAGAAACGGGGGAAGAACTGTGGCGGTTCGATCCTTTTGAAGGCGGCCGGGCCCGGGGCTATATGAGATCGGTTGTTTACTGGGAAGATAGCAACGACCAGCGCATACTGTTTTCAGCAGGCCCCCATCTCTATGCCCTGGATGCATCAACCGGAGAATTAATAGCTAATTTTGGTACTGAGGGTAAAGTAGATCTGAATGTTGGCCTGGGAAGGGATCCGGATAAAATTTCGGTAAAAGCCTCCTCGCCTGGTATCATGTATGAAAATTTACTCATCATGGGTTCGGCCGTGGGGGAAAGCTATAAGGCACCGCCCGGACATATCCGTGCTTATAATGTTCGTACGGGCGACGTCGAGTGGACATTTCACACGATCCCGCAACCCGGAGAGAAGGGAGCGGAAACATGGGCCGGTGGAAGCCAGGATTCATTGCAGAACCGCGGGGGAGTAAATAACTGGGCAGGGATGAGCCTGGATAGGGAGCGAGGCATCGTCTATATCCCGCTGGGCTCTCCAGTCTATGATTTCTACGGGGGCAATCGCAAGGGAAAAAACCTGTACGGCAATTCCCTGGTTGCGCTGGATGCTTCAACAGGTAAATATGTCTGGCATTATCAGACGGTCCACCATGATTTGTGGGACTATGATTTGCCGGCGCCTCCCAATTTGGTTACCGTACAACATGATGGCAGGGAGGTAGACGCCGTAGCCCAGGTCACCAAAACCGGATTTACATTTGTATTCAACCGGGAAACGGGGACGCCGCTTTTTCCCATTGAAGAGAAACCTTTTCCATCTTCCAATATTGCATCCGAACAGACCTGGCGAACCCAGCCTGTTCCGGTCAAGCCGGAGCCGTTCGTTCGTCAGGGATTCAGAGAAGAAGACGTTACAGAAAGATCGCAGGCCGCCCATGATGCTGTTCAGGAAAAACTCGGAACCCTTCGCAACGAAGGACTCTTTACTCCCCCTGATCCCCGGGGAACAGTGCTGTTTCCCAGCACCCGCGGAGGGGCTAACTGGGGAGGTGCGGCTTATGATCCGCATTCGGGATTACTTTATGTCAATGCCAACGAAACACCCGAAATTTCCACCGTTAAAAAGGTCAAACAGGAACCCTCGCCGGATAAATCCCTTTTTGAACGGGGCGAAACCTTCTATCTGCAGAATTGTGCTTCCTGCCATGGCTCCAAGCTGAAAGGCCAGCAGCCTACTTATCCTCCACTATCAGATATAGCACAGAAAAGATCAGAAGATGAAGTGCTGGAGATTATCAGGCAGGGTGGGGGCATGATGCCGGCGTTTACTGATATATCGCAAGCCGAAAAAGAAGCCATTATAGCTTTTCTATTCAACCAGAAGGGGGATCGGGAAAAGCCGGCGGTACACGAAGGGGAGAATGGATTTGAAAATAAAGGCAGATACATCAATGTAACGGCCTACAGCCGTTTTGAGGATCCCGATGGATTTCCGGCTGTCACGCCTCCCTGGGGAACATTAAATGCCATTAACTTGCATACCGGCGAAATAGCGTGGCGCATTCCGCTGGGGACGGACCCTGAACTGGAGTCCTCCGGTCTTACAGGACTCGAAAGTGCAGGTGGCCCCATCGTGACAGCAGGCGGCTTAGTCTTTATCGGTGGTACCAGAGACAAAAAATTTCGCGCTTTTGACAAGGATACGGGTGCATTACTTTGGGAAACAACGCTGCCGACGGGTGGATTTGCAACCCCTTCAACCTATATGAGTAACGGCAGGCAGTATGTCGTTATCGCCGTGGGCGGGGGAAGGGGGACTCCTCCCGATGACTGTTACGTGGCGTTTGCTTTACCCGGTTAAAAAAGCCCTGAAGCTCCTTCCCTGTCGTGGTGAAAAGGTGTTCCCGTTCATTGAAGCTGTTATCCCTTATTCTTCTGTGGCCAATTCGGCCCAAAGGTTGATTGTTAATTTTTTATTGGTAACTTAAAAAGGGATAATAGTAGCAAGGGATTACGTACAAAATTTAGCAGATTTTAAGAAAAGGGATGGGATTATGGATTCTGCTCATAAATTTAGCCCGTTGCCGACTGACAAAACGTTAGTTGAGCAAATACGCAACAGCAATAAAGAGGCTTTTGAAAAATTATTCCGAAGATATTACTCGGGACTGCACCGGTTTCTATGGGGATATGTGCAAAATAGTCAGGTGGCGGAAGATATGGTGCAGGAAGTATTCGTGAGGGTCTGGGAAAACAGAGGGGAATTAAATCCGAATGAAAAGGTAAAAAACTATTTATATAAAGTTGGTAGGAACCTTGCCATAGATCATAGCCGTCACAAAAAAATTGTCAGAGAGTGGGAAAAAGAAAAAAAAGCCCTTCATTCATACTCATCGGATAAAAAAAGAGTGGATGAAAAGCTCCATAACAAATTTATGCTCAAAGAAGTAAAGAAAGCCATAGAAGAACTGCCTTCACGCCGTCGGTTGGTGTTTATTCTCAGCCGCTATGAAGGGATGACCTACAAGGAAATTGCCAAGGAGCTTGACATTTCAGTGAATACCGTTGATACACAGATATGTAGAGCCTTGCAAACCCTGAGAGATAAATTTTCATCATTTCTCTAATGGATGAGCTCTACATTCCTCAAACTTCGTGGCAGAGGTCAAGGAAGCAGGGCATGGAACTTGCCGCAACAGATCGTTAAATCCTACCATGCTGTCTGCAATCCATTTGAAGATGTCCCGTCCCGGATCACGAGCAGCCTGAAAATACGGTTCATATTGGCCTGTCGGGAACACCCCTTTTTGTAACCGGTACGGGTATCCGAGGGAAATAGTTCAGATGTTTATAACTGCAGTCAATGTATGGGGTTGCACGGATAGTTGAATGGTTGTGATGGGGGGAATGAGCTGAATGCGATAAGGAATACCATGATTTTAAAAAACATAGGCGATTGGTCTTCATAATACTTATTTTCAAGGCTTCTGAAAACAGATTGTCAATATAAGTTAAGAATAGTTTTTATTTATGACGTGGAAACGAACCCACAACTGTGGAGAACTGACAGCGGAAAATACGGGCGAAGAAATCATCCTGAATGGATGGGTATCCACCCGGCGAGATCTGGGCGGGGTTATCTTTATCGATCTCCGGGATCGGTACGGCATCACCCAGATTGTATTTAATGAAACCGATAAGGAACTCCACGAAAAGGCTGAGCAACTGCGCGGCGAATACGTCATCGGGGTAAAGGGAATGGTTGAAGAGCGGGATGAAGAGAATGTTAATCCTGAGCTTTATACCGGCGATATTGAAATTACGGTCACAGATCTGCAGATCTATGCGAAAGCGGAAACACCGCCTTTTGAAATCAAAGAGGATATAGCGACGGGCGAGGAAATTCGGTTGACCTATCGCTACCTTGATCTACGGCGGCCGGACCTGCAGCGCAATATGATACTCCGTTCCGACTTTTATCAGTCCGTTCGCTCGTTTTATCATGAACGTGATTTTGTAGAAGTGGAAACACCGGTGCTGATGAAAAGCACGCCGGAAGGCGCCCGCGATTATCTGGTGCCCAGCAGGGTCAACCCGGGCAAGTTTTTTGCTTTGCCGCAGAGCCCGCAGACCTACAAGCAACTGCTGATGGTGTCGGGATATGACCGCTATTTCCAGATTGTAAAATGTTTCCGGGACGAAGACCTCCGGGCCGACCGGCAGCCTGAATTTACCCAGATCGATGTCGAAATGTCGTTCGTGGATGAGGATGCCGTGATGAGCAGTACCGAGGATCTGATGCAGAAGCTGATGAAGGAGACCATCGGGGAGGACATTGAGCCCTCGTTCAAGCGAATGACCTATGAAGAGGCGATGAAAACCTATGGCACCGACAAGCCGGATACCCGTTTTGGATTGGAGTTTGCGGACTTCTCGGAGCTGGTTGAGGACTCAGAGTTCAAGATCTTTTCAGGCACTGTTGAGAAAGGCGGTGCGGTGCTTGGCATTACGGTGCCCGGGCAGGGAAGCATGGGGCGCGGTGCCATTGACCGGCTGACCGAGCGGGTCCAGGACGAGACCGGGGCCGGCGGGCTTATTTATATCAAACTCAATGAAGAAGACGGGGTGAAGTGCAGTGTGGAGAAATTCCTCAAGGAGGAAACCGTGGAGGCCATGGTTGAAAAGGCCGATGCCGCTATGGGGGACCTGGTACTTATCCTGGCCGGACCGAGCCCGGATGTTTACCACCAGATGAGCAAGCTGCGACTGATGATGGGCGAAGAGCACAACCTTATCAACGAAGACGAATTTGATTTTCTCTGGGTAACCGACTTTCCGCTGGTGAAGTGGAGCCGCGAAGAACAGCGTTACCAGGCCCTGCATCACCCATTTACGGCTCCCTACCAGGAAGATGTTGACAAGCTGGAAGAAGACCCCGTGTCTGTGCGTTCGCGGGCCTATGACCTGGTTCTCAACGGTTATGAAATAGGAGGAGGATCCATTCGTATCCATGACCGGGAGCTGCAGAAGCGCATGTTCAGCCTGCTGGGCATCGATGAGGAGGAAGCCGAAGAGCGGTTTGGATTCCTCCTCGAAGCGTTTAAATACGGGGCGCCGCCCCATGGAGGCATCGCACTCGGCGTGGATAGAATTATTATGATTCTTTCCGGGGGCAACAGCCTGCGCGATGTGATTGCCTTCCCCAAAAACCAGAAAGCACAGAGCCTGATGGACAACAGCCCCGACTACGTAGACCAGGAGCAGCTGGATGAGCTGCATATCCGTCTGAAGCGAGGAGTGGGACCAGAACACGAATAAAAAATGAATGGAGCTGAACTTTGAAAACCTTAGGTGTTGACGGCTGCCGGGCGGGATGGATTGCCATATCCCTGGATAACAACAATGCGGGCTACTGGCTGCTGGAATCGGACCAGGAGCTGGGTAATTTTTTTGAGTCTTACGACCGCATCTTTATTGATGTGCCCATCGGTCTTGAAGAAGAGGCCTATGTGCGGGATTGCGATCGTGAGTTGCGTGATGTGCTGGGACCAGATTATACGGCCAGTGTCTTCAATCCTCCCATTCGCCCGGCCCTGCATGCCCCCACCTATGCGGAAGCCTCTATGACCAGCTACGAAATAACGGGCAAGAAGGTGTCTATCCAGTCGTGGAATATTACACCCAACATCAAGACAGTCGACCAGTTTTTGCAGCAGGATGAGACGCTCAGGGAGAAAGTGTATGAGAGTCACCCCGAGTTGTTGTTTCAAAAGCTCAATGGTGGGAACGCCATCCTCCAGAAAAAAGCAACCAAGAAGGGGCTGCGCCATCGATTGGGGCTGCTCAAGGAAAAAAGCAAATTTGCGGACGACTTTTTCCGGGATATCAAGGAAGAGTACCGCCGCAACCAGGTGGATGAGGACGACATTGTGGATGCAATGGTGTTGGCCCTGTTCGCCCGGTATTCGCTCGACCGGGAGGTTAAGACTCTTCCGGAAGATCCCCCCACCGATGCTACCGGGCTGAAAATGGCTATTCACTACGTATAGCGATCAGCAGTTTTTTTCTTCCAGGATCTGTTTGTATTGCACACCCTCCTTGTAGACGCTGTTGACGCCATTGAAGGCAGCAATGCGGTAGGCCTCACTCAGGGTAGGGTAGTTCATCACGTGCTGGATAAAGTACCGCACGTCTCCGTCCAGAGCCATGACCGCTTGCCCGAGGTGCACAAGGTTGGCAGCTTCATTGCCGAGAATATGGACGCCCAGCAGCTTGAGTGACTCCGTATTAAAAACCAGCTTGAGCAGCCCGTCGTTGTGATTGGTCATGTCGGCCTTGGTGATCTCACTGAAGTATGCACGTCCCACGGTGATATCAAGGCCCATTTTCTCAGCTTCCTGCTCGGTCATGCCGATGTTGGAGATTTCCGGAATGGTATAGATGCCATAGGGAATCTGCTCGGGCATTTCTAAACTTGAAATGCTGAACATATTGCAGGCTGCCAGCCGTCCCTGTGTAAAGGAGGCCGATGCCAGACTCGGGAAGCCGATCACATCGCCGGCAGCATAGATACTGTCAACATTGGTTTTATAGTTCTCATCGACAATAATAAAATTATCTTCATCCGTTTTGACGCCGGCCTTGTCGAGGTTAAGGTTACCAACGTTGGGCTTGCGACCTCCCAGATACAGCACATGTTCAGTCTCGAGAACCTGGAGCTGTTGTTCGCCGGTATTGGCCTTGAACTTGACCTCCGTGTTATTTCGCAGGGGATTGAACTCCACATCCTGGATTGAAATACCATTTTTTACGGTAATGCCGCGGTCGTGAAGCGCCTGTTGAAAATGCTCCTTGATTTCATGATCCAGGAAGGTCAGGTAGTCGTCCTGTTCGTTGAGAAGCGTAATGCGGGTTCCGAGTGCCGCAAAAATGGTGGCGTATTCAAAAGCGCTGACGCTGGAGCCGATAACAACGAGCCGGCGGGGAATATGCGTGAGGTCAAGGATGGATTTATAATCCAGGATCTTGTTATGCTCTATTTCAAAAGTCCCCGGCTCGGTGGGACTGCTTCCCGTGCACAGCAGGATATAATCAGCCGTGTAGGTTTCGGTAGTTCCCAGGTGCGTCTCCACTTCGACGGTATGGTCGTCGAGCAGTCGGCCAAAACCGCGGGCTACATCTACGTTGTTGTTGATGAAATCATTTTTAACTTTGCGGTTTTCTTTTTCCAGGATTTCCTGCTTGTACTGCAGAAGGTCGGCCATACGAAACCGCTCATAGGGCTTTCTGCTTTCATGATCGCCGAACTGATTGTTGAATTCCAGAATGGTTTTGGCAGCCTCGCGCAGGGCTTTGCTGGGAACGGTGCCGGTATTGATCCAGGTACCGCCCAAATAGTCTTCATGGGATTCGACAACCAATACCTTCTGGTCAAATTTGGAACTCTGCATGGCACACGAAAATCCTGCCGGTCCGCTGCCAATAATAATTACATTATAATCTCGGCTCATGGTATTTATTAGTAGCTAATTGTTTTGTGACAATAAAAGTAAAATAGATGAATTTGCGAAGGATTTCTCTGTTTTCAGCTATAGTTTTAATTTTTTTTAAATTGGAACGAATTAATCACCGTTTTTGATTGGGAGTATGCGAATAAGATGCTAAATTTAACACATTGATTTGTAAAGAGTTATATCATATTCATACACTATTACTAACTCTAAAATTTTAAACTTGTAATAATTATGGCTTACGAATTACCCGATCTTCCATACGATTATGATGCATTGGAACCTCACATTGATGAGCGAACGATGAGAATTCATCACACCAAGCATCATCAGGGATATACGAATAAGGTGAATGCAGCATTGGAAGGACATGAGTTTGCTGATCTTCCCATTGAAGAAGTGTTGCAGCGGATTAACGAAGTGCCCGAGGATATCCGTCAGGCTGTGATCAACAACGGCGGAGGTTACGCCAATCACAAATTATTCTGGACCATTCTCACTCCGAACGGAGGAGGACCGGCAACTGGCGATATTGCGGACGCCATCGACGATGAATTTGGCAGCTTTGCTTCTTTCAAGGAGCAGTTCAACAACGCGGCTACCGGACAATTTGGTTCCGGATGGGGATGGTTGTGCGTCAAAGATGATGGAAGCCTGGAAGTGCTTTCGACGGCCAACCAGAACAGTCCCTATATGAATGGGCTGACCCCAATTCTCGGCGTGGATGTGTGGGAGCATGCTTACTACCTGCATTACCAAAATAAGCGCGGCGACTATGTTGAACATTTCTGGAATCTGATCAACTGGGATCAGGTGAATGAGAACTATGCGGATGCTACGTAATAGCCGCTGATATAGTCTGCTTCAGGAAACGCTCCACGGACAGCTGTGGGGCGTTTTCTTCTTCAATACTTCACAAAAGGTTATTATATTTATTATTTAATAGTAGCCGTAACGAAAGAATGTTTTTATTATGCAATTTGGATTAGGAACTGGTCCCGATGTTTCTTGGATGCGTGAGGAACTGACCGATTTAGGCGTCGAGGAGTTAAAAACGGTTGATGATGTTGACCGCGCGATGAAAGAGTATAACGAAGGCACTATGCTGATGGTGATTAATTCGGTATGTGGCTGTGCAGCGGGTAATGCCCGGCCGGGTGTAAAGATTGCCCTTGACGAATCCGATACCAAACCGGATCATATGGTGACTGTTTTCGCGGGGCAGGACAAGGAAGCCACCGCCCGCGCCCGTGAATATTTCAGCGAGTATCCGCCATCTTCACCGGCATTTGCCTATTTCCAGGATGGCGAGATCAAGGCTATGATTCCACGCCACCGTATTGAGGGGCGTACCAAGCAGGAAGTAGCCAGCGACCTGAAGATGGTTTTTGAGGCTTTCAACGGCCAGGAAGAGGAAGAATAACTGAGAATAATCGTTTCATAAAAAGCCGGTGGTTCTTATCACCGGCTTTTTATAGTTGAAGGAATAAAGAAGGTCGTTGTACACCTGATTTCATGACGACTGGGACAGGCATCGGGTTCTCCTCCCCTGAATGACCGTGCCTCTCATCAACCATTGCCTTGCCCCCTTATGTCTGGCCTTCGTTCTTGAAGATGTTGGCAACTTTCAGCATAGGATAGAACGCCAATAGATTACAACTGTTCCTGCTCCATCTCACCCAGCACCTTCTGGGTAATCTCCTTGCTTTGCCGAGTGTCGATTCTGGCTTTCAATTTCATGAGGATACTGTACAGCCCCATATGAACCTTCGTGCTGTAAATGAAGTTCTTGTCGCCGCGGGGCTCATTCATAATCGGCATCCTTTTGGCGTAATGGTTGATTTTCCGCTTAAACGACGGATCGCCAAAGTCAAACTCATTATTCATGTAGGGCAGAGCAAAGGTATTGCCGTAATTCTTGCAAAACTGGAAGAACTCTTCCTCCTTCCGGGGGTTGTCCGGATGTTCCTTGACGATATCCAGCCGGGTGTATAGTTCCCGGATGGCTTTTTCATCGCCATTGAGGTGCATTGGCAGCAGTTGCATATAATTTTGCGTAAACTCCTCATCAAACTTTTTGACACATCCGAAATCAATAACACCCAGTCGGCCGTCGTCCCGAAAAAAGAAATTGCCGGGATGGGTGTCAGCATGGATGAAGTTGCGCTGCTCCACCTGGTCGTGGAAGAAATCCCAGAGCAGCTGTCCGAAATGATTGCGTTCTTCCTGGCTGGGATTCATTTCGAGGAGCTCTTTGAGGTGCCGGCCCTCCACAAAAGTCATGGTCAGTACTTTCCGGGAGGACAATTCTTTAATCCAGCGGGGAGTGACAATAGTGTCACCGTGAAACCGCTGGTGAAAGTACTCGATATACTGCCCTTCCTGCCGGTAGTCGGTTTCTTCCAGCAGGGTGGCTTCCACCTCATCAAAATAGTCATCGAGGTTAGCCCCCCGCTTGGCCAGTCGTTTGACCAGCGACTTGGCCATGGCCATATCCGAGTGGATGGTATTGCGCACGTTGGGATATTGAATCTTGACGGCAACCTTCTCACCGTCTTTGAGGCGGGCCTCGTGCACCTGTCCAATGGAGGCCGCGGCAATGGCATCCGGTTTAAAATGACTGAACAGTGCTTCCGGGTAGTCTCCGAGCTCTTTCTTGATGATGGAGCGGGCCAGTGCCTTGTTGATGGGGGGTACGCTGTACTGCGCTTCACTCATCACTTCGGCGAATTCATCGGGGAGCATGCCCTCGTCCATACTCAGCGACTGGGCAATCTTGAGGGCAGTTCCGCGCAGTTTTGTAAATTCATTAAAAATCTGCCGGGCATTCTCGGAGTGGAACTGCCGCCCCTCTTCCTGGCTCTCTTTCTGTCCAATTGATTTTTTCAGGTATCGTTTGGCATAATTGGTGCCGACTTTAAGGCCGGTTTTGGCAAAAATTTTGCCGCGTTCGAACTTTGAGGATGGAAAATCTTCGTTCATAAATTATCGAATTTCTATTTTGGAAAAGATCTTTTTAATAAGGGGCATCTGGTTAAGGAAAGTCTTTTTGTTGGAATACAGGAACTTTCCGAGTTCAAATCCCTGGTCGAGAATGGTGTTGTACAGCAGCTCCTGCAAAAGGCTGGTCAGCTTATCGATGAATTCCATGGTCAGCTCGTGCCCCTCACTCGTATCGTAAATTCGGAATCGAATGGTCTCCAGGTACTTGCGCCGGAGAAAAGCGTAGAAGCAGCTATTCATGATGATGGTAGAGCCGGTCGACAACCGGGAGTCTTCTTCCAGGAACTCCTTTAGCAGTTTTTCCACTTCCTGCTCAAAATCGGTTGTGGTGTGTGACTGCAGGATGAGCTGCTCAAAGGTGTTATCCACGAAAGCCGGTTTTTCATCCAGCATGTCAAAGCTTGCATAGGCAAAGTTTGAAAATTTTTCACTGATCGAGTAGGCTTCGAAACCGCTGATTTCATCAATCATGAAACGGTAGCGGTAAATAATGGCGGTATAATAAAACTGAAGTATGGCTTCTTTGTTCGGGAAGTAGTCAAATACATCAGCAGGATCGATGCCTGTGGCTTTTGCCACATCTTTTATCACAAAATAGCCGTTGCCCTTGAGATACAGATCCACAGCGGCGTCTGCAATGGCATATTTTATTTCGAGCGTTTCAGGATCAAGAGTCGACATGGTGAAAATTGTTTCTAGTTAGATATTGTTGCTAGGGCTGTACGGATAATCACTCCAGGGCCGGTGCTGCAGGTGCATTTTGACGATTCGTAGGGAAAACGTATGAATCGCCCGTTTCATTATATCCTCTGCTGGAAGGTTATCAATTAATGATGTTATTTTTGCATAATGTCAGTTCGTTTGCAGTGTATAGGATTAACAAAGATTGTCTCCGATTCAATCCCCTGGTGTAATGTTTTTTGCCGGCATGTTGCGGGAAGTCATGTCCGGAATACAGAGGAGGCCGCCGGCTCATGAAACCCAGGCTCTGCTAGGTATTGGCAGACTTGTCGTAGCTTTCCTCTAATGCTGACAGAGTTTGTTCGGCCTGCCACTGGTGGCGCCGCTGGTGAGCCAGCGTCAGGAGGTAGTACTCGGAAAAGGTCAGCCGCAGCAGGCTTAGAAGGGGATGGGGCACCTTGGTGCCTCTCAAGCTGACGCTTTCCTTTCTCGCGTATCTGAGCTGGCTCACAAATCGTTCCTGCAAATTTATAAACTCGTCCAGCAGCTCCAGCCGGTTGTATCTGCTCACTGCATCGGGGCGCATCGGGGATACCGTTTTCATTTTGAAGGTGTAGGGCGGTTCGAAGAAATCAGCAACTTTTTTCCAGAACCAGCGGGGTGGAAAATCCTGATCAATATCATTGGTAGTGGCGGGATTACCTGAGAGACGGCGGTCCAGGTTCCGGTGATAAATATTCCCAAATTTGATGAGGTGGTGATAGCATTCGGCAATGGACCATTGCTGGGCGGAAGGGGACTGAAGGAAATGCGCCTCATCGACGGAGAGAAGAAAAGTTTCAGCGGTTTCCCCGGCCTGTTCAAACTGTTGAATAAACCAGTCATAGCTGTATCGGAGAATCATGGGAAGAAATATCCTTGTGAAGGGTTATCTTAAGGGATAGATTAGAGATAGCATCAACTGTGCGATTTGCTATTATAACATAGTCATTGGGGATAGCGTTTTGAAATTAATGGACAAAATAAAGCGGCTGTTTAAACAGCTATTTGAGCAGATACGGAACTTCGATATGGGTTTGCATGGGGCTGCTATCGCATTTTTTGCTATTTTTTCTACGGCCCCGCTGATCATTATTGTGGTATGGGTGCTCAGTCTCGTGCTGGGAGGGGAGACAGGACAGGCTCAACTCCAGCAAACTCTGTATGCGATTGTGGGCAATGATATTGCCGACTCGATCCAGGAAATGGCGGTTACCGCTTCACGTAGTTCCTCGGGTTTCTGGTCTTCGCTGGCTGCGGCGGTTACGCTTCTTTTTGGAGCCACTACGCTGTTGTCCCAGTTTAAATACAGTCTCAATATGATCTGGGAGGTCCCGGAGCCGGAGACAGGCATGGTCGTGGTCTTCCTGTGGAACCGTTTTAAGGCCCTGCTGTTTATCGGGGCTGTGAGCCTTCTTTTGCTGCTCGGTTTGATTTCCGAAAGCATTCTCTACGGGATGGAGCGGGTGCTTATATTGTTTTGGGGGACAGGCGATCTTTTTATGGTGCAAATGAGCAGCACCGTGACTAACATACTGCTGGCGATGGCCTTTTTTGTGACGCTTTTCAAGGTACTGCCTGATGTGGTCATGCGGCTGCGGGATGTTGCTGCTGGTGCTCTATTCACCACCCTTCTTTTTATGGTGGGCAAAATGCTGGTCGGATGGTATCTTTCCGAGTCAGCGCTTGAGCCGGCCTACAAGACAGCCGGATCGTTCGTCATTTTTCTGATTTGGATCTATTACAATGTGCAGATTGTGCTGGTGGGTGCTTTTTTCACCAGGGAGTACACCCGGATGTTCGGGGGGGAGGTCAGCTACCGGGAGCGTTCTTTCAAAACGCCTAATAGCGATCGCAGCTGATCTTCGTGTAAAAAGCTTCTGGTTTCTGTTGTATAGATAATGAAGCCGACAGGGCTACCGGAGCCGCTGCTTTTTAAGGGCCATGATCCGCTGATAGGATTGATCAATTCTTTCCGGGCTGATGGCTCCCTCTTCAAGCAGACGATGGATGATGCTGTTTACTTTGGGTACAATCTCGGGATCGTAAATGGCATTGTTGCCGAAGGTAAGAATATCAACACCCGCCAGAAGCGCTTGCCTGACCGCGGTTTCAAGGCCGTACTCCTTGCGGATGGCTCCCATCATCAGATCGTCGGAAATAATGACCCCTTCGAAATTCAGCTGATCGCGCAGCATGCCGGTGATGACCGGTTTCGAGAGGGTAGCGGGATAGGTCGTATCCCATTGGGCGTTAAAGATATGAGCCGTCATAATCATATCTATCAGGCCGTCATTAATCAGCTTCCGGTAGGGAATAAGTTCCTCTTTCGACCATGTTTCGGTTACATCCACTACGACGAGATGGGAATCTTTTTCCGAGCTGCCGTGTCCCGGGAAATGTTTGAGCACCGTCACGATATCCTGTTCGTGCAATGCTTGGATATAAATGGAAGCGTGTTTGACCACGGTTTGCGGATCTGCAGAGAAACTGCGCTTCAATCCCCCGATAACGGGATTGCCGGGATTGGTGTTAAGGTCTACCACCGGTGTAAAATTAAGGTTGAATCCCAGTTCAGAGAGCGTTCGGGCCATTTGTCGTGCATAGTGGCGCGTGCTGTCGCTATTGTTGAGCTCTCCGAGGTACTGTGCCGATACCGTGGACGGAAAGCCTCGTTCCGGCTTGAGTCGGGCTACCTGGCCGCCCTCTTGGTCAACGGCAACAAAGAGCGGAGTCTGTGCCTGCTCCTGAAGGTCGCTGATGAGTGTTTTGACTTGGTCGGGAGATTGAATATTGCGCAGAGCCGTGTCTTTCGGGACGTCATAGTCAAAAAGGGTAACACTTCCCAGGTGATATTGGTTAATATCCCGTACGATGTGATTGGTGTCTGAGAGGCTGGTGCCACGAAACCCGACATTCAGCATCTGGCCTATTTTTTGATCCAGGGAGACCGGTTCGTTCGTCGTGTCGGGGGTGCCGTCCTGGCTGCAGGCGCCGGTGGCAAAAAAGGCCGTAATCAGGGTGGCAAACAAGGCGGTTGATTTCATCATGATCAGTCTGTAAAAACGTATGGGTTAAGGTTGAGTGATCAGGCTGTCCAGGATCTGGGGCAGGTTGAAGGAGGGGCGTGCATCGTTGTAACGGAGGATATTCCCCTCCGGCCCCACCAGGATATAAAAAGGAATCCCCCCGCCGCGGTAGGCTGAAAAGGTTTCTTGTTCAAAGCCATGGCCTCCATAAAGCTGGGGCCAGGGGTTCTGGAATTGTTCCGTCGCCTGTCGCCAGCGGAGGCTGTCTTCTTCGATGGATATTGCCAGGATCTCAAACTGATCCCGCGAATAGTTGTTGTACAATTTCCGCATATGGGGAAATTCATCGAGGCACGGGATGCACCAGCTGGCCCAGAAATCAAGCAGTACATACCGGCCGCGGAAGTCCTGCATCCGGAGGGTTTCACCTGCTGCGGTAGGGAGTGTAAAAGGAATGGCCGGCTGGCCCGGGGAAACACGCTTAATTTCCTTGTAAAAGGAGATCAGAAAGTCTGTATAACGGGGGAAGTCTGTATAGTCATCCAGGAAAGCCCTGTAGCTGGGTTCGGCTGTTTTCAGCGGCATCTCCCCGATACGTTCGGCCA
The DNA here is from genome assembly GCF_900182555.1 of Fodinibius sediminis. Taxonomy (GTDB): domain Bacteria; phylum Bacteroidota; class Rhodothermia; order Balneolales; family Balneolaceae; genus Fodinibius; species Fodinibius sediminis. Next base: position 83,037 of record NZ_FXTH01000010.1, on the reverse strand, counting down.
CAAGATACAGCCGTGCATAGGCTTTGGCACGGCGGCCGTCGATATGTTTCAGAACAGAGGTGCGTGCTGAATCGAGGGTGGGGTACCCGAGGCGCTTCACGTCGTATTGCATCAGGGATTGCCCCAGCTTTTTTTCCAGGCGGTCTGCAACACCAAAGGTATTGGCAAAGGCATTGGTGAAGTCACGGATGCCGGCCCGCTGGGCATGAAGCGAACGGAACGTGAAAAAATCAAGCTTTTGGGCGGTCTGCAACACCTCTGCTCGCTCTTCTTGCGGGTGGAAACCGGGTGTTGTTCGTTGATAGGTGATCGATTCAAGCCGCTTGACCAGGTATTCGCCTATGGCCTTAAAATAAAGATCCTCAAAAGGAGTGGAGGCAAAATATTCTTTGGCTAATTCGTATCGTTTTTTGTACAGGTCCAGGACGGCCGTGGAATCTCCTTCCCGGAAAGCGGGAAGGTGGTTATTAATTTGCATCAGCAGCGGTTGTTCCTTCTCAAGGTAGGTCGCATAGGTTTCATCCCAGGGTTCAGAATAGCCATCCACATCTACCGCGGCCGGAAAATCGGCGCGACTGATGGTCAGCTGCAGACCGCGGCCCGGCTTCAGATACAAAGGATAGGACTGTTCATCAATATGAAAACGCACGAGCTGTGCAGAATCTACGGGTATAGAAAGGCTGAAGTTTCCGTTTTCATCTACGGCGACGGGATGCTCAATCTTGTCAGAATATTTGTAGTGCAGCGGCTGCTGGCTGATATAAAATTGAGCTGATCCCACATAGTCAACAGAGCCTGAGATAGATGCTCCCTGCTCCTTTTGGGCACAGGAGGCAGTTACCAGCAGAAAAGCGATGAGAATAATTTTGCGGAATGACATGGAGCAAAGACTCATGATAACATATTGCTGAATTTTTGGGCATGATAACGGCTCGCCATGAATGCGGAGGATCCTAAGATAAACTGAAAGTTTCGTTTTGCAAGAGATATTTCACAAATCGAAGGGAAACCATACAAAATTTATTGCTTGCGCTTTGGATTTATATTATTAAGTTGTAAAGGAAATTTTCGGACGGCTTTTCTCTCCGCCTTACAGGCACCTGTCAGGCGGATTCTTTTCAACGTTAAGAGAAGGGCCATCGTTCTCGGAGTAATGGAACAGCTAATCAAAAAATAGGGTGATGGGAAAGAAGAAGGAAAAGATGGAAGAGTATTGGCATGCTAATCTTCGCTATGTCAGCATTCTCCTGGTCATCTGGTTCATGGTGTCGTTCGGCTTCGGTATTCTATTTGCTGATCAGCTGAATACCATAGAGATGGGCGGATTTGAATTGGGCTTCTGGTTTGCACAGCAGGGGTCCATCTATGTATTCGTTGTTCTTATTTTTGTCTATGTCTGGCTTATGAACCGGCTGGATAAAAAATATGATGTGCACGAAGGGTAATAATAAGGGTAATTTTATAATAGCAGGGTTATAGTTATATGGATATTCAAGCGTGGACGTATATACTGGTAGGGGCCACCTTTGCCGTATATATGGGTATCGCAATATGGTCGAGAGTTGGTTCCACCAGTGATTTTTATATTGCCGGCGGCGGGGTTCACCCACTGGCAAACGGCATGGCAACAGCGGCGGATTGGATGTCGGCGGCTTCTTTTATTTCCATGGCCGGCCTCATATCATTTATGGGGTATGACGGCGGCGTCTATTTGATGGGCTGGACCGGGGGATATGTACTGCTGGCTCTTCTGCTGGCCCCTTACCTCAGGAAGTTTGGTAAATTCACGGTTCCCGATTTTATAGGAGACCGCTATTATTCCAATGTCGCCCGAACCGTGGCCGTGATATGCGCCATCATTGTCTCCTTTACTTATGTGGCCGGACAAATGCGGGGCGTGGGCGTGGTTTTCGCCCGGTTTCTGGAAGTTTCCATCGACATGGGCGTTTATATCGGAATGATCATTGTTTTTTTCTATGCCGTGCTGGGAGGCATGAAAGGCATTACCTACACCCAGGTGGCTCAGTACTGCATCCTGATTTTTGCCTATATGGTTCCGGCCTTTTTCATCTCATTTCAGCTGACAGGGAGTGTATTTCCACAGATTGGTTTTGGGAGTACCATCGCTGACGGTTCAGGAACCTATCTGCTGGAGAAGCTGAACCAGCTGCACGTGGAACTGGGTTTTGCGGAGTATACCTCCGGCACCAAATCAACCATCGACGTCTTTGCCATAACACTGGCCCTGATGGTAGGAACAGCGGGCCTGCCGCACGTAATTGTTCGATTTTTTACTGTTCCCAAAGTGCGGGATGCACGAAAGTCTGTGGGCTATGCGCTTCTGTTTATTGCAATTCTGTATACGACCGCCCCGGCTATTGCAGCCTTTGCCCGGGTCAATCTTATTGAAACCGTCTCCAATGAAGAATATGAAGAAGTCCCGGCCTGGTTCAGCAACTGGGAACAGACGGGCCTCCTGGGTTTTGATGACAAGAATAACGACGGGAGAATCCAGTATGTCGCCGATGAGCAGACCAATGAGTTGACCATCGACCAGGATATCATGGTACTGGCAAACCCGGAGATTGCGGATCTCCCCAACTGGGTGATTGCTCTGGTGGCTGCCGGTGGACTGGCCGCCGCGCTTTCGACGGCAGCTGGTTTGCTGTTGGTAATATCAACCAGTATTGCCCACGACCTGATCAAGAAACAAATCAAGCCGTCTATCTCTGAAAAGGGCGAATTGGTATGGGCTCGTATTGCCGCGGCTTTTGCCGTCCTGGTGGCCGGATATTTTGGTATTAACCCGCCCGGTTTTGTGGCAGCGACGGTTGCTCTGGCCTTTGGCCTGGCAGCTGCCTCCTTTTTCCCGGCGATCCTGTTGGGCATCTTTGACAAGAGGATGAATCGACAGGGAGCAATAACCGGCATGATTGTCGGTATAGTGCTGATGCTGTTTTATATGATAAAGTACAAGTTGGGAGGTTTCGGAGGAGGAACGCCCGACGACTGGTGGTTCGGCATTTCACCGGAGGGCTTCGGTACCGTAGCCATGCTGGTGAACCTCGTTATTGCAGTGGTGGTATCCAGGCTGACGGCGGATCCCCCCGAGGATGTGCAGGATATGGTGGAAGAAATCAGGTATCCCGGCAAACCGAGAGAAATCAAGCACTAAGGCAGTGGGAAACAGAGAAAAATAGTTGCACAAAAAGTAACATTTTTTTGCTTTTTTAATCTGCAAGCACTTGATTATGTCTCAATAATATTTAATATAGGATTTACTGATATAAAAATAGGTTCAATTTAAATTTGATTGTTATATGTGGCTGAATATCGATTCATTTGAAGAATACAAGGATGTTTACAAGGAAAGCGTTGAAAATCCCGAAGAGTTTTGGGAGCACGAAGCAGGGACCTTTTATTGGCGAAAGCGGTGGGAAGAAACGCACAGCGGCAGTTTCAAAAACGGGGATGTGAAGTGGTTTGAAGGCGGAAAGCTCAATATCACCGAAAATTGTCTTGACCGCCATCTCAATACCATTGGCAATAAGACGGCCTTCATTTTTGAACCCAACCATCCCGACTCCTTTCGCCGGACAATCACCTATCGCCAGCTTCATGAAGATGTATGCCGCTTTGCGAATGTCCTGGAATCAAAAGGTATTGAAAAGGGAGACCGTGTGGCTATTTACATGGCCATGACGCCTGAACTGATGATTGCGGCTCTGGCTTGTGCCCGAATCGGTGCGGTTCACTCTATCGTATTTGCCGGTTTCTCTGCGCAGTCGCTGGCCGAGCGTATCCAGGACTGTGACGCCAAGATGCTGATTACCAACGACGGGCTGCGCCGGGGGGAGAAACATGTTCCGCTCAAGGATATTTCCGATGAGGCTCTGGAAGATTGTCCCTCCGTCAAAAAAGTGATTGTTTGCCAGCGTACCAACCGGGATATCGACTGGGTGGAAGGCCGCGATGAGTGGTGGCACCTGTTGATCCGCAATGCCCCGAAAGAACATGAAGCGGTCGAAATGGATGCCGAGGATCCGCTCTTCATTCTCTATACTTCCGGCTCTACCGGCAAACCCAAGGGACAGGTTCATACATGCGGTGGATACATGGTTTACACCAGCTACACCTTCCGGAATGTCTTCCAGGTTGAAGAGGAGGATGTTTATTGGTGTACAGCTGACGCAGGATGGATCACCGGTCACTCTTACATTCTTTATGGACCGCTGCTCAATGGGGCTTCCAGCATTATTTTTGAAGGAACCCCCACCTACCCGGATGCAGGCCGTCTCTGGGAAGTTTGCGAAAAGTATGGCGTCACGCACTTTTACACCTCGCCAACAGCCATCCGTGCGCTGATGAAGGAGGATATCGAATATGTGAACAAGTATGATCTCAGCTCGCTCAAAGTACTCGGCAGTGTAGGCGAACCCATTAATGAAGAGGCCTGGCACTGGTATCACGACAAGATCGGTAATGGACAATGCCCTATCGTGGATACGTGGTGGCAGACAGAGACAGGCGGTATAATGATTTCGCCTCTGGCTGGTGTTACGCCTACCAAACCGGGATTCGCCACACTTCCGCTGCCCGGCATTCAACCGGCCCTGGTCGATAAGAACGGAAAAGAAATCGATGGCAATGGCGTGCAGGGCAATCTTGTGATCAAATATCCGTGGCCGGGTATGACGCGGGGTATCTGGGGCAATGAGGAACGCTACAAGGAAACCTATTTTGCCGACTATCCCGGATACTATTTTACGGGTGATGGATGCCGCCGCGATGAGGATGGTTATTACCGTATTACAGGCCGGGTGGACGATGTATTAAATGTATCGGGCCACCGCTTGGGAACGGCAGAAATTGAAAATGCCATCGATGAACATCCCAAGGTGATTGAAGCTGCAATTGTGGGGTATCCCCATGATGTGAAAGGCGAAGGAATATTTGCATTCATGACGTGCGACAACGGGGTCTCTGAACCAGAGGATTTCAAGAAAGAAATTCATGACTTGGTCTCGAAGATTATCAGCCCAATCGCAAAGCCTGATAAAATTCAGATCGTGGATGGGCTTCCTAAAACAAGATCCGGAAAAATCATGCGCCGTATATTGCGCAACGTTGCCGCCGGGGAAACGGACGACATGGGAGATACGTCCACCCTGCTCGATCCCAGCGTAGTGGATGAGATTATTGCCGGTAAGGCGTACTAGTGACAAACCGCCACCTGTCAATCCAATATCCAAGGCACACCATTAGGTTGGTGTGCCTTTTTTTATCTCCCAGCAAGAATCCATCCCGCCGCAAAGAATACCAGGCTGACGATAAGCAGAACAAGTCGAAAGCGCGTCCGCATCATAAGCGGATGAAATAACAGTCCGAACGTCAGGGGATAGTCGGTAAGCCAGTTGTAGTAATGATGGCGGTGGGCGCTGCCTAAAACCATCGTCACATGTCCGTGAAGGATGGTGATCATAAAAGGTACGGCAAAAAAAGCCGCCCCGGCATACATCAGCACATCCTGGATCATGAGGTACCGGGCAATGTAGATATACGGCCAGGTAAAAAGAAGAAGCAGGGGCAGGCAGAGCAGCCAGTTGATGATATTGATTCGCCTGAAATTCTTATGGCTCAGCTCGGAGTGTTTCAAGGTTTCAGCTGTCGGCTATTAAAAGAAGTTAACAATATGATTCTAACGACATGGATACCCATAGGCAATACCCTTATATCTGGCTGGCAATAAGCATTTCTATACTTCGGTAGGGCAGATTGAAGAGGTTGGCCAGCGATTTCTTGGTGAGGTTTTTTTTGTAGACGTAGGTGCCGTTGCGCAGGGCCGTGTTGCTCCAGAGGCATTCTTCAATACCGCCGGCATCACCGATAGCAAGCAGGTAGGGTACAATCACGTTGTTGAGGGCATAGGTAGCCGTCCGGGCAACATTCGACGGGATATTCGGCACACAGTAATGAATGACATCATGGGCCAGGAAGGTAGGTTTCGAATGGGTCGTAGCCCGGCTCGTGGCCACACAGCCTCCTTGGTCAATGACGGTATCCACGATAACGCTGCCAGCCTTCATGTTCATTACCATGGGCTCGGTCACCAGGCAGGGAGCCCGGTCTCCTTCCTGCATCGCGGCCCCGATAACTACATCGGCATGCTCAAGGGCGGAAGAGATATACTGGTAGTTGGCTGTGGCGGTGATAATACGACGGTCGAGAGCATTTTCAAGGTGGCGCAGCCGGGCCAGGTCATTGTCCATGACAAACACCTGGGCCCCGTAACCCAGGGCTGTGCGGGCCGCGTATTCAGCCGTAATGCCGGCGCCCAGGATAACCACTGTCGCGGGGGGGATTCCTGAAATGCCCCCCAGCATGATGCCTTGCCCCCCTTCTCCCTTCTCAAGGTAATGGGCGCCGATCTGTACTGCCATGGATCCCGTGATCTCATGCATCATCCGTACAATGGGAAATTCTTTATCCTCTCCCTGTATAAATTCAAAACCAAAGGCGGTGACAGACTGTTCAATAAGGGTGTTAATAAAAGACTCTTTCGCATTTCCCAGGTGCAGGGCGGAAAAGAGGATGTGGCTTTCTTCCAGCAGATCAAGTTCTTCCTCGCAGGGGGGCGCCACTTTGACAATCATTTCAGCTTTACGGTAAATTTCATCAATGCCATAGGCTATCTCTGCGCCGGCATCGGCATATTCCTGGTCAGTGAAATTAGCCTCTTCCCCTGCCTTTTTTTCCACAAAAATTTCGTGGCCGTTGGCTTTGAGTATTGATACTCCCCCGGGCGTCAGGGAAACCCGGCGTTCATCATTGGAAACCTCTCTGGGGAGTCCTATCTTAAGGGATACTTTGGATTCGGATTCTATGAGTCGCTTTTCCAGCGTCTGGATACCAATTTGTTCGGTTTCAAGCGGCTTTATGTCCATAAACGAATGTTTTGCAGAGACCTTATTTCTGATAATTTAATTGACACAACTACAGTAAGCAAAAAGACAATTTAAAATATGAATGCGGAATGGTGCATTAGCAATAAAAGCAGCCCTGCATTTCTAATTCTGAATTCAATATTCACTGATGAGTTTACGCCCCAAGAAGAGTTTAGGACAGCATTTTTTAACGGACGACAATATTATCAACAAAATTGCCGATGCCATACCGGCCCGCCCAGACGATCGGGTGATTGAAATTGGTCCGGGTACGGGGGCACTTACTGAAGCACTGGTTCGCCGTTTCGAAAATCTGTTGGCCCTGGAGCTGGATGAACGAGCCATCGCCTTCCTGGAAGAGAAGTTTGATAACCTCGTGATCCATCACCGTAATGTGCTGGAAGTGGATTGGACGGACTATTCCATTGGCAAGGAGCGGACGCATCTGGTGGGCAATCTTCCGTATTATATCACCAGCCAGATTCTCTTTTCCCTGCTTGAGTCACGGGCCTTGCTATCTGATGCTGTATTGATGATGCAGAAAGAAGTGGCAGAACGCCTGGTGGCCGTACCGCGGACCAAGGATTACGGGATTTTGAGTGTACAGACTCAGCTGATGAGTACGCCGGAAATCCTGTTCCCCGTTTCACGCCATTGTTTCAGTCCCCAGCCCAATGTGGAAAGTGCCATGGTAAAATTAACTTTTGACAAGGGGGCCCTGCGTTGTACGGATAAGCATCTAAAGACTGTTGTGCGAACGGCCTTTAACCAGCGGCGAAAAAAATTGAGTAATGCCCTCAAGCCCCTGATTGCCAAGGACCGGCTACCTGCAGGTTTCGATTTTGATAAACGGGCTGAAGCCTGGCCGCCATCCGAATATGAAAAGTTGACAGCACTATTCGAGAAAAGTGGCATTTTGACCTGAAATTTCGGCTACTCTTTTATCGCCATCTTTCAACTTGGCAATGAATTAACCCATAAAACGGGATTTCGCCAGCTTAAAGCGCCCTTTGTGATATTAATTGGTTATTAGCAATAGTTTGGTACGATCCTTGCTCACTTATATGTCTTAACAAAGTCATTTGCTTTGTACGATTTTTGAACGTATTTCCAGCATTATTATGCTGATAGTGATGAATTTCAACTTCAACTAATAACCTTAAATTGTAGGAGTCATACTTATGGCTAAATCTAAAATCAAACCGTTAAGCGATCGCGTTTTGGTTCAGCCAGAACCTGCCGAAGAGAAAACCAGTTCCGGAATTATTATTCCTGATACGGCTAAAGAAAAGCCCCAGGAAGGAACGGTGGTTGCCGCAGGTCCCGGCAAAGTAGAAAACGGAACCAAGATTGACATGTCGGTAAAAGAAGGCGACAAAGTGCTCTATGGAAAATATTCAGGTACGGAGATTACACTGGATGGTGAAGAGTACTTGATCATGCGTGAAGCCGATATTCTTGGAATCGTTTCCTAAGCATCTCACCTTATTTTTGATACATAACCAATTACAAACAATTAAAATTTATAGACAACTATGTCAGCAAAACTAGTTCATTATGATATGGATGCACGCGATGCTCTAAAGCGTGGCGTTGACAAGCTTGCCAATGCTGTCAAGGTCACACTGGGACCGCGTGGACGAAACGTAGTAATTGAAAAATCTTTCGGTGCACCCACTGTAACCAAAGACGGTGTTACGGTAGCCAAAGAAATCGAGCTGTCCAACAAGCGCGAGAACATGGGCGCTCAGATGGTAAAAGAAGTTGCTTCCAAGACCAGCGATAATGCCGGTGACGGAACAACTACGGCGACTGTTCTTGCCCAGTCCATTATTCAGACCGGCTTGAAAAATGTTACGGCCGGGGCAAACCCAATGGAACTGAAGCGGGGAATTGAGACCGCCGTGAAAGCTATCGTCAAGGAGCTCAGCAACATGAGCAAACCGGTGGGCGACAGCCTCGACAGTATCAAGCAGGTAGGTTCTATTTCTGCCAATGGTGACGAGGAGATTGGTCAGAATATCGCCGATGCGATGGAGAAAGTAGGAAAAGACGGTGTGATCACTGTTGAGGAAGCCAAGGGTACCGAAACGTATCTTGAAACGGTTGAAGGTATGCAGTTCGATCGCGGATACCTCTCTCCCTATTTTGTGACCGATTCTGAAAATATGGTTGCAGAGATGGAAGAACCCTATATTCTGATCTTCGACAAGAAGATTAGCAATATGAAGGATCTGCTTCCCATCCTTGAAAAAGTGATTCAAACCGGAAAGCCACTGCTCATCATTGCTGAAGACATTGAAGGCGAAGCACTGGCTACGCTGGTTGTGAACAAGCTTCGCGGCTCGCTGAAAATTGCTGCAGTCAAAGCTCCGGGCTTTGGCGATCGTCGCAAGCAGATGCTGGAAGATATTGCAATACTGACCAATGGTACGGTCGTTTCTGAAGAGCGTGGTTATAAGCTGGAAAATGCTACGCTTGATTACCTCGGCACTGCCGATCGGGTGAATATCACCAAAGACAACACGACTGTTGTGGGTGGACAAGGCTCTGATGATGACATCAAGGCCCGCGTCAACCAGATTAAAGGTCAGATTGAATCTACCACTTCCGACTATGATCGTGAAAAACTGCAGGAGCGTCTTGCCAAACTCAGCGGCGGTGTTGCCGTGCTGAATATTGGCGCTGCTTCTGAAGTTGAAATGAAAGAGAAGAAAGCCCGCGTCGAAGATGCCCTGCACGCAACTCGTGCAGCCGTTGAAGAAGGCATCGTAGCCGGTGGCGGTGTTGCCCTGCTGCGAGCTCAGAAAGCACTTGACGAACTGAAAGGGGAGAACCCTGATCAGGAGGTCGGCTTTGACATCGTACGACGAGCTCTCGAAGCTCCGCTGCGTTCCATCGCGAACAATGCCGGATCAGAAGGGTCCATCGTTGTACAGAAAGTGAAAGAAGGCGAAGGCGCTTTCGGATTCAACGCACGTACGGATACCTACGAGGATCTGATCAAGGCCGGCGTTATTGATCCAACAAAAGTAACGCGTACGGCCCTTGAAAACGCTGCGTCCGTGGCTGGCTTGATGCTGACCACTGAGGCCCTCATCTCTGATAAGCCTTCCAAAGGCGATGACGACGATGACGGACCTGCTGCCGGCGGCGGTATGCCCGGCGGAATGGGCGGCGGTATGCCCGGCGGAATGGGCGGAATGGGTGGCATGATGTAAATCCACTCCACGCTCTTAAAGCCTTACGGCTGAGGACGTTCTAACAACGTCAAGCCCCACTTTTCCAGCTGATGGAAGAGTGGGGCTTTTTATTTGAATTGAGCTGTTCCTCTGTTGGTCTTCGTATATAGGAGTGAACAGCTACCTTTTTAATGAAAAACATCACTATGAGAGCAAATACGAAGACCTTCTGCAGGGGGATGGCACTGCTATGTCTGGCTGTCTTTCTACAGAATTGTGCATCCACCAAAAAGGCATCCATACCGCAGGGATGGAGCTATAACCTGAACTGGGAGAATTTTAACAGTGCAGAGATTACACCGTCAGATTATCTGATTGTTCAAAGCAAAGAGGATATGGTAATGCTGGACGGAAACAGCGGCCGGGTAGTAGTTAATGACATCCGCGAACGAGGCGGATTCTTCTCGGAAATCGGGCGTGATTTCAAAGAACAGGTCAAGGAAGATCTGCTGGTAAGCCAGCGAGTGGATATCAAATATTACCACAAGGAATTGCCGCAGCTGGGAGCGATGCTTCTTTTTAATCAGGTGGAGAAAGGAGACCGGGTGCGAAGTATTAATCTTGACAGCGGGCAGGAAAATTGGTCTTCGACGTCGTATGTATGGAACCTGGACAAGTATCAGGACATTGCTAACATTGCCATCAATGAGCTGATGGGAGGCAGTCTCGGGGCCAAGGGGATGTCAGCTGTGGCCCTGCAGACCCGCATGATTGAAAGCATGATCCGGGAAGTGCCTGAGCAAAACGGATTTCTGTTTCGAACGGTGGAAAAATTGTATTTCATCGAGGGTAAAAGCGGGGAAATACTCTGGGAAAATGAAGAAATGGCGGGAACCGGAATTGCTGATGTTGAATACCTGCCTGCTACGAATCAGCTTTTGTTGGCTACCAGCATGGCTGGGCTAAGAGATGTCTTGGAAAATGCCAATGTGGACCGCGAGCTCAAGCAGGTGGCATTACTGGATGCCACCACGGGACAGACAGAATGGAAATCAAGCTATACCGGCCGAAGCGAACAGCTAAGGGTTGTCAGGAAGCAGGGAGAAAATGTACATCTGGATTTCAACGGGGGCTCCGTAGAGATCTTTGATTTTGACAGTGGGGAGCGCCTGTTTGGAACCCGTGACGGTATTCAGGAAAGCAATGCCAAGCTGGCCAGTTTTACGACGGATTACAACCCGATGGAGACGCCCGAGACGGCTGCGCCAAAATTGGAAGGTGATGCGGTCTACGCCGTAAATCCAGAGGAGGTTAAAGCCGTTGGCTTGCCCGATAAGCAGATCCAGAAGTTTGACTACACCACCGGCGAAATGTTGTGGCAGGTCGAAATGGAAAATACCACGGATATCCGGGATATGCGGTTCCGGGATGATCATCTCATTGTACGACTTTCGGCCCAGCAGCCGGATACGATGTCGGGGAATGTTTCCAGTATTGTAGGAAAGGTGAAGCCGCTCGGATTTTATGCTTTTTCAAAAAAGAGCGGTGAACCGGCCTGGGAACTGACGGAGCCTTTTGAAAATCATGTTTCCAATGTCATTTATGAAGAGGATCATGCCTGGGCCGCCGGAGGAAAATCATTGTACAAGTTCAGCCTGGTGGATGGCAGCGTCCTCGCCGATTCATCCTACGAAGACCATGGGATGGGAGAAATAAAGTATATCCATGAGTCGGGTGACAAGCTGGTTCTGGTGGGGTTCAAAGGGGTAGCTATTGTCAGCAAGGCAGATCTCACAACGCAGTTTAGCAAAGCACCCAAAGGGCGCCTGAGGAGTTTTGACATCAATGATCAATTTTTGGTGATTAAAATGGAGCGGCTGCTTTCGGGCCAGGAAAATATCCATGTTTTCAACATCAGCAGTCCCTCGGAAGTTGCAAACTTCACGCTGGGAGGCCCTGATAAAGATCTTCACGGACGCCTGGGCCGTCAGGGATATAATCCGACCGCTGATTTTCAGCAGCTAATCACCATCACGGACGGAGGCATCAAAAGCTTTGAAATATATTGAACAGATGAGAAGCTGTGATCTCAAGGGGGGGCAGGGGAAACCGTGTTCCCCCTTTTTCTTATGGCCATCAATGAGTGGCGCTCATTTCCGTGGCGAGTTCAACTTCTTTTGCCAGATCCATTACGGCATCGGCATAGAGGCCGCTTGGATTATAACGGAGCACGGAGGTTCGCAGGCTATTGGTGCGCTGTTGGAAATAGGCCAGATAGTTGGCTACCGACATGATGTTATTGTCCATGTCAAAAATATCGTCGCCCACAAACCATTTATTCAGCGAGTAGGGGATAAACTGGGCAAAAGACATGGCTCCTGCATAGCTGGATTTCAACTCGAAAACATCGATGCTGTTTCGCTGGGTAAAGTCCAGGAGTTCGAGCAGCTGTGCTTTGGCAAAATCGGCCCGGTAATCTACCGCATACATTGATACGTAGGCATTGAAAGGGTTATAGCTGCCGATGTTTTGGCCAAAATCTGATTCAATGCCAATGATGGCTGCAATGACATATTTGGGAATGCCATACTTTTCCTGGGCCTTTTGCAGCTGATCGGCGTGCTTGCGTATAAAGTCAGCCCCGCGATCTCTCTTGTCATCAAAACCGAGTATTTTTTTATACTCTTCAAGGTTGATGGACTTCCGTTCGGCAGATTTACGGAAACGATCACCTATGCCCTCATAGATCTCAAACCGATCGTCGCGAAGCAGCGGTTCAATTTCATATCCCTTCCTGCGGCAGGCCTCGAGGAGAGCTGAGAGAGAGGATTCATAATTGGAGTGCGCGGGCAGTGAAAGGGTATCTGGTGAAGCATGCCACCCGGCGGGCGATGCCGGTATTGGTTTATCTGCAGCAAAAGAATGGGCCTGTGCTGAGGATATGGCCCAGGCAAGAAGCATAATGAGTAACGAACTTTTTTTCGAAACAGACGCGATGATGGTCATAAGTACTGATGAACTTTAATGGAGACTGTGTAACAATATATATAAAAATTTTGTACCATTTTTAACAACGATGGGTGGCAGAATCTCTTTTTTAAAGTAGGGAGTGTTTGGGCAGTTGTGTAAACAGACGGGCAAGAGGGATCTGGTGGAGATGGGCTTTTCATGGTTGTAGTTATACAGGTTGTCACCGAGCACCCGGTGTTCCGTCCACGCTGAAGAAGGGCTGGTGCTCATTACGAGGGAGAATCACAACCAACTTAAAACGGAAGGTGCACGGTGACTGCCAGCGCCCGGGCGGTAACGGTGTATACGGTCTCCTGCGCAGTATCAGAGGTCCGCCCAAGACCGGTGCACAACGGTACTTTCTGGCTTTACCTCTGATAATAACGGGCTTGGTGCAAGCGAGCCCTGATTCCATATGGCGTGGTGCCTCGCCGTAATGTAAACACAGGGATGGTGACAGGTCGACCATTTTAGTCAATGGTTGTTCTGTCGGCAAGCAGGTTCTTGTAGAGGTAGGATAGCCCCATCACAAGCCCCCATTGCAGGATAATCGTTGCCACAGAAAAGGCACTGAGTGGATTGTACCAGCTGTCGGGAGCATAGGCGGTGATGCTCAGGTACATCCACCAAAGCAGCAGGGAGATGACCTCCACCGGAACCACATATTTGATGATGATCTCCCACCAGCGGCCGAGGGTGTACCGCTGCTCGCCGTTATTGACAATCTCAGATCGAAACCGGGAGGGGTCGAAACGAATAATTGCAAACGATATAAAGGCTCCTGAGACCATCAGGCCCACGGACCAGACGAAATCCTGGTTGGCCAGCACATCCAGGGAGAGGGCTGAGGGCATGCCCATCAAAAAGCCGGTGAGGCAGATGAAAAGCGTTGAATGAGTACGTGCATAGCCCATATCTACAAATACCCGGCTGGACAGTTCAATCATCGAAATAAGGGAGCTGAAGGCGGCAAACGTTAATCCCAGGAAGAAAAGAATAGCGAACAGGGAGCCGCCGGACATTTCATTGAAAAGCTGGGGCATCCATATGAACGTAAGACCGGTGGAGGCGGGCCCGGAGGTTTTCATGACCTCCAGTACTTCCCCTGAGGTCATGTTGCTGCCCAGCGTGCCGAATACAGTGGCAAAGATGGTCATGGCTGCCAGCAGGGAGACGATGTTGTTACCAATGCCGGTTTGAAAGGCACTGACGCTGATATCGTCGCGATTCCGCATGTATGCGCCATAGGTGAGAATGAGTCCCCAGGCCGCACCGGTATCCCAGGCGTTCTGGGTAAGGGCCTCGAGCCAGAGGGAGGGGGTGGCCAGGGTAGACCAGTCGGGGGTAAACAGGTATTGAAGACCCTGGACACTCCCGGAAAGGGATACTGCGCGGACAAGCGAGATGACAACAACCAGCAGCAGTGAAGGGATCAGGATCTTATTGATACGCTCAATGGAGGAAACCCCCTTTACCACGACGAATCCTCCCGCCCCCATCATCAGGGCGTGAAATGCAGAAGGCCACAGTGAGTTTTGAAACCCCTCCCAGACCCTATTTGCCTGCTGCATGCTTTCGGGCAGACCAGTACTTATCGATTCGACCAGGTAAAACAGCGACCAGCCGGCGACAACGCTGTAGTAGAACATGATAGCGGTGGCTACGAAGCCGATGAAGGCCCCCATCCAGCTGTATTTTTTACCAACCAGCCTGATGAAGGAACCGATGACTCCTTTGCGTCCATTCCTGCCGATGCCGTACTCAGCAATAATCAAGGGAATGGAAAACAGGAAAAGACAACATATCCATGCAATGAGAAAAGCACCGGCTCCTTCCTGTCCCCCGTTTTGTGCTGCAATACGTGGAAACCGCCAGATGTTCCCCGTGCCTACTGCAATACCCAAAACACTTAAAATTAACCCGATTTTCGATGAAAATAGATCGGAACTGCTGTTATCTGAGCTTGTGGGCATGGAGAAGCAGTGAAAATTTCAGTTTTTAGGTTTATTATGGAAGCCGCATCTATTGTTAATAATTTTTTTATGCAGAGGCAACCTGTTTATTGGTATCCCTTAAAGCAGCCTGCGGGGCGCAATAAGCAGGAACAGATGAAGTCAAAGGGTTTTGGGGAGGTATCAAGAACGACAGCTGGTTGCGATTGAAGTGTCCGTAGATTTTAAGCTACTTTTTATCGCTTTATTTGACTGTCTGAGCTGAATGAATAGACGCCCTAAGAGAAAAGCGAATGTACTGTAATTCCGGTTTATACACATTTGGAATGTTGAATTCTACTTAAAAGAATAATTTGTTAAAGTTTGGATGAAAGTTAGAGAAGACTCTTTCAAAGTTGTTTTCTTCACTATATCCTTTTTAATTATGGTGTGTATAGGGATTTTTAAAAGGGTTAGTTCAAAATAATTTTTGCTCTTATAATTTTAAAGTGTCCATTCTTCATTTAGTTTTATGCATATTTTAAGGAGAGCAAAAATAGTTTAAGCAGTATATAGAGCTTGTCCAAAATTTGAATAGGTTAAATTTATTTTTGGAAAATGGGGTTGGATGATGAGAAGGATGTAGTTCTATTGCAAAAGCTGAGGGAGGGAGATGAAATGTCTTTCAGAAGCATCTATTTGAAATATCACAGTCGTATGTTCAGGCTGGCTTTCAAATATTTGAGAAATAGACCATTGGCTGAAGATGCTGTTCATGAAGTTTTTGTTTCCCTTTGGGACAATAGAAAGAAACTCAGAGCATCAGGATCATTAAAGGGATTCTTATTTACGGCCATCAAAAATCATGTACTGAATGTTATTGATGAGGACAAGCGAAGGCTCAAGAAACACATTAAACTTTCATATGAGAAAAAAATAGACCGTTTCAAAACTGCTAATGTTATTGAGCTTTCAAAATACAGGGATATATATAAAACTGATGTAGAACAGCTCCCTGAAAAGAGGCGTGAAGTTTTAAAACTGCGCACTGAAGAAGGTTTAAATAATAGGGAAGTGGCAGCATACCTTGATATATCTGTTCATACTGTAAAATCACAGTATTATAAGGCATCTGTTTTTATAAAAGAGTATGTACACAGAAAAATGACTAAAGAAACAGGTAGTTAACACATTTCTTTATGGATCAGTATTTGATGTGTGGAAATCTATAATTAGATATGTATTGGTATGCTGTGATAACTTTGAACTGGCATTCCTTCTTTTTGTTTTTAATTGAGTCTTTTGTAAGGCCTTTCCTGCGACCTTGGTATGGTGGATTTGTAACCAATAAAACCGCTGAAAATAAATAGGGAGTAGATATTAGTAATAAACTTTGATTTTGATATATAGAGTGTTTTACAAGATGTTATTCAAGATTAAAATGAGCTGAATAAAAACATTTAATAATGTGAGATAATAAAAATAAAGTCCATCATAAACTTCTATTTTGTTCTTACTCATTTCTAATAATTTTGTCAAAAAAAATTTAGCGTAATACTTTTACGATTGGCAGCTGTAGTATTAGTAAAGAAGGCAACAACCGCAAAGATTTGAGTATTAATGGACCGCAGGCTGCTGAACAGATATTTCCGTGACGAGTGCTCCGAGGCGGAGTTGGACAAGGTTCTGGATTGGTTCCAAACAGAGGAGGGACAGGCATTTCTAAAACAAGATATGGAACGGCAGTTGACGAAAGACGACGAGCTGTCAATTTATCCGGATGTGGAAACCGAAAAAGTATTCAATCGTATTCAGCTGAGTAAGAAAAAAGAGTATAAGAAGCATCGCTGGGTGGGGGGGCGCGTTGCCTCCATTTTGCTATTGGTAGCCGTACTTTCATCCCTGTTGTATTGGGGGGGAATTACCACTGCGGAGGGGGATGAAAATACAGAACCCGTTTATACAACTTATGTAACCGAGTCGGATCAGCAAAAAGTGTTGACGTTGACCGACGGGACCCGAATAAGACTGAATGAAGATGCAAAACTGATTGTGCCGGAGGCATTCAAATCTGAAAGAAGAGAAGTTGAATTAGAAGGGGAGGCATATTTTGACGTAATAAGTAATAAAAAACGCCCTTTTTTAATAAGAATGGAAGGGGCTGTTGTTGAGGTGCTAGGAACTAAGTTTAATGTTAAGGCTGATACCAATTCTAACAGTGTTGAAGTTGCCGTTCTTGAAGGAAAGGTGGCCTTAAAGAGTGGAGATACTGATAATGCGGCCAGTGCACTGCTGACACATAACAATTTTGGTGTATTGCGGTTTACTGACAGCCAAATTACAATTGAGAACACAAATGCTAAAAATTATGTAAGCTGGTTTAAGAATCGACTGAAATTCTCCGGGGAACCGCTGGGACAGGTTAGTCGTCAGCTCGAGCGACTTTATGGAATAAAGGTTGTGTTCAAAAGTAACAAGCTCAAAGATCTGCAGCTAACAGCAGAAATGGAAAAAGTTGATTTGGAAGAAGTGATAAAAACAATTGCAAATACCTTTGATATACGTTTCAGAATGAAAGGGGATTATATTGTCTGGATGGAATAGTTTTGTCAAAATGACAGCATAGATAAAGGAAAAAGTAAATTAAGAGGATGAATTGTATGGACAAGAACAACGGGTATGCGTTATTCTTAAGAAGAAAGAAGATAGTTCTCAGAGTATTTCCCTTATGTATAGGTATGATATTGCTGGTAAATATGGCTTTTGCAGGTCAAATAAGTCCGGTAACAGCATCACTCTTGGATAAATCCAATGATAGTCAGCGACCTCTCGTTTCGGTACATTTTGAGAATGAACCTCTGCCTGGTGTTTTGCAGAAGTTAGCTCGTAAAGTGAATGTTGGGATTTCGTATGATACACAGGTGGTTCCTTCAAAATTGATAACATACCAAGGTAAAAATGAATCCATCTATACTGTTTTAAAAGCTGCTCTCGAAGGGACCGATCTGTATGCTACCTTATCTGAGAATAGAAAAGTGATTGTGATCAAAGAAAAAAAAGTGCAGCAATTGTCCAAAATTCAGGAAAAAATAACTGGAACTGTTATCGATGCCCAGTCAGGAGAAACACTGCCTGGAGTAAATATTTTAGTAAAGGGAACGACAAGAGGAGCCTCTACAGATGTAAATGGTGCGTTTGAGCTGGAGGTACCTTCCTTGCAGGACACTTTAGTTGTATCCTTTATCGGATACCAAACCAAGGAGGTTCCCATTGATGGACAAACTGAGCTTAACATTGAAATGGAGCAACAGGCAATATCAGGGGATGAAATTATCGTGGTAGGGTATGGGACGCAAGAAAGGCAAGATTTTACAGGCTCTGTTAGCCGAATAGAAGCTGATGATTATAACAAACAATCTGTTTCTCAGCTTACTGAGATGCTGTCCGGAACCATTCCTGGATTCTATTCTCAACAATCAGCTTCTCCTGCTGGTGGTGGATCTATGGAAGTAAGGGGGCCAACTTCAATAAGTGCAAATACAGATCCTATGATTATTCTTGATGGAGTTATTTATAATGGGAGTTTGCGAGATATTAATCCTAATGACATTGAAACAATTGATGTATTAAAAGATGCTAGTTCTGCAGCTGTATATGGGTCAAGAGCTGCGAATGGTGTCGTGCTCGTTACAACTAAAAAAGGAGCTAAAGGTAAACCCACAATTAGTTTTTCTTCAAAAGTAGGTGTATCTACGCCAACAAAAGATCGAAAACCTTTGGGACCAGAAGAGTATTTGACATTTAGGGCAGATTATTTCAGAGAAACAACAAGAAATAATCCAACCATTTCCGAGTATTTTTATACTAATCCGGATGATTTGCCAAACAGTTTAAGTATTGATGAATGGTTAAATTTAAATGATAGTCCTAATCCGGATCCTTATACCGAGTATCTTCAAAGGTTAAATTTATATCCGGCTGAGCAAGAAAATGCGTTGGCTGGAAAGACAGTGGATTGGTATGATTTGGTTATGAATGATGGAATAAGGCAAAATTATGATATAAGTGTTAGTGGAGGACTGGAAAATCTAAATTACTATTGGTCGGTAGGGTATCTAAATAATGAAGGGTTAATTAAGGGAGATGAATATTCTACATTTCGCACAAGGCTAAATTTGGAATATGAAATCAATGATTGGCTGGTTATAGGGACAAATACACAATATAGTAGCAGAGATGAAGGAGATACACCAGCAAGTCTAGCCTTAATGTATATTGCCAGTCCGTTTGGTGAGGTGCGTAATGATGATGGATCCCTCAAATTACGTCCTTATGGTGATCCAAGTGCCTACAATCCATTGATGAACTATTATGGGCACAATCGTGACAGGAAAATAAACTCGATTTTTTCGAATCTGTATACACAGATCACATTTCCTTTTAATATTGAATATGAATTTTCCTTTCAACCGAGGTTATCATACACAAATGAACTGAATTTTTGGGGAGAACAAACGATAACGGGTACACAGACATATCCGGGAGGATATGCCAGTCGTGTTAATAGTAAGGTTAGTGACTGGATGGTAGATAATTTATTGACGTGGAAGAAAGAGATTGGCATTCATTCAGTAAATCTTACTTTTTTATACAATATCGAAAAAAAATCTAGTTTGTATGAAATTCAATCCAATCAAAATTTTGCACCTAATGCGAATTTGGGATACCACGGACTACAGTTTGGAGACAGTCCGAATTTGAACAATATAGACACCAAAGAGACGGCGGATGCCTTGATGGGGCGAGTGAATTATACCCTGCTTGACAAGTATATTCTTACTGCATCAGTCCGCAGGGATGGGTATTCTGCTTTTGGTCAGGATCAACCCCGAGCTGTTTTTCCAGCCTTGGCAGGAGCATGGAGAGTATCAAACGAGCACTTTTATAATACCGACTGGTTCGTCAACAGAGTAAAATTAAGGGTATCTTGGGGTATAAATGGCAACCGTTCAATTGGTGCTTATTCTGCTTTAGCTTCGTTAAGCTCAACACTGGACTATGACGGTTCAAGTGTTAACGTTGGAGTTGAGAATTCTTCTCTGGCAAATGAAAATCTGGCTTGGGAGCAAACTACAGCTCTTAATTTTGGGACTGACATTGGCATATTAAATGACCGCTTGGGCATAAGTGCAGATTATTATATAGGTACTACAAAGGATGTATTGATGAACAGGCGTTTACCGATTATTACAGGTTTTTCAAATGTAACAGCTAATCTTGGCGAGTTGAAAAACCGGGGACTTGATATCAGTATAACGAGCAACAACATTATAAAACCAGATTTTTCCTGGAGTACAGATTTGGCATTTTCTTTCAATAGGAATGAAATTGTATCTCTGTATGGAGATTTGGGTGAATATACTTTATTAGGGGAGCAGCACAGAGGTGAACTGCCAGACTTTTCAAACAATTGGTTCCCTGGTCACGCTATAGATGCCGTATGGGATTATGATATTTCAGGTGTTTGGCAGATGGAAGAGGCTGAACAAGCTGCAGAATACAATATGTTGCCGGGGGATTATAAAGCTGAGGATGTTAATAATGATGGAAGGTATGTAGATGTAGAGGATAAACAGTTTATAGGTCACACAAAACCTCGATTCCACATAGGGTTAAGAAATAATTTTAATATGGGGCCATTCGGTGCCAACATATTTATTAGGGGAGACTTGGGGCATCTTATCCCATTTAATGAAGCTTTGAGAGGAACCTTATCTCATGACAGGCGAAATTATGATATGGGTCCTTTACCCTATTGGACAGCAGAAAATAAAAATAATGAATATGCTCGCTTACGACCTAAGCATACAGCTTACGGTGGAGGAATAAATTTTTATGAGCCGGGGACATTTGTTAGAGTACAAGACGTAACTCTAAATTATTCGCTGCCTCACTCACTGTTGGAAAGATTTGATGTGAATTCGATGAGTATATATTTATCATCTCGTAATTTGTTGACTTTTGATGATTTTGCAGGGTGGGATCCAGAATCAAGGATGCTTCCTATGCCCAAAACATATACCATCGGAATTGACTTGTCATTATAAATGACTGCTAAATTTATAAATAACAATAAGATATGAAAGTTATAAATATAAAAGTCTGTCTTATATGCGGGTTAATGTTTTTGAGTCAGTTTTTTAACTCGTGTACCGATAATTGGCTCGCACCTGAACCGCTTTCAACATTTACACCAGAAAATGTTTATGTAGATGAAGAGGGGTTTGAATCGTTACTTGTAACGATGAGAAAAAATCTCAAAGATGAGCATTATGGTTTTTTTAGCTGGTCGACGGCTGAATATGTTTCATCTGATTTAGCGGTAGGAGGGTATGGACCTGATTTCTCTTTTCTTACTCCTACTGGCACGCCAGAGCGATACCCGGTGGATGATATGTTTGGTGATATCTATGAGTATTTGAAAGATCCGAACGTGCTAATCTCTCGCATTGATGAGGTTGCATGGCAAGATCAATCTATACGTAATCGGCTTCTTGCGGAAGCATTTTGGCATCGTGCATATTTGTATTATAGATTAATCCATTCCTATGGGGATGTACCGTGGATTGGTGAGGAATTGAAAGGGGCTAAAATTGATTTTGTAACTCACTCCAGATGGGCAATCTTAGATAAGATTCAAAGAGATTTAGAATGGGCCGTGGAGTGGATGCCTGAGTCAGCGCCTCCCAGAGTCCCTACGAAATATGCCGGCTGGCATCTGTTGGCAAAAATTTATTTGGCAAATACGGAATTTGATAAAGCAATTGAAGCTGCTACAAACGTAATTGAGGGTCCCTTTGCTTTAATGACTAATAGATTTGGAAGTTGGTCAGATGATCCAACACGTAATGTGATCTGGGATCTTTTTAGACATGAAAATATTTATAATGGTCAAAATACCGAGACTATCCTGGGGTTGGTGGATAGAGCCGAAGCCCCGGAGGAAGCTCGGAGATATCGATCTTTGGCTGCAAACTTTAATCCTCATTGGTGGGATGTGAAAGATATAGATGGCCAAAGGGGCATTGAATACCCTTCAGCCCTTATGGATACAGTTATGAGGGGTCAAGGGATTACGGTATCGAATAAATACTTTCAATATGGAATATGGGGAGATGAAACTTACTCCTGGGAAACTACGCCAGACCTTAGGAGATCAGATATAAATTGGATTGAAATGAGAGAAATTCGTTATAATGTGGCTGATTCTCCTAACTTTGGCGAGCGTATCGAGCAACGGTGGTCGACTCCAAGCGACACTACATTAAGATGGTATTCATGGCCTCACTACAAAACATATAATCCTACAAGTCAGGAGGAAAGCACGTGGGGAGGAGGAAATGGAGATTGGTATCTATTTCGTCTTGCAGAAACTTATTTAATAAGAGCTGAAGCATATTACTGGAATGAGCAATTAGCTCAATCCGCTGCTGATATTAATGTGGTTAGATTACGTGCTAATGCTCCCTCCATTACAGGGGCTGATGTAACAATAGACTATATTTTTGATGAGCGGGCACGTGAATTATATATGGAAGAACCCCGCCATACAGAGATGGTTAGGGTATCAAATATAATGGCCAGATTAAATACTAATGGCTATGAACTAGAAACTATTGGACAAAAAAGCTGGTGGTATGATAGAGTAATGAGGGTAAATGATTTGTATAATCAACCGCCCGGCACTTGGTGGAGTAGTCAATCTGTTACAATTGAGCCATATAACATTTACTGGCCAATTCCTCAAAACATAATTACAGCAAACACCCAGGGTACAATCAATCAAAACTATGGTTACGAAGGTTATCAAAATAACAGTGAACCACTTGATACGATTGAAGATACGATTGAAAAATAATTCTATGCTGCTGTAGGAAAAAAATATAGTCTTATATCTATCGTATTCACTGTGACCTTTCTTCCATCTTCGGATTTTGGCAGCTTATTGTACAGGAGGAGCACCCGATAGGATTATGTCATGGTTTTAAAATGGATCGTGGTGGCTTATGAGATGTGTTTCAATGTTTTTGATATATTCCATTACGGTTATTTTAATGGTTAAAATAAGGGTTCGGAGGATTATGGAATTCAGGGATAATAGGTTTCCAGTTGGCAAGCGACTTGTTTTGTTCTTTTTCTTTGCTATGTGCTTTTTAAACATCTGGCCGGGAAAAATGCATGCACAGTCCGATAACCATGCTTTTGTTATTGAAAGTTCAATAGACAATGCCCCAAAACATATTTCATCAATCGCTGAATGGGAGAACCAGAGATGGAATATCATAAAGGGAATGGAAGAAGTAATGGGGGCATTACCACAACGAATTGATCTGCCTCCCTTGAATATACAGGCTTTTGATACGTTAAAGACAGATAGGTATAACCGACTTACGATCAGTTTTACGGTTGCAAAAGATGAACGGATATCCGCCTATTTGTATATCCCGCATCGCAGCGGTGTATCTGGGAAACTGCCGGCAATGCTTGCCCTTCATCCGACAGGAGAAATAGGAAAAGATATTGTTGATGGACAAGGGCTTGCCAACAGAGGCTATGCAAAGGAATTGGCCGAACGGGGATATATTGTCATTGCACCGGATTATCCCGGATTCGGAGAGTTAAAAGATTATAAATTTGATGAAGACCGGTATAAGTCAGGGACAATGAAGGGAATTTTCAATCATATGCGCAGT
This sequence comes from Fodinibius sediminis, assembly GCF_900182555.1. Taxonomy (GTDB): domain Bacteria; phylum Bacteroidota; class Rhodothermia; order Balneolales; family Balneolaceae; genus Fodinibius; species Fodinibius sediminis. Next base: position 59,218 of record NZ_FXTH01000010.1, on the reverse strand, counting down.
GTAGATCTGCTCAGGGAAAGAGAAGATGTCGATCCTCAGAAAATTGGGGTCATCGGGCACTCGTTGGGAGGACATAATGCCATGTTTGTTGCTGCTTTCGATCCTCGCTTAAAGGTCGTTGTTTCCAGCAGCGGATGGACACAACTTGGATACTATGACATTGGCAAGGCGGCAGTTGAAAAATATGGGGGGCGGCTTGGTCCCTGGGCACAAGATGTATATATGCCTTTAATACGTGATAAATTTAATATGGATGATGATATAATCCCTTTTGACTTTCATGAAATTATAGCGGCCATAGCTCCACGTTCCTTTTTTTCGAATTCTCCTGCCAATGATAACAACTTTGATGTTAATGGAGTACGAAAAGGAATTTTAAAATCACGCAGCGTATATAAATTTTTGGATGCTGAAGACAACCTTCAGGTTCGATATCCTGATGCAGGGCACGATTTTCCGACAGAGGTGCGCCGAGAAGCCTATCAGTTCATAGATAAGGTCCTTGGTCACATCCCTTCCGAGCATGATATGGAATAATATAACCTCACCCGTTTTAGAGTTCACACAGGTTTAGCTGTTATCTACTTGCTTGCAGGTTACACAAGCTCGGGATGAGGAAAAACCGGTCGTAGCAGGGTCAGGCGACATCTTCCCCGACCCCGGCCCATTCCAGGTAGCGGCTGCGTATCTCTGTGATATGACCGTCGAGGTTCTCCAGGGTCCAGTTCGACACGTCTATCGCTTCGTGGATATGGGCTGTGACGGTCCCGGATTTTGTGATGAGGCTTCCGCCCTTGCTCAATTCCCGGCTCCCTTCAAAATAGATGGGAACAATGGGATATCCGAGATCCAGGGCCATACGGAAGGGGCCCTTCTTGAAGGGACCGATAATGCCCGGGTGCTTGCGGGAGCCTTCAGGGGCCATCATGACCGATAGCTGGTTGCGCTTGATGCGCCCGTAGGTTTTTTTCAGCTGCTTTATCGCTTTATCAGACTGCCTCCGCTGGATGAAAATCTGCCCCGTCAGACGTCCGAGGAGGAAGAAAAGGGGGTTATACTGGAACTCCCATTTGGCAACGAATCGGATCCTGGGCAGGCCCAGGGCTAAGAGTGTCAGTACATCAAGGGTCGAGCTGTGGTTGATGATGAAAACAGCCGGACAGGTAATTGGGCCGTCATGGTGCTGTACGTCGAAATGGATACCACTGGTCCACAAGACAGGCTGCATCATCAGGGGGGCGACGTGTTCAACAATAAAATTGGAGGCCCTGCCAAGGGTGAGCAGCAGAAGCAAAAGGATAAGGGGAGTGAAGAACAGCAGGATCAGGAAAAAAAGACTGATAGCGAGAATGCTTCGGAAATGATCCCCGAATGTAAAAGTGGAAGTACTCATAGCCAAGGGGTGATACTCTTGTCAAATGTGACCGGAATATAGAAAAATCATTGACCAATCATGGCACGCCCCTCACCTTTGATGAAGGCGGTACCTGCTGACCCGCGGTATAAGGTCTCATTTGCCGCCAGGTGGAGCTACCGGGTTTTGTTATTGTAGGTCAGCTTAAAATAAAGAAGGGTTATGGCCAAAGATAAGGTAACCAGGTTGGCGGCAATGATGGGAAGATCCGAAACGATGAATCCATAGATGAGCCAGAGTGAGACCCCAAGGCAAAATGCCACATACATCCCAAGAGACAGATCATCAGCAGATTTCGTTTTCCAGGTTTTGACAACTTGCGGTATGAAGGCAATGGTGGTGAGCATACCGGCCACCAATCCCAGGATCATGGTCATAGACATGAGTAGTTAGTTCTCTAAATCAAATTTGGAGGTGCAATGGGGACATCGTGTTGCCTGGATAGGTATATCAGAGTAGCAGTAACGGCATTTCTTGATAGTGGGAGAAACCGGTTCCGGGGTTTGTTTCGGATCTTTCAGTTTGTTGATATAGCGTATCATCAGAAATACGGCAATGGCAACGAGTCCAAAATTCGTTATGGCGTTGATAAAAGTTCCTATCCGAAGGATGGTAGCTCCGGCTTCTTCTGCCATCTGGAGGGAGGTATAGGGACCCGGGCTGCTTCCTTCCCTGAGCACCAGGAACAGATTACTAAAATCAACTTCACTGGTGAGCAGACTGAGGGGCGGCATCAACAAGTCGTTGACCAGTGATTGTACCACCGTCGTGAAAGCCGCCCCGATAATTATTCCGACGGCCATATCGATGACGTTACCACGTACAGCAAAGGCTTTGAACTCTTTAAACATAAGATGTTCGACTAAGAGGATTCCGAGTGCTCAAAATTCCGGGATTATGAAACCAGCTGTATACAGGAAGCAGCAGGCTGTTCCAGCTCGCAGTCTTCCGTATGATGATGAGCATCGCTTCTCATGCCGGTCTGACTCTGACTGCTACTCTTCCTCTTGCTCGGACCCGGTGTTGCTGGAATCGGTCAGCTGTTCCTCTTTTTTCTCCGGTTCTTCTTGAGCATCCATATCTCCATTCATCCAGGCCATAACAATTTTGCCGGACACTTCCTCTTTCTCCAGAAGCTCGTCGGCCAACTTGTCTAACACATCACGGTGTTTATTGATAGCCTCGAGGGCACGGTCATAGGCCGTTTTCAGGATCTGTTGTACTTCCTGGTCGATCTCCCGGGCCGTGCTGTCGCTGTACTCCTGCTGGCTGCCCATCTGCTCGCCCAGGAATACCTGTTCGCGCTGACCTCCGAAGGCAATATTGTTAAACTTGTCACTCATGCCCCAGTCCAGTACCATCTTGCGGGCCAGCTTTGTAATCTGCTTGAGATCGTTCTCAGCTCCGCTGGTGGCCGTGTCGAAGATGAGGTTTTCTGCCGCACGCCCCCCCATCATAACAGCCATGCGATCGAGCATATATTTCTTTTCGTAGAGCAGCTTTTCTTTCTCGGGAAGCTGCATCGTGACGCCCATGGCCTTGCCGCGCGGAATGACGGTGACTTTGTGTATGGGGTCGGTGTCGGGCAGGGCGGCCGCTACAATAGCATGCCCCGCTTCATGATATGCCAATAGTTTTTTCTCGTGATCAGAAAGACGAATCCCTTCCCGCTTGAGCCCCATCATCACCTTGTCGCGGGCCTGGTCGACATCCTGCTGCTCTACAGCCTTGCGCTTATGCCGGGCAGCGATGAGAGCGGCCTCGTTAAGCAGGTTCTGAAGGTCTGCTCCGCTGAAACCGGGGGTTGACCGGGCAATCTCACTGAGGTCAATGTCCTCGGAAAGTTTTTTGTTCTTGGCATGGATTTTTAAAATCTCCTTGCGGTGTTCCTGGGTTGGCAGGTGTACCGTAATCTGCCTGTCAAATCGACCGGGTCGGAGCAGGGCTTTGTCCAGGATATCCGGACGGTTGGTGGCGGCCATCACCACAACGCCTTCATTGGGTTCAAATCCATCCAGTTCGGCCAGCAGCTGATTGAGCGTTTGTTCCCGCTCGTCATGGCCACCACCCAAGCCGGCTCCCCGCTTGCGGCCAATAGAGTCAATTTCGTCAATGAAAATAATGCTGGGAGCTTTTTCCTTGGCCTTGTTGAACATATCCCGCACGCGCTTGGCCCCCACACCTACGAACATTTCCATAAAGTCAGAGCCGGTAATGGTAAAGTAGGGAACCTTTGCTTCTCCGGCTACGGCCCGTGCCAGGAGCGTTTTCCCGGTTCCGGGTGGACCCACCATCAACAAACCCCTGGGAATTTCACCGCCGAGGGAATCAAACTTATTGGGATTCTTGAGGAAACTGATGATTTCTTGCAGCTCGGTTTTGGCGCCACTGAGTCCGGCCACATCATCAAAGGTGGTATTGACTTTTTCAGCGTCTTGCAGCTTGGCCTTGCTTTGCCCAATCTTGAACATATTCTGCCCCTGCATACGCATCTGACGAAAAAACTGGATGCCTATGATGATGAGGAAGATCAGGGGGATGCCCCAGATTAAGATGGTCCACCAGTTGTAATTGCTCTGCGGCAGTGTTTGTACCTTTACATTGTTGGCTTCGAGCATGTCCATCAGCTTCTCATCGCCAAAGGAAGGCAGATAGGTTGAGAAATGGCTGTATTGCGTGGTATCGTTTTCAGAGGCCTTGAGTGTTGCCTTCTGATTGAGCTGGCCTTCAATTTTGTCACCGCGCACCGTTACCTTCTGGACATTGCCAGCCTGGATTTGTTCACGGAAAGTGCTGTAATCAATGGTAGGTGGGCCACCAAAGAGTCCACCATCCTGGGAGCTGAAGAGCCAAAAAGCAAGAAGCGTGGCAATAATGATCCAATAGAAACTGTATTGAAATTTACCGCCCGGCCTTTTATTACCTTTCCTATTTTTGGGATTGTTACTGTCCGATGATTTTCTCTTGTTCTCGGCCATAAACTTGGGTTAAATAATAGATAGCAAAAGATTCAAATAAAGTAGGTATCCCTTTCAACGTGAAATGAAGGGATCGTAATTCCATAGGTCAGTATACGAATAGCGTGATGGAATTGCGATGCATTTAATATCTGAAAGAATCGTAATAAAAAAGCATGAAAAAGAGTGATCAGAAAAAAGCCCCTGAGGCTATCAACCGTCAGAGGCTTAAGAGAGAGTGTCTAGAAAGTGAGTCGGGAGGGGATCGAACCCTCGACCCACGGCTTAAAAGGCCGTTGCTCTACCATCTGAGCTACCGACTCTCGGTCTCAAAACAGATTCCAAATATACGGCTTTCATCGGTTGAATTTCAACCAAAAATCAGGAAAAATTTTGTTTGCCGTACTGCAGCCCGTACAGGCACAGTTGGAAACTTCAATTGCGTCTAAAAATCGCTAACTTTCAACCTTATTTCCAATTTAATTTATTTTTTTGATTTGAAACCGTCTCTGTTGATGTCGCAGCACATATTTCCCCTGCGTATTCCCACGCCCTTTGCGGTGGGGGATGTGTTTTGTTATCTCATTGTGGATGACAAGATTGTACTCGTGGATTGTGGCTATTATGCTGAAGAATCGCTGGAACGGCTGAAAGCCCACCTGGGGGAACAGGGATTGCAGTTGGGGGATCTGGATGAAATCTGGCTTACCCACGGACATCCTGATCATTTCGGGCAGGCCGCTTTGTTGGCCGACCGGTCGGGAGCAGTGATATACGGACATCCCAAGGAACGGTCAAACTTTGCAGGGAATGACGACCGGGATCTGTTTCGGGACTACTTCCAAAGCCAGGATGTCCCGGAAGAGCTGGTTCAACAGATGCTGGATCAGCTGGAATGGCTGCAGCAATATCAGCAGCCCATTGAACCGGAATGGGTGCGGGAAGGAGACCTGCTGGAGAGCGGCAGAATATCGGTTGAGGTGAAAAAAGTGCCGGGACACGCTCCCGGACATCTCCTCTTTGATACGCGGGAAGGCGTAATGTTCGGTGGAGACTTGTTGCTTGACAATATCAGTACCAATGCGCTCATAAATTTTGACCCGGATACGCGTCAGCGGAATAAAAGTTTATTGCAGTACCGGGCATCCCTCCGTTGGATTGCTGAACGGGAGGGACAAGTGCTGCCGGGCCATGGGGAGATCATTCACCATATCAGGGAGGTGGCAGAACATCACCTGCAGGAACAGGAAAAGCGCTATGCTCATATTCACCAGCTGCTGGCGAAGCAACCGATGAGTTTGATGGAGCTGGCCCGGCGGCTGTTTGCCCCGTCCATTGAACAGGGAGCCGTCTTTTTGGCATTGTCGGAAGTATTGGGGTACCTGGATTGGGGCCGGGAAGAGGAGACTATTGGCTGGAACCAAAGAAAACGAACATATTGCAAGGCATAAGGTTTGACTCTTCATTTGGAGCTGCAAGAAAATAGCCAATTGGTTTGACAATGAGCCATGGTATTGCCAGCTTCCGATAACCATAAGAATAACAAATAACCATTGACAGTATGGCTACGATATTCACCAAAATCATTGAAGGCGAAATACCATGTCACAAGGTGGCGGAGACGGAAGATCATATGGCATTTCTGGATGTAAACCCCATCGCAGAGGGACATACGCTGGTAGTACCCAAACAGGAGGTGGATTATTTTTTTGATTTGCCGGATGCCTTGATGCATAGCACTATGGGCTTTGCCCGGACGATTGCCCGCGCTATCGATACCTCCTTGGAACCGCTTCGCACCGGTGTTATTGTGCAGGGACTGGAAGTACCCCACGCGCATGTTCACCTGGTTCCCCTTTATGAAACGCATCAGGTAATGGCACTCGGGCATAATGTAAGCGTGAGTGATGACCGGATGAAAGAACTGGCCAGCCTGATAAGCAGAGAGGTGCAGCTATGAAACTATCCATATTGAATGGACCCAATCTCAACATGCTGGGCACCCGCGACCCTGAGCATTACGGTGCTGAAACGCTTGAAGATATCGAGCAGCTGCTGACCGAAACATTTCCTGATGATGAACTTATCTTTTTTCAAAGCAACCTGGAGGGAGAACTGGTCGAAGCTATTCAGTCGCTCCTGAAAAGTGATGTTGATGGGCTCATTGCAAACTTTGGAGGGTATTCTCACACCTCCGTGGCTATACGAGATGCCCTGGACCTGCTGGAAATACCCATCGTGGAGGTGCATTTGTCCAATATTCATGCGCGCGAGGAATTTCGTGAGCAGACGCTGACCGGCCGCATTGCAGATGGTATCATCACCGGCTTTGGCAAGCACAGCTACGTGCTGGGAGTGTATGCCATCCAGCGGCTGATAGCGGATCAGTGATAGACGTGGACTGGAAAAAAACCGCCCCGTTTTATTATGAGATGCCAACAGTTGCAGCACAGGTCAGAACTAATGTTAATCTCACGCTTTTGTAATTGAAAAAATTAAGAGAACTCCTCTCCGATACGCTGGTTTACGGGATAAGCAGCGTCCTGGCCCGGTTTATTGGGTATTTGCTGGTGCCCCTTCACACCGATGCTTTTGCCACCTCGCAATACGGGGTTGTCAGCTTGGTGTATGCCGGATTGGCATTTTTAAATGTGTTGTTTACGTTCGGGATGGAATCGGCCTACCTGCGGTATGCCAAAGATCGGGAGCGGTCTCCGGACATCTTCAAAACGCTCCAAATTGGACTGGGACTGCTTTCTTCATTCCTCGTACTGATGCTTGCCCTGCTGGCCCCTACCCTCATGCCGGTAATGAATCTGGAGGCTGCGGGCAATCAAAATCTGTACTGGATGATGCTGGGCATCCTTTGGTTCGATACCATGGTATTGATTCCATTTGCCGAGCTGCGGCTGGTCCGCCGCCAGTGGTTGTTTGCCATTGTAAAGACAGCCAATGTCGTTGTCAATGTCGGATTGCAGTTCTACTTTATCCTGTGGCTCGACCGGGGGATTGAGGCGGTTTTTTTTGCCAGCTTAATTGCATCGGCCCTGACGGCCCTGGTGTTGTGGTTGGTTACGGCTGATATGTTTTCAGGGACGTGGGATACGTCCATCCTCAAAAAGGCGTTCTACTTTGGGCTGCCGTTTGTTCCGGCAGGGTTGGGCTTTGCGATCAATGAAACGCTTGATCGCTTTTTTCTTGGCAACTACCTCTCGGAAAGCAGGGTTGCGGAGCTTTACAGTCCCGACCTGATGCCAGACGACGTTGTAGGGATCTACAGTGCCTGTTACAAAGTATCGGTCTTCATGCTATTGCTGGTACAGATGTTTCGCATGGCATGGCAGCCGTTCTTTCTGCGCGAGGCTGATGACCCGGAAGCCCCCGGGCTTTATCGCGATGTGTTTCGGTATTTTAACGTCATTGCCGGGACCTGTTTTTTAGTCGTGGGGCTGTTTGTACAGCAGATCGTTCAGATCAAGGTTCCGTTTCTTGATGTCTACCTGGTTGGGAAGGAATACTGGCTCGGGCTCCAGATTGTACCGCTACTGCTTGGGGCATACTGGTTTCATGGCTGGTATATGAACTTTTCGGCCGGTATTTTTATCCGCGAAAAAACCAAAGTGCTGCCCGTTATTACATTGATCGGCGCCGTTATCACGATTGCAGCCAACCTCGTATTTATCCCGTACTGGGGCATGATGGGATCGGCGGCAGCCACGTTAATCAGCTATTCGGTTATGGCGCTGCTGCTCTACTATCAAAGTATTAAAGTTTACCCGGTACAGTACGAGGTGTTCCGCGGATTGGGAATGATGATTCTTGCGTTTCTCTGTTTGTACCTGCAGTCGTATCTGAATCAATGGGTTTCAGGGGAATGGATGAGCCGTGGTATTATGTTAATAATTGGTATAGCAGGCTTTGTTGGTTTTGCCTGGTCTACCCCTGAGCGATAAATATAAGTATTGCGCAGGGTGATAGTTGCTGAGAACTACACCTATCTGTTCTTCATTATTAAGATTGGAATAAAAATTATAGAGAGAAATAATTATGAAAAATAATGTTGGTATTTTTGTAGACGCTGTGAATGTAACCATGAATGGCGGATTTGGCTTGCGATATGATATATTAAGACGATTTGCCTGTCGCGACGGACGCACTCCTTCGAGGATGAATGTATACTTGGGCTATGATCAGGAAAGAGCGAATAATGATGAATCCTACCACGCCAAGACACAGCGATTCAGCGAGGTACTGCGTGATTTTGAGTACAAGGTTATTGAAAAACCCATGCAGTATTATGAAGATCATGAGACTGGAGAGGTAATAACCAAATCAACGGTGGCTATGGATATGGCCGTCGATATGATGACCCAGGGCAGGCAGCTGGACAACGTCGTTCTGCTGACCAACGACGGAAGTTATGTAAGTGTAATCAGAGCCCTGCAGCGCCAGGGCGCCCGGGTCGAGCTGGTTGGTTTTGATGATGTTCCCACGGAGCTTCGCAAGGAGTCGGATCTGTATATATCCGGCTATTTGATCCCGGGGATTCTGCCCATTGAATCGCCCTATGCCTGGGGCGAAGTGGGGTCACGGGTGCGGGGAGTGTGTTACGACTTTTCACACAGCGACGGCTACGGGTTTTTACGCTATCTCGTCAAGCTAAATGAAAATCTCTGGATTACCGACTCCCGGTTCGAAGCCTCGCCCTATAAAACCGTCTTTGCGCATGTATCACAGTTTGAGAGCGATTTTGATACCAGCTATCTGCCCAGTCGTCATCTTATTTTTGAGTTTGACCTGATAGAGAACGACAAAGGATTGGTAGCAGAAGACATTGTCCTGGTCAGTGCACCCTGATGGGCATCCACCGGCTCATGGAAGAAACCTATGTGAAAGATTCGACAGCACGGGCATTTCTGGATGGAAATCAAAAAAGGCCCCGCTATGGTCTGCGGAGCCTTTTTTTCAAATGCAAGTAGTGAAGAAGCCTTACGTCTTCAATTTATTGCGATTTATTTATTCATCAGCTTGCGGAATTCTGCGAGTACAGAATGCACGTGATCAGCCGATGTGTCCATAAGTTGTTGTTCTTCGTTGTTTAAATCAACCTCAATTATCTCTTTAATTCCTCCTTCACCCAATTTTACGGGTACGCCCAAAAAGAGATCCTCGTGGCCATACTCACCGTTTAGATAGGCCGCACAGGGGAAGACGCGGTTCTGATCGAGCATGATAGCTTCCACCATTTGTGCCGCTGCCGCTCCGGGTGCATACCAGGCTGAGGTTCCCATCAGGTTGACCAGTTCGCCGCCCCCGCCTTTGGTGCGCTCGACGATTTCATTCAATGTATCCTCATCAATAAATTGTGTAACAGGCATTCCGGCGACGGTAGTAAATCGGGGAAGGGGAACCATCGTGTCTCCGTGTCCGCCCAGCAGCAGTGCCTGAATATCCTTCGGGGATACGTCCAGCTCTTCTGCCAGGAATGAGCGATAGCGCGCGGTATCCAGAATTCCGGCCATTCCCATAACCCGGTTGGAATCCAGTCCGCTGGTTTCATAGGCCACCTGGGCCATAACATCGAGCGGATTGGATACAATAATGAGAATAGTATCGGGCGAATGTTTAATCAGCTGCTCTGTGACGGACTGCACGATATTTGCATTCGTTTCCAGCAGATCGTCACGGCTCATCCCGGGACGACGCGGAACACCGGCTGTAATCACGCAGACATCCGAGCCGGCGGTATCTTCATAATCTACCGTGCCGGTAAGCTTGGTATCAAATTTATGAATGGGGGATGATTCCCACTGGTCAAGGGCCCGACCTTTTGAAGGATAAATTTTATCACCATTTTTTTCTTGCACGATATCAACCATCACAACCTCTTTGGCAAAGTCGCGCTGAGCAACGGCCATCGAAACCGTAGAACCGACATTGCCGCCGGCACCAACTACTGTTACTTTCATATTGACTAACTTTTTTATGTGTTAAAATTCGATATAAAGATAATGGTAAAATTACTGAATATCAGGATAAAGAAAATGGCGGGCACGACGCCGAAACGGACTGCCGCCGATTGAATTTTTCAGGCGCAGCTCTACAGGCGTTCCCTGGAATCCATCCCCCACATGAGCTTGTGGCGAAGAGTATCAAAATAGCTTTGGTTGGGCAGTTCGATAAGATCTATGGTAAAATTGGACCGCTTGATGTTGACTTCAAAGGGGTAGGAGGTGATCTCCTTTATCTGTCCGTCGTATGAGAACAGCACTTCGTGGTCTTGCTTCTGGACCTTTATTTTCAGCGACTTGTTTGAAGGCAGTACCAGCGGGCGTGTGGTCAGGGTATGCGGATTGATGGGGGTTAACACCATCACATTGGTATTCGGCATTACAATGGGTCCGCTCGAAGAGAGGTTATAGGCTGTGGAACCGGTAGGGGAGGCCACAATCAGTCCGTCGGCCCAATAATTATTGATAAACATGTCATCATATTCGGCACTGACGGTTACCATGGAGGTAGAATCTTTCTTGGCAAAAAGAAATTCATTTAAGGCATGGTAGATGGTCCCTTTATGATCTTCGGCTTCCAGGAGGTATCGTTTATCAATGCGGTAGTGTCCTTCTTTCAGGTTGTCCAGCGCCTGGGTAATATTCTCTTTCTGCGTGTAGGCCATAAAACCCAGCCGTCCGCTGTTAACGCCCAGGATGGGCTTTTGAATGTTTTTCATCAGGCGGGCGGTATAGAGCATCGTTCCATCGCCGCCAACGGCAATAATGATATCGGCCTGGTCGATGGCTGCCTGTTCACTGTCGGTGACAACGGCAGAGGGATGCTCCTCGCCCCGATAGAGTTCCTGCAGTTCGGAGCAGAAAATAATCTTGACGTCATGACTGTCGGCCCAGGAAAGAATATCGATGAAGGATTCTTTTACGGAATACTTCCTGGGGTTTGCTATTACCGCGAGTTTCATGAATATATACTTAAATGTTAGTCGGCTGGTAATTCGGTCTTGCGAAGGTTAATCCACCATGAATACCGGTTAGCGGCAAGATGCTGGATGTTTTGACGCTTGAGGGAATACTGTTGTATGGTAAAGCTGGCGACCTCGGGATGGCGGCTCCAATCCACGGTTGGAAGCAGTTCAGAATAACGGCTCATAAAAACGCCGGTTTGTTGTGTGGGGATGCGGACATCATTGATGGCAAGCATTCCGCCCTGGTTGGCAAGCAGTTCGGAAAGCTGTAGTAGAAAAGCCGTTGCATATGGATCTTCAGTTGCTGGCGCTTCTGTGTTCAGGCTGCCGGTCGGCGGGACATCTGCTTCTGTTTTCATATAGGATGTATCGGCTAGCAACGGACCGAACGGATCGAAAAGCGTCTCCCCATTATTTTGGGCAAGCTGAGCCAGGGCCGCTGCTTGTCCCTGAGAGAGGGAGGAGGAAAGGTGCCGCCGCAGGGTATATTGTATTTCACCGGCTTCTTCGAGTGCATAACGGTTTGCATAGGGCATTGCCAGGGACATGTCTGCTGATAATACCCGGCGTGCGAGCGACGGTCCCAGGGCCGGCAGAAAATGAATATCTCCCTCTTCGAGTGCCTGGAAAAGGGCCGATTCATTACTGCTTGAAATGACATCGACACGATTAAGTTGTACATCTGAGGCCCCGTAATAGTTGTTGAATTTTGAAAAGATGAAGCTGGAGTCACTGGACTGTTGAGACAAGGTGAAGGGACCGGAACCTACGGCTGCAAAGCTGTCAGTATTTCTTCTGGTGGCCTCCCGGGGATAGACCACGGCCAGAGGTGAGGCCAATTTTTGGAGAAAATCCGGGTCTGGTTCGTTTAACTCGAAAACCACCGTCGTATCGTCGGGGGTCCGGATGCCATTGATTTTATCCAGTGTTCTCAGACTGGGTTTATACAGCAACCGCTGTTCCCGGAAATAGGCGTCAAACCCTTCAATATTCATGAACAATTCAGCCGCATGGGGAGGAACGTCATTATGGGCCATCCGTTCGAATACAAACCGTACATCATTGGCTGTCAGTTTGCGTCCCGTCCCGCTTCCAAATACCTCGCTGTTGTGAAAAAAAACATCCGACCGTAAATGGAAGGTATATTGGCGACGGTCATTCGAGGAAGACCACTCCCGGGCAATGGCAGGCGTGATCGTCCCTGTTTCATCGAAACGAACCAATCCCTCGTACAGCAGTTGAATGGCCCGTGTCTCCGCGCTGTTGGTGGCAAGCAGCGGATCCAGGGATCTTATGGGCTCAAGTTCTCCTATATTGAGCTGTTGGAAACTGGCCGCCTGTCTTCCGGTCTGGGACTGATCGGTCGTATCACCAGCGGTGGCCGTTTCGGGATCCCGGTCAACGATAATGGTCTCGGGCTGTTTGCAGGCCATGGCGAGGACGAATATCAAAAGAAAAACAGACAGTCGTTTGGCAGTAGGGAGTAGTATCATTGTCCGGATAATTTTAAAGGAATGTTTGTGAACACTTCATCGAACGTCCTTATTTTAATAATGGATGGTATTTTTTGAATATCCATTGATGAAACAGCCTGTTGCAGAATCTGCAGAATCTGCCCCGGATCAAGCAACAGGTAATACGGGTTATCATTTTGTCCCCTTCAATCCCTTGATACCTTTGACTGCTTTTTCATTGAGCAGGTTGGTGTCGTAAGAACGTATGCGGCCCACCTTCTGCCGGTGCTGCTCCAGGGCTATGTCAATAAGCTTTAGCATTAATTCTTTCATATTCATTCCACTTTCTTCCCATAAATAGTAAGAAAAAGAACCGGGAATGGTGTTGATTTCATTGAAATAAACCTCGTCAGTATCGGTATTGACCAGGAAGTCGAGACGGGCCACTCCGCTGGCCCGAAAAATCTTGAATATATTGCGAGACATGGCCTGGATTTTCTGGGTGAGTTCATCAGATATATCGGCGGGGATAATGCGGTCTGCCGAGGCCATGCCTTTTTGCCCTCCTCCCTCATTTTGATACTTGTCTTCAAATGAAAGCAAGTCCTGTTGTCCCAGGGGGCGCTCGCAGACACTGGTCTGCATCTGTTCGGTGGTGCCAAGAATCGAACAGTTGATTTCCATCAGGGGGATCACTGCCTTTTCTATCATCAGGTTGTGATCGTATCGGAAGGCCATCTCTACAGCTTCGATCAACGCTTCTTCATCATCGGCTTTCGCGACCCCAATACTGCTGCCCAGTGTGGTGGGCTTCACCATAACAGGATATTGGAGTTTCTCGGCATAATAGAGTACGGATTTTTGGTCACGGACCCATTCACTTTCATAAAAGTCATATTCGTCGACAACGGGGATGTTATGGGCCCGGCAGAGTTCTTTGGCTTTTACCTTGTCCATGCCCAGGCTCGAAGCGAGAACATTACTTCCGGCATAGGGTATGTTATACATTTCGCAGGTTCCCTGAAAAGCCCCGTTTTCACCTTCCGACCCGTGGAAAGCAGGGATAACAGCGTGGATGGAATGTTGTTCAGGGGAAGAGAAGAAGCCGTTCTTCTCGGTTTCCCGGAGAATGGGTTTTCCCAGATCATCATGCCCGAAGCTACAGGAGGTAGCCTGCTTGACTAATGCATCCAAATCCTGGTAGTTTTCAAGATCCAGCAGGGGCGGGCCGGTCAGCCAGCGTCCCGATTTGGATATGTACAGCGGAATGATCGTATAGCTCGTATTCTTGAGCGAGGCAATCGCCTGCATGGCCGAGAGTACGGATACTTCATGTTCAGGTGAAATACCTCCAAAGGCAACAATAATATTTTGGCTACTCATAACATCTTATCATCATTAAGTTAAATCCCTCTAATGATAAGAAAAGATACCCTCAGATGTGAAGGAAATGACAGACGGGTGCTGCCCCGGGTTCGGCATTTCCATCCCGTCACCTGCCATACCGGCAGGAGCTTCGTGCGGCTGCTATTTTTTATTCTGGGCCATGTAATAAAGCTGCATAACGCGTAATTCGCTGTAACCAACAGATTTATCGAGCTTATTGTATACAATGCGCAGCATTCGCGCTCCAACATCGTCCATGACCTCCATCACCTCGTCACGCTTGCGTACGGAAAGGGAGGAGGCCGCGGCGATTCCCTCGGTTCTGAGGTCGTTGCCTTCTTCCAGGTAGGTCTTCAGGTGTTTGATGACTGTCACCTGCTTGACCCCGTGTTCCTCGGCCAGGTGGTCAATCGACTGCCCCTCATTGAAGGCCTCTCCCATCTGCTCGAATGTTTCCCCGGACGATTTTTTCTTCTTTTTCTTTAACGACTTACGGCGCGATTCCACTTCATTTTCATCACAGTATGTCCTGATCATCTTCAGAAAATCTTTCCCGTATTTCTTTTGTTTGACCGATCCGACGCCATAAATGGCGAGAAGATCTTCTTTATCCCGGGGGAAGTAATAGGCCATTTCCATGAGTGTAGTGTCGGGAAAAATAACATAGGGAGGGATGCCCTGCTGGTCGGCCATTTCCTTTCTCCTTTCACGAAGCTGCTCAAAAAGGTCCCGGTCGTAGTTATTTTCCACATCCGAGGAGGTACGATCAATGGCTTCGTCGCCAATAACGGTATCGGTGCGGTCGAGCACGCCAAACACATTTTCCTGCCCGTTCAATACGGCTTTGGCCTGTTCGGTAAACTGCAGCGAGCCGTGCTTTTCATCGCGACTCAGGTAGTTTTGTCGGACGAGCATACGCCCGAGTAAAATCCACTGTTCCTTGGCCCATTCGTTGCCAATATCATAAGTGGAAAGCTGATCATGCCCATTCTCGATGACTTTCTTGGCCTTCGATCCCCGCAATACATCCGCAATATGATAGGCCCCGAACTTTTGATCAGTGCGGGCTATACAGGAAAGGAATTTTTGGGATTGAACTGTCAGGTCTTCCACTTCGGCATCAACCGACAGACAATTGTCACACATGCCGCATTCGTCGTTTGGGTATGTTTCGCCGAAATACTTCATGAGTGGTTTCCGGCGGCATTCATCGGTTTCCAGGAATTTCATTAGATCCTTCAGGTGCTTTTCAGCTACCTTTTTTTCCTGGCCTTCTTTCTGGTTGATAAAATACTGAATTTTCTGCTTGTCGGACCTGCTGTAGAGCAGCAGGCAGTCGGAACGCAAGCCATCGCGGCCGGCCCGTCCGATTTGCTGGTAGTAGGATTCAATGTTCTTGGGCATGTCGTAGTGCATGACAAACCGTACGTTGGGCTTGTCAATTCCCATGCCGAAGGCGATGGTTGCCACGATAATCGAAATGTCATCCCTGATGAAGAGTTCCTGATTGCGGGCACGCACTTTCTTGGAAAGCCCCGCATGGTAGGGCTTCACCGAGTGCCCTTCTTTTTTTAGTTCGACATAGAGCTCCTCCACCTGCTTGCGGGAAAAGCAGTAAATAATCCCCGACTGCTTTTTCCGCGTATAGAGAAAATCAAGCGTCTGTTCAACGGGGTTGTCTTTGTCAGCGACCTTCAGAAAAAGGTTCTTTCGGTCAAAGCTGGCCAGAAATGTTTCGGAGTCGTCCAGTTCCAGGATGTCCTTGATATCCTGGCGTACGCGGGGGGTTGCCGTTGCCGTGAGGGCCAGGCAGGTTGCATCCGGAAAATCGCTCCGTACCTCGTTGAGCTGCCGGTATTCGGGACGGAAGTCGTGCCCCCATTCGGAGATGCAGTGAGCCTCGTCAATGGTAAACAGATCAACCTGCTGGTTGCTAAGCAGTTCGCGAGTCTGTGGCATGAGCAGCGTCTCAGGGGCCAGGTACAGCATTTTAACTTCACCGCGTTTAAGCCGGGCTACATTATCCTGGTACTGTTCAGGCGTCAGCGAGCTGTTCAGGTATATAGCCGGAATGTTAAACTGGCGCAGCTGTTCCACCTGGTCTTTCATAAGGGAGATGAGGGGAGATACGACAATCGTCAACCCGTCAAAAAGAAGCGCTGGGATCTGGTAGCAGAGCGACTTTCCCCCGCCTGTGGGCATGATGACCAAGGCATCCTCTTTGTTTAGGACCTGGGTGATGACATCCTCCTGTAGGGGACGAAACGTTTCGTACCCAAAAACATTATTCAGTTTCTTGCGTGCTTCTTTGATCATGGAGTACAAATAAATTTTGAAATGGGATAGAATGAATGATGATAGCACAGATTTCGGACCGGTGATGTCACCACCGGCCGAAATCTGTGCTATCCGGAAAAAGGGCGCTTCTTATGTCCTACGAGTAAAACTTATTTACTGAGATAGAGATTTTTAAATTCAAAAGGTTTTTTAAAGTGTTCGTCATTAAAATTCTCCATAAAGTAAATGGTTTCCCCGGTGGATTTCATTTCCGGGCCAAGTTCTTTCTTAACTTCGGGGAACTTATCGAAGGGAAAGACCGGCTCCTTAATGGCCCATTTGTCGAGAGTCGACGTCAGTTCTTCCGTACTGAAATCCTTTATTTTGGCCCCCAGCATCACTTTTACAGCAATCTGCGCTTCGGCACGTCCCGTCGCTTTGGCCAGGAATGGAATGGTGCGCGTTGAACGGGGGTTGGCTTCCAGCACGTACACCTCATCACCTTTGACGGCATACTGTACGTTCAGGAATCCTTTTATGTTCATGTTTGCCGCAATTTTTTCATGGTACGAGCGGATTTTATCCAGTGCGGTGTCGCTGAGTGAGTAAGTCGGGATGACGGCCGTGGAGTCGCCCGAATGGACGCCGGCCGGCTCGATGTGTTGCATAATACCGGATATATGCAGCTGTTCACCATCATAGACGGCGTCAACATCCACTTCAACCGCATGCTCCAGGAATTTGTCAATGAGGAAGGCATTTTCGGGATGCGTGGCGAGAACGCGTTCGGTGTAATATTCCAGCTCTTCCTGTTTTACGGCGATACGCATGCCCTGCCCGCCCAGTACGTAGCTGGGTCGGATGAGCACCGGGTAGCCGATGCGGTTGGCAATTTCGATTGCTCCATCCACATCCTCGGCTGTACCGTAGGAGGGGAAGGGGATATCCAGTTTTTTGAGAAACTCCGAGAAGGATCCGCGGTCTTCGGCAAAATTGATCATCTCAAAGTCGGTGCCGAAAATGTTGATGCCCTCTTCGACAAAGCGTTTTCCCAGTTTCAGGGCCGTCTGTCCACCCACCTGTAAAATAACGCCCTCGGGCTGCTCATGTTCATAGATATCCAGCACGCGTTCCCAGAAGACTGGTTCAAAATAGAGTTTGTCGGCGATGTCAAAGTCGGTGGAAACCGTTTCGGGGTTGCAGTTGACCATGATGGCCTCATAGCCCATATCCTGGGCCGCCTTGACGGCATGCACACAGGAGTAGTCGAACTCGATACCCTGGCCGATCCGATTGGGTCCGCTGCCCAGGATCATCACTTTTTTCTTGTCAGAGACCTCGCTTTCGTTTTCTCCCTCGTAAGCGGAATAGAAATAAGGGGTTTCGGCCGGGAATTCTGCCGCGCAAGTATCCACCACCTTGAAGGAGGGGGTCAGCCCCAGCTCCTTGCGCCGGGCCCGCACTTCCTCTTCGGTAACTTCACCATTACTCTGGCTGAGCATCCAGCTGATCTGTTCGTCGCCGAAACCAGCCTGCTTGAGCTCGTAGAAGTCCTCTTTTGATATATCCTTCAGGGATTGTCCCTCCGTACGATTTTCGAGGGAAACCATGTAGCGGATCTGTTGCAGAAACCAGGGATCGACCTTGGTGATATCAGCAATTTCTTCAACCGAAGCACCCAGCTTAAAGGCATTTCGTATATTCAGCATGCGATCCCAGTAAGGTTTGATGAGGCGTTCGCGCACATGCTTGCGATCCAGCTCCTCATAACCGTCGGCGCCCAGTCCCGCACGTCCAATTTCGAGCGACTGGAAGGCCTTGTTCAGCGCTTCGGGGAAATTGCGTCCAATGGACATGGCCTCCCCGACAGCTTTCATCTGTGTGGTAAGCTCTTCATCCACATTAGGGAACTTCTCAAAGTTAAACCGCGGCGTCTTGACAATGACGTAGTCAATAGAGGGCTCAAAGCATGCCGAAGTATTGCCGGTAATCGGGTTGGGCAGTTCGTCCAGGTTGTAGCCCACCGCCAGCTTGGTTGCTATCTTGGCAATGGGATAGCCGGTGGCCTTCGAGGCCAGGGCCGAGGAGCGGCTCACCCGGGGGTTGATCTCAATAGCTACATAGCGGTCGCTGCCCGGTTCAACAGCGAACTGCACATTGCAGCCCCCCGCAAAGGTTCCAATCGAGCGCATCATCTTAATAGCCGCATCGCGGAGCATCTGGAACTGTTTGTCGGTCAGGGTCTGAGAGGGGGCAACGGTTACCGAGTCGCCGGTATGCACGCCCATGGGGTCAATATTCTCCACCGTACAGATGATAACGACGTTATCATTGGGATCGCGCAGGAGCTCGAGCTCGTATTCTTTCCACCCGAAGATGGATTCCTCGATCAGCACCCGGTGTACAGGACTCATTTCCAGTCCGCGGCGTACTTTGCGTTCAAACTCATCTTCGCTCCATACGATGCCGCCGCCGGCGCCTCCCATGGTGAAGGAGGGGCGGATAACAATGGGCAGGCCGCCCAGTTCTTCGGTAATCTCTTTAGCTTCCAGCAGCGAATCGGCCGCCCGGCTGCGGCACTGGGGGATGTCAATTTCGTCCATCAGGTCTCGGAACTGCTGGCGGTCTTCGGTGATATCCACTGCAGCTATATCCACACCGATGATCTGAATTCCGTGGTCGCTCCAGTATCCTTCCTGCTGCAGGTCCCGGGCTAAATTAAGGCCCGTCTGGCCGCCCATGGTGGGCAGCACGGCGTCGGGATTTTCTTTCTCTACAATTTCCTTAATGGATTCGATGGTCAGCGGCTTCAGGTAAATTTCATCGGCCATCATCGGGTCTGTCATAATGGTCGCCGGATTGGAGTTGATCAGCACAACCCGGTAGCCGTCTTCTTTCAGGGAACGGCAGGCTTGTGATCCGGAATAATCAAATTCGCAGGCCTGGCCAATGACAATGGGTCCTGATCCGATAATGAGGATGGTATTAATGTCGTTACGTCGTGGCATTCTGGGTGTAGTTTTCTATTTTATTAATAGATTATGATTTTTGAAGGGACGCCACACAGGACGTCCGTGATTCGATGAATGGCTTAGGCCATTTCCTTTTTCCCTTCCTTAATCATGTCCAGGAATTGATTAAAAAGGTATCGGGAATCATGCGGACCGGGCGAGGCCTCGGGATGATACTGTACCGACATGCCGGGGAAATTTCTGAACCGCAGGCCCTCGATGGTTCCGTCATTCAGATTCTTGTGGGTGATTTCCACTTTCGATTCATCCAGCTCCTTTTCATCTACGGCAAAACCGTGGTTCTGCGTCGTGATTTCAACGAGCCCGGTCTCGAGGTTTTTTACCGGGTGATTGGCCCCCCGGTGGCCTACGAACATCTTTTTCGTTGAGATGCCTTCGGACAGAGCCATGAGCTGGTGTCCCAGGCAGATACCGAATATGGGTTTGCCCGTCTGCTTGGCATATTTGACTACATCCATGGCATATTCTGCGGTGGCAACGGGGTCGCCGGGACCGTTGCTGAAGAAGAAGCCATCGGGTTGCCACTGTTCCAGTTCTTTCTTGAAATCACCCTTCGCCGGGAAAATGCGCAGTGTGCAGCCTCGTTTCACAAAGTTGTCGATGATACTTTGCTTAATGCCGTAGTCAAAAGCTGCTATCTTGAAGGGGCCATCGCTGTGTACTGTTTGGGGCTCGGTGCGTGTCACTTCGGTAGCCAGTTCAAGCCCGACCATGTCTTCCCAGTTGCGGGCTTTTTCCACCAGGGCCTCTTCATCGAGTTCTTCGGATGAGATTACCGCATTCATTACACCCTTGGAACGGATGTGCCGTACCAGCTTGCGGGTATCGATGCCGCTGATGCCGACTACCTCATTCTGTTCCAAGTATTGCTGAAGGTTGCCATCGGCCTGGGGATTGCTGTGTTCCCATGAAAAGGAACGGACGATCAGCCCGGAGATCATGACCCGTCGTGCTTCGTCATCGCGGCTCATGGTTCCGTAATTGCCGATATGAGGATAAGTCATCATCATGAGCTGACCGTAGTAGCTGGGATCAGTAAATATTTCCTGGTAGCCAACCATGCTGGTGTTAAAACATAGTTCGCCGCCGGTGGTACCTTTTTTTCCGATAGCATAACCGTGTTCTACCGTGCCGTCGGAGAGGGCAATGATTGCTTTATCTCTGGGATACAGTGACATATTATTAAGGAATAAATCTTTTTGAGGGGTTCGAATTTTGATATAAAAAAAATCCGACAACCAATGAAGTGTCGGATTTCAGGAAAAGGGGAGGTGTGCTGACCATCGATAAATGGTCAAATATTTCATGTATGTATGGGAAGCTGAAAATGCTTCCGCCTGGTTTTAAAAGTGTTTGCTTGCAGGCCAAGTTTCGTTCGCTAATCCTCTATTATTAACATTACTGTGCTTTAAACCGCAATTCCAGCGCAAAACTGCATAAAGATACAAATCGAATAATTGAATTCCAATGAATTATTAAGCTAATTCCGATTTATTGCGAAGGCCGGGCCTGAATCAGAAATTCCCGGTTGCGGTAGACATACGATACCGACAGTTCGTTGGGGCGGCAGCATACCTGGCAATCTTCAATATATTCCTGTGTTTTGCCCTGTGATGGATCTACAAATGTTGTATTGATTTCGCCGCAGTAACTACAGGTGAAAGAAGGGGTATCGGTATTATCGGGTTTCATGGCGGGCATGACACACCTCATTGGTCAGTAAGTTGCAGTAAGAATTAATCTACATGCTTTTGATAAAAATTGAAAGCCCGGATGCTGCTAAAAATCATTGAGATGATCGCAATGAACCTGGAAAGCCGGGGTGATATTGCCGGCTGGTGTCGTTTTTTTCAATACGTCTTAGACTGTCTTGCGGGCTTGGGAAAGCACTTTGCCCAGCAAATAGCCGGTAAGGGTAGAGAAGCCCCCGGCCAGGCCACCGACAAGGACAGTGATTAGGATAACCAGCCATGGATGAGGCAAGCTGAAAAGATCGGCTATCCGGGTGACAAGGAGACCATCATTGGCAAGGTGGATATAAGTTGCCTGGACAAACCACAGAAGCCCAATTCCCAAAAAACCTGTACCGAAGGATGATCCGCCTGTTCTGCCCAGGGCTGCACCCAGGAGAATCGCAGGGACAGCTAGCGACCACCAGGGAAATATGAGACTTAGCAGCCAGGCCGACAGAGCAAGTAACAAAATTAAAATCATGGTTTTACAGCTGCCTTTATTGCATGTTGAGCATGTAGGTTACCGAGTCGTCACTGCTCGGCCTGTGTTTCATGAACCACAGCGGATAGAGCTTCCCACGGGTCCAGTCATCGATCATATTATCATAGTAGGGTGATCCGGGATTGCCGGATTGCCCTCCGGGATAAATGCCATATGCATCGATAGCCGGGCCCATTGCTACCACCATGCGCCAGGAGGGACCGTGATCTCCCCGTATCGCATTGATAGATTCTCTCGCTCCATCGGTAAAGATATTTGGTTGACCAAGGCCGGGTATTTGAGCGAGGTGATTAAGATTGGTATTGTTCACCTGTCCCCATTTCCAGCGGGGGCCCCGAGGGCCGAATTCCTTGGTGAGCTGCCGGAAGGCCCGGTGAAAAGAACGGTTGATCAGCATATTAAGGGTTTCCGACTCTTCGGTCGTAATGTTGTCATACCAGCTGAGGGTCGAATCGGTAAGCACAAGATGGGCAGTCTGGTCGCGGGCGGGCCGTTCCATGGGAAAGGATACCGCATGATACTCATCGTCCCAGATGGCATTGTCAAGGGCCTCCCACCAGTAGTGGAAGAGTGAGGGGGCGGAAAGTTCTCCATCATTGTTATAGTCCCATTCTGCAAGCGATGCAAGGGCCTCCCGTTTCAGGGGAGACAAGGTGTCTTTGCGGAGGTCCCGCAAAAGCCGGGGGAGCACCGTGGCAGCATGATAGCTGTAGGTATCCGTCTGGAGCTGCTGCAAATCCCGGGGCGTAATATTGTCCATAGCGGCGAGCCGGTCGTTGATACGCCGCCCTCTTTCATAGGGAGCAAAATCGTCATCGAGGTAATAGGGGTAGGCGTCGCCGGTTGGATCCTGGTTGGCCGAGCTTACAAACCCACGAGCCGGGTTCTTGACGGAAGGAATATGGTCAAAAGGAATCCATCCCTGCCAGTCGTACCGGGGATCGGAGCCATCACCGATAAAGCGACCCTGCCCGTTCCATTTAAGCGGATACTTTCCGGCAGCAGTAAGGGCGATGTTCGTGTGGTCGGCAAACACCCAGTTCTGTGCCGGACTGTCAAAGTGCGGCAGCGCTTCGCGGTAATCCTCATAGCTGCGGGCCTTGTTGAGCTCAAGAAAATAACGAAGTTCATTGGACCTTTTATGGGCAATCCATTGCATGGCGTGGTATCTGGGGATGCCGGGCCGCATCTTTTTACTGCCAGACGTCTGTACAACAGGACCATGATGCGTGTAGACGACCGTGTCTACCACGGCAGGTTCTCCTTTGATATTAATTTTCTCTACTCGCTGCGTGGTCGGACGCCAGGAGCCATTGTAGCGGTATTCAGCCAGCGTAGAGTCACGAAAGACAATTTCATACCAGTCCCAGACATCAGCGCTCACGTTGGTGGTACCCCAGGCGGTGTGTTCATTAAAGCCTACGATAACAGCAGGTGCGCCCGGCAGAGAGGCTCCCATGACATTTTGAGTGGGGCTGTGCAGCTGTATTGCATACCAGATGGAGGGAAGCGTCATATTCAGGTGAGGATCATTGGCAAGGATGGGATATCCGCTGGCCGTTTTAGAGCCACTGACAGCCCAGTTGTTGCTCCCGTTGTGCGGGTCCGGCCGGAAGGGAGGGATCTTTGTGGCAATGGACGGTTTGAATACAGTGTCGGGCTGCTGAATGGGAACCGGAAGGAAATCCCATTTTTGATCGGGGGGAATGACGGGGGCATTGAGCGGAGGGTCAATATCCAGGACCTGTCGGATAAAGGAGCTTCCCAGGTACGCCCTCGTATTACTCATCTGAAGGTCATGATGGTGGCCTGCCAGGGTATATGTCATACTTTTGAGGAGTAATGCTGTCTTCAGCGGGCTCCATGGTTCGGGCCGGTAGTCGAGAAGTTTATATTCCAGGGAATATTCAGCAGGATTGAGTTCATTTATCCGGGCGTTGACACCTGCCGCATAGGCCTTGACGGCACGGGCCGTTTCGGGATGTTCGACTAAACCGCTCAGTGCCTGTTCGGCAGCACAGCCCATGCCAATGCGTCGCCGGTACCGATCATATTCAAGCATCGAGGGGCCTATAATCTCGGAAAGTCGTCCCGCGGCTGCATAAGTCTGAAATTCCATCTGCCAAAGGCGGTCCCGTGCAGTGACATATCCCTGGGCGTAATAAAGATCATCGTCGTTTTGGGCAAAAATGTGGGGGATACCGAGCGAATCGTAGTAAACAGATACGGTTTCGGTCAGGGCTCCGCCGGGCATATCGAGCTGCAGGTCGCTTTTCTGGCTGGTGACGGCATTTGCCCAGAAGCCGGCAGAGGGACTAAAAAACGGACCCAGGGGTGGAGTGGGTCCGAAGGCAATGGACAACAACCAAAACAGCAGGAGGGTTGTTGCCGCTGAAATCAACAGTTGGGTCAGGTTTCTGGCCATAAGATGTAATGATCAGTTTTAAAAAATCCGGCCCCGGCCCGGCGAGGTGGAGACGGCTACCAGAGCAGCATTTTCATGCAAAAGACACTTCCTCCGCTCTTCATAAACTCATAAGTGCTGACTTCATGAACCGCAAAGCCGGCATCCCTCAGGTTCTTGGTGACGTTGGTGGCACCCTGCTGGATTATCACATTACGGCCGTCAGGACAGCAGGCATTACAGGCAAAGAGTTCTTCGGCTTCATACTTGGAGGCTTCAATGACCTGGTCGAATATTGTGTGAATCATGCCGAGGCCCTGGTCGGTAAACGCTTCGGGATATATCAGGGCCGTATGCTCATCCAGAATACAGAAACAGGTATCCAGGTGGTAAAACGATTCATCCACCAGCTCAAGCGTGATAATCGGTATGCCGAAGGTGTCGGAAATCATTTGATAGGCATCCAGTGAAGAGCGGAATCCATGGCCTCCCCACAGCAGGCGTCTGCCGGTGTGCCAAATTGCATCTCCGCAGCCTTCGAAGTCGCGAATCTTTTCCTCGTCCAGGAAGTGCAGTTCGTAACCACGCTGGCGATACCATTGTTCAAAATAAGGGACTTCTTTTTTGCGCTGTTCTGCATGCATAATACTCATGAATACATGCCGGTTACCGTCTTCGTCACGGTAGGGCAGGCTTTGATTGGCGCAGAAGACCATGTCGGGCAGGCCTTCCTGGTCTTCCATAATGTGTATCTTCATACCGATTTGATCGAACAGTGACTGCACTAGGGTCCACTCATTCTGGGCTTCAATTTTATCCACGTTACCGACTTGATCCGCCATATGCGGATTAATCACATAATCGACGGAAAAATGCAGGGGGCGGACCATCAGAACCTCCTTCGGCAGAGGCATGGAAGGGATATCGTCTATGCTGAAAGAGAGTTCTTCGGCAGAGGTTATGAGTTGGGCCATGTCGGTTGAATGATAACGTGAGTTAAGGAAGAAAAGGCTCAGGCTGTGAGCCCATTGTGGTACACAAGATAATCATTTGTCGGAAAGAATAAACTATGGCGGGTAGACGTTTTTGGAGCATTGGGCAGGTGCCTGTACCGGTCTGAAAATGGTGAAGCTCAGGGCGCACGCCCTGGATATGAGAGGTCCCGCCCGGCCATATTTGTGATCCCCTCGTAAATAAACTGGATGGAGAGAACCGAAAGAATAACACCCAGGAAACGGCGCAGGATTTCATCACCGGTTCTTCCATACCTTTTTTAAGGTATTGCGAGGTCAGCATCAGTATGAGTGTGAGCAGGCAGACCGCAAGGATGGCCGAAAGTACGGCAATATTCCCTTCCACCGTAGCGGTCTTAGAAAAGAGCAGTATGGACAAGGTGAGAGACCCTGGCCCGGCCAGCAGCGGGATAGACATTGAAAAGACCGAGATGACAAAGAAACCGGTCAGGGCATTAAGAAAGACGGCGAAATCCAGGGCTGGGAATTGTGTCGAACAGTTAGGGGGGATTATCCAGGTCTGTTCAGGGAGGCGTGTGTCAAGTTACGTCGGACTTGAGCAACAGCTTGTTAAGCAGTCCGGGGGCCCATCGTTTCAAATAGACGCCCACAATTTCCTTTCCGCCGATATAAATTTCGTTTTTTCCCCTGGAAATTTTAGGAAGCAGCTTTTCGGCGAATGCATCCGGGGACAGGCCATCCTGTTGCCCCTTGCCCATTTTGTTGTGTCTGCTGCCGTCGCCTTCCAGCATGTTCCTGGTTACATCGGTTTTTACAAAGCCGGGACAAACCAGTGTTACCCTGATATTATGTTCATGCACTTCCTGCCTCAGAGAATCAAAATAACCGTGAAGGGCGTGCTTGGATGCGGCATAGCTGGATCGAAGCCGGGTGCCGAATTTCCCCATGACGCTGCTGGTGACGACAATATGTCCCGATTGGCGTTCAATCATTGAGGGGAGGAGGGCTTTGGTGAGGGCCACAGAGCCAAAGAAATTCACCTCCATCACCTTCCGGAGTACCTCGAAGTTTGTATCAACAGCCAGGGAGCGCTGGCTGATGCCCCCGTTGTTAAACAGGTAGTCGATATCCCCATAGCGATCTAGCGCTTGCTGGGCTTTCTTCTCCAGGGTATCCGTGGCGGCCAGGTCCAGCGGCAGTACCTGGATGTGGGCAGGATCGCCCGCGCATTTTTCTTTTACCTCTTTCAGGGCCTCCTCTCGCCGCGAGGAGAGGATGAGTTTGGCTCCCCGGTTGCTGAGGGCGTAGGCCAGGGCTTCGCCAATACCCGAGGAGGCACCGGTAATCCAGGCAACGTTATTTTCAAAGGGCATAAGTGCGATGGTTTGTGGGTTTCTAACAATTGAAATAAAATGGTGAAACAAGCGCAGCATGACAAGGTTCATTTTATAAATGACCTTCCGGTTCAGATACTCTGTAAAGTTTGCTATCTTACCAACGAATTTTGATCCGATGCTGTTTTGACCTGTTTTACTGTAACTAAAATTATTTGATGTGAAACCCAGACATAGCATACTGTTAGTAGAGGATGAAGAAG
Source organism: Fodinibius sediminis (assembly GCF_900182555.1). Lineage (GTDB taxonomy): Bacteria > Bacteroidota > Rhodothermia > Balneolales > Balneolaceae > Fodinibius > Fodinibius sediminis. The sequence continues at coordinate 32,512 of NZ_FXTH01000010.1, read as the reverse complement.
AATCGGCCGAAATGCTGGCTAATTTTCTGGAAATGAATGATTACGAGGTTCTGGTTGCTCATGAAGGGAATCGGGCGCTGGAGCTTATTGAGCAGCATGCGGGCGAAATACATCTGGCGATCCTGGATATTATGGTGCCTAATGTGGACGGCAAGGAGATCTGTCGCCATATCCGCAAGCATCCGGTGCTGAACGACATCCCTGTTATTTTTCTGACGGCCAGGGACGAGGAGAAGGATGAGATTGAAGGGCTTGAGCTCGGGGCGGACGACTATATTCCCAAACCGGCGAGCCTGAACCTGGTGAAGGCGCATGTGGAGTCGCTGCTGAGGCGCCAAAATCCCCAAAAGGCCAATTGGTTGCAGTATGGAGATACCTACCTGGACACAGAGGCCAAGGAGCTGTATGTTGAGGATGAGAAGGTTGATCTTACCTCCACGGAGTATACCCTCATTGAGCTCTTCTACAAAAATCCAAAACGGGTGTACACCCGGCAGGAGATCCTGGAGCATATTACCGAAGACGATCGATTTGTCTTTGACCGGACGGTGGATGTGCATGTCAAGAACCTGAGGTTGAAGATGAAGGGAGCCGGTGAGATCATCAAAACCTACCGTGGCATTGGTTACGGGCTTAACCGTGAGATTGTGAAGGTGTAAAAGGAGTGTTGAGATGTTGCTGATGTGACTATATTCCATCCTTTTCCTTCCCCGAAAAGCGTGTTCCTGAACTTGACTGCCAATGCCATTAAGTACTTTAAGCCAGACTCAAAATCTGAGATAAGCAGTCAATTCAAAGTTGAGCAGGGACCAAAAAATGATTGTAGAGGATAATGGACTGGGGATGGATCTGAAGAAGATAAAAGATGATTTACTCGGCTTGAATCAAACTTTTCACGATAATAACGACTCCAAGGGGGGTAGCCTTTATTTGGTACATCGTCAGATGACAAATTTTGACGGGAAAATTGATGTTGAGGGTCAGCCGGACAAAGGAACACAATTCATTATTAATTTTCGTTGAGTCTGCCCTCTTGTGCTTCCCGGCTATGAATGTAAATATGAACTCCTGAAACACGAATTGTATATGAGCATACGCTCCAAACTGGCGTGGACCTTTATTCTGCTGTTGATTTTCGGTATTACATCCATCAGCAGCTATTCGATCCTTTTTATCAGGGATTACCTGCTTGAAGAGGGCCGAACGGAGATGGAGCGCGATACCCGCTGGCTGGCCGTTACCATCTCCAATCTGACCGGCAGCAGTGAATTCAAGCAGCGGTTTGCTGAAGCAGCTCAGACCTCGGGGTACCAGCTGGCCCTCTACGATTCCTCCGGGCGGCTGCTCAACAGCTACCTGAAAGAGGATACGACTTTTATTCCTGATCAGCGGTTGGCGCCGCAGATCAGGGATACCCTGGAGGAAGGCGGAGGAATCCCCTTGCTTCCCCGTAATACCAGTGCGGAAGTGTTGACCAGCTATATCCGACTGCCGCACACCGGAAACGGGTTGTATTACCTGCAGGCCGCCCAGCTCAAGGATGAGATCTATGCGCCCATTAAAACCATCCGCTGGATCATCTATTACGGAATGTTTATTTCGGTTGGCCTCATCATCCTGGTCAGTATCTGGATGTCGCGCTATCTTACCAAGCCTATTACCCAGATAAAAAATGCGGCCCGCGATATTGCTGAAGGGGATGTGGACCGGGAGATCGATATACGCCGAAGTGATGAATTTGGCACCCTGGCAACTTCGCTTAACCAGATGGCATCGAAGCTGCGGGCCGATACTGAACAGATCAAGCGGTTTGCGGAAAAACAGCGCCAGTTTTTTGCCGACATCACCCACGAAGTCCGGAATCCGTTGCATACCATCTCCGGGGCGCTGGAAATGCTGGAGCTTGACAAGTTGTCTCCCTCCAAAAGACAGAAATATATTGCCACTGCCAAAAAGCAGACAGAGCGTATTTCACACCTGTTCAAGGATCTTAAAACGCTGCAGCGCTACGATTCGGATGAATACTTTGTTGAAATGCAGGAGTTTGATCTTGCCACCGTTGCCCGGCATATGCAGGACTGGTATGGCGAAAAAGCCGCAGAGAAGGGAATTGACCTGGAATTGGACCGGCATTCCTGCAATGTGCTGGGCGACCCCGGAAAAATTGAGCAGGTGCTTGACAACCTGGTATCAAATGCCCTGAAGTATACGAACAAGGGGAGTGTGACAATGACCTATGAGACCGTTGGCGACCGGGTGGTCCTCTCCGTGCAGGACAGTGGCATTGGTATTTCGGATGAGCACCTGGATCGGTTGTTTGATCGGTTTTATCGTACCGACAAGGCGCGTTCAAGAGACAAGGGGGGAACCGGGCTGGGCCTGGCGGTGGTTAAAAGCATCCTCAATGCCCATAATTCCGATATTAATGTGGAGAGCACCGTGGGCAGCGGTACCAAATTCTGGTTCGAGCTGCCAAAGGGATAGGCACAAGGGTCAAAATCTGTTTCATACGGTTTAGCGGACTGTTTACGGGGGACAGGGTGTGGAATAGTTAGACTCGTTCTAAATATAATTAGTACCCTTTTCTTCAAACTCTCTTCATAAAAAATGAATTTATTAACTGTGATAATATCGAAGTTTCCACTTTATCAAGAACATAAACAAGGCTTTTACTTGCCGGAGATTAATACAAGGTTTAGATGTCTCAAGACGAAAAACGAATTGGTGTAGTATTGATGAATCTCGGTGGGCCTACTGCTGATTATGCAGTTCGCCCCTTTTTGTATAATCTTTTCCGTGATGAGGATATCATCAAGCTGGGCGGTGGAAGGTTTCAGGATTTTTTCGCGAATATAATTTCTAAATTTCGTGCTCCCGCCGTGCAGGAGGATTATGAGGAGATCAATGGGTGCCCGCGGGGTTGTATGGGTAACAAGCACTGCCTGAATCGCAAGAACAGTATTGTATCGACCTGCTGCTCGCCCATTAATAGCCTGACAGAGAAGCAGCGCCGGGGATTGGAGAAGCATTTTAAGAAGCTAATGCCCGACCATTTTGTGAAGGTCTATACCTGCATGCGCTACTGGCTGCCCTTTGCCGAGACGACCATGGAGGATATGGTCGAGGATAGCATCACACATGCTGTGATGGTGCCGCTATACCCACAGTTTTCGTGGACAACCACCGGCAGCAGCTTCCGCGACTGGGAGACCAAGCGAGAAGATAAATTCGGAGAGCATACCCCGTGGAAAGAATTCCATGTCAAAAATTACCACCTTGACGAGGATTACCTGGCCGCCATGAACGACCGCATCGATGAGGCCCTGGCGGGAATGGAGGAGGAGACGCGCAGGAAGACACATTTTATTTTCAGTGCCCACGGAACCCCGCTCCTGGAAGTGAAAAGCGGCGATCCCTATACCTCTGAGATCAACCAGACGATGGAGGCGATCATGGAACGGCGCGGCTACGACTATGACTACTGGCTGGGATACCAGTCGAAGGTGGGGCCGCAGAAATGGACCCAGCCCAATACGGCGGAGCTGGTGGAGCGTCACATTGAATACGGCATCAAAAACTTCTTGATGATCCCCATTGCGTTTGTCACAGATCATATTGAAACGCTGTATGAACTGGGGGTTGAGCTGGCAGAGGATCTGGAAGAGGAGGGATATGAATATGAAAACATCACGGTGATGCCGGGCATTAACGATCATCCCCGCTATATCCAGGCCCTGGCGAACCAGGTACTGGATAAAATGGATCATGAACTTGATGTTGAATCAGGTGCAAATTCTGAATCTGAAAAGGTTTCAGCTTGAAAGATGTCCGTAGATCGACCTAAAATATCAGACTTTTGCGTCGTCGGGGTCAACCACTGGGAGGCCACCATCGATGTGCGCGAGCGTTTCAGTTTGACAGAAGCACAGAAAAAGGAACTCATACGGGGAGCCGGACGTGAGGGAATCAACAGCTTGTTCGTGATCTCAACCTGTAACCGTACGGAACTCTTTGCCCAGGACGCTACGCCCCAGGAAATTATACGATTGCTCATAACGTATTCGAATGCCAGCCTGGAAGAATTCCATAACTATGGCTTCGAGAAGGAGGGCCGGCGGGCCATAGAACATCTGTTCCAGGTCACAGTAGGGCTTGACTCCCAAATTCTGGGCGACCTGCAGGTTGTGAAACAGATCAAGGAAGCATATGAGCTGGCCAGTAATATGGATGCGGTTGATGGAGAACTTCATCGCCTGATGCAGCATGTATTCCGGGCACACAAACGATCCCGCAATGAGACCTCGCTGGGCGAAGGGGCGGCCACCACGGCCTATGCCGCCGTAAAATTCGCCATTGAAACCTTTGATAATCTGAAGGATAAGAATATTCTTCTTGTCGGTACAGGCAAAATCGGCAAGGTCACCTGTAAAAATCTGATTAATCTCGGTGCGAGGAAGTTGACGCTGATTAATCGAACCCGCAACCGGGCAGAATTCGTGGCCGATAAATATGACTTGCAGGTAGCTGATATGGCCAGGCTGCCACAGGAAATTGCGGACGCGGATCTTGTCATCGTAGCGACGGGATCCAAAAAGCCGGTCATTACGCTGGATGATATGAAACCCTCCCTGCTGGATCCCGCTTTCAAGGTGATGGTTGATTTGTCAGTTCCCCGCAACATCGATCCTGAAATAGCCGATCTGAATTTTGTAGACCTGGCAAATATGGACTTCCTGACGGATGTGACCGACGAGGCTTACCGCAGACGGGAAGAGAATATACCGCTGGTGAAAAAAATCATTGAGGATGAGTTGACGGATTACCAGAACTGGCTCAGCAAGCAGAAGGTGGTGCCCACGATCAAGGCCCTGACTGCGAAGTTTGATGCCATCCGTGAAGATGAATTTGATTTCTTCAAAAATAAGATTTCTGAGACTGATAAGGATAAAGTGGAGAATTTGACGCGTCGCATTGTCAATAAGATTGCTGCTTATTCCATAGAGCACCTGCGCGACCATCATGAATCGGAGCAGGTGACCAGGGTTGTACACGATATGTTTAAGCTGGAAATCAACACTGATAATGAATAGGCAAGCCACCATTCGTATTGGCACACGTGACAGCGAACTTGCTACCTGGCAGGCAAAGCAGGTAGCGAAGGAACTTCAAGAGCTCGGTCATGAAACTGAGCTTGTTTTTGTTAAATCGGAAGGCGATCTGGATTTGACCACCCCACTTACCGAAATGGGTGGCAAAGGGGTTTTCACCAAGGCGCTTGATGATGCCCAGCTTAATCATGTAATTGATATTGCGGTGCATTCCTTCAAGGACTTGCCAACTGAAAATCCCCTGCCGCTTAAAGTGGCCGCTGTCATGGAGCGGGCCGACCCCCGGGATTCACTGGTGGCACCCGCCGGCACGGACTTCCTGGAGGATACCTCGTACCGGGCTACCATTGCCACCAGCAGCAACAGGCGGCGTGCCCAGTGGCTGCATCGCTACCCCCACCATGAGATTGTGAACATCCGGGGAAATGTAAATACAAGGCTTGAGAAGGTGCATGCTAATGACTGGGACGGGGCTATTTTTGCCGCGGCAGGACTTCAGCGCATTGATCTGGGGCATCACATCAGTGAATATCTCGACTGGATGGTTTCAGCAGCGGCACAGGGTGCCATGGCAGTCATGATCCGTGACGGTGATTCCAAGATGGAAAACATCGTTTCGCAACTCAATCACGACAAAACGGCCCTGTGCACTGCCGTCGAGCGTGATTTTCTGCATGATATGGAAGCCGGATGCAGCGCGCCCGTCGGAGCCTTTGCGGTTATTGATGATGAAGAGCTTCATTTCAAGGCTGTGGCCCTGACCCTGGACGGCCGGAAACAGTATGATTTTGAGAAGCGCGTTTCCGTTGGGAAGGCCGGTGATCTGGGACACGCCGCTGCACAGGCACTGCTACGCCAAGGAGCCGGAAAGATCATTGAGGAAATGAGATCGGAGTAATTTGAGGTAGTTTGACAAGGTATGAGACAAGCCAAACGGAATATTTTAGTTACACGACCGCTATCAGCACAGCAATTGGAATATGCCCGTATATTAGGACTGGAGCCGATCATAGAACCAGCCCTCGAGTTTCATTTTCCCCATTACTGGGATGAGGTGCTCAGGGTGATAAATGAGCATCCGAAATCCGACTGGGTTTTTACAAGTGCCAATGGGGTTAAGGCCCTTAAGGAGCTGATGAACAGTGGATTACAGGTACGCCCGGAAACACAGCTTTTTGCGGTGGGGGCCAAAACCCGCGAAGCGCTGCAGGACCTGGGGCTGGATGCCAAAATTCCCCGCAAAGAAAATGGCAAGCATTTGGCCGAGCTGATTATCAAGGAGGGAAAAATTAATTCGGTTATCTACTTTCACGGCAATTTAAGTCGGGACGAAATGACGGATCGGCTTGGTGAAGAAGGTATTGAAGTTATTGAGCTGGAAGTCTACGAAACGGTAATCAACCCCGTTGAGGTGCCCGGCCGCCCCATTGCCGGAATCCTTTTTTACAGCCCCAGTGCTGTTGAAGGATTTGCCCGTGGAGCGGGTTTTGAAGACGACCTTCCCCCGCTTTTCGCCATTGGTCCCACCACCGCCAAAGCACTGAAGGAGCATACCGACCAGCAGGTGGAAATTGCGGGCCGGCCCGATACGGAGGTGCTGCTGCGGCTCACGGCCGACTACCTATTCAACCAGTCCGAGGATCACATTACCCGCGAAGACAGGGGCTGATCGCGGAGAAACAAATCTTTATCAACCAAAGTATTTATGGATCATAATTTTCCTGCACTCAAGAATGATTTACTGCTTCGCACCCTGCGGGGGGAAGAGGTGGAACGCCCGCCGGTTTGGATGATGCGACAGGCGGGGCGTTACCTTCCACAGTATATGAAGCTTCGCAAAAAATATACTTTTTTCGAGCGCGTGGAAACGCCGGCGCTGGCCTGTGAGATCACCATCCAGCCTATCGATGAACTGGAGCCCGATGCAGCCATCATCTTTTCGGATATCCTGACAGTGCCCCAGGCGCTTGGTATTGATGTGGACCTCGTCAAGGGCAAGGGGCCGGTAATGGGCAATCCCATACGAAGCGTGGATGATGCCTTTGCCATCCTGGCCGAGGATGTCCCCGGAAAGCTCAGCCACGTGATGGAGGCTATTACACTTACGCGGAACGAGCTGAATGGACGCGTGCCGCTGATTGGTTTTGCCGGTGCGCCGTGGACGCTCTTCTGTTACATGGTGCAGGGCGAGGGATCAAAGAACTTTGCCAGGGCCAAAGCCTTTATGTATCAGCATCCGGATGCGGCACGACATGTTATGAAAGAGCTGACCAAGGCTACAATTGATTACCTTAAAGCACAGGTGGCCGCCGGTGCTCAGGTGGTGCAGGTTTTCGACTCGTGGGCGGGACTGCTGGGTCCGGAGGATTTTAATGAATGGGCCATGCCGTACCTGATGGAAATATGTGCGGCCGTTGATGAGGTTCCGGTGATCCTGTTTGCCAAGGGAAGCTGGTATGCCCTTGAGCGACTCAGTTTCAAGAGCAACGCTTCTGCTCTGGGTGTTGACTGGACCGTCACCCCGGAGTATGCACGTGAGGCTACTCGCGGAAACATTGTGCTGCAGGGTAATTTTGATCCGTCGAAGCTGATGATGCCGGCGGAGGAGATCAGGCGGCAGGTCAAGCGGATGATCGATCGCTTCGGCCCACAGAATTATATTGCCAACCTCGGGCACGGCATCCTGCCCAATATTCCCGTAGATCATGCCCGGGCATTTGTGGATGCCGTGAAGGAATACGAAGCAAAATAAACCATTGATGTATTATCCGCTTTAAAAGGAATTATTAAAAGTCCATATGACTATGCCCGTTGAAAGCAGTGCACATCCCGTCTCACCAAAAGGAAACCCCAAGGGGACTCCCGTCAAAGAGCGGTTCGAGGCTTATATCCAAGACCTCCAGGATGAAATATGCAGCCGGCTCGAGGAAATTGACGACAAAGCGCGGTTCCGCCATGACGACTGGGAGCGCGAAGGCGGCGGCGGAGGCCACACCCGGGTCATTGAGAAGGGAAATGTGTTTGAAAAGGGCGGGGTCAATATTTCAACGGTGCACGGGGAATTGCCCGAGCTCATTCGCAAACGGTTTGAGGTTGAGCAGGGATGGTTCTGGGCCGGTGGACTATCACTCGTTATTCATCCGCGAAGCCCGATGGTACCGACGGTGCATGCCAATTTTCGCTATTTTGAACTCTATGATGATGCTGAAATGAGCGAAGTGCGTGACTGCTGGTTCGGCGGTGGCGCCGATTTAACCCCCTATTACCTCCGGGATGAGGATGCCGTACATTTCCACCGTATATTGAAAAAGGCCTGTGATCCCCATGGGAAGGAACTGTATCCCCGCTATAAAAAGGAGTGTGATCACTATTTTTACAATGATCACCGGTCCGAAGGGCGGGGGATAGGCGGGCTTTTTTTTGATTACCTTCGCGCCGATGGGGAGCGATCGGTGGAGGACTGGTACAGCTTTACTACGGCCGCGGGCGATGCTTTTCTGGAGAGCTATGTGCCTATTGTCGAGCGACGCAAGGACGAAAGCTATACCGAAACACAGCGATACTTCCAGGAAATCCGACGCGGCCGCTATGTCGAGTTCAACCTGATTCACGATCGGGGGACCTTGTTTGGATTGAAAACCAGCGGACGTACCGAGTCCATCCTTATGAGCCTGCCGCCGCGGGTGCGCTGGGACTATGATTTTAAGGTTGCGGAGGGCAGCGAGGAGGCCTATCTCATTGATCGGCTTCGAAACCCCATTGACTGGATTGCCCTTGGCAGAGAAGAAGGCATGCTCGACAGCTAACCAATGATCGAATGTACATCCCGGGCTTGATTTATTTCAGCATCTGTTTGCTGAGGATACTGAAATAAACCCAGCTCGACAAAAGCAACAGATATTGTATTATGACACATGGACAATTTCCCTATATTCGGGGACGACGACTGCGAACCTCTTCGGCCATGCGAGAAATGGTGGCCGAACATCATCTCAAACCGGCTGATTTCATAGCACCTGTTTTTGTTATGGAAGGGGACAATAGCAGGGTTGAAATCCCTTCCATGCCCGGCTACTATCGGTACAGCCTGGACTTATTGATGGATGAAATCGGGGAGTTGAAAGAAGTGGGTGTTCGTTCGGTGCTGGTTTTTGCCAAGGTGCCGGATGAGAAAAAAGATAACAGGGGCACGGAGGCCCTTAACCCGGAGGGACTCATGCAGCGGGCTGTGCGCACGATCAAAAAGCAATTTCCTGAAATGCTGGTGATGACCGATGTGGCGATGGACCCCTATTCCAGTTACGGACACGATGGCATTGTGGAAGACGGCGAAATACTCAACGACGAATCGGTGGAAGTGCTTGCAAAGATGGCCGTAAGCCACGCCGCAGCGGGCGCCGACATGGTGGCTCCCTCGGATATGATGGATGGCCGAATCGCAGCCATGCGAGAATCGCTGGACGAGGCGGGGTTCAAGCATACCGGGCTCATGGCATACAGTGCAAAATACGCTTCCAGCTACTACGGTCCTTTTCGGGATGCGCTTGATTCGGCACCGGGCTTTGGCGACAAGAAAACCTACCAGATGGATCCGGCCAATGTCAGAGAGGCTGTCAGAGAAGCGAAGCTGGACGAACAGGAAGGCGCCGACATTGTAATGGTCAAACCCGGGTTGCCATATCTGGATGTTATTCGGGCTGTCAGAGAAAACGTTTCGGTACCTGTTTCGGTGTATAATGTTTCCGGAGAATACGCTATGTTAAAGGCCGCGGCCGAGAAGGGCTGGCTGAACGAAGAACAAGCGATGATGGAAGCATTGGTAGGCTTCAAGCGGGCCGGCGCTGATCTGATAGCTACCTACTTCGCAAAGGCGGCTTCTGAATTATTGAACGATTACTAACATATTTTTTAACAGGTTATGCGAATGTGTTTCAGCAGTCAGCTTGTTAACTGCTGAATGATATTCAGCCTGACCATGGCACAAAATGATAACTGAACATGCTAGAAACGAGCAAGAAATTATTTGAACGAGCACAGCAGTTTATTCCAGGCGGTGTGAATTCTCCGGCCCGGGCTTTTAAATCGGTAGGCGGCACGCCCGTTTTTTTTGAAAAGGCGGAGGGCTCCTTACTGACCGATGTGGATGGCAAGGAGTATATTGATTATGTAGGGTCGTGGGGACCGATGATACTCGGACACGCCTATGAGCCTGTGATTGAAGCCGTCAGGGAAACAGCCGGCCGGTCCACTTCTTTTGGAGCCCCGACCGAGGTGGAAGTGAAGATGGCTGAGCTTGTCAGGCAGATGGTGCCGGGCGTAGATAAAATCCGTATGGTCAATTCCGGGACGGAAGCCTGCATGAGTGCCATCCGGGTAGCCCGTGGTTACACCGGGCGAGATAAGATTATCAAATTCGAGGGCAACTATCATGGTCACGGTGATTCATTTCTGATTAACGCCGGAAGCGGAGCCCTGACACTGGGCCAGCCCAGCAGTCCCGGGGTCACCAAGGGGACGGCACAGGATACGTTGACCGCCGATTTTAATGATTTGAATTCTGTGAAGCAGCTTCTCAATGAATATGAAGGGGAAGTGGCTGCAATTATCGTTGAGCCCGTGGCCGGCAACATGGGGTGTATTCCCCCCAAAAAGGGATTCCTCCCCGGACTGCGTGAGCTCTGTGATGCCCATGATGTAGTGCTTATTTTTGATGAAGTCATGACCGGCTTCCGCATAGCAAAAGGGGGTGCCCAGCAGCGATACGGGGTCACCGCTGATCTTGTTACCTATGGAAAGATTATTGGCGCCGGGTTGCCGGTGGGTGCTTTCGGAGGGAGGAGGGAGGTAATGGACGAGGTCTCCCCGGTCGGGCCGGTCTACCAGGCGGGAACCCTTTCAGGGAATCCGCTGGCGATGGCTGCAGGTTTTGCCCTGCTTTCTGAGCTGAACAAGAATCCCCGCCATTACGATGAGCTGGAAGAGAAGACAACCTATCTGTTTTCAGGATTGAAAGAGGTTTTCGAGGCGCACGAGGTGGCAGCCAGTATAAACCGGGTGGGTTCGATGATCAGCGTCTTTTTTACCGGAGAAGAAGTGATTGATTTTCGGACCGCCCGATCCACTGATCAGAGGTTGTTTAAACGATTTTTTCATGAAATGTTGAAAAACGGTGTGTATCTTCCCCCGTCTCCTTTTGAGTCTTGGTTTTTAGCGAATTCGCACACCGAGTTGCTGCTGGACGACACCATTGCAGCCGCGGATACAGCGATAGCCTCTGCTCTGAGCGAATAGCTGGATAGCAAGAAAACCGCGTGAGACGGTTTTGCCATTCTGCTAAATCCTGCTTTCCCTGTGAGGGGGAGGAGTCAGAAAACTGGCCTGCTGTTACTGGGACAAATAGATAAGCACCTGTTTCAGGTCCCCATTCCAGAGGCAGCTGGAAAAGGAATCAGCGCCTCGCATCAGTATTTTGTAATTTGAAATGGTATATGAACAAACTGATTGAAAAATTGATGAAGCGGTGGGGTGTCGAAAGTTATGGCGGCCTGCTGATTATCCTGTTTATTTTTTCGATAACAGGAATGACTGCTCTCTATGTGCGAAAATATGTCTTTGGATTGCTGGGATTGAATGCGGAAACCCCCCTTTTGCTTGAGATACTTGCCTGGATATTGATCGTGTTCCCGGCCTACCAGATCCTCTTTCTTTTATATGGATTTCTGCTGGGCAAATTTGAATTTGTATGGAATTTCGAAAAAAAGAGCCTCCACCGCATTAAAAGGCTGTTTGCCCGTGGAGAAAATCCCTAGTCCTCATCCATCTTTTCCAGCTTTTTCTGCTTTTTCCTGGACAGGGTTTCCACAACCAGGCTATAGGAATCTTTGATCCATTCTTTGATAAGCTCATCGTCAAGCGCTCCCTCGGTATCAATTGTATTCCAGCTTCGCTTGTCTTTAAATTGACCGGGCTGCACCTCCTGATAAAGATTTCTGAGCATGGAAGCCTTGACCGGATCGCACTTCAGGTCAATACTTTTAAATTTATCGGTATCCGCAATCGCATAAATTTTATCCATTACTTTAAAAGCCAGAATATTTTCGTCTTCAAAAGGATGATCTTCGGTTGAGCCCGTGAATGTGAGGCAAAATTCTCGAAAGTCTTCTAAGTTCATGAATTATATATTTATGAAAGATTATAAGCTTTAATTATTAATAGTATGATAATCACGGATAAACTCCTCAAGGAGTCCCGTTGCTGCGTCCCCGATTAACGATAGCTGGTCGTACGATACAATTCCCACCGTGCCGCTTTCCCAGGTATTAGCCGTGGTTTGCAGATCTTGGTTTAGCACCAGTTTGACCGGCTGGTAGAAATAAAGGTTTATGGCAAAGGGCACAAGTCCGCGCCCGGCATCCATCGCATTAATGTGCAGATACAGTAGCGGAAGCTGGTCAGACTGCCTGATCTTTTCATCAGGAATAAAGGTAATACCTGCTTCCCGCAGCAATTGCCGTCCTTTGTCCTGCAGGGATGCTACCTTCAACTCCCCTTTTTTCTGCAGGGCGGCATTAGCTTCATAATTGACAGAAAGACCCATCGATTGAATGCCCCTGAGAGAGCTGCGTTCGCGATCAACCTCATTTTGTGCCCACACGAGCACCGGCATCATCCACAGCAAAACCAGCAGGCCCAGCTGGCGATTAATTCTTATGGATGTTTTCATAGCTGCAGTCGCTTTCAGTTATACCGGTAGATATGCTCGTTTGTGCCCTCAGGACGACCTTAGACCTCCCTATTGGCTGTAAAAGCAATAAATAATTAATGTTAAGTTATAATAATGATGGGGAACTGCAAGTATGAATTTTGCGGTATGTCCCTCTTAAATAAAGGTCACAAGTTTTTCCAGATGGCCAGGGCTAACAGGATCCAGGAGGCGATAAAGCACAACCCACCCACGGGGGTAATGGCTCCCAACCATCGGATGCCGGTTATGGAAAGCACATACAGGCTTCCCGAAAATATCAGGAGGCCGGCAAGCATCAACCATCCAGACCACGACAGGAGGATCGAATCGGAAAGATATCGTGCGGTGAGGCCGACAACCAGCAGGCCGATGGCATGGTAAAAGTGGTAGCTGACCCCGGTTTCAAAAATGGTGAGCATCTCATCTGAGAGCATTTTTTTAAGTCCGTGCGCACCAAAGGCCCCCAGCATGACCGCTAGTGCCATGGCAGCAGATCCAATGATCAAAAATAATTTCTGCATGGGTTATACTTTTTTAAATCGAAAGCCTGACCAGTTTTCATCGATCGATACCATGGCAACCCCTTTCAGATCAATGCTTTTGGCATAGTCATGGATGGAGTCGCGGTTGATGTCGGTATCTATCGAAGCACTGCCCTTGTAGTAGGCCACCCAGAGGGCTCCCTCATCGTCGAGGGCTCTTCTGAGGACAGGCAGATGGGTTTCTAACATATTGCGGTTCTCTATGAAACCCAGAATTATATCCACCTGCCGGCCTTGGAGTTCTTCTATTACCGCAACGTCCTCGGGGAGTTCGCCTGTCAGATCCAATACATTATCGGGAGCATTGAAAAGGCCCATTCGCTGGCCGGGTTTTATGTGCATTTTCTGAGCGAGGGTTTTGCGAGGCACCGCACTTCTGCATCGTTGGTTTAATGTTGGCCGGTATATAGGTATTATAGATGAAGTTATTGTGAAGCTTCGGTAATGCCTTCGCCGGTTTTTGCAACGTTATCCCTTGAAGCCGATCTCTTTGTGCGTGCCGTCACAGAAGGGCTTGGCAGATGACTGTCCGCAGCGGCAGAGCGCGATGTTTTTTGTACTGGCAGCCGGCTGTGCTGCTATGGAATATACCTGGTAGGATCCCTCCACCAGCACTGGACCATTTTTCATCATTTTGATAACAAGGGGATGGCTGCTGCCAGTACTCACGTCTTCTGAAAATGCCAGCTTGTCCGGGTCAAACCCTGCCGGCGCTTCAAAAGCGATATTCTGGTGTGAATTGTCGCAGAGCGGTTTATTCTGAGACTCACCGCATCGGCACAGGGCCAGCCGGGTGTCTTTTAAAATTGTTTCTCCGTCTGCATTTCTGACCTCGATGTTGCCGCGCAGATATACCGGGCCGTCCGGGGCAATAATAATGGCATTTCGGGGCTCGGGCTCTTCCTGCGGATCGGTGTCACGATATTTCAGCGCACCAGTCGGACAGCACTGAACGGCTTTTTTCAGCTGACCGGGCGTTGCTTGTTGCGGCTGGATCCATGGTCGCTTGTCGGGGTTGAAGACGGATGGCAGGTTTTTAACGCATTCAGCCGCATGGATGCATCGCTCCTGATCATATTCTATGGTGATATTTTCTGCTTCGTAGCTGTGGATGTTTATTTTCATGGAATTGTTGGATCGGGGTTCAGAGTTGATATCAGTATTAGATTAGACAGGACCTCTAAAAATCCATGGGGTTCGGATATTTGAAGGTATAATTGAGCATGTGTTTCAGCTTCATGTTGGACACGATCTTGTAGCCCTCGTTCTCATCATCATTATAAACCGGGGGTGCCAGGCCCTTGGCCCTGGCCACGGCCGGATAATACATTTTTTTGGGCGGATGTCCATCCGAGACGCCATTGAAGATATGATTGCTGATGTTACTGTGTATGATGGCCTTGAGGATGCCGATGCAGTCATCGCGATGGATAAGGTTAACCGGCGCATTGCCATTGCTCAGGTTCTTGCGGCCTGAAAGGTGGGTGACCGGGTGACGGTCGTAACCATAAAGCCCGCCAAACCGGACAATATGCGTGTCGAAGGAGGATTCGTTCATAAGCAGGGCTTCTGCTTTCAGCAGGGCGTTGCCGCTCGGTCGAACAGCTTCCCCCGCTTTGGCATCTTCCTCTGCAACTATGCCCGGCTGTTCCGGGTAGACGGAGGTAGAACTGACAAAAATAACTTCGTCGATGGAGGAGTCGCGAATGTTTTCAATAATCGCCTGTATTTGTTGCTTGTGGAACTGTTCCACATGCTCCCTGTTTCGTCCCGGAGGTATATTTAAAATAAGCAGGTCGGCATCCCAGAAATCGGGATCCGCATCAGCGTTGAGCCGGGGATCCAAACGGATGAGGTAGGGCTCAATATTTTTACCTTTGAGAAGCGTTAATTTTTCAGGGGAGGTGGTTGAGCCTTTGATATGGTGCCCTTCGTCTCGCAATTGTTCTGCAAGAGGCAGGCCCAGCCAGCCGCAACCCAGGATGCTGATAATCATGGTATCAAAATCTATGAGTAAATGAAGCGGTATGTTACAAAAAACGTTATGAAATTATAAATTTTTTGAGAGGGAACATCCGTATGACGATAGAGTATGAGTAGGTAAGGATATAAATAAAAACAGCCATCAACTATTCAACATTATGAAACGCATTACGCTTATAACATTCGTTCTTTCGGTTGGATTGCTCTTTACATCCTGCAGCGAGAAGTCAGAAAATGAGATGAACCAGATGCAGGAACAGGCGGAGGAATCCACCAATGAGGCGATGAATTCCATGGAAGAGGAAATGGAATCATTGCAGAATGAGTTCATGGAGAATGTCGATGAGCAGCGAGAGGCCCTGAATGAAGAGATAGATGAAATTGAAGCAGCCATCGAAGAGCAGTCGGAAGAGCTGGAGCCAGAAGTCGAGAAGCGCTGGAATGATCTGAAGGATCAGCAAAGTGAGCTCGAAGAAACATACGAGGAAGTGGAATCAGGTACGATTGAAAATTTTGAAGCGTTTAAGCGTGATTTCCAGGAACAGCTGAACAGCCTTGAGGAAAACATAGCTGAGCTCAAAAAAGACCTGGGCATTGAAGATTCAGAATCGTAGATGCCACATAGAGTCGCTTGTTAACAAGGAGGTTAGAGATTTGAGGCCCGGTCATTGGATCGGGCCTTTTTTATTTACACGCTTGGCCGCTGCCTGCTGTGAGAGGAGGGGCGGCAAACGGGAACTTCTTTTGATCAAATATCCCCTTAATTTTGTGGCTGAGGAATCGTATAATAATGCGAACATCAGCGCTAACGTCAAGTGACCCCGAATGGATTTTTCACACCTTCACTGCCACACACAATTCAGCATGTTAGACGGTGCAGCCAGCATCAGTCAGCTCATTACGAAGTCGAAAAATGAGGGGATGCCGGCCATCGCGATTACGGATCACGGGAATATGTTTGGCGTGCCGGAATTTGTGAATGAAGCACACAAGCAGGGTGTAAAGCCCATCATCGGCTGCGAATTTTACATTACCCCTTCGGGAATGGATGACAAGAAGGACCGAACGCGGTATCACCAGGTGCTGTTGGCCAAAAATATGACGGGATACCGTAATCTCACCAAGCTGTGTTCGCTCGGTTATACAGACGGGCTCTACTACAAGCCCCGTATCGACAAGCCGACGCTGGCCGAACATGCCGAGGGGCTCATTGCCACAACCTGCTGCATCGCCAGTGAGATCAACCAGACTATTATCAATGAAGGAGAGAGCGAAGCGCGGGCGCTTTTTGAGTGGTATCTGAATGTTTTCGGTGATGATTATTACATTGAACTGCAACGTCACGGCCTGCAGGATCAGAACCGATGCAATGAGGCGCTGGTCAAGTGGGCCAGGGAGTACAATGTGAAAATGATTGCCACAAACGACTCCCACTACGTGGAAGAAGAGGATTCGGAAGCTCATGATATCCTGCTGGCCCTGCAGACGAATGCCGATATTGATGATCCCAACCGGTTCCGGTTTACTGACGATCACAATAACCTGAACACGGAGTTTTATTTGAAAACGCCGGAGGAGATGCAGGAGCTGTTCAGTGATCAGCCGGCGGCAATTGACAATACAAACGAGATTGTTGAGAAGGTCGATGATATCGATCTGAGTTCCGAGCTGCTGCTTCCCCATTACAGCATTCCCGATGAGTACGATTCCATGCTCGATTATCTGCGCAAACTTACTTATGAAGGGGCTAAGGAACGGTATGGGGAAATTACGCATGATGTCAGTGAACGCATTGAGCAGGAGCTGATGATTATCAAGGAGATGGATTTTGTGGGCTATTTCCTGATTGTACAGGATTTCACCACGGAGGCCCGCCGCCGGGATGTATTTGTGGGGCCCGGCCGGGGTTCCGCAGCCGGCTCTATTGTGGCTTACTGCCTGGGGATCATCAATATCGACCCCCTGCGGCACGACCTCCTTTTTGAGCGATTTCTAAACCCCGAGCGGGTAAGTCCGCCCGATATTGATATTGACTTCGATGACAGCGGCCGGCAGGAAGTCATTGACTACGTGGTCGAAGAGTACGGCCGGAACAATGTGGCGCAGATCGTGACCTATGGCACGATGAAGGCCAAGACCTCTATACGTGATGTGGGACGGGTGCTGGGAGTTCCCCTGGAAGAGGTGAATCGCATTACCAAGATGTTTCCCGACCAGCCGGGGGTTAACACTTTTGACAAGGTGCTGGATCCGTCCAAGAATCCTGAGTCGGCCAAGGATATCAGGGAATTGTTTGAGCATCCCGATCCGCAGGTGCAGAAAATGATGCGTTTTGCACGCACCCTGGAGGGATCGGCCCGGCAGACCGGTATTCATGCGGCCGGCGTCATTATTGCACCCGGAGAAATCAGTGAATATGTGCCGGTTGCCTTGTCGAAAGACAAAGAACTTATTACCCAGTACGATGGGCCGCACGCGGAGGAGTGCGGGTTGCTGAAGATGGATTTCCTTGGTCTGAAAACCCTTTCCATCCTGAAGACCGCCATCAAGTATGTGGAAGAAAATCACGGCGTCCACTACGAGCTCGACGACATTCCTGAAAACGATGACAAAACTTTCGAGCTCTATCAGAAAGGAAATACCATCGGGACCTTTCAGTTTGAGTCTGACGGCATGCGTAAGTATCTCAAGCAGCTGAAGCCCACTTCCCTTGACGATCTCATTGCCATGAACGCGCTCTACCGTCCGGGGCCGATGCAGTTTATCCCCGAATATATCGACCGGAAGCATGGCCAAAGCGAGGTGGAGTACCCGCATCCGGACCTGGAGGAGCTGCTGAAACCGACATACGGTATTATGATCTACCAGGAGCAGATCATGAAAGCGGCGCAGATTATTGCCAATTATTCGCTTGGCGAAGCCGATCTGCTACGGAGAGCGATGGGCAAGAAAAAGCAGAAAGTGATGGCGAAGCAGCGCAAGGTCTTTACTGAGCGGGCTATCGAAAACGGCGTATCGGAATCCAAGGCCGAAGAGCTATTCGATATCATGGCTGAGTTCGCCAACTACGGATTCAACAAATCGCACTCGGCGGCCTACTCGGTTGTGGCCTACCAGACGGCCTTCTTTAAAGCCAATTATACCCCCGAGTATATGGCGGCGGTGCTCACGCACAACATGGGAGATATCGACAAGGTTTCGAAGTTCATCGAGGAGTGCTACCATAACGGCATCACGGTGGATCCTCCCAATATCAATACCGGGGCCGGTAAGTTCGTGGCTGTGGACGGACGTATCCAGTACGGCATGGAGGCAATTAAGGGGGTCGGCTCCAATGCCGTCGAAGAGGTTGTAAAAGAGCGCCGAGAGAATGGTATGTTTGAATCGGTGTATGATTTTGCCCGCCGCATTGACTCTCGGATCTGCAACAAGCGAACACTGGAAAGCCTGATCCAGGCCGGTGCGTTTGATGAGCTGAACAGGAACCGTCGGCAGCTTCTCGAAAATATGGAAGTGATCATCAGTTATGGTTCACGGGTGCAGGAGATGGAGAACTCCAACCAGTCGGACCTGTTTGGCGACGGTACCGGCAGTGCTTCGGCCATCGATGAACCGGTGCTTGATGAGGTGCACCCCTGGTCTAATATTGAACGACTCAACAAGGAGCGCGAGCTGATCGGTTTTTATTTGAGTGGGCATCCGCTGAGCAAATACAAGGAGGATGTGGAGATGTTCTGCTCTCATACGCTGGATGCAAAGGAAATGGAGTCCCTTCCCAACCGTACCGATGTGCGGTGTGCGGGTATCATTACACAGGTTAAACGGGTCACGGACAAAAAGGGGCGTCCTTTTGCTTTTCTCCAAATGGAAGACCTGCACGGCACGGTGGAGGTAATCGCCTTTAATGAGGTCTATGACCGCAGCCTGGGGATGATCCAGGTGGATACGCTGGTTGTGGTGGATGGGAGCATCGACACGCGTCGGGGAAAACCGCAGATTATTGCCAACAGCTTTGAGCGAATCGAGAGCATGCGGGAAAAGTATCAAAACCAGATAGAACTCAAAATTGATATTGATACCTCGCAGGTGGATGAGGAGCAGCTGCATCGCATGGCCGATCTTTTTGAGCAGCACCAGGGAGAAACGAATGTCCGGTTCAATGTGTTGAGCAAGGAGGCAAAACGGCCGTTTGCCATGCACGTGCGGAAGTTTGTTGTTGATCCCAATGATGAATTGCTGGGTGGACTTAAGTCACTGGTGGGCAACGAATCGGTCAATTTGAGACGGAATGCCAATAACGGCCGATAAATTTTTGCAATATCCTGTATAACAATAAATGATATGATTGTAGAAAAAAATTATACGATATTTTAACGAAATGATTGAAAGAATATAACTTTAACCAATGACTAAGATGTTATGAGTAAAGCACTAAAATTTACAGACGATTCTTTCGAGGAAGATGTTTTGAATGCAGATGCCGGTCAGCCGGTACTGGTAGACTTTTGGGCGGAATGGTGCGGCCCCTGCCGTATGGTTGGTCCTGTAGTGGAAGAACTGGCCGGCGAATTTGAAGGCAAGGCCAAGGTCGGCAAGGTGGATGTGGATTCGAATCCCGAGACATCGACCAAATACGGTATTCGAAGCATACCTTCACTGCTGATCTTTAAAGATGGCGAAGTTGTTGACCAGATTGTCGGAGCCGTTCCAAAGGCTCAGCTTAAAAAGCAGTTGGAAGCACAGCTATAAGGGAGAGTTCGTATAATTTAGTACAGGGGGCGCGGTTCAGCCGGCCCCTTTTTTTTTGTAACCGAATGTGGGAGCAGGAAAGCCCTGTAATGGGGACAGGGCACCATTTGGCAGATAAATTTCAGAACTTAATTTTATTAATTGGCAATAGTCTATTATTATCAGTTAATTATCTAAAGAAGAGATAAGGGGGGAAACGGGAACGGGTGACCAGGTATCACCTTACATTTTGATACACACAGGCATAGAGTTGTAGGAATGATTCATAAATTTATTTATATGAGAGATTAGATACAGACTAATTTCTTGTTTCGATGTCGTTAAGGATAGGGGACTATAATGATGGATGATACTTTGAACAAACATCAGCTTTGGAAGTCGTTTTTAGACAGCGATCTGGAAGCATGGGAGCAGCTTTTCAAACTGTGCTACGAAGACCTGTATGGATATGGTCTTAAGCTCTCAAGTCGTCCGGAATTGACAAGAGATTGTATTCATGAACTATTTGTAATATTGTGGGATCGGCGCGAGAATTTGGGGGAGGTAGAGTCGGTCAAAGCTTATCTGCTGGCTTCATTGCGACGGAGCCTGTTAAAACGAATCCAGGAGAAGCGAAGGTATTTTGTAAACTGGGACGGAGAGGTGCATACGACGGTCCAGATTCAGTTTTCTCCAGAAGAGATAATCATAAGGGATGAAATGAAGCTTGACAAACGGCAGGCCCTGCATGAAGCTCTCAATGCGCTCCCTGATCGCCAGAAAGAGGTGCTTTATCTGAAGTATTTCAACGGGATGAGCTACGATGAGATCGAAGAGATCCTCGCTATCAACTACCAGTCCATTCGCAACCATATTCACCGGGCGGTCAAGAGGCTGAGAACTATCATGGATGATCATTTATCCGATATCGCCATTTCCCTGCTTCCTTTTCTTCTGCTCGTGGCCCTGTGAATGCATGTCAATAGCTTTTAGCTGGTTCGGGCTGAATTCACGCACAGGAAGACGGAAGTGCACTCCTTGACTCAGCATCAAGAGGAGCGGGATACGTTGGATTTGTGGTTTTAAGAGGCATGAAGGCCATTCTGGAGAGTAGATCGAAAATAAAAAAAGAGTGAGTACAAAATGGTTTGAATTGCTCTATGGTAGTGAACGTGAGATAGTTTAACCGAGACCGCAGCGTGAAAGATAAGGAATACACAATAGACGAATTGATAAACAATCCTTCCTTTGCATTATGGGTGGAGGGGGATTTGAACGAACGACAGGCTGAGCGTTGGAACCTCTGGGTTAAAAAGAGTAAGAAAAATCGAGAATTAGCTATTCGGGCACAACAGAAAATTTCGGGCTATGCCTTTAAACGTCCCGCCCTGCCTGATGTACAGCGTGAATGGGCAAGAGTAAGAGCTGATGTCGTTCCTGAAAAACAGTCCATAGGCAGTACACGGGTTAAACAGGTGAGAAAAGGCAGAAGTCGGGATTATTTCAGTCTCTTTTTAAAAGTCGCTGCTGTCCTCCTGGTTGGTTTGTTTGTGGGATACGCGGCCTATATGTATCAGGATCCGGCTGCCGTGGAAGAGCCTGTGGCCGTGCAGAGGGTACAGACCAACTATGCCGAAAAGAAGACAATTAACCTTTCAGATGGATCTACAATCATTTTGGCTGCTAATTCAGAACTTTCCTATAAGGAGAACTGGCTGGACCAGCCGGTTAAACGGGTGGTCTTGAAGGGGGAGGCCTATTTTGATATTGCCCCGAAGGAAAAGAAGGGATCGCCCAAGTTTGTGGTTGAAACAGACGATGGTACCGCTGCGGTCTGGGGTACCCGATTTACCATGGACACCTATGGAACCGGAACTCGGGTAGTGCTGGCGGAGGGAGAAGTGCGTATTTTGCCGGAAAATAATACCGGAAATGAAGAGACAACAACGCTCGAGCCGGGTGAACTGGTGAGATTTCACGGAGAGAGCAGCCACATTGAGCTCAAAAAGGTAAACCCGGCTGTGTATACCTCATGGTCCACCAATGAGTTGTTTTTTGATAATACGCCCTTGTCAGTTTTAATCAATCGTATCGAACGAACCTACGGAGTGACGGTTGAAGTTCAGGATCTGGAAATGCTGAACAGAACGCTTTCCGGGTCGGTCGATTTCAGAAGCTTGAATGGCCTTACCGATGCAGTAGCCGGAATTTTTGGTTTTCAAATTCATCAAACAGGAGAGACCCTCATTATCAAACAATAATAAGAACAAAGATCACATGATTATGAAAAGGTACAAATGGATAGGAAGTCTGATCATTTTGCTGGTCGTATCTACGCAGTGGACGGCGGCCCAGAATAATCAGTACGATAGAAATGTGTATGTCAGTGCTACAGATTGGAATAACCAGAATCTGCAGGAAATAGCACCGGGGACTCATCTCCAGGAAGTGTTATCGCTGATTGAGAATGAGTATAATGTCAATTTTTTGTTTGACAGTAAGTTGCTTGCTGATCAATATGTGTCAGAACATAAGGTGTTATACTTGAACCGCGATCTGTTTGACCTTCTGGATCGGCTTCTTGCTGAATTCAACTTCACCTATAAGAAGCTGACGCACCGGACACTTGGAATTTTGCCCAGGGATACGGAGATGAAAAATCCGATGAATCTGGAGGTCGTCACGGGCTCGGTCACCGATGCCCAGACAGGAGCCCCCCTTCCGGGCGTAAACGTAATGGTCAAGGGAAGTACAATAGGTACCTCCACAGACAGCCAGGGAAGTTACGAGCTGAATGCGCCGTCTCTGCAGGATACGCTTATTTTTTCATTTATCGGCTACCAGACCCAGGAAGTACCGATAAGCGGACGTACAAGCATAGATGTTAACTTGTCGCCCCAGGCTATTGCGGGTGATGAAGTGGTGGTTACCGCCTTTGGTCTTGAGCGAGAGAGTAGTTCACTGACGTACAGTACCGAAAGTGTTGATAATGAGGGATTGACCGAAGCCAGGGAACTGAATGTAGTGAATTCACTGTCTGGTAAAGTGGCCGGTATGCAGGTTAACCAGGCTGGTACCGGTGTTGGTGGAGCTTCGCGGGTGGTGCTGCGGGGTAACCGTTCCATATCAGGGAGCAGTCAGCCGTTGTATGTGGTTGACGGGGTGCCGATACGCGGTGATATCAGTGATATGAACCCGGACAACATCGAAAGCATTAACGTGCTGAAAGGACCGAATGCGGCTGCACTGTATGGTAGTGAGGCGCAGAACGGTGCTATCGTCGTTACCACCCGGAAAGGTCGGGAAGGTGAAATAGATTTCAGCTTCAGCAGTAACTTCATGCTTCGCGACCCTATACTGTTGACCAAGTATCAAAATGTTTACGGGCAGGGAACATCCGGGGTCTACTCGCCCAGTTCTGAGTCGAGCTGGGGACCCCAAATGGACGGGCAGATGGTGGACCATTGGTCGCCGGCCCCCGACATGCAGGGCGAGCAGTATGCATTTAATCCACAGCCGAACAATGTAGAAGAGGCTTTTCAGACAGGGTACAACTCTTCGAATAACCTGACCGCCAGCATGGGTAGTGAGAACGTGCAGGCTCTGTTTTCCTATACGTTCACTAATGCGGAGGGTGTAGTGCCCAAGAACGAACTGGACCGCCACAACATCAGTGCGCGGGTGACCAGTCAGCTGTCGGATAATCTTTCGCTGGACAGCAAGCTGTCGTACATGCGCCAGAGCATTGACAACCAGCTGCCGACCGGTGAAAGCTTTGCAAACCCCATCCGGCATATTTACCGCTTGCCGCGTAACATCCGTACGGCGGATGCCGAGATGTTTGACTACACCAATTCAGAAGGAATGCTCCGCCAGAATTACTGGAACCCGCTGTCGAACGGCGGTGCCAATCCCTACTGGACGATGAACCGAAATCTGAACGAAAACGTAAGCGATCGCATCAATGCGCTGGCTTCACTGACCTACGATTTCACAGACTATTTAAGCCTGATGGTCCGGTCGGCCTATGACGGCGGCAGTGGTGAGTCCGAATTCAGGCGCTACAATGATACCTATGTAATTGCCCAGAACGGCTATTATAGCATAGCCAAGAGCAATGGTTATGAATGGAACAGTGACTTCCTGCTTTCCTACAACCAGGATCTCACGGAAGATTGGTACCTGGAAGCCAACGTTGGCGGTAATATCAAGAAGGAACGCAACTCTTCCATGAGTGCCAATACGAATAATGCACTTACGATTCCCAATTTCTTCGCCATCTCCAATACGCAGAATGTAGCGGCAGGAGAGAATATCGGTTCACCGATGGATATCTATTCGGCCTACGCCTTTGGGCAGCTGGCATGGAAAGATGCCATCTACCTGGACTTTTCCGGGCGTAATGATGTCAGCTCCACCCTGCCGGAGGATAATCGTTCGTATTTCTATCCATCTGTCGGATTGTCTGCAAGCCTGACGGAATTGATTTCCGGTCTGCCCGACGTGCTGAGCGGGGCCCGCGTGCGCGGATCATGGGCGAAGGTGGGTAACAGTGCACCGCCGTTTATGACCATCCGAACGGCCAGCCTTTCGTCCGGGGGTAACAACGGTTTCCTGCAGCTGGATACGACGCTGCCGAACGAGAACCTGAAGCCTGAAGAAACAGAATCATACGAATTGGGAGCAAACCTCCAATTCTTTGAGAATCGCCTGGGGCTGGATTTCACCTACTACAAGACCAATACCCGCGACCAGTTATTCCAGGTTGCCGTACCGGTTGGGTCCGGTGCCAGCTCCTTCTTCACCAACGGTGGAGACGTTTCCAACAAAGGGTATGAGATTTTGCTCTCGGCTACGCCGGTGCAAAGCCGTGATTTCAACTGGGATCTCAACGTGAACTACTCTGCCAATGACAACATGGTGGAAAAGATTTCCGAGGATCAGCCGATCCTTACGCTGGCTACCGACTTCCTCCGCGCCTTCCGCATTGAGGAGGGCAAGCCGTTTGGGCAGGTTTACTCCCGGGGTTGGGAGCGAACCGAAGACGGGGATGTTATTGTAGGCGAGAACGGGGTGCCCCAGGTAACCGGCGGGCGTACTGTTCCGGTGGCGAACTTCTCACCCGACTGGAGAGGTAGCATCCGAAGTACGTTGTCGTATAAGAACCTGAGCCTGAGCTTCTTGATTGATCATCGGCAGGGTGGCTCCATCGCTTCGCTGACCAACGCTATTTTGTTTGATGACGGGCTGACCAAACAGACTCTGAACGGACGCGACGGAGGCCTGGTGTTTGGAGATAATCTTTTCGGCGGTGAGTCTGCCGTCATGCGGACTGGTGGCACGGATGAGAATCCTGAATACAGCAAGAATACCCAGGAAGTGGATGCCCAAACCTTCTGGACTTCCATTGGAGGCCGAAATACGCCGGTGGGAGAAGCATTTGTAGTAGAGGCTACCAATACACGGCTGCGGGAGCTCACCCTCGGTTATAATTTGCCCGAATCGGTGATTTCTTCCCTGCCCATTTCAAACCTGAAGCTTTCCCTGGTAGGTCGGAACCTGCTCTTCCTGTACCGGGCCTCCGAAAATCTGGATCCCGATCTGATGACAGGAACGAATGCTGCCGCTGAAGGTTTCGAATCATTTACGCCTCCTTCAAGCCGTACGTTTGGTGCCAATATCAAGATTGATTTTTAGAAAAATTTTAATGCAAATGTCTTAAGGGAATTTATTATGAATAGCCTTAAAAAGAATATACTTAAAATGACGAGTACCGGCCTGTTGGTCATCTTACTGATGGCGGGCTGTACCGATCACTTTGACGAACTGAATACACCTGATGACCAGCTGGTAGCCAGTAACCTGGAGTCGGCGCAGCTGGGACAGGCTTTTGCACAGGCCCAGTTCTATGGGCTGTACGGAAGCCCCGGCCCCTTTCAGCTTATGCAGTCGCTTCATGCTGATATCTATGCCCAGTATTTTGCGACTACAGCCCCGAACTTCGATTCTGATCAGAACGTCATGATTCGAAGTTGGCAGAACGGAGCCTGGAATGGGTTTTACGGCGCTGCGGCCCCGCAGCTCGACTTTGTGGAGAACTTCAGCGAGGAAAACGGGATGACCCTTGAAAATGCTGTTGCCAAGGTCATGCGCGTACAGCTTTACCATCGCATTACGGATTACTGGGGACCAATAATCTATTCCGAGTTCGGAAATGGAGAAACAAAAGTACCCTATGATTCCCAGGAAGACGTCTACAAGGATTTCTTCGTGACCCTTGATGAAGCCGTAGCTGTGCTGAAAAACAACGCGGGTGGCAATGCCTTTGGAAGTAATGACCAGATCTACGAAGGCAGCGTGGATCAGTGGCTGCGGTTTGCAAATTCGCTGAGGCTTCGACTGGCCATGAGGGTCAAATATGTAGAGCCGGAGTTGGCCAAGACGGAAGCTGAAAAAGCGGTCAGCGATGGTGTTATGATGGATAATTCGCATAACGCCAAGCTCCTGACCACTCAGAACTCCAGGAATCCGTACACAACGATCACCGACTGGGGAGAATTCCGGATGAGTGCGGCCATGGAAAGTGCGCTGGAAGGGTATGAAGATCCCCGCCAGGCCAAATATTTTCAGCCTGCGGTCAACGGCGACCAGGACGGTGACGGCAATCCCTATGAGGGATTCAGAAACGGGCTGCCCAAGACACGGAAGGAGTCGGGTGTAGAGGACGAGGGTCTGAACGACCGGTATTCTGACATGGGCATCGACTGGCAAAACGACAGCAAAGGCGGATCCAACCCGCCCATTGAAATCATGAATGCCGCGGAGGTCTACTTCCTCCGGGCTGAAGGTGCTCTGGAAGGCTGGAATATGGGTGGTACGGCCGAGGCACTGTACGAAGAGGGTATCCGCATGTCAATGATGGAAAGCACAACGGCTACCTCTGCCGAAATTGAGGCCTATATCGAAAGTGGCAATACCCCCAAATCTCCTCAGGATATCTGGGACAGTCCCGCCTTGACCGATATTCCCGTGGCCTTTGAAAGTGCGGGCAGCAAAGAGCGGAAGCTGGAGCAGATAATTACCCAGAAGTGGCTGGCCCTCTACCCGAATAGCATGGAAGCATGGGCCGAATACCGGAGGACCGGCTACCCCGCGCTGTATGACCGTATCAATTCGCTGAATCCGGCTATTCCAGTCGGGGATGATGTACAGAGAATCCCCTTTGCAAGCGGAGAGTACTCGGATAATGCAGAATCGGTTCAGAATGCCATCCAGCTACTTACTTCGCCTGCTGATGAAGCAACAACCAAGCTCTGGTGGGATGCCAAGTAGCTGCCGTCTGTTGCTCTGATTATTGGTTATTAGGTTGGCTGTCTGCTTACTCTACAATTCTATAAAGGAAGAGCATAGTAACGGGGAGTGGAGATTATCACTACACTCCCTCCCCGTTATTACTATGCCCATGGATAAGCTCTGCTGAACACCGGATGTTTTTGTTAATGCACAATCGTTAATCCTATCGATTATGATGAAATACCTTTACTCTGAAAATTTTACCAGGCTTTTATCGCTGTTGAGCATTGGTTTTCTTCTTGTTTCCTGCAGTGCCCGGCAAGCGGAGGACCCATCGGGACAGGAAACGAATAATTATGACTATGATGTTGAAGAACGGATCGCGGAGCTCGGTATCACCCTGGGTGAAAAACCAACCCCTCCCGTTGCCAATTATGTGCCGAGTGTACGTACCGGTAATCTTGTATTTTTATCTGGCCACGGACCGGATAAGCCGGACGGAAGCCAGGTTATTGGAAGGGTAGGCGATGAGATATCCCTCGAGAAAGGACAGGAGGCTGCTCGTCTTACAGCAATCTCGCTGCTGACCTCCCTCAAGGCCGAAGTCGGGGATCTCAACAAGGTAACACGAATCGTCAAGGTCTTCGGAATGGTCAATGCCGCTTCTGATTTTACCGAGCATCCCCAGGTTATCAATGGCTTTTCAGACTTGATGGGGGAGGTTTTTGGCCAGCGGGGCAAGCATGCTCGTGTAGCTGTTGGCATGGGATCGCTGCCGGGCAATATTCCGGTTGAGATTGACATGGTTGTGGAAGTTGAAGATTAGCGCATAGGATTAAAACCATATGCGTTTCTGCAGCCTAAATGTGATTCGCGCAATACGTTTTTCGCTTGAATTTTCATAAAAAAGTAAGATAGTCACAGCGATTATAACTTAATTTGTTTCTGTTATAGGGCATGAATAACTTCAATAACTTATCCCTTACTTATCTTTTCCTTGTTTTACTCCTGAGTTTCCTGGTTCAGTGCAGTCCCGAAGAGAATGCATCGGTCAATTCGAATAAAGCTGATTTGCTATTGCCCGAGGGATTTGAGGCGACAATTGTTGCCGATAGCATTGGGAAGGCACGCCACCTGGCCGTCAACAGCAATGGAGACATCTACGTTAAACTGAAGGGGTCTGATGAGCAGCCGGGGGCCCTGGCCATGCGGGATACCACTGGTGATGGAATTATGGATGTATTCAAACGATTCGGAAACCGTGACGGCCACTGGGCTGAGACGGGAATGAAAATTCACAATGGATATCTGTACTACAGTTCCAGCTTGTGGGTCTATCGTCAGAAACTGGTTCCCGGGCAGCTGCTGCCGGATGCCAAAATCGATACCATACTGTTTGATGATCATGAGCACGGCGATCACGAGCATAACACCAAGCCGTTGTCGTTCGACAGCCGGGGGAACATGTACGTACCCTTCGGAGCGCCCAATAATTCCTGCCAGGAACCGAAGCGCACCCCCGGGGTGGCCGGACTGGATCCGTGTCCTGTGCTTAAGGATCACGGCGGCATATGGCGCTTTAGTGCCGACAAGAAAAATCAGCTGCAGAAAGACGGGGAGTTGTATGCTACGGGGTTGCGCAGCATTGTGGCCATGAACTGGAATCCGGTGGATGACAATTTATACGTTACCATGCACGGAAGTGACAACCTCCACCGTCTCTTTCCCAATGAGTTTAGCCCATGGGAGAATGCCCTGCTTCCATCCGAGGAATTTATGCGTGTTACAGAGGGGAGTAATTTTGGATGGCCCTATTGTTATTATGATCATATGCAGGGCAAAAAAGTGTTGGCCCCTCAGTATGGCGGAGACGGGCAGAAAATAGGCCGCTGCAGCGATTTTGATGATCCGGTTGTGGGCTTTCCGGGCCATTTTGCCCCCAATGACCTGCTGTTTTACCAGGGTGATCAGTTTCCGGATCATTACCAGGACGGCGCTTTTATCGCCTGGCACGGCTCCACCATTCGGAATCCCTACCCGCAGGCCGGTTATTTCATCGCATTTGTCCCCTTTGAGAACGGCGAGGTTGCCGGTGAGTGGGAGGTCTTTGCCAATGGGTTTGCGGAGGTGGATCCCATTGTCAATACCAGCGATGCCAAACACCGGCCATCCGGACTGGCTGTGGGGCCGGATGGATCACTGTACGTCTCGGAAGACAGGAATGGGCGCATCTGGCGCATCAGGTATACCGGCGACAAGGCGTCGTTCGGCGAAGAAGCACTGGCCCGGATGAAAGAGGAGAAGGAGACGGCCAGCAACATTCGCCAGCCGGATCAAGAAAAAGATAACCTGCAGAAAGAAAAAATTGCCGGCGGGGAGCAGGTCTACAGGACCTACTGTGCCTCCTGCCACCAGCAGAATGGAGAGGGAACCGATCGGTATCCACCGCTGGCCGGCACAGACTGGGTT
Organism: Fodinibius sediminis; assembly: GCF_900182555.1. Classification (GTDB taxonomy): domain Bacteria; phylum Bacteroidota; class Rhodothermia; order Balneolales; family Balneolaceae; genus Fodinibius; species Fodinibius sediminis. Next base: position 2,645 of record NZ_FXTH01000010.1, on the reverse strand, counting down.
ACCGGGGATAAAGAACGATTGATCGGCGTCATACTTAACGGCTTGGAGGGATCCATAGAAGTAAATGGACAAATGTATAATAATGTCATGCCTCAGCACAGCTTTCTGAGTGATGATGAGGTGGCCCAGGTATTAACTTATATTAGAAAGAGTTTCGGAAATAACGCCCGTGCGGTTTCCGTTGAGGAAGTCAAGAAGATACGCAGCAGTACTGAGAATTAAGATAATTCTAATTTAAAAGGAAGGTTATTATGATTAGCAGGAGAAAGATGTTGAAAATGCTTGCAAGTTTTCCCCTCTTTGGCGGAATTGCAGCTTCGAAAATGGGAATGGCAGCATCCTCGAAGGAAGCATCATCGGCCTCCGCAGAGCGGGACCTGTTCGAGGAGCTGGGGATCGAAACACTGATTAATGGAAGGGGAACACTAACCTTCTTGTCGGGTTCGCTGATGCAGCCGGAGGTGGTACAGGCCATTGAATCAACCTCGCATGAATTTGCCAACCTTTACGAGGTACAGGATAAAGTCGGGGAGCGCATTGCGGAGATGTTGAATTGTGAAGCGGCTATGGTAACTTCCGGGGCCGCAGGAGCGCTCACCCTGGGTACCGCAGCGGCCATCACCGGCACCGATGAGGAGATGATAAAAAAACTGCCCAACATTTCCGGCCCCCGGCGAGAAGTGATTATCCAGAAAAGGCACCGATACAGCTATGATCATGCTGTGCGTAACACGGGCGTGAAGATGGTTGAAGTTGAAAGTGCCCGGGAGATGGAGGAGGCTATCAATGATCGAACAGTAATGAGCCTGTTTTTTAACGCGGCTGCCCAGTTCGGGGGATTTGAACATACCATTGGGCATGAGGAGTTTGTTGCTATCAGTAAAAAGCATGACATTCCTTCCTTTATTGATGCGGCCGCGGATGTGCCCCCGCCGGATAATCTGTTCAAGTATATTGATATTGGTTTTGACCTGGTGACATTCTCGGGTGGTAAAGCGATACGGGGGCCGCAAAGTTCGGGCCTGTTGTATGGACGAAAAGACCTTATTGAAGCAGCAAAGCTGAATCATAACCCTCATTCTGATTCCATCGGAAGGGGGATGAAAGTGAACAAGGAGGAGATTTTTGGGATGATGGTTGCCCTGGAGTCTTACCTGGAGCGTGACCACGAACAACAGTGGGAAGAATGGGTAGGCCGTACCAAAACCATTGCCGCGGAAGCTGAGAAGGTGCCCACGGTGACCAGTGAACGCAAAGTGAACTCGGGGCCGGCAAACCATTTCCCCGATCTGCAGTTGAGCTGGGATCAAAGCCGTGTGCAAATAAAACCTGAGGATGTCGTTAAGAAGCTTCAGGAAGGCGAGCCCCGCATTGAAGTGTCCTCCAACGATGAAGGGCTCTATATCACTGTAGTTATGATGAAGCCTGACCAGGTGGGTATCGTTGGCCGGCGGGTCCGCGAAGTGCTCAGCCAGGCTGTTTAATGAATATACTCAGAAAGGATCCGACTTATGTACAAGCATAAAATGAACAGGCGTCATTTTTTACAGGTTGTCGGGGGAGGTCTGCTGCTAAGCTCTCCCTTGGGGGCCCTGGGCTGCGCCGCCTCTCAAAACACGGCCCAAGAGAATGATGAACTGTACACAAGCAGGCATGTAACCGAACCCGGAAGTTTCACCGATGGGGCCGAAGGCCCCGCGGTTGATGAAAAAGGGAATCTGTATGCGGTGAACTTTGCCCGCCAGCATACCATCGGCCGGGTGACGCCCGACGGGGAGGCCAGCCTGTTTGTAGAACTCCCGGGTGATAGCATTGGCAATGGTATAAGGTTCAATCGTGATGGGGAGATGCTGGTTGCAGACTATGTCAATCACAATATACTGAAGGTTAACATGAAGACCCGGAAGATCAGTACCTATGCCCATGAACCAGCGATGAACCAGCCCAATGATATTGCCATCGGGGCGAATGATGTGCTGTATGCAAGCGACCCCAACTGGAGTGAGTCTACAGGGCAGCTGTGGCGCATTGACACTGGTGGTACTATAACGCTGCTTGAAAAGGACATGGGTACGACCAACGGCGTAGAGGTCAGTCCCGATGAGAATACCTTGTATGTGAATGAATCGGTGCAGCGGGTTGTCTGGGCCTATGATCTGTCTGAGCAGGGGGAGATCAGTAATAAACGCCGGTTTATATCCTTTGATGATTACGGTATGGATGGCATGCGCTGTGATGTGGATGGGAACTTATACCTGACGCGGCACGGCAAAGGGGTGGTGGCTAAAATATCGCCACGGGGAGAACTGATGCGCGAGATCCCCATGGTTGAGGGTAAGAGTACAACAAATCTGGCGTTTGGCGGTCCCGACGGTCGTACGGTATATGTAACCGTAGCAGATACCGGTAATATCCAATCATTCAGGGTGGATAAACCGGGCAGGAGCTGGAAACTCAAAACTGAACGGTAACCCGGGTCTAAAAGGGTTGTTATTACAGCCACCAAAGAAAATAGGTTTAATTTCAATATTACACAATAACGGAACAGTATTATGGAATTTACAGACGATAAACGATCACGACGTTCAATCATCAAATCCTTGTTTGCCGGCGCGGCCGCCAGCATAGCCGGAATGTTCGGGGTG
>NZ_FXTH01000009.1 GCF_900182555.1 Fodinibius sediminis | reverse complement strand
AATTCCGTTTTAATCATCGAAATAAAAACTTATATAACGTCTTACTGGATAAGCTCCGAGAGGACCCCCTTTGAGAGCTTAACTTCATAAGACCCATATTAATTACCGTTATTTTATTTATGGCTTGAGTTATTTCTTGTTCCTTTTCATGGACCGCTTATTAGCATGGACAACCGGTGATGTACCCCCACCTTTAATTCTATGGTTCAATACACCCTATGAAATTGGTATGGATTGGGCTCTGATTACCCTGGTTTTGAGTTTTGCGATGCTTGAATATAGTATAAATGTATTTTCGAGGGGGCTTAAACCGTTGCAAGAAAAAATACCGTTTCTACAGTTGGAGCAATTTAATGAATACTTTAAACGTCTCTATTTTAGGCAGTTGTTTTTGTTGGTCGCTGTGGGAGGGATCTCTATTATAGGTACTTATTATGCAGTAAATAGCTTGATGGTTTTTCAGGATACAGTTCCTGAAATAAAAGATTTTTTTGCCAATACTCTGACTACGAGAGTATTTTGGATAGCAAGTATTTCATATCTGTTTCTTACAATCGGTCTGCTGCACTGCTTGTTTTTTTTGACGCTGGACCAACCCGTATTTGCAATGTATGCTGTTTTGGGGGGATTAATTGTAAATTTCACCATAGGCTTTATCTGCAGTCGAATAATTGCATTTGATTACGCTACCATCGGACTGTTAGCAGGATCTATTGCTTTTGCAATCCTATCCGGTTTCATGGCCCGAACTTTCTTCAAAAAATTGGACTACTTTTATTATTCAGCCTTCTGATTAAAAAAACAATAAAAGATTGGGTAAGAACTCCGATGGACGATGGCGTATAATGAAGTGAGCAACATTGAAAAATGGAGCTGAGCAAAAATATATAATCGACATAAGCTTATGCCATCGATTAAAAAATATAAGTTATGATCTTCGACAACATGGTAATTAATACAAATTTGCATCTGCTATTAATGGTATTCATGATCTCGTTGGCAGATTGCACAGGTCCGGGTAATATGCAAAAGGAAATAACACTGGAACCTTTTGCCGTTAGCTATGAAAAAATTGAAAATCGAGCAGAGATAGCCAATAAATACAAGTTACTCATTGTAGAACCCGACCATTATTCTAAGCCGGAGATCGATTCGTTAAACACCAGTACTAATAAATTGATTGCCTATGTGTCCCTGGGTGAAGTTAATCGCAACCGATGGTATTACCCTTTACTTGAAAAACGTGGTTTTTTAGGAGTGAATGAACAGTGGGGTAGTCAATACCTTAATTTAGCTGATTCAACAACTCGTGCTATTCTACTGGGAAAAGTTATCCCCAATATAATGAAAAAGGGTTTTGACGGTCTCTTCCTGGATACCGTGGATGGCGTAGCTCCATATACGGATCGCTCTCATTTACAGTCTTGTATGATTGATATGATTGCTAAAATTCACAAGGCCAATCCCCAGGCTTTTGTTGTTCAAAATTCGGGTTTATTTATGCTTGATAAAACCAATCAGTTTATTGACGCCGTCCTGATCGAAGATGTGGCTTCAAGTTATAATTTTGGGGACCAAACTTATGGATTAAAATTACGAAAAAAGTATAAAGATAAAGTCGAAAGTATTGGCAGGTATTCATCTTTATATGATAAGCCTATTTTAATCGTAGACTTTTCAGATAAAGAATTACTCAATAAAAAAATTAAAAACAGGTTGGATTCCTTATCTTATCCCTATTTTATCGGTCCTATACAATTAAATAATATTAAAGAAACGATTTCAAGTATACCTTCTCATTGATCATAACTCATAACATAAGTTTTTTCCTTGGGATTTTTTGCTGATTATCCATATTGGGTCAACGCTCTCTTTGCCATTTTTCGCATTGGCCTTATTTTCTTCATTCTTCTTGGATTTATAGCTCCTCTGTTCCTTTCGCATATTCGTAAACTACCACTCATAGAAAGGTTACTTTACTCTTGGGTTGGTCTGGGTGGGATTATTATGGGTTCAATTTTCGTACTGACTGTATTGCACATATACGATTTCATCAGTCTTATTCTGACCCTACTGCTAATTTCTTTTTTTGTAAATTTTTCACGAAGTAAAAAAAGAAGCATTCTGTCTTTTCTGCGACAGTGGGAGCAAAAAGTGCTGATCGCATATATTCGATTCGTAGAAATGAAAAAAGGATCGTTTGGAGATTGGTTAAAACGTAATGTTCTGACCCTGGAAAATTATGGATGGTCAAAGATTGGGAAATATTCTCTAATCATCAGTATCGCTGTAGCAGGTGCCCTTGTACGGTTATTCCCGATTTTGCAACATGCTGCTCCCTTTGGCAGTGGCTGGTTTTCACACCTTGATCGTGTTAAAGAAATCAGTCTGCAAGACTATTTTGGAGACACAGCTGAACCCGTTGGCATGCATGCAGCTGTAAATTTATTTAGCCAACTCATACAGGTAAGTCCTGAGATGATTTTACAGATATCTGGAGTTATAACCAGCTTTTTTTTAAGCGTCATTATCTATTGGTCAGCCAAAGACCTTATCAAGAATCGCTACTCAGTGGCACCACTATTTGGAATGTCCATTTATGCTTTAACGCCATTGCTTTTAATGCCTATTTCTTTTGACCAGCATATAGAGGCTGCCAGCTTAGAAATGGCCCTCGGCCTGGCTTTTATAACTTTTACGATCTTTGTGAGAAATTTACGGGGCAGCTATAAAAGTCCCTGGTTTTATGTTCTTTCCGGCTTTGTTGCAACAGCGATGATGAATTTATTCATAGCTTTTGTTTTCTTGTTACCCATACTGTTATTTATGCTGGTCATAGTACCCCGTAAGAACTATTTTCGCTCTTTCCGCAGGCCCACAATCTATTTGATATCCATCAGCATCACTGTTCTAATGCCTTTTGCAGGTTTTAATATTTACCATGGTGTTGATTTTCAACAATTTGTTTTGAAACAGTTATTTAACGTTCACCTTTATAGTTATTTCCCTTCTTTAATTTTGCCTTTAGAAAAATTGAGTGTCATATATGTTTTAATCGCCTGCGGAATAGGTTCATTTCACCTGATACGATGGGGGGTTAAAAGAGACGGTATGCGTGATGAACTAATTTTTTTGGGATCATTCATAGGAGTCTCATTTTTTTATATCCCGGCAGTCGATCTCAGTAATAGCTGGTGGCTCGATCTTGACCAGCTTAATCATGTGTATGCATTAATGATTGCCATATTCGCCAGTGTCGTTTTTGCTACACTTCTGGAAATAGTAGATATAACATTTGAGATGTACAAAACAGGACTGCGTATCTGTTCCGGTATACTGCTGGTAGTAACGATTGGCAGCCTTATTTTTATTCAGGGAGGTCTCAAACTGAGCCGCACTAATCCGGATACCATCCCTGACGGTTTCATGGAAGCTTATTATCAAATTATTACCAAGCGGCAGCCGTATACCTATGCCACCGTGGGACCAGAAGTGCAGCAGGTGATGGCTAAAAATCGTCATTATTTTATGGAATACAGTTATTTTTTGTCAGAGTATAACAGCATTGATTCTCTTTATCGCGAAGAACTTGAGCTGCCGGAAGTGGAGCGGGACGGAAATAACATACCACCCGCTTCTATCTTCGTGTTTACTGAAAAGGCTCCCTATGGACATATACAGCAGGGAATTTTATATGATTCCCCATCTGTAATGCGTGATGTAGAACAATGGATTACCAACTATAAGCAATTGCCGAACAGAATGGTCGAAGTTTATTATTCCGATATCAACACAAAGGTATATGAGCTTGTAATTCGTCCGAAGGAATCTGAAATGGAGGATATTCTCTATGATATTTATCCTGCCAACCAGTAATAAGGTTCATTTTCTATGAGTAATATGCTCCGTTCTTTTTTTATTATATCCTTCTTGGTGAGCATATTCTATGGTTGGTTGGGAGGGTGTTCCACACAGAGAACATCTGAACATATAGAGCACCCCCTCCCGGTTCGGGCTCCTCTTGTATTCGTGATTGGCGACCATAAGGACAGTACCTCAATTACAATTGATCAGCAGCTGTCAAAAACGCTTGATTATGCCGGTATACCCTATACTAATCACGATCTCTCTGTTGAAGGTGGTGGATTATCTATTCCTATAACGGCACGATTAGTATATTTGACTACCGATCGAGTAGAACAGTTATCGGATGAATCCGTTGAACGGCTCGTACAATTTGTAGCCAAAGGCAACCAGCTACTGATCCTGAGACCTTTGTTCGATGATCGTTTCGCCTACCTGCTTGGACTCAAACGAAACAGCTCATATGCAATCGACCGGCAGGCAGAGGGGTACTTTTTTCAAGAACCTGTGCTTCCGGATGTTCAAGGAAAATTATTCCAGTCGCGCCAAATCTCCCTGCACAATGGATTTCAAAGCTCAGAATTTTCAGACAAAGTAGGTCTTATTGCCACTGCTGCCAGTGACACGACATATCCTGTTATTGTGGAACGATCGATAGGAGAGGGGAAATCTGTTTACTTCAATACCTCTCAGATGACTGAAAAAAACAATAGAGGACTCCTTTTTTCATCTGGAGTGAGAGCGCTGGAAGGCATTCCTTATGAGATAGCGAATGTAAGTACAATCTTTCTTGACGATTTTCCAGCTCCTTTATATGACAGAAAACTACCACCCATCGATAAGGAATATGATATAACCCACGCTGAGTTTGTACAGCGAATCTGGTGGCCGGAAATGAAAGCATTAGCCGACAGTTTTGGTATAGACTATACGGCAATGCTTACTTTTAATTACAATGCTACTGTTGTGCCACCATTTAATTTTAATGAATGGGAGGCGAGCAAAATTACCATCAACGGGATGACTCAAAATACAAGTCCCTGGCTTGCTAATGATATATTGGACAGCAGGCACGAGTTGGGCTTCCACGGTTACAACCATTTTTCATTATGGCTGAAAGACTGGCAGAACAGAGGATACATGGAAGCGGCATTAGGGGCTGCCAAAAAAAGATGGAGAATTAATAGTCCCGGTACGTTGCCAGAATCATACGCACCGCCTACCAATGAAATTGATTCGGTAGGATTGACCAGTCTCAGGGCAAAATTTCCAGAAATTAAATATATGAGTTCTCTTTATAATGGACAGGTTGAAGAAGGAGGCGGCCGGGAATTCGGCCCCGATCCATTCGTCCCATCGTTATTTGATTATCCTCGCATCACAAGTGGTTATATCAATAATAATATGTCGAGCTTTAACCAGCATAGTTTATTTTTATACACTGGTATTTGGACACACTTCATCCATCCCGATGATGTATTCCAGGTCATGCAGCGGGCTGAAGATGATTATAGGAGTCGTAATCCCGAAGGATTAGGCTGGCACAGTAGTGAGACGCATGATTATGGGTTGTATGAAGTTTTTCAACAGCGTCTGGAAAATACGGTAAATGAATATCCTTTTATAAGGTTTGTTTCTGTCAGTGAAGCCGGTCCCATCGTACAAAACTGGCTCAATACTCAAAATAGGTATGACTTCAGTGATTCGACTTTAAAAGTCAATACCGCTGCTATCCAGAGGGGAACACAGGATGATAATCAGCAATTTTGGTTTACTTATGTAAGTGATAGTAATCGGATTCCTTTTGAGCAGTCACTTTTAGACTCGGAAATTAATTTTACCTCATCAACATTCTGGGATGGCAAGCTCTATCAATTTTCAACGACTTCCGACAGCCTGACGTTGCCATTACTAATCGAAAGTTCTGTATCTGAAAGTACCGACAGGAGGGAGGTGATGCAGGCAGTTAGACAATACCGCGACTATACCAGTGCAGGGGGAGATTCAGATTGGGTGGATACCCGTTTTGAAGAGGCTGTTGCTGCGCTAGAACAAAATCCGTCGTCGAGAAATCTACAGGACAAGGTAATCGAACTGGCAGTTGAGTTTGATAGTATCAATACGGCTATTGATGTCCTTGAACAGCAGCTAATGAAACAACCAATATGGAATGCCCATGACGTACAGAAACTGTTAAAATTTTATGGATGGGAGGGGCAATCCGGTAGAGCGTTTTCACTACTGGAAGAACTGTGGGTGAAATATCCCGGCCAGTCGATTATTTCGCTTAAAAAGATGATGATTGAAGAATATGGGATTCCGGATGATGAATTTCAAAAAAAATGGACACAACGGGCATTGGCGCTCGAACCTAAAAATGAATCTCTGCTCAGAGAAATGGTCCGGCTGCACTACTCAGTAGAGGAGTGGTCAAAACGGAAACAATATATTAAACGCCTGATTGATTTGAATCCCCGTTCAGATACGCTATATCATTTTGCTTTGGATAATTCCATGGCTTATGAGTCTCCTCAAAAAACACTGGAATGGCTTAGGGACTTTCCAGCTGAAGCAACGCAGCAGTTACAGCCATTGGCTTCAGATATTGCCTATATGTATGCTAATGAAGGAGCGTTGAGCCGGGCCGTAGTATGGGGACAACGAACAGAGAAGATCCCTGCTGTTATGGAACTCGACTGGCTGTTGCAGCAAAAAAGATATCATGACTTTCTAAACCGAAGTAAAACATTTCTGAAAGAGCAACCTCAAAATGACTCTCTACGCACTTTTATTGGACAGCAACTGATATACGAAAACTTTAGGAAGGAAGGATTTCGAACACTTTATCCTTTATTTCAGCGAGATCAGGCGTCACCGGAATCCAAAGAACTGCTGTACTCCGAAATCGGATACATGAATTATGAGCAGAAGAAGCAGTTCTTCCAAAGTTATTCCGATTTTTTTAATGACAGTCTAAGATCGGATCTGGATCATACCCATCGGAAAAATGAAGGATTTGAAGTAGGAACCAACAGTTCCTTTGCTTCTGATAATTTTGATAACGAGATCGCTACCGTTGGGCTGTTCTCCACCTGGGGTAAAAGGCCAGAGCTCACGCATAGCATTACATTGGACGAGAAGATCATTGCATCCAATATTTTGGGTAATGATAATGTAAATAATTTGTACCATTTAAGTTACCGGTATCAACGCAGTTACAAGGAACAGACGAGGCAGTCTTTTATGAAGGGAGGTGTTTACCTGGACGAGGGGGCATTTAGACCGGATATAGAAACAGGCTTTTCATTTTCAAAAGATTCCTCCTTCACATCAACTAGGCTACAATTTGAACCTGTATTTACCAACCGGGGAGTTCGTAAGAATATGAATCAAGTTACGGCTATGATCTATCGGGAAGACCACTGGCTCAAAGATCAGCGCGTACAAACGGCACTATCACTGACCGGCAGCTGGTACAGCAATGATGTGTTTGAACATGAAACCTTGGCCCGATTCTATATCAATCTGCCGTTTTCAACAAGATTTAGTAAAGTGCGTCCGGTCGCCCACTTGTCCTATTCGAATGCTTCTGAACATTATCGTTCCGGCGTCCCATACTACACGCCCGATCACCTTTTTATTAAAGGTGGTGGAATAGACTACAGCTATCGTGACCAACTTTATGACCCCGATTTTTCAGCGGGCCTCACCCTTATGGCAAAACATGATAATCGATCAGGCGCCTTCTTCTCGGCAAATGCCCGCTTATCTGCTCGAATCCATAGATACTGGCAGTTATCGCTGGAAACAGAACTTTCCACCAGCAGCGAGTATCGGTACAATAATGTGGGATTTAATATCTCCTACTTATTGCCCAAAACATTTACCGATTAATCACCTCACCAATACTTTTCCAGGAAGGCATACAGCGCCACGCCTACTGTTACTGAAACATTCAGCGAGTGTTTGTGTCCATACTGTGGAATTTCCACGAACTGATCGATGTGGGGCAGGAAATCTTTGTCGAGCCCCGTCACTTCATTCCCGAAAATGAGGCATATTGATTTGTCGGATGGTATTTCATAGTCGGGAAGCAGGATACTATGCGTCGTTTGTTCGAGGCCAACAAGCAGATATCCGGCCTCTTTGAGCTGCTTGACTTTTGTTTCCGTCTCTTCTATCGATTCCCACTCCACATGCTTCTCGGCCCCGATGGCGGTCTTGGAAATTTCCGGTCTCGGTGGGGTGGGGGTGTACCCCGAAAACAGCAGGCTTTGGATGCCAAAGGCATCAGCACTGCGGAAGGCGGCTCCCACATTATGCATGCTGCGAACATTATGAAGCCATATGTTAAGTTTATTCAGCTGCCCTGGCACGCTGCGATCCAGATTTTGTTGGAGTATTTCCCTGGTACTGAGTTTTTGCATGTTTCTGAGGCTGTTTGGTCAAAAAATGAAGTCAAAGATATGAATTTTAAGTTCCGAAAGGTAGCTGCCGGGGGGACGCTTGGGTTGCTGATGCAGGAGTAAAATAGTGCACTTTTTAATAAGTCCGGCTATGGAGCGTGAAATTATCCTGCCCCGTGCGCTGAGTTGGAAGGGGCAATGGATGCTATGTGCCAAGTCCCCTGCTTTGATACTCGTATTGGAGAGGCAAAAATACATCTAGGTGACCTGCGTGGTCAGGGCTGATTACTTCCGTGCGATAATCCAGACGGCATGGACGATACCGGGGATATAACCAAGCAGGGTCAGCAGGATATTCAACCAGAAGGCCCCCTTTATTCCAACTTCCATGAACACGCCGAGGGGAGGCAGGATGACGGCAAATATGATTTTCAACAGGTCCATATTTTCCTTGTTTCATTGGGTTTAGTACGATATCAACAGCAGTTACCAGCTTACAGTTCAAATTTTTGACCATGAGTCTGGATTAGGGATAGAAGTGCACGGCAGGTTTTGTAATAGAGCAGGTCCTGTATGAAGGCAAAGTGTCCCTTACACCATGGTCTAACCATGTCCGTGATGAACGTATGGATGAATACCATATCAACCCAAACTTATAATCCCTTTACCCGTCCTACGACGATCATCGGCGGAGCCCGGTCTACTCCTGATAAAAAACCGACGATTCCCCTTAGGTGATGAAAAAATGTTTTCCATCGGGTAGATAGGGCACGGATATCGGGTACTCCGGGTGCTCTTATAACCAACCCTCGGGCAGCCGAACCAAGATGCGACATTCCTCCTCCAGAATGTCCGATTGAAACGTCATCGCGGTTTCGATGCTGATTGGCTCGTTTCCATTGATGGCTTCCTGCGCTTGTGCTATTAAGATAGAGACAAAAATAACCGAGCATGAAAAGGCCAGGATTGCGATCTTTTTTATATTGAATGGTTTCATAAGGTCATCTCTCGGTTTGGGTTATTGTTCGTTTTTGGCTGCCATTCAGCCAGTCCTGCCAGGCCTCGGTGTTAAACGGCCGGCCCAGAAATTCTTCGATGAGTTCTTCCATAGGCGCGGTGCCGGAACGTTCCAGGATGATTTTTCTATATCGATGACCAACATCGGGATTGAGCAGGTTTTTATTGTCAAATCGAGTTAACAAATCTTGGGCAATGACGTCGGACCACAGGTAGGTGTAAAAGTTTGAGGAATACAAAAAAAGATGAGGCAAAAAGCTGGATGGATGAAACCAGTCCGGCCGTTTAAAATGGAAGGCGGACTCAAATGTATGGTCTTCCACTTCTTTTATTGATTGTTCGTGCGGAGCACTGTTAAAGTGCTGAAATGATAAAACTGCCGGCCAAAGGCTATAATGAGTACGTAGTGCCCGTCCAAATTGATCAGACTGGTTGTATGCTTTCACCATTTTATTGGGGATAGGCTCTCCGGTTTCATAATGTCTGGCAAAACGGCTTAGATTTTTGGGATCCTTAGCCCACTCCTCAAACAACCGGGAGGGCGCTTCTATAAAATCCCATTCCATTTTGCCCACTGCCGGGGCGCTTCCTGTAAATATTCTATGCAGGGCGTGTCCAAACTCATGAAAAATTACCCTAACCTGCCCGGGGTCAAGCAGTCCGGGATCATCGGGGGTGCCGCCCGGCAAATTCATCAGGAGTGTGGTCTCGGGAACGGTACTGTTCCCCATGCGTAATGTAAAATTACCTGCACCTCCAAACTTGCCTTTCCGTGGATGCATATCGAGATAAATCCGTCCTATTAGATTTCCATGATCAACTATTTCATAAGGCTCGACGGCTGGACTCCATTTTGGAAGCTGGGGTGCATGTCGGATCTCTATATCATATAATTTTTCTGAAGTCGTTAAGACCCCGTCTATAACCTGCTCACAAGACAGGTACTCTTTTATTTTTGAGGCACTAAAATTATAGTTTTTTGACATTACTTTATTTTGTAGATACCGGCTAATCACCCAATCAATCTCTTCTGCCGTTGGATCCGTCTCTTTTTTTATTTGCAGCAGCTGATTTATTTCATTTTCTATAGGTTCTTTCGATATGGTTGCTATCTGCGAAAGAAACTGTTGGATTCTTCGAGGTGATTTGGTCATTAACGGCTCTGCCGAATAATGGGCCCAGGATTCATAGCCCAGAAGTCTGGCCAGTGTATGACGAGCGGTTCGGAGGGAGTCGAGCACAGAAAAATTCAGGGGATAACCCTTCGTATAATAACCTTTCATCGCTGCCTGCCGTGCATATTCTTGCTCGGCGTAGATGGCTAACTGATTCATATTTGGATTCGTCAGGGGGATACGAACAAATCCTTGTTCATCCTGGGGATGGCTTTCTATCCATTCCGTGGAAATTCCTGATAATGAATCTCTGTGGATAGTCAGGGTAGGAGTATTCTCGAATATATTGCGCTCGAATTGATTGCCGAAGGTCGTAATCTTGTATTTAAGTTCAGCCACCTGTTCTCTTTCTTCTTTTCCAAGCAGAACACCATTGCGTTCAAAAATCGTAAGTTTTTTGTCTCGGATATAACGAAGTTCCGGTGAGAGTTCGGAGGAATCGATTTCAGCCAGGTAGTAATAGACTTCAGGGTCCGTGTTAAGTTGTCCGAGCTTTTTCGACAACCGGCTATCCCAGCGTTGGGCTACATCTCTGAAGGTCTTCTCCGGATGAGCGTTAAGGACAATCCGCGCCAGCAGGCGGGCATTTTCAAGCTCTCGTTCGGCAGACAGATACTGCAAGGCTTTATGTTCAACAGGCTCTATAAGTCTCTGACCCTTGAGCTGTTTTTTTAAGCGATCAATTTTCAGGTCCGCCCGATAAATATGAGCCTTTATCCGTTCGTTAAATGCAGTGGTGTCGGTAAGCCCCTGCCACACCGGCCCCGGATCGGTTAATCGATTGGCTGGTTTAATATTAGCATGATCTGTAAATGGAGCATTTAGCTGCTCATCTGTTTGTGCAGTCGTACGTAGAAAGGGATTGGTATTGTTGGTGTTATCCTGGGAACGAACGGCTGTCGTTGAAAGTCCCAAAACAATTATTAATAACGATAGGAAAGTTTGTGTTTTCATCTCTCTGTGGATTTAGTTGATATAAGGAATCTTATTCGCGTTTTTTGAATTTCTTTACTTTGCTCTTTATCTCATTTAGCATGGAGTCCAGCGCCGCCCGTTTTAGCAGTCTTCCTCTTAAAACTACGGCATGGATATCCCGCACATTATTGATGTCCTTCAGCGGATTCTCATTGAGAAGCACCAGATCAGCGGTATTGGCGACAGCAACTGTTCCCATCTCGTATTCTCGTCCCAGGTATTGCGCTGGATTAATGGTGGCTGTACTCAGGGCTTCGGCAGGAGAGAGGCCAGCCTGTACCATGAGTTCCAGTTCATCATGCAAACTTGAGCCGGGAAAAATATAGGGCAGATCGGGCATATCGGTGCCCGCCAGCAGGGGAACACCGGCTTCATGAAGTGTATGGGTGATTTTGAACCGGGATTCAAAGAAATCATGGTTCATTTGACCAAAGCCCGGCTTCTGTACGATAGAGTCCGGGATCGAGTTAACACGTTGTTGCCAAAGATTTTTATACTGGGGATGTAACGTCTGATAGCGTGGATCATCCTCTGATGGAGGCTCTGTAATATGTGTCATTCCCTTGAAAACGGCATGAGTGGGTGTGTACCATACGGCTGCATTTTCCAATTTTCCAAGAAGATTCTTACACGCACTGGGATCAAAAGAGGTCATTACTTCTTTGTCTGCACCGGCAAATATATCTAATGCCCTGATACGTTTGGGATGCATCCGTTCAAGGCTGTTCGCCTCTTCTATTATCTTTCGATATTCAGTGGCTTGTTCCGTACAGCGGTAGGCTAATGGATCGCCGTGCTCAAAACTTCGCTGACCGGCCTCAATGGCCTCTTCAAGTTTAATTGTGGGTGGTAGATGTCCGGCGAAAGGAATGCCCAGCTTGTTGGCTTCTTCAGCTATAGCAACGTACGTTTTGCGGCTGAGGTTACTGTACACCTTGACGAAATCAATGTTGGAATTCTTGTTTAACGTTCGAACCAAAGAACGTGCTTGTTCTGCTGTTGACAGAGGATATGAGTAATAGCGTTGCAGAGAGGGATTTCCATCAAGATAGGGACCTGCTGCGATGATCTGCGGGGCAATGAGTTGTTCATTAGCGGTCCACCTTTTCCATTCAGCAAGCTGACGGAGATTTCCTCCCATATCCCTAACCCCCACAATGCCATGGACAACAAGGAGGTCCAGTGTCATTTTTTTGTCTTTATCGGTGAAGTGCAGCCCCGGTTTGTCATCCAGATGCACATGCATATCCCACAGGCCGGGGATCAGGTACTTGTTTCTGGCGTTAATCATGGTTGCATGGCCGGGTGTGGACAAAGAATCCACCTGACCCAGGCCAGTGATCTGCTGACCGGCAATTATTACGGTTTGATCGGGGATGAGTTGCCCCTTTACGACATCCACAATTATAACATCTGAAATCACGATAGGGGAGGAGGAGGCATCAATAGGCTGGGCATGAAATGAACAGGGTAAAATGAAAAGCAGTATTAGCGTTGGAAGAGGAGCTTTTGTTTTCATTTCTCACCGTAGTTTTAATATTCAAAATAAAATCCCGACTGTTATACGGCTATTCGTTCCCTTAGGAGTTACAGACAAAGTTCAGGAGAATTACGGGCGGGTTATAGTAAAAAATCGTCAAATTGAATTGAAGGGAGGAGGGATTCGGACTGTATTTATCGCACGGTGAAATACAGCCTGAAGTTAAACGGTTTCGTCAATAGGCTGTTTATCCCTATGAGCAACATCACTTAATAAGTGGTTATCCTCGGAAGTATGTTGGGCCGGGGTCTTGCCGTAGAACAATTTGAACTCTTTGATAAAATGAGTCTGATCGTAATAGCCGAAGCGATGGGCAACCCGGGACCAATTCAATGGTTTTGGTTGTTGACTGATGTAGTCAAGACACAAGTTGAACCGCATGATTCTCTGGAATTCTTTTGGCCTTACGCCTACAATCTTTTTCATGTGCCTTTCGAATGTACTTAGAGAGTAACCGGTCTCTCGGCATAGTGCTTTGACTGATGATCGGCTCCGATGGCATCGTTTAATCTTTTCAATGGCATGTGACAGTTTTTTTATCTCATCCCTTTTAGTCAGACGCTTGATTCTTTTCAGGAAAAACCTGTCCACGCACTCCCGAACGTCATCAGTTTCCTGCTTTTCAGCAAGATGTTCTTCCAGGAAGGATTCGGACGACCCAACAAGGGCACTAAACCCAATACACTGGTTTTGACAGCAGTCCTGTGAAATGCCGAGTAATGGAAAAGCGCCGAAAGGCTCAAAAACAACAAGGAATAGATGCAGCCTGTCGCGCCAGGCCAGGTTTTTGTATTGTGTGGTCTGTCCGACAAAGGTAATAGGTTCATATTTTGTTTCTTCCCGGCTATTCTCTTTTACCCTGATGTTGTCCTTGTTCAAGGTGATTGAAAGCTTGGCACAACCGGGCGGTACCATGCTGCTGTGAGTCCAGCTGCCGTCGGTTCCTATTTCACAATTCACATAATGACGTATATATTTTCTAAGCGCTCGATGTGGTTTGAGAAAACGGATAAACATGAATCCCCGGACATAATATTGAAAAGAAGCCCTGATATTCTACTCTTCTATAGCAAGGTTATTCAATATTAGCCGGAAAAGATATCCCCAGAAATGGGGATATTTATGAAAAATTGTTATTTAGATACTAAAAGGGGAGAACGATGATATTTTGAATGGCCATGAAGAAGAATAGAATTGCTCAAAAGATGGCAGATTTACTTCGGGATTTCTCGGGAACGCATTTGAATGCTGGTGATATCCACTCCCATTTGGAGCGTATTGATCATCAAAACTCCCTCTTATCAAGCGGGTCGGTCATTTATTCACTATTCAATCATGTGACATTCAAATTTGACTATATGAGTCCGAATGTCAAGCAAATACTGGGAGTCTCGGCCAAGCGACTTATGGCGCTTGATTATCAAACATTTCTCGAAGAATATTTTCATCCTGAAGACTTACAGATCATTAGCCAAAATATATTCCCGGATCTTGGCACATATGTAAATCAGCATGAAATAGATCCCATTAGCCGTATTTCAATTAATTACAGCTATCGAATGAAAACCGCGAGACAAAAGTGGATCAGGATTGAGCAGCAGGCAAGTCCTGTACAATCGAATGGAAAAGATGAAATTCTTCTTACCCAGTCTTTTTATCAGCTGGTTGGAGAAGCTGAAGAGGAGAGGGGAAACCCCATTACACTTTCCATATTTATCAGCGATTCTGATGGCTTATATCATCTTGAGCATTCTAAAACCTATGCGACTGAGAATAATAAGACCAGCAACAGCATTACCCCGAGAGAAATGGAAATCCTGACTTTGTTGGCGGAAGGGAAGACCAGCAGTCAAATCGGAAAAATATTGTACATCAGTGAATCTACAGTGATCACCCACCGGAAAAATATGCTCGAAAAATTCGGACTCAAGAATACCAGTGAGCTCATCGCTTATGCCTTTAAGACAGGGATCCTGGAAATTTAACGATGGTCCTAGATCGTCCTGTTATGCAAGGAGAAGAGTTGAGGTTAACGGCTCTGCCGTTGCGATCTAAAAAAGACACCCCGGCCGTCGACAGTGGTCAGGCCGGTGAAAATAACCGGGAGTGCTTTACGTTGTATCATATGCTGGAAGTGTCCGCCGGCTGCTTTAACAAAGAGTATCAACGCTGTATATTCGTTATCAGCCGTCGGATTGGCAGCTGTTCGTAATGCCCGGCTGATGGATTTGTCAGGATGGGAACATATAAATTTAGATTTGGTAACAGAGAGTTAAAGATGGTATTTTAAGGTACTTTGAAACCAAGGAATGTCAGCTGTATAGCTGGCATTTATTTTTATGTACGAATAAAGATTTTGAATTAAACGTTAGATACCGTGGAGAAGAATTATTTATCACGTGAAGGTTTTGAAAAGCTGGAAGCTGAACTTAAAGATTTAAAAGGCAGGGGACGCAAGGAGATAGCTGAAGAGATAGCCGAAGCCCGGGCCAAGGGAGATCTGAGTGAAAATGCAGAATATGATGCAGCCAAAGAAGCCCAGGGCATGCTTGAGAAGCGTATTGCCGAGCTCGAAAATGCGCTGGCCAACGCCCGGATCCTTGATGAAGAGGACGTCAACACCGACAAGGCTTATTTGCTTTCTACGGTGACCATTTATAATCACAAGGTGGAGAAAGAAGTTAAGTACACGCTGGTCTCAAAAGACGAGGCTGATTTCAAAGAAAATAAAATTTCGGTTGAATCACCCATCGGCAAGGCTATTCTGGGATCGGAAATTGATGAAATTGTTGAAGTGGAGGTTCCGGCGGGAAAGCTGAAACTGGAAATCAAAAATATAGAGCGATAGTATATGAATATAGCAGTAATTGGTACCGGGTATGTGGGGCTGGTCAGCGGGACTTGCTTTGCCGATTCGGGTAATGATGTTACGTGTGTTGATATTGATAAAAAAAAGGTCGATCAGCTGCGGGATGGAGAAATCCCCATCTATGAACCGGGCCTTGAAACGCTCTTTTCCCGGGGACTGCGTGAGGGACGCCTTCACTTTACCACTGACATGGACCGTGCTGTTTCCAATGCTGATATCGTGTTTTTATGTCTGCCGACTCCTCCCGGTGGTGACGGGCAGGCCGATCTAAGCGCTGTAATGCAGGTCGCCGGAGAGCTGGGATCGCTCATTGAAGATTATACGGTTATTGTCAACAAATCCACGGTGCCGGTGGGGACCGGGGATCGGGTAGAGGAAGCTGTGGCCGAAAATGTAGACAGGGAACGCTTTGATGTGGTTTCCAACCCGGAATTTTTGCGGGAAGGGGCTGCCGTGGACGATTTTATGTACCCCGAGCGCGTGGTCATCGGTACCGACAGTGACCGGGCGGCAGAGATCATGACAACCCTGTATGAGCCCTTTGTACGGTCGGGGAACCCCATTATTGTGATGGACCGGCGCAGCTCAGAGCTCACCAAATACGCGGCAAACGCCATGCTGGCTACCAAAATTACCTTTATGAATGAAATCGCCAACATCTGCGAAAAGGTCGGGGCTAACGTCGACAATATCCGGCGGGGTATTGGTACTGATTCGCGCATCGGCAAGCGCTTTTTGTTTGCCGGTATCGGATACGGGGGCAGCTGTTTCCCAAAAGATGTACAGGCCATCCACTACACCGCCGCTCAGAATGGCTATGATTTCAAGATCCTGGATTCGGTCATGAAAGTGAACGAGTCCCAAAAAATTTCCATCGTTAAGAAGATGGAAGAATATTACGAGACCACGGATTTTTCCGGAATGACCTTCGGCGTCTGGGGACTGAGCTTCAAGCCCGAGACCGACGATATCCGGGAAGCGCCGGCTCTGTATATCGCTGATGAGCTGACCGAGCGGGGAGCAAAGCTGCTGGCTTACGACCCGGAGGCTATCGGCACCTTCAAGCAGGCCACCAGCCCGAAGGTGCTAGACAACACGACCTTTGTTCATGATCAAAAAGCGGCCCTGGATAATATTGATGCGCTGGTCATCTGTACTGAGTGGAATGAATTCCGCCGTCCCACGGTAGACAACTTTGCCGATGAGATGAAGCAGCCCATCATTTTTGACGGCCGCAACCTGTACGATCTGGAACGGGCACGCAAGGCGGGCATCACCTATATCAGCGTGGGCCGACCGGCCATAAATGTTCCTGAACGGAAGAAACTGGAAAACAGTCTTTAATTAATTTAGCGTCTGTGGCTGAATCAACGAATAAGAAACGCGTCCTTATTACAGGGGGAGCCGGTTTTCTGGGCTCTCACTTGTGCGATCGTTACCTCTCGGAAGGGTATGAGGTAATCTGTATGGACAATCTTGTGACGGGAAGTGGCGATAACATTGCTCATCTTTTTGGCCATGAAAGGTTTACCTTTATTGAGCACGACGTAACCAACTTTATATATGTAAGCGGTGCACTGGACCTTATCCTGCATTTTGCATCCCCGGCTTCCCCCATTGATTATCTGGAAATGCCCATCCAGACCCTGAAAGTCGGATCCCTGGGCACCCACAAGGCCCTGGGACTGGCAAAAGCTAAAAATGCCCGATTCCTGCTGGCATCAACGAGTGAAGTATACGGGGACCCGCTGATTCATCCCCAGGCTGAAGACTACTGGGGAAATGTCAATCCCATTGGCGACCGCGGGGTCTATGATGAGGCCAAGCGATTTGCCGAGGCCATGACGATGGCTTATCATCGCTATCACGGTGTTGACACCCGGATCGTTCGTATTTTCAATACCTATGGCTCGCGCATGCGCCTGCACGACGGGCGGGCCCTGCCAACCTTTATGCGGCAAGCCCTTAATGGGAATCCGCTTACGGTCTATGGCGATGGTTCCCAGACGCGCTCGTTCACCTATGTGGATGATCTTGTTGAAGGCGTCTGGCGTCTTTCTCAAAGTGACTTCACCGATCCTGTAAATATCGGCAATCCACAGGAAATCACCATCCTGGAGTTTGCCAGGGAAATTATAGAACTAACCGGCTCCGACAGTGAAATTACATTCGAGGAGCTGCCCAAGGACGACCCAAAAGTTCGCCAGCCCAATATTGGGCGAGCCCGGGAAGTGTTGAACTGGGAACCTGTTTTTGACCGGAAAGAAGGGCTCACGAAAACCCTGAACTACTTCAAGCAGAAAGTCCTCAGCCAGTCCTGACCCTTCCATGGAGCGACGCCTCGTAGATGTGTATGCCTATTGCTTCAGAAAAGGGGAGGTTGAGCTCCTTGTATTGAAAAGAGCGCCCCATGTCATTTATTCGGACCAGTGGCGAATGATAGGCGGTAAAGTACGACAAGGTGAAAAAGCCTATACGGCAGGACTTCGAGAGCTGAGGGAAGAAACGGGATATGTCCCAAAACTGTTTTGGACCCTTCCTTCTGTTAATCATTTTTACGAAGCAAGCAGCGATTGTATCAGGCACATTCCCGTTTTTGCAGCGGAGGTCGATCCTGAAGAAAGCATCACTCTTAATCACGAGCATGTTGATCACAAATGGATATCAGACGAGCAGATATCCGAGCATATTCAATGGCCGGAACAGCAACGGCTTATGCATCTTCTGATTAGGATCCTAACCCAAAACCAACTGTTAGACGAGTGGATTTTAAAAAAATAAGCTACCCGCAGCTATGTATTGCAATAGTCGCCCTTCTTCTGGCAGAGGCGTCACCGTCTGTGGCGCAATCGGGAAAAGGCTATCAGATTTTACCTGCTCCGGATGTTTGGTACAACAGTGTTGACGGGCTACGGGTGGGGCTCCGCCTGAGGGGGGAAACACCGGGAACGTTTGGCGACGGGCCGCACCGAATGAGTACTGGGGTATGGCTGGGAACAAAATTCCCGGATCACCCGGTTTCCTACTATTTCTCCCTTACCGAACCGATTCCTTCCTTGTCGGACTTCGGAAGTGAGGCAAACGTACATCTGGAAACTTCTTACCGAACGGGATTTCAATCGCACGGACTTACCTTTAAGAAACGCTGGCAGGCGGGTTTCGACGAAACCCATTATACGGAGCTTGCCTTAGGCATGAGGACGGAACATCGTTTCGAGGACAGCTATTTGCTCTACCGTCAGCTGTGGCAGGATGAATGGCTCTACCCGTTTTCAGCCAATCTATTGAGGACCCGAGAAAACGGGGCCGGACGGTATGTCTTTGCATGGTCCGCAGCTGCCAGCATCATGGGGCCTGGCCCGGAATTTATACGTACTGAGGTCTCATTTGAACAACGGATTCCCCTCTCAAACGCACTTATGTTCAGGGGACGGCTCTATTCTGGACTGGCATCCGATGAAACACCCCCGGAATACCGTTTTTCGCACAGCTTGCGGTCGGCACGTCGCTGGATGGACAGTGGGCTGACGCGGGCGCGGGGAACCATCCCGCCGGCATGGATGCAGTCCGGAAACATCCAGGTGACGGGAGGAGCCAGCCTGCGCGGATACCTGCACCAGGATATTCAACAGTTAAACAACGGTGCAGCTCCCCTGTATACTTCCCTCTCCGCACTGAATATGGAACTAGATTACCCAAATCCTCTGGGACGGGCCGTAACAAATATCCCCGTCGTGGGTGAATTCATCGATTTTCGCTCCTATCTGTTTTTTGACAGTGGTACTTCCACGGGACTGACATCTGTGGAGGAATCTCGTATATTGGCAGATGCCGGACCAGGTTTTTTGCTATCCATCAATGTTCCCGATTACCTGGGGAAGTCGCGCGGGTTGATCATTCGCTATGACCTCCCGCTCTGGATTTCTCATCCTGGTCTCGAGGAACACGTTAAATTTCGCCATGTCATAGGTATTGGGGCGATAATTTCTCTTTAATACTATACTGTGAAACAATCGACCTACATAGGATTTTATATGATTATGCTGGTCCTGCTGTCATCCTGTACCAGCGGCAGGTGGGTGGTTAAAGACCGGCAGGCAATCGATCGATCCGATTATGAAGTACTGGAACAACAGAAGTTTTTATCGGTGGCAAATTCGCTGAGCCCCGACGATCCCATACTGCGGCTTAATGTAAAATCTCATACTACCTACAAGTACACTCAGAAGATGCTGGTTCAGCGAAGCATCCAGGACTATCGCTTGCGACCGGGCTTTGTAGCTCTTGGACTGGCAGGAGCAGCGGCGGCATTCTACGCAGCCAATTCCGGTGGTGGGTCAGGACAGTCTTTGACCCTGAATGCGGTAGGAGCACTTTTGGCCGCCTCGGGTTTTTTGAATCTAAAGCCTGTTGGAGAACCTCGACCGGTAGGAGAAGAGCGATACCTTAATCCTTCTGGCACGGTAGTTGAAACGGACACCATCAATATAAAGGAAGATGAATCCTCGCCAGCCACGGTACTGGTAACGTATGGTGAACGCACTGTTTTTGAAGAAAACCTCGACCAGATACCGGATGGACAGCTTCAAATACCTCTCGCTCAGGGGTTTAACGATCTACAGCTGACCGATCGTGATCCCGGTTCCTTTGATATCAGGGTCTCATTCCAGGACTCCATGTATCATTACCGCTATCCGGTGGAATCTATCCTGGAGCCCTATGCCCGGATCACCACCGATCTTACGGAGTTACGGAATGAGCCCGTTGTCGATCCCGATAATGTCCTGGCCGACTTGACCCGTGGCAGTCAAATCAGAGTTGATACGCTCGTTAATGATCAGTGGTACCGTGTTTGGTATGGCATCTCTCAAAATTACATACAGAGCAAGGATGCCCAGCTGAGCTGGCGGTCTACCAACCTTTCTGTGGATGACAGGGTGGTGGCAGTCCCCCGGGTCCCTTTTGGTAATATCGATGTGGAAAGCAATATCCCGGTTTTAAGAGATAAAACACCCAATGCTAGGGCGCTCATTATTACCAATGAAAATTACCTTGACCCTCTGGCTGAACGGCAAAATACCCATAGGGACGGGAGATTGATGGCGGAATATCTCGTGGAAGCCCTTGGATATTCGGCTGAGCATATTCATCACCTTACAGATATTCAAAACCCGGATGAAATCTATCGGCAAATAGATCAGATGGCTTCCGAGGTCAACGACAGTACGGAGCTTTTTATGTATATTGGAGGATATGGTGAATTGCAAAATGATCATGAACTAACACTGAAAAACGTTACGCCGGTGGGTGAGAAATCCGCCAGTGATATTTCTCTGCGATCCATTTTCAGCCGTTTGGCTGCCCTGCCTGCCTCCAAAAAGATTATTGCAGCAGACGTTGACTTCAGTAGTTCGATACCCCGTAAACTGTCGGAAAGCGAGCAGACCAAGCTCTTGAAAGATCATGCATCCATCCTGACCCAGCGGCCAGGTTCTGTATTGCTGGTGGGTAATCAGCCCGGCCAGCCATCATACCTGTACCGTTCATCGGGAGGAGAGGATAAGAAACATCATATTTTTCCCTATTTTGTGGCACGGGCCCTGCAGCAGCAGCGCACTTCGATTAGCCGGATCAATGATCTGTTACAGCGCAATATTTCCTATACCGCCCGAAGATTGCACGATCGTCCCCAGCAGCCGTTGATTTTGGGCGATCGATCGCTTTCGTTCACAGCCCCCTAGCATATGGTCTTGCTTTACCTGCTTTTAAGTTCAGCCTGCTCGCTGGGTGTAGCTCACCTCCTGAAGCGCAGCGAAGCGGAAGGATTGCGAACGCTGAATACCCTGACTGTTAATTACGCCAGTGCTTCCGTTTTTGCCTTCCTGGTTGGTTTTAGTGAGAGCAATGGACCGATAAACTGGCTGCCGGACCAATATGTACTCTTTTTTTGTGGGATTATCGGATTATTTTTCATTTCCAATTTTATTGCCTACAGTAAGTCTGTCCATGCCAATGGCATAGGAGTTACCATTGCTGCCATGCGCTTGTCGCTGCTGATTCCCGTACTACTTTCGATCATGGTCTACGATGAGACGATGAGCGGGACAAAAATATCGGGCGTCGTCCTGGTGTTCGGGGCTCTTTTTCTTCTTGTGCCACATACTAAAACCATAAGAATTGGAAACTTTTATGCTTCATGGCTTCTCCCAACTGTCTTCATACTCACCGGACTGGCAGATTCCTCGCTGAAAATTTATAACGAAGAGTTAAGCACCGTTTTTAGTGAAACGATATTTATGGCCTGGGTTTTTCTGTGTGCGTTTATTATCGGACTGGTGGTTGTATTGATGAGGAAGGGGACACTGGTAAGCAGGGACGAGGTAAAAATGGGGATGCTCATCGGTCTCCCGAACCTCTATTCAGCCGTATTCCTGATGTATGCCCTGGATGGAATGGCCGGTGCCATCGCTTTCCCGGTGGTTAATGTGATCAACGTATTAGGTGGTACTTTCCTGGGCCTTTTTTTGTGGAATGACCGAGTTTCTGTAAAACAATGGTCCGGTATCTGCGTTGCACTAGTGGCAATATGGATCTTGATTTGACCGCTCGAACCCCTTTAAAAGCCAGGCTCATAGTCTGAGCATAGCGTTTAAAGGCAGGAGGGATGGAATGGTCATTAGAAACAGAGGTGATAATACCTTTGATAGTGTGTGCTTATATCGCACATAATCCTTTTCAATTGGCATGCTTTCCTTTTAATGAGGATATTCTAAAACAGAAATAAGCCGTAAAATATGTATTGAGCCATTAATAGAGTTTACCTTGCTTGTAAGTTTGTTTATATTATGAGTTCTCTGTGATCCCCTTATAATCAAACCATGCGGACAGGGAGAGCAGACCGGTTTTTAGACTTGGTCTAAGTTAATATAGGAACAACATATTTACCTTTTTTGTAATTAACGAGTTTAGCACCCTAAAAATAATTGAAGTCAAGTTATGAGTGAAACTGAAGCACTTGAATCGATGGTCGGTGGTGAGTACAAGTATGGCTTTACCACGGATGTTGAATATGAAGATTTTCCCACGGGTATCAACGAGGATATTATCCGTGAGATTTCCCGCCGGAAAAATGAGCCGGAATGGGTGACCGAATTCCGTTTGGAAGCGTATGAAAAATGGAAGCAGATGGAAGAGCCCGAATGGCCCAACGTAGAGTATCAGACCCCTGATTTTGACAAGGTGCAGTACTATTCGGCGACCAAGAAAAACAATGGTAAAAAGCCTGAAAGCCTTGATGATGTAGATCCCGAAATTATTGAAACCTATGAAAAGCTGGGGATTCCGCTCCAAGAGCAAAAGCAGTTGCAGGGTATTGCCGTAGATGCAGTATTCGACAGTGAATCAATTTTTACGACCTTCAAGGAGAAACTTGCCGAAGCGGGCGTAATATTTTGCTCCATTTCGGAGGCAATTCAGGATCACCCGGAGCTGGTTAAGGAATATTTGGGTTCGGTGGTGCCGAAGGGAGACAACTTCTACGCGGCACTGAACTCGGCCGTATTTTCTGATGGTTCGTTTGTGTATGTGCCCGAAGATACGGTATGCCCCATGGAGCTTTCCACCTATTTCCGAATTAACAATATGCAGTCGGGGCAGTTCGAACGTACCCTGATTATTTGTGAGGACAACAGCCATGTGAGCTATCTTGAAGGCTGTACTGCTCCCATGTACCAGGAAAATCAGCTCCACGCTGCTGTGGTTGAGCTTGTAGCACTGGAAAATGCTGAAATCAAATACTCGACCATTCAGAACTGGTATTCCGGTGATGAAAAGGGCAAGGGTGGTATTTTCAACTTTGTCACCAAGCGTGGCCATTGCCGCGGGGACAATTCCAAGATCTCCTGGACCCAGGTTGAAACCGGCTCGGCCATAACCTGGAAGTATCCGAGTGTCATCATGCAGGGAGATAATTCCATAGGAGAGTTTTTCTCCGTGGCCGTTACCAATAACAGGCAACAGGCCGATACGGGTACTAAAATGATCCACGTTGGCAAGAACACCAAGAGCACCATCATTTCAAAAGGTATTTCTGCCGGCGAATCGAACAACAGTTACCGTGGACAGGTGAAAATAAGTCCCCGGGCCGACAACGCCCAGAATTACTCTGTATGCGACTCCATGCTAATTGGTCAAACCTGTGGAGCCCATACATTTCCGTATATCGAATCAGCCAATCCTACAGCTAAGGTTGAGCATGAAGCCAGTACCAGCCGTGTGGGCGAAGATCAGATCTTTTACCTGCAGCAGCGGGGCATGGATGAAGATGACGCTATCTCGCTGATCGTCAATGGTTTCTGTAAAGAAGTGTTGAAAGAGCTGCCCATGGAGTTTGCTGTTGAGGCCGATAAGCTTCTGGGCATCAAGCTGGAAGGCAGTGTAGGATAACGAGTCAGCGTCAAACCATTTTAAACTATCAAATAAATTTTAGAGGAATAGATTAACGTGTTAGAAATTAAAGACTTACATGTTTGCGTAGCAGAGGATCCTTCAGAAAAGATCCTTAAAGGAGTTAACCTTACGATTGGAAAAGGCGAGATCCATGCCATTATGGGTCCCAATGGAAGCGGAAAGAGCACGCTGTCCAAAGTGGTAGCCGGCCATGAAGCATATGAGGTTACCCAGGGGGACATCCTTTTCGAGGGGGAGAGCATTCTTGAACTGGACCCCGATGAAAGAGCTCACAAGGGTATTTTCCTAGCGTTCCAGTACCCTGTTGAAGTACCGGGCGTAACCAATAAGAATCTGCTTCGTCAGGCTCTCAATACCATTGCCAAAGAGCAGGGCCGCGAAGAGCTGGATCCCCTTGAGTTTGAAGATTATGCTCATGAAAAACTTCAACTGGTTGACATGAAGCCAGAATTTCTGGAGCGCAGCGTCAATGCCGGTTTCAGCGGAGGTGAAAAAAAGCGCAATGAAATTTTTCAGATGGCCGTATTGAATCCGAAACTTTCATTTCTGGATGAAACCGATTCAGGACTTGATATCGATGCCCTTAAGATTGTGGCCAACGGCATCAACCAGATTGCAGATGAGGAGAAATCTGTTGTAATGGTGACGCACTACCAGCGGATTCTCGATTATGTGCAGCCGGACTTTGTCCATGTGATGATTGACGGCAAGATTGCCAAGTCAGGCGAGAAAGACCTTGCGCTCAAACTTGAAGAGCAGGGGTACGACTGGTTGCACGAAGAAGTAGCAGTATCTGTAAATGGTGAACAGAACTAAGCAAATGACAAAATTGAAGCAGACAAAACAAACTTTTTTGCAGGATCTCCTTGATTTTCAGGGATCATTGAACGGAAAATCGCAATTTTTAGACGAGGTACGCCTGAAGGCGGCTGATGAGGTTCGGAATACCCCTTTTCCACATCGCAAGGATGAGGACTGGCGATTCATCAGTCTGCGGGACCTGTATTCCGACAATTACCAGCTGGCGGACGGCATGGAAGTCTCTCTTCCGGATATCAGTGAGCACTATCTGCCGGAGAGTGAAGGCGCCCGCATGGTTTTTGTAAACGGCTCATTTTCGGAAAAACATTCTTCCACCGAGGCGTTGCCGGAGGAGGTGGAGATTGGCAATCTGGCTGATTTTGCTTCTGAGGACCATCCTCTGGTAAAAGAACATCTGGGAAAATACGGCAATTTTGAGGGCGATGTCTTTTCTTCATTTAATGCCGCATTCCTGTCAGATGGTGTTTTCATTCATGTGCCCGAGGGCCTTAAAGTGGATACCCCGGTCCATCTGTTGTTTGTACAGACCGATGCCGAGGTGAATTACTTTGCCACCTCGCGAAGCCTGGTTTTGGCCGATGCCAATTCAGAAATCACCATTGTTGAAGACTATATTGGCCTTGGCAACAACAAGTACTTTAACCTCCCCGTATTTGAGGTCAACCTTGAGGAAAAAGCGTTTGTAAAGCATACCAAGATCCAGCGCGAAAGCAAGGAAGCCATTCATGTTGCCCGTACAGGAGCTTTTGTGGCTAAGCACGCCAACTATGAATCGTATACCATTACGCTCGGCGCCAAGCTTTCCCGCAACGAGCCGCGGATTTCACAGCGGGATGAAGAAGTGGAATTTACGGTGGACGGGCTGGTCCTGATCGATGGCGACCAGGTATCTGATACCCACTCTGTGATGGATCACCGCTTCTCGCATGCCGAAAGCCACCAGCTTCATAAATGCGTGATTAACGGGAAGGCCCACTCGGTATTCAACGGCAAGATTTTTGTCCGCAAGGATGCCCAGAAGATTGACTCTTTCCAGGAAAACAGAAACCTTCTGCTTTCCCGCAAAGGGCTGGTGAATACCAAGCCCCAGCTTGAGATTTTTGCTGACGATGTAGTCTGTACACACGGTGCAACGGTGGGGCAGCTCGAGGAAGATGAGGTTTTTTATCTCAAAAGCCGGGGACTGAATGACCAGCAGGCAAGAGAGCTGCTTATTTATGCGTTCGCCCTGGAAACCATTGAAAACATTGCGGTGGATTCAGTTCAGAAGCTGCTGGTGGATGAAGTCCACAAATACACCGAACGTCAATTAGACTCACAACTTACGACCTGACATCATGGCCAAGGCTGCACCTGCTATATCAACAGAGGCAACAGACTTTGATCAAATCCGGTCTGACTTTCCAGTCCTGCAGGAAAAGGTCAAGGGTAAACCGTTGGTATACCTGGATAATGCAGCCTCCAGCCAGATGCCTGCTGTTGTGGCCAACCGTATTGATCATTATCACCGCCATGAACATGCCAATGTACACCGGGGCATCCATCACCTGAGCCAGAAAGCGACAGATTCCTATGAGGAAACGCGCAGAAAGGTACAGGCATTCATCAATGCGGAGCATGAACATGAAATCATTTATACGTCCGGGACGACCGATAGTATAAACCTGGTGGCCTATAGTTTCGGCGAGCAGTATATTGATGAAGGCGATGAAATCGTCGTTTCAGAGATCGAACATCATGCCAACATCGTACCCTGGCAAATTGCAGCGCAAAAGCATGGGGCAAGCGTACAGGTTGTACCGGTTAATGATGACGGAGACCTTGATCTGGAAGCGTATGAGAAGCTGCTAAATAAACGCACAGCTATTGTAGCTATTGGCCATGTTTCCAATGCGCTGGGTACTATACACCCCGTCAGGGAAATTATAGCCAAAGCCCATGAGCGGGACATTCCGGTCCTCGTTGACGGAGCACAGGCCGTACCTCACGGGCAGGTGGATGTGCAGGCGCTTGATGCCGATTTTTATGCCTTTTCTTCCCATAAGATGTGCGGACCCACCGGTTTTGGCATCTTATATGGAAAAGAACGGTACCTCGATGCCATGCCACCCTACCGGTCAGGCGGTGACATGATTGACAAGGTCTCCTTTGAAGGAACTACTTTCAATGTCCTTCCCCATAAATTCGAGGCCGGGACTCCGCCTATCGCGGCTGGAGTTGGGCTCGGAACCGCCGTCGACTACCTGTCTAATATTGGCATGGATGTGATTGCGCAGCGCGAACAAGAGCTCCTGGATTACGCCACGCAACAGCTGCTCGATATTGATGGGTTACGTATTGTTGGTACGGCCCGGCAAAAGGCATCGGTAATCTCTTTTGTGTTCGATGATATTCATGCTACCGACATAGGTACCATTCTGGATCAGCAGGGTATTGCTATTCGTACCGGACACCATTGTGCTCAGCCGGCCATGCGACGATTTGACATTGCCGGTACGGCCCGTGTTTCACTTGCATTCTACAATAACCGGGAGGATATCGACCGGCTGGTGA
This sequence comes from Fodinibius sediminis, assembly GCF_900182555.1. GTDB lineage: Bacteria > Bacteroidota > Rhodothermia > Balneolales > Balneolaceae > Fodinibius > Fodinibius sediminis. The sequence continues at coordinate 179,057 of NZ_FXTH01000009.1, read as the reverse complement.
AAGGGATAAAAGAGGCGAAGACGTTTTTTTAACGCAGGAAGCACTGCCACCAAAATAATCAGGTTTCATTGGGAATGATATTTTATTTATATTAATTCTAAACAAGTAACTACTGCTCCAATTTAACGCCAAAAGCTATGCCAAAGATTAAAGAAATCGAACGTACGCCCAACCCCGATGCCATGCGATTTGTATTGGGGGAAGCCCTAACTAACGGTGTAACAAAATCTTATGAGAACAGTAGCCAGGCTGAAGATGATGAACTGGCTTCTGCACTTTTTGCCATCGATCATGTTATCAATGTGTACTATGTTGATAAATATGTAACGGTTACCCAGGATGGGGAAGCCGTATGGTCGGAGCTGCTGAGAAAACTGGCACCGCCTATTCGAGAGGCCAAAGCGCAGACAGACGCCGTGGAAGACGATGAAGTCCACGCGACCAAGGAGGTGCAGGATAGCGATGATCCCCGGCTGATAGAAATTAACAAGATGCTGGACGAACAGGTGCGGCCGTATTTATTGGCCGATGGAGGGGGACTCAAGGTTCTGGGCCTTGATGGCAACCGGTTGAAGGTGCACTACCAGGGCGCCTGTGGGACCTGTCCGACCGCAACCAGCGGCACCCTGTATGCCATCGAAAGTATGGTTAAACGGGTGGATCCTGAAATTCAAGTTGTTTCTGTGTAAATAGAGACGGAAGGTAGTTATGTCAATCACCATCAGCGATCGAGCAGCACATCGAATCAAGGAGATTCGTAAAGAGCAGCATGTGCCCGATGAGGCCAAATTACGGGTAGGTGTCGTCAGTGGTGGCTGCTCGGGGTTAACGTATGATCTCAATTTTGACGCTGATCCCCAACAGGGATCAGAGGAAGACCAGGAATTTGAGGATAATGGAATCAAATTGATTGTAGACATGCGCAGCTTTTTATACCTCTCCGGAACTGAACTGGATTACACGGAAGGATTGGAAGGGCAGGGGTTCCATTTTCAGAATCCCAATGCAACGCGTACCTGCTCCTGCGGAGAATCATTTTCAGTTTAAATAAACTATGGCTACAGATACGCAAGACGAAATTGTCAACAAGGTTAAGCAGTCTGACAAACTCGTCACTATCGACTTGCAGCAGTACTTTGATTCAACAACCCGCGAGGGCCTCGACCTGAAACAATTTTTGTTCAAGGGGCTGATTCTCAAGGAAAAGGAATTTCGCAAGCAGCTTGACGAGTACGACTGGAGCCGTTACGACGACCAGTATGTTTGTGTCTACTGCTCGACAGATGCTATTCTCTCCAAATGGGCCTATATGCTGGTTGGTCAGCACCTGGCGCCTCATGCCAAAGAGGTATTCAAGGGAAAACCCGATGAGATCATACACGAACTGTTCCGCCGCAGACTCGATGATGTTGACTGGAGCCGGTACCAGGACAAATTTGTCATTCTCAAAGGGTGCAGTGATGACGATCGTCCGGTCCCCGACAGCGTATACCTGTATGTGACCCAGAAACTAATACCACATGTGAAAAAGATCATGTACGGCGAAGCCTGTTCCAATGTCCCTGTGTATCGCGGCTAAAACAGATCCTTTCCCCTTCAGCCGACAGGATGTAAGTATCCTAAAATTCCTCAGGTAGAAAACGGTAATTAAGGCTTGCTTGTAATCCCCTGAGGACCGATTTTGAGGCCATCACCAATGGTAGAACTGTAATAATCCTTGACTTTGAACAGCCCGATGATGTATGCATTAGTAACCGGTGCCTCCCGGGGCATTGGCAAAAGTATCACTGAAACACTGCTGAGAGAGGGAACTGCGGTCATTGGAACCGCACGCGGATCTGCATTTCCCGATGAACTTGCGTCACATCAAAACTTTGAAGGACTGCATATTGATCTTGCAGATCTCGAACAGCTCCGGGAACGCTTGAAACCCATTTTTGAACGGGACCAATCACCGGGAATCCTCATCAACAATGCCGGCATTTCCGAGCATTCTGATTTTTCCGACAGTGACATAAGCTGGCTGAAAAACTGGGACCGCACCATGCATATCAACCTTCGGTCGCCGGCTCTTCTTTCCAAGTGGGCCCTTAATGGGTGGAAGCGGGAGGGAAGCGGTGGAATTCTGATCAATATCGCTTCCAGAGCGGCCTACCGGGGCGATACCCAGGAATATGCCTCGTATGCCGCCTCAAAAGGAGGGATGGTGGCCTTCACCAAAAGCATAGCGCGTGATTTTGGCCGTGATGATATTTATGCCTATACCATTGCTCCCGGATTCATCAATACGGACATGGCCAGGGAGGCCGTCGATATTTATGGCGAGGAGTACCTGACTGAGGGTACTGCTTTTGATGAAATTACATCGCCGGAAGAGGTGGGTGAACTGGTCGCCTTCCTGGCATCCGGCAAAGTGCCTCACATGACGGGGGGCACTTTTCATATCAATGGTGGAAGTTATATGCTCTGATATTTGAACAGGGGGAGTAGGGCGCCTTCACTGATCCCCCCCCCCGGCTTTTGCAGCTGCTTAAAATTCTGTCTCAACACTTTTTTGATGTTCATATTTTAATTAAACTGATCTGTCATAAAAGGTTAAACAAATAGCTACTCCAACGGTAACCGACTACCATGTACGCCAAATTTATTCATTTCTCTGTCGCTGTCGTAACATTGTCCGTAATGAGCCTGCTTTCGGCCTGCAGTTCTTCGACATGGGAAGAGGCCCGGCAAGCCGATACCTACGAAGCCTATCAGGCCTATATTTCAGAGAACCCGGATGGCGAGCATCTTGAAAAAGCCAGAAAACGCGCTGACAACCGTTACTGGACGGCGATCGAGCATGATACGACTGCCCGGTCATTTGAAAAATATCTCAAGGAATTTCCCGAAGGCTCGCATCGACCGGAAGCACAGCAGAAAATGGAAGAGCTGTCCGGAACCGCAACAGAAGGACGCGTGACAGGTTCGAATATTATCATCAGGAGTGACCACACCACCCGGTCGCCATCCGCCGGTGTTGTAGCCAACGAGGGGACTGTTGTCAAAATCCTGGATCAATATAGTTCAGGTAACAGCAAGGAAGCCATTCTAAAACGCGATGTAACCATTACCGAGGGGGGCAATACAATAAAACTGCCGGGAGGGAAGGCCATTAACATACTGGACGATTTAAATGATTCGGTCCGGGCTTCTTTCTCCACCCCCGATTATGGCAGGGTTGAAGCCACGATCAGCAAGCGTGATGTGGAAGCTATAAGCGGGGAAACATGGTATAAGATTCATACCAGCGATGGCATCACTGGTTGGATTTATGGCAAGTTTATAAAAGAATTGTAGTATTCGTATCTTCTGTTGATTATCCATAATGTAAACCTCAGTTGTTATTTACAGATTTATGAGAATGATCTTTTTTCTGCTTATTGGGTTCCTGATAAGCTGCAGTGCAGACAAACCTTCTTCTGATAAACAAGAAAGTGCTTCTGGCAAGGCAACAGAAGCTGCCGGCGACACATTGCAGGTGGACGTTTCTATCGATTTTGTTACCGGGCAGTTTGATTTCAGGTCGCATGATGATTTTGTGCGTGTTGATCCCGAATATGCCAACAAGGAGATCTATCTTCACAGGAAAGCGTATGAGGCCTATAAGGCGATGGTTGACAGCGCAGAAAATGACGGTATTTCATTTACTCTTATTTCCGGGACCCGCAATTTCAATTACCAGAAGTCGATCTGGGATCGAAAATGGAGCAACTCCACGGCCGGCTCCGACATGCAGAAGGCCCTTGGAATTCTCGAATACAGCTCCATGCCGATGACTTCGCGCCATCACTGGGGCACCGAGGTCGATCTCAACGATCTCAATAACACTTATTTTGAAAACGGACAGGGTAAAAAGGAGTATGAATGGCTGAAGGCCCATGCCAATGACTTTGGATTTTACCAGCCCTATACCTCGAAAGATCTGAACGGCCGCACCGGCTACAACGAGGAGAAGTGGCACTGGTCCTACCTCCCGCTGGCAAGGCATTATCTGGCCTACTATAACAATCATGTCTCGAATGCTGATATCACAGGGTTCAAAGGGGCGGAGCTTGCCAAAGAAATTGATATGGTCAAGAATTATGTAAACGGTATTTCATTGAAGATAAAACAGCAAAGCAACTGATGCCCTTATGCCGCAGAAGATCCCTACCGACATACCGGGCTGCTACCTTCGCTTTGCAGAAAAGGAGGATACGGCCCTGATTCTCGATTTCATTCACGGACTTGCCGCCTATGAGAAGATGGCAGACCAGGTAGTGGCTACAGAAGAGCTTCTGAGAAAAAATCTATTTGGCAAGCAGAGCTATGCCGAAGTGCTGCTGGCTTATGATCGGGATGAACCAGTGGGATTTGCCCTTTTTTTTCACAGCTTTTCCACCTTCAGGGGGCAGGCGGGGATTTATTTGGAAGATCTTTATGTGAATCCATCTGCCCGCGGCAGGGGCATTGGAACTGCATTACTTGCCTTTCTGGCTCAGCTTGCGGTCGAGCGCGACTGTGCACGTTTGGAATGGTCGGTTTTAAATTGGAATAAACCCGCCATCGACTTTTATGAGTCTCTCAAGGCCCGGCCACTGGATGATTGGACAACATACAGGCTTAGCGGTCGGGCGCTGCGGAATATGGCACAGCATGCGGCCAGCGGTCAAGCCTGAGCGCACGGGCAGCCGGACATCGGCTTGAGTCTAAATGACGTCCTCGATCTTTACACCGGAAAGGCTGATTTATTCCCGGAGAATGGACAGATATATTTTCGCTTTCCGACTTACTTGCCTACCTTACTTTCAAATCATAAAAACTAGTCTTCGGTCAGCCCATGTCGATTAAACAGCGTAAAATAGATCATGTAGAGCTAACGACTACGGGGCAGATGAACTATCGGCAGACAACCGGTTTGGAACAATACCGGTTTGTACACAACGCCATGCCCGAAGTCAATACCGACGAGGTGTCGACGCAGGCCAGTCTGTTGGGGCGCTCTTTTGCCTTTCCGCTCTTTATTTCATCGATGACGGGAGGATATACGGATGCAGGGGCTGTGAATGCTATCATTGCTGAATTCTGCGAAAAATACAATCTCCCTTTCGGCGTGGGCAGCCAGCGCATCATGCTTGATAATCCCAAAGCGGAGTCTTCATTTTCTATTGTTCGCAAGCGGGCTCCCAGTGCGTTTATAGCCGCCAATATCGGGGGTGCCCAACTTATCGGCGGACTTCCTTCTCAACAGGTACGTCTTCTCGTTGATTCCATCGAGGCCAATGCGGTTATCGTGCACCTGAATCCTCTGCAGGAGCTTATGCAGCCTGAAGGGGATCGAAGATTCAAAGGCATCAAGGAAGGCATTGCCATGCTGGTTCAATCTATCGAAGTGCCCGTGATAGTAAAAGAAACCGGGGCCGGAATATCCGGAGAGATAGCCGAACAGTTGCTTGAAATCGGTGTTAAAGTGATTGATGTAGCAGGAGCCGGCGGCACCAGCTGGGCAAAGGTGGAAAACAGGCGCAAAAGTAACCAGAAGCCCTCTCCTCAGTTTGACGATTGGGGGATTCCTACCGCGGAATGCCTGCGTCAGGTGACAGACCTCAAGCACGATTACTCTTTTGATATTATTGCTTCCGGCGGCATACGTTCGAGTCACGATATTGCTAAATCCTTGTGCCTGGGGGCCCGGTTTGCTGCTTCCGCCCAACCTGTTATTAAGGCCGTGGTGAGTGATGGCATGCAGGGGCTGGAGTCACTTTTCCATAGCTGGTGTCATCAGTTGCGCGTAATTCTTACTCTGCTGGGATGCGAACAACTGGAAGAGCTGTCCCCGCATCATATTGAAATAAAGCGAAGGAGCAGGTAACATCTTGCTTCAAAATGCTTATATTTGGCCTTTTAGAAATTCAGTATAGACCACGTGCAAGTTACTACACAGCAAGAATTATCAAATCTCATTGACGAGGGTTTTGATCGGCTCAGTTTACCCGAGGCACCGGCCTCGCTGTATGATCCTATTCGCTATACCCTGGAGCTTCCCGGGAAACGAATACGACCCCTTTTGACCCTCATCGGCTGCGGTCTTTGTGAAGGTGATGTTAAAGAAGCCCTTCCAGCGGCTATTGCCGTGGAGCTGCTGCATAACTTCACTTTGTTGCATGATGACATCATGGATGCCGCCCATACGAGGCGGGGGCAGCCCAGCGTCTATAAAAAATGGGATGCCAACACTGCTATACTCTCCGGGGATGCCATATATGCCAAGGCTTTTAGACAACTCCAGTATTACGGCTATGCCGAAGCGTATACCAAAGATCATTACGCAGCAATTGTTGATATTTTTCTGGACAGTGCACAGAGCGTTTGTGAGGGGCAGGCCTACGATCTTGATTTTGAAGATAAACAGGAGGTTACCCTTGAAGACTACCTGAAAATGATTGACGGCAAGACTGCCGCCCTGATCAGTACATCGCTGGCCATTGGGGCCCGGGTGGCCACGGGCGATGCTGCCATTATTGACCGCCTCAGGACGATAGGCAAAAAGACCGGTATCGCCTTTCAGATCCAGGACGATTTGCTGGATGTTGTCGCTGACCCTGAGAAATTTGGCAAACAGCGTGGAGGTGATATCAGAGAAGGCAAGAAAACATATTTGTCTCTTCTTGCGTTACAACGATGCAGTCCCGAGCAGCGGAAACGTCTGTCGGCCATTCTGTCTCATAACGATACCTCTGATGATGAGGTCGTTTCGGTTATCGAATTATATAAAGAGCTGAATGTCATTAGTGCCACCCGAAGCGTTATACGAAGTTTTTACGAAGAAGCAATGGAACATATTGATACTTTCGCAGCTTCATCCTACAAGGATGAAATTATCACCCTTTTAAATCGTTTGATATCCCGAGAATACTGAAAGTCAAATTTAGTGACATGAAAAATATTTATACTCCCTTTTTTAGAATATCCTGTCTCTTGCTTATCACTGCAGTTCTGCTGTCGTGCAAGAATGAGGATCTGATTCAGCGCGGTGACACACTTCCCACGGCCTTTAAAAAATCAATGAGTTTGTACCAGTCAGAGGAGTACACGGATGCGGCGGAGGCTTTCGAGACGGTTATCCAGCTGGGACGAGGCACGGACTATGGCCAGGAGGCACAGTTCTATCTTGCTGAATCCTATTTCAAGAGTGGCCGCTATCTGCTTGCCAGTGCAGAATACAGCCGCTTTGTCACCCTCTATCCGCGTGCAGACAAAAGGGAGGAGGCACAGTTCAAGGAAGCATACAGCTACTATAAATTAAGTCCCCGCTACAAGCTTGATCAGAAACACACTCGTACAGCCATTGAAAAATTCCAGCTGTATAATTCGCGCTATCCCAATTCCGAACGGGTAGAGGAGGCCGCCAGGTACATTACGGAGCTTCGCTCCAAGCTTGCCAAAAAGCTTTATCATTCAGCTCGCCTTTATATGCAGACGGACAGCTATGAAGCGGCTATCGTGTACTATGATCTCACTATTGACAATTATCCTGAATCCATGTGGGCACAGCGCGCACTTGTAGATAAAATAAATACCTATGTTGTTTATGCAGATCGCAGTGTGCAGGCCAAGCAGCGTGAGCGATACCAGGCTGCCGTTGATGCCTATGAAACCTTCATCCAGTTATTTCCCGAAGGTCAATATCGCTCGGAAGCTGAAGACCATGTCGATGATGCCCGTGCGGCCCTTGCAGATCTCGGGGAAAGCAACAGCTCACAGGAGGGCAGTGCAGTGAGCAGCAACAATGCTGCCGCAAACAGTTCGAGGTAATGGCATCTGCAGGGAAGTCGGTGGGCTTACTGGGGGGGAGCTATGATCCGGTACACAACGGACACTTGGCTATTGCCCGATCCTTTGTTGAATCGGGTTATATATCCAATCTAAGGGTGCTCCTGACGCCTGAATCACCCCATAAATCCAGCCGAAAGCCTGCGGATTATGATCTGCGTCTTAAAATGCTTGAGGCCGCTTTTGATGGGGAGGATCAGATAAGCGTCAGTGATCTGGAACGCAGGCTTCAACCACCATATTACACGGTCCAGACCCTCCGATACCTGACGGAAAAGGAACCAGGCATCAACTTCTTTTTATGCATCGGGGAGGACTCGCTCCTCAACTTTCGTACCTGGCACATGTGGAAGGAGCTGCTCACGTACTGCGATCTGCTGGTAGCAGCCCGTCCATCTTTTGAGACGGAGAATTTGGATGCCGAGATCACGAGGAAAGTCCACTATGTGGAGCATGCGCCGGTCGCCATTTCGTCGACACAGGTAAGAAACCGTGTCAAAGAGGGGAGGGATATATCAAAGTTGGTGCCGCCACGGGTGGCACAGATCATTACCGAGCATAAACTATATACCGGGTGAATGCCTAATGAATCGGGAAACGTTTCTACAGCTCATCGGGATTGGAGGGATGGCCCCCTTTTTTAACTATAAAGCAGCCATGGTTGACGGGAAAGGGGTGATTAAGCCCAAAGCCTTGTCGAGGGGAGATACCATCGGTCTGATAAGTCCCGCTGGTATCATTGGGGACGATACGGACTATGACAAGATTGTGGAACGCATTCAGCAGCTGGGATACAAGACCAAAGAGGGGGCCAACGCCCGCCGGAAATACGGCTATTTGGCGGGGACTGATGAGCAGCGGGCTGCAGATCTGAATGCGATGTTTGCCGATCCCTCGGTCGATGCTGTCATGCCGTTCCGGGGAGGGTGGGGATGCAACCGCATTCTGGATCTCATTAATTATGAACTCATTCAAAAGCATCCCAAAATACTGGTGGGATTTAGCGACATAACTTCGCTCCTTCTGGCTATACAAGCCAAAACCGGACTTACTACTTTCCATGGCCCCGTAGCCAAGGTGGTATGGACCACCTTCACCAAGCGTCACTTTCACAAGCTGCTGGGGTCGTCAGCCCTGACTACGCTCAGGCGCCGCTCATTGCACGTCAGCAAGGAGTATGATCGGTTGAATATCATACGCCCTGGCCAGGCAAGGGGGCGCCTTTTAGGAGGCAATCTGAGCGTGCTTACCGCAATGATCGGATCCGATTATCTGCCAGAATGGGAGGGAAGTATCCTGTTTCTGGAAGATGTGGGTGAGGATGTTTACCGGATTGATCGGATGTTAACCCAGCTGAAGTTAAGCGGTATCCTTGATAGGATATCGGCTCTTGTATTTGGTCAGTGTACGGCTTGTGATATTTCCGACGAGCATGGCTTTACACTCCGCGAAATACTGGATCAACATATCAAACCGCTGCAAATTCCCGCTTTTTCAGGGGCGCTGTTCGGACACATTGATCATATGGGCACACTGCCTGTCGGCATCAGCGCAGAACTGAATGCCGGGGAAGGCAGCATCACCCTTCTGGAGTCTGCTGTTCGGACATAACGTATTCCAGCATTGAACCTTACCGCTTGTGCTGAGAAGAAATTAAATCAACATCACCGGCCCCATGAATACCCTGTACAGGTAGTCTCGATAAGAACGGAAAGGAAGTGTTAGAGGTTCATATTCCGGTAATTCTCGGGGATGTGAATTTTATACTCAACGTACATTTCATCCCTCAGATCGGCAATCCAGGATTCAATCATCCGTTGTTGTTTCTGCTGCAGGGCAACCGCCTTAATACGATTGTAATCCTGTTCAAAATTGGCCACATGCTCTTCAACATGCTTGTTCAGCCGTACAATGCGAAAGGCGCGTTTGGAATTGTTGTTTTGCCCCAGCTGAAAGGAACGGGGTTCGGAAATATCCCCCTCGTTTTCCAGAAGAAGAACAATACGGTAGAGGGCAGGATCCAGCTGTTCGAGGGCCAGCAGCCGCTCTCCGGTTTGTGGATTCAGCAGACGTCCACCGAGCGGAGCAGTATTGGGATCTTCCGAATGCTCGCGTGCAACATCGGCAAAACTCACATCTTCATTGGTTTGAATGGAATCTTTGAGCGCTTTCAAGCGGTTTATGGCCGCCTGGTCGTCATAGCTTTCCTCATCAATTGTAATTAAAATATGATTGGTGTCAATCTGATCACCAACCCGCTTGTTCAGGCGAATGACATGAAAACCAAAAGAGGATTCCACTACCTTGGATATCTCGCCGGGCGCCAGGGCCGAGGCCGCTGCCGAATACTCGGATACGAGCTCATCGAGCGACATAAGCGGCAGTTTACCGCCATCCGATGCAGAGGGACCGTCGCTGTATTTCCTGGCCAGTTCTTCAATGGTTTTGCCATGATTGATCAGTGAATCACGGAGCTGCCGGGCCCGTTCAAGGGCCTGCTGGCGGGCATCTTCAAGCGGGGGAGGGGTAATGACAATCTGCGAGAGACTTACCTGTTCTGGAATTGTAGGCAGAGAATCCTGCGGAATATTTTCAAAGTAGGCTTTGACCTCGGGACGTGTGATTTGAATTTCGTTACGTTTCTGTTGCTGCAGGCGCTGAACGATCATCTGCTCGCGATAGTTTTCACGCAAATCGGCACGAATCTGTACAATACTTTTTCCCATTTGCTGTTCAAGTGCCTGCTCGCTACCCACTTGCTGAATAGTCTGCTGGATACGCTGGTTGATCTGCTGGTCAACCTGCTGGTTGGATATTTCGACAGAATCCCGTTTGGCCTGATCCAGCATGATATTGCGATCCACAATATTCTGCAATACGGCATACCACATATCCTCGCCAAAAGGGATGCGTTGATTCTGTTGTTGCTGCATCTGCAGCATATACTGCTGCACCTGCTGGTCCACTTCTGATTTCAGGATAATATGATCATTGACAACGGCTACGATTTGGTCAATGGATTCATTTTGTGCTTCCTGTGCCTGACTCCAGTCGGGCATGAACAGGAGAATAAATGCTGAAAGAAACGTTAAATAAATCTTATTCATCAGTTGAGGTACTTTCAAGGGTATCTATAGGGGTATGTTTAGAATTAGACTTCGCAGGTAAAACGTTAAAAACTTCTATTTCATTATTCGACTCGGCCCTAAGATAAAGATTCTTTAGGTAGGAATTGAATTTTCGCTTCCTTTTGTCGAGAATAATCCAGTTTTTAACTTCCTCCATGATCCAGTCCAGGTCTGCATATTCGCCCGCTTCCTTTTTTTCTGTAAGCTGTACAAAGTGATACAGGCCATTAACCCGCTGAATAGCGGAGACTTCTCCTTCACCGATGATCTGGAGATAGCGATTCATAATTTCAATTTCCGACAGGGCCCGCGAAACAGGTTGAAACCGGCGGGCCCGGCGTATGGCCTCCTCCGGATCTTGAGCATAGGTTGTCGCCACCGTATCCCAGGCTGTTCCATCCCGGAGACTCTGCTTGGCCGCGCGGGCGTCTTCAATGCCCTCGACAGCGAGGTGACGGAACCGCACATAGGCTTCACTCAGTGCGAAATCCTCTTTATTTGCCTCATAAAAGTCTATGGCTTCCTGGTCGGATACCACGGAGTCGACCTGGCTTGTAATCACATGCGAGCGGAGAGCCTCTTTCAAAACCTCACGCCGGGCCTGACGCAATTTCTCCTGGACTTCCTCCTGCTCTTCAAGCTTCAGCTTGTTTGCCTCCTGCAGCACCAATTGCTGTTGTATCCATTGCGTGCGATACTGTTCAATGGCCGCCGTACTATCCGGCCCGTACATAAATGAAGGAATTGCTTTTTTAGCCTGGTCGAGTGTTAGATAGGTGCTGCCTACCCGGGCAATACGGTTGGGGTTTTCCTCAGGCTGCATCTGCGTGCAGCCGAGCGGAAGAAGGAACAGAAGGGCCAGCCAGGTAATAGGTTTCATGAAAAGGATATCTGTTTTGTCATCTAAAATAACATTCCTGCAATAGTTGCAGTCATCAAATTGGCCAGGGTGCCCGCCAGAACAGCTTTGAGCCCAAATTGGGCCAGTTCAGATTTGCGGCTGGGAGCCAATCCCCCAATACCGCCAATCTGTATGGCAATAGATGAAAAATTGGCGAAGCCGCACAGGGCAAAAGTAGCCATGGTTACGGTTTTGGGATTCAGGGTCGCATTCCCCACCATGTCAGAAAGCTGAAGATATGCTACAAACTCGTTAAGCACCACCTTTGTTCCAATGAGAGATCCCATATGAATGGCATCCTCCCACGGAACTCCCACAAGAAAAGCAACGGGGGCCAAAATCCATCCCAGCAGTGTTTCAATGCGAAGGCTCCCACCGGGAATGAGCTCATTGATCCCGGTCATCGTTCCAAAATTTTCCAAAAAATAGTTCCCCATTGCCAGCAACGCAATGAAAGCCAATAGCATAGCGCCAACATTAGCAGCTAATTTTAGCCCTGTAGCCGCCCCGCTGGCCGCCGCGTCAATACCATTGGCATCAGGCTGTTCAATATCGATCTGAACATCCCCCTTGGTTACCGGTTTGCTCACCTCCGGGTATAGAATTTTGGCGATGACAAGTGCAGCAGGAGCCGCCATGAGACTGGCTCCCAGAAGCTGTTCTGCAAACATCAACCGTCCGATATCAAGCGAGACCCCCTGGGCCTGGGCATAGGAATTGCCAAGCATCTGCACATAGGCGGCCATGACCCCGCCGGCAATGGTTGCCATGCCCCCCGTCATGACTGCAAGGAGTTCCGATTTGGTCATTTTTTTAATATAGGGTTCCACAACAAGGGGGGCTTCTGTTTGGCCGACAAAAATATTAGAAATGACCGAGAGAGATTCTGCCCCGGAGGTTCCCATCAGCTTTTGCATGCCCCGGGCCATATACTGTACCAGTCGCTGCAGAATGCCGTAGTGATAGAGAATAGCCGTAAGAGAGGCAAAGAAGATGATGGTGGGCAGGACCTGGAAAGCAAAGAAATTGCCCATGCTGTCTTCCATGCCGGGACTCAGGGCCAGGTCACCGAAAATAAACGTGGCTCCTTCCGTGGTGAAGTCGAGAACAATCACGAAAAAAGAGGAAATCCAGCTGAAGAAATCTTTGGGCCAGCCCAGCGGTGTCCAGTATTCAGCCATATCCCGTCCCTTCAAGATAAAAACAGCCAGTATAAACTGAATGCCCAGACCGGTGCCCACCAGCCGCCAGTTGATCCTGCTCCTATTCTGGCTGAATGCATAAGCGATACCGACGATAGCCGTCATTCCGATGATCCCGCGGAGAATATCAATCATTATAGGGGTCTTCTATGATTCGTTATTGGGATTTTGCCTGGTTATGGGAGTAACCGGCTTTCCTCTTCGTTCGTCGACGGGGGGACGGAAGCAGTGGCGGGCTCTGGGTTCATATGCGTCGGCTTCGCCTACCAGCATGCGATCTTTATGATCTACCACACGCTGGGAATAATGGGCCATGGCTCCACTTTCTGTACAGATGGCATGGAGTTTGGTTACATATTCTGCAATGGCCAGAAGCTGGGGCATCGGCTCAAAGGGGCGGCCTTCAAAATCCATATCCAGACCGGCAATAATAATTCGCTTTCCGTCATTGGCCAGAGTATTGGCTACATTGATCAGCTGACTGTCAAAAAACTGGGCCTCATCAATACAAACCACCTGCGCATCGCTGGTCAGCAATACCATCTGGTCGGCCGTATCAACCACCAGCCCGGGGAGGGCATTCTCATTGTGTGATACGACATTGTCGTCACTGTAACGATCATCCATCTTGGGCTTGACAACCACAACTTTCTGTCCGGCAATATGAGCCCGCTTGGCTCTGCGAATCAGCTCTTCCGTTTTGCCACTGAACATCCCTCCGCAGATGACTTCAATCCATCCAATATGATCGGGAACAAATGACGGTTCGTTTAGCATAAATCAGGGATAAAGATTCTGGATATGTCTGTTAAGCGTGCATTATGGCTGCCGGCGTCCTGCACTCCGGGGGAGGGCGCCAGTCGCAGCCGGAGACATGCACAGCGCCGAGGCCTAAGTTAATCGTTCTTTCATAGTCGGTGAAATATATCTTTGTAAGACGAAAAATAAAAAGAGTGAATTGGCCTGATCTGTGCGTTAGAGGAAGGGCAGGATAACCGGAAGATGGGAAAAAGCTATTCAATCAACACTTTCTTCCTTCATAAGTCTGCTTTGGGTTTGCATATCCCAGAACAGCCATACAATGGGATAAGGGGGGAAGAAAATGGAGAAAAACAGTTTTACATTTTTGGCTTTGCCGTCTTTCAGCTGTGATATGCCGGCAACTCCGGCCAGCCAAAATATAAAGAGTAAAAATATCAGGAACGAGATCGAAATTGATCCTATAAAACCAAAGCTATTGTAAAAGGTTTGAAGCATAGAGTTTGTTCTCTACTTTGACCAGTTAATTCATTATTTTCTCCGGTTACCTTAACAATATCAGATAAATTAAGAATAAATTCCAGATGCTTCCGGTAGTTTCAATTGTAGGCCGACCCAATGTCGGTAAATCTACTATTTTCAATCGTCTCATTGGCAGTCGCAAGGCTATTGTGGACGATCAGTACGGTGTTACCCGCGATCGCCATTACGGAGAATCATTCTGGAACGGGCGGAGATTCAATGTTATTGATACGGGGGGGTACCTTCCGGATGAGAGTGATGTGCTCGTGGCTGGGGTCCGGGAGCAGGTGCACATCGCACTGGAGGAATCGGATGTTATCCTGTTTGTTGTTGATGCCGAGGGCGGCATTACCAGTCTGGACCAGGCCGTGGCTGAACTGCTGCGTAAACAGGACAAGCCCGTGCTGCTGGTGCCCAACAAAGCAGACAATGATGAGCGAACCCTCAATGCCACCGAATTTTATGCCCTTGGGTTTGAGCAGCTTTTCCCCATATCGGCTATTAACGGCAGGGGAACCGGCGATCTGCTGGATGAACTGGTCAAGCTCCTGCCCGAGGAGCAGGAGGAAGAGGAGGACAAGACACCAAAACTGGCCATTGTGGGACGTCCCAATGTGGGTAAAAGCAGTTTTATCAATGCTCTTTTAAACAACGAGCGCTGTATCGTCACGGATATTCCAGGCACAACCCGTGATTCCATTAACAGCCGGCTAACCTATGAGAACAAGGACTATATCCTTATTGATACCGCCGGACTTCGGAAAAAGCGAAAGGTCAAAGAGAATGTAGAGTTTTACAGCACTGTACGCACAGACCGGGCGCTCAAGGAATGCGATATTGCCATCCTCATGCTTGATGCCATGCGGGGTTTTGAAGCCCAGGACAAGCATATACTGCGGGAAGCAGAAAAATATAACAAGGGTATTGTCATTGTACTTAACAAGTGGGACCTGGTGCCTGAAAAAGACACCCACATTCACAAAGAGTTTGAGGAATATATCTACAGCCGGGCCCCGATGATGGATTATGTGCCCATCGTTTCAATTTCTGCGCTGAGCGGCCAGCGTATCCACAAGGTTATTACCGTAGCCGACAGGGTGCTCCAGGAGCGCCGAAAGAGAATTAGTACGCCTGACTTGAATGATTTTATAAACCGTATCCTGAAAGAAAAACCCCTGCCCATTCGAAGAGGCGTGCCTCTGAAAATTAAGTATTGTACCCAGGTTAAATCAAACCCGCCGGTCTTCAAGTTTTTTATGAATATCCCCAAGGAATTACCCGCCAACTACCGTCGGTTCATAGAAAATAAGATCCGGCAGGAATTCGGCTTTGAGGGGGTTCCCATAACCATGACATTCAAAAAGAAATAAATGATTTTACCTTTGATGTGAATCATTTTATCAGTTATTTTTCCAGCGATACTTAGTTGAGCAATAACCACTATTTTCTTACAGCAGACAGATGGCAGCACCACAAAACTTAGAACAACCGCGGGCAAACACGCTTAACGAGAATTTTGAGCGTGAACGCGATTTCTCTTTTTGGGAAAATATTTATCTCCCTGAAATTTTCAAGGCGCTCTGGTATACGCTGAAACAGATGTTTATGCCCAAGGTTACCCTTCGCTATCCCGAAGAGAAATGGGATCCCCCTTCCATCTTTCGCGGACGTCCGGTACTGGTAGAGGACGGAGGCAAAGAGCGCTGTGTCGCATGCGGGCTTTGTGCCCGGGCATGCCCGCCGCTGGCCATCAGTATGCAGGCCAACGAGGATGCGGATGATCCCAAGGAGCGCTATCCCGATTTCTTTGAAATTAACATGCTTCGCTGCATCTACTGCGGCTATTGCGAGGAAGTCTGTCCCGAAGAGGCCATCGTTATGAGCAAAGATTACGATATTGTTTTTGAGTCCCGGGAAGAAGCCATTTATGACAAACAACGGCTCCTGGTGCCCAAAGAGGATTTGAAGGAACGCCTGGATTTTCTCCGAAATTATAAAAACCATCAATTCGGTCAATTTTGGGACTTCCAGGAAGAAAATAACATTCACTCCGTCCGTGACCGCGACCGGGAATTTAACTCCGGCCTTTCCCTTTTTGACATGCTTGAGCAACAAAGACACAATGACAATGTAGAAGCCGAATCTCCATGGGTACGGTAATTAAACGATGATGGCTGACCGAGAGATTTCTCAGGAAGAGGTTGACCAGCTCATTGAGGACGCGGCCTATTTGCAGGATGAGGCTGATGCCCTGCAATATGTCATTGACAGCGTTCCCTACAACCAGGCTCCCCCGGGCAAACGCTCGATCGGTGAAATACTGCTCTTTATCGATCATGCCCAGACAGATTACTATCGCCCCATCTTTGATGAAGCCGTAAAGAGCAAACGACCAACCCACCTCAAGAACTTTCCTCATTTTGAAGAGAGCTTTGAGTTTGATGGTGAAATCGAAGACATCCAAAAGGTGCTTCGCAAGATATCCAAGCATCGGGCAGGGGTTGTAAATGCGATCAAAGGCATCCCATTAATTGATTGGGAGACAGTTATTTATGATAATGATAAACAAATTTTACTGATCCGGGTTATGCAGCAGATGGTTCGTTTTGACCGGAGAATGCTGAAACAAATTGCGAGCCAGGTAATGGAGTACAGCAAGGAGAAACAGACCCAGAGGGAAATTAAACAGCGTCATCAGCGACAAGAGCACAATGGAGAACATCCAACAGATAACCCTTCCTAGACCTATCTTTTTATGCTCTGGATCGATATCCTGCTTTTGCTGATCAGCGGTTATGCCGCCTATGAGCTGGTAGAATTTGCACGGGGCAGGGGACGGCTTAAATTTTTGGGACTTACCATCGCTGCCATCATATTTGCCTTCATGCAGGTGACCGTCATAATCGGACACCTCGTTGAAATGTCCGCCGTTGCCACAGTGGTTACCTTTATTATCGAATGGAGCCATCTCATCAGCCTGGCTTTCACTTTGAGCGCGCTGGCCGTATTTATTCGAGAATCCAAACCCGTCTTCGCCCAGTTTCCCCTGGCATACACGGCATTGCCGCTTTCCATTATCCTATCCTACTTTTTTGTCTACGACAGCCTCGTGCTTAAAAAGTGGTTGTTCTTTCTCTACCAGGGGGGAGCGCTCGTTGTATCCGCTATGATGTACGGTATCTATACCTACCGGTCGAAGAAATATATCCTCATCCTGGCAGGCATTGCACTGTTCTGGCTCTGTTTTTTACTCTATTGGGGTATCCCGGCACTCAGAATAACATCACTTGCCTGGATATGGAAACTGTTGCTGGGCGGGGGCATGGTTACAACGCTCTTGGGCTACAAGTACGCTCACAGCTATTAATGCCGCTCAGAAACGGTAATAACATCAGCTGAACGCCTAATTTATATAACCCGGATTGTCATGATTCCAGAAGTTAACGATTCCGCTCCTGATTTTACGCTGCTTAATACGGAAGGCAACAAGATTTCACTTGCCGATTTCAAGGAAAAGCAAAAAGTGGTGCTGCTGTTTTTCCCGCTGGCGTTTTCAAGCGTATGTACCGAAGAACTGTGCTTTACACGTGACAATATGAAATTGTACCATGCAATGAATGCCCGGGTTCTGGCTGTCAGTGTCGACAGTTTTTTTGCACTCAACGCTTTTAAAAAAGCCGAGAACCTCAATTTTACCCTGCTGAGTGATTTTAATAAAGAAGTAGCCCGTTCCTATAATGTGCTCTATGAGGATTATTTCGGCATGAAGGGAGTGGCAAGGCGGGCCGTCTTTGTCATCGGCGAGGATGGCATCATCCGGCACAGGGAAGTGCTTGAGGATTCCGGGGATCTGCCTGACTTCAAGGCGGTGCAGCAGGTACTTGGGACCTTGTCGTAACAGAGAGTAGAGCCCCTTTTTAAGGACAAGAGCAGCTTAATAGGCGACCTGTTGATCCCTCTGCCTAAAGAGGAACAGCCCGTTGTGAGTGCCATTTTTCAAGAGTAACCGTAGTGAATATGGAGACTGTAACCATTGGATGGTTAGCCGCTGAGAATCCATTGATCGGCCGGACTACGTATTACCGCTAACTGCCGTGTAATACGAAATAGAGATAAACGGAATGTCACTGTTTTCCTCCCGGCTGCTTTATAGGTCAACTAATAGAAGAAAATGGGTACAATGAGAATTGTTAACAGTACAGGCCTGCTGGTATTAGCAGCTGCCCGGGATGGAGCAGTTCTGATTTAATACCCCCGGCTTCAATAGCTTCAGCGCTTCTATCAAGCGGATCTTATGCAAAAGCCAAAAGGGTTTCTGTCCAGGCTGATAGCTTGTCCGACCGGGCCCGTCAAAGACCCCGATTCGGCGGACTGCTTATTTATAAGTCCAACCAGCTGAGTATCTGTCTTACCAACCCGGCGCAGCAACAGGTAAAAGACAGGGATATTCTCTAACTCGGACCTTATCGCGACAGCGCTGTCAAATCAATCGCCTTCCATATCTTATGAAAAAGCCGGTATGCCTTTATTATTCTTCTTTAGTGGAAAAAGAGGTATCCAGAGAGATCTCCGTCAAACTATGGGTCTAATCGGTCGACATCGATCAATCCCGGAGCATGCTGACAATTGGCATTGAAAGCAAATCTGTACGGGATGAGGTATACAGGAAACTGGCAGGGCTAAATATCCCGGGAAGGCGGCTATGATGTAACAGATGACGGAACCTGAGTTCCTAATGATTCGCTAACAACAAAATATTGTTATTTTAGAGTTATCCACTCGATAACGGAGCCTCCATGACTGTAATACCAATGCTAAGCCCCGGCTGGATAGTTTACTATAACAGGAGGGAGGCATGGAAAACCTTTATGAGATAAACGGGAGGCAGATACAGTGCTAAGCATGGTTCTTAAAATATTTCCGGGAAAGGTTTTCATTGGTTTTAAATTCATCTATGATACTCTTCCTCGCTTACGGGACGGAGCCATTCGGTAGGACCATGTTCCCGGCCCGTGATGGCTATTTGGACAAATGCTTGATCAGGACTTGCCCCATGCCAGTGCGGTACATTGGGCGGACATTTTACCGCATCGCCTTTACGCAGGACTCTCCTGGGGCTTCCTTTCTCCTGATAATAGCCGACACCTCCTGTAGCCAATATAATCTGGCCGGCCGGATGGGAGTGCCAATTCGTTCGAGCCCCCGGCTCAAAAGTAACGTTCCCGACCGATGTTTGATTGGTGCTGTCGCCACGGATCAAGAAGCTCACCCATGCAGCCCCATTAAAATGATCGTTTTCAATCTTTTCACCCCTGGGAAAAATGGTGTCTTCCTCAGCCCATTTTTGTTCCTGTTGGGCCCTCGCCTGGAGAACAGGCAACAGCAGCAAGGCTATTACTAAAGTTAAGCTCGATGTTTGCATGGTTTTCATAGTGGATGAATTTGGGATGACGGATTAGTTAAGGTACCTAAGAAGAAGGGTTTTTGTGAATCAATGACCTTCCGAATTCATCAGCCTTGTAAACGACAAAGAGGCCAACTTCCACTCATCGTTCTGCTTCACATACACTTCAGTAACCTCGAAGGGATTGGTAACCTCATTGCCGCCCACCTCAGCCAACAGGCTAATCCGGTTTAAGAGAATGGCTGTATTGTCAATAATGTTAACCAATACCTCATGGATGTCTGCGTTTTTGTACCAAATGCCTCCACTTTCGATGATATTGAGTTCTTGTTCTTTACCCCAGGATCCGCCCATATGGACAAACTCAGCTTTTTCGTGAAATAGATTCTCCAGGGCATCCACGTTTTTATCTGCCATCCACTGCCACTTCTCTTCGGAGAGATTAATGATTTCCTGCTCTGCATCCGTGTTCCTTTCCGCCGAAGTACTTGCCTCATTTTGTTGTGCAAAGGACCAGTGTATATCCGTTATAAAAAAACACAGGACCAGAACTGATACTTTTATTCCTGTGTCTGCAAGTTTGCCATTGCTCATAACATTCGCCTGCTTCATAATTTTTGTTGATTTATTATTAATTGAATTGTTTAGTTATTATGTCCTCTCGGAAAACCACTTGATAATCTCTGGATCACGGTGGCTGAAAAACTGGCTCTCCCCGGTATCAAGCGACCGAATAGAGGTCATATCTTGGTCTGAGGGTACAAAATCGAAGACGTCAATATTTTCCTTCATTCGTTCCTTCCGGATTGTTTTCGGAATAACAACAATCCCCCTCTGACTTTTTTTCGACTGAGCTTTTGACATTCCCCATGCCAGGGATGCAAAGGCGACGCAGGCTCCCGCACCTGCCGTTTTTCTCAGAAAATCACGTCGACTTGTGGTACTGCTTCCACAGTTATCTGAGCTGGTTGAGCTTTATTCCTTATTCATACTAACGACTTATGGAGTTGAACATTAATTGACATTAATGTTAAAAAGCCCTTTTAATTACCAGTTCTTGCCTCAAGCTCTTCCGGGTATCGGGCGCCCAGAATATCAATCTTAGACAAGGCCTGATCAATTTGGTCAAGATCATCCGACGAGAGTGCAATATCGACCGCTGCTATATTGCTTTTTAGGTGCTTCAGCTTTGTAGTGCCGGGGATAGGGACGATCCACGGTTTTTGAGCCAGCACCCAGGCGATGGCAATCTGGGCACGGGTTGTGCCGTAATGATCCGCAATTTCTCCAAGCAGCTCCACCAGCTGTTGATTGGCCTTGCGGTTTTCCTTGTTGAACCGCGGTACGATATTTCGAAAGTCATTCTCTGAGAAGGTGGTATCTTCGTCAATCGCACCGGTTAAAAATCCTTTGCCCAACGGACTAAAAGGAACAAATCCTATGCCGAGTTCTTCCAGCGTAGGCAGCAATTGGTCTTCCGGCTTTCGCCACCACATGGAATATTCGCTCTGGATCGCGGTAACCGGCAGCACGGCATGGGCTTTTCGGATACTCCTCACACCGGCCTCCGACATTCCAAAATGTTTCACTTTTCCCTCTTTAATCAACTTTTTAACGGCTCCTGCCACCTCTTGAACTGGAACATCCGGATCTACCCGGTGCTGATAGCAGAGGTCAATAGTATCAATGTCGAGCCGCTTTAGCGAGCCCTCGACGCTTTTACGAATCTGATCAGGATGACTGTTGAGAATCTGGGTTCCATTGTTATCGTGATAGATTCCAAACTTGGTGGCTATCACCACTTCCTCTCTAATCGGTGCCAGCGCTTTGCCCACCAGTTTCTCATTGTTGTATGGTCCATAGGCCTCAGCGGTGTCAAAAAAGGTGACCCCCTCATCAAAAGCGGTACGTATCAGGCTAATCATTTCTTGTTTATCAGCAGCCGGACCATAGCCATAACTCATGCCCATGCAACCGAGTCCAATGGTTGAAACTTTCAGATCACTACTACCGAGCATTCGTGTTTGCATAATACTGCCTATATGGATGATTTGTTAAAGGGTTCTGTCTGTGATCATTCAATGCTATGGGTGTCTCGCACACTGCTAAAGGTCAAGTCTAATAACTTCCAATCGTTCTCTTCTTGTTTATAGACCTCGGTAACCGTAAACTCATTCGACACCTCATTGCCCCGGACCACAGCCACCAGCGTAATGCGGTTCCAAAGAATGGCCGTGTTGCCAACAATTTCCACGGCAACCTCATGAACATCTGCATTCTTGTACCAAATGCTCCCGCTATTAATGATTTCGAGCTCCCGGTCTTTGTTCCAGGTTCCGCTCATATGGACAAATTTTGACTTGTCATGAAAAAGGGTGGCGAGTTTATCCACATTTTTGTCTGCCATCCACTGCCATTTCTGTTTGGATAGATTTCTAATTTCCTGCTCCACCTCAGAATGTTGTGCAAGGGATGGCATGCTCATTGTAATTAAAAACAGTCCGACCAGTACTGGCTTTATTGCTGTAATAAGTGTTTTCATATTGACGATTATTTATGGGTTATATAATTGTTATTTCAACGCTTTTACCGGTTTATAAAGAAAGAACTATACGTATAAAGTTGGTCAATCCCCCTGTCCTCCTTCTCCAAAGCTTGTCCCGAAAACTATCGGGAGAGGAACTCTTGGATTACGTTCACGGCCAGGATGCCTAAAGTCCCTCTTGGAGACCTTAGGTTATCTTTAGGGCGATGGCCCACCTTTTCTACAGAATTCTGTTGTTAAATGTGATATAGGGATTACTGTTTTATTACTGATGAATCCCAATTTCCCGCAACCAACTGACGACTTCGGCCTTGGCTTCTTTTCTTCGTTCTCCCTTAATCGCCAGGTGTATGCCCTCTTTTTCCAATCCCCCTTTGAGGGAAAAGGCTTCCAAAACGTTGGAATCAGGACATAGGCTGTTTATCTGTTGGATGCTGCTTCCCAGGCCGTACCCTCCATTGGTATTGAAGGGAATTACCGTTTTACCGCTCAGGTCATATTTGCTCAAGAAACTTTTCATCGGTGGCGGCAGCTGCATATCCCAGGTGGGAAACCCGATTAATATTGTATTGTACGCTTGGATATTATCAATATCAGTTTCAAGAGGAGGGAGGTATCCCTTTTCATTTTCCCGGTCCACTTGTGCTACAATAGCATCGTAATTTTCGGGATAGGGCTTTCTCAGCTTGAGTTCGATCATGTTGCCTCCCACTTTTTGGTGGATGATTTCTGCTATTGCCCGGGTATTTCCTGTACGGGACAGGTATACGATTAGCATCTTCTCTTGATCAACCTCGGGCAGGGCTACATCCTGTTCTTGTGCATTAGATGAACAGGAGATCAAGCCGATAAATGCTGCCAGCAGCAGCGTGAAGGAATTTTTCTGTTTCATGATGTTAAGCTTGTCCACAAATTATAAAAGTTGACTGTGGCGGATAGATCCTGGAAGCCCTACCTCTCGACCGTCTCTTGTTTATCTTTTTTACCGGTGTATACCACGCGCCAGATGCGCCCCTTTTGGGAATCGGAGATATAAAGTGCACCGTCGGGCCCCAGCGCCAGCCCCATCGGGCGGTATGCTGCTTCGCTCGGGGCAGAAATGGAGTCTGCACCGGCGAAGCCGTCCGCAAACGTCTCGTAATCACCTGCAGGCGCCCCATCTTCAAACGGAGTAAAAGTGACCTTGTAGCCCTGTTGGGGCAGTGGGGCACGGTTCCAGGAACCGTGGAAAGCAATGAAAACGCCGCCACGGTATCGTTCGGGGAAATGATCGCCGGTGTAAAAGAGGAGGGCGTTAGGGGCCCAGTGACCCGGGAAAGCCGCTACCGGATCCAGGTATTCCGCGCAGCGCCCGACTTCCTGTCCGTCGCCGCCGTATTCGGGAGAGAGAACTTTCTTTGCCTGCTGGCCGTCGTAGTAGCAGTAGGGCCAGCCTGCATTGGCGCCTTCGGGAAGACGCAGTAATTCCTCTGCGGGCAGCTCGGCATTTTCTTCCTGTGTATAGAGGTCCGGCCAGAGCTGATTGAGCTGGTCGCGCCCGTGCTGCATCGCGTAGAGCACACCCGTTTCGGTGTGCCAGTCGAGGCCGACGACATTTCGAATGCCTGTAGCGTAGTGGGTACCTTCCTGCTGCATCTGTCCCAGCGAATCGGCCGGAAAGCGCCAGATACCAGCCTGCCGCTCCAGCTGAGGACATGGGTCCTGTCCCGGAGAACCGGGGGTTCGCGGCTCTTCCTGGCAGGCATTCGACGGGGCGCCCACATTTACGTAGAGATAACCGCTGTCATCAAAGGCAATGGACTTGGAGTCGTGCGATCGCTGTTCCGGGAAACCGGTGACGACGATCTCCGGATCACCTACGGGGACGAGCCTGCCGTCTTCGGGCATCGGCCAGCGATAAACGGACCCCGTATTCGAAGCCCACAGGTATCCATCATGAATTGCCATGCCTGTCTCCCACAAGATTCCACTGCCCACCGGGGTCCTGTCACTGAAACGTTCAATGACGTCCGCCCGAAAATCGCCGGTGGTATCACGCAAGGCAGCGATGCCGCCCTCTTCGCTGCGCGTCTTTACGTAGAGGTCTCCATTGGATGCTACCGCGATATGACGCGCAGGGCCCAGGCTGTCAACCACAAGGCTCGCACAGAACCCTTCCGGCAGGGTAATACCGCCGTTGCCGGGCACACACTCGATCTTTGGACTCTCTTCGGAATCACTGTCGACCACTGGTTCGCTGCATCCGGCAATCAGCAGTGTTACAAAAACTGATAAAATGGGAAGCAGGCGGGAAGCCCTGGTAAAGGAGCGCGAGAAATTGTTACCAGTGTGGGGCGAAGAGCTATTTTTGATATCCATAGTATTCATGTCGTTCGGTTTAGGTAGATAGATGTTTTGAGAAGACCCGTTAGTCGAGCGGAATAAACCCAAGCGTATTCTGGGACGTCATCGGAACAACAAGCTGATTGGCCTTCGAATCATAGCATATGGAAGCAGCGCTTGGGATGTTCTCTGCAATCAGCTCGGCAGGCTCACCGGGGCTGATTCGGGAAATACCTCCCTGCCTCACACTGCTAATATATTTGGTACCATCAGGCATGATTTCTATTCCATCGCCTCCCGCCTGAACAGCTTTCTCCGTCTCCACCAATTCTCCGCCGGGAGTAAAGGTCAATACCTCTCTGTTTCCAAAATTGACTACGACAATATTTCCGTCCTGATCTATTGCAATGCCGTTTGGGACATTAATTGGGTTGCCTACGACAAATACAGAAATATCCCCTTCCGGAGAGATTTCCCATACCCGCCAGGATTGCGGATCGGGATTTTGTCCCAGGTCGCCGGTTTGCGTGGTGTAAATTGTTCCATCCTTTGCAACGGCAAGGTCGTTGATCCAGGGGGAATCTTCGATTCGAATTTCTTCCAGGGGCGCACCCGTTTTTAAATCAAACCGGCGAATAACGGCAACTGTTGGGTCATCACTGCCGGTACCGCCGTCGCGATCGGCAAAATAGAGAACGCCGTCTGCTATTTCGCTTCCCAGCGGATCATTGAATACCAGGGGCGGGGACAAATCGCTGCGCTGGTCTGAATTCTGAATGCCAATCCATTTCGAGGTGTGGACCGATCCGTCGTGATTGATGAGGGAAACCCAGGCGTCATTGGTCCGAAGACTCTGTGGGGCCCCTCGACTCGGCACTACAATAAGATCCCGGTCCGGGTCATAGATACAACTTTCTGCAGAATTGATAGCTCCATATACTTTTATATTGGATGAGATGGGTCTAAATTCACCTTCAGACGTTAGGCCAAGGGGATTCCCGACCGGAAAAGAACCCGTATCCTGCGCTTGTGCGGATACCGGAGGGGGCAGGATACCAATAGTCAGTACTGCAGTAACAAGGGAAAGAATAAACTTGTATTCGTTGAATCGATAGCTGAATTCTTTACAATAGATTTTTTCAGGGTTTATATTTTTCATAATGATCTCCATGTTTTTTTATTAAAATCTGTTTTGCGAATGGAATTTCTTTTCCCGGTCTCCTTATTGGTTTCTTGAAATCATAATCTGGGATAGAACTTCGAGACCTGTATGGGCCTCTTCTTTACCCACATTAGCCTCCATGATGGAGAAGAGTTGCTGAAGCCGGGATTCCGTAACACCAATGTTCAGTGCAATTCTTATATGGCCTCCCAGCATGGGCTCAACGCCTCCCATACTGCTGAGTGCAGCAATTGTCACCAGTTCTCGCTGCCGATACGTCAATAGGTCGCGTTCAAAGATGTCGGCAAACAGATGCTCTTTAAGGAAAGTGTCGATGACAGGGGCAAAAGCGCCGTAACCCGATTCCGGGTTTCCCCATTCTTCGCCGGTCAGTTCATGAAGGGTTTCCACGCCCCGTTCGTACTTGCTTCTTTGATCCATGATGGCAGAGGCTTCCGGGCCCAGTTCATCGGTGATGCCGTTGGCTTTACGTTCATCCAATACCCCCATAAATGTGTTAAGCCCCCTGATGCTGCGCGGAAAGCCACAATAGGCATATAGATGTACCAGCACTTCCTTGATCTCATTGATGGTAAGACCGGCCTCCAGGCCACGTCGCAGGGCAGGTTCCAACTTTTCAAGATCGCCTATGGCAGTATATGCGGATATAAGGACAATGCTTTGTTGCTTTTCACTAAGCGATTGATGGTTACCGGTGTTATTTTGTGCATCTGTTGTGTTCGAAATGCTGAATAGGGAGATAACCAGGAAAATGATTATATGAACCTTTGGGTTCCCATTTTGCATAAAAGCTTAAACGTTTATGTTTGTTATAAATTCAATAAACCGTTCCTCTTTGATGATACAAAGGAAAGATAGTGTATTATTTTTGGCTCTTCGTTATACCGATTACGGAATTGCTAACCAATATTACGGATCATTCCTCTGACCACTGTTATTGCGATCCAGGAATAATTACATTTGTATTAAAACAACAGCAGATATGTCACAGATCTACAGGTTTGATACCGTTCGTACATACAATGACTTTAATAATCATGATACATTGCACCCCTTGGTCAGTGTGATTGATTTTTCCAAGGCGGAAAAGCGTACCGGCAAAAAAATGTATTTTGGACTTTACTGCATTGTGCTGAAAGATGTAGCATGTGGAAATTTGAAATACGGCCGTAACTATTACGATTATCAGGAAGGAACCCTGGTCTTTATTTCGCCCGGTCAGGTTATTGATGTCGAAGATAAAACAGAACCGTATCAGCCCATGGGGCACGGGCTGGTGTTCCATCCGGATTTAATACACGGTACTTCCATCGCAAGAATTCAAAATGAGTATAGTTTTTTCAGCTACAATACGAATGAGGCCCTGCATCTGTCGGATCGTGAACAGCAGATTGTTCTGGATTGCTTTTCAAAGATAGCGTTTGAATTGAAGCAATCCATCGACAAGCACAGCAAAAAACTCATTGCGTCTAATATCGAACTGTTTTTGAATTACTGTGAACGTTTTTATGATCGCCAGTTTATTACAAGAGACAGTGTTAACAGGGGAGTGTTGGAAAAATTTGAAGAACTGTTGAATGACTATTTTTTATCAGATAAACCCCGGGATTTAGGATTACCCACCGTTGCTTATTTTGCAGAAGAGTGTCATTTGTCTGCCAACTATTTTGGTGATTTGATCAAAAAAGAAACAGGAAAGTCAGCCCAGGAACACATTCAATTGAAACTGATCGATATTGCCAAAGAACGAATTTTTGACCCGGACAAATCGATCAGCCAAATTGCGTATGAATTGGGATTCAGCTATCCCCAGCATTTTAGCCGGATGTTCAAGGAGCACGTGGGTTCTTCTCCAACTGAATACCGGCAGTAGAATGGAAATGAACAATTGTCTATTCATATGAGGACATTGTCCGGGCAGCTTATCATTTAAACCGTTTTTTAGAGCGCATATTCTCCTGTTTGCTTATCTAATCTTCGCTTAACAGTTGGAGTATTTCAGCATGGAAAGCGACCTATTGCGGTCATTCACAACCCTTTTTATTGTACCCAGTGTATGGATGCCACACTTTCAGACGAACTGGTGTATTATTAATTGTCGTTGAGTTGTTTGATTTAGATTACTGAGTACAGATCATATAATTCTATTATTTGCTGGACAGATATTTAGCAATATCTTTACAGTGGATAAATCGAGAAAAACCCATGCACAATGAACAAAAATGTCTTAATTATTGATGATGAAGAACGCTTTCGTGAATTGCTGGCACGGGTGGTTGGACTGGAAGGTTTTACTATTTTTCAGGCCAAAAATGCCCGTGAAGGATTTAGCATACTGAAAAAGGAGACCATCAGTGTCGTTGTTACGGATGTGAGACTCCCCGATGGCAATGGGCTGGAGATATTATCGCGGATAAAGGAGGAATATCCACTCATTGAAGTTATTGTTATTACAGCCTTTGGTACCATCCAGGATGGCGTAAACGCAATGAAGCAAGGGGCTTTTGACTACATAACCAAAGGGGATGAGGATGACCATATTCATGTAGTGGTAGAGCGGGCGGTGGAAAAGGCACAGATGCAGTCCAAGTTGCGACATTTAGAACAGCGCATGGACAGCCAGTACAGTTTTAAAAACATCATTGGAGAATCAAGTGCTATCCAGCGGGCTAAACAGATGGCCCGGAAGGTGGCTGATTCTGAGATAAGTGTTCTGTTACAGGGGGAAACAGGCACCGGGAAAGAGCTTTTTGCCCAAGCAATCCACCAGGCAAGCAAGCGAAAAAATGCCCCTTTTGTTGCTGTAAATTGCAGTGCTTTTCCCAAGGATTTATTGGAATCTGAACTTTTTGGCTATAAAAAGGGTGCTTTTACCGGGGCTGATGAAACGAAGAAGGGGCTTATCGAGGAAGCTCATACTGGAAGCTTATTTTTGGATGAGATCGGGGAGATGGATATTAGCCTGCAGGCCAAACTGTTACGGTTTCTTGAAAACAAGACTTTTACAAAGCTCGGGGATACGAAAAGGCAATCCGTTGATGTTCGCATAATTTCGGCGACAAATAAAATACTAAAAGAGAGAGCTGAGAAAGGAAATTTCAGGGACGACTTGTACTACCGGCTGGCAGGGTTTACAATCGACATTCCTCCACTGAGAGAGCGCAAAGCTGATATTCCCATACTGGCTGATTTTTTTCTTGGCCGCGTCAACAACCGCGTCAAAAAGATCAATGAAGATACCTTGCAATTATTACAGGATTACCCCTGGAAGGGAAATATCCGGGAGCTTAAAAATGTGATTGAACGTGCGGCTATTTTAGCCGAAGGTGATTGTATTACAGCGGATCTTTTGCCGGAGGAGCTTCGGCAAAGAGAAGATTTTTCCATCCCGTCCCCTACAAGTACACTGGAAGAAATTGAACGTGCCCATATCAAAGGGGTACTGAGAAAGGTGGATGGTAACAAGACCAAAGCCGCCGGCATATTGGGTATTGGGACGAGTACGCTTTACCGGAAAATTCAAGAGTACGATCTGTAGGCTCTCCCGATTTGGGATGCCGGGTCTCCCATAATGGGAGACTTTATATTGTCTTTCCTATTCTATTTCGTGCCTTAATGGTCTTTAAATGAACAGAGAGGCGATTACCCTTATATTTTGGATATTCATATCGGGCTGGCACGATTCTTTCAATTTGTAACACTAAATGCATACCAAAATGAATATTGGAATAAAGTCAAAGTTATATGTAGGCATTGGCCTGTTAGCCGGATTTGTAGTTCTTCTTTGGATCAGTGGCTCCCTGTTCATCAATATGCTGGCAGAAAATTCTGGAGCTATTATCCAGGATAACATTCGTTCGGTTTCGTATGCACAGCAGATGGAGCAATCTCTTAATGATTTATATACCTCACAAATGTTATCTGTAGCTAGAGTAACTGGTTCAGATAGTGTGGATACCAAAGACTACCAGCAATCAGCTCGTCAGTTTGAGGAGGTACTCCAGAAACAGAAAGCCAATATCACGGAAACCGGCGAACAGGAACTTAC
Source organism: Fodinibius sediminis (assembly GCF_900182555.1). Lineage (GTDB taxonomy): Bacteria > Bacteroidota > Rhodothermia > Balneolales > Balneolaceae > Fodinibius > Fodinibius sediminis. The sequence goes on along the minus strand of NZ_FXTH01000009.1, from coordinate 149,189 downwards.
CCGCCAGCTGGAAAAAAATTATTTGGCTTTGATTGGATTTATTGAATCAGGGGAATCCAATCAGCGTACTTTTTCGGTACCCCTAAATCAGCAGATTGCTTCAGCTTACCACCGTGTGCAGCAGAATTTAAGCCAACTGACAACGATGAATGTTGATGCCATTCATCGTAAGAATAATATAGCCCAACAAACAGCTTCAAACATTACCCTCTACATGAGTATCATTGGCGGTCTTTGTTCAATACTGGGTATTCTGATGCTGATCCGTTTTCCGAACTATATCGTTGATCCTATCCAGGAACTTATCAGACGGATTAAAGCCATAGCAAACCGAAATTACAACCAGGTATTAGAATTTCAAACGGGGGACGAGTATCAGGAGCTGGCCGAAGCATTTAATCAAATGGCCAGCAAACTCCAGGAATATGAAAATAGTAATATTGACCGCATCGTCAGCGAAAAAAAACGCGTTGAAACCATCATTAATAACATGGGGGATGCGGTCATTGGGTTGGATGCGGGAAATACCATTTTATTTGTCAATGAGAGAGCGGCAGAACTTATTGGCCGGCCCCAAGGATCATTGGTGGGGCAGTATGGTCCGGATATTGCCTCACAGAATGACCTGTTCCATAAAGTTATGCAATCTCTTTCAGTGGATCTCGAGGATGATACAGGCTATGTGAAGGTAGGTCAGACGGATGAGCATTATTATTCGATTGAGGTTATGCCCGTCCACCATGAAAACGGGGAAGAGTCTTCACAGGATTCACATTTGGGGAACATTATTACACTGAAGAATGTGACTCGTTTTCATGAGCTTGATCAGGCGAAAACGAATTTTATATCTGTGGTTTCTCACGAGCTGAAGACGCCAATATCATCCATAAATATGAGCCTGCGTTTGCTTTCAGATGAGCGTGTAGGAAAACTTAACACTGAACAACAGGATCTGGTGGCCAGCATAAAAAAAGATGTCCGCCGTATGAAACAAACAACGTCGGAACTGCTGGACCTGTCTAAAATTGAGTCGGGGAATATCCAGCTGAATATGAGTTCATCTGACCCACAGGACTTGCTGGAATATGCCTACGAAACGATGATTATCCAGGCCATGCAGAAAGATTTGGTTATGGACATAGATGTGGAGGAGGGGCTTCCTCCCGTTGAGGCTGATCCACAAAAGACGGTCTGGGTGCTGGTTAATCTCATTGCCAATGCCATCAGGTACACCGATAACAACGGGTATGTTACCCTGAAAGCACAACAAGATGAAGATCCCTATTTCATCCGGTTTGTGGTGCAAGATACGGGGGTTGGTATTGCTCCTGATGATCTGGATAAAATCTTTGATAAATATTATCAGGTAGACAAAGGCCCCAAAGACCGCAGTGGTTCCGGTCTGGGCCTTTCTATCGCAAGGGAATTTATTATTGCCCAGGGAGGTAGAATATGGGTTGAAAGTGAACCCGGAGAAGGAAGTAGCTTTTATTTCACCCTACAAACAAGCAGGCCGTTAAATCATGACTAAATTTTTAGGCATATACCGTGGAGCTGAAATATATGAAATCGACGAATTTGATCCTTCAGAAGGTGAGAAGGTGGGTTCCAGGGTTATAGCTAAAGCGATGCTACCGGAACAGCAAAATATGAAAGTGGATTTTAGCGTAGAGGCAGGTACCCGGGAAAAAGCCCAAGAAAAGATTCAGAAAACAATTGACCATTATTTGGAAAAGTACGACATAGGCGAATTTGAACACTAATAGTTATAACCGAGACAAGCACAGAATCAATGGAAGCAACAATGGACGAGATTCTACACAAGGAGCATTTACTAGCCGAAAAAGCGCAAAGCATACTTGAACATCAGCGAGAGCTGGAAAGGCTAAAACAGCATAGAGAGGCATTGCAACAAAAGAAACCTCAGACTGACAAGAGCCAGCTTAGCTATAAAGAATCCCTGAAGTTGGGTGAGCAGCTTAACCAGTATGAGGAAGAATTACAACGGGTGGAGATTCACCTTCAAAAGGTCCGGAGAGAACTCAGTGCATTAAAGCTGCAGGCAAAAAAACTGTTACCCGTTTCAGAAGTTAATGTTCGGGTTTCAACGGCTAACCCTCCCCAGCAAACCTATTGCATCAAACATGTTAAAACTGATGCCGAGTCCCAGGGTCATTTTGAAATAAAGCAGGTATCCTAACATACCCATCTCCAAAACAGACCGTCTTCACGCATGAAACTTCCTTACCGTTGGAAACAAAAGTGGGTACAGCTGCTGCAGAAATGGCGCGTATTTAAAAAAGATTTAAATCTGAACTTCCGCTACCTACAGGATGATATTTATGAAATTGATAAGGTGGCCCATCCTTATTTAAGGGCATTTACGGTACTGCTTAGCGTATTGGTGATAGCCAGCGTCCTTATTCCCATCGGCTTTGAACTGACCCCCGAACTTGTTCATTTAAACCGGCAGATTGAGGGATGGATCCTTTTCGGATTCGTGGCAAATTTTCTGCTGCGGTTAGCCTTAACCAATGATCACCGGAATTATCTCAAAAAACGATGGTTTGAAGGCATTGTATCAATCTTTTCGATTATTTTATTAATTGATATTTGGGTATCGTCCATTGGGGTTATTGCATTTCTTTCGGGTGATGCACCAAATCCGGAACGGATTTTCCTACAGTTTCTTAAGGGCTATCTGCTGTTTATTGTAGTCATAAAATTTCTGCAGTATTTGCCCGAGCTCCTGGACCAGCAAAAAAATACCGCTCGTTTCCTCGTCTACAGTTTTCTGTCTCTTATTGCCAGTGGTACGTTTCTGCTTATGTTGCCGGGGGCCACGCAGGATAGTCAGGGGCTGATGTTTATTAATGCTTTATTTACCTCGACCAGTGCGGTTTGTGTTACAGGGCTTATTGTGGTGGACACTGCAACACATTTTACCCTTTTTGGGGAACTGGTAATCCTTACGCTGATCCAGCTGGGGGGAATAGGCATTGTTACCTTTGCCACCTTTTTGTTCTTGTTTATTAGTGGTGGCCTTGGGGTTGGACAAATGAATACCCTAAAGGGGATGGTCGGTGAAAGTAATACGAGCCTGGTGACATCCACCCTGAAACAGGTGGTCGGATTTACTTTTGCTGTCGAGCTCATCGGAGCCATAGGGTATTATATAAGCTGGGAAGTATCCTTTCCCTCACACGGCCAGCGAATATTGTTTTCCATATTCCATGCTATTTCTGCTTTTTGCAATGCGGGATTTTCCTTGTTTACCAACAGTCTTGCCGACGGTGCAAATGCAACCAACCTGGGAATTAATATTACGACAATCATACTTATTGTTTTGGGAGGTCTTGGCTTTACCACCATATGGGAAATGATTCGTACTAAGACAGACCGATCCCGTTGGCGCAGGAGGCTTTCCATACACACCCGTACCGTGCTGGTGACAACGGCTGTACTTATTGTTATCGGTACTGCATTTATTCTCGCTATGGAGTGGGATCAAACCCTGGCCGGGTACAGCTGGGGCAACAAGGTTTTGGTGTCTTTATTTCAGAGCGTGACAACAAGAACTGCGGGATTTAATACCATTAATACCGGGGCCATAGGTATCTCCGCAACCCTGGTAATGCTGATTCTGATGTTTATTGGTGGCTCTCCGGCATCTACAGCAGGCGGTATTAAGACAACTACCTTTGCGGTTCTTATGCGATCCCTTGTGATGACTATTCGGGGCTACGACAGAATGGAATTATTTAAACGAACCGTACCCAATCGTGTCATTTTTCGAGCGATGACCGTGATACTTTTAGCTGCCTCATGCATAGGCATGAGCACCATTTTATTGTCGATTGTGGAGGATCATGCGTTTATGGATTTGCTTTTTGAAGAGATTTCAGCTTTTGCGACTGTTGGTCTGTCTCGTGGTATAACATCTGATCTTACTCCATGGGGCAAGGTAATAATCGTGGTATCAATGTTTTTGGGCCGCGTTGGCATTCTGACATTCATGGTTGCTTTTGCCAGTCGCATCGACACGCATGACTATGAATATCCGGAAGAAACCATCATGGTTTCCTGATTTAACTTTAGAAACTGACTGTTATGAAACGACGACGAGAACTGCATTTTGCAATTATTGGAATTGGGGCCTTTGGGAGCGCCTTAGCTAAAAAGCTGTCTGAAGAAGGGGCTTATGTAATCGCAATCGATAACAATATGGAGCATATTAACCAGGTCAAGGAATATGTTTCTGATGCCATCTGCTTTGATGCCACAGATCCTGAATTATTGGAAAGCCATGGCATTACCAATGTTGATGTTGCTATTATTTCCATTGGTGAATCATTTGAACCTGTGGCGCTTATTGCAATGCACCTGCTAAATTCCGGGGTCAAAGAAGTTTATGGCCGTGCAGGAAGTTATCTGCAGGAGCAAATTTTAAAACAAATTGGAATTACGGATGTCATTCATCCAGAGCGGCAGGTAGCCGAACGGATGGGCGTCTCCCTGGTGAGAAGAGGGATGTCGGACGTTTTTGATTTGGGAGAGGGGCTGGCCATGTTTGAAGTTGAGGCTCCTGATTCAATGGTGGGTTATACGCTGGAAGAGCTCAATATTAGGAAGAGGTATAATCTGAATCTAATTACCATCAAAAGATTAGAAGAAACAATAAGTGAAACTACGTTAAAGGAACAGTATAAACCGATTGGAATCTTAGCCGGAGATACAGAAATCAAAAAGGGGGATCGATTTATTTTGGTGGGAACCAAGGAACATTGTGATAAAATGCTGGAAGCAAATTGATATAAGCTTCCAAGTACTTTTAAAATTGTTGGCAATGGCTACACAATTCGGTAATTGAACGCTTTCTCTTTTTCTTAAAATTGCACTTGCACAAACAGGGGCGGCTTTCGGCTTCGCCCACCCCGCCAGGGAGGGAGGACAGCGCCCGGGTGCTACTGAGGCCTTTAAACCTTTATCTCTCAAACCTATTTCTCTCGCTTGATATGGTGTTTAGCATCTCATCTATTCGATGTTAGTATAATATTGACAGGCAGTCAAAGAGTAAAAAAAGCGGAAGGGTGCTGAAGTAACGCATCGGCAAGACGGTTTTTGAAAATGGAAAAATGTCGACCATCTGTTGTTCGGCGGCGGGAAAGGTAAACTGGAGAGATCATTTTTTTGATTGGTGGACTGGACGGGATACCATAACCTTGAAGGAGATCAGGAACCGATATCCAATATAAAAATCAATCATACCCCTCTTGCCAAGTACTTTACTAAATTCTTTTATTTATTGAGTAACAATGAAATAGGGCGAAAATTTAATGTAAAATAAAAAAGGGTAGAGTACAATACGCAACTGGCATTATACTCTACCTTCTCTATTTAATTATCCAGGATAGGTTCCTCGCTCGTTTTAAAGATATTCGTCAAGAACCTCCCGTTGTCGACGTATTTATAGGTGTCGCTCTCAGGGTTGTATCGCAGGATGGATGAATGGAGATAGCCCTGATAAACAAAGGCTTTTTTACCAGCGGGAACGGAATAGTCGATGGTCTCCGTCTGACTTTTGTTCCATGTTTCCGTGAAGGTGAGACTGAAACCGATTTTTATTCCTGCTTTTACAAATTCGACATCGGCCTCAAAGGACAGTTCCGCGCTTAATGTCTGGCTCATGGAAAAGGTAAAGCCACTGGTCGTGCTCTTACTGTACTTGGAAGAGACATCCGAATTCGTATTATCCAGGCATCCCACCTCCTCCAAATTTGCTGAATGAAGTATAATCACTTCCACATACTTCTCCTTTGAAATGACCGGAAGACCGCGGTTAAAGGTGTTTTCTGTAGCAGGAGGTCGACGGTCAAAGATCTTAAGACCATGATGCTTGGGAGGGATGCTTAAACAGTACGCTTTGCTTTTAAAATGGGATTCCACGAATTTTTTGTCGGCATGCAGCACTTTGATATCATCATACAGTACCGTCCGTGCACGGATTTTTAAGCACGTTTTGTGTTTTAGCGACTCTTTCTTCTCTTTATAATCCTTTATCTTCAAATGCCAGTTAATGGTTAAAACCCCGATGGCATCTGCTTCTTCTGTTTTATCGTTATAATTATCCACTAAAAAAATCACTCTGCTATCCGTCTCATCATAATCCTTTGCATTCTTGTCGTTAAGCGGAGCTATCGCATTACTCAACACCGATTCTATGGAGCTTTTATCTAACCCCTTTACCAGTGTGGATGATGCTGTCGTGCCAACATTGGTAAAGAGATTCTTGATGGCTTCCACCGTATTGTAATTGCCTCTATAGACCGGGGGTTCTTCAGTAACTCCGGTAAAGGAGGGCCGGTGTTTCATCAGATAGTCAAAATGTGTTGGAAATTGAATGTACTCAAGTTCAGAAGAGTACCCCAGACCGGTGTCTGATGGCTCCCAGTTGCCTTTTGAGGAGGATTCTAACCCGTTGTAGTCGGCTTCCAGGGGTCCTAATTCATCATTGAAATGGGGGCTTCCATTCGGATTTTCCTTGTACTTTAAGATTCCAAACGTATTCACTTCGCCCGGAGGAAACTGGGATATCACCTCTTCTTTATATTCTTTTAAGTTCTCTGTGCTCGTATGTTTGCATGTTAATCCTACATGATGCAACTGTTTTTTTAAGGATTCAACATCCAGCTGGGTTGGGGTTGCTTTCTTTAGTGAAAGAGCAATTCCTTTTTTGGGAATAGGCATAAGTCTGTTTATTTATTAAAGTTATTGAATAATTTATTTAACTATAATTAAATAATATGATAGCTATATATTATACTATTCGGATAAATTGAAGTAAGAATACGAATGGATCTGATACTTACTTTACATTTTGCGGGGAACCAGCTGGAATATTAAATGTGGAGGGTACTTAAGAAGCTTCAAATCATAACCCCGGCTGTTCAACACGTTTGTTATCGCTGACTTTACAGCTTAGATAGCAGTTGTTGGGATGAGAGGAGGATATGCATGAAAATCTTCGCATTGAACGTGAAATAGGAATAACGGACCTGGAATATTCGGTCACTCAATTTTTGGGCACCGCTAAGATCGATGAACCAAAGTAATTACTCCTGATGCTTGGTAGAACAACATATCAGAAACTGAAAAGGTTGATGTTGGAAGAGGCATTGCTGATCCGAAAACAGGTTATACCATTTCCCATGAGGAGTTCATGATAAAGGGTGACCATCAGTTATATCTGCTGTAGTAATTTTTATCAGGATAAATTAATATAATTTTCAAATAACGCCTATTCATAATTATATTTTAAAGTAGGAAAAAATGCGTATTTGGTAGCTTATCTTACAAGAAAAACTCTTGCAGACCATTTAAAATCTTGTAATTTACGACAGGAAAATCTGCCAGCCGGCGGATGAATGAAGCAAGCTGGAAAAATATAAATCTAAATTAATATGCCTCCATCTATGACTTGTAGCTATGGGAAACGTTCTGGAATGTATTTGGATGGTAAGCTATTAAATGACGCGAATGGGGGGTATTCTTTGGGAAGTATTTGGCTTAAAATGTAACCCTGCTTGTGGCGGCGGGCTAATTTTCAGCAATGTCAGAAGACAAATGTGAAGAAAGTATGACCATATCAGCTAACTTTTCCAAGACCTTTTTCTCAAATTTTACAGGGATTACAACAGCAGCATTTTTTTTGGTCTTTGTGTCTTTTTCGTGTCAGGTTTCAGAGAATGACAAAAATGTCGATAGAGATCGTGAGATTAAACAACTGACCGATGAAATTACTCACCGTGTCGACAGTCTTGTGCGGGCAGGGCACCCTGATCCCGTAGCCTTCCTGGACTCTGCAACCCAGGTATCCCCGGAACCGGAATTTGAAAATTTATTCCGGAAATATACCGCAGGCAGCTATTATTTTTCCCAGTACGGTAATAATTATGCGCTGGCCGAAACCTATACGGACAGCACCCTGCAACTGTTTGAAAAAAAGCAGTATGCCTCGGATTATGAAATGCTTCATTTGTATGCAATTTTACAAAAGGGAGATACCAAGCGGCATCAATACCTGTACGGAACGGCCATCCGGTACCTTATGCAGGGCTGGCAGCTGATCGACCCGGAAACAACGCCCTGCATAGCTGCCGAATACCTGCGCAGGCTGGGAAGGATCAGCTATCAGCAGGAAAACTACAAGGATTCAAACAATTATTATTCCCGATCCTGGCGGCTATCTGCCGGTTGTACCGCCCATACGGATTTTTCCTGGTTCCGGCGTACGTTTCATCATTACCATCACCTGTCTTCGAACTACCTCGAACTTCAGAAGCCCGACAGTGCGCTTTATTACGACGAATGGGCCCTGGCCCTGCTGCAGGAGGCAGAATCGTCGGGAAGATTTTCGGAGAATGCGAATCATCGTCATTACCTGGAGCGGGCAAAAGGAGTTACCTATGGTAATATGGGAACGTCAAGTAACAAAGTTGGCCGTGAGGAAGAAGCGGAGCGCTTTTGGAAAATGAGCATTGCCATCAATGAGCGGAGTAGTTATGCCAATGAGCATGCAGAACTGATGCGGCTGCAGCTTGCCGAACATTATGTGGATGCGGACCGTCTGGAGGAGGCCGAAACAGCGCTGACAAAGGCCCGGGAATGGCTGGATAGGGTTCCGAGTGAAGCAGTAGCGCTGCGATGGTGGCGTGTACGGTGGAAGTGGCTCGCCCGCACAGGAGATGACGCCCAGGAGTATGCCGCCTACCGGAGATACACGGAACTGATGGAAGCGAGGATGCAGGATAAAGTGGATGCGGGAGCAATAGATATCGCCGCCCAAATCCGGCTTTCCGAGCAACAGCATGAAATCGGCCGGTTACAAAGGGAGAGCAAATTAGGGGAGATCTATCTTGTGATGGCAGTTATTGTTTCGCTATTGGCATGTGTTATACTCTTTTTGATATGGCGTAACTGGAGACAGTCAAAGAACAATGTGCAGGAATTGGCGGATTTAGGCAAACAGGTGTTTAATCAGAAATTGGAGTTGGAAAAGAGTAATAAAACCATCACCAGAATAATGAATATGGTAGCCCATGATCTGAGAAATCCTCTTACCGGCATCAAAGGGATCTCATCGATGCTTGCGCGAGATGGGAATCTGGTGGACGATCAGAAGGAATTGATCAGGCTTATACACGACTCAAGCGGACATGCCCTGGAGCTGATCAATGAGTTAATGGATAGCAATGTATTAGAGGATATTGAAAACAGGCACAAGTCGAAAGAAAAGGAGATTACAGAAATACGGCCTTTCCTTAAACGCTGCGCGGATGTGTTGCAGTTCAGAGCCAAAGAAAAAAGTCAAACTATAGAACTTGATTTTGAAGGAGATGCCGCCGTTTCTCTCAATCGAGATGCAATGCAACGGGTAATCGGAAATTTGATAAGTAATGCCATCAAATTCAGCCCCGGCGATTCTGCGATCCATCTGCGCATGGAAAACCTGACCGATACGGTTCTTCTATCAGTTCAGGACAGCGGAATCGGAATTCCCGACGATTTAAAAGAGAACGTTTTCGATATCTTTACAGAAGCTAAACGGGAGGGCACTTCTGGGGAACAATCATTCGGCTTGGGGCTTTTCATCTCCAAACAGATTGTGGATGCACACGGAGGGACTATCTGGCTCGAAAGTGAAGAGGGAAAGGGAACCACCGTTTATATTGAACTGCCGCTAATCAGTAAACATTCTGAAGTAAAATGACATTCTTTCTGAAGGGTATGGGTTTACGATTTACTCAGCAAAGAACGCTCGCGATTGGATTTCAGGGGAAAATCCTTTACGGGTCTGCCGGAAAGATTCCTTTAGTGATTAACAGGTCGCCATCACAAGAGCCGGCAGTGACTGCTGTTTGATACAATGAAACCGTAACCTGGATTACAGAAAAACCAGTCTTTTTGGTACCGTTGATCGGGGGATACAGCTTTCAGATCCGCCAAAAGCGCTTACCAAGTGTAATTAAACAACCAATAAATTATACGGCAACTAGGAGCGGTTAAGAAAGAGGAAGAAGAAAGGGCTCATTTTTCTTATATTTATGTAGTAATTATTATTAAAATTTTGTATGCTGTACTAATTCATCAAAAATAATAACTATGAGCCCAAGAGTTATTAGTCCGCAACTAAAGAAAAAAATAGACCGCTATGTGGAGGGGGAGCTGGACGCTGAAGAGGTGGACGAACTCTGGACGGAGTTAATCCACGGCAGCAGGGCTTTGGGCTATTTAAAGGTCGCTGCTGGCATAGACGAGAGCGATGATAGTGGGGATGAAAAGAGTATCAAAACTGCTGCTCAAAAACAAATCTTAAACTACAAGCACCTTTCTGCTGCTCTGGTATTGATCGCAGGCGTGTTTTTTGCTTTTCAAATCACGGGAGAGGCGACAGAATCCGTTCAACCCATTACAAGTATTGCGCTTAATTATTATCGATCTGCAGATGCCGGTATTTCGGGCGATGAAGTCAGGTTAAAAAAAGCCATTGAGCTGGCTAATCAGGGAAAAGTTGACAGGGCCGTTCGGATCATTGATGTGGAACTGAATCGAACCACTGATGTTCATACCAAATCCTCTCTTCTTATAAAATCGGGTTCCATTCTCTATAATGCGGCGAGATACCGGGAAGCTCTTTACCGGTTTGAAAGGGTGGTCAAAGACCCGGACGTTAATCTGCTGCTGCACGAAAAAGCTTACTGGTACCTGGGGAATACTTATTTTCGACTCGGTGAACCGGAAGCAGCGAAAGTCGCATTTCAGAATGCCTATGAACTGGATGGAGCGTATAGCCGGGTCGCTGAAAAATATCTTATTGCTTTGGGGCAGGAGTAATGTAAAATTGGCATTACTCCAACTGCGAATGGCTGAAATTATCCCCTCAAAGGAGTCTCTTTGATTCCCGGTGAGTGGTTTTCTTACAAGAAATTATTTAAACTCCTTCAGGCTCCGTACGCTACGCAGCAGAACCGGAAAAGAAATGTCGATGCCCTCGTTCCTTCTCAGCAGCCATACCCCCATAAAGACCAGTCCCCCCATTAGAAGCACTATGAAAGCAAGTACAGGGGGGGTAAAAAGGTTATCAACAACAGGCTGGGGATTCCCATTTAGCATATAAGCCCCCCAATAGTGTGGATTGGCATTTTTGTTCTTCAAAAAATCCATTTTTGCCTCACGAAGAGCTGCAGGTTTTGTTTTACCTTCACTCAAACCTTCATAGAAATCGATGGCAAAATCGGATGCCAGCTGATCCTCTACCTGCCACAAGTTCAATACAAGACTTTGGGCCCCCGCATACCGTAACGTGCGACTAATTCCCATAATTCCGGCCCCTTGAACATACTCTCCAGAAGCTGATTCGCAGGAATTGAGCATGATCAATTCATTGTCGAGGTCCATATTGAAAAGCTGGTAAGCAAAAATTTGCCCGGACAGGGAATCTCCGGATTCTTCATTCATGCCGGGATGGAGGTAAATGGTTGAAAAAAGAGGATTATCCTCAGAAATTTTGCTGTGCGAAGCCACATGAAGTATGCGTGAATCAGATACACCGGATCTGAAGGCATGGGGGGTGGCCTCTGAATTCAAAAAAGCCCTTGTCTTTCCCACGCTGTTCAGTCTTTCAGCAATGGTGTGTACTTCCTGGGAGGCATTGGGTAGAGATAACAGCTGTTTATCGGCTGCATGATCAAAATCAGAGACGCCGATGCCCGTAAAATCAAACGTATAATTCTGCTCGGACTCCGGTCTGAAAAGATCCTTCAGGCTGTTCAGATAGCGAATATCCATCTGTTCGACCAGGTATTCAGCCGAGCCGTAACTCAGAGGGGAAGAAGGGGGGGAGACCGGCAAAACTCCAACAGGTAATTGATAAAGATAACTGTCGGGCACTACAATGAGAGAAGACCATTGTTCGGGAAGTTTGTCTAGTTCCAGCCAGGAATAGACCTTGTGGAGGGCCTCCAGGTCGGTTGCACCTGTAGCCAGGCCGTCGAGTGCTTCCTCAAACAACACCTCTTCCGATTCTGTAAACAAAAGTTTTTTGGTCGTGATTTCATGGCGGTCGATCAGGACCATATACAGATTGTCCTGGATGCGGGTTATATGAAGAATTCCTTCTCCTTTCCGGAGCCTGGACTGTATATCCGAAAGGGGGAGGGTTCGAAGCAATTCTGAGGAAGGCTTTTGCTGCAGGAGTTGATTTTTGCGTGCCGTTAACGCAGAGATCTTACTTTGGAGGGAAAGTTTTTCCTTTTCATCGGCGACCATGAGTCTTTTTCTAAGATTGTCCAGCTCCTGTGTAATTCGCAGGTTCTCAGTTAGCTCCTCTTCCGAAAGCAACCCTGAGGTTACAAGCGGATTTTTAACCAATGCGGCATCATTAATGGTTTTCAGCTGATCCAATACGTTTACCATTTCATCCGGACGATTCTGTTCTTCCAGAAGCTCTGCATAAAGCCGGACCAGGTGGAGATAGGACTCCTCAACATGCCAGTAACCAGCTTCTCTGTTGGCGGTATTCCGGCCTCTTTCCATCACCTGCTGGTACATGCCAGCGATCAATGCCTCCGCATCCTGGATTCTGCCCTCGGTCCATGCAATTTCGGCTTCAATCCGCCGGGCATTTACCAATACATGAAAATCGACAACCGACAGGTCATAGCTGTTAAACGTATTGATGGTTTTTTGGGCGGCTTCGGATTTTCCCATCATCAGTTCCACTTCGGCCAAATGGACAAGGGCCTGAAGGATGCCGCGGTTATTGTCATTTTTAGAACTGATGGATATGACCTTGGAGAAAAGATCGCGGCTTTCAATATATTCCCCTCTTTTCTTGTGGAGCGTTGCTTTTTCGGAAAGGATTCTGGCCCGAAGCCGGTCGTTGTCCGAATCCTCCAGTAACAGTTGTGCATCCGAAAGCAAAGCAAAAGCGCCGTCTATATCGTTGAGAAAACGATCGTAATAATCCGCTTTGGAAATCAGGACGGAGGCCAATTCGTTCTTGTTTTCTATTTTCTTCGCTATATTTTGTGCTTTTTCGATATATGTTGCTGCGAGGTCCCGGTTCTGGTTGTTACGGTGATAGATATGGAGATTCCGGTAGATGTTGAGCTGGTCGCTGTAATCTCCGCTTTCGACAGCAAGGTTGAGGGATTTAATCTGGGTTTCAAGATAACGGTCCGTTTCCCCAAGCTTGTAGTGGACCAGGCTCAGGTTGTTGAGAACTCGCGAATGAATGGTTGGAGAAAGATCGGTGGTATCAGCGAGAAGCGAGGTAAAGACCTCTTTGGCTTCCCCGTACCGACCGATGGTATAAAGATACCCGCCATGGTTGGTGAGAATGGTATTCAGGCTGCTTTCGTCGCCGGTCATTCGTGATAGCCGAATGGTTTGTTTTCGCTGCACCTCAAGGCTCCGGTCTATATAGCCCGTCCGGTAGAGGGCTACGTCCAGGTGCCAGTAGAGGTTTCTTTTCCAGAAAACGTCGGGCAGATGACCCAGATCGATCAATTGCTGGTAGTAGGGGATAATCGAACCGTAATTACCAAGTTGGTTGAATGCTTCAAAAAGTGAGGCGTACAGAAAGTTGCTCTGAAGCGGGTTCGCAACTGCATGTTGGCGAATCATTTCCTCCAGCCCTCGGGCAGCCTCCTTATAAAATTGCGCTCCTTCAATATCAACATTATTTGGATAAAACAGGATTAGAAAGGTTGAGAAATCCCATCTGTCCTGCAGCAAATCTTCAGCGTGAACCTCAGTTCTCTCTGCAATCCTCCGGTTGAGGTCTTTCAGGCGCCCGTTCGGTGTGGCCGAGTAGAACTCTTCGAAATAGGTGCGGCGATTTTCATCCGATTCAACCTGGAGCAGCAGGTAGAGGAGCAGATGTTCATCCCCGAAATAGAGAGCCAGCTCATGCAATGCAGCGGGATTGAGTCTGAACTGATCCGAAGGGTGGAGATCGAACAGGTCGATCCATTCTACATCCTGAGAATGTCCGATTTCATAGAATGTTTGCCGGTAGTCCCTGTTTTCCAGGTAGATTTGTGAGAGGGACCAAAGTGATTCGGATACCGAGTCTCCGTTTTCAATCTGCTGAACGTAGTCATAGATCTGCCTTTCAGGTTCTCCGGATGGGAGACTGTCTGCCTGAAAAAAAAGTAAAAGAACCAGACAAATATACATAGCAGAGGAAAATAGGAAATAAGCTGTACAGTTACAGCATATTTGGCACAGAAAGAGGATTCACCTTCCCAATAGCTCTCATTGCCTCTTAGAGGCATTTATCCGCCCTCATTAAAGCAGGAACAACCAAGTATCACTCATGACTGTCTACTTTTCTTGACAAACCTCTACAGCAGAGGCAACAGGGGATTACCTGCCGCCGGTACCGGGTCCGTCAGTGATGATGGGATCCATTTCATCGTCCGTTGATGTGGGATTGACCTCGGGGACATCCGTATTGACGGTGGTCTTTTCTTTGGTTTCGGTATCTTCGAAGCCCGAATCGGTAACGGAGGCGCAGCTGGCCAGCAGCCCGGCTACAAAAATGATTGAGAAGAATTTTACGAGCAGGGTGTTGATACGGTTGATTGCGTTATTCATAATAATGGTTGTTGATTGTGTATTGGTTATTGCTTGTTTTATGCTGTGAAGAATATCATAAGGTACTGGGCAACAAGAGATTACCTGCCGCCGGTACCGGGTCCGTCAGTGATGATGGGATCCATTTCATCGTCCGTTGATGTGGGATTGACCTCGGGGACATCCGTATTGACGGTGGTCTTTTCTTCGGTTTCGGTATACTCGAAGCCCGAATCGGTAACGGAGGCGCAGCTGGCCAGCAGCCCGGCTACAAAAATGATTGAGAAGAATTTTACGAGCAGGGTGTTGATACGGTTGATTGCGTTATTCATAATAATGGTTGTTGGTTGTGTATTGGTTATTGCTTGTTTTATACTGTAAAGAACATTGATTTTTTATAAACTCGCTAGACCTATTGCCGTGAGTTTATGATCCACAATTTGTCGAAGACAAGTTATCCCATATAGGATGACCATGCAATTTTTGGATTGCAGTTAATTAAGACAAAAAAACTAACATCTCTATATACAATATAATAGACTGGAGAGGATGCAGTAATACAGATAGCAGTTGGCAATAAAATGGTAGAAATTGATTGGTAACATTTTATTATTCTATTTACCCATCGATTCCTGGCTAATTCTCATTTATCACACAGATCCATTAAGTAAAGGGGGGGGGAGAAAGGTCTGAAAATTATTCTGGTTGAGTATTCATTTATTTTATTCTGCATG
The DNA here is from genome assembly GCF_900182555.1 of Fodinibius sediminis. GTDB lineage: Bacteria > Bacteroidota > Rhodothermia > Balneolales > Balneolaceae > Fodinibius > Fodinibius sediminis. Next base: position 133,815 of record NZ_FXTH01000009.1, on the reverse strand, counting down.
GCCAGTGATATCATCGATAGATGTTAAAGATGTAAGACCGTACATCTTAGGAGGATTTACTTAGATCTCTATTTCTATTTTACATAATATATATTATACGACAAATTACTGTTGCATTGAACACAGACTGGCTTAAAGATGCTTCATAAATATAAAGCGCCTCCCGGTTGGATAAAACGTGACAACCACTTTAATAAAAGTATGTTGATGAAATCACGGCTATTCGTACAGATATTTAGTCTTAATTTGGATAGTCCGATCATTCATTAAAAGCAATCCATTATATGTTTTGAGATGATTGACAGATGCTGTATCACAGTAAATGTTTAGAGTTCAACAATTAAATTTGATAATTCTGCTGGTGGACACGCCATAACTATATATTTGATAAATTGGTGGCTCCCCTTATTCTTCCCAAAAACCTATGTGAGTCCAGCATAATTTCCACCTGGAATGTCCCCAGATCACATTAGCAGCCCGGAAAGTTCATATTTGAACCCATTGATGATCTAAAAACACCCTCTAAATCCATTAAACGATGATTAAATGCAAATTTTCCATTTAAGAGCCTTAAAACAAATCATAAGGGTAAGGGTTGCCTATTTATGGTAATATGTATCATTCTTGGGCCTGGGAGCGAATAATTGCCAAGATCGGGAACTGAAATGGACTATAGGGATACAACAGATTGATATTGGGATCTAAATAAATTAATGATATTATTGATGCAGAATAGATTGGACTGTAAGACGTTTTTAAGCTGAAAATGTTAAAATAGGCAGAAATTATGATAAAAGGTTACAGAAAATGCGTTAGCGCTTTGTTGCTCCTGCTCGCAATGGGTTTTTTTAGTGCAGCCCACGGCCAAAGTGTTCTGGAGGTTTTAAAGAGCAATGGGCAAACATCAGACTTTGCAGCTGCCATCGAACGTGCAGGTCTGGATGATCGCCTGGATCGCAACAAGGGTTCGTTTACGGTCTTTGCACCGTCAAACAGCGCGTTTAACCGTATTTCCGCAAGCGAGCAGAATAATTCTCAATTACTGCTGAACCATATTATCACGGGTAAAGCGACCAAACGGAGTTTGCAGTATATGTCGAAAATTACCTGCCTGAGCGGCCTTACGGTAGAAGTTGCCCAGCTAAACAACAGCGGCCTCTCCATTGAAAATTACCCGCTCATGGAAAGTAATATCCAGGCGGATAATGGCGTCATTCATGTTATTGACGGTGTCATACAATAGGAAATAAATGTAAGAAAATCTGTAAGTCATTTATATAAAATAACTTACAGAAATTAACTAGAAATTATATGACAATGTTATTCGGGGAATAAGATCCATGTCCGGCCTCTCACCTGTACTGTCTTCGCCATAGGTCACGGCCTCAATATTGGGCATCAGGTGGATCTGCTCCTCCAGTAAAATATCCAGCCCTCCCACGATAAAGGTTGATTCTACATTTTCAGCAAATGGAATATACGAATTTTCACTTCCCCCCGGATACGGGTCAAACATATGATCTACCCGCAAGAAGCCCTTCAGGCTGTCATGGAGTCGCATGTTACTGAAAACAGAGACCAGGTCCAGTTCCGTGGTGGGATCGCCTCCTATGATGTCAGACTCGCGGTGCTGAAAGGAATAAAGGGCTCCAAGATTAAACGTTTCGGACTGGTAACCGGCAAAAACTTGTGCTGTTTTAATATCCTGGTTTTCCTGATCATTCAAGTCGGCATAGCCTTCTATAACAAGATGTTCGGTGAGATAGTACCCCAGGGAAACCATCACTTTTTTGCCCTTATCCACTTCAGGTTTGTTGCTATTGCCGTTACCAACGAAAAAGTGGTAGTTGAGGCGCTCATCGTTGTCAAAACTCCCTTTGAATGAAAGCCCAAAATCGCGCGAACTTCCAAAGTCATACAGGTCCTGGGGCGACTTTTCAATGGATCGGTATCCCCAGACATCTTCGGTCAAGCCGAAGGTTGGTGTTGAGGAAATGCCTGCCAGGATCTGGTGACGGTCGTTTTGCCACTTCAAGTATGCATCCTTGACATTGGGAATCATTTCTGCGCTTGTAGAAAAATCCCCTGCAGAATTCATCTCAAGACGAACTCTGCTGGAGAAAGCTTCGCTGAAGGAGCGCTCGTAGGTGAGATAGATCCGCCGCATCCAAAAGCCGTTTTTTCCCTCAAGATCGCTGTCGTGGTTTTGGGCCATCCAATAATAATCGGTAAAAACCCGGCCGGTCAGCGTTCCGCTGTCGCCGACGGAAACCTGGGCAAGGGCGGTGGGTAAATAAAGACAAAAAAGTGCTGCGCATAATAATGCTATCCGTTTTTTCATAATTGTAGAAGTGTAGATGTATGTGTGCTGATTTTTGACCGTATATGTTCCAACCTGCCTAAATGCGGTAAGGTACTTGGCTCAACTCCGGCAGGTTGCTGAATGTTACAGTAAGAGTTTGTTAGCTATCGTTGCCGCCATTATTGTTTTTTGACTTCATCTTCTGGTGTTTCAAGACCTTGGCTTCGATATAGAAGATGAGTTCTTCGGCAATATTTTTGGTCAGATCACCGACCCGTTCCAGTTTACGAATGATGGAAAAGAGATAGAGGTAGTTCTGGGTCTCTTCAATATTCTTCTGGATGAGTTTAGTGGTGACGGAAGAAACCTCCCGGTTAATTTCGTTCAGTTTTTTGTCAAGCTTAAAGACCTTGCGGGCAAGATCGGTATCTTCGGTGATAAAGGCATTAAACACATTGCTCATCATCTTGATGGATGTCTCGTACATCTCATCAATGCGCATAATCTTCATGATTTCCTCCTCAACAGGGGCACCAAAATCCGTAATGTAGTTGGCAATGCTGTTGGCATGGTCCCCTACCCTTTCGAGATCGGAATTGATCTTGAACGCCGCCATTACGAACCGCAGATCCACCGCCACCGGATTGTGAAGGGCCAACAGATTTTCACAGTCCCGGTCGATGGTAAGTTCCAGGCTGTCTACTCGCTTCTCGTTGGCGATGATTTCGTGGGCGAGCTCTTCATCAAAATCATCGAGGGCCCGGTGTCCTTTCTCAAGCTGATTTTTAACAAGGAACATCAATTCCAGAATGTTATCCTTCAATAACTTTATTTCATTTTCTAAATGTGACATCTGCTGATAATTTAATTAATCCCTCTTTTATGAACGGTTATGATCATCCAAACCTGCCGGTAATATAATTCTGTGTGCGATCTTTTTCAGGATTGGTGAATATTTTCTGGGTATCGCCATATTCAATTAATTCCCCCATGTAGAGGAAAGCTGTATTGTCACTCACTCGTCCGGCCTGCTGCATATTATGGGTCACAATAACAATGGTGTAATTCTTTTTAAGTTCATGTACAAGGTCTTCTATTTTCCCCGATGAAATAGGGTCCAGCGCAGAAGTGGGCTCATCCATGAGCAGTACAGAAGGCTTGACTGCCAACGCCCGGGCAATACACAAGCGCTGCTGTTGTCCCCCCGAAAGAGCCAGGGCCTGTTTATCGAGATCGTCTTTAATTTCACTGAAAAGTGTAGCCTGTTTTAGCGACTCTACGACCCGTTTTTCTATAAAATCTTCATCCTTGATGCCCTGTATACGCAGTCCATAGGCCACGTTTTCGTAAATGGACTTGGGGAAAGGGTTGGGTTTTTGAAAGACCATGCCAACGGTTTTACGAAGCTCTTCCACCTTTATCGAGGGATCATAGATATCCTGTTTGTCGAGAGAGATCTCTCCCTCCATGTGGAAGCCGTCGATATAATCATTCATGCGATTAAACAGGCGCAGGAAGGTGGATTTTCCACAGCCTGACGGGCCGATAAAGGCTGTTATGGAACGCTCAAGGATGTCCAGGCTGATATTCTTTATGGCTTGGAAATCGCCGTAAAAAACATCCACATTATTGGCCTGAAGTTTAAAGGACTGATCTTTGGAATCCATCTTCGGCTTGGTCTCTACCTTGCTTGCCTTGGGATTCGGATTTTGGGTCTCTGACTCCATCTTCTTACCGGTCTATATTGAAATAATTACTATGATATTTACCATTTCATTTTGCTTTGCCACCTGTTGCGCAGGTAAACGGCGATACCGTTCATCACAAAGGTTATCAGAAGAAGCACTATAATGGCGGCGGCTGCATTAATCACAAATTCGTGCTGGGGTCGGGACACCCAATTGAAAATTTGAATGGGCAGTACGGTAAATTCATCCAGCGGACCCCTCGGTGCGAAGGGGACATAAGCCAGGGCGCCAACCACAATGAGGGGAGCAGTTTCTCCGACAGCCCGCGATAGAGCTAGTATAACCCCGGTCAATATGCCCCCAAAGGAAGCGGGCAGTACCTGATTCCAGATGGTCTGCCATTTTGAAGCCCCCAGAGCGTTGGAGGCATCACGGATGGAACTGGGCACGGCCCGCAGCGACTCGCGGGTGGAGACAATGATAATCGGGAGAATCAGAAGCGCCAGCGTCAAGGCACCGGCAAGGATACTGTTCCCCATTTGCATGATACGCACGAATACCTCCAGGCCTAGCAGACCATAAATGATGGACGGCACACCTGCAAGATTGGCAATGTTAATCTCCAGGAAAGTAGCCAGCTTGTTTTTTTTGCCGTATTCTTCCAGATAAATACCGGCGCCCACTCCCAGTGGAAATGAAATCAGGGTTGTCAACACCAATACCCAGATGCTCCCGATCCAGGCAGTATATATTCCGGATTGATCGGCGAAGCGGGAAGGCAGGCTCATCAAAAATTCCCAGCTGAGACGGTCCAGCCCCATATACAGCACGAAGCCAACAAAGACGGCCAGTATAAGCAGGCATGAAACCGTAACAACCATTCCAAGTCTTCTGAAGGCCTTATCTTTAAATCTGCTTGTATTGACTTTATTCATATTTTTCCTGGTATTTAGTCTTTATCCAGTAACTGATGTTATTCAGGATGAAGGTGAATATGAACAAGGTGATGCCGGCTGCAAAAATAGTTTTATAGGCGATAGACCCATAGGGTACATCCCCCATGCTAACCTGAACAATATAAGCTGTAATGGTTTCTATGGGCACGGTGGGATCAAAGGTAAACCGAGGCTGCTGACCTGCAGCAATAGCAACAATCATCGTCTCGCCGATGGCACGGGAAATAGCAAGGATAGCTGAAACGATAATGCCGGAGGAAGCCGCGGGAACCATCACCCGAAAGGCCGTCTGAAATTTTGTCGACCCCATCCCAAATGAGGCTTGTCGAAGCGAATTCGGTACCGAACTCAGGGCATCTTCACTGAGTGATGAAACAAAGGGAATAATCATAATGCCCATCACGATACCCGGTGACAAGGCGTTAAAGCCAGCCAGACCCGGTATAAAGGTCTTAAGGAAGGGGGTGACGATCATTAGTGCAAAAAAACCGTAGACGACCGTCGGTACTACAGCCAGGATTTCCAGCATCGGCTTCAAGACTTTCCGGACCCTTTCATGGGCATATTCGTTCAAATAAACGGCGATGGTCAATCCTACCGGCAGAGCCACAGTAATGGCAATGAGCGTCGTCAGTGCTGTCCCTGACAGCAGCGGGAGGATGCCGTAATTTTTTTCCGTAAACAAGGGCGTCCATTGTGTGGAGGTCAGAAACTCCAGTATGGAGACATCCTGGAAAAAAACGAAGGCTTCAACCGCCAGGATAAGGATGATCCCCAGCGTCGTTAAAACGGTGACCAGCGCACAGGCCGCCAGCACTTTCTCAATAATTTTTTCTTTTACCCGCATGGTTCAGTGATATAAACTAAAAAGGATGACGCCTTTGCCTGGGTCATCCCGTTAGTAACCCTAATTTGCTGAAACAGAATCGGTGGCCGCAGAAAATTTGCGGAATTTTTCTTTCTGGGCGGCATAAGCAGAATCGGGCATTGGGACATAACCGATCTGTTTGGAGAGCATGGGCGCTTCATCCAGATAGAAATTAACAAACTGCTGCACGCTCTGGCGCTGGGCGGCCTGCTTGCTGACATAAATAAAGAGGGGGCGCGAGAGCGGATTATAGCTTCCATTGGATACGGTCTCAAGGCTGGGCTCGACAGGGTTTCCCTGGTCATTTACCACGGGCACAAGTCTTAACTTATCCGCATTTTCCTCAAAATAGGCAAGTCCAAAGAAGCCGAGCGAATACTGGTCGGTGCTCACGCCCTGGACAAGAACATTATCGTCCTCGCTGGCCGTAAAATCACCACGGCTGGATCCACTTTCGCCTACAATGGCCTCGGTAAAGTAATCGTACGTGCCGGAAGCAACGCCGGGACCAAACAAGTGAAGTTCTTCATCGGGCCAGTCCTCGCGCACATCACTCCATCGATTAATTTCACCCTGGGCCGAAGGCTCCCAGATTTTTTTGAGTTCATCAACCGTGAAATGATCAACCCAGTCATTTTCAGGATTGACGACCACCGCCAGGCCATCGTATGCTACTGAGAGTCGAACATAGTCAACGCCCTTTTCTTCTGCGGTCTTGATTTCACTCGGTTTAATTTCCCGCGAGGCGTCATTAATATCCGTTTCGCCACGCAAAAACTTCTGGAACCCCCCTCCTGTCCCGGAAACACCAACGGTAACCCGGGTATCTGGGGCTTCAGCCCTGAATTCCTCCGCAACAGCCTCGGTAATGGGGAAGACAGTACTCGAGCCATCAATTTGAATTTCTTTGGTGTCACTCCCACCTGACCCGCAGGAAGTAAGGAAGAGGCCACTTAACAGGAAAAGAGCTGCATATTGTTTAACCATTATCTCAGATATTTAGAGTTGAAACATTACTAGTATGTGATTAGCGTGCTGTCTTCTTTCGATGCCACAATGTAATCGAAAAAAATGAGACTTTTGTTAACTCAATGTTAAGAATTTCATTCCTGGTCATTCAGCTCCATAAATCAATAGAGTCTTGATCTGGGAATGTGGTCTTTTTCTTGTACCTTATACCCAATAAACTTAATAACCCATCTTATTTCAACTATCCATGGAATCGAACTCAAATACCAAGCTGGCAGTGCTTATTGATGCCGATAACGCCCAGCCTTCCATCATTGAAGGACTCCTGGCGGAAATCGCCAAATACGGTACAGCTAACGTCAAACGCATCTATGGAGACTGGACCTCGACCAAACTCAGAAGCTGGAAGGACCACCTGCTGCAGTTTTCTCTTCAGCCTATTCAGCAATTTGGGTATACCAGCGGCAAGAATGCAACCGACAGTGCCATGATCATTGATGCCATGGATTTGCTTTATACCGAACGCTTTGATGGCTTTTGTATCGTCTCAAGTGACAGCGATTTTACCAAACTGGCCACCCGCATCCGGGAATCGGGCCTCATGGTGTATGGCTTCGGAGAGAAAAAGACGCCTGACCCATTTGTGGCGGCCTGTGACAAATTCATCTTTACCGAAGTGCTGCGAAGCGAGGAGGAACCGGACAAGGAGGCTACCTTCCGACGGATGAGTACGATTGAACTAAAACAGGATACCAAGCTTGTGAATCTCATGCGTAATGCAATTGAAGCCTCATCGGACGAAAACGGATGGGCCCATCTGGGGCAGGTTGGAAGTTATATCGCCAAACAGTCGCCGGAGTTCGATCCCCGTAATTACGGCTATCGCAAACTCGGTGAGCTGGTGCAGGCGATTAAGCTCTTTGAAATAGAGGAACGCTCAACCGGACAGGGCCATGCAGCGGTTATTTATGTAAAAGACAAGCGAAAATAACGGGTTTACTGCGAGATCGAAGTCTGCTTTATGAATTTTCGTGCGGCCCACTGGCTTCCCCAGTATCCCATAAAGATCGAAAGAAACAGCATAGCTCCGCTCAGGTAATACCAGCGTCCAAAGGGCCAGGCCAGGATGCCGAACTGAGGAACATACTGCGGAAGGACAAAGTGAAAAACGAGGTACATCACCCCCATCGCCAGAATCCCCGCTATTGTCCCCTGTATTACGCCCTCCACCACAAAGGGTCTGCGGATGAATCCGTTTGTGGCTCCGACCAGTTTCATGGCCTTGATAAGGTCACGCTTGGCATAGATCGTCAGGCGAATGGTGTTGAATACCAGGATTAAGGCGGCCAGCAGAATAAGTACTCCCAGTCCCCCGCCGGCTGTTGCGACGGTTTGAAAGCGCTGCTCCATCATCTGCAGCAGCTGCTGATTAAATCGCACTTCATCAACGCTTTCATATGTTTCAATTTCAGAGACCAGGCTGTCGATGCGCCCGATATCCGTATCGGATGTCATGACCAGCCGAAAGGAGGCCGGTAGAAAATTAAGCTCCGCCATGGCTGCGGCACCGGTCCCGAATTCGTCCTTAAAGATTGCGGCAGCGCTGTCTTGCGAGATATAGGTCACCTCCTGTACCAGCTCTTCCTCTTCGAGAGTTGTCCTGAGATTGTGAAGGCTGTTATCATCAATCTCATTGAGAAAAACTTCAATATCAATGGATTGTTTCAGAGACTGGGCTACTTCATAAGCATTATAGGAGACCCGCGCCAGTACGCCCAGCAACAAAATCGCCACAAAAAGAGAAAACACGGCAGTAAAAGAAGCCAGCCGGGCGCGTCTGAATCCTGCAAATCCTTCTTTTATAACATATCCTAAGCTCATAAAAAGTACTCGTTAGTTTCTGAATAAAGCACGAACCCCGAAAAGGAATTTCCGCTGAGACATGGGGTATCCGGCCGTCTCAAAGTAGCCCGGCTGGCTTACATCATCAAGTATATTTTGCCAGCGCATAACAAACATAATTGACCGTACACGTGCTGAAATGTCCAGGTCCAGGCGGTTGAAGGCAGGCAGCCGCTGGTCGCTGCTTACCGGAAGCCAGTAATCCAGTTCGGGATTGTAGTGGTCCGCCTGATAGCGAAAGGGGGTTAGCATGCCTGAAAGCCCCGCTTTAACATAGGTCGCTCGATCAAATAGGTATCCTTTCCAATAGGCCCCTGCCTTTATCCAGAATCGTTGCTGTGCTGACATCGGTATGGCCTGATCCGGGGCAAAAGTAGGGTTTGTAAACTGGTGAAGGGTCGCAGATCCGTTAAATTCAAAATGGGGGGCATCCCAGTCAAAAAAAGCGGCGGCAGATTGCGATGCATAACTGTTCACATTGATAAAAATGCTGTCTGCTCCTATGGTTGGGCCAGGTTTAAAATTATCAAGGTTGTTGGATATGGAAGAGGCATCTACCATCAGACCATTCGTTATGTCCTTGTGCTGTACGCGAATACCTAGTCGAGTGCCTGGGGTGAAATGATAGGTCAGCTGTGCCCGCCCTTCCTGTATGTCTTCATTCGAGAGTCCGGGATTTCCACTAAAGGCCCCTGATCTCCAGTACAGCTGCTGGGGGGTGGGCATCAGAGAACCTGAGGATAAGCCTGCCGTCAGAGCAAATTTACCTATGTCAAAGTCGAGGACTCCATTAAGTCGATGACCGCTGAAACCGTCACTGCGCGTTTTTAAAGCACCATCGACCCGTAGCGTCACAAAGGATGCGGGATGTACCGATGTTTTAGCTTCCGCTTCCAGCAGCCCCCAGTTACCGGTGGCGAGAACGCCGGCGGGGTGCTGTTCGCGATTTAAAAAATATTCATAGGTGATCCCCCCTTCCATGTCCAACAGGCCGGCTGACCACCATTTACGAGTCGTCAGACCCAGCGAGCTGATGTTGTAGGAGGTGGAATCGGCCGTCCGCTGCAACATGCGCTGGGTACTGCGGTAATACAGGCTGCCGTGTAAATTATCTGTAGCCAGCGTTGAATCAGCACTCCGCCTGTAAAAGTTGAGGGCAAGCAAATTGTTTATTTCCGTTGAATTTCCGGAGCCCTCGCGCGGAACAGTCTCAAATCGGTCAAAATTAAAGGTCCGCAACGCTCCGGTGATATAGCCAAAGGGACGTCCCACATCCAGTTTATTGTTAACGTAATTGAGTTTTAGCAGGTGCCGGTCGTCCAGGTGATGACTGGCTTTGGCAAATATCTGGCGTCCCTTGACCTCGGAATTATCATACTCACCTCCCTCCCGTCGATCCCAGTACCTGAGTTCGATATTCGTTTTCTGAGACAGGTTGTGACTGACTTCAAATTCAAGATTGCGGCTCGAAAATTTACTTTCACTGTAGATGAGCCTCGACAGTGGCTTGTTCAGGTAGTACTGGGTAAGATAGTAGGTGGTACGGTAATGGGTGCCTAAATCCTCTCCATAGACCGTGCTTATTTTATGCTGCGGAATCAGCGACCAGTTCAGCATGCCGGAAACGGGATCATTAAGGGGGATGCCCTCCCAGTAAAGCTCCTGGTGTCGCGGTTCATGGGCATACCGCTGTACGGCATTGGATCGTATGCTGGTACCCATCCGGTAACTCACCACTCCCGGCTCGCGATTGAGTTTGTAGGTCCAGTCGGGCCATATCTGCCAGCGAAGGGTGCTGTCTGTGGCAGTAACTTCGGCCCCGATTGGGGAACGGAATTCCCAGGGGATCACTTTAATCAGGGGCTTCGCGGAATCTGCGGGGGCCGTATCCTCGTCTCTGGACGTGGATACATCCGATAGTGTTATCTTTTCCAAAAGGGTACGGTCAATTGCAACCGAATCGATGGATGTCTGGTCCACCTGGGCCCACAGTTTCACAGGCATCCAGAGAAGCAACAGTAAGAGATATGTGGATAGCGCTAATCTCAAGCCAGCTGTTTTTTAAGTCCGTAGGGCATTTCTGGAATATCCAGCAATACGCGGCGCACCATTTCAAGGGCAACGGCTGTCGTACGTTCTTTATTTGCCAGACGATCTTTCGTAAACTGGGCCCGCAGGGCAAAATGCTGTTTCCGGCTCCAGAAACCTATCCAAACCATACCTACCGGCTTTCCATTTGTTCCCCCGCCGGGGCCGGCTATTCCGGTTGTGGAGAGACCGATGTCAGTATCCATCTTCCGCGCTACCCCGCGGGCCATCTGTAAGGCAACCGTCTTGCTGACCGCACCGGCATCTTTTATATCATCTGCAGCGACGTCCAGTTCCGTTATTTTAACATCGTTGGCGTAGGCGACAATCCCTCCTCTTACGTACCGGCTGCTTCCTGCGATGTCTGTTAGTTGATTAGACAGGGCTCCGCCCGTGCAGCTTTCGGCGGTGGATACCGTCAGCCCCTGTTCATACAATAGTTTTCCCACCACCTCTGCCAGCTGTAATTCTTTTCCTTCACCTGCGAGATACGATTTCGCCCTGTCACGAATATATGCTACAACCGGCTTCAGGCGTTCATCCAGTTCAGCTTCCGAAGCAGCGTGCCCGCGTATGCGTATGCGAGTTCCGGAGGGGCTGGGCAAATAAGCAACACTTATATTCGCACTGGGCGTCAAGAAATTTTCCAGGGATCCTATGACCTCATCACTGAGCGTACTTTCCCCAATTCCGGAGGTTAGCAGGTAATGCGTTCTTCGTACCTCTGTCCCCTGTTGCCGCTCTGTGAGCTTCGGTAAGATGTATTCCCGCATGAGATGCTTCATTTCCGATGGAACACCCGGCAGGACGGCCAGGCGATGTCCATCCCGCTCGAACCACATGCCGGGGGCCGTGCCCTCTTTGTTGAACAGCACCTCGCAGTCGGCGGGCACCTCCGCCTGGTGATAGTTGGATTTGCTAAAAGGGATGTTCCGCTTTTTGAATTTTTCCCTGATAAATGAGAGGGTCGGTTCATGCACAACAAGTTCGGAATTCCACAGCTCAGTCACCGCCCTCTTCGTCATATCATCGTGTGTTGGCCCCAGTCCTCCCGTAGTAATAACAGCATCCACAGAGGAAAGCGCTTCTTCGAGAACATCTTTAATAACCACCAAATCGTCCTTGATGGTGTCGATACGCTCGACGTCGATACCGGCTTCCGTAAGAGCCTGTGCCATCCAGCTGGCATTGGTATTGACGGTATCGCCGAGAAGCAACTCATCGCCTATACTTATAATCCGACACTGCATACTGTTATTCTAATTCTTATTTTAGATAAAATTGAATCCCAAAATATCAATCTTTGGCAGCTTTTCGAAGCACTTTATATTTTCAGCTTTGAATGGGAATGGCCACTGACGACTGCATCTGTAAATACGTGCATCTACTTCCAAATATACTAAGTACCATACGTATTATTCTGGCACCCATATTCTTAATTTTATACGTACAGGATGAAGTCGTCTGGCGTGCACTCAGCGTAGGTATCTTCGCTGTTGCTGTGGTAACCGATTTTTTTGACGGCTACCTGGCACGCCTGTATGAAGCCCAGACCCCCTACGGCGTTTTCCTTGACCCCCTGGCTGATAAATTTTTAACTTTTGCAGGTTTTATCTGTTTACCCTTTATTGATGCCACACAATTTCCGTGGTGGGCTATAGGAGTCATTGTATTACGGGATGTCACAATCACGAGCATGCGCATTGCTGCAGACTGGCGGAACATTACCATGAAAACACGGTGGACCGCTAAAATTAAAACTATGAGCCAGATGATTTTTCTTTATCTTGTGCTCCTTGTCGGTGTTTTCGTTTCAGCGGATGTCTGGCTCAGCCGTTATTGCTTGCAATTGCTGCAATCGGGCATTCTCGGATGGCTGATGATGCTTATCGTTGCTCTTACATTATATTCCGGAATTGAATACATTTACGTCAATAAAAATATTTTTACTACACAGTATGATGCAAAAAATTAAACCGATTTTAGGTAGTTTTTTTTACGCTGGTTTTTTACCCAATGCGCCCGGTACCTGGGGCAGTTTTTTTGCTCTTTTCCCGATTTATTTTATTGGTGTTTATGCTCCCTGGTACGGCATTGCCCTCTTTACTCTGCTCTGCTCCTTCATCACCGTCTGGGTATCGGAGGAGTGCGAACGAGTATGGGGCGGTGATCCCTCGCCCCTGGTCATGGATGAATTTGCAGGACAGGGCATGGCATTTATTGCCATCCCCTTTTTCGGGACTCCCTCCCATGATATTCTGCTTTTAGTAGCTGGATTCATTATATTTCGATTCTTTGACATTAAGAAACCCCTGGGCGTAGACGAGCTGCAAAAACTTCCAGGCGGACTCGGTATCCTGGTTGATGACCTGCTGGCCGGATTTTATGCCTTTTTATGCTTAAGCGTTATATTATTTATCATTTGATAGCAACTTAACAACATTACGAGTGATGACTGGCAGCTTCAATGCTGTACAGCCTGTAGATAAACCCTTTTTTATATGATTATCGATTCATCTTTTGCTGAAGAACTTGCGCTTGACCTGCTTAATATCAATGCCGTGATACTGCGACCCAACGATCCGTTTACATGGTCCTCCGGCTGGAATTCCCCTATCTACTGCGATAACCGCCTGACAATGCGGTATCCGGAAATCAGGAAAAAAATTGCCAAAAATTTTGTTGAGTTTATCAATAGCGAGTATGCTGATGTGGATGTAATTACGGGAACGGCCACAGCAGGTATTCCACACGCCGCATGGGTTGCGGAGAATATCAACAAACCCATGTCCTATGTTCGATCGAAGGCCAAATCATATGGTCTGGGCAACCAGATTGAAGGCGGCATCCAAAAGGGTGAGTCAACGATTATTATCGAAGATCTCATTTCAACCGGCGGTTCTGCCATTTCAGTGGTTGAAGCCCTTACATTTATTGGCGCAGATGTTTGGGCAGTGCTGAGCATCTTCACCTATGGTTTTGACAAGGCCCTGAAACGATTCGAGGATTCGGATATTCCCGTCCATACCCTGACGGACTATGCCACCCTGATCAAGGTGGCCAGTGAGAACGGCTTTGTAGACGAGGAAGATTTGCAGACCCTTGGTAAATGGAGAGAAAATCCTGAAAAGTGGCCTCACTGATCTTTTAGCTGGTTGATGGTTTCCCATATTTCCTCGCTGACCCTTATGCCGTTTTTCAGCTGCTCTTTTCGGGTTGCCAGGGTTCGCTCGCCGGGATAATAGGTGTGATCTCCCTTGTTCATGGGAGGCACATCGTGTACATAATCAATAATATTATCCAGCAGCTGATCTTTGAGGTTTCCATCCGAAAATTTGGCGGGGTCGATGCAAAGGAAGACCTGTGAAATGCCGGTCTCATATTCTTTGCTGCCTATTTCCCTGGTCGATTTCCCGTCAGACAGCAGGGCCGCCAGCATATCCAATACCATCGACAACGCCGATCCCTTCCAGTAGCCGATGGGCAGCCCACGCTCCCTGGCAAGAATTTTTTTCGGGTCGCGGGTCAGATTACCCTGTTCATCCCATCCGCCCGGAAAAGGAAGCTGTTCGTTATTGAGCTTGTAATTGTGAATTTTCCCGAATGAAAACTGTGACATGGACATATCCAGTACCACATGTCCCCTGCTCCGGGGGATGGCAATAATAAAGGGATTATTGCCTATACGACTTTCCTTTCCGCCCCACGGGGGCATATTGGGTGTTGTATTGGTAAAACAGATGGCAATCATCCCCTTGTTCACTGCTTTCCATCCGTAGGTTCCCCCGCGCATCCAGTGGTTGGTATTGCGAAGGGCCACTGCACCCAGGGTATGATCTTTTGCCAGTTCGAGGGCCCGTTCCATACAGTGGTGAGCGTTGGTTACTCCCGGCCCCATTCGGCCATCCCACCGTTCCATAGTCCCAAAAGAGGCCACTTTTTCAGGTTCTGCGGTAATATCAATCAGTCCTTTTTCGACATATTCAATGAAAAGGGGAAAACGGTTAAGTCCATGAGAGTACACCCCATCGCAGCTGGACTGTGTGTGAGTCTCAGCTATAATTTTGGTTTTTGCAGGAGAAAAATCATACTTCTCCAGTATCGTGACCAGCGTTTGTTTGATTTCCTCAAATGGTATTCTCAACATATGGCGTATGGTTTCGATTAAAAAACATATTATCGGCTCAAAGTTCCGTAAACAGCAGCAAAATTAAAAGATTTTATGGGACAACTTCCGCCCTTATATTATTTGCCTGTTAATTTTCTACATATTAAATAGATTCCCCGAACCTTTTATCCTATTGGAAGCTTCAGATGATGAGTAAACAACCAACCATTCAAATCAAACGCGCCTATGAGGATGTAGAAAAAGAAAAAGACGGCTGGCGGGTGCTTGTAGATCGGCTTTGGCCGAGGGGCGTTAGCAAACAGGAGCTTCAGCTCGATGCCTGGAATAAAGAGCTGGCCCCATCGGATAAACTGAGAAGATGGTTTGACCACGATCCGGAAAAATTTGAAGAGTTCAGCCGTCGGTATCGCGGAGAACTCCATGAGAAGCAGGAGGCGGTGCAGGAACTGCTTTCCACCATCCGGGAGCACTGCAAGGCAACCCTTGTTTTTGCAGCCAGGGATCGGGATCATAATAATGCTGTGGTGCTGAAGGACTATCTGGAGAGAAAATTATAGAGAGGACATTTCCCGACTGGCCAGCTTTCTTATTGCCTTTCATAAAGAGCGAATCTCTTCTTATATTTCATGCTCTTTCACAACCAGTAAGCAAAACTCTATTCTCTTGGATCAACGGAATTTTTATATCGAAACATACGGCTGTCAAATGAATGTCTCCGATACGGAGATCGTCAACTCCATACTGATGGAAGATGGCATGCAGCCGGTCAATGAACCGAATCAGGCAGAAGTCATATTCATCAACACCTGTTCAATTCGGGAAAATGCCGAAGAGCGAGTCTGGAACAGGCTCAAGGAGTTTAAAGCCCTTAAAAAGGAAAAAGAGGGCGACCTTACCGTGGGGGTTCTGGGATGTATGGCCGAACGCATCCGCGACAAGATCATGGAAAAAGAGAAACTGGTCGATCTCGTGGTGGGCCCCGACGCATACCGGGATTTACCCAAGCTGCTTGCCGATGTTGACGACGGGCGAAAAGCTGTCAATGTTCTGCTGTCGCTGGAAGAAACATACGCAGATGTGAAGCCAGTGCGTACCAATGACAACGGAGTCAGTGCCTTTGTGACCATCATGCGGGGCTGCGACAATATGTGTGCTTTCTGTGTGGTCCCCTTTACCCGTGGAAGAGAACGAAGCCGCCCGGCGGAGAGTATTCTCGATGAGTTGGAGCGGCTCAGTGATCAGGGATACAGGGAGGTTACCCTGCTGGGACAAAATGTAAATTCGTACAATGACGGGGAACACTCTTTTGCCGACCTGATGTATAAAGCGAGCCAGGTGGATCCTGAAATGCGTGTTCGATTTTCTTCTCCACACCCCAAGGATTTCCCTGAAGAACTTCTTAAGATCATCAGTGAGCAGCCCAATCTGTGCAATTACATCCATATTCCGGCGCAGTCCGGCAATGATGAGGTACTTGAGCGCATGAGGCGTCCTTACACACGGCAGCAGTACCTGGATCTCGTTGATAGGATGCGTGAAATCATTCCGGGTGTTACCTTGTCGACCGATATTATAACCGGCTTTTGCGGGGAAACAGAAGAGGAACACGAAGATACCCTCTCCCTGATGGCCAGGGTAAAATATGACCTGGCCTACATGTTCGCCTACTCAGAACGGGGGCGGACGCTGGCCCAGCGCAAGTATGAGGACGATGTACCTGAAAAGGTTAAAAAGCGTCGCCTTTCTGAGATCATTGAACAGCAGATGAATATCCAGGAGGAACTCAACAAAAAAGAGATCGGTCGCCGTCACCTGGTATTGGTGGAAGGCCCCAGTAAACGTTCCGATGAACAACTGTGCGGACGTACGGATACCAACAAAATGGTGGTATTCGACCGCGAGGACTATGCCAAGGGAGAATATGTAGAAGTTGTTATCACCGATTGTACATCGGCTACCCTGATGGGGGATCCCATCAAAAAAAGCAGTATTGCAGAGTTTGAAGCAGAAAAGATCACAGCCTGACTTTTGTATTGTTAGTGTCGGGAATAAAAGTCTGAAAGCCTGATGTAGTGGCAGGCTTTTGTGTACATCGGCCCGCTTCTTCCATGGCATTTAAGAACCGGGGTTGGTTCCTCAGCCAGCGAAACAATTGGCGAAATTGAAAGATTTATCCGACGGCCTGATCATGGATCCTCCGTGACATATGCCCTCATAGTACAGCATCTGGACAGGTGCTGTTCAGGGATACTTATGGACTCAAATCGCTCCCTGAACGGTAGAATATATTTATGTATCTAGAGCAGTAATTCTTACCTTTAGAGCATAGAGAAATTAGGCATTTAAGTTTTAAACAGGCGTATTCCATATGGATCGGGAAGCATTTCAGGAACGATTTGGGCTCATTGGTGAATCGGCTGCCTTAAAGCAGGTCATTGACAAAGTTATACAGGTGGCTGATACGGATATCACCATCCTGTTGCAGGGCGAAAGTGGGGTTGGTAAAGATATCACAGCGAAGGCCATTCACGAGATAAGTCATCGCAAGCATGAAAATATGGTGATTGTCAATTGTGGTGCCATCCCCGAGGGCATTATTGAAAGCGAGCTCTTTGGTCATGAGAAGGGGGCTTTTACCGGGGCCCATGAAGCACGGGAAGGCTATTTTGAGAAAGCTAACAGGGGCACCATTTTCCTGGATGAAATTGGGGATACGCCAGCGAATGTGCAGGTGAAGCTGTTGCGCGTTCTTGAATCCGGGGAATATTTCCGGGTGGGATCCAGCAAATTACGTACCACGGATGTCCGCGTTATTGCAGCCACCAACAAAGATCTCTGGCAGCTTGTGCAGGAAGAATCATTTCGTGAAGATCTCTACTATCGCCTCGATACGGTTAAAGTCAAGCTTCCTCCTCTCCGGGAACGCCCCGACGATATCATTCCCATCTTCAGGAAATTTGTCACCGAATTCTCTGCCAAATATGACTCTGTCTTCAAGGGCTTTTCCGATGAAGCCAAAGAACTGCTCATCTCCTACCGCTGGCCCGGCAACGTTCGGGAGCTGCGAAATGTGGCTGAACAGCTCGTTGTACTGGAGAAGTCTCAGTTTATTGATACAGAGAAGCTTCAAAAATACCTTAAGGGGCGCCAGCATACCGGTTCTGCCGATAACCTGCCCATGCTGGCAAGCCAGCACCAGGGACAATCGACCAACGGCGCTTTCGGTGATGGTGACCAGCAGCTGATCTACCGGGCCCTGGTGGAGCTGAGAAATGATATTGGCGAACTTAAGAAAATGCTTGGCACCTTCCTCTACTCAACTTTTTCTCAGAAGAATCTAAAGGCGCTTCCCCAGAATATTCAGGATGAAGTACAACACGGCACTATGACGGACCTGGATATTGATATGGATGAAGCCACAGAAGAAAATATTGGAGTGCAATCTTTTGCAGAAGCTGATATTTCCGAGGAAAAGGAACAGGCAGGTGAAGAGCTTATGCAGTTTTTCAATACAGGTTCGATACCCTCTATTGAAAAGACGGAACAGTTTCTTATCGAACAGGCCCTAAAAAAATACGAAGGCAATCGCCGCAAGGCCTCCGAAGCCCTTGGAATTAGTGAACGAACACTATATCGAAAGCTCGATCAATATGATCTTTAAGAACAAAACAGCCCTGGTGCTTGTAATGCTGGCAAGCCTGATGGCCACGGGGTGTTTCCGGTATAGTTTTACCGGTACCTCCATACCAGAAAATGTGAATTCCGTTTACATCCCCTTCTTTGCCGACCAGTCCTCCAGTGGAATAGGAAACTTAAGTGATCGACTCAATGATGCACTCGTTGAGCGGTTTATTAACCAGACCCGCTTGCAGCTGGCCAACTCGGAAGCTTCAGCAGATGCTGTTTTGGAAGGCTCAATAACCAGCTATAGAAACGGTCCATTCAGCGTTACCGGCGAAGACGAGACCAGTCTTAATGAGGTAACAATCGGTATAAGTGCTACTTTCAAGTATACCAGCGAGGAGCAGTCGGAATGGAGCAAATCGTTCAGTGGCTCTGCGACCTATGATATTAATGAAAACCCCATTGACGGGGAGACCAATGCGGCAGCTGAGGCGCTGGGCCGGGTGGCCGACAATATGTTTAACGACGCTGTAAGTGGGTGGTAAGGCCAGCATGCCGGGGTGTAAGATATATCGGTTTCCAGCGCTTTCCGGGAAATAATTAGTCATTTAATTATTTGACTGCTAACATCATCAATTTGTATAATTAACAAGCAGCTGGGTCGGGAACTTTTTAAATAGAATAGATGCTTCAATTACCGTTCAAAATATCCAAATCACTTTCTTCCTATGTTGAAATATTTGACCAGAATCCTGTCAAGGCAACTGAGCGGTTAAAAAAACAGCTGAACAAACGGGGGCCCGATGCTGTTGGATATTTCCTGCTGGCCTGGTTTTATCACTTGCAGGACATGCACGAAAAAGCTGTGAAGGAAGCGCTCAAAGCGCGTATTTATGCCCCGGGCAGCTCCTTTTTCCGTAAGCTGCATTATTATCTGAGTCATCCGGATGCCTTTGAAGCATGGACACCCGATCCCGGCCCCTCCATACGTAACACCTCCAAAACACTTGACCGGCCCGGGCCGGTACTTGATCTGGATTCGCTCATACAGAAACTTTCCGGTGTGGAAACCCACCGTATCAAAGCTGACAACTCCTCTTCCCGGGACGAACCGTCGAGGGAACGGACGGCGGCTGTCAGCGAGGTGGATGATATCGTATCAGAAACGTTGGCCAGGATTCATGAAAAACAGGGAAAGATAGATACAGCTATTCGTTCTTATCAACAGCTTAAAAGCATCAAAAAAAATAAGAGCGATTATTTTAATAAACAGATAGATCGACTGCGTCAACTAAAGGAAGGAAAGGAAGAAGAATAAATAGCCTACGCCTCAAGCTTTACGAAAGGATTTGACTCTTTTTCATGACCAATGGTCGTTTCCGGGCCATGTCCGGAATAAACCCTGGTTTCATCAGGAAGAACATATAGCTGTTCGCGTATAGATTCTTTCAGAAGATTCATATCGCCTTTATAGAGATCCGTGCGCCCCACGCCTTCTTTAAACAGGGCATCTCCGGCAATAAGGCTGCCACTTTTGGCGTGGTAGAGAGACAGATGATCAGGAGCATGTCCCGGTGTGTATCGTACGTCAAATTCAAAGGGACCGATGGCCCAGTCTTCAGTTATGGGCAGTGATCGGGGATTAAAATCAAATCCTTTGACCTGGAAACCAAACATGGCTGCCTGGGAAGAAAAGTTATCCCATAGATAGCGATCCTTGTCACTCAGGTAGACGGGGACTTCAAAATGGCTGAGAACATACGGTAGGCCCATCACGTGATCTACGTGGGCATGTGTCAGCAAAACGGCAAGCAAGGTCAGATCCTGCTCTTCAAGTACTGACCTAAGTTCATTGAATTCATTTTGACTGGAGAATCCCGGGTCAATGATGAGCGCCTGCCCTTTTTCAGCCAGCAGGTAGGTATTTTCAGCAAAAGGTCCAACCGTAAAACAGGTGATGTCCATAATCTGTGCAACCATTGAGATTTACTGCCTGCGGGCAGTGTAATCCATTTCAGTTAATAAAAAAAGGATGCATCTCAGTACGACATGCATCCTTGAATGACCTGGTTCGATCTGGTAAACTCAGTCAGTTCCGTAACGCTTCTTAAAGCGGTCAATACGGCCAGCTTTCTTCTGAAAGTTCATATTTCCGGTATAGAACGGATGATTCTTAGAGTCAACCTCACTGCGGTAAACTCCATCTTTCGGATTCATGGTGCTGCGGGTTTTAAATTCCGTACCATCGCTCATTACAACCGTAATTTCGTTGTATTCTGGGTGGATTCCTTTTTTCATGAGATCATTAAATTTCTTTATTGCCTATTTCCGTGGACAAAGATAAGGGTATATAAACCTATTTGCAATTTCAATTATTCTTTAAAGTCTCCAAGATCATCCAGATCATCCATGGAACCGAGCATACTTCCAAGCATATCGGAATAGGAACGACGGTTATCCATATCTTCTTTGCCCAGCATGGAGTGCTGGTGCAATGCCTCAACAACAAAATCCATCAATACATAGGTTTCTTCTTCATGTTGAGACGGCGCCCTGCTCTCGTTCTCCACCAGCTGCTTTAAGCCTGTAATTTCTGAGAGTGCTTCTCTGTAGGCCTTACTCGACATTTGGTCGCTGATTTCAAGGGCGTGGCCGTCAGCAAACCAGTCCAGAACCGGCTGGTAAATACTCCTGTCATCCTGCCGTTTTTGGAGCTCGGGGTCGGGAAAATAGTTGGCAAATATATGTTTAACTGCTTTGCCGATGATATGTTTTGCCACATTCAATGCTCCCTCCTGCTCACCTTCATAGACGAGCTCCAGCTTGCCGGTGAGAGCGGGAACGGTATGAAACAGATCGGTAATGCGGGCGGTTGTTTCCTTCTCGTTATTAAGAAGCGCCCTTCGTTCGGCAGATGAAATAAGCTGCTCCATTGCTGTGATTGTCATGCGTGTAGAAACCCCGCTTTTCTGGTCGATATACTCTGATTCCCGCGCCTCAAAGGCGATCTGTTCCAGCAGCTCCTTCATAATCGCTGGCACCCTGACTTCCGGCAATCCGTCTCGGCTGGTCCAGGCCTCTTGTTGCGTAATTTCCATACCAATAGTTATGTCCCGCGGATAATGCGTCAGTATTTGCGCATCAATACGGTCTTTAAGCGGCGTAATGATGTTGCCACGGTTGGTATAGTCTTCCGGGTTGGCTGAAAATACCATAAGAACATCAAGCGGAATTCGGACATTAAATCCCCGGATCTGGATATCACGCTCCTGCATTATATTTAACAGTGCCACCTGGATCCGTGGCTGGAGATCAGGCAGTTCATTGATGGCAAAAATACCATGATTGGTCCGTGGCACCAGCCCAAAATTGATTACGTTTTCATCAGCCAGCGTAAGTTTCCGAGCAGCGGCCTTGATGGGATCGATGTCACCGATCAGGTCGGCAACGGTGGTATCGGGAGTTGCTAACTTCTCGCCGTAACGCCGGCTGCGATGTATCCATTCAACCGGTGTTTCATCTCCCTTTCCGGCGATGAGCTCCCGGGCCTGTTTGGAAATAGGATTCAGCGGATTGTCATTAATTTCAGACCCCTTCACAACCGGCCGGTACTCATCCAGAAAGTCAGGCAGCTGACGAAGGATCTTTGTCTTGGCCTGTCCCCGCAATCCCAGCAAAATAAAATCGTGCCGGGACAGTAGCGCATGCTGCAACTCGGGAATGACGGACTGGTCGTACCCTTTGATCCCGGGGAAGAGTGTCTCACCTGACCGAATTCTGGCAATTAGATTACGCCGAATTTCCTCTTTTACAGAAACAGATTGCCATTCGGTTTCCTTAAGCTGTCCCAATGTTTCAACATTTTGGCGCCATTGATCGATATTGCTTTCTGTCATCTATCTCCAGTATTCCTTAATGCAATTGCGAGTGACCTCCACCGTCGTGTTGGGAGGATATACCTACCCCTATAACCAGACTTGCCGGTTTATCATTTCATTGAATGAGGATATAATACCCAAAAATGAGAGTCAAAAAAAAACATCGGGAGACGCAGGATGTGTAAAAAATGCTTCCTCTTCTTCCATATGGAAAACCAACCTACAATTTAATCTGGCTTCCGCCCTTGTCGGAAGACATCATAATAGCACGTACAATCCTGATGTCTCTCAGCCCTTCTGAACCGGGTACAACAGGCGGACGGCCCTCTTTAATGGCCAGGGCTTCGTTATCCATTTGACGGGCCTGCTGGTGGTTTGGATCGGGAGGTAGTTTCGTTCCGTCACTGGTTTCTCCCTGTACCCCGCTGTAGGACTGGAAGGGACGCAAATTATACCAGCCATCGGTGCATTCCACATCCAGGTAGTTCATTGATTTTCCAAAACTGGTCTCTCCCTTGGCAATAACGCCGCCTGGAAATTCCAGTTCAAAGACCGTGGTTTCGTCAACTTCACTGTACATCTCGGATCGTTCTGAGCGCTGAATACCACTGGCGGCCACCGGCTCCATGCTAGTCGCATAACGTGCGGCATTGATCGGATAGACGCCCATATCGTACAAGGCACCTCCTCCCAGCTCCGCATCGCGTCTCCAGTTTCCCTCCGGATGGCTTCCATTATACCCCGCTCCCGTCTGTACGCCGGTCACGGAACCATAAGTCTCTTCCTTTCCATAGCGTATGATGGTTCGGGTATTGGGCTCATGCTGCATGCGGTAGCCAATGGCAAGCTGGACATCATTTTTATTGACAGCATCTATAATGGACTGGCATTCATCGACATTCATGGCCATTGGTTTTTCACACCATACGTGTTTTCCCGCCTCAGCGGCATTAATGGCATACTTGGCATGAAGCCCGGTTGGTACCACGATATAGACCACATCAATGTCGTCGTTGCTGGCCAGCTCGTGCATGGTCTGATAATTATATACATTGCCGTCCGGTATACCATAGCGTTCCTGCCAAACCGGAATTTTGGACGGAGATCCGGTAACAATGCCCCGCAGTTCACAGTGCTCCGTCTGTTGTAATCCGGGTGCTAACCGCGAGGTACTGTAATTACCCAGGCCAACCAGTGCCACACCCAGTTTTTCTTTCTTCCTGGGCAGTATGATGGATGGAAAGCCCAGCGAGGCCACTGCCAATGCCGAGCCCGTTGTTTTTAAAAAATTCTTTCGGGAAATCTTATCACTCATGGCTCCTCCTCCGTTAGGTTAAACAGTATCATGTTACATGATATACAGAGGTTTCCGGTAATTCAAAGAATTATTGCTGAATGATAAAAAATATCGCATGCCGGACAGGGTCCTGCCCGAACGGCTTCAGGATGATTCCGTTTATCCCCTGTCTCCTATTACTGCTGCTCAGACCTGCTGAGAACATTACGCAGTGCCTGTGCCTTTATCATCGTTTCTTTCCACTCCTTCCGGGGGTTCGAGTCGCCGGTAATAGCTCCGCCTACCGAATAAAAAAGATTCTGTTCCTTGATAATGGCTGTCCTGATAACCACATTGAAATCAAAATCCCCCCAGGGTTTAATATATCCAATGGCCCCTGAATAAATACCACGACGATACTTTTCCAGTGTATCAATGGCTTTCATGACCCTTATTTTTGGAGCCCCGGTCATCGATCCCATGGGAAAACAGGATTTAAGGATCCGGACTGGATCTGACTCCCGGGTACGGGCTTCAACGGTGGAGACCATCTGGTGAACGGTACTGAATGTCTCTATATCAAATAACCTGGGAACACTTACCGATCCTTTCTGGGCCACCCGGTTTAAGTCATTGCGGACCAGATCTACGATCATCAAATTCTCGGCCCGTTCTTTTGCCGAATGGCTGAGGGCCGCTTTGAGGGCCTGATCTTCCTGTTCACTCCTGCCCCGCTGGGCCGTTCCCTTGATAGGCTGAGTAAAAATAAGATTTCCTTCCTTTCGCAAAAACCGTTCCGGTGATTGAGAGCATACAGCAAAATCAGGGGTCTGCAGATACGCTCCAAACGGTACGGGACCATTTTTTTTCATCTTCTGATACAGTGCAAAGGGAGAACCGGTGAATTCCCCCCTGAGTTGGTGCGAAAGATTAATCTCATAAAACTCCCCTTCAAAGATGGCCTTCTGGGCTTTTTTAATACGAGAAAGATAGTCAGACATCGATTGCCGGGGACGGAATACTCGGACGTCAAATTCATCGCTGCTGAACGTTGCTCCCTCTGAGATTCCTTCAGGAGGCCAGCTTCCATGAATCAGGGTGCTCTGCGATGCGCCTCGATCCTGTTCCACAATAAAATCAGGTACCATGAAATAGAGATCGGGGGCGCCAACAGGATCCGGGTTCTTTGATTGAAGACATTCGATTTGATTTTTCAGGTCGTATCCCAGATAACCAAACAACCAGCCACCATACTGCTTTCTGAATACTTTCAGTGCTTCCCACGGATTGGCCTGGAAGGCTTGCGTGCCTTCCCGGCTAATGATCCGGATCTTCGTTCCAAATGCAGTGATTTCGGCACGGGGCCGGGCGGCTATGTAAGATTTTTTCGACCATGGATGGTCACTGGACTGGGATTCCAGCAGGATCACAGGTCCTTTTCGGGCGAATGCTTCTGTTATTGCAGCCAGATCCATCTTCATGATGTATGCGGAAGGACTTTGGAATGCTCAATTCGAAAAGCGGTATACAGCTGCTGCAATTCACTTACAACAGGGTGATCCGTTTCAAAAACATGGCCATCGACTTTACTGACGGCCATGATTTCCCGTACTGAATTGCATAATACGACAGCTTCTGCCTTGTACAATGATTCTACCGAGTAGATACCCTCCCGCATTTCAAGTTCAGAGTTCCGATTGACAATATCCAGCATAATGTTACGAGTTATGCCCGGAAGAAGATCGCACTGCAGGGAGGGCGTAAAGATGCTCGTGCCCTTGATCCAGCATATGTTGGCGATGGTGGTTTCCGAAACTGCCCCGTCCACAGTTTGCATAAGGGCATCATCTGCCCCTTTATCAGCGGCTTCCCTGGCCGCCAGTATGTAGTTGATGCCATTGGTGAACTTGCCTTCGGAAGGCAGGCACCCGGAAGGAATGCGTCTGGTCGATACGGTTGCCAGTACAGGATAATATTGCCGGTAATCAGGACAGACGGAAGCTACAGCCGCGTAGCGTGAATGACCATCCACGGCATGATAGCCTCGTCCCCCCTTGCGCCAGAACTGCAACCGTATGATGGCATCGCGTGACAGAAGATCATTTTTCCGGAGTAGCTGATAAAGCTTACCTTCAAGAGTTTTTTTTCTTGTGCGGTCCAGTTGATCCATACCCAGTGCATGAAGTCCCCTGTTAAGACGGTCCAGATGGTTCTCAAGAAGCAACGTGCTTCCCCTGTATACACGAATGGTCTCAAAAGCCCCATCGCCGTACATAAGTCCCCTTGAGTCGGCGGGTATTACCGGGCTGCTGGCCGGTTTCAGCATACCATCAAATAAGATCCAGCTCTCATCAGGGGTTTCCATTGATTATATTACTTATACTGTCAACTTTTACATCGTCAAGAATTCCCAGGGAGACATACCGAAGCCGCCCCGCGGGTGTATATAAAAGATAGGCGGGCACCCCGGGTATTCCAAAGGATGAAAACTGTTTGGAGCCGGCCACGTGGTAAAAAGGGAACTCATGCTTATTGATGTAAGACAGAGCTTCTTGCTTTCGAAGTCCCACTGCTGCAGCTATTACAGAAAGAGCTTTTCCCTGCTTGCCCTTGAGAGTCGCTAATTTTTGATGGGCACTGATAGAGGCATCCGACCAGTTGGACCAAAAGTGAATCAATACATGATGCCCTTTAAAATCTGCTATCCTGAGACTGTCCTGCCGCTGGACCATCGGCCAGGAGACAGTTTGAAGAGAATCCTGCTGCATGATACGTTCTTTGAACGCTTTCCGCTTGTCCTGCTGGCTGCTTACGGTGTAGTAGGCAATTAAAAGCGCAGCAATAATCGCGACCACGCCCAGAAAGCTGTTAAAATATTTGGGATCTATTTTCATTGGGTTCAGTCTCCTCGCACAGGGATTAAAATGGCTCCGGCAACGGGCGGAAGATTGAGTTCAACATGATCATCCCCGACAGCATGGCGGGTATCTGTAAGAGGATTATCCATATAGCGTAATTCCGGAAATGAAACGTCAGACAAGGGAATGCGAATATTCTGTGACATCTCTGATCGATTCAGCACAGTCACTGCGAACTGTTCATGACTCAGAAACCTGGCAAAAGCAAAAAAATCATTTTCTCCGTCCATGGCCAGCAATTCGAAGCTGCCGGTCTGAAGTGCTAAATGTTCATTCCTTATTTTCGCCAGTCTTTGATACCAGTCAAAGAGCTTCGGGTCAAAATTATTATCATCCCGCGGGCGGTTTTTACCCATCGGGTGAGTCGTTTCCGGCTCATACTCGAATTCCTTCCATACCATGGGCTTGCGATCATCAGGGTCTCCCGCGCCCCACATGCCGGCTTCGGTACCATAGTAAATCATCGGAGCGCCCGGGTAGGTGTATTGAAACAAAGCAATCAATTTTTGAAGACGGCGTTCTTCCGCATTGGGTTTCCGAACATCAAAGCCCTCCCCCGGCCTTCCCTCTTCATTGTATTCTCGTCCGGGGTTAACAATCATGGAGGCCAGACGAGGCGTATCATGACTGTCCATTAGGTTTTGCATGACAAACGATGCTTCCTCGGGCAAACTTCTTCGTAGCTCCTTCAGTCTTTTCAGGAATGCATCAACCGGTATGGCACGATCAATCATATATTTCTGAACCGCTTTGGCAAAGGGATAATTCATGGCGGCATTAAAAAGGTCCCCGTTCACCCATTCCCCGGATTTGTCCGTCCATATCTCTCCCACCGTGAAGGCCTCCGTATTGATTGTCCGCACCAATGACGTCCATTCTTTCCAAAAATCCACACCTACTTCTTCCGGCACATCCAGACGCCATCCGTCAACTCCGTCGGATGGATCCCCATCATTATCGGGATCCATCCAGCGTCGCGTAATGGCATAAATATGCTCCCGGACAGGCCGAACGAGCGTACCATTTTCTTCTCTCCATTCCGGCAGGGATTTGTGCCCCCACCAACCGGCATAATCAAATTCCGAATCACTGTCATCAGTATTCTTGAAGGACCGGACGGCATACCAATCGCTAAAAGGAGAGCCCTGCTGTTTTGCAGCCAGGTCTCTAAACGCCCAAAAATCGGTTCCCGTGTGATTAAAGACCCCATCGATTATAATCTTCATCCCCCGTTGATGCACTTCGTCAATGAGCTTGAGGAAAAGCCTGTCAGCAGTAGTCCACTGCCATGTTTCGGGATTCATCGGGTCCTCCTGTTCCATGATACGTGCGTCGCCTTCGGGGTCCGGACCAAAAAAACGATCCACATGATGATAACAGCTCGCATCATATTTATGCAGGGAAACAGCATCAAATATGGGGTTAAGGTAGAGGGCCCCGATGCCCAGACTTTGCAGGTAATCAAGTTTATCAATAATACCCTGCAGGTCGCCCCCGTAGCGACGCCGGTACACGCTGTCTAAAAAGTTAGGGCCCATGGAACGCTCCCAATGAGCCCGGCTGTACCAATCGGAAGTCCATGGCATGATTTCCCATCCCCGGGGACCGTGGACTCGTTCAGCAACCGGATCATTGGAGGGATCCCCGTTCCGGAATCGCTCGGGGAAGATCTGGTACCAGATTACGTGTTTTGCCCACGACGGGGTATGGTACTGAGGTCCGCTGTGGGGTGTCACTGTGCCCGGCTGCCTGATATGTTGTACCGTATCCATTTGTTATATTGAAATAATATTGGCAACCCGCATCAGTTCCTTGTCCATTTCGGGATTGCGTTTTGTAGCCTGCTCCAGATCAGTAAATTCCACCTTGCGGTTGCGTACCCCCACCATAACACCTCTTTTACCATCTTTGAGCGCCTCCACAGCAGCTACTCCCAGCCTGCTTGCCAGAACACGGTCGGTACAGCTGGGACGTCCTCCCCGCTGCACATGACCCAGAATGGTCACTTTGGTTTCATAGCGGTCGCCAAATCGTTCTTTGACCTGTTCTTCCAGGTCGTACACATTGCCGTTTTTGTCACCTTCTGCTACCACAACCAGTCGAGAGCTTTTCCGCCGTTTTGAGGTTCGTTCAAGCGATTCAAACAGCTGCTCGATGCCGCGATCCTTTTCAGGGATGAGAATTTCCTCAGCCCCTGCCCCTATTCCTGAATACATGGCAATAAAGCCGGCATCCCGGCCCATAACCTCCACAAAAAAGAGTCTATTATGAGACGTAGCGGTATCGCGAATCTTATCCACCGCTTCCACTACCGTATTGACGGCCGTATCGAAACCGACCGTGAAGTCCGTGCCGTAAATATCATTATCAATGGTTCCCGGAATACCAACGATAGGGAAATCAAACTTCTTCCCAAACTCCATGGCTCCCTTAAAGGTTCCGTCGCCCCCGATAACGACCATGGCGTCCAGGTTATGTTTCTGGACATTCTTCCAGGCTTTCTGCATGCCCTTATCCGTTTTGAACTCCATACTCCGGGCTGACTTCAGGATGGTGCCTCCCTGATGGATGATATGCTTGACAGAACCGGCATCCATCTTGTGT
This sequence comes from Fodinibius sediminis, assembly GCF_900182555.1. Taxonomy (GTDB): domain Bacteria; phylum Bacteroidota; class Rhodothermia; order Balneolales; family Balneolaceae; genus Fodinibius; species Fodinibius sediminis. Next base: position 104,613 of record NZ_FXTH01000009.1, on the reverse strand, counting down.
ATTTCATTATTTATAAAGCCATCATAGCCATGTCGAATACCCAGGGGAGTCATTTTGTAGTAAACTGAAGCCCGGACTACGGCTCGTATGCCGGCATTCATTCCCGGGGCATCGCCCCCCGAGGTTAACACTCCAATCCGTTTTATCTGTTGTTGCTTAGCTGACATAAATTCGTCTAAAATAGTTTGTTTATACTTTATTGTTCAATACCATTGGTCGTGGAACGCAAAATGAGTTCAGGTGTATAATTTTCCTGAACCAGTTCTGATGGCCTTTCGCTAAGGCTATCAAGCAAGAGCCGGGCTCCTTCGCGTCCCATTTTGTACATGGGCTGTCGCATTGTTGAAAGTCCGATATATTCTGAAAGCTGTATATCATCATAGCCGATGATGGGAATCCGTATTCCTTGTTCCTTCATAGCTGAAAGTGCGCCAATAGCCTGAATATCCGAAACACAGACAACCGCTTCTGGTGGACTGTCCAGTGCCAGTAACTGATGCATCGCCTCGTAGCCATTGCGTTCATTGAAGCCGTCCCGATAAGCCGTACTGCCCCTTACAACCAGCGAGTCATCAGGTGTCAGCCCGTATTCCCGCTGTATTTCCAAAAACCCTTTGCAGCGTTTACCGGCGGGAATGGAACGCTTTGCAGCTGTAATCATACCGATATGTTCAAAACCACGGTCCAGGAAAAATTTTGTGGCCTTGCGTGCTCCTTTCTTATTGTTGATTTGGAAATAGTCGCAGCCGCTGTATGCATCATCGATCAGAACCATTCGCTGATTCAGACGGGCGACTTCAGCCCAGTCATCCTCATCAAGATGAACAGAAACAAACAGATAGCCATCTGCCCATCGGCGACCCAATAGCCTTTTAAGCTGTTTAAGAGGATTTTCTTCAGGCTTTACATTATAAATATGCAACTCGAAATCTGTCTCCGATATAACACCCTGAATGCCATTCAGCACCTGCAGAAAAAAATAGTTCGAGAGCAGTGGTACTACGGCTATGATAACGTTAGACTGCCTGCTTGCAAGTCCCCTGGCATAGCCCTGCGGCTGATACCCCACTTTGTTGGCAATGTGAAGAACCTTCTTTCGTGTAGCAGCCGAGACCTTGGAACTTTCATTGAATACCCTGGAGACGGTTGCAATACTGACCCCTGCCTTGCGGGCTATGTCGTAGATAGTATGAGACAACTGGTATTCGATCTAATTGTAAATGCATGAGATAATAATGAAAGCGCTTACAGATATCAACAGAATTTCAAATATTTTGGATAAGCTGCTGGCACTGGTTTTTCAGGTCAAGATCATCAGGGGTCAACAGAGGCAATTCCATGGCAGTCTGACAGGTCTCAATAGCCTCTTTTTCGCGGTCCAGTTCCTCATATATCCTGGCCAAATCATAATAATAAAGAATATACTTGTCGTTCAGCGATATTGCCTTCCGGATACTTTCTGCAGCCTTTTGATTACTTGCATTACCGGGAACCCCTCCAAACAGTGTGTTGGCGGCCAGGCGTTCGACCCAGCTTAGATTGGCCACTTTAAAATGCCATCGACCCAGTACGTGCCATGCTCCCGCATGGGTACTGTCATATTTTATTGCCAGGTCCGCATACTTTTTAATGGCCCGTGAAGCTGCCACACGATCTTTGGCACCTGAGATAAGTGCCTTTCGTCCCATCGCCACAGCCATTACAAAATTGGATTGAGAATCCGTTGAATCGACCTCCAGTGCCCGTTCTGCCAGCTGGATGGCCCGGTCGAAACACTCTTTCTTTTTTTCTTCGGTATCCAGGCGGTTACCTATACGGGCATGGAGAAAGCTGCTCCTCCAGAGTGCCCTGTAATGATTGGGCTCTTCGTCCAATACCTGCTGGTAAAGGTTCAGCGCCTGCTCTTCTTCATATGCGGCATAGGATGAATCGGCCTCCCTGAGTAGTTGATCGGCCTCCTGGCCTGCAAGCATGGAGGGAAATAACACGTAATATAAGACCGCCAGCCAGCAAAAAGGATATGATATTTTCATAATCATCTGGGTTAAATGGAAACCGGTTGTTTCAAGGTATAAAATTATAAGAGCTGTAAAAAATATAATCACCCCGGCCCTTCTTTATACCAATCCGAGGATACCACCCGATTTCTAATGGAAAACAGAATAATACCAACTTTCATTAATCTATAACCCCCTGCGGTCCAATTAGATACGATTTTTCCACAGAATTATTCTGCTCAAAGGGATAGATAATTTTTCGATGCTGCTTACTCTGAATAAGCAGCTTGCCATCCACGCTCGAGACGTTCAGTGTTGTGGTAATTTGCTCTCTCAGGTTTTCTTTAAAAATTCCGATAAGTTCCGCGGAGTGTAACGTTTTCTCTTTGAAGATGGCCAGCCATAATTCATGATCTTTGTAAATCGTTTGTTTTGAACGAAGCACCCACCATATATTCATCTTCCCAAATCGGGTCTGGGCTGCTGCCTTAAGCCGATATAGCCTGTCTGTAAAGGCACGGTCATCGAAACAGTTGTATTTGTTTTCCAGTGCCCATGCTGAGACTGACAATGAATCAATAGTGAAAGGAACGACCAGGGTTTGCGGTGCTTGGCAATCTCCGATTAGTTTCAACTGTTCAAAAAGATCACGCTCGCGGTTTCGTGACCTGCGGATTTCTTGTTCCGCTTTGTCAGAAAAGGTATGGTACGCATCGGATTCTAAATACTGCTGGTTCACAATTTCCCTCTCTGACCCCTGACAGCCGGAAAAAAAAGTCAGCAAAATCATTGCCGAAAAAGTATGCCATATAGATTTTGTCATAATGGTCCATTTGTATCAAGGGTTTTACAGCGGACCGTTTTTCTAGTGTGTTTGTTCAACCTTCCCCTTCTTTCCGTAATTACGCATTACGTAATTATCCAGGATTTCACGGAATTCCCCGGCAATATTATCGCCTCTCAGGGTACTGTGATGTTCTCCGTCCATATAGACCGGGGCTTTCGGCTCTTCGAAGGTACCGGGCAGTGAGATCCCAATATTTGCATTGCGCGACTCGCCGGGACCATTGACCACGCATCCCATAACGGCCACATTCATCTCCTCTACTCCCGGGTATACCTCGCGCCAGACGGGCATCATCTCCCTCAAATAATCCTGGATCTCTTCGGCCAGCTCCTGAAAATAGGTACTGTTGGTGCGGCCGCAGCCCGGGCAGGCGGTAACCTGTGGGACAAAACTGCGAATCCCAAGTGATTGGAGGACCTGCTGGCAGACCCGAACTTCCTCTGCCCGATCGCCGCCGGGTTTGGGGGTTAGAGAAACGCGAATGGTGTCTCCAATACCCTGTTGCAACAGCACCGACAGGGCCGCAGAACTGGCTACCATGCCTTTCATCCCCATGCCCGCTTCGGTCAGGCCCACATGCAGAGGATAATCGAGCAGATCGGCAATACGTTCATAAACGTGAACCACATCCTGAACGTGCGACATCTTGCAGCTGATTATAATCTTGTTTGAGGCCAGCCCCACATCTTCGGCCAGTTCAGCGGATCTGCGAGCACTTTCAACCATCGTATCCAGCATTACCTGTTTCGAGGACTTGGGATTCTCGAGCTTGCTGTTGTCGTCCATCTTGTCAGCAAGAAGCTGCTGATCCAGTGATCCCCAGTTCACCCCAATACGAACCGGCTTTTCGTGTTTTATGGCCTGTTCAACGATGGTGCAAAAATTTTCGTCCCGTGTTTTGGTTCCGGTATTGCCGGGATTAATCCTGAATTTCGACAGTGCTTTAGCGGCTTCCGGGTAGTCGACCAGCAGTTTATGGCCGTTATAATGAAAGTCGCCGACAATGGGAACAGTGACATCTTCTTTCAATAAGCGGTCCTTGATGTGAGGGACGGCCTGTGCCGCCTCCTTGTTATTAACGGTGATTCTCACAATTTCGGACCCGGCCCGGTGCAAATATTTTATCTGATCAGCGGTGGCATCGACATCAGCGGTGTCGGTATTAGTCATCGATTGTACCACAACGGGTGCTCCTCCACCTACCGGAACATCTCCGACCATTACCTGGATTGATTCTCGACGTTTAATATGAGACATATTGGAAACAACTTAATCGGTTATATTCCACTGCATCGACAATGGGATAATATACCTGTAACAATTAATGTTCTTAATTCTTTTTACTAAGCTCAAACAGCTTCTTTTTCTCTTCCTGGGTCAGCCCGTCATATCCTTTCTCAGAAATTTTCTCCAGTATTTGATCCAGTTCAGACTGTTCTGTTTCATCAACAATTTCAACGTCCGAAACCGTATACATATTTTTATTTTTCGGTTTGGACTTTGATTTCTGATAGGTTCCCTTCAGACGATACCAAAACTGTTCAACGGGTAACATCCACTTGCTCAGATCAGTGCCCTGGATTTGAGCCCGCATTAAAAGATACCCTATGCCCGCCCCTCCCAGGTGAACAATGCGGGCTGTCCCGTCCTGAGAGCCCAGCAAAAGAACATCCAGGGCAATAAGTCCGGCTACGACATATCGTGCCTGTATAGGCGGCAGCAGAATAAGCATGATCGGCATGGTCGGGAAAAGCATGGCAAAAGCCACCATGATCCCGTAGACAGCCCCGGAAGCACCAATGACAAAATTAAAGCCCATGATTTGTGCGAACAGTATATCCAGAAGCGCTCCCCCGATGCCGGCCCCCATATAGATGACTGTAAATGTACGCGGTCCCAGCCGTTCCTCCACAGCTCGTCCCATCCACCACAGCCACAACATGTTAAACAGCAGGTGAAAGGCTCCACCATGCAGGAACATATAGGTTACCAGCCGCCAGGGCTGAAATAATGCCGTCTGCCATTCCGGGTAGAAAGCAAAAGCCTGAATAAGTGCACTGCTGTACCCCCTTCCGAAAATACCCAGGACAACCTGTAAAACAAAGACGGCTACATTAAGGGTAATCAGGGTACGTATGGCAACCGGCAACCCCCGGTATCCACGTTTAAATGAACTGCTGAAGGATTCGTTTTCGTACATATGATGTATTCATTGCTTAGGGCTGTATAAATTTAAAATTAACAAATATTTTTATGCTAATATTGAGAATTTTCACTTCTCATTCCCCAATATTTTATAAGGATAAAACCTACAAGCATGCCGCCGAGGTGGGCAAAATGCGCCACTCCTGAATTGGCCCGGCTGAGACCACTGATAAGTTCGATAGCCCCAAAGCCGGCTACAAAATATTTAGCCTTGATGGGTATGGGCGGAAAAAGAAGCATAATGGGCCGATCTGGAAACATCATGCCAAAGGCCAGCAGGATGCCGTAAACAGCTCCTGACGCCCCCAGGGTGGGTACCCCTCCGGGTCCCACCAGCATATGCAGCAATGCTGCTCCAATGCCGGTTAGAAAGTAATAAATGGTAAACCGGCGGGTTCCCCAGTAGTTCTCGATGGCCTGTCCGAACATCCAAAGCGCAAACAGGTTAAAGAAGATATGGCTAAAACCCGCATGCAGAAACATGTAGGTAATCAACTGCCAGAAATCAAAACGTCCGGAGCCGATGGGCCACAGTGCGCCATATTCGAAAAGGAACTGTCCGATGACAGGGGTATTCAGCCCTACAAATGCAAGGCCATTGATGATAAGTAAGTGTTTAACAGCCGGTGGAAATATGGATAGCTGCGTATTGGGCTGGTAGTTCGAAGACTGATAATTCAAGAATACAGGTGTTAATTACTATTTTCTTTCATCGGAATATACGGTTCCTGCACACCAATTCTAATAATTTGGGTACGGAATCATTCCGAGAATTGTCATATACGGTAAAAACCACAGTTCTTTTTTCCAAAAAAGATTTTTTAAATAGAAAGCCGGAATATTGGCCCCTGAAATGATTAAAAAAGGGCGATGCCCAATATTATGAGCATCGCCCTCTTGCCTCAGATGATTTATGGCTTACTTAACAAACAACATCTCGCGATAGATGGGTAACGGCCAGTAGTCATCAGCGACGTAGCGTTCGAGGAAGTCGACAGAATCCCGAACTTTCGTCATGACGGGTATCACGTTATCCTTAATGTGGGTAGCACGCTCCATGAGCGGCAGCTCCTCGCCCTCCAACACCGCTTCGCGGAGTTCCTCAAGCGATTCATTAAGACTATTAATGCCCGTATTGACTTTTTGCAGCATAGCCATGGAACCGCTGTTATCAAGCTCCAGCCGTTGAATACGCTCGACGCTTTCAGCCAGTTCATTCAGGTAACGAACAGCAGCCGGATACACCATGGTTTTGGCAATCGCCTCAGTCGTATCTGTTTCAATATTCAGGGTCGTCAGGTACTGCTCAGCCCAAATTTCCTGACGAGAATGAACTTCACGCTCATTCAGCACCTTATGCTTTTCAAACAGATCGATGTTCTTGTCATCGGTCAACAGCGGAAGGGCATCCATCGTAGTCGGCAGGTTAAGCAACCCGCGGTTTTTGGCTTCCTCTGTCCACTCGTCGGAATAGCCGTCGCCATTGAAAATAATGTCTTTGGAGGTTTCCAGCGTATCCGACAACACAGCCCCCAGGGCTTTTTCAAATGAGTTGTCACCGTCTACTTTTTCTTCCAGCTGTGTACACATCTCGTCGAGTGCATCTGCCACGATGGTATTTAATACGACCGTGGGGAATGAAATAGACTGGCTGGATCCCACAGCGCGGAATTCAAATTTATTACCGGTAAAAGCAAAGGGGGACGTACGGTTGCGGTCTCCTGCATGCTTTGGTATAGACGGCAATACCGGTGTTCCGAGACCCAGCAGTCCGCCCTGCTTGGATTCTTTGAGGTCACCCTCCAGCAGCTGGTTGATGACATCTTCGAGGCGATCACCTATGTAGGCAGAGATAATGGCGGGAGGAGCCTCGTTTGCACCCAGCCGGTGATCATTGGCGGCATGAGCAATACTGATGCGCAGCAGATCCTGGTTTTCATATACCGCTTTCAGGATGGCTGAAAAGAAAAAGAGAAATTGCATGTTGTCATGTGGATTGTCACCCGGCTCAAGCAAGTTCATGCCCTCGCTGGTACTCAGAGACCAGTTAAGGTGCTTGCCACTGCCGTTCAACCCGTCATAGGGCTTTTCGTGCAGCAGGCACTCGAAGCCGTATTTGCGGGCAATGCGTTTCAGAGTGATCATCATCAGCTGCTGGTGGTCGGCCGCAATATTGGAACTTTCAAAAATGGGCGCGATCTCATACTGGCTGGGAGCAACCTCGTTATGCCTTGTCTTTACGGGGATGCCCAGCTTATAAAGCTCCTTCTCGGCTTCAAGCATAAAAGAAAGCACACGTTCCGGGATGGAGCCGAAATAGTGATCATCCAGCTCCTGCCCGCGGGGGGGCTTAGCTCCTACAAGGGTTCGTCCTGTGGTCATTAAATCCGGTCGACGATAATAGAATTCCTGGTCCACGAGGAAATACTCCTGCTCACATCCAACAGTAGAGCCCACACGCTTTGTGTCCACATCAAAAAGTTTGAGGGCTCGCTTGGCCTGCTTATTCAGGGCTTCATTTGAACGCAGAAGAGGCGTCTTGTGATCCAGCGCTTCCCCGGTCCAGGAGGCAAAAGCCGTCGGTATACACAAGTAAGATCCATTCTGATTTTCCATAATAAAGGCCGGCGATGTGGGATCCCATGCCGTATATCCCCGGGCTTCAAAAGTCTGACGAAGACCACCGTGGGGAAAACTGGAAGCGTCGGGTTCCCCCTGTATCAGTTCCTTCCCTGAAAATTCAGCAATGGCGCCACCTCCTTCATTGGGGGTGATAAAACTATCATGCTTCTCTGCGGTAAAGCCGGTAAGCGGCTGAAACCAGTGGGTGAAGTGGGTGGCCCCCTTTTCCATAGCCCAATCCTTCATGGCTACAGCCACTGCATCCGCAACTTTTGAGTTAAGTTCTTCTCCTTCCTGAATGGTTCGCTGAAGAGCTACCCAAATCTCTTTCGGCAAGCGCTCTTTAAGAGCTTCCAGCTGAAGTGTATTCTCACCAAAGATTTCGGTAATATTCATCGATTGTGACTGCTCCCCATTGGCATTGGGTAACCAATTACGGGCAGCTGCCAGTGTATCGTATCGTCGAATTGCTTTCGTCATTTTATTTAAAATGTGTTGTTTAGGTCCGAATTATAAACTGCACGTAAAATACGCGAAGAAAATTATATTGCAAAATTTTTTTAATTCTTTATTTGCAGTAATATTATTATAAAAGGCCTTTACGCATTAAAATATTATTTTTTAAGTAAAAGGGATCTAACCGGCCCTTGCAGACTAACTTTTTTTGCTGAAATAAAATCCAGGCTTGTTTTTTTAAGTGATCAATTTATTCCTATAATTGGTGCTGATTATTTTTCTCAACTTAGAGTCATTCATCACCCATGACCAATGAAGACATGCTCGGTACCTGGATCAGGGCTGCACGTCCACAGACACTGCCGGCAGCTTTTGTACCGGTTTGTGTAGGTTCCACCATTGCCGCATATCACCAGGCTTTTGATTGGCTGCCCTCCCTGGTAGCCCTGCTCTGTGCATTTCTCATTCAAATAGGGACCAACTTTGCCAATGATTATTTTGACTTCAAAAAGGGAGCAGATACCCGGGAACGTATCGGTTTCGAACGGGCCACGGCCGAAGGACTGATCCCTGCCAGGACCATGCGTAATGCCACCATCATCACCATGGGATTGGCTTTTCTGATGGGACTTTACCTCGTCTGGCATGCAGGCTGGATCGTTTTCTGGATCGGTGTAACTTCTCTGGTTTGCGGCGTACTTTATACCGGGGGGCCATTTCCCCTGGGGTACAATGGGCTCGGCGATTTTTTTGTATTTCTTTTTTTCGGGATCATAGCCGTCATGGGCACCTATTATGTAAATGCCCTGGCATGGAGTACCGATTCATTCTGGGCGTCGCTGGCTGTGGGTGCATTATCCACGAATATCCTGGTCGTCAATAATCTGCGTGATATCGAACAAGATGGACCCGCCGGGAAAAATACCCTTGGTGTACTATTCGGTGAACAAGTACTCCGGTGGGAATACCTCCTGATGCTGCTACTGGCCCTTGCCATTCCTCCTCACTTCTATTTTCGTCTTGGTTACGGTCTCCCCGTTTTTCTTGCCTATATAACGCTTCCCATGGCCGTCATGCTTCTTAATAAAATCTGGACGGAACAGGACAAACGTAAACTGAATAAAGCACTGGAACAAACGGCCCAGTATATGACGCTGTTTGGTCTCTTGTTCAGTGTGGGTATATTGCTTGATCTATTGTGAAGTTAGCATGCTATCAATATCAACTGCCTTTTAATGAACCCTTGAAAAATAGTGGTCGTATCTACTATGAACGAAAAGGGATCATTTTTGTACTTTCTTCTTCGGGAAAGAAATACTACGGAGAAGCAGCACCCCTGCCCGGCTTTTCCAATGAAACATTCGAACAACTAGCACCGGTCGTAACCAGTCAGCACCAGCAGTGGCTGAATATGCTCTCCTCGCCCAGCCCGCTGAAACAGCTTCAGAACTATTACAAAGCCCGGGAAACCGCCCCCTCCCTCCAGTTTGCTCTGGATTCGGTGGCCACACAGCTGGAGGCCCAACAAGCGGGAAAAAAAATCTCAACATTCCTTTTTGGTCACACTCATTCAAAAATAACAGTGAATGGCCTGGTCCCCCTTCTGCAGGAAGCCTCCCCCATCACAGCGATTCAGGAACTGACACGCGATGGATTCAATACCGTTAAATGCAAAGTAGGTCGTAATTTTAAGCGGGAATATGAACAGCTCACCCGGATCCGGTATCTATTTCCCGACCTTCGCATCCGGGTCGACGCCAACAGGGCCTGGACACTGGAAGAGGCAGCAACCCGTTTGAAAACACTGGAACCCATTGGTATTGAATATTGCGAGGAACCGCTGCGCCATCCATCCCCGTCTGCCTATGATAAACTCAGACGCGAAACCTCCGTGCCGCTGGCCCTGGATGAATCGGTCAACATAGAACCAAACTGGGCCGACCTGCTGGACAGTTGCTCCATACTTATTCTCAAACCCATGGTAATAGGAAGTTTCTCTACCCTCTTTACTATTCGGCAGCAGGCCCGGGCTACGGGCTGCAAAATTGTTTTTACCTCGAGCCTGGAGAGCAGTATCGGACGGATGATTACTGCTGCCCTGGCCCTGGGCATGGGGGCTTCGGATTATGCCCACGGCCTTGCCACGGGTTCTGTGCTGTCAGAAGATTTCGCATCCAATCTCCCTAACATTCATTCCGGCTCCATCCGGGCTGATGAACTGGATTTTGGGACCATAAACCCGACCCTCATTGCATCAAAAGCAAAAACAATCAGATAGTCATGAGTTCTGCACCATCCATTCCCTCTTTCCATGAGCCCCTGCCGATCGATGTATTTCTTGAATCAGCGGTCCACACCTACATCTATGATGATTTAAGGCAGTTTGAACACGCATTTCTGTATTTTTTCAAAGAGCGCAACCTCAATTTTGACCGACCCGTCGCCCTCTTGGCAGACTCTTCTGATGAGCTTGTCTTTCTTATTGCTTCATGCTGGAGGCTGGGCATACCCTTTGTGACAATTGATGCCGGCCTGTCTGCACGGGAACAGAGCCAGTACCTGCAGCAAGTCAGGGTCGAACTCATTATCTGCGACCAGGACCCTGAGCATCCTGATTTTTCATGCCCAACAGTTCATATCAGCCGGTTTGCTCTTGCCAAAATACTTAAACCTGATTTCACCCCCGAGCCGTGGGTTAAGGATCACAAGAAAAACATCAATCCTGACCAGATTTTTGGGTATTTCTTTACATCGGGTACCACCGGCATACCCAAAATTGTTCCTCTGAAACGAAGACAGGTGCTGTATGGAGCAAAGGCTTCTGAAGCGAACATAGATCCGGGAAGAAATCAGCTGTGGCTGCTCTCTTTGCCGCTGCACCATGTCGGCGGGGTTTCCGTCATACTTCGTTCCCTGCTGTACGGCTCGGGTGTCTATCGCATGGATACGTTTGACATTTCGAGAGTGACCGAACTACTGGACAAGAAGCAGCATATGGTAGCCGCCTCTATGGTTCCCACGATGTTGAAACGGCTGATGAAGCGGGGTGACTTTTCTGTTCATGATCACTTCATGGCCATTCTGCTGGGGGGAGGCCCTCTGGATGGAACGCTTGTCGATGAATGTTTCAACCGTGGTATTCCCGTAGTTGCAAGCTATGGCATGACTGAAACCTGTGCCCAGATTGCTGCCAATCCCCTTATGACAGTGGGAGATTTGAGCCGTCCCAGGGAAAGTGTGGGCCAGGTTTTCAGTCCTAACCGCATTGAGATTCGTGATGAGTCAGCACAGGCCCTAGAAGAAGGCGATTCCGGGCAGATATGGCTGAAAGGTCCTCAGGTATTTGAGGGATATTACCAAACAAAGAATCAGGGCTGCTTTTTTGACAGGGACGGCTGGTTTAATACGGGGGATTACGGCCATCTGAACCATCGTGGTGAGCTGTTTATTGAGGCCAGGCGCACCGATCTCATTGTGAGCGGTGGCGAAAATGTGTCCCCCCTTGAAGTTGAACAGGCACTGCGCAAAGTAGCTCCCGTACAGGAGGCTGCCGTCGTCGGAGTGCCGGATGAGGAATGGGGGCAAAAAGTGGTAGCCGCAGTGGTCGCAAAAAAGGGTCAGCACATAGACCCTGATGCTATACGGCAAAAGCTCCGGTCAAAAATCAGTTCCTTTAAAGTGCCTAAACAGATCATACAGCTCGATGCAATACCCAGGAATAAAACCGGTAAAGTACTACGCGACAAGGTACAAGAAAGTATAGCCAGCAGATTGTAGAGGCTTCACTTCCTCCCTGCCTGCTTCATTCGTCCAAATGGGCAAGACCTTTTGCCCCGATGTCGGACCGATAATATTTGTTTTCGAAGTTGATCTTTTTAACCTCGCTGTAGGTATTCTTGATGGCTTCGGGCAAGGTTTTGCCGGCACCGACCACATTCATTACGCGCCCACCATCAGTGAAAATTTTTCCTCCTTCTGCTTTGGTTCCTGCATGAAACACCAGGGCGTCATCTGATACATCTTCGATACCGGTAATTTCTTTGCCTTTTTCATAATCGAGGGGATACCCCTTGGAGGCCAGCACCACACAACATCGGTACTTGTCATCGATCCGGACTTCTTTTTGGTCCAGCCGCTGATCCGCTGCGGCTTCCATTAGTTCAAGCAGGTCGGATTCCAGTGACGGAAGAATAGCCTGACATTCGGGGTCCCCGAAACGGCAATTGTATTCGACCACTTTGGGGCCCTCCTCTGTAATCATGAGGCCACAGTACAAGATGCCCTTGTAGGGATTTCCATCGAGCAGCATCGCTGATACTGTTGGAAGAATAACTTCCTTTTCTATGCGCTGAAGCATGCGTTTACCCAGCACCGGTGTGGGAGCGTAAGCCCCCATGCCACCGGTATTCAACCCGGTGTCTCCCTCTCCTATCCGTTTGTGATCCTGGGCGTAATGGATGATTTTTGCTGTTTTACCATCTGATATGACAAAGACAGAAGCCTCCTCCCCTTTCATAAACTCTTCAACCACCAGCGTTTCAGCCGCATCACCAAAACGAGTGTTTTCTTTGAGTTCATCCAGCCGCTTTTCGACCTCCTCTTCGGTCTCACAGATAAACACACCCTTTCCCCCGGCCAGTCCATCCGCTTTCAATACGACGGGGTAGTTGTCCTTTTTCTTGATCACCGAGAGGGCCTGGTCAAACTCATCCTGCGAATAGGTCTCAAAATCAGCAGTGGGAATATGATTCTTTTTCATGAATTCATTGGCAAACTTCTTACTGCCTTCCAGCTGTGCGGCTATTCGGGACGGACCAAAAACTTTGTGACCTTCTGCCTCAAGAAAATCCGTAATGCCTTCAACCAGCGGCTGCTCTGGACCCACGACGGTTAAATCAATATTGTTATTCTCCACGAAAGCCAGAATGGCATCAAAGTCCGCTAGGGCCAAATCAACATTCTCACCCAGCTGAGCCGTTCCGGGATTTCCCGGAGCTATATATAGATCATCCAGCCGGTCAGATTTTGCCATGCTCCAGGCCATTGCATGTTCGCGTCCGCCACTGCCTAGTAAAAGTACATTCAAACCCATGTCAATACGATTATTGAGGAATTATTTAATTAACGCTGATTTACAGAGAGAATATAAATAAAATAACAGTACAAAGGAGCGTTCCAACCCCTTTGCACCATTTATATTGCAGATTCTTTTTTAGGAGGATATCTGATCAGCGATCTTAATAATCTCAGTAAAGCTGTCGGCCTTCAAAGAGGCCCCTCCTATAAGTCCCCCATCCACATCAGGCTGGCTCAGAAGCTCCTCGGCGTTATGGGGCTTCATACTGCCGCCATACAGAAGCTGAATGTTATCAGCCACATTTGAAGCGTATAAATCGGACAGTACGCCTCGGATCATTTTATGCATTTCCTGGGCCTGATCCGGTGTCGCCGTCTCCCCGGTTCCTATGGCCCAGATGGGTTCGTATGCAACTACAAGGTCTTCGGCATCCTCTTCATCAACCTCTGTAAGGGCTGCCTCAACCTGCTTGCGAACTATGAGCTGATGCTCTCCTGCCTTGCGCTGTTTCAGCGACTCCCCTACGCAGATAACCGGGCGAAGACCATCTGAAAGTGACTTTTTTACTTTGGCATTTACGGTCTGGTCTGTTTCCCCGAAGTATTCGCGGCGTTCAGAATGCCCTATGATGACATATTCACAGTCAACCTCATTCAACATCTGGGTACTAACTTCGCCCGTGTAGGCTCCATTGTCTTCATAATGTACGTTTTGGGCTCCCAGGGCGATGCCCGCGGCGTCTTTAAGTTCATCTGAAGCCACCGTCAGTGAAATCATGGGGGGGCACACGAGTACATCTATAGTCTCCGGTATTGATATTCCGCTATTTTTAATCCCCTGTAACAGCTTCTTGGTTTCTTCGGGTCCACAGTTCATTTTCCAATTTCCAGCCACTAAAAAATTTCGCATGATATTTATTCTTTATCTTAATTGGTAATTGATTGAAGGTCCTGTATGATATCCTGAAACTCCCTTCCCACATATTTTCTTACAATTTTACCATCCCTGTCAATCAGAAAACGGGTGGGGATGAGCCGTATATTGAATTTTTCCAACAAATTTTCACGATCAAATGCGCGGGCATCGGCCACCGGCCATGGCTTGATCCGCTCCTCGAAAAATGCATCCACCGTAATTTGGCTTTCATCCAGGGGAAGGGTTACGACGTTAAGCCCATAGTTCTTGTAGATACTGTGAATGACTACCGTGCGATCAAACTGCTCCTGATAGAGTGGATTTGCAAGGCGTGTTATCTCCAGAATATACGGTTCTCCCAGCAGGGAGTCCCTGCTAATAATCGCTCCCTTTTGGGTAAACTCAAATTCAGGCAGCTGGTCGCCCGGTGAAAGGTAATTCAGATCATAGCTGATTGATTCTGCCCATTTCTGCGCCGTGCTGTCATCATCAAACTGCTTCTTGAAGTCCTCCAGCTTATGCTGTGCTTCCTCCACACGTGCGCTGTCATATAGTAGTCCAATGCGCTCAATACTAATCTGCATTTTGGGCCTGCGGGCCTCGCTGATCTGCTCAAGGCTGTCCAGATATGCCAGGGCAGCCTCGAGCCCCTGGCTCTCTGCAACATAATCCTTGCCGTAATTGGCAGCCAGGTGTACCAGGTTGTCTTGTTTCTGAACCGAGCGTATGCGTTTCATCATGGTACTGTTGTCCCATCCCTGCAGTAAACGAATGGATTCTGTAATCGCCAATTCACCAGCTCTTGTTTGTTCATTTTCTTTGTAGAGTTCATAATACAGATCACTCCACTTTGAAAGTTCCTGTTCAAGAGTATCTCCCTGAAGCTGGCCGGCACTAATGAAACGGGCAACACGCTGGAAACCTCTATTCAGGTTCCTGAACTGTCGAAGGGCATCATGTTCCCTGGAAGAGAGGGTAAGCGTATTGCCAATGCCGGGGAATCGGCCCTCAATTTGGACCGAGTCTCCTTCGGCCAGAATAACGCCAAAACGAAGCAGGTTTCGCCCATCCCGGCTGATAAATGCCGGGTATTCTCTTTTGGACGCAAAGGAAGCCGTGCCGGAAAAGGACCCGCTTGAATCCGTAGTCGCCTGGAAAAGGGTATCCGGGTTGGCACCAACCGAATCTTCCTGTACAATGGTAATGTCAACAGGTAAATAGAGCGTATCCTGTACCGACGTATCAGTTACAGAAAATTTACCGCTGACAACAGCCTCTTTTTTCTTATTAGCAGAGCACCCAAGGCTAATTAGGGCAATAAGAATAAAAAAAGGCAATTGTCTCGTAAGCATACAGGAAATATGAACTGTGGTTCGGAATTAGGCTTAATTCAGGCGTTCAGCAATTAGTTCACGGACAAGTTGGGGATTGGCTTTTCCCTGCGACTGCTGCATCACCTGCCCAATAAAAAAACCAATAAGCCCTTTTTTCCCCTCCTTGTAGCGTGCCACCTCATCCGGATGACTTTCAATAACTTCATCCACGATGGGTTCAAGAAATCCGGTATCCGATACCTGCATCAGATTCATCTCCTGGGCAAGATCTTCTGCCGATTTTTCTTCATCAAGCATGGCATCAAAGATCTCCGTCATGGCGGAAGAGTTTATTTTATCGTTTTCCCGGAGCTCTACAAGCCCGGCCAAACGCTTCTCGGAAATCGAAAAGGCATCAATGGCGATACTTTGTTCATTGAGTACGCGTAAGACTTCCGAAAGGATGATATTGGCAACCGCTTTCGGATGTTGAACATACTCCAGTACGTTTTCATAGTAATCCGCGAGGTAGCGATTTTCCGTAAGTGTCCGGGCATCTTCTTCGCTCATGCCGAATTCATCAGCAAAGCGCTGCTGCCGTACATCCGGCATCTCGGGCAGACTCTCCCGGATTTCAGATAACATTTCATCGGTAACAACTACCGGAGGAATATCCGGCTCCGGGAAATAGCGATAGTCGTGGGCTTCTTCCTTCGAACGCATGGTGCGCGTCTCCATCTTATTGGCATCCCACAAGAGCGTTTGCTGAACAACTTCACCGCCCGACTCAATGAGGTCGATCTGGCGGTCGATTTCAAAAGCGATGGCGCGCTCAACATTACGGAAGGAGTTCATGTTTTTAAGCTCCGTCCGCGTTCCAAATGCCTTCTGTCCTTTGGGCCGTACCGAAACATTGGCATCACACCGCAGGCTGCCCTCCTCCATATTGCCGTCACAAATTTCAAGGTACTGTACAATTTGCTTAATGCGTTTCAGATATTCATAGGCCTCTTCCGGGGTGCGGAGGTCGGGCTCTGAAACTATTTCAATCAGAGGAACGCCGGAACGGTTGAGATCGATAAGCGTATTGAAGGGATCCTGATCGTGGATGGATTTACCTGCATCCTCTTCCATATGGATACGGGTGATTCCAATATCCTTATTGTAATCATCCAGTTTAATGGTAATATTTCCATCATGGCAAATAGGCGTCTCATACTGAGAAATCTGGTATCCTTTCGGCAGATCGGGATAGAAATAATTTTTACGGGCAAAGATTGATTTTCGGGCGATGCTGCAGTCTGTTGCCAGCCCCATCTTTATAATATAGCGCACAAGATTCTCATTGAGTACCGGCAGTGTTCCCGGATGACCGAGACACAAGGGGGTAACCTGCGTGTTGGGTGATCCTCCAAATTCCGTGGATACCGGTGCAAATGCTTTGCTTTCTGTTAATAGCTGGGCATGGACCTCCAATCCAATAACCGCTTCATAATCTATATTGGAACTGCTCATGGATAACAATTGATTACCGATTCATTTTGATGGCAAAGATATTAAACGTATGGGACATTTATTAATCTATTTACAAGAATATAAAATCTTATGCTATTGTCATGCTACATAAATTTTCCCACCTTCTATCATAGATAGCCAATACGATTTTATTGATATCATGAAATAGTGCAATACATTACCGGTGATGACTCTACAGCAAAAACTGCATATTTACGAGGAAACCGCTAACCTGTTCTGGTCTTTAGTTGTTTTGATAAGTACTGCTACGGGAGCATTCTTTCTTGCAGGAACATTTAATTCTGAAAACTGGAGCGTCATGAGCGTCAAGCAGGTAGCCGCACTGCTATTATTTTTTATTAGTTTTTCGGGAATTTTTAAACTCTCAGAATCCCGGTATCACTTCATATTTTATTTTAAAGAAAATAAGCTTGTTATTGACATCCATAAGGGCAACGTTTTGCTCAATACGCACAGCATTGCAACCGATGAGATAAAAAGCCTCGCCTTTGTTCCAAGCAGGCCGCGCACAGAGAAAGAGGCCTTGTTCGACTTTGCGCACGACTACCACTTGGTGTGGAAAAGGAAAAACAGTACCGCCTATCAACAGCTTATCCCCCTTCAATCCGCCCATTTCACGCTCAAGGTGGATGATATCGGCCGGATTATGCACTTCGTAAAGAGACACACTCCTGGGGTGAACATCCCAGCTGAGCAAGCAGATTATTTCAGTTTATAGACTATTTACTAAACTATTTCAAATAGTATATACCGATAAGCGATATAGATACTATCAATTTACAAACCTCTCTGTATAGGCCTACCTTTTGATCTGATTTTAAGACGGCCCAAGAATGGTTAGAGAATTAAAATTAATTTATTGAATCGATATAATATTTATTAGTTAACAGCGTTAACTAATAAATCGGACATAGTTCCGATCACCAGTTTTAAACAACGATTTCCCTTATCATAATCCCTAAAGGCGGCGTACCTGGAATATTGGACGCCGCCTTCTCTTTTGCAAATATTTTTTTACATATTCCGATTTATCTTACCTCCTCCCTGACTGAATGTTCAAAGCAATGATCTGCCCTAAGGCCTGAAATACGACAGGCAAAATAAAATGGGCTCAGCCTCGCGGCTGAGCCCATTCAAAAGAAAGGATCATTTTATTTTCTAAGCCAGTCTCTGTTCACTATCCACTGAGCTACTTCTGCATATAAAGCATTGCATAACCACTAAAATCCATAGTGGTTGGCCACTTCCTCATAATTTCCTGGATCAATCCCCTCAGGTATGATAGCCTGGTTTCCGCTATTCTGTTTTAAATAGCTCTCGGTTTGCTCCGATTCGATCCTTATTACTTCCACGGCATCGTAGGATTGACTGCTTCCTCCCCGTGCTGAAATATTGAAGATCAATTTTGGATTTGTCGTCCAGCTGCTATAATAATGAAAAACGTCAAAGATCACGCTGGATCGCCCCTGACCGGGAATGTGAAAATAAGTATAATTCGCAAAGGGACTGCTGGTTACGAAATAATTTCTGACTACCAGGTAGACAAGCCAGGCACTCTCCCTCATTTCAGCCTCGCTGTTTATGTCAATAGACAAGGTAGTGCCATCACTAAAGCCTGGAAACCGGTATCGTGTTACGTTGGCGTTGCCGTCGGCCCCCTTCAGATTCAATGGAATTCCCCATCCGCTGCCGGTCTTCGGACCGTAGAGTTCATAACTGCTTTTATCCAGGTAATAGTCGCCTTCCACACCCAGTGAGGCCCCGGGGGCCCCGGTGCCGGCATAGATCTGGCTGCCGTCTTCGCCATCGGCTCCGTCCTGCCCGTCAGCCCCGTCCTGGCCGTCGGCTCCACTGAGGTTGGTGGGCGTACCCCAGCCGCTGTCGGTCTTGGGGCCGTACAGCTCCTTGTTTGCCGTATCAAAATAGTAATCCCCGTTGGTGCCCAGGGAAGCATCCGGGCTTCCGCTGCCGGAGTAGATCTGGCTGCCATCTTTACCATCCGCTCCGTCCTGGCCATCGGACCCATCCTGTCCGTCCTCGCCCATCAGGCTGGTCGGCGTGCCCCAGCCACTGTCCGTCTTGGGACCATAGAGGTTCATATTGTCCATATCCAGGTAAAAGTCGCCAACCACACCGACGGAGGCATCGGGGGATCCGGACCCCGGGTGAATGGTAGTGCCGTCTTCACCATCCGCCCCGTCCTGACCATTGGCCCCATCTTGTCCGTCCTCCCCCATCAGTACAATAATGGGATTGCCCCAGCCGTCATTATCTTTTGGTCCATACAGCTCGCCGGTGCTGCTGTCGAGGTAGTAGTCGCCCTTGGCCCCGATATCCGACGTCGGTGTGCCCTCACTGGCGTACATCACGCTGCCATCCTCTCCGGCCGGTCCCACGGGCCCTTCCGGCCCCTGGGTTCCTTTTGGACCTTCCGGTCCCTGGGGACCCTCGCAGCCGGCGATTCCAACAGCAAATGCTATCATTAATAATACAAATGTTCTGGCGAATGATGCTACCATGTTATAGAACATACGATCGTTATTTTTGAAGCCTAATAGTGTTGTAATTGAGAAGAACCTATGTTGATTCTACATGTATTAACACAGACGTGTATAAATCTGCAAAAGGGATAAGCCCACACCGAATATCACTCCGGTGCAGGCAGGTCATCAGATGTTATGTTTGGATAACGGCAATGCTACGATCTATATACCGAATTAGAGCTTGCTGTAGTGGCAATGAATTCCTTCCACTTTTTAATACGAAGTCCACAGCAAAAAGAGCTCAAATTAATCTCAAGCTCTAACAGTAACGGATTATGCTCAAAAGAAAAGCAGTACTGCTCTGCCTGATAAATGTTCACTGGTCTCGCCCAATCACCAAAAAAAATGGTGTGGCCTGTTAAAGACCCCACCATTAAATAAAGGGATTACCGTGCCGGTTCTTGTCAATTAGTCTCTGCTCCCCGGTTGAGATACTCTTCATAGAGCTGTGAGTGTCGACTCACCATCGGAATCTTATACCCGCGAATAAACACCTGTTCAATCTGAGTCATCGGTTCAAAAGGATCACCATCGGAAATAAAAAGATTGGCCTGCTTTCCCTTTGCAATGCTGCCCAGCTTATCATCTACCCCAAAAATTTCAGCGGGGTTCAGTGTAATGGCCTTCAGGGCTTCTTCCCTGCCGAGCCCGTAGGTTGCGGCATAACCGGCATGATAGGGAGCATTGCGCACATTCTCGATCTCACCTGTAGCGATGGCCACTTTCACTCCTGCCTTGTGCAGCATTGCTGGATTCTGATAGGGACGCTGATAATTGTCATAGTCGCGTTCGGGGGTATAAAGGGTGGATACCAGGCATGGTAAATCTGCCTCCGCGATTTCATCGGCTACGCGCCATCCTTCCTGTACTCCGGCCAGGATAAAATGGGTTTTCGGGTGTTTTTCGGTCCATGCTATTGCATTGAGGATATCTTTTTTCTGATCTACCGAGATAATAACCGGAATATTGCCGCTGATCACCTCCCGCATTGCTTCTAATTTCTTTTGAACCTCCGGCCGCTCTTGGTCCCCAGAACCTTCCTGATAGGATTCCATCATCTCATTATAGAAGACAGCCCGTTCCCATAAATCATTCAACTGCTTGATATTCTTCTGATAAGCTTCTTCCACTTCCTTGTCACTCCGCTGATCATGCGGGCCTCTTTTCATGGCAGTGGGCCAATTAAGATGCATGGCTGCATTGGGAGATATGGCCATGGAATCAGGCGTGTATCCATAGAGATCAATAAGGGTTGCTTTTCCCGATAAGCGTCCTGATACGGGCATGGAAACCACGTGAGTAACCCCATTGACGCGCGTCACGGGTATACTGACGCTGCTGGGATTGATGGCCGTAAAAGCCCGTACATGGGGATTGAATTCGCCCAGTTCTGCCTGGTCCCTGGTTACCTGTACAGCCCCAATCTCCTGCAGGCCCAGCTGCGTACCGGCATCCATAAAGCCTGGATAAACATGTTTTCCCGAGGCATCTATGTGCTGATAGTCGGATGTTATCCGGGCGTTCCTCCCTACAAATTCAATTTCTTCGCCATTTATAAGCACAACCCCGCCCTCAATAACACCATCAATCACAGTATGAACCGTCACATTAGTGATGGCAAATTTTCCAAATTCTGCTTTCTCTGTAATTTGCGCCTGTGCCGTCGTTGCCAGCAGAAAAACAGCTATGCCGGACAGGGCAAAAGCCTTCAGATACTTCTTTTTCATCATTACTAGACTAACCATCATTTCTATGCTTTAATTGATTCCTAAAATTGCATCCCCCGCTTGCTGAAGCGGATTTCTGCCCCTTCCATGCAGGTAGCCCCCCGGCGGCCATGTTCTTCATACCAGCGCTTGCGCGCCTCCGCAAAACTTCCCTCCGGGTCGGGATCCAACCTCATATCATCGGGATCGCCTGAACGGTCAAAATATTGCTGCCCGTCAATAAAGGTGGCTTCGGCGACACTATAAATACTCAGCGGATGCCCACTCCATATTGCCACATCCCCGTGCTTCCCCTCCTCAAGACTGCCCACCTTTTCATCTATGCCCAGTTGTATAGCCGGATTAATGGTGATCATCTTAAGTGCGTCCTGTTTTGAAGTTTCCCCGTAATGAACGGTCTTGGCCGCCTCGTGATTCAGGTGGCGAATCAGCTCCCCACTGTCGGAATTGATGCTGTTTATAACGCCATTGGCATTGAGGATGGAGGCATTAAAAGCCGTTGAATAATATACCTCAAACTTGTAGGCCCACCAATCCGAGAACACCGAGGTATAGGCATTATTTTTACGGAGTTCCGGGGCGATTTTAAAAGCTTCATTGGCATGCTGGAAGGTATAACTTTTAATTCCGTAATCTTCAAAAACCCGCATCAGCATCATAATTTCGTCGGATCGGTAAGAATGACAGTGCACTCGTATCTCTCCTTCAATGATATCAACCAGGGTTTCCATACGGATATTCCGAGCCACCGGCACCGGGGGGCTTTCCCGTTCCCCCTTTTCATACGCATCGCGGGCATCCAGGTAGTCTTGCCGATCCCGCCGGTAATCCAGTGCGGCATCGAAATGATTGCGGATTACCTGCTCAACTCCCATCCGGGTTCGGGGCTGTACGTTGAAACCCTGCCCGTGCACGCGGGTGGGATTTTCCCCCAGCGCAAATTTTATGGTTCGCGGCGCATCTTTAAAGCGCATATCATTCATGCTTGATCCATAACGGAGTTTCAGTGTTTCATTTTGCCCCCCTATAACATTGGCGGACCCATGCATTAAATGGATGCTCGTAACCCCCCCGGCCAATGCCCAATAGATATTTATATCGTTGGGATTGACGGACTCTTCCATCGACACCTCGGCTGTCACGGGGTGAGTCCACTCATTAACATCCACAGCAGCAATATGCGAATGTGCATCAATAATACCAGGCATCACATATTTGCCTGTTGCATCTACTGTTTTGATCCCTTTGGGTGCAGGAATATCCTTGCCTATCCGGGTGATGATGCCGTTTTCTATAAGTACATCAGTGTTCTCCTTGTTGCCATCGGTGATCGTCAGGACCGTTCCATTAGTGATAAGTACGGATCCTTTTTCCTGTGCATAGCCGCTAAAACTTACACAAAGTCCCAAAAACAATAGCACAATCCGTTTCATAGTCATAGATAAAAACTAGTTATCAGTTTCAGATTCAAACTCAGTCACCTTTCCATTGGAAATAGAATAAAGAGCCCTGGCCTTATCCTCAGAAAAAGCTTTATTGAAAACGGTAAAATTCGCAATCAGTCCTTCTTTAAGATCCCCCATTCGTTGTCCGTATCCCAGGATATCCGCTGTCGACTGGCTCAGCAGATGCAGAACGTCAGGGCTGTCAAGGCCGCCCTCTTCCTTCAGCAGGGTTAGATTTTCCCGGACATCCGAAACTTTCAGCCCGTAGGATGCAAATCCAACATTGACGCCGGCGTCCTGCAGAGATTTGATATTTTGCATATGCTGCCGGTATGCTTTTTGTTGCCGTTCCCTGAACCGTTCCTGCTCCGGAGTCAGCTCTTGGTCGTATTTGTCTTTTTCTTCGTCGCGCATCCACTCGGGTTTTTCCGGGAAGTCAATGCCTGCCAGTACTGGAATGTCCCGTTTTTTCAATTCACGGGCGGTCTTATAGGCTTCCCGGCCGGATACCAGCACAGCCTTGAATTTGAGCTCATCCTGCAGCCAGAACATCCGCTTGATGTCCTGCTCGCTGTTGGCCACAAAAAAGAACGGCTGCTGTTGCTGCATCACCGGGTACAGGGCCTCCAGTACCTTTTCTTTGGGTGGAGCCGGGTAGCTCGAAGAAACAGCAGCAAAATAACGTTGTTGCTCAAGCTGGGCTTCTGCATCATAAAACAGCTGGCGAAACTGGGCCATCACTCCCATCGTTGTGGAGGGATAAGCTGATCCCTTGGCTTCCTTAAATTGGGCGACTATGCCCATGCCCCTTTGCAGGAGTTGCTTCGTACTCATGTCTTCATTGATGAAAAACAGGTCAACCTGACCCGGCATCATTTCTCCCTTCATTGCCAGTGCTGCTGTTGTAAACCCCGCCTGTACAGCTTTTGAAAAGGCATCATCATTCGTTTTCAGGTGATTGGAAGGAAAACGGTGAGGCTGTATTCCGGCTCGTCTGTAGCCCGGATTACCAGGTTCTTCAGGCGTACCATTATGGCCGTTGTTTCCGGGACTGCCCCATAAAGCCATGCCATCAATAAAACCGGGATACACATGCAGACTGTCGCCGCCATCCCGCACGAAAGCATCGAAGGGGATGGCAACCTCTTTTCCGACCGCATGGATCAAGCCATCCCGCCATACGATTGTTCCGCCCCTGATAACCTGCCCATCAGCGGTATGGATAATTACATTCTCGAAAGCTTGTGCCGGTATTGACTGGGTTTGTCCATCCAATGGCAGGGCCATCAGTAAGGCGATACAGCAAATAACAGTGCGTACCAACTTTATCATTGTCTTCTGTTCTTATTGTTGAAATGGAAATCTTAATAATAACATTTTGGCTGTGAATCCAAAGAATGGAAAATTAAAAAATGTAAAGGATGAGCACGTGCCGACTACAAAAAAGTTTCCTGCAGTCTCCCGGCTTTCTTCGCTGCTAAACCTGGATAACCCCGGTTTTGAACTCCCCGATATCTGGATTATGGTTGGCATACCGGATAGCATGTGAAATATGAGCCCGTGTTTTGATGGGATTGATGATTCCGTCCACCCAGAGACGTGCAGCGGCATAACGAACATCGGTTTGGCGATCGTAGCGCTCGCTTATCTCTTCCATGATTTCCTGCTCTTCCTCTTTCGTTATCTCCTGCCCCTTTTTTTCGAGAGAAGAGACGCGGATTTGAGTCAGTACCTTTGCAGCCTGCGTGCCCCCCATGACCGCTATCCGTGCGGTCGGCCAGGCATAGATGAATCGGGGATCATAGGCGCGGCCGCACATGGCATAGTTCCCGGCTCCATAGCTGTTGCCAAGTACAATGGTAATTTTGGGGACGGTGCTGTTGGAGACTGCGTTGACCATCTTGGCTCCATCCTTGATAATACCCCCGTGTTCACTGCGCTTGCCAATCATGAATCCGGTGACATCCTGAAGGAAGACAATAGGTATTTTTTTCTGGTTGCAATTCATGATGAAACGGGCGGCCTTGTCGGAGGAGTCGGAATAGATAACCCCTCCGACCTGCATTTCCCCCTGCTTGGTTTTTGTAATCTTTCTCTGGTTGGCCACAACCCCGACACTCCAACCGTCCACACGTGCATAGCCGGTAACAAGTGTTTGTCCATATCCGCTTTTGAATTCTGTAAACGTATCTGCATCCACGATACAGTCCAGAATATGGCGCATGTCATAGGGCCTGGAACGATCATCGGGAAAGATATCCAGAATTTCAGTCACATCGCGTGAGGGAGCCACTGGTTCACGACGGTTAAATCCGGCCGTATCAAAGGGTCCCAGCTTATCAACCAAATCACGCATCGTGTGCAGACACTGCTCATCATCTTCCATCTTATAGTCCGTGACACCGCTGATCTCTGTATGGGTGGTTGCCCCGCCCAGCGTCTCATTGTCTACCTCCTCACCTATTGCCGCTTTCACCAGGTAACTGCCGGCCAGGAAAACACTGCCGGTTCCATCCACGATCAGAGCTTCGTCACTCATGATAGGCAGATAGGCACCCCCGGCGACACAGCTGCCCATGATGGCTGCTATTTGGGGAATTCCCCTGGCACTGATTACCGCATTATTGCGAAAAATACGACCAAAATGATCTTTGTCAGGGAAGATTTCATCCTGCATGGGCAGGTAGACACCGGCAGAATCAACCAGATATAAAATGGGAAGGTGATTTTCAATCGCTATCTCCTGCGCCCGCAGATTCTTTTTAGCCGTTATTGGAAACCATGCACCCGCCTTCACGGTGGCATCATTCGCTACGATCACACAGTCGTGTCCCGCAACCAGTCCGATTCCGGTAATAACGCCGCCCGATGGACACCCGCCTTCTTCTTCATACATTTCATAACCGGCCCACAAACCAAATTCATGAAACCGGCTCTCTTCGTCAGTGAGGACCTCAATACGTTCCCGGGCCGTCAGCTTTCCCTTGTCGTGTTCCTTTTGAATGCGCTTGTTTCCTCCGCCCCTTTTTATTTTTTCCTCCTCCTCATTGATGGTTCGAATCATCTCTTTCAGATCCTGTTGTGAGAGCGGTGTAGAATCGGATGAGTTCATAGTGCCAAAGTAATATTGAGTAGGAAATTACGTTTCCAAGATAATGATTTTTTACAATCACAAAAGCTATGATTGGGTTATTTCCTTCTAAGTTTGTTACCTTGAAGGTAGCTATTTGTGAGGCACCTGTTTTCAATTAAAAGAAATGATCTCTGTGAAACAGACTATATATAGTATTGCGGGCGCGCTGCTCTTCGGACTTCTTTTTGGTTCAGCATCTGAACTCCGGGCACAACAAAATTTGAAATACCAGCAGCTCTCATTTGCAGATCAGCGACCTTCACAATTTTTTGATTTTTTAATATTGCCAGGCCAGGCAGACGAAACGGTTGCTTTAGCATCTGTTTACAGCTTCTCCTATAGTTCTATGCCGTTCAAGAAAAGTAATGAGTCTCAATCCTCCGGCAAGAAACGAGCTTTTTTCAGTCCGGTGACAATGAACATGGAAGTGTTTAGTTCCAACGAATCTCTCCTGAAGCGGAAAGATCCCGATATTTCTGTTGAGCAACTTGATCCAGCCGGACGTGCTTTCTGGGAAGACACCGCCTATGCCGGAACCTATGAAGAGACGCAATCTGAATTGACCTTTCTCTATGGCCACCTTGGGATGGAATTAAAACCCGGAATCTATACCTATGTCCTCCAGCTCAAAAGAGGAGATCGCGGGGACCCCCGGACCTCCCAAACCCGTACCATCCGTATCAAGCCCTACAGCGAGATGACTATAGGAAATGTTTATTTGGGCGAAAAGTTATCCTCCGACGGAAGTCAGCTTCAGCTGATCAGCATGGGCGACAACGTAAAGTACGGAAGCGATTTTTATGCTCTGGCTTACCTACCCGGCTATACTGAAGAAGCATCGTACTCTCTTGATGTTAATGCCATCAGCACATCACGAGGTGACACGAGCGTTACAGATCAGCTCTATTCACAGGAGCTTGGCACTGACGATCTGCGCAGGGGAATAAAACCCTGCCTGAATTCTGGCCGCAACTCCAAAGCCAACATGCTCCAACTGTCCCCGGATCCGGATGGCTTTACCTACGCCCTGGTTAAAATACCCAATAGTAGATTCCCCAATACCTCATACCGAATCACTATTCGTGAGAATGACCGTAAAACAGTATCCAGCACCACCTACCAGTCAAAGTGGCTCGATATGCCGCGCTCTTTGCTGAGCCTGGACATTGCCACAGAAATGCTCCGATACATGGTGAATGACCAAACACTGGACCGGCTCTCAGAAGGTTCTAAAGAAGAGCGGGAGCGTAAGTTTCGTGCTTTCTGGAAAGAGCGCGACCCTACGCCCGATACGGAATACAATGAGCTTATGGCCGAGTATTACCGTCGTATCGACTACGCCTATCGACATTTTACAACCAACAATATCATCGGTTACGAAAGCGATCAGGGCAAAGTGTATATTAAATACGGTCCTCCCAACAATATTGAACGAAAATTCCCTATCGACGGCTCCCCTGTGGAAATCTGGAGTTATCCCAACCGCGAATTTGTATTCCGGGCTACTTCCGGCTTCGGGGATTTTAAACTAGTATCCCAATAACTACAAGCTGCCCAGGATATTCATGGCACAGCATATCGTAATCAGCAGCGGGGATATCAACGGCATCGGCCCTGAGATTATCCTCAAAGCCCTCAAAACAGACAGGCTGAACGACCACACGGCCACCATTTTATCCGCCCCGGAAGTCATCGAATATTACTGTTCACTGCTTGATATCAATCTTGCCTGGCATCAGATCCCAGCGATTGATGAAGCGCGCCCGGGCAGGGTTAATGTCCTGGATTGTTATGACGAAAATGAACCGGTCTCTATTACGCCCGGCGTGCTGAGTAAACAAGCCGGAGGCTATGCCATGAAAGCGGTGGAATGCGGTCTTGAGCTTTGCAAAAGGGGAGCTGCTGATGCCATGGTTACCGCCCCGATCTCTAAAGAAGCTGTCAACCGAGCGGGGTACCATATTCCGGGGCATACCGAATTTCTGGCCGAAAACACCGGGACTAAGGACTTCCTGATGATGCTGGTCAATGATGGTTTACGCGTTGGACTGGCCACCATCCATATTCCCATTTCAGCAGTGCCGGAAGCTTTGAATAAACGCATCATTGAGCGCCGGGTCAAACTGATGCACCAGAGCTTGCACGTTGATTTTGGCATTGCTGTGCCCCGCATCGCTGTTTTGGGACTAAACCCCCATGCCGGTGACGGTGGAATTATAGGAAACGAAGAACGTGACATTATTAGCCCCGCCCTTGAGTCACTAAAGAAGGCAGGCATCACCGCTTCGGGCCCCTACCCCGCCGACGGTTTTTTTGGCAATAAAAAATATGACAACTTTGATGGAATACTGGCGATGTATCATGACCAGGGGCTTATTCCTTTCAAAACACTTTCTTTCGGGGCCGGAGTCAATTTTACGGCGGGTCTTCCCATTATACGAACCTCTCCCGATCATGGTACGGCCTTTGACATTGCAGGCAAAGGGCAGGCTGATGCCTCCTCTTTTAAACAAGCACTGAGTTTGGCAATAGCGTTATCTGTCAACAGGAAGAGAGAGGCCTCGGGATGAATTCCATGGCAACAGAAAAACCTGCATATACCACCCTGGCAGCCATCTATGATGCGGTGATGGAAGAAGTAAATTATGATTTCTGGGCGGACTATATCGATGCGCTCATGCTCAGCCATCATCCTCATCCCAAAACCGTTATGGAGCTGGCCTGCGGTACGGGCTCGCTGGCACTTTCGCTGGATGAACTTGAGTGTTATGATATATGGGGAACCGACAAATCGCCCCAGATGATTGCACGGGCCCGCGAAAAGAACCGGCAGCGAATGTGCGGAGTAGACTTTTCAGTGATGGATTTCCTGGACATAACCATGAGCCGCACTTTTGATGTGGTTTTCTGCGTTTTTGACAGTATTAACTACCTGCACACTCCCGAAGAAATCATCCGTTTTTTAAATCAGTGCCAGAAACTGTTGACACCGCAGAGTCTGCTCATTTTTGACTTTACCACCCCGGTTAATTCCATGGAAGCCATCAATTATCTTCACAATGAGGAAGGTATCACGGAAAATAATTTTCGATTCTATAGAAGCAGTACCTATAATAGAGACGAGCAGGTTCACACCAACAAATTTAAAATTCAGAAGCTGGCCACGGATCAGGAGACGGTTTTGGATGAGTGTATCGAAACCCATCGTCAAAAAATATATACCCTGCAGCAGATGCTTGCTATTATCAATCAAACGGCGTATAACATACGGGCAAAATACAGCGACTTCGAGTTCGAGGAAGCAGATGATGAAAGTTTAAGAATAACGATGGTATTACAATGTCCCAACACTCAGTAATAGAATTTAACAATGTTTCGGTTACCTATGATTACCGAACAGTTCTCGATAATATCAGTTTCCAGCTGGGAAATGGAGAATTTTCTTACCTGATCGGTCAAACCGGTGCCGGGAAGAGCTCTTTTTTACGACTGATCTACAGAGATCTGGTCCCGGACACCGGCACCGTACGCGTTGCTGATTTCGATGTCACCTCCATATCCAAGAAACAAATCCCCTATCTGCGGCGGCGGCTGGGAATTGTCTTCCAGGACTTTCAACTTCTGCCGGACCGAACGGTCTACGAGAATGTGGCTTTTTCATTGAAAGTCACAGGGAACAAAAAAAGCTACATTAAGCAGCGTGTACTGGAGGTGCTGGGAATGGTTGGCCTGAGCCACAAGCGAAAGAGCATGCCTGAGGATCTTTCCGGTGGCGAACAGCAGCGCGTTGTTATCGCCCGTTCTCTGGCTAACGAGCCTCGTATAATGCTGGCCGACGAACCTACCGGAAATCTGGATCCGAAAGCCTCCGCCTCGATCATGAAATTGCTTGAAAAGATTAATCACCGCGGCATGGCGGTGTTGATGGTTACCCATGATTATGATACGGTCAAACAGTACCCCTACCGGACGCTGAAGCTTGAAAATGGCCGGCTCTCGGAAGTGGATCCCCGGCAGCTGTAAGGTACCGGATTCAATTCCCCTGTCCATGCAACCAGCACAGGGAACGTGGCTCAACTCATGGAAACCGCAACGAAAACCAACCAGGAGCATGAATCTGGCCCAACGCACAAAACGAGTCCGCGAAGAAGCACTGCGCCTTGGCTTTGACGCCTGCGGCTTCGCCAAGGCGGGGCGGCTGGAAACGGAAGAGCGGCGGCTTGAAGAATGGCTGAACCAGGGGCGTCACGGTATGATGCACTGGATGGAGAATCATTTTGACAAACGCGTTGACCCGACCAGGCTTGTCCCCGGCTCCAGATCGGTTGTTTCCGTGATTGGAAGTTATTTTCATCCTGACCACAGGCGGCAGCAGCAACAGGGCGACCGGCCCAAAATTGCCAAGTATGCGCAGGGACGAGACTATCACAAAGTATATAAGAAGAAACTCAAGAAACTCTTCTCTTTTACTGAAGAATTGCTGGGAGAACTACACGGCCGGGTGTTTGTTGATTCCGCACCGGTACTTGACAAAGCCTGGGCCGTCAGGGCCGGCCTGGGATGGATTGGAAAGAATTCCAACCTGCTCAACAAGAATGTGGGTTCATTCCTCTTTATTGGGGAAATGATTGTTGATGCCGATTTCCTGTACAGTACCCAAGTAACCGATCATTGCGGCAGCTGTACCCGTTGTATTGATGCCTGTCCGACAAATGCCATCTATGAGCCTTATCGCGTGGATGGCAGCAAGTGTATCTCCTATCATACCATAGAGCTCAAAGAGCGGATCCCCGAAGAATACCGCGACAGCATCGGCCAGTGGTTGTATGGTTGTGATATCTGCCAGGATGTTTGTCCCTGGAACCGGGATGCCAAATATAGCCAGATGGAGGATCTGTATCCCCGTCAGAAAATCCTGGATCATGACATCAATTTCTGGAAGGAATTGGATAACCAACAGTACGACGCCCTTTTCGAGGGAAGCGCCATGCGGAGGGCGAAATTTGAAAAATACAAGGACAATGTAGCAGCCGTAGCAGAAAATATGAATGCAGGCAGTTAACCGGCTGAGAGAGGAGCATTCCTGATTATGCCTGGGAGCCGTTATGTTCTCTCTGTATGGGTGGTGAACCGGGTTAAAACCGACTTCTTTTGTCTTTTAATGCCTTGTATAGCATCTCACGGGCCCGGAAAATGTGAGCCTTGACCGTCCCCAGAGGCTTGTCGAGCACTTCTGAAATTTCCTGGTAGGTCTTTTCTTCCATATGTCGCAGCTCGATCACCCTGCGGTATTTTTGGGGCAGATCCTCAATGGCTTCACGCACCATCTGCTTGCGCTGACTGCGAATGATTTCCCGGTCGGTACGGGCTGTGTCGTCGGGAAGCTGCATCTCCATCTCCCCGCTCTTCGTTTTTACCGGCTCATCAATAGAAAGCGTTCGAAGTTTCTTTTTACGCAGGTAATCGATCGTATGGTTGGTCGCAATGCGATACAGCCAGGTAGAAAAAGCATAGCTTGTATTATAGCTATTCAGGTTGTCAAAAGCCTTGACAAAGGTTTCCTGCACCAAATCCTCGATCTGTTCCCGGTCCTTCACCATCTTCCTGATATGGTAATGGAGCGCCCGCTGGTACTTGTCGACCAGTTTTTTATAGGAACCTTCATTCCCTCCCTTGGCCTCCTTGACCAGCTTATCATCCTCGAGGCTGCTTTCTGAAGCATTCTCGCGGGTGGTTTCTGAAACTTTGGTATTGCTCCCGTTTGTATCTGACATTCCTTCGTCGGGCCGTAACTATTGGTTGTTATTAACGGCTTAAAACTTACTGAAAGTGTCGCTTTATTCCCATTCTAATTTTTTTGATCCAAAATGATCTGATTTTACTGATCCTCACGTATATAAAGTGTAATGCAAGAAATCTGCAGGATCTTCTCGCCGAAAGGATGTTGCAGACAAGGGAACTACCCTACTAATCACTAACTTAAATTAACCCATTACAAAATGAAAAAAATAATAGTAACAAGTTGTGTTCTTTTCGGTTTGTTGTTTGCTTTCAATTCATCAAGCTATGCCCAGGAATCCTCACCCCTTTCCATTGGTGGTGGTATAAAATATGGCTCTGAGGTAGAAGCAATTGGTATTCAGGCTGGTGCCCAATACGCATTCACACCAGAAATAAGCGGACATGCTGATTTTTCAATTTTCTTCCCGGAAAACTATGATTGGTGGGCCCTTAACATAAACGGTCATTATAATTTCCTGGCCGATGAAGACATGAAAGTCTACGGTCTGGCGGGTCTCAATTATGCTACCCTTAACATCTCATACGATCTGGGTGAATTTGGATCCGGTTCCGTATCCAGTTCTGAATTGGGCCTCAACCTGGGCGGTGGAGCTGAGTTTGGAATGGATTTTGCCAATATATTTACAGAACTGAAATATGTTCTTGGCAATGCCGACCAGCTGGCTCTGTCTGCCGGCCTGCGATTCGGTATCTAATAAACGGTACATACCACCACCATGCAAGGCTCCTCGCAATGAGGGGCCTTTTTTTTTAGGAATCGTACACTATGGCCCCGTGCCGAATCCCGCCCGTGGAAACGGTAA
Organism: Fodinibius sediminis; assembly: GCF_900182555.1. Lineage (GTDB taxonomy): Bacteria > Bacteroidota > Rhodothermia > Balneolales > Balneolaceae > Fodinibius > Fodinibius sediminis. Next base: position 72,192 of record NZ_FXTH01000009.1, on the reverse strand, counting down.
CAGATTGAAAGTCGTAGTGTTCCATGACCCCTTCCAGGATTAACAATCCCGCCAGAAAGATATCTGCACGCCCCTCCAACACCGCAGGATAACGAGCGGCCAGATCATCTGTAGGAATGGAACTGAAATTACTGATATAGTCTCGGATGACAGACAGGCATAAGGAGTACCCATTAAGCCGACCGCTCTCATAGATACTGAGCTCCTGGTCAATAAATGCCAGTGACGTAACCGTGCCTGCCACTCCAATCAATCGGGGATGATTATCAAAATCAAACGGACGTTCTAAAAGCATTTTCAAAATGGCCTGCCTGGCAGTATCCATTTGTAGAGGCGTCGGGGGATCAGTTGTAAGAAAACGTTCTGTAAAACGTACACAGCCCATATCAAAGGAATGCCGGTCGATAATTTCTTCTCTCTGGCCCCAGGCTATCTCAGTACTCCCGCCCCCGATATCAAGTACGACCACGGGCTCTTCTTCAAAAGTATGGTCAAGTACACTCTGAGCTCCAAGGAACGTATAGCCTGCCTCCTCCCCGCCATTGAGAATGTGTACTTCCAGGCCGGTTTCCTGTTTCACTTTTTCAATAAACAGCCTTCGGTTGGCGGCATCGCGCACTGCACTGGTAGCCGTGATAATGGGATTATCACATTCAGGGTAATGCAGTTGCAGAAAATGGTAATATTCCCTGATAATAGCCCCAACCCGGCTCATGGCTTCCCCGGAAAGATTTTTCTGGCTGTCAACATCACGACCGAGTCGTGGCATCCGCTGTAGCTCCTCCAGGACATCGAATTCACTTCCACTCTTCTGTTGCACAACAAGCAGAAGCACCGTATTTGTACCTATGTCAATGGCAGCTTTAATCATTTCTTTCTCTTCGCGTGGACGGCGATCCACTCATTTTCCTGTTGAAGACTGATAATTTCAAAATGGGCTTTCAATTTATTCCTTACTACATCCTCGTCATCTTCCTGAAGCCCCGATAGCAGCAGGTTCCCTTTCTCACCAAGTGCCTCTGTAAAAGCGGGCAGCAGCTCAAGAATGACGTTACGTTGGATATTGGCCATCAAAAGATCTGCCTTTTCCTCCGCTTGGATAACCTCGGCCGATCCCTTCCGGAGTGTTATCCTGGACTTTACCCCGTTGAGCAGGATATTTTCCCGAGCATTCCCGATGCTCCACTCATCAATATCAAAGGCCAGCGCATGCCGGGCACCCAGCTTGACGGCGGCAATAGCTAGTATACCCGTGCCGGTACCGGCATCTATGAGGATATCATTTTTCTTCACCAGGGAGGGTAAAAAGTTAAGCATCAGCCGGGTGGTCTCGTGGTAGCCCGTGCCGAACGACATCTTGGGATCGATTTCAAGTAGTATCTTGCCTTCGGGCACAGGGTCGTCTGACCATGTCGGTTTAACAAAGAATTGGCCAATTTCCTGGGCCTTAATAGTCTGCTCCCACTCTTCGTTCCAGTTTTTGTCGCTTACCAATTCTTCTGTTTCAATAAAACCGTTTCCGGGAAAACCCGCCAGAAGCTGTTCTATCCGTTCCCGGTCGCCAACTCCGAGGCCTTCTTCTGTAATATATGCGATGATCGAGTTATCACGCTGTTCAAACCCGTCAAATCCCATATCAAAAAGTTCAGCGATAAACGGTTCCTGGTACTCATCATCAATCGCAATTACCAGTTTTATATATTTCATGAAGTGGCATTAAATAAACTATGGTTGGCATGTGTTAAGTCTGCAGCAGGCAGCGGAAGATCCGGATATCAATTATACGATACCCAACGCCGGCTTACATGCGGTTGTAAATCAATTCCGTCAGTATTTCACCGACGGCCTTCAGCGTATTTTTGTCAATAATATCCATATTATCATTGTGGGTATGCCAGTAGGGAGCAAACCCCATACCCCCGCGGTTGGGTTTATGGTGAATGATGTCGATGGTGGGGATGCCAAGAATACGATTGATGACAACATGATCATCCGAAATAGCATTCCCCTCCTGCTCCGGAAAGAGATGACCGTATCCCTCCTGCTCAGCAATAGACCACAATTCATTGACCAGCGCAGGTGCATACTGCATGGAATATTGTTCTTTGGGAAACAGCGCCTGACGCCCACCAACCATATCGAGCAAGATACTGAAGCGCGGGGCGTAACCCGGAACCGGGGGGTGTTGAGACCAATAGCGGGATCCCAGGAAATAGCGGTTCGTATCCCCTTCCCGTCCGTAGTCCTCCCCGTCGAAGAAAATGAGATCGACCCCTATAGGAGGAGGGTTTTCCTTGAAAATACGCGCAAGCTCCAGCAGTACGCCAACCCCGCTGCCCCCGTCATCAGCGCCGGGAATTGGTTGGTCTGCCTTTACCGAATCCCGGTCGGCCCGGGGCCGCGTATCCCAGTGTGCACAAAGCATAATGCGATCTGCCCGGCCGGGACTAAAGGCTGCAATAATATTGGTAAGCTGAAGGCTGTCGCCGCCATAACCTTCGGCCGTGAATTGCTGGGAATAGGCATTCCCGGTCCCTGCATAGGATTCCAGCTTTTCCATAAGATATGACTTTGTCTCCCTGTGGCCTTGCGAACCGGGGTTACGGGGACCAAAAGAAAGCTGGTCTGCAATGTACTGGTAGGCGCTGTCGGCTGAAAAAGCAGGAACCGTCCTGCCCTTCTTTTCAAAATTCAACCGCTGCTGATCTTCGCTGGTACATCCAAAAAACAGAAAGCAAGCCGCCAGGAATACAATTGAGAAAACGGATTTATTCATTATCCTGATAGACCATCGTTGCCGAGGACTGGTCAACCGGAAAGATAATGGTATCCATAATATTCACATGCGCTGGACGATTCGCCGTAAAATGGATAACTTCGGCAATATCCTGGCCAACCAGCGGCCGCATATCCTCATAAACCTGATCGGCCTTGCTTTTATCCCCGTCATAGCGAACCACACTGAATTCCGTTTCTACCAGGCCCGGCGAAACCATGCTTACACGCACTTTGGTGCCATGAAGATCCTTCTTGGTGGATTCTGTAAATGCTTTCACTGCGTGTTTGGTAGCAGTGTAGATAGACCCTCCCGGATAGCTCTCATGGCTTGCTATTGAACCGACATTAATAATATGACCCTCGTTGCGCTTCTTCATCCCGGGGGCAATAAGACGGGTCATGGTCACCAGGCCCTTGATGTTGGTATCAATCATCAGGTCCCAGTCAGCCAGATCCGCATTGAACACAGCATCGACACCTTTGGCTAGGCCTGCATTGTTTACCAAAATATCGACCGGCTGAGTCAGGTTATCAACCATTTTTTTACAGGCATCCACATCCCGGACATCAAAAGCAGCCGTCTGTGTTTCAATATCATGTTCCGACTCAGAGCATATGGTTTCCGCGATTTCTTCAAGTCGTTCCCTCCGGCGTCCCGTAAGCATGAGGTTACAACCTGCATTCCCAAAAGCCCGGGCCGTTGCCGCTCCGATGCCGGATGTGGCACCGGTAATCACCGCATACTTGTTCAAGAGTCTGTTTTCCATAGCTTTGACTAAGATATTGTGGATTAACCTTTAACGCCCAGCCGCGCGGTTGTTTCAGGATGACCCGCCAAGCACTTGGGCGTTGCGGGTCGCCAATCAGGACACAGTTTTGATCACCCCGACCGCCGGAGGTCTCCGGGATAATATAGTTAGCCGGTACTCTTTTTATTCACTCAGCTGTTCCACCAGTCGAGCCGCGTTGAAGAGTTTTCCCTCTTCAAACGTGTTGGCCATAAACTGCATGCCATACGGCAGTCCATTGGTGTGAACTCCCGCCGGTATGTTGATACCACATATACCGGCCAGGTTGGCTGAAATGGTATAGATATCATTGAGATACATCTGCAGTGGATTCTCAATATTAGCTCCTATGTCGAAGGCGGTGGTAGGCGCTGTAGGTGAAACGATAACATCCACCTCTTCAAAGGCACTGGTAAAATCCTCCTTGATTAGTCGTCTTACTTTCTGTGCCTTTGCATAATAGGCATCATAATAACCGGCACTCAGTACATAGGTGCCCAGCATGATACGCCGCTTCACCTCTTGGCCAAAACCCTCGGTGCGGCTTTTCTTGTAAAGTCGTATGAGCGGTGAATCGACATCATCGAGCTGTGCTCCAAGCTCCACTTTTTTGTCCCCTCCCGCCAGTTTCATCTGTTCCTTTATCGCTTCTTCCTCTTGCTTAAGCTCCTTCTCAACCTCTTCGATATCGGCCCGGTGGCCATACCGGATGCCGTCATAGCGGGCAAGGTTGCTTGAAGCCTCTGCCGTTGCCAGTATATAGTAGGTGGCAATTCCATATTTCATATGAGGAAGATGGATGGGTACCAGTTCTGCCCCCGCCTCTTCCAGTTCTGCCAGTCGTCCACGGATGCCTTCCCGGATTTCATCGTCCAGACCTTCCCCGAAATATTCTTCCGGCACGCCAATGCGAATATTGGCGTCCGGTCTGTCAACAAATCGTTGATAGTCTGGTACGGCCCGGCTGGATGATGTATTATCATTTTCGTCGTGACCGGCCAGCGTCTCCAGCATTATCGCCGCATCCTTGACGCTATGAGTCAGGGGCCCAATGCAGTCGAAAGAAGAAGCATAGGCGATAAGGCCGTATCGGGACACACGTCCGTATGTAGGCTTGAGCCCCACCACTCCGCAGTACGAGGCCGGCTGGCGAATAGAACCGCCGGTATCGGTACCCAGTGAAGCCGTACAGAAGTCAGCAGCGACGGCCGCCGCACTTCCTCCGGAAGAACCGCCCGGTACCTTCGAAGCATCCACCGGGTTGTGAGTGGGGCCATAGATGGTGTTCTCATTGGAGGAGCCCATTGCAAATTCATCCATATTCAAGCGTCCCAATAAAATAGCGTCTTCATCTCGTAGCCTTTCTATAACAGTGGCATCGTAGACGCTTTCAAAGTTGGCAAGAATATTAGATGCACAGGTCGCCTGTTTGTCTTTTTCGCAGATCAAATCTTTGATGCCGACAACCATGCCTGCCAGCTTGCCGGCTGTGCCCTGTTCAATACGTTCCTGGACTTCACCGGCTCTTTTAAGTGCAGTTTCTTTGTCAAGGCTTACAACAGCGTTAATCTTATCATTACGCTGTTCAATATTTTGGATATAGTTTTGTACAACATCTGTTACGGATAGCTCACCCGTATCCAAAGAGGTACGGATCTGGCTTAAATCTGAAAAACTCAAGAATGATTTTAATTTAGTTAACTTTGCTTTCTTCGGTTTTCTCGCTTGACTGGGTTTTATCTGTAGATCCAAGTCCCTCTTTTTCACCTTGTTCAAGCTCCTGCTTGATCTGGTCTGAGGCCTTGCGAAACTCGTTCATTCCCTGTCCAATTCCACGAGCGAGCTCTGGAATACGCTTTGCTCCAAAGAAAAGCAGAATAACCATCAGGACAATTAAAATCTCCATGCCGCCGAAACTTCCCATAAAATATTCCTCGTTATTTTAAGTTTATTGGTTATAAAGTGGAAAGATAAGAATTATTTTGTAGATCTTTCAGTTATAGTTGGAAAAAATAATTGCATTTTCGTTAAAAAATGAGTTGAATTTAATGTGCGAAACCTTTGTTAAGGTTTTATGAAATTCTAAGAATTAAAAATTAAGTACTTCTATTTATGATTTGGACAGTTGAATTAGCTGCAACATTAGACGACGCACCCTTCCCCGCAACCCGAGAAGAACTCATTGAATGGGCAGAGCGTAATGGTGCGCCTCAACAGGTGCTTGACAATCTGTATGATCTGGAAGAGATTGAAGAGGGAGAGGATGTTATATATGAGGATATGGAAGATATCTGGCCCGACTATATTGGCAAAGAAGATTTTTTCCATAATGAACAGGATGAAGGATTCGATTACGACGACGTTTAAATCCTTCCCTCGTAATAATATAGCATTTAACAAAACGGTTGCATGAGTGGTTCGTGCAACCGTTTTTTATGAATCTTCAAAGCACTGATCCTTTTGAAACAGATTAATGCCGTAAACAGGCTGAACCGGTATTTACTATCCGGCATGGTTGGAATAATGCTATGGGGAATGACCAATACCGGCCAGGCTCAAAACAGCAGCGTCTCCGGCGACACCACGGATCATGTCGTGCGGGTGATCCGATTTGTAGGTAATGACAACATCAAGGATAATACCCTTGAAACCCTCATCCGTACCCAAACCAACCGTGAGTTCCTTGGTATTCCCCGCTTCACTCCCTGGTATTTTATCTGGAAACTCACCAAAAAATTCGGGGAGCCTCCCTCCTTTCTGAATCGTGAAACAGTGGCCAATGACATTGAACGCATACAGCGCTATTACCGAAGCGTGGGGTTCCTGAAAGCCTCTGTTGACACAAACATCGTAGAGTTCAAAAAAAACCGGGTGGAAGTCTCCTTTCTCATCAACGAGGGGGAACCGTCAACAATACAGACCGTCGCCTATACCGGCATGCCCTCTTTCGAAGACTCCACGCGGGTACCTGAGTTTTATGATGACAGTCCCCTTACCCGGGAGCGTATTGATGATACGACCTACTCCCACAACCGGCGCTATTCGGAAAACGCACTGACGCAGGAGCGTGCCCGGATTATCACCTTCCTGAAGAACAATGGCTATGCGGCCGTACAGAATGATTCCATCTCGGTATTAATGCGGCGGGATCCTCAGAACAAGCACCAGATGGATGCTCTCTTCACCATCAATCCGGGACGCAAGTATACCTTCGGCGACCTCCACATCAGCCTGGCCGGACCGGGCGATTCCGTCAGTTACTCTCAGCAGGATACCGTCCAGCGGCCGGAACTTACCACTGACGAAAATAAAATGTACCTACAGAAAGAACCGTCCGCCCAGACTAATTTCAGCCTCCTCACCGACCAGATCCTCTTCAAGCCGGGCGACACCTTTGACAATTCGCTGTACATACGAACGGTTAACGAGTTTCAAAACCTGGGCATGCTCTCGATCCAGCAGTTCGGCCTGAGTGAGGATGGATCGCTGCCCGATTATTCCAAGGAGGAGCTGCCCGTTATGTTTTCACTGAAATCTCTTCCCAAGCATTCTATCAACGTCAATGTTTTCGGTATGCGACGCTATGGGTACGGCTCAGGGGCGGGACTAACCTATACCAACAACAACCTCTTTGGGAAGGCAGAGAATTTGCAGCTTAGCCTGAACGGAAGCTTTGAATACGTAAGTTCCGAAACCATTCGTGATATCGCTCCTGATTCCGCTTCGGGCCCTGTGGAGGGAGGGTTTTTCCAAAACTTTGACGCCCGGGCCGAATATACACTCCCGCGGCTCATTTTTCCCTTTGTCTTCCTGGATGACAATGCTTCATTCTCCAACTCCAGGACGCGCTATGGTCTTTCCTTTACCCGGTCAGACCAGCTGCTCTTTGACATTAATTCCGATATTCGGTTCAACCTCCGGTATGAAGTTAACCACAACAACCGCTTTTCCAGCTACCTTGACCTTATTGAGCTGGATTTGCTGGATACCAACCCTTCTACCCAGTTCCGGCAGTCGCTGAAAGAGAAGTTCGGGGAAAATTCCTTTGAGTACCAGCGTATCCTGGAAGACTTCCGCCCCCAGGTCTCCTCCATACTGCGCTATACTTTTCAGAGTAAGCGAACGGACCTCATCAAACGAAATTATGGATACTTCAGTGAATATTCAGCGGCTGTGGGGGGGAATATTCCCTACCTGGCTGACCGTCTTATTGTTACCCCGGATACGCTTGAAGGCAACCTCCCCCCTATCATTCCTTCGAGTCAGAACAGCCTGGCTTACAGTCGTTTTTTAAAAGGGACGGCCGATTATCGGCGCTATATCCCGATATCAAATCACGGTGTCTTTGCTTACCGGGGCTTTCTTGGGTTGGCTTTGCCCTACGGAAAGAGTAATTCCCTGCCGCTGAATCAGCGGTTCTACGCCGGCGGGACCAACGATATCCGGGGCTGGAATATTTACAGCCTGGGTCCCGGAAGCATCCCACTGGATGAGGTAACCATCAGTGGTGGTGAGATAAAATTGCTTGCACAGACTGAAGTTCGCCAGCGTTTTATCAGCAATTTTTTATCATCAAACTGGGTCGCGGCCCTGTTTGCTGATGCCGGAAATATCTGGTACGGACCACGGACGGAATTTCCATCAACTTCCCAAAGCTCAGCCGAAACCGTTGCAAATCAACGCCGGCTGCTGGAGATGGGTAAATTTAAATTTGATCAATTTTATAACCAGATTGCAGTAGGTTCAGGTGCAGGTCTTCGCATTGACTGGGAATACATTGTCATTCGTTTTGACTTTGCATTCCGCATTCATGATTTACAGCAAGGGTGGTTTAATAATAAAAAACTTTATTTCAGCTTTGGCATCGGCCACTCGTTCTAGAACAGGGGGCACCTTTTCATCATTTTTAATGTTTATACAGCTTTGACACGCTTCTGGAACAATACATAACAATCACATTCAATTGGCAAGTAAATTCAGCGACAGTGTGCAGAAAAGGTATGACTATATTATAGCAGGCGCCGGTGCCTCGGGACTCTCACTGGCCTGGCACATGCTTCATTCCCCGATAGCTGAAAAGAACATACTGATCGTTGATGCTGACCTGACCCCGGAGAACGATAAGACCTGGTGTTTTTGGTATTCTGGAACGCCTCCCTATGCAGATCTTATTTACAAGAAATGGACAACCATTGAAATAGGCCTTTCCTCCGAGCGTATTGCACAATCTGTTGATGAATATCACTACTATGGACTGCGAAGTGTCGATTTCAAGCGTACGGTCTTGGAAGCTGTTGGTGCCCACCGGAACTTCGATCTTTTTCAAGGATCAATAAAACAGCTCAGCTGCAGCCCCTCTGAAGAGGTGGCGGTGCTTGATACCGAAGAGCAAAGCTTTGAAGCTGATTATATTTTCCAAAGCTGCCTGGAACCTCCCGGCTTCAAGGAGGAAGCCATTCATTACCCTCTGAAACAACATTTTCTGGGCTGGGAACTCACTGTTGACAAGCCGGTTTTTGACGATTCCACTTGTGTGTTGATGGACTTTGACAAAACATTCACCGAGGGGGTCTCCTTTATGTATATGCTTCCCTGGAGCTCCAAGTCAGGACTGCTGGAGTATACAGTCTTCTCCGGTCAGCTGCTTGAGAAAAAAGCCTATGAGAATAAGATCACACGTTATCTTGACAACCGCTTTGGCCTGAGTCCGGGAGATTATCAAATCTCACGAATCGAACGAGGGGTCATTCCCATGCAGGACCGCCCCGTAATTCCATGGTATACTTCCCGTGTTTTAAACCTGGGCACCCAGGGTGGTCTAACCAAGCCATCCACCGGCTACACCTTCAGCCGTATTCAGGATCAGGCCCGGGCCATCGTGGAGGGACTTCTTTCGCATGGTGCACCGGGCACCCCTGCGGTTTCATCCTTTCGCTTTAAAGCCTATGATCTGTGGCTCCTGGACATTCTCTATACCCAGCCCCGGGAAGCACTGAATGTGTTCCATCATCTCTTCACGAATAATTCAATGGATGAGATATTCCGGTTTCTCAACGAAGACTCCAGCCCATTCGAAGACCTGAAAATTATGGCAAGTGTTCCATACCTTCCTTTCCTGAGAGCCATCTGGCGAAGTCGCAAACGGCTGATGGAAATTTAGGCTTGTCTGAAATACAGCCCATTATGAATGTCAGGAGTATTCCCTCGAATCACCAAACAGGTAGCCCAGGGGTTTCAGCGACTCGACCTGATCAAAAAGGTGTTTCAGGACCCCTACAATAGGGACAAACAGGATCATTCCCGAAATTCCCCATAGCTCGCCTCCGATCAACAGGGCCAACAAAGCTACCATCGGGTTGATACTCACACGGGACCCCACAATGTTGGGCGTAATAAAATTACCTTCCAGAAACTGAACGACAGCAAACACCGCGATTACCCCCACGGGGTTCCACAGAGATTCTGTGAACAACAGGGCAAAAATAATGGCCGGTAAACTGCCGATAATAATACCGACGTAGGGAATGATGGCAAGAATTGCGGCAAAAGCGGCAAAAAACAGGACGTGCTCCATACCCAGAATCCATAGTCCAATGGCGTTTAGGACGGCGAGCAGTGTTATCACTGTCAGCATGCCAATAATGTAGTTCTGGGTCACTCCCTGAATGCCATCGATCACATCATTGACAAGTTTGTTATTATTTTGCATAAGCTTGTGGAGAAAGGTGCGATACATCTCTTTATAATACATCATGAAGAAAACAAAAAATGGCAGTAGACCAAGTGTTGTAAACACGCTGGTGGTAGCCCCGAGGGCCGTACTCATATATTGACCACTTTTATTAATCATGGCAGACAGTCCCTGCTCCAGGTATTCAAGTTGCCGGCTTGGCGACACATTAAACGTTGCCTCCATAAACTGAAGAATGTCGCTGCTCACGGCCTGTATTTTCTGGTTTGCCTCGGGCAGCCGGTCGGCAAATTGTACAAGCTGCATAGACAATAGGGAAATAATGCCTAACAGGATAACAAATACCAGAACTATGCTTATGAGAATGGCCGCAATGCGATTCAGTTTCAGGCGCTCCAGCCGCTGACTCAGGGGTTCCAGTAGCATGGCAATAAGGGCCGCATACGTCAGGGGCATCAGAATAAACTTGCCATGTATAAGAATGATAAAAATTAGAATCACCCCCAGCAGAAGTGTTGTACCCTTTAGCCAGAGTGGATAGGGTCTGTTCATATCACCACAGTTTTTTATCTATTGAATTAAAGTATAATGTAATATGGCCAAAGCCGGAAGAGGTCAGCTTAATCTTTCATTCTGTCCGTAAGATCATCCAGGGGAGGATCAAAATTTTCCTGGAAGATTTCAAAGGGCACCTTTTTGCCAACCTCGTTTTTAACATTGCTATCCTCTATGACTTGCTGGTAGGTTTTGTAGCAGTCAAGAGCATCATGAAATTTCTGGTAATCTTCTTCACTGGCCTCTATCCAGCAGTCAATTTCTTCTTTTGCCGATGAGGTCAAATCAAACTTCCCGCTGCTGTTCTCCTCCCTGAAGTGAGTAAAGAATGCAAGGCGCCTGGGGTGGGATGCCCCCGACCGTTTCCGGTCGCAGTATACGCTCTTGACCACAGCATGACTTACCAGGTGATCTTCGAAACCACTGATGCCGTGGACAGCATATGTGACTAATACATCCGGACGAATAACATCTATATGTTCATGGATAACTTCTTCAATATCTGTCGGATCCAACTCTTTGAGCCCGCTGTCCGGAAGGTCAAGTACTTTCATCCCACTTAACCCGAGAACCTTCTGCACGCATTGCATTTCTTTAAACCGGATCTCTCCCATCTCTTTTTTTCCAATTCCAAGACGAAATCGCTGCCTGGTGGCTTCGCCTTTGGTCAGGGTCAACAGATAAACTTCGTGCCCTTTGCGCAGTTGCGCGGCAATAGCCGGGGCCGGACCAAAAGATTCATCATCCGGATGCGGAAATACGTAGAGAATTTTCATAGCAATTGATCTGGAGCTGTTATTTTCACGAAACACAGAATATCAAAATTTAAGCACCATTGACAATAAAAAAACGTCCAAAAAATAGTTGTGGAAACGAGGTATATTTTTTAAGTAGGGTTACCAATAACTCGAGTAACCCTGAATAGTCATTTACCAACAGCATGTTGAGAATTTCAAGCCTTAAAATTTTTTTTCGTCCGGCTCTGACAGCTCTTGTAATAATAGGCGCTTTTTCCCTGGCAGCCTGTAATAGTGAATCACAGCCCGACACTTCCAAACAGGAGCCGTCCGCCGGGGACGACAGCGCCGGTCTGGTGTACACCGCGCAGGATCTCAGGAATGCCTCTCTGAGAGGGCGCACAGGAAAAGTCAGGGAGATGATCGGCCAGGGTATGGATGTTAACGCCTCGGATAACAGCGGCCGTACGCCGCTCATGCTGGCTTCCTTTAACGGCCATACCGAAATTGTCCAGCTGCTTCTCGAAGAGGGTGCGGACGTCAGCGCCCGAAATACAGATGGAAGGACCCCGCTTATTTTTGCCTCAAGCGGGCCCTTTCCTGAAACAGTGGCACTTTTGTTGGAATCCGATGCCGATCCCAATGCGGTAGACAATGTGGACGGCTGGTCGGCTTTGATGTTTGCCGCTGCCGAGGGCAACAAAGAAGTTGTGACAACACTGCTGGACCATGGGGCTGATCCATCTCTTACAGACAAGGATGACGAATCAGCGATTGACTTTGCCCGCAACAACGACCATTCCGAAGTGGTTCAGGTTCTTGAAGAAATCAAATAGAACCGACGTTGGATACAATGAAGCAATTACTCTAATGTTACGTATACCAATACCTGCCTGCTGTTATAATGAATAGGTCACTGCTTTTATTATTGATCACCGGAATCTCACTGAGTACCGGCATTGTCTTCAGTTGCACCAGCTCTGAAAAAACTCCCGGAACGACCGCGGGAAAAAAAATGGAGAACAGTCAATTTGTTGGTGACAAGCGCTGTGCCTCCTGCCACAGTGAACAGGTGGCTGACTGGAAGGGATCGCACCACGATTATGCCATGAAGAAAGCCACGGATGAATCTGTCCGTGCCCGGTTCGACGATACCACATTCGAACACCATGGCACCGCCTATCGCTTTTTTAAAAAAGACTCACTGTTTATGGTGGAGGCTCCGGGTCCGGGCGGGGAACGTATTCAATATCAGGTTACCCACACGTTTGGCTGGGAACCACTGCAGCAATACCTGATTGATTTCGGCAAAGGAAAACTGCAGGCCCTGAACATTGCCTGGGATACCCAAAAGGAGCAATGGTTCGCCATGAACCCCGAAGAAGATATCCAGCACGGAGACTGGCTGCACTGGACAGGAGGTGCCATGAACTGGAATACCATGTGTGCCGACTGTCATTCAACAAATCTGCAGCAGAACTATATCGCCGAAGCAGACTCATTCCATACCACCTGGTCAAGTATCAATGTCAGCTGCGAAGCCTGTCACGGGCCCGGAAAGCAACACGTAGATTTTGTTGAATCAGAAGCTGTTGAAGACGCAACGATTGAGCGCATTCGCAGGGACCTGGAGCTGACCCGCAACACTCCCCAGACGCAACAAATCAACCAATGTGCGCAATGCCATGCCCTCCGGGAGGATTTAACAGACGACTATCGTCATTCGGGCGACTTTCTTGACCATTACAGCCCCACACTTCCCCATCCCGACTCTTATTTCCCTGACGGACAGATCAAGGAGGAGGTCTATGTTTATGGCTCTTTTTTACAGAGCAAAATGTTCGAGGAGAAAGTAAAATGCAACGATTGCCATGATCCACATTCACTCAAACTGAAGGCCAACGTGACGGATAACAGTCTCTGTATGCAGTGCCATGAGCCACGCTACAACACAGTAGAGCACCATAAGCACCAGGTCAATACAGAGGCATCCCAATGTATAAACTGCCATATGCCCGGGCGCTATTATATGGAGGTGGATTTTCGCCGGGACCACAGCTTTCGCGTTCCCAGGCCCGATTTGAGTGTTGGGTTTGATACGCCCAATGCCTGTAATAATTGCCATGATCAAGAGTCGGCCCAATGGGCTGCTGACGCTGTTGAGAAGTGGTACGGACCGCAACGCCCCGAACACTTTTCGGAAATTTTTACAAAAGCGGACCGGGAAGGCGCTGATATATTGCCGGAGCTTGCACAGCTTGTCGTTGACACCCTCCAGCCTGATATCGTTCGGGCAACAGCCGTCTGGTATGCCGGACAGTTCCCCTCCTCCAATAGCCGCGACCTGCTCGAAAAAACAATAAATGATCCAAGTCCCTTGGTCAGAAACAGTACCTCCCGGGCCCTGGCAAATTTTCCCGAGTCACTGAAAAACCCGGTCTTGCAGGATGCCCTTGATGATTCTGTGAGGGCTGTTCGAATAGGTGCTGTAGGTGGATTAGCCGAATTTTCCACAGCCGATATTGCCTTTAATTTAAAACAGCCGTTTAAGCAGGCGCTCGAGGAGTACAAACGATACCTTGACGTTAGTCGTTATTTCCCACAGGGACAAATGAACAGGGGACAATTTTTTGAAAAGCGGGGGCAGGTCACAAAAGCAATTGATGCATATCAAAAGGCCCTGGAAAAGGATCCCTATTTTAACCCGGCACGGATTAACCTGGCATACCTGTACAATCGGCAGGGTAATAATGCTGAAGCGGAGCAGTTGCTGAAAAAAGTTATCAGCCAGGAACCCGATTATGGGCCAGCCCACTATTCTCTTGCGCTCCTGCTGGCTGAAGAGCGAAAACTGGAGGCCACCCTGCCCCATTTTAAAAAGGCCGCAGCACTGATGCCACAAAATACCAGGGTACGGTACAACTGGGCTATTAGCCTCCAGCAACTCGGGAAACCGAATCAGGCCGAAGAAGCCTATCTTCAGGCCATAGACCTGGCACCGGATAATCCGGAGTATCGCTACGGTATAAGCACCCTGTATGTGCAACAGGAGCAATATCACAAAGCCCTGCCCCATGCCCGGAAGCTGACGGAACTACAGCCGAACAACCGTCAATTCCGTCAATTGCAGCAAATGATCGAAAAACGGCTCGGAGATCAACCATGAAAAAGCTTAACTTTCGTGCGGTACTGCAAGTACACAACCTTGCGCCCGCCGGGAGCCGCACACACCACATGCTTAACCCTTTTACAGACAGTGAACTACCATGACAGAACCCGTCGACGAAGATCCCATCTTGCAATTCCGTGATGTGACCGCCTATCGAAATAACACCAAAGTTATGGATCAGTTTTCGATGACCATTGGCCGTATGGATCACACGGCTATTGTGGGGCCGAATGGATCAGGGAAGTCCACTTTTATCCAGCTTCTAACCCATCAATTGCATCCGGTGGCTCCCGAAAATAATGCTCCCGCTCCTATTCAGGTTTTTGGCAGGGATCACTGGGACGTGACCAAACTCCGCAAGCGGATCGGTATTATTTCCACCGAACTGGAGTATGGTATCATGCACAATCTCAGTTACGGCCGGTTGAGCGGTCTGGATGTGGCGATTACCGGTTTTTTTTCCAGTATGCAACTGTTTCGACACCATGATATTTCCGATGAAATGAAACAGACAGCCTTGAAGAAACTGGATCTTATGCGGGCGTCTCACCTGAAAGATCGCATGTTTAATCGAATGTCGGCGGGCGAGGCCCGGCGGGTCCTCATCGCCCGCGCTCTTGTGACTTCCCCGGAAGTGCTTGTGCTGGATGAACCCACAACGGCCCTCGATCTAGTGGCTCGCAAAACGTGCCTGCAGCTTATCAGCGATGTGGCCCGCCAGGGAACAACAGTCATCATTGTGACTCATCACCTGGAAGAAGTGCTTCCTGAGATCCAAAACGTCATTTTGCTGGAAAATGGCCGGGCCGTTTTTTCCGGCCCCAAGAAAGAGGTCCTGACTTCGGAAAACCTGAGCAGCGTATACAATCACCCCCTGGAACTCTTCTACCGAAATGGAACCCCCAGGATTGAGCTTGATCATTCCTGAAGTGTATCCTGCCCCCTTGCTAAACCGCTCTGAAAGAAGTAGAGGTGGCTATATCAAGATGTTCCAGTGCGGGGGTATCGACCTTTGTATCACTTTCTATTTTACCATCGCGAAGCCGTATTATGCGTCGGGCATGTTCGGCAATGTCGTCTTCGTGCGTGACAAGCAATATCGTATTGCCCATGCGGTAGAGCTCTTCGAAAAGCATCATAATCTCACCGCCGGTCTGGGTATCTAAATTTCCGGTCGGCTCATCAGCCAGTAGTATGGAGGGATTGTTGACCAGTGCACGTGCGATGGCAACACGCTGGCGCTGCCCCCCGGAAAGCTCATTGGGTTTATGATCGATGCGATCCCCGAGTCCCACTCGCTCAAGCGTCTTCGATGCACGTTCCCGCCGCTCAGCAGTCTTGATTCCCGAGTAAATAAGCGGCAGTTCGACGTTTGAGATACAATCCGTACGGGGCAACAGGTTAAAAGTCTGAAATACAAAACCGATTTCACGATTTCGAACCTCGGCAAGTTCCGAATCCTCCAATTGACTCACATCCTGGCTGTTCAATATATATGTTCCGCTCGACGGCGTATCGAGGCATCCGATAAGGTTCATCATCGTTGATTTGCCTGATCCCGAAGGGCCCATGATAGCGATATATTCATTCGCCATCACATCAAACGAAACGCCATCAAGGGCGTGTACCTCCTGGCTGCCCATTTGGTAAATTTTCATCAGATCACGAATTTTTATAACCGGCTCATTCATATGCCACCTGCTGTATTTTGATTATTGGTGAAAAGCAGATCTTCATCTGACAACTGCTTGTTGGAATTCCCCTCTTCTCCAGACCGGATGTATGCGTTTGTCAATTATTTCCATCATTCTACCTGCTGTCAATAGTACTGCAAACGCTCTGTTGCAATAACATTATACATCCTTCCTGTTTCTACATCAACTTATTAGCCTCACACCATGTTCAAAAACAGTGTTTGTAGTATGTTTTACATATCCGCAAACATTTTATGATGGCCTCCCCTTCGGCACAATCCAACCCGCGGAGCAGACTGCCGGGCCACCCGAGACAAGCTGCTTTGTAAACAGGCACCCGTGAAGGTTTTGCACAGGCTGTTCTTCGGACGTGCCATTTTTATCTCATGAAACCAAATGATACATTCTGATCCAGCTTACCAACGTAGTAATCAAGCAATTTTCGTTGAAAAATAACCCGAAACAATGCTTGCGCTCTGCTCGCCTGAGCTTCAACATACTGTGCATTGGCATCACTCAGTTCTATGAGGGTGCCGGCCCCTACTTCATAGCGCTCTTTCTGGGTCAGGTACGACCGCTCAGCAGCCCGCAAGGCCTTCTCAGAAGATTCCAGCTGCTTGATATAGGATTGATAGTCATTGTAGGCCTGATTAACCTCCTGGACGACCTGGAGCTCCGTATTTTCCAGGTCAAGCCGGGCATTTTTATAATTGATCTGCTGCGTCTGGACGTTCGTCCTTCGATCCAGATTACCGAAAATTGGTATGCTCAGCGACAGGCCGATGGCACGGTTGATGTTTTGATCCCAGAACTGGTCCCGAAAATCAAACGGACGTAATTCCGAGTAGCTGCTCGAAATGGAACCGCTTAGGCTCAAGGACGGATACAGGCTGCCGCGTGTGGCACTGAGCTGGTGCTTGATCGATTCGATATCGAATTTTTCACTTTGCAGGTCAGAACGGTTCTCAAGTGCAGTCGTTACCAACTGGTCCAGGTCGTACTGCCTGGCACCAATGGACTGATCGGCAATATCGGGCGTAGCAAATTCATACTCTTTGCGGGGATCGATCTGAAGCATATTGATCAGCTGCAATCGACTTGACTGCACGGCGTTCTCGGAATTGACTACAGCCAGCTCATTATTTGCTACCGTAGCCTCCTGATTATAAAGGTCTACCTGCGGTCGGGCCCCTACTTCCACCTGTGCACGGACCTGCTCCAGGGTTTTGCGCGAGGCGGCCAGGTTCTCACGATCAATTTCCAGGAATTTCTGATCCAGAATAAGCTGTAGGTAGTTGCTGGCCGTATTAAAAATAATATCTTCCCGCACACGCTGAAGATTTTCTTCATCAGATCGTTTGCCATACTGGCTGCTTCTCAGTGAATGCAAATTTTCAAGACCGCTGAAGATAGGAAGATTCGCATTCAGACTGCTTCGAAAGGAATTATTTGTTTCTGTTGTGATCTGACCGGCACTCTGATCGAAGGTACGTCCTATATTCCTGTTGCCAGAGATATTTGCATTTACAGAAGGAAAATAATCCGCCTTTTCGCTTCGAACCTGTTTGTCTGCAAGATCAACATTATTGCTTGCAACTTTAAGCTGGTTATTATTTTCCAGGGCAATTTCAATGGCATCCTGCAGTGAAATTTCCCGGTCACCGGGAGCATCCTGGGCATGTACGGTTGTCGACAGGCTAAAGCCGATGAGCAGTAAAAGTATCCCAATCCGCATATTCATAATAGTTTTATTCGTTTTATTACTGGTCAATTACACGAACTATTATAAAGATAGTTACACTCCCAAAAGATTTTTTTATGTAAAAAAATAAAAAAGGCGGGCCAGATGATCTGATACACTTCCCCGTACTAAAACAACTGAAGGCGGGCACGGTTTTATATGCGATTGGCAGGCAACCGTTATTCCTCTACGGTTCCATTCGGAGATTCAAAGTGACGGCCGGTCTTTTCATGGAATTTCTGTTCCATGAAATCCGTGGCAAAAGACAGTGCCTTCTTGGTCGCCAGCCGTTTTAACTCGTATAGGAGGGTACTGGTAAACTTGCCATCGGACGATGATGAAGAGGATCTTGCCCTCTTCCTGGGTCTCTCATCATTATGTCCAAGCAGAAAACCCAGCACTACGGCCCCTCCAACCACCGGAAGCGGGTGCTCACGGATAAACGACTTGGGATCTAATTTTTCACTTACGTCGCTGCGTACCTGGTCGATGGAGTCGTCAAGCTCATGCTGAATACTATTCAGTTCCGCTTCCAGCGCTCTTTTTTTCTCTTCAAGTTTATCTACCTTGTCTTTGGTCATAATACCTTTTTATTCCTCATTATTGTACGATTTTCTGTGTTCTGAAGCCTCCAGCTGTTTCTGTTTATCGTCTTCTTTGTTATTCTGCTCAATAGCTTCAATAACTTCTTCCTCAAAAAGTTCCTGTAGTTGCCTGAACAAACGCCTGGGTTTCAGGTACACAAATAAGCCTCCGAAAATAAACAAGGGAATGGATACCAAAGCAAAACCAAGCCCCGGAACAGCCAGCAGATTTTCCAGGTAAACAGCAAGGGCAACAAGCAGAAAACAGGTACCCACCAGCAGCAACAGGGCTCCTGCCGATCGCTGTACGGATATAGCCATCCATTTGGAAAAATGTTCTCCAAAATTAAGCATCATCAGCTCAATGCGCTTTTCGACGTACCGCTTGAGATCCGTAGTGATGCCTCTAAGCTTTTGACCTACTTGATCGGTGGATTTTTTTGTTTTCATACTGTATTAGTCATCGGAGCTTAAAATCTTACCTAAAACGTAACCTGCAAAAAGTCCTGCGGCAACACTTTTTATAGGATGATTCCGTATGATTGTTTCTGCCTTACCTTTAAGCTCCTCCACCTGTTCGGGCAGCTCATCGTTTTCAACCATGCGCCTGCCGCGATCAAGCGCATCATCCAGTCGCTTATTTACATTTTCAAG
Organism: Fodinibius sediminis; assembly: GCF_900182555.1. GTDB lineage: Bacteria > Bacteroidota > Rhodothermia > Balneolales > Balneolaceae > Fodinibius > Fodinibius sediminis. The sequence continues at coordinate 52,801 of NZ_FXTH01000009.1, read as the reverse complement.
TATTTCTTCATTCATAATGCTCAAATTAAATTCAGGGATTTCACCTCTTGCTGTTTTATTATAAGGAAATTCTGGTTAAAGTGATGCAGTAATTAAAGCCTTCTATTCGTATCGCGGGCTTCGTTTTGGATCCTCCTGTGCAGCTTAACAAACCAAATAAGCACTTGAAGCCATTACACTGTAGAGGTACATGCAAATACCATATAGAACCGCAGCCCCTTGCCGTTGCTGACCGCATTTTTCAGCGGTAACATTAAAATCCCTGTAATACCACACCATTTGGCCGGAATGGAGGCTTTCTACTGAACCACCGCAATCGTAATCCACCCCATTTCGTTCGAAATCCGGTTTATTATTGCTTCAAACAATCCGGGCTGCAGAAACAACATTAACCATTGCATGTGGATTAATTTGATCCGATTTTAGGAGGCTGAATGAAAAACTTACTACCTCATTGAACCCACTCAATTTATATTATGCAACTGGATATCTTAGCGCTGGCGGCTCACCCGGATGACACCGAACTTTGCTGCGGGGGTACACTCGCTGCCCTGGTCAACCAAGGAAAGAAAGTAGGGGTCATTGACTTCACACGTGGGGAAATGGGAACCCGAGGTACCCCTGCTCAGCGGATGGAGGAAGCTGCCGCGGCTGCCGATGTCATTGGGCTTGACGTCCGGCATAATCTGGGCATCGCAGATACCAATATTGAAAACAGCCGGGAGAACCAACTCAAGATTATCCGACAGATTCGAAAATATCGTCCCCATATCTGCCTGACTGGAGCGCCCTCCGACCGGCACCCCGACCACGGACAGGCAACCCGGCTGGCCCTGGACGCCCTGTTTTACAGCGGTCTGACTAAAATTGAAACCACCGATGAGCAAGGAGTGCCCCAGCAGCGATGGCGTCCCTCCCACATCCTCCATTATATGCAGGACCGCCCGTTTGAGCCGGATATGGTCTTTGATATCAGTAAAACCTTTGAAGCCAAAAAGGATGCGATCCTGGCTTTTGAGACACAGTTCAAGGTGGAAGAGGTCGGAGAGGAACCGGAAACCTATATTTCCAATTCTAAATTCTTTAAAGGGATAGAAGCCCGTGCCCGCCACTATGGCCACCTGATTGGAGCCACCTATGGTGAGCCTTTCAAATACCACAACGGTCCCCAGCCCATGGCATCATTCAATACCTTTTTCGAAACCAACCCCATGCGATAAGATGAGCTAAATTGATCTGCTACCATAGTTCAGGGAATAATACTTGCCAGCTCGTCAGGGGTAAACTCCTGCTGGATGGCCTCCAGCAAGAATTGATGGACAGAGGCATTTCCGGCGACAATACGCTGGCCGAGCAGCCAGTTATCCCCTCCGACCCAATCCGACACCTGTCCTCCAGCTTCTCTGACTAAGAGGGCGGCAGCTCCTACGTCCCATGGATTTAGCGCATATTCATAGAATCCGTCGAGACGTCCTGAAGCCACACAGCACAGATCGTAAGCGGCCGCTCCCGCCCGGCGCACCCCCTGGGTCTTATACATCAGCATCCGAAAAAAGTCCAGGTAGTTGTCAATCAAACTCAGGTCGTTGTAGGGAAAGCCAGTGCCGATCAGTGCATTTTCAGGTTCCCTGATCTTGGAAACCGAGATGGAGGCTCCATCCAGGTAGGCCCCCTTTCCGGCAATAGCGCTGAAGCATTCATCACGGGAGACCTCCAGTACCAGCCCCATTTGGGGCTCTCGGTGTTCCCACAATGCGATGGAGACACAGTAAACGGGAAAACCGTGTGCGAAGTTGGTCGTACCATCGATGGGATCGATAAGCCAGGTTCTGTCTTCGGGAAGACGAACCTGGTCAAATGACTCTTCAGCCAGAATATGATCACCAGGAAATTCCTGCTCCAGCAGGGCTATGATTTCCTCTTCCGTTTTTACGTCTGCGTCGGTAACAAGATCATTTTTCCCCTTGAAGTTAATGGTAAATGAATTGGCCGACTGGTATTCCCGAATGATACCGGCCGCTTTCTCAGCAGCCTGCCGGGCGATGTTCAGTTCACTTGTGTAATCAGGCATTCCGATGGAGGTTTATACTTTGTAAATATTTAAAAGATTAATAAAATCTGCTCCCAGGGTCCCGTAAATAACAGCAATCGGCAATTTACTCTTTGTCTCCCTTCATCTTGTATTCGAAGACTTTGTCCGATATACTCTTGGCGTCCTCAGTATCGGGATCCGGAAACAGCTCATCAATGGGGGATTGCTGTATTCGGGTACGCCGGCGGCCGGCCTCCTTCATAAGTCGCATAACCTTCTTCCGTTCCTCCCCGGATGCGGCATTGTACTGTTCATAAAGCTCAGTCTGCAGCCGTTTAAGAAAATGTACTTTCAGCGCCTTTAGTGCTCCCTTGGCTGTCCGGTAGGGATTCTTGTCTTTTTTATACTGCACGCCTACTTTTTCATGATGCCGGTCGCTCACCGAATACTTCTCCAGCACCACCTCTCCTACAAGCTCCGGGTAGGGATGGTCAGCCTGGGCATACTGCTCTACGCTTACCTCCTGATCGGCTTTATACCGCTCGATAATATCTTCATAGAATACTCGCAGTTGTTGATCCTCAAAATGCTTGTCCGAACAGTGCGAACCAACATAATCGATCATCTCTTGTCCATACATCAGCATGAGCCGAATCAGCTCTTTTTCATAATTTGGCCTCTTCCGTGTCAGTGATGCCCCCTTATCGGGAGCTGAAGAATCAACCTTCTTCCTGATCCCCGCAGTATGCGGTGCCGGAGCTGTGTCCGACGATTTCCGCTGTTCCCGTTCGATACGCCGCTGTTCCCTTTTTCGGGCCCGTGCGCGTTCTTCCTTCAGCTCCTTTTGAATCTTTCCAAGCTCCTCAAACAGCGCCCGGTCCCCCACTTTGGCCTTGGTATTCAAGTGCTGAACAAAGGTTTCCCGCGAAACCGGGTCCGGCATGTGGGCAATACTTTCCAGAATTTCACTGATAACCTTCTTCTTTTCGGCAGGTTTTTCCCATCGTCCTTCCTCTTTAGCCTTGTGGATCTGGTAGGTAAGAAAGTCATTGCCCCCCTCCCGTTTCAGCTCCAAAAATGAATCTTTTCCAAATTGCCGGACAAAGGAGTCGGGATCCTCCCCCTCCGGAAGCTCCAGCAGCATAACATCCATCCCTTCACGCAGGGCAATATTAATGCCCCGTTTCATGGCCCGCTGTCCCGCCGAGTCGGAATCATAAATCATGGTAATCGTATCCCCGTAGCGGTGCAGAAGCTTCATCTGCCCGGGCGTCAGTGAGGTTCCGCTGGAAGCCACTACATTCCCGATCCCATATTGCTGCAGTGAAATAACATCGGTATATCCCTCCACCAAAATAACCTCATTGGATTTACGAATCTCATTTTTGGCAAAATTTATCCCGTAGAGCACCTTGCTCTTGTTATACACCTTGGTCTGGGGCGAATTTATGTATTTTGCCGTCTTTTTCTTTCCGAGCACGCGTCCTGCATAGGCAATCACCTTGCCAGATGGATTAAAGATGGGAAACATGAGGCGTCCCCGGAAGGCATCATAGAATCCCTCTCCCCGCTTGCTCGGCTTTATCAAACCCGCTTCCAACAGGTATTCTTCATTCAATCCTGAATCCAGGGCCGTTCGGTACAGTTTATCGCCTGCGGCGGGTGCATAGCCCAGGCCATAGCGTTTGATGATCTTGCGATTGTATCCTCTCTCCTGCAAATAATCCCGTGCCTTATGGGCTTCATCTGTTTCCATCAGGTGGCGATGGAAAAACACCCCCGCGTATTTCAGTGCGTGGTAGATCCCCTCGCGAAGGTGGTGGTCTTCATCAAATTCCTGGTCATCTTCTTCAGGCAGGGAAACCCCGTAGCGGTCAGCGAGGGATCGCATTGCTTCCACAAAACCGACCCCTTCCATCTCCATGACAAAATTGAATACATCCCCGGAAGCCCCGCACCCAAAACATTTGTAGATGCCCAGGTCGGGTGTCACATGGAACGAGGGGGTGCGCTCGTCATGAAAAGGACATAACCCCTTCCAGCTGCGGCCGGACCTCTTCAATTTTACATAGTCCTCAACAACCTCTACGATGTCTGATGCACCGCGGACTTCCTCTTTTTTTTCGTCGGGAATCATTACTGCCATAGCACTGAAATGATAAGAGAATTCATGATGAATCTCATCTCATTATCTCGATAAATTGAAAATTATTAACTATCCACATGGGACATCCCATTTTCATTCAAAAAAGTCGGGATTTGTGCCGATAAAAATCATTCAGGTTTGGATCGATAACGGAATAATACAAGCCCGCAATGTAGAAAACCAATTTTGAGAACCTCTCTTTGCCAATTCATCATCTTGTGGGTATATTCCGTCCGACTAAAAAAATGTTTAATTTAACTAAAAAAGCTCATGAGCGTACTTGTTGGTAATGATACACGGTTAGTTGTACAGGGAATTACGGGAAGCGAAGGCGGCTTCCATGCCGAACAAATGATAGAATACGGTACCGATGTGGTAGCGGGAGTTACCCCGGGAAAAGGCGGGCAGGAACATCTCGGACTTCCGGTATATAATACCGTCGCCGATGCGGTTGAAAAAGAAGATGCCAATACATCTGTCATTTTTGTCCCCCCCGCTTTTGCCGGAGATGCTATCTCTGAAGCCGCTTTTGCCGGTATTGAGGTTATTATCTGCATTACCGAAGGGATCCCCGTCAAGGATATGATTACCGCCAAGCAAATTGTGAAAAGCCACGGTGCTACGCTCATCGGTCCCAACTGCCCAGGTGTAATTACTCCCGGCGAGGCCAAGATAGGTATTATGCCCGGCAATATTTTCACTCCGGGCAAGGTGGGACTGGTATCCCGCTCAGGAACACTGACCTACGAAGCCGTTGATCAGCTTACAAAAGCCGGGCTGGGTCAGAGCACTGCCATCGGCATTGGCGGCGACCCTGTGATCGGAACGACGCACACGGATGCTGTTACACTTTTTGAAGATGACCCCGATACCGAGGCTATTGTACTGATCGGTGAAATCGGCGGCTCGGCCGAAGAAGAGGCCGCTGCCTATATCGAGGCTCATGTTGAAAAACCGGTTGTTGCTTTCATCGCGGGAAGCACAGCCCCTCCCGGCCGACGTATGGGACATGCCGGAGCTATTATTTCCGGCGGTCAGGGTGGAGCTGAAGACAAGAAGAAAGCACTTCGTGAAGCCGGGGTCACGGTTGTCGACAGCCCGGCGGAAATTGGTATCACGCTCAAAGAATTGATCAGTTAAGAATCTGGCAACTATCTGCTTTTTAAAAGCCTCTTTCCATAGCCGGAGAGAGGCTTTTTTTATGAATGTCCAGGCTTAATTTTTTCTTTGCCTGTCTCTTCATTCAGTTTTTGCAGTTCCGGCGGATCCTGTTAACTTACCAGGAGTTCCGCCGCTGACAGAGGGTGCAAAACGGGTACACTAATATCTCAGTCGATCATTTAAGGATGAAATACCTATTAACACTGTTCTTTCCCCTTGTCTCTTTTATTGCTTCTGCCCAGACCCCGTCTATACAGACCTCTCCCCCGCTTTCTGAGGCCACCGCCATTAGCCAGGGAATGTCGGAAGAACGGCTGGCGCGAATCGATACCATGCTTGATGAGGCCGTGGGAGAACAACAGATTCCCGGGGCGGTTGCACTGGTGGCCCGGAATGGGAAAATCATATATCACAAAGCTTTGGGGATGGCTGACAACACCTCCGGACGCCCCCTTCGAAAAAATGACATCTTCAGAATTGCCTCTCAGACCAAAGCCATAACTTCAACAGCAGTGATGATGCTGTGGGAGGAAGGTAAGTTTCAACTGGATGATCCGATTTCAAAATATATTCCAGCCTTTGAGGAGGCCCGGGTTCTGGACTCTCTCATGGTGAAAGATACAACCTATACCACCATCCCTGCCAATAAGCCGATTACGATTCGTCATCTCCTGACCCATACCTCCGGCATCGGCTACGGCATGATCGACGGCGACGACCGCTTCAGAAAAATCTATCAAAAGGCCGGTGTGACGGATCTTTTTACGACGAAGGACATCACCATTGGAGAGAGTGTGCGAAAACTTGCTGAGCTGCCCCTGCATCACCATCCCGGCGAAGGATATACCTACAGCGAAGGGCTGGACGTGCTGGGTTATTTTATCGAGACGTTATCCGGCATGCCCCTCAATGAATTCTTCCGGACCCGCATCTTTGATCCACTGGGGATGGATGACACCTGGTTCTATCTGCCCGACTCCAAGGCAGATCGACTGGTCCCGGTGCAAACAACAGAAGATGGCCGATGGGTACGGTACCCAGTCACCTTCTATGATCCGAACTATCCGGTAAAAGGGGCTAGGCAATTTTATTCGGGCGGAGCCGGGCTTTCCAGTACGGCCCGCGACTATGCCACATTTCTCCAGATGTACCTGAACAAGGGGGAGCTAAACGGGGTACGCCTGCTCAGCAGGACGACTGTCCAATTTATGATGAGCAACCAAATCGGCGACCTCTGGGAGGGAAATGGAAAACATTACGGACTTGCATTTGGGGTTGTCAATCAGCGGGGAGAAAATTTGGGAGGCATGGGCAGCAAGGGTACTTTTGACTGGGGCGGTTATTTCAATACCCAGTATTTTGCGGATCCGCAGGAACGTATTATCGGTATTCTGCTGAAACAGACACAGGGCACCTCCGACCCCACCGGGTGGAAATTCCGTCAGTTGGTCGGCCAGGCCGTGGACGATTGACCATTTGCACCCCGTTGGTCACTATTTTCGAACCAGAATCAAACAAAAGCTTGCTACATGGTTTATTTTTTGCTGGGACTGTCGATGGGGACCTTTGTTTCCGGTCTCATAATCACCTTGTTCAATAAATCATCCAGTCTTATACCGGCACGATACCTTTATGGCCTAAGCGGCCTCCTGGTATTCGTTGCGGTTCTCCTTATGGCCTGGGGGTAGCCTCCTGAAGCTTCCTTTTTATTCCCCGTCCGGACCAGGCTATTTGACAGAAGATATATTCTACAACAAGAAACCCCTCCAGCCTGTATCTTTACTGTCAACTGCCCCTCAGACCTCGTCTCTGGTCCTCCTCCTATCCCTCATTATCCCTGCTCGATATGAGACAAGCCCTGCTTTGCGCAAATAATTAAATTTTTTTTAAAAATATTGAATTATTTATCGACTTTTCTATTTTAACGTCTTGTCGATTACGATTCGCTTATCCAATGTAAAAATCCATATTATGGATACAGGGGATATGATTGCTGGGGAAGACCGCCTCACAATAGGGATGAGCATTAATACTATTACTTTAACTATCCACAAAACTATCTATAATGACTAAACAAGTTAACGAGCGAATTCTTTTTCTGGGAAGCTGTTTTGCACTCATTACCACCGCTTTTACTTTTGCCATTCGGGCAGGGATACTACCAGAACTCGGAGATCAATTTGGATTATCAGCCGAACAACTCGGTTTCATCAATTCCATGTGGTTTTTGGGGTTCCCCATCTCAATGGTTTTAGGCGGAATTTTTTATAATTCTATTGGTCCCAAGAGGATTATGCAGTTTGCCTTTGTCGTGCATACCCTGGGGATCATATTGACGATTTACGCCGGCGGATATACCCTCCTGCTTATATCCACCCTGTTGATTGGCCTGGGCAATGGCTGTACGGAAGCCGCCTGCAATCCGATGATTGCCGATTCATACACCGGAAATAAGGTGGATAAAATGCTGAACCGTTTCCATATGTGGTTTCCCGGCGGCATTGTACTCGGCAGTCTGATTTCAAAATTCATGACAGATTTTTCGATGGGATGGGAAGCCCAAATGTGGATTATCATGATTCCCACGATCACTTATGCCGTTCTGTTCTTCGGACAAAAATTCCCGGAACCCAAACTGGAGGAGATGAAATCCCTCAAGGAAAATGTCAAGGCGCTGGGGAGTCCGGTTTATATATTTTTGTTTTTCTGTTTCGCGATTACCGCCATTTCAGAATTCGGTCCCCAGCAGTGGGTAAATATTGTTATGGCTGAGAGCGGGGCCAGCCCGATGTTAATATTGGCACTGGTAACGGGCCTGATGGCTGTAGGCCGGTTCTTTGCAGGCCCTGTTGTTGAAGCACTGGGTCAGCCCGGCGTGCTTCTGGGAGGTTCCGTATTTGCAGCTATCGGTATCTATATGTTCAGCATCTTTACCGGAGCGATGGCGTATGTGGCCGCTATCTTTTTCGCTATAGGCGTTTGCTACTTCTGGCCTGTCATGATAGGTACAGCTGCCAAGAGAGCTCCCAAAACCGGTGCCCTCGGTCTTTCGCTGTTAGGCGCTATCGGCATGTTTTCCACTTCTATCTTTCAGCCGATCATTGGAAGCTGGATCGACAGCGCCCGGAGTACCTATGCTGATATGGGGCTGAGCGGATCTGAGCTTGAGTTGGCCGCCGGACAGGCGACCCTGGCAAAAGTGGCTATTTTCCCGCTTATCCTGATCGTCTTGTTTAGCATCTTCTACGTATGGCAGAAAAAAACGGAAAAGAAGACGGTGGATGAAATGGCCCAAGCTACCGCTCCCAATGTTTCCTGAGGGATGCAGCACCGAACATAGCTTATAGAATGATTTCCATTGCCCCGTCTTTTTTGAGCGGGGCAATGTTATTATACGGTTGTACATCCAGGGGATAGAGTCATGATCGCTGACATCCAGTCCGCCGGAAATCGCCGGCCGATACGACCTTTCTCTATCATAATGACCCTGCCGCCTAAGTTTGCCGCAAAACCCACTGCCGTCAGTTCTGCCGCTCCTTCACCACTAGTTGTAGCATTAAAAATCATAATTTTTTGTCATTTATCTTCTTAAATGTATATTGAGATAAGTCTTATAAAGATTTATTGATTGCTTTAAACAGTCAGTTAGTCGATACTTAAATTCTGTTTTGGCACGTTTACGCAAGACAGTTGAGTTTATTTAGTAAAGCAATAGGATGAAGCGTGACATAAAATTTAAAGTAGGTCTGTTTTTGCTCTTGCTTACCGGCATCGGGCTTACCATTACTACGCTTCATTCCCATCATCATCTTGAATGGAATCACAGCTCTGACTTTACTGATACCGGGCATTGCATCAGCAGCGATACCACGGTTTGTCCCATAAGCGGCTATCTTTTTGAAACCGAGATCCTTTCTCCCTCCTCTTCAGCTGATGCTTTCTTTAATGTTGAAAATAAGGTCTCAGAAACCACTCATTTCGCGGTTCCCACCTATCTGGTAGTTGACCGTGGACGATCCCCGCCGGTTATTTTATAAGTCCTCGTCCATCACATCTGAATAACAAAATGTTCGGTTCTATTCCACGGGGAATGCCGTACATACCGTTTCTATTTTCACCATTAAAGTTACCCTGTTATGAAATTTAGTATACCTTTTACCCATATAATGATCATACCTGTTTTAACCCTTGCCCTTTTTCTTGCCGGCTGCAGCAATCCAGCCAGTTCCAGCGATGAGGAAGAACATCACCATCCGGAAGGGGTTATTTTAAAGATGGACAGCACTGAGATTGTTCGTATCGAAGAAGGGGTGATCACTTCCGGCCAGCTTGAAGTCGTCAACGGAGAAACTACCCCTCTGATCACCGTGTATTTCCTGGACCACGACGGGGAGCTTTTTCAACCAGAGCATGATTACAGCCTGAAATGGAATCAAATTGACACCGCTGTTGCTGAAATAAACCAGGACAGTCAACAAACTCCGTGGAGTTTTCGTCTTACAGGCAATCAAGAGGGCCAGACCATGGTCCGCTTCCAGCTTTGGCATGATAAAAGTGAACATGCGGATTTTGAAACCCCCTCCATACCTGTAACCGTCAACTGACTTTGTCAATGGCTAAGGCAAGTACCTTCCTTGCCCGTTATAATTTTCTATCCTATGCGATATATAACTCTTTTTCTTTCCATTAGTATCACCCTTGTTTTTTCATCCCCGGCCCATGCACAAGCAGACAGGAACCGCGGGACCATTAAAGGCCAAACAATTGACCGGGAAACAGAAGACCCTCTCGGCTTCGTTTATCTCTACCTTGAAGAACTGGATCGCGCCATAACGGCCCATGGTGATGGGGCTTTTACTTTTAATAACATTCCCGCAGGTGAATATACGCTTTCTGCATCCCGTATAGGCTACCAGTCTGTTACACAGGTTATCACCGTAAATAGCAATGAAACCACGGCCTTGACCCTGTCCCTGAGGCCATCGGTACTTAATGCTCAGGCAGTGGAAGTGATTGGGACCGCAGACCATGCATCCTCGGCAAACCTCGAACACGCCTCTAAAACCATTAAGGGTGCAGATCTCCGTCAGAACCTGGGCACTACGCTTTCTTCCACGATGGAAGAGATGCCCGGCATCAGTTCACGGTCGATGGGATCAGCCCCGGCAAGGCCCATCATCCGCGGACTTGGTGGTGAGCGGCTGCTTATTCTACAGGACGGGGAACGAACGGGGGACGTCTCTTCACAATCGGCGGATCATGCCGTAACAGTGGACCCCATGGCTGCCGAAGAGATCGAAATCGCCCGTGGACCCGCCGCTCTCGAATACGGCGCCAATGCCATCGGCGGAGTTATCAATGTTGTTCGCAACCAAATTTCCCCTACCCTGCCCGACCACCTGCATGGAACAGCCAGCCTGGAGGGGCAGTCCGTAAATACCGGCGGTGTAGCTGCAGTCAATGCCGGGATCCCACTGGGCAGCAGTCTCGCGCTCAATTTTGATGGCAATCTTCGTTCCGCTCAGAACCTTAAAACCCCGGAGGGAAGCCTTCAAAATTCCGATATTTTTTCCACCAACAACTCCGTGGGACTGAGTTCTATACATCCCTGGGGCTATGCAGGCCTGGCTGGCAGCATGTATCTGACGAACTATGGTATCCCACCAGATCCAGCAGGCGGACATGAGCATGGTGTCAATATTGAGGTTCGTAAATATCAAACAGAAGGCAGAGCGGAAATAACGCTTGACAATCCCGTGTTTAAATCAGTGCAGGCGAACCTTTCGTACAAAAACTACTACCACAGGGAGCTTGAAGAGGACGGACAAATCGGTACGGAATATGGATTATTGACCACCAATGCAAAGGTTGCAGTACGGCACCAGCGATGGGGGTTTTTAGAGCAAGGAAAAATAGGCTTTTGGGGAGAAGCCAAAGACTACGCCGTAGATGGTACCCAGACCCCTGGCTCAGATGCCTACAGCCTGGCCAGTTTTGCCATAGAAGAAAAAAATATCGGGGCACTTCACCTGGAAGTTGGTGCACGTTTCGAACTTTCCAGGGCCACCCCGGAGGAACAATATGAGTCTTCCATCGGTCGGATTCGCGAGCGGACCTTTTACGGTCTGGCAACCTCTGCATCAGCAATCTATGATATTGGCAGCGGTTTTTTTACAGGGGCAACCTTCATGCACTCCTTTCGACCGCCCTCCCAAGAGGAACTCTACTCGGAAGGACCACACTTGGCCTCGTACTCCTACGAGGTTGGTAATCCCGATCTTAATCCAGAACGCGGGCTGGGAAAAGAACTGTTTATCTGCTACAAAAGCTCATCCGCAACTGCAGAGGTGGGGGTTTATCATAATTCCTTTAATGGCTACATATACCCCCGCAACACCGGCCAACAAAGCGCCCGGTTCCCCTCGCTCAATGTCTACCAGTTTTCCGGAGTTGATGCACGGTTCCGGGGAATTGAATTTTCGTCACAGGTATCTTTTTGGGATCACTGGGCCCTCACCGGATCTATGAGCTACACCCATGCCCAGCGAGAAATAGAAACTGCTGGCTGGCAGCCTCTCCCCATGATCCCCCCCCTTCAGGCACATATTAATTTAAAATACGCCAGTGGCGGCTTTCATCTGGGTGGAAAGATAACAATTGCCGATCGCCAGGACCGTACAGGCGATTTTGAGACCCCCACCAGTGGGTATACTGTGGCAGGGCTTTTCGGACAATATCGTTTTGAGTCGGCCCGCCTGCTCCATACCATTTCGTTGAATGCTGACAATATTTTCAATACTACCTACCGGAATCATCTCTCGCGTATCAAGGAGCTAATGCCGGAACCTGCACGAAATATATCAATACTGTACAGAATGTATTTCTAGGTTTTAATGGTAATACAATATCCGGAGTTTAACTCGGCTGTCATAATGGAGGTTCAAATAAAGGGAGGGACGTTGCCAGGCAGTTGATCTTCCATTCAGGGTCCCTAAATGCAGGCCCCAAGCATTATATTTCATCCAATACCTGTTTGATGAAGAACACGGATTCAGGCTCAAGGCCCCGGTATGGTCATTGATCCCTTGTTAAACTGCGCCTTTCGGTGCTCATGAAACACTTCCACATGGTCTATTCTATTGCAGTAAAAGCATGTTCCCTTTATGGTTGCCCAAATGCAGTATGCAGAGAAGGGATGAAGGATATACTCGTCCCCCGCGGCAGTTTTTTTATCGTGGTAGAATCTAACTTTATAAAATCCCATATCATCAGGAACATCAGATGGTTAGCAAGGTATAGCTTTTATCACGAAGTACTTTAATTGTTCTCTGCGTATGGTATTGCAGTTGTGTTTAGTCGCTGAACATATGTAAGTTCTTTCTATATACGAAATACGACTTACCACAGATAATCTAATACTTTTACATTTCAGCTATTGCAGATTATTTTTCCTGTTATGAGAAAATATACGATCCTTTTTCTGTTCCCCCTGCTTATTATGAGCTGTAAAACAATCAAGGACTTGGCCAGCAGTATTGACAAGCCCCGCCTTTCTGTCGATGATGTCAGGGTAACCGGATTTAATTTCCATCAAATGCAGCTGATATATGATATCAAAATTGAAAACCCCAATGCCGTGGCTTTGCAGATGCTGGGATATGACTACAATCTGGATCTAAACGGCAGCTCTTTTATTAAAGGAGATCAAACAGAACAGGTTGATATTGATGCCGGCGGGGAAAGCATCATTCAGGTGCCAATGACGCTTGACTTTTCCGATGTATACCAGGCTATTTCAGGATTGTCAGACCAGGATGAAACCACCTATAATTTTTTGAGTCACCTTCGGTTTGATCTGCCGGTCCTCGGTGCTACGGAGATACCCGTACGGAAAGAAGGCTCCCTCCCCCTTTTAAAATTACCGAGGATAAATGTTCAAAACCTGAAGGTTCAAAATTTGAGCTTCAGCAGTGCTGATCTGGCACTCCAACTTGCTTTTGACAATCCCAATGGCATTGGATTTGATATCAATCAACTCACTTACGACTTGGTTGTAAATGGCAGACCGTGGGCAGAGGGAATGGCGTTGCAGGATGTGTCGATTCGGGAAAATGGAACAACACAGCTGACGATTCCCCTCTCCCTGAATCTTTCCGAGATCGGCCGATCAGGATATCGTATACTGTCAGGATCAGAGTCGCTCGAGTACCAGCTGCGTGGAACCTTCAATTTCAATGCCCTTCATGAACTGCTGGGCAGTACCAACTTTACGTTTGATCGATCGGGACAACTTTCCATCAACTAGCCTATGAATTGATTGATGGTAATCAGCCCCGGGTTTTCATGAGCAAATAAGATCTTTTGGGGATCGGTTTACGTCATACTAATACTTTAATGCTGACGTTTCCAAATGTATTTTTGGCAGGGCAGGGTATGAATGAAACCAAACATCCGCTCAGGGTCTGAAAAGCAAGTCTATCTTAACCGCCGCCCGGCTAGAAGTTAATTTCATTTGTAGCTAACTTTAGCGGACCCTAAAACCTATACGAACGATATATGGACAGCATTCACCACTACAACATAGAATACAAACTGGGTGCAGGCCAACACGGGACGGTCTATTATGCCACCGATACCAAGCTCATGCGTCCGGTGGTGATAAAGATTGTACATCCGGAACGGGCGACCGACAAACATATTCGGGAACGCATCCTCGAAGAGGCCCGTATAGCCTCGGCCATTCAGCATCCCAATGTCAGTGCCATCTATGAGGTTGGGGAATTTGAAAAACGACCCTATATCGTCATGCAGTACGTTCCGGGACGCACGCTGGAGGAGTTGCTCGCCGGTGGACCGCTTAATTTGCAGTTTGCCCTTTCTATCAGTATTCAGATTGCCGATGGGCTGGCTGAAGCCCACAGGCTTGATATTTTGCATCGTGATCTTAAACCCGCCAATATCATGGTAACAGATGGTGGACTGGTCAAGATCCTTGACTTTGGACTTGCCAGAAGAAGAGAATCGCCTGCCTCTTCAATGATGGATGAACCGGAAGAGCGGGCCTTGGCAACAGAGGGTGATGAGCTCCAGTCTTCACGTTTTGGCACAACAGCCTATATGGCTCCTGAGCAATTTGTAACCCTGCGGAGCAGTAAACAGTCTGATATCTTTTCGATGGGAGTTATCCTCTATGAGATTATTACCGGTCATCATCCCTTTTCGGGTCCCGCTCGCAACGAACAATCCCTGTTGATCCACGCCATTCGCTCGAGCAAGCCCACAGAACCCAGGGTTTACCGTGAAGAAATTCCCAGTAGCCTCAACAGCCTGATTCTTAAAACGATAGATAAACAGCCATCCAACCGTTTTAAATCGGTTACAGAGCTCCATGAAGCACTTAAAATGCTCATGAAGAGCATGGATTTTGAACAGGGCATGATTCCCGGCGAGCAAACGGCCCTGCTCCCCTCTCCTTCTCCCAGGCAGCCGGGAAGCAGGGAAAAAGGTAAAGACAAACGTACCGGCGTCTTTTCCATGCTTACCGAATTTTTTTTACAGAAGGATGAGGCAGACGTCGTTGCGAATTCCATTGCGGTACTGCCGTTTAAACAGGACGAAGGAAACAAGCGGAACCGGTATTTCGGGCTGGCCATGGCCGATGCCATAGCCACGCGCCTTTCCCAGAATGCCTCCGTAGCCATACGTCCCCCGGGTACCTTCTTGTCACTTGCCGATCAATCCGTTGATGAAATTGAAGCGGGCCATAAACTTGAAACGGAGTATGTTCTAACCGGGTCGTTCTTTACCGCTGAAGAGGGGTTTACCCTGAACTGGCAGCTCATCGAAATAGCCACCAAGACCATTCAGGCCGGCAATACCATTTCGGTCCCCTCTTTCGACCTTGTGAAGGTGCAGGGCGAAATATCGGACGACATTTTCGAGGCCCTTTTTAACCTTGGCAAACTTGAGGCACACCGGGAAAAAACCTCTATGGACCACCTGCCCCTGGATCTCTCCGAACAGTACCTGGAAGCACAGGCCCTGCTCTCCCGTTTTTTATGGGGGTCAAACAATCCCAAGGATCTCCAGGAGGCACAAACAAAATTTGAAGAGGTATTGGAGAAAGCCCCCGACTTTGCCGCTGCCCACGGAGGGCTTGGACGTACCCACCTCAACTATGTCACCAACGGTCTCGGGGGCCCCACCCACTTTATGAAGGCGCAGCGGCACCTGGAAAGGGCCCTTGAACTGGACCCTGACAATGTTGAGGCAAAGCTGCAACGGGCCTATACCTACCTGTGGCGGGGTGAAAAAGAACAAGCCCGGCGAGACATACAGTACCTGCTGAAAAATAACGGCCGTAATTCCGAAGTGTTACTGGGTGCCGGTATCATCATTCAGCTGGACGGACTCCACACGGAGGCATTGCGACTGCTGGGGATGGCTCTTCAGAAGAATCCTGCGGGAGCCACCCAGATTTACAACAGAAGAGCACGGCTAAACCATTATCTGGGACAGATGGATCTGGCCTGGCTGGAAGTAAATAAGGGGTTGACTCTGGAGCCCAAACATTCACTGCTGCGTACGACCGAGGGCTATCTTTATTTTCGTGAGGGCGGTTACGAAAAGGCCATTCCCATACTCGAATCCGTCATCGCCGAGGATCCCAATCGGCGCGTCACCTATCCGACCCTGGCAATGTGCTATGTAAGGAATGGGCAGCATGAAAAGGCTCATGAACTTATTACCGATGAATTGCTGACCATTGCATCCACAGACTGTGAGATGGCGTTCCGCCTCGCCTCGTATTTTGTTGTGGATGACAACGCCACGGAAGCCCTTCACTGGCTTCGCAAGGCCATCTACCTGGGATATGAAAATTACCCCTGGGTAGCGGAAAATCCCGTATGGCAGCCGATGCACCAGAACAGGGATTACCAGGATATTCTTTCGGATCTGGAACGTGTCTATGAAAACAACCGGAACCGCTGGGAAAAATTCCTGTCCGACTTCTGGGAATAATTACCGTGGAAACCTCACATAAAATGCCGATCCCTTTCCCACTTCACTTTCTACCTCTATGGTTCCGCCGTGGGCAGTAACAATTTTCTGGGCAATCGTTAGTCCAAGTCCCGTGTTTTTCTCACCGGAAGTCGGCCTGACGCTCAATGCTGAAAAGGGCTCAAATATGTCGGCGATTTCCTCCTCCGGTATCCCCTGCCCCTGGTCTCGGACGATAATAAGAACTTCGCTGCTGCTCGTACCTTCGATAAACACTTGAACTTCTGTGCGGGGATGCGAATATTTAATGGCATTGGACAATAAATTGTCCAATACCTGCTGAAATTTATGCACATCTATGCTCTTAATGATCGGTAGCTCCGGTAGTTCAACACTTATCCTGATATCTTTTTTCTGTGCTGAAGGACGGTTTAGCATGACGGCCCGCTCAATCAATTCATTGAGATTGTGCTCTTGCAGCTCGAGGGATATACTCCCAGACTCAAACGTTGAAATATCTAACATATCCTCAATGATCTCTACCATGTATTCACTTGACTGCTTGATTTCCCTGATAAACTGGTACTGATCCTCAGTAAAAAGATGGTGGTTCTCATCATCCTCCATCAGGAACAGAGCACAGCCCTGAATGACTGTAAGGGGATTTCGCAGGTCGTGAGCAGCCATGCCAAGCATCTGATCCTTCAGCAACTTCACCGTTTCCTGTGAGTCCGTTCCAGGTGTCTCTTGTTCCCGAAGCATTCCATCAATCCACTCCAGGTAATTGGCAAAAAGCGCTGTGCTGTTAAGCCGAACCGCTTCCCCCAGGTAATTGATATGGCGATTAAACGTTTCTAAAACCGCTTCTCGCCTTTCCTGCGAATGTGTATTATCCACTGGGGACCAAATAACGCTCAAAATACAAGACCCTCATGTGCCTGGCCAGATCATGCTTGTACTTGCATACATCATTAGCGACGGAATCTGTCATGGAATTTTGAATCAGGACATTCAGAGTATCTACGGCTTCATATCAAATCTGTATTTATCTGCTGAGGCGTTGAGATGATCTACTTGTCGTACGGTGCCACAAACCGATTGCAGCATTACTGAGTTCCACCCTCCGGAATTTTTTGGCTCAGCAGATCTTCGGGAATAGGGTTATCATCCCGTTCCGTATTCCAGGTAATACTGGTAATCCACCAGCGTCCCTGGTCGTAAACCAGCTGTATACTGTTTACCCCTCGCTGTGATGCAGTTTCGTTGGTTTCACCGTCATCGGCGATCCTGAACTCGTAGGCAGTCTGTACAGTAGCTATTTCTCCAAACCGGAAGACATCCCGGGCCAACTCCTCTTCCCAAAATCCATTTTCCATGAAGAATGGATGATTCCGCTCTTGGTATTCCTCCGGGGTCATCGCTGTATACTGCAGAGTCCCTTTCTTGTCGGAGTGTAAAGCCCCCATGCTTGCTCCCGGCTTAAAAAGCGAACGGAAGCGCTCCCAGTCGCGCTCCCCCGCAGGGCCCGAGATAACATCATACATGGCCCGGATGATGCCATTGATACTGCCGACGTCCACCGGATCGGCTGTGGGCGCATTCGGATTCAGCCATTGCTCGCGCAGTACGCTTTGTTCACGGGTAACATTATCCATGAGAGACAACTCATACCGATCCTTTTGTTTGACCATGGTCATCGGGGCCCGCAGCAGCATCTGCTGTCGTGTGGTTCCGTCTTCCTGTAATCGTTCCACAGTCCAGCTGACGGTATCCCCTTCTGCTATGGTTGTACTCAGGCTGTCCATCAGTGCTTTTCCTTTCATCGGATCAACATCCACCCCCTGCATCTTGATCAGCAGGTCATTTTCCCGAAGGCCCAGCGCCCGGCCAAAAGCATTCAACTTGTCCGTGCTGACCACCTTCATACGGTTCTCACTCGCATCATAACCCAGGGCCTCAACTTCGAAGCTGGGAGCCATTTCCCCTCTGACATGAACCATCGCAATGCCGGCTTTGCCCAACAGTCCTTCAAGCGGCAGTGGATAAGGGCCGGCTACGTATTTCTCAAAAAAACGACCCACCTCCGGCGACGTCATACTCGTTATTTCATCAAATAAGTCCGCATCCTCGAACGGTTGGTCCTTCCCATACCGCTGACTCAGCTTGTCAATAACATCCTGCAGATTCATAACTCCGCCTGTCGATTCTATAATTTTGAGATCCAGCATTGCCCCAATCAGTGCTCCCTTCTGATAAACATTGGTATACTGCTCGTTGTACTTGCCCGCCGCAAACTCACTCAGCTCTGTAAAAGGAAGCTCGTCATCGTAGCGCTGCTTGGAACGGTTGATTTTATCTTCCAGCCGCTTTACAAATTCCTCGTTGGAGATCAGCCCGTTAACCACCTGTATATGGTGCGAAGCATATTCTGTAACTCCCTCATAGAGCCACAAGTGCCGGGATAAATCCGCCTCATTATAATCAAAGTAGGCGATCTCCCCCGAATGAATATTCAGCGGTGTAACAATGTGGTAGAATTCATGGGAGGCAATATCGGTTAAAAGGGGGGCGATCTGCTCCTGAGGCATCTCGTGAACATAATAAAAGCTGGAGTAACTGTGCTCGTGGGCTCCCGTTACGGACTGAATTTTTGAGGGTTCTTCGAAATACATGATAAAAGCATACTTGTCGACGGGCAGTTTACCGCCCAGGTATTCCTTGTGGGCTTGCAGCAGTGGGCGATACTGTTCAGCCAGAAATTTGGACGTCACCTTGCCGGTTGGAGAATAGACTGAAACAAGAACTTCGGCATTCGCAACATCAATAATGGTTGTATCAGGCCTGTTAAACATAAAGGGGGAGTCAATAAGCATATCATAATCGCGCGTGCGATAGGTCTCCCCGGTCGCGGTCGTATGCACCGGAATGAGCCCTGTACTTCCATAGAAGCCTTCGGGCTTGGTGAAGTTAATCTCAAAAGACTCCTCTTTCAGTCCTTCCAGATAACCGAAGAAGCCCGAACTGTAGATGACATAATTTTCCCCGGCACGGATATTGGTTCCGGACATTCCATACACCTTGTGTTCTTTCTCGGTATCGTAGGTGTCCTCCACCCAGTAGCTCAGACGCTGCATCTCGCGGGCCTGTTGAATTTCCCATTCATTCTTGCCAAGCCGGTTCACCGGCAGTTCTCCGCCTGCCTCATTATAGGCTTTTAACCTGCTTACAAACATCCCGTAATTGCTCTCCCGGTAGGTTCCCGGAATGATGTTCGGCATATAAAATTTAATTGATTGCTCTTCAATCTCTGGCGTCTCAAGATCCACCCGGAGCTGATCATCGACCACTTCATTCAGGTTTATATGATAATGGTAGCTTTCGGACTGCGCACGGGCCGTGCCGGCGGTCACGATAACAAGCAGGGTCAAAAAATAAGGAATGTAATCTTTCACAATCATAAGCAATAATTGGTTCCGGTTTCGTTTTATGGAGGCTACGTAAACAGATGAAGCAAAGTTACAGCCCACACAAAATTTTAGATATCACTGGAAATGCCAGTTATTCAGGATAAGAAAACTGAACCAGATCAATAATCCGCGGGATAATAAATAAATTATGACGCTATGCGTTGTTATCTTTAAAGCCCCTGCGATTGATTTTCCCCCAGCTTTTTTTGCCTTTTAAAAAATCAAACAGCCCCAGCAGCTGCCACCATGCGTGAACCTGCCGATACCCTAAATTTTCAAGGAAGGAATACAGAATGAGTACCAAAATGTCTTTGTAGCTGCTGTACGTTTTAAAAGTTAACTCTTCCGCCAGCACGGAAATAAGAGACACAATCATGCCGTAGATAATAGAAGCGCTTAAAAACAATATCACAAAAGAGGTATCAAGGGCGCCGGGAGTAAAAAATTGCATCGCCAGGTATCCATATCCGCCGACCCTGACAATGGGCCCCAGGAGCTCGAAAAACAGGAAGAATGGTAATATGAACATCCCAATATATCCATAGGTTGGATTAAACAGCATCTTACGATGACGCCAGATGGCATCGGCCAGGCCTCGATGCCAGCGGTTGCGCTGATTTTTCAGGCTCGTATAATCATCGGGCACTTCCGTCCAGCAAATAGGTTCGGGCAGAAATCGTATTTTATAATCGGTATTCCGTTCCTGATAATGGCTGTGAAGCCGAATAATAAGCTCGATATCCTCACCTACCGTATCCGGAAGATAGCCACCTACCTCCTGGACGGCCGTTCGCTTGAAAATTCCGAATGCCCCGGATACGATGAGCAAACTGTTTAAATAATCCCAGCCAACCCGGCCGAATAAAAAAGACCGCAGGTATTCCACAGATTGAAGCCTCCCCAGAAAACTTTTGGGGACATGAATCTGCTGTATTTCTCTGTTTTTCATTTTGCAGCCATTGACCACACGCACAATACCGCCGGCAGCGATAGTGTCTTTATGCTGAATGAAAGTGCGGATAAGCTTTTGCAGTACATCTACTTCAAGTAGTGAATCAGCGTCGATGGAACAGATCAGGTCACTATCGGATACATTCAGCCCCGCGTTTAGGGCATCAGCCTTGCCCCCGTTTTCTTTATCAATAACCGTCAGGGGCGACAATTCCGGTGATTTATAAATGGCTCTGACAGTCTTGTGATCCACCGATTCTTCGTAAAAAAGCTCCGTCTCCTGCAAATCAAAATGAGAAATAAGCTGCTCCATCGTGGCATCACTGCTGCCGTCATTGATAACGATCACTTCATAATCCGGGTAGTGAAGTTTCAGAAGAGATTCCACGGATTCAATAATATTGCCCGACTCGTTGTATGCGGGCACAAGAATGCTGATTCTTCTATAAAAATTGGTTTTAAAAAGCCCGAAGGATTGGACAATATCGCTGTGAAAAAGCTGCTTCCTGACGTGCACTAATGCACTGATCACCAAAAGCAGATAGGTGCTGTTAAAAATAAGGAAATAACCGATAATGGTCCACTCAGCAATCCCCCTTATACTCCAGTCATCCATGGCTATTGACGACTTTGGCAGGCAGCAGTATCCGGATGCCTCTTGCCGTACTTCTAATTTTACGTATCAGCTCTTCCATTTCTATCGTCAATTCACTTTGGTCTCTCGAATAAGAAACAAACTTTTGGTTTACATCCAAAAATTGGAGCAAAAGGGGGATGCCCGCTTCTGAGTTGTTGACAAGAACTTTTATGATCTCTTTCCGTACTGTGAAATCAAACCGAAGTATGGAGTTCAATAAGAAAAGCAGGTTTTCTTCACCTCCCAGTCGGCCCAGTGCCCGGACACAGGTAATTTGCAGGGAGGTCTCTGCCGTATTCAAATACTCCTTGATTAGCGGAGCCGCTTCCTTGACATGCAGCCGTCCCAGCGCTTCAATAAGCCCTGTGATTACGGGAGCATTGGCACGATTGTATTCACGCTTTTCCAGTGAATTTAGCAGGAAATCGGCCTGGCTGAAAAAATTGTGATCTGCCATGTAAAGCGTGATAACTTTTTTCTTCTCAGCCGTTATGGATTCATCATAGCAAATGTTTTTGAGACTTTTCCCAATTTCATCGTAATACGCTACATTGTCGCGGTGAAAATAATGCAGAAGATCATTCACCATGAGGTCTGATACATCATCGCGTTTTAAAAAACGAATAAGTCCATTTTGCCGGATCGACAAATTCTCTGACGCCTGCAGGGCTTTTGTGGCACAATAGGCCACTACCAGGTTTGTTGATTTGCTGATAGTTATCAGCCGTGCCGCCACCCGTCCTTTAACGGCGCTGGTGTATTTGAAATATTTACAGCCTTTCAACTGATCCCTTTTAGAACGGGAAAACAATTTTTTTGGAAGAAATCAATGAACCGGGGGTGCTCAATCAAAATATTTAACTTTTCGCGTTCCTCTCCCTTTACTATTTCGATCATCTCCTTGAGCATTGCAAGGAAAAAAGATATATCACGAGTTGCCCGGTTTAATTTATTAATCAACGCATCAGCCTCAGATTGTCCGGCATTGCCTTCCAGAAAAGCAAAAATCTTCGGTCCGTAACTGTCACGAAATTTCCTTCGATAACTGTTCCAATACTTATTTTGTACTCGTGTCCAGAAGGTATATCCAAGCAAAAACATGAAAATCAGGGTCAACAACCCTGTCAATGTCCAGAGGATGGCATATATCAAATCTATGGACAGAGACGGCATCAGCTTTATCAGTCTGTTTTATTTAACACTTTTTTAATGCGGACTATAAACTCCTGCGGCTGAAAAGGCTTGGAAATAAATTCATCGGCTGAAAGCTCAAATCCCCGCTCAACATCCTCGGGTCTTGACTTGGCCGTAACCAGGATAACCTTGGTATGTTTTTCCAGCAGTTCTTCTTCACGCATCTTTTGCAATATTTCGAATCCCGTCATGCCCGGGAGCATGAGATCCAGGATTACCAGATCCGGATAATGACTCTTGATGTATTCCAGCCCTTCTATGCCATTACTTAAGGAGGTCACTTGAGCCTTGGTATTCCGCTCCAGCAGCCGGACAATAAGCTTGCGGGTCAATTCATCATCATCAACAACCAGCACCTTGATGGGATTATCTTCAGAAACAGTCATGCTTTCACTGCTTTTATCCAGTAACGTTTTATGAATGGCTTTTTTTAGCTTATTGATTCGTTCCATATTACCCTTTAGAATTTATATGCCAACGACTAATAAAGTAATGAATATAAATGACAAAGTAATTGTATCCTTCCTGCTTCAAAACATGATGATCCATTAAAACCATAAGCTGAAATCACCTTTTGAAGCCTGCTGCAATTAAATATGAAGCAAAAATAGATAATCCATCATATACATTAAATATTATTTAGATCAGTTTTATGTTCAATGCTGCAATAGATTCTGTCCCCGTTTAGCTGTATTTTTCGCCTGATTTTTAATACGCTGTCTGATAGGTAAGTCTATGACCCATTGTAAATGAATAATGATGGCAAATTTCATATCTAATCGATTTATGTGTAATTATTTTATAACTCATGGACGGTCTATCAGATTATCTGTGCTATTGCTGCTCGTCACAGCCACCAGCCCTCTGTCTACCCATGCACAGCAGAGTACAACCAATACCGGTCAACGCTTCAGGGAAGCCCGGCATGCCGCCTTTGAGGAAAACAACTATCACAAAGCCAAACAACTGGCCTACCAGGCTCTTAAACAAAGTCCGGATTATCATGGCATTCGCATCTTTATCGCCAACCTCCATGCGTGGGAAAAGCATTACCAAAAAGCACGCAAGGAACTTCATTACATTCTAATCAAAGATCCTGACAACAAGCGGGCATTGACATCCATCATTGATATCGAACAGTGGGCAGCTCGTCCCGAAACTGCACTCAGATGGACCGATCAGGCACTGAAGTATTATCCGGAAAATACCGAATTTATGCTCACCGAAGCCTCCCTGCTCAGTGAACTGGAGCGTTATAATGAAGCCGAGCAATTATACCGTGAAATTCTGGCCCGCGATTCAAATTTAGAAGCGAGGCGGCAACTGCAGCGTGTTCAGCTGAAGCAGCTCAAATACAGGGCTACACTCTCCTACAAGCACGAACGATTCCAGCAACATTTTGATCCGTGGAACTTCATGGAATTCCGGCTCTCCCGTGAAACAGGGGTCGGCCCGGTTATCGGACGGCTGCAATACGGTAACCGCTTTGCATTAGACGGCGTTCAGTTCAATCTGGATGCCTATCCATCACTATATAAAGGAATGTACGCTTATTTGAATGCGGGCTATTCCGATGCCGCCATTTTTCCCCGCTACCGGCTGGGACTTTCGCTGTACCAGACACTTCAGGGCTCCTTTGTGCTGGAAGGCGGAATACGTCACCTCGATTTTTCCAACTCCCAGAGCTCGGTCTTTATTCTTTCGCTGAGCAAGTACTGGAAAAATTATCTCTTCACCACTCGCGGCTATATGGTACCATCAGACTCAGATAATCAGCAGTCGCTGGGTATACTGGCACGCCGATATTTCGGAGGGGAACGATTTTATATGAGCCTCAAGGGCGGCATGGGATCAGCCGGCACGGATATTGAATTCGCCGACGATTTCCGAACCCGTAATTTCTGGTCTATCGGGATGAACGGCCAATATCCCCTTAACCGGCACTTTGACCTGGGCGGAGAAATCGGCTTTGAGTCCGAACAATTTACAAACTACAACCGGGAAAAATACAGTTTTAATATCTTTGTTTCTTATCGTTTTTAATAAAGTATGACCGGTTACTACGAAAGTCCCATAGGCTGGCTTGAACTGACTGCTTCGCAGGAGGCCGTGCGAAAGATCTGCTTTCTCGACAGCGTCCCTGCTTCCCCTCGGGAGACTACAAATGGTATTATCGAACAGCTGGTACAGGAGCTGTCCGAATATTTTGACGGTAAGCGAACGGAATTCAGCCTTTGCCTTCAGCCTGAGGGGACCCCCTTCCAGAAGAAGGTCTGGAAGATGCTGAAATCCATTCCCTATGGCCAGACGGTGAGTTATGGACAGGTGGCTGAATATCTGGGCAACAGCCAAAAAATGAGGGCTGTAGGACGTGCCAATGGGCAAAATCCCATCCCCATTCTGATTCCCTGTCACCGGGTGGTTGGCGCTGAAGGGCATCTGGTCGGCTACGGAGGCGGCATCATTCGAAAACGCTTTTTACTCAGGCATGAAGGGGCCCTACTGCTGTAGGCTGTAGTACCTTCTGTTATATGTATTTTTACAATCTCCTCCCGGTTTAATGTCTATTTTGGTGAGGGCTATTTTATCATATTAATGAACAGTTCTTTTATGCTGAAACTTCGCTTTCTTCTGTTAACCTATCTCCTCCTTGCGGGGCTGAATGTCGCCGCAACTGCACAGGTGCCTGAAGCACCTGAACGTTCCATGGGAGAAGGACCTTACCAGCGGTTGATCATTCGCGGCGTCACACTCATTGACGGAACGGGCGCTCCGCCCCGGGGACCGGTGGATATTGTTATAGAACATAATCGAATTGCGGCCGTACAGTCCGTGGGCTATCCCGGCATACCTGTTGACGAGAGCCAACGTCCCCAGGACAATGCGGAGACAAAGGTTCTTGACGCCAGCAGCATGTATCTGCTGCCCGGGTTTATCGATATGCATGCCCATACCGGCGGCGAAGCCCAGGGAACCCCCGCGGAATATGTCTACAAACTGTGGATGGCTCATGGCATCACCACTGTCCGGGAACCCGGCTCCTTCAACGGGATGGACTGGACCCTTCGACAGAAAGAACGCAGTAAGAATAACACCATTACGGCTCCCCGGCTGTTTGCTTATGTCGGCTTTGGAATGGGTCATGAAGGGGAAATAACAACCCCTGCGGAAGCCCGAAAATGGGTCCGGATGATTGCTGACAGGGGAGCCGATGGCATCAAATTTTTTGGCAGCCGAAAAGCGGTATATGCCGCAGCTATCGATGAGGCCAACAAACAGGGACTGGGCACCATGACTCACCACGCCCAAACCCGCGTAGTTTATAATAATGCGCTTGAATCAGCACGGCTTGGGCTTACAAGCATAACTCACTGGTATGGTATTCCGGAAGCCCTATTTGAAGATAAAACAATTCAAGATTATCCTTATAACTACAATTATAACAATGAACAACACAGATTTGAGGAGGCAGGAAAACTTTGGAAGCAGGCTGCCGAACCCCATAGCAGAAAATGGAACCGTGTGATGAATGAGATGCTGGAGCTGGATGTCACACTTAATCCCACTTTCACCATTTATGAGGCCAGCCGCGACCTCAGTGCCCAACGCCGGGCCGAATGGCATGAGCGCTACACCCTGCCCTCCCTCTGGGAATTTTTCAAGCCAAGCCGTATCTCTCACGGGTCCTATTGGCTCAACTGGGGGACCGAGCAGGAAGTGCTCTGGAAGCAGAATTACCGGCTTTGGATGACGTTTGTCAACGAGTTTAAGAACCGTGGTGGAAGGGTAACCCTGGGTTCCGACGCTGGGTACATATACAAGCTCTATGGCTTTGGCTACATACAGGAGATGGAACTTTTCCGTGAAGCAGGCTTTCATCCGCTTGAAATTTTTCAGTCGGCTTCGCTGAAAGCAGCTGAAGTACTTGGCATGACCGATGACCTAGGAACCATTGAGGTGGGCAAGCTGGCCGATATGGTGCTGGTAGATGCCAACCCCATGCAAAACCTGAAAGTCCTGTATGGAACGGGGGCTGTCCATGTCAATAAGCAGAATAAAATCGTTCGCAAGGGCGGTATAGCCTATACGATCAAGGATGGTATAATCTATGATGTCCGGGCTATGCTCCATGATGTGGAACAGATGGTAGAGGAGGCCAAAATAAGGAACGATTATGAGCTTACCCAGCCCGGCCTCGACTATTGACAGGTAAAATCACCCAGCCAGCCAAAACAGGATTCATTATTTCCCCAGAAATCCTTTTCTTATAGCTAGTAGCAACCGCTTGCGGTTACTGTCATACTTCTAAACCTATCCGGTGTCTCTAATGATGAAAAAAACGTTGTTGACTCTTCTTTTCTGTGGTACCCTGCTTACCCTGGCCCTCCCTGCCTATGCCCAGGAATCGTCGGGCCGTGTGGGCGTCGGGGCTATTCTCAACGACCCGACCGGGTTAAGTGCCAAGGTCTGGATCAGTAACGAACTGGCACTGGATGGCGCCCTCTCCTTCAGTGCAGGTGAAAACATATCACAAGTATACTTCCATACGGATCTTTTGCAGCACAGGCCCATGGATATCGAGAACTTTCAGCTGTACTACGGACTGGGGATGCGCCTGCTTTGGACCGATGCTGGCGATGACTTTATCAGCGGAATACGGGGACCGCTCGGTATGGTGTATTCGATTGAAGATTCGGATCTCGAAGCTTTTTTCGAGCTGGCCCCCACCCTGGATTTCAGTCCCTATTTCCGCTTTTTCTTTGCCGGAGGACTGGGTATGCGGCTGTATATCAATTAATCCTGATCCATCGGTTTAG
Source organism: Fodinibius sediminis (assembly GCF_900182555.1). Lineage (GTDB taxonomy): Bacteria > Bacteroidota > Rhodothermia > Balneolales > Balneolaceae > Fodinibius > Fodinibius sediminis. The sequence continues at coordinate 25,395 of NZ_FXTH01000009.1, read as the reverse complement.
AGCTTTCTTTATAACCCAAATATTATTATTTCATGAACAAACGCCTCCGTAAAAAGGCCAGGGAACTCCATATTGGCAAGATCAAACGCCATATTTTTCTCTGTGCCGATCAGACCAAGCCCAAATGCTGCAAAAAGGAAATCGGCCTTGAAGCCTGGGCTTTTCTCAAAAGCCGCCTGCGAGAACTCGATCCCGATGGAGCAGGCGGTATTTACCGGACCAAGGCAAACTGCCTGCGGGTCTGTAAAAAAGGACCCGTTGCTGTAGTCTATCCGGAAGGCATCTGGTATCACTCCTGTAAACCGGAAGTACTGGAACAGATTATCCAGGAACACCTGATCGGCGGGCAACCGGTACAAAAGTATATGTTTGCCCAACAGCCTCTGTTCGAACATATTGAAGTTGACATCCCCTCTGCGGAACAATAGGAACTTTGGGCCCTATCATTAGGTTATCATCACTGAACCGGGTAAGATAATGGCAAAAGCGTCTGTTTACGGTTCCAACGTTTATTCATTGATAAACCCCATGGTCTATGGCAAAAGTCAGGCCCACCTTGTCCGGCATGCATCCGCTGCTTAAAAAACTTCTTTACGTTCTTGGGGGCGTGCTTCTTATCCTTCTTCTGCTCCAGGTTCTAATCACTTTTTTTCTCGATGACTACATCGGCCAACGGCTTAAGAATGAAGTGCAACAGTTATCCGACAGCACCTATACCATCACCTTCGACAATCTGGCCCTTAACGTTTTTTCCGGTACGGCCCATGTCAACAATATTCAGATTGATGCTGACACAGCCGCATTTTACAACACCCGTCCTCCTGGCTTTCTTTTCCGGGGTTCGCTCGGAAAAATCGACATTGAGGGGGTCAATGTGATTTCCTCGATGGTGGGGGATGAACTCCGCATCAGTACCATTCGACTGCTGGAACCCGATATTGAGATCCTGAAAAATCCCGATCCCTCTACGGCTGACAGCAGCAGCTCTTTTTCTTCTGTAGATTCCACCATCTACGCCGCCCTCCCGGACCGTTACCGGGGACTGGAAGTCGGTGAGTTTACCGTGCAGGAAGGACAGGGCAGGCTCAGTCACACACAGGATACCCTTTCCTCCATCCGAGAGCTGAACCTTTCCCTTTTCGACATCCGGGTTGATTCATCCAGCGTGGCCTCCGGACGCACTTTCATTACCGATGCTATCTCTATGGATGTCCGCGACTTCATGATAGAGCTTTCCGACAGCCTGAATACCATTCGTTTCCAAACCCTTTCCCTTTCCTCACAAAAACAGCATGTCGTCCTCGATTCCCTCCAGCTCATTCCCCAATACGGCGAGCTGGAATTTGCACGGCAGCACGGCAGTACAATTGACCGTATTGACCTTGTGATCCCCCGTCTGCGCCTGGAGGGCTTTGATTACAGGCGTTTTGTCAACTCCGGTCGTATTTACAGCCGTTATGGTCAAATCACCGATGCCAGCCTCAAGGATTATCTTAATCGCGGTATTGCCGGCGGACCGCCCAGCATCAAAAAGCTCTCGTTTATTCGTTTCAGAGATGAGCTCGACATTCCCGTCAAAATGGATTCCCTGAGGATTGACAATGCTTTCATTTCTTACTCCGAATATGTAGGTAATACCCCGAGAGCCGGTACCATCACTTTTGAACATACTGACGCCATGTTCCGAAATATCAGCAATTACCCCGATGAGGCAAAAGCAGGCATCACCACGACCCTGGAGACCCAGACGCGTGTCATGGGCAGCGGGCGACTTGATGTCCATTTTTCCTTTCCCATGGATACTCGCAATGGCTTTCACAGAATTAACGGGAAACTTCATCAAATGCCACTCACCCACTTCAATAGCATGGTGGAACACGTTGCATTTGTTCGTATTGACCGGGGGCGGCTCGACAGCCTTACATTCGAGATGACGCTGAATGAAGAGGAATCCAGCGGTACCCTTGTAATGAATTACCAGGATTTAAATATTTCCGTGCTTGATAAACAGTCGATCGAGCAGTACGGCCTGCTTGAAAATTTCAAAACATTCCTGGCCAATAATTTTATTGTGCGTGAAAACAATACTCCCGAAACCGGCATACAGGCCGGGCGAATTGATTTTGAACGGGATAAAACAAAGTCGATCTTCAACTACTGGTGGAAATCCCTGCTGAGCGGTATTAAGGAGTCGATCAAGAACTGAATAACCCGGTATCACCGGGGGCCTACCCTGCCGGACCAAAAAACAAACTGCGACAATTATCAGTTTCAATCTCTTTTAACAAACCCGGCCCGAAATAATATATCGAGGCAGAAAGTTTCCATCCCCGTTGCCATGCCTGCGGCAGAGTCATATCAACAGCAGAGGTCACTGCCATAAGACCAGTGAATTTATGAACATCTTTCCGGGCACCGCTGCTGATGGCTACGTATTTCTCAAAATAACGGCAGCCAGTGTCCACAGTAATCCCCCCCGGCCATACGGATGGTCCCTTCTACCTCATCTGTTTTCACCCTGACCGCTGCCATTCCACTGGATTTTTTCCTATTTTCGTTACTGGTGTCCCCTGCAGCAGTAGGGGGCCATGACCTATTTCAGCTAAAGCTTAATATATTCCCTCTTTTCGTGCCGATTCCCACATTTACCAACATACAGCAGGCTTACCTCAGGATCAGAAACAAGGTACACCGCACCCCTGTGCTAAGCAGCCGGAAAGTGAATGATCGGGCCGGCGGCGGAATGCTCCGGTTCAAGTGTGAAAATTTCCAAAAGGTCGGAGCCTTTAAATTCCGGGGTGCTACGCATGCTGTTGGCGAACTGTCAGGGACTGAGGCCTCCAACGGGGTAGCTACCCACTCTTCGGGCAACCATGCCCAGGCGGTCTCCCTCGCAGCTAAACTGCGCGGTATTCCAGCACACATCGTAATGCCCGAGAATGCCCCCGGTGTTAAAGTTCGTGCTGTTCGAGATTATGGAGCTAATATCACTTTTTGTGAATCTACACAACAAGCACGGGAACAGACCCTGCAGTCGGTTGTGCATAAAACCGGAGCCACCTTTATTCATCCCTATGACAATCCTGATATCATCATGGGGCAAGGCAGTGCCGCACTTGAACTGCTGGAGGATTATCCCAACCTGGATATGATCCTTGCTCCGGTAGGCGGAGGCGGGCTTCTAAGCGGAACCGCTATCGCCGCTTCAGGGCTCTCGCCTGATACCCGCATACTGGGGGTTGAGCCTGAACGCGCCAACGACGCTTACCTGTCTTTTACTACGGGCAAACTTCATCCCGTGCAACGAACCGATACCATCGCAGACGGACTCCGTACCTCACTGAGTGAGCTGACCTTTCGGTGCATCCGCCGGCATGCCGACCAGATTGTTACCGTAGGCGAAGAGGAAATTATTAACGCTATGCGCTTTGTATGGGAGCGGATGAAGCTCATCATTGAACCATCAGCGGCCGTACCCGTAGCAGCTGCGTTCAATCACCTGGATACACAAGGAAAAGAAATCGGCATTATCATCAGCGGGGCAATATGGACCTTGACCATCTGCCATGGATGAAATAAGCTTTAAAACCTCAAGGCTGTGACCTTTAACGCATCTTCACCTATTCATCGGTTATCATGGATTCAACCACGCATTCCAAGCCTGTTATTATTATTGGCAGCGGGGTATCTGGCCTGACAACAGCGTATGTGCTGCAGCTCCTGGGGTATGATACGATCATTTATACAGATAAGATGGTCGAAAAAATCGACCGCAAAAATGCACACCCGGATTTTGCAAGCCTTTTTCCCTCGGCCTCAGTTATCCCCCATTCCATTCACAGCGACCGCCTCAGATCTCTATTCAACACCTCTCAGAGCCTCTTCTACACCCTGCTCAATGCTTCTTTCCCGGGCATAGAACGCCGCAGACACCACGAACTGTTTGAAATTCCTAAAAAGCCGCCCAAGTACCTTGCATGGATGGATAACGTCTGTCTGCTCGACAGCGGGTCACAGACCGCTATCGCACCCGGGCGTCCCGGTATACAGGTCACCGCCGGGTGGTCGTTTGACTGCCTCTTTGCCGACTGGCCGGTCTACTTCCCGGCGCTTAAAGAACGTTACCTCAAACAGGGCGGTACCATACATTCCCGGAAACTGCATCCCGAAGATATTAGTCGACTGCCGGCTGCGCATATTGTGAATTGCAGCGGACTGGGCAGCCGACTGCTATTCGACGATCCTGCACCTCACCTGCTGCTTCGGGGCCACCTGCTATACCGGGAAGGCGCTCCCCTGCTCAGGACATCCAAAGGCGGGCCTGTGCAGTCCTATAACTATACACCCACCCCCGGAGTATATGCCCAGGCAGATGGTTCTGCCTGTGATGTGTACTGTTATCCGCGGCGGGACGGTTGGATCCTTGGCGGCAGCCGACAGCAGGGGGTTCTTACCACCGGCGGTCAATGGCGCGGCAAGCTGATGGCTTCACCGGAATACCAGATTGGGAACTACAAGGTACCGGCTCCCGTTGTTAATCTGAACAGGGAAATTATTGAGAACAGTTTTTCCCTCCCGTTTGGGAAGGTCAAGGAGCTTATACCATTTATCGGTTACCGCTATATACGAAAGAAAAAGGGAGGATTACGTCTTGATCATGAAACAATTGGGGATAAAATGATCTATCACAACTATGGTCACGGGGGCGCTGGCGTCACCCTTTCCTGGGGGTGTGCGATAAAAGTAGCCCGCGATGTTACTTCATGGTCACAGTCAACAATAAGCGAAATTTTAAAAACCAGGATCAACGGGCAGTAACCGGGACAACATCGATCGGCCTGTTCACGTCAGCAGTAGTAATTCCAGCTAATCAACTCATCATGGAAAAATATCCCTTGGCGCTGCGGTATCTTATCAGGCTGTTACTTCTCTTCACGGTGGTTACGGCGCTCATCATGACCAGGCAGCTGCTGGTCCCTCTTTTCCTGTCCATTTTATTTGCCTACCTGCTGTATCCCGCAGCTCATAAAATGGAACAGGGCCAATTCCCCAGGATTGCCACCAACCTTATTCTCATTGTTGGTTCTTTTACCCTTTTAGTCGGTGTTATTTACGGTATCGCTCTTCTCATTGTAACCTTTACAGAGGATCTGCCTGAGATTAAAGAACAGCTTGATACCAATATCACCCGCTTTCGATGGGCACTGGGACGAACATTCGGGGTTACCGCCGAACAGCTGGATTCCGTTGTTGAAAGCATTCGGGGTTCGGGGCAGTACATTGCGGAGTTCTTTACCGGCACGGCCAACACCATCTTAACGGTCGGGCTGCTGCCTGTTTATACCTTCCTGCTCCTGTTTTACCGCAATAAATTCCAAGATTTTGTCTTTCAGCTTGTACCAGACAGTCAGCACCAGGTCACGCGGGCTATCATTGATCAGGCAGCAGAGGTGGTCCCAAAATATCTAAAGGGCCTATTTATGGTTTGTTTCATCCTTATAGGCCTTAACAGCCTGGGCTTCTACCTTATCGGGGTAAACTACGCGCTCCTTTTGGGACTTATAGCTGCTATTTTTAATCTTATACCGTACCTCGGCACAGTCATTGGCTATGGAATTGCCCTACTTTTTGTATTGGCAACCCAGTCGCCCACCCTGGCCCTGGGCGTCATCGGCCAGTTTTTTGTAGTGCAATTCATAGAAAACAACATCCTGACCCCGAATATTACCGGCTCCTATGTACAGATTAATCCCCTGGTCACTATTCTATCACTCATAGCGGGAGGCATGATCTGGGGGCTGCCCGGCATGTTTATGGTTATTCCCTACCTGGCCATGCTTAAGATTGTATGCGAGAATATCGAAAGCCTGAAACCGATCGGCTTCCTGCTGGGCACACGCGGTACCGAGGAGCACTCCCTAACCCTTCAATCATTCATCAAAATAGGATCGGACAATAGTTAATAATGCAGGTGATAATCGATAACGGTTACTGGTGAATCTGTTTCTCCGCACATTCCGGACAGTCCAGCCAGTTTTCTGCTGGCATGGATGAAAAAGCATTCGGGCTGTTGCCCTTTTCAAAGACGGGGCGGTAGAGCACCTCGCCTTTTTCGTGCGATTCTCCGCAGCTGTGACAACTTGCTTCATCATCCAACTCCTTGGGCGTGTATCCTGCAATCACCCACCCTTCATGCCCGGCATGGACAGCCAGACTCTCCAGGGCCGCGCGGACGGTCTGTGATTTATTGCCATCGTAATATTTCTCAGACAGCTCGGCCAGCAGCTGTACCGTTTCGCTGTCCAGCGTAAAGTTTAACCGTTTCATATCATTATGAAGTTGTTCAATGAATATTTAGTAGGCCATGTACCAGGCCAGGAAAACAGCAAGTCCCCCAAGGAATGTGTATAAAACCGCCCATTGCCGATATTGATCCAATTTGTGGTGTTCATCATGTTCTAAATTGGTTTCCCGGTGGATCTTCCCCCCCACTTCACACTCAGGAAGAAAATCAATGGCGACATGAAAAAACACCCCCGTAGCGAAACCGAAAATAAGGGCATTTACAACATCATTCCCGGGAATATTCAACAGACTTACCGGAAGCGCAGTAAGCCCAATAGCAGATGCCGGCAGCAGTATTAAAACCGCTGATTTTCCCTGCTTGGCCAGTCGCCGTGAAGCCGCATAGCCAGCGGGCCCCTTGTGCGAAACAATAGCTATACCCAGAAGCAGTCCTAACTCCGGCATGGCAGCATACACAATGCCGATGATAAGACCGGCCGAAAGTGCATGCGAGGTCAATTCCAAAACAACGGGATCTATGGATGAGGAGGTATGCGTCAAGCCATGATTGAGGGTATGAATTGCAAATCCGGCCATAATGCCCAGCGCTATTCCCAGCCCCCCATACACCGGATGGTGATTCATGGCTGTCGGCACCAGGAAAATGGCGGCACTGGTTATCATGGCTCCGCTGGCCAGTCCATAGCCGGCAATAAGATGATTCAGTCTGTGCTGTGCGGCAGCCTTGACCCCCATGGGTATGGCTGCTGCCATAGAAGCAAAAGCGATCCAGGAGATGCCAATCACCTTCCAGTTCGACATCAGCATGGCAATGAAGGTAAACACACACAATATGAAAAGAGTACTGTAGACAACGACTCGGTCAGGCATTTCGTTATAAAAGTATCGGTCACTTGGAGTTACCGCTTCAGCGCAGGATACGGCACTGCCTGGTATGCGTTCTGAAATTCAGCCAATGCCCCAGAATTAGCAATAAACTTCCAACCGAGGCAACAACGGCCTCTCCGGCTGTTCCCAGAAGATCATGGAGTACCCATGACAGAATAAGTATGGATAAACCTGCTATGAGTATGGTATATATGAAATTACCATTCTTTCTTTGCCTTATTGCCAAATAGACGGATGGAATAATAATAAGAAGAAGAACAGGATGCATCCCGTCATGTATTACTCCCGCTGTGGAATGCAGTGATACCATTGTGAAAACAACGGGGATTAGCATGCAATGAATTATACACAGCCCGGAAAAGCCTAATCCTATAGCGTCCCAGATTTTTTTTGTAGCCAAGTGAACCTGTTTAAATTTAAGTGTGTATAATTATACACACCAAAAATTTAAACAGCAAATCATTCTCAAGGGAATCTGTTTAATACTTCATCCATTGGTTTGAGCAGCCTACATATCACGCAAGATCGCTTTTACTTCGTCTCTGGTCTTCCCAAGTTTCTCCTGGAGTTTGCCGATGAGTTGATCCTCTTTGCCTTCCTCATAGACAAGGTCGTCATCGGTCAACTCTCCATATTCCTCTTTTAGTTTACCCTTGATTTTGTTCCAGTTCCCTTCCAGTCTTAATTTATCCATAATATTTCATTTATTAATGCTGCTGATGATATCTTCCCGTGTAAAAAAATGCTCCCCAATATTAGAAGGAGATCGGCTTGTGCTGTCTCAGGGCTTCTATCAGTTCATCCTTGTTCATCGTGGAATACCCTTCAATACCCGTTTCCTTGGCTCTTTGATAGAGTTCCTCTTTGGTCCATTCGTCATAGGAGGCCATTTTTTTGGCTTTGCTGATCACATCATCACTTTTAAATTTAACCTCCTTGCCGAGTTCATCGACCTCTTTTTTTCCCGCCTCGATCTTCTGATTAATCTTGCTGCGCAACTCTTCGATCTCATCTTTCAGATCCTTGAGGTATTCGGCCTGTTTCTGACTTATTTTTTCCCGCGTTTTCTCCCCCTTCTCAGGAGCAAAAAGCAGTCCGAGGATTACACCGCTGGCTACGCCGGTGAGAGTAGCCAAAATCACTTTTTCTTTATTTCTTGTTCCCATAATAATACCAGTTTGATTAGAGATATTGATGACTAGCAACTACTATTGTAACGTCGTGCCGGGGTAAAATCATTTCAACAATTGCTTTTATTCACGCGAATTACCGCTGGGTATATTCACGTAGAATACTCATTATTTCCGCTTTGGTTTTTCCCAGTTTCTGCTGCAACATACCAAGGAGTTTTTCCTCTTTTCCCTCTTCATACTGCAGCCCCTGTTCGGTTAATATCGCATAATCTTCTATAAGTTTGGCCTTAAGTTCTTGCCAGTTCTCTTTTGTTATTAACTCGCTCATAATGATGGATGATTTTAACTTGATACCAGCGACTTTATATCCACAGGCGCATACCACTGCACGCTGTATCTATTCTAATGCCCAGAAATCCAAAAAGTTTCAGCTTATCTTGTTCAAAAGATATTATCTCCCCTCAAATCGTGTGGAAGCCGTTCTTCCAGCGGATCGCCCAGTATGTCCTGTATATAGAGTCTTTTTACAAGCACCATAACACAGCCCATGAGCGGCATGGCAAGCAACACGCCCATAAAACCAATCAAATAATAGAGCAGGAACTGAATAGTGATGATCAGTACCGGGGGAACAGAGATCGCCCGGCGGTGAATCATGGGGGTAATAAAGTACCCCTCCACGCCCTGCAGGATGGCATAAAAAATACCAGTATAGATGGCTGTTTCCAGGCCCACCGTCAAAGAAATTAGCAAGATAGGCACAGCTGCTATAATAGGCCCCAGGTTCGGAATAAACGTCATAAGCGCGGTAAAGACCCCAAGCAGCAGCGCATACGGCACCCCCAGCAGCCAGAGACCCAGTGTTGCAAGGGTGCCCAGGATAATCATGGAAACCACCTGTCCCACAATCCACCACTGGATGGTGATGGCTATTTCATTCATGATTTGCAGTACCCGCTCCCTCCTCTTTTTGGGAAACATGCGGACAAATCCCTCCGAGTAAAGTGTTGGTTCCGCCGCGATATAAACAGCAATGACAAAGACCAGCACCAGAGCGGCTATAATCGTGGCGGTGGTCGACAGATAGCCCAGGATACTCTTGGTCATATCGTAATCCTCGCCGGTCTGATCCGTCTCGTCTTCAAAAAAATCGCGGATATGGGGATTCTCCTGCGCCAGTTCCCGTCCCCATCCAAAACGTGAGATTTCCTGCTTCGTCATCTCCCAGGTTTCAGGCAGCTGTTGATAAAAGGTATCGACCTGGTTGGCAATGCTGGGGGCCAGCACATAAGTAAGGCCGGATACGGTCGCCAGGAAAATCAGGATAACCAAAGTCAGGGATATGCCATGTCCCAAACGCAGTTTTTGATGAATAAAGTCGCGGGCTGATCGAAAAATAGTGCCAAGCAATATGCCCGCAAAGATAATTAACAGCGTATCAATTGCCTCTCCCACAAACATCACGAGGAGGGTGACGGCAAGGGCGATAACCACAAAGATCAGCACCTTCCTCAGAAAAGAGTATGTAGAAGTGGAATCATTCTTATTCTTCATGAATCACTTGTCTTTAATTAATTCAAATAGAATCTTCTTGCTGTAAATCTTCCCGTTGGTTTGCCATCCCAGGCTCCACAGCATTTTAGCTGACTGATGCATCTCTGTTCTATCAGGAGCAAGCACGCTCTTTCTCCCAGTCCTCACCTGTCCCGTATGCAGTCACACAGGCACCATCGGGTCCTATTTGGATTCAGCTTTTTTGTAAGCTGATCACCTTTTTTTATAAAACAGCATGCAGATCTCATCGGGTATTTGTCTTTTTTCCACTTCAACATTCATTTTTAGATAGTATAAATAAATTCTGTCATTACAGGTCTTATATACTAAAAGGTTCGGGCTTAAAAAACCCTCCTTTTAATAGATCCGGACATTAAAATAGACCTGTCGAAGATGACTACGGCGTTCCCGGTTTACAAAAACCAAGAATTAGACAATTCCAACAGATCATTGTCTTATCCTTACCTCCTTCAATAATTCCTCATCCAGTTCATGATCGGGATCATCGTTGTGCAGTACTGAAACATCCCCGGTAGCTTCCATTACTACCGCTTTAATCTGGTGAAGCTGAGTCACATTGGCCTCGCGTAGCTTTGCATGGAGATCGGCATGTGTGACTTTGGCCTTTTTTAAATTCTCTTCCAGAACTTCCGTTCCCTTCATAAGCAGCAAGGGCTCATTATTCACCAGTCGACTTACCACAGACGAACGGCCGCGCAGACTGGCAATAAGAATTTGCATGAGATACAAAGCAGCAAGGGCTACCACGGCCAAATTTAAGGGGGGATCTTTAGTCAAAACAGTACTGCCAATAACCGAGCCAATAGCAACGGTGATAGCAAAATCGAAACTGGACATTTTTGAGAAAGAACGCAGCCCGGCTATCCGTGTAAGGACAATAAGGGCAACATAAATTCCAGCGGTCGTAAGAACAACCATCCATGCTGCCATCCAGGAAGTAGTAATCCAGGAATAATCCATAAAAAGCTATGTCTTCAATTAACAGGTATGGTTATGCGATAAATATGCACCACGCCTTCCATGGTTACAACACAGGCGTTGGTCATCAGCTTATCAACATTGAAAAAGAAAAGCAATATAAAGCTTAAGAAGCTGGTCATATGTAACAATTTTGACACATGCGGTGTAGCTATTTCTGCTTTTCACAAGTTATCATGAGGTTCTTGAAACTATTTATGCCTGCGTTCATAGAAAAGGTACTACCAGGTGGATAAATCTATTCCCTCCCGTATGCCGGGGGCACTATTTAACAGCGCTTATTAACACATAACCCATTGATTATGATTGACACCATAAAAAACTCCCTGCTCCATGTAAGGTCCGAAGAAATTATCAACAAAGCTCGGGCGCGCGACCTGGACGTCCATGCCGTAGAAGATTTTCGCAAACAGGCATCGAACTATGACATTATCGAGGAAATGATGGAAGATTACCGCCTGTCTCATGCCAGGTGGAGTGCTGTGGGAGGCCTGACTACCGGCATAGGCGGGTTCACTACTGCAGTCACCTTTGCAGGCATTGACACTATCTCCCTAGCTATTCAGTTATACCGGCTTTCCGAACGCTTTGCAATCCTCAACGGCTTTCATCCTGATAATCCCCTGCAGAGGGATAGGATCCTCAACATCTATTTTGAGGCTCTCGGTATTAATGCAGTGACACAAGCTACCCTGAAGCATCAGCTGATAAATGCCAACACCCTGGCGGGATCCGCAAAGGCTTCAGAAAACTTCACCCTGAACCTGATTATAAGAGTTGCCAGAATATTCGGAAGAAACATTTCATCAAAAAGAGCAAAACGACTTGTTCCTGTTATCGGCGGTCTGGCAGGGGCTTCCCTAAATTACTCTTTTGCCCGAAAAACAAGTAAAGCCATAAAAGAAGCCTATAAAGAGGCCTATTTTGAGACCTGGCAGGATGAAAGCGGGAACTGAATTTGCCCCTGTGGTTCCTGTTCCCTTCGCCAAAGCTGCAGCAAGGTATCCTCATATATCTCACCTCCCCCGGGAATTCCCTGTTCCCATCCAGTTCGCACGTTATTTTATTCCACTTTCCCGTGCAAGGACATCCGGGCACCATGTACAAACCACATTCTAATACCCCGGGAGTTTTTTTAGCATATAATGAGAGCTGCAACAAAGGGAACGTCCAAAAACGGTTCAGGTTTATGTTGGGGTCATGTTATCATTTGGATGATATCCATCAACATCTAATACAGACGACGGGCTGATCAAAAACCTGACCAGGTATTGCTAATAACGGAAATCTATGACAGAAAGAACGCATAAGAAATATTCCTATTCTACGATCTTACCAGCTGTTCGTATCAGTGGTCCCTGAGGGCCCGAATCAGCTCTTCCTTGTTCATTTTTGAACGCCCCTCAATACCCACTTCTTGCGCTTTTTCATACAGTTCATCCTTCGTCCATTTTTCATATTTTTTGTGTTTTCCACCCTTTTCTGATGCTTCCCTGCCTGCATTTGCAATACGCGCTGCTTTTTCTTTGCTCATTCCCTGGTCTCTGAGTTCTTCGTATTTCTCCTGGTCCTTAATGTGACTCGTGTTTTGGTCCGGCATGAGGCCTCCTTTATTCAATTGTATTTATCATAAACTATGTCCGGTTCAGATATTATGCTGTAGCTTTGTTTGCCTTTCTTTTGTGGCAGTTTTAAGTAAACCGCCTTCCTGTTCTCAGCGGATATGACGGAGATAGGGAGCACCCTCATTTTAGCATAGGCCAACGTTCATTTCCCTTCTTCCCGACCACGGCAAAAAGAGTAATATCCCGGGTACAGCTTAACCTATAGAATCATTAATGAAGGGGTCATAAAAATGACTACACGAAGATCACATATATCGCTATTCCATTTTTCCCGGTCATTCATGAGTTTTTTTTGGAGAAGAATTTTCAGAAGTATTACACAATAGCTATTAATCAATCGATATCATTATGAAACCTCGTACACTGTCAGCCACTTCCCTTACGGGAACCAAAGTACAAAATCTTCAGGGAGAAAATATTGGAGATATACAAGACTTGATGATTGACCTGGAAACCGGTCAGGTACTCTATGTGGTCCTCTCGTTCGGGGGATTCATGGGCATGGGCGACGATTATTTTGCCATTCCCCTGGAAGCGCTGGTATTCAGCGAAAAAGAGGAAGAGCTTGTAAAAATAGACATTGATAAAGAGGCGCTGAAAAATGCACCCGGCTTTGATAAAGATAACTGGCCACTGACCGATGAGTATGTACATTCAGTCTATGATTATTATGGATATGAACGCAAGACCCTATCATCACGGGTATAAACATTCCGAGATTATATGCCACATGGTTTTTGCTTTCTGTCCGGATAATAGATCTCCACACCAGCTACGGTTCTTAGATTTCTTCCGCGCCCCCTATGAACGTTATATGATGAACTCGAATCATGGAAAAGTTAAAAATAGGCTTACCAAAAAGTACAATTCATAACCAGCAAAGGTGTTGCCATGAATAATCAACAATCGATTACAGCCGTCATTATTGGAGTTTTCGTAATTACCACAAGTCTTGGAGCATTAGCTGGTTGTGCTGACAGGGACAGGGCCTCTGATATGGATACCAACGGTGACACCAGCAGCCAGATGAGTGAGAAGCCTCAAACCCAAAATCAAGACTACAGAATGGCCCAGGAGCAGGAACAAACATTCCGGGCTTCGCTCGAGGGTTCCAATGAAGTACCGGAAGTCGATACAGAAGCCTCGGGCAGCACAACAGTTACCCTGCGAGGCGACAGCATCCACCTGAAGGGTGAATTTTCGGGCCTGGGCTCTGAGTATACCGGATCGCATATACATTTGGGAGCTGAAGGGGAAAATGGAGATCCCATACAATCCCTGGAACCATCTCTCGGTGATGATAAAATGTCTGGCACATGGGATAACACCTATCCCCTGAGTATGGATCATATATCGGCACTCAAAGCGGACAGCCTTTATATCAATGTGCATTCGGCAGAAAACAAGGCGGGCGAAATACGCGGGCAGCTTACCTCATCCGAGATGGATACCTCCGGAATGGATATGTAGCAGCCCCTTATGATATTTGCATCAATAGATTACACCCGGCAAGAAATTCGTTTCAGGAATTTATGAAAATCTTCGGATACTTCATCACAATAGCAGGACTTATTGCCCTTGTTTACACCGGCATTACCTATATCAACAATTCCGAATCATTCGGTGTATTTGGTTTGGATATTGCAGTTTCCAAAGGGGATCCGGTTCCCATGATAATCTCACTGGTGGTCTTGATCACAGGCCTTGTGACCGTACGTATTTCCAAAAATTAAACTTAAGTAAAAAAGGAGAATCTTTATGTTAAGATGGGCCATTACTTTTTTAATCATCGCAATTATAGCAGCTGTCTTTGGTTTTGGCGGCGTGGCAGAAGGGGCAGCTGATATAGCACAAATACTCTTCTATATATTCTTGGTGCTCTTTGTTGTCTCACTCTTTTTCGGCGGCTTTCGAAGACCGTGAAAAGTATGCACTTAACCCGGATGAAGAGCACTGAACCAACCGCTTCACACAAACATTTGTGATCTATAAGAGAGAGGGAGTACCCTTTTGCTTCACGGGCGAGGCAATCCTCCTGGCACGGTGAACATGTGCCAGGGGGTTGCCGGGTACTCTGCCTAACCTGCACGACGGCGGCCTCCCTTGTCCTGTCTTTTGGCCGCACCTATCATATCCCCGTCATTACTCCATGATACAAAGACAGTCATCCAATCTGCCACAACCATGCAAAATGAGTTTTCTCAGCACCGGCCATCAATACTTTTGTTCCTTTTCCGGATGGCCGATCTGCCTGCTTTCTGTTTCCTGGTATTAAGGTTGAATACGAATGTACAAGAAAACACGATATCATTGATTTCTACCCCGTTTGGGGGATTAGCTGTCCTTTAGTCTCCCAGTATTATCAGGGATATCACAAGAAGCAATTAACGCTTGCAGCCATTCCTGCAGATATGGACTGGTCCAGATTTCACAGCCTGCGGTACCTGCTACTCGCCCGTTTTCAGATTTTACTTTTTCCCATATACGATAGAAACCTGTTTTGGCTAAAACGAATAGTGATAGGCAACTGATAAACTGTTGCACATTGCTGGCGGCAGATACCAGCATTTTTAATATCTTCCCTAAGATGCAGCCTATAAGTCCCTGTTAATTTCGGCAGATAGTCGTTATATGGGAACATTTTCAGTTTAATATACTTTATTATAAAACAAGGAGTCGAGTACCCTCGACTTCATGCTTCATTAACCTACAAGGGTACTTCTAAAAGGGTACTTAAAGTATTGAACCATTTACCATGATCAATGTTGTCATCGCCGATGACCATCCGTTGATGCGGGAAGGGATAAAAAAAGTTCTTCACAAAGAACTGGGCATCAAAGTAATCGGAGAATCTTCCAACGGCAAAGAACTGCTTAATATCCTTGAGAGTACTCCTCCACCCGATCTGCTTATTCTTGATATTTCAATGCCGGGAAAAAGTGGCATAGATCTGATTAAAGACATCAAGAATCTCTACCCTCACCTATCCATTCTTATTCTCAGCATCCATCCCGCAGAGCGGTTTGCCATTCGGGTGCTCAAGGCTGGAGCTGAGGGGTATCTGTGCAAGTCAAGTATTTCTGACAAGCTGGTCAAGGCCATCAAGCGTATTGTGCAGGAAAACAGGCGGTATATCAGTGATGAAGTGGCTGAGCAGATGGTCCTCCAGATTGACCAAAGCGATCAACCCCTCCACGAAGGACTCTCCGATCGTGAATTTGAGGTGCTGTGCAAGATCGCGGAAGGAAAAAGCGTTGCGGAAATTGCAGGTGAACTCTCCCTGAGTACCCATACCGTTCATACCTACCGTTCCCGCATAAAAAATAAAATGAACCTCGATACTAACGTTGATATGACCCGTTATGCCATCAGGAATAACCTGGTAAACAGGTAACGTTTTCCTTCAAGGTCGGTTAAACAAGTTCCAGCTTTTATTTATTAGATAATTCTCCAATAAGATAAAACCTACTTCTGCCTGGAGGCAGACTGTCCCATCACCCCAGAGCTTCCGCATACAATAAATCAGGCTATGCTCCAGGCTCTCGCTTGTCCATGGCTCCAACTTGCCTTTAGCCACAGAGCAGTTAAAAAACGTACCTGCAGGAGCAAAAAAATAGCCCTTCCTGTGGATGTGGATCTTCCTTCCTGCATCAGCAGCCAACAGAATACCCTCCTTCCCATTAAAAAAGGACCCCAACTGATGCGTATTTGCACCAAAGGGGTCCCGGATCTTCAGGATCGGGTGGCGTTACCCTCTGCCATTTTGCTTATTTGCCTTAAACCGGTTAATCACGCCTCCGTAGAGCACGGCTTCTTTCTGACGTTCGCTGAAGGTATGCTTCACCGTGTATTTCTTTCCTTTGGTCTTATTATGAATAACAACTTCATGCCCGTTCTTTATGGCACTCCGGATGTCATTGACCTCAAGGACATCACCCTGATCGATATCTTCATAATCTGCATCATGCTCAAACTCCAGCGGCGGTATACCGAAGTTGATGAGGTTCTGCCAGCCGATACGGGCATAGCTTTTGGCAATGACGGCCCGCATACCCAGGTAACGCGGAGCAATAGCCGCATGTTCCCGACTGGACCCCTGTGCATAGTTTTCACCTGCAACAACCACATGTCCGCCATGTTCCTGCTTGGCCCTCATCGCACGATCATGGAAGTTTTTATCAACCACGTCAAGGGTAAATTTGCTAATCTCAGGAATATTGCTTCGGTACGGAAGCACCTCGGCCCCGGCACGCAGAATCTCATCGGTAGAAATATCATCTCCCATCTTAAGCAGTACCGGTACTTCAAAATCCTGCAGCTCATCAAAATCAGGCATGGTGGAAATATTCGGTCCTTTCTTGATCTCACCCCGTTTGTTTTTGGGTTTGGGCTCAGTCAGCATCTCCGTATTGACCACCAAAGCCTCAGGCTCCTCAAATCTTGGATACTTCATGTTATACAGCTCCTCGAGATCCCGTGGATCGGTAATTTTTCCCGTCAGGGCTGAAGCTGCAGCAGTTTCAGGGCTTACCAGGAATACCGAATCCTCGGGTGTTCCTGAACGGTCCGGGAAGTTGCGCGGAACGGTTCGAAGGCTGTTCTGTCCTGATGCCGGCGCCTGTCCCATCCCAATACAGCCATTGCAACCAGCCTGATGAATACGGGCCCCTGACTGCACAAGGTTAAACATCACATCATTCTTGACCATATTCTCAATAATCTGTCGAGACGTGGGGTTTATGTCGTACGATACATTGTCATTCACTGTCTTTCCTTTTACAATTTCAGAGGCAATCCAGAAATCACGATAGCCAGGATTGGCAGAAGAGCCAATATAGGACTGATAGATGTCCTGTCCCTCTACTTCGCGTACAGGAACTACATTGCCCGGACTGCTTGGAAGCGCAATCAGAGGTTCAACATCATTTAAAACAAGTTCTTCATACTTGTCATATTCTGCTCCCTCATCGGCTTTGAGTTCAACAAAATCATGGCCACGCTGCTGAGATTCCATAAAACGCCGTACTTCTCCATCAGCCGGAAAGACCGTGCTTGTCGCTCCCATCTCGGTTCCCATATTTGCGATCACATGGCGATCCATTGTGGAAAGGTTGTGTAGCCCCTCACCGAAGTACTCAATCACATATCCCGTGGCCCCGTCAACATCATAGCGGCGCAGCATCTCGAGCACCACATCCTTGGCACTTACCCAGTCGGGCAGCTCACCTTTCAGCTCAACACCGAGTACTTTCGGCATCTTCATATACATGGGCTCGCCGGCAATAGCAAAAGCCACATCAAGTCCACCAGCTCCAATAGCCAGCATTCCCATACATCCGGATGCTGGAGTATGGCTGTCGGAACCGGCCAGCGTTTTGCCCGGAATCGCAAACCGCTCAGTTTCGATGGGATGACTCACTCCGTTGCCCGGTCGGCTAAACCACATGCCAAAATGTTCGGCGGCTGATTTCAGAAAGACGTGGTCGTCGGGATTTTTAAAGTCGGTTTGTATCAGGTTATGATCTACATACTGACAGGACAGCTCCGTCTGGGCTTCCTCCAGCTCCATGGCTTCCAGTTCCAGCATCACCATGGTACCCGTTGCATCCTGGGTGAGAGTCTGGTCGATTTTCAAGCCAATTTCCTCACCCGGTTTCATCTCTCCGTCAACAAGATGGCTTTTAATAAGTTTTTGTGTGACGTTCAGTGGTGTACTCATAAATAGTGGACTTTTTTAAATCTTCGATTTCCTAATTATGTAAAGGAGAACTCGTCCCAGATAGTTTCAATAATATCATTCACAGGGCTTTTTTTCTTGCAATTAAACCGTAAACTGCTAATTTAAAAGTGTTCTAATCTAATTCCTGAAAACCACTTAGGTATTTTACCTAATTTTTTATTAATTGGGAGTTAAGACACTTGCAGACAACATAGCTGTAAGGAGAATGGCCAAATCAGTAGCTGGGCTTAGTTATGGGAAAAACAATTCAACATTTATCAATAGATAGAGCAGGAAGACCGACTTGGTCGTAGCCTACCCGATTTCTAACTGATAACAAGCCAACTACTTTTCAACACTAAACAGTATTTCATAAATCAAGCACACATAATAGGAGAATATTATGATTCGACATGTTGTAATGTGGAAATTGAAAGACGAAGCGGAAGGAGCCTCCAAAGAGAAGAATGCTGAAAAAATGAAGCTGATTCTGGAGGGGTTAAAGATTAACATCGAAGAGATTAAAAATGTGGAGGTAGGCATAAATATATCGGACGATGATGATGAAAGCGGGGCCCCCTACGATGTTGTTCTTATTTCAGATTTTGAAACTGAGCTTGATTACACCATGTACAGCCGCAACGAGCACCACAAGAAAGCAGTCAAATTTATTGAATCCGTTATCGACGAACGACATTTTGTAGATTATAAGGTAGATGTCTAAACCACAAAGTCGGGCTGCAAATCAGTGGCCCGACTTTACCTTTAATAAGGTACCTATCCTACTGCCATTCAGTGGGTTAATATATTAATACAGATTGATTCATTGAACTCTCTCCTGCCCACAGTATAAAACCACCCTTTTATTATATGTCCCAGGATGAAAAGGAATAGCCTGTAAAGGCCTGCAGCTTTTCGACATCCGGCTGCAAATATTCGCGAAGCTTGTCGCGCAATTCCGGCCGTAGCGTGGGCTTGGTAATCTCCGGACGTGTTGCTTTTTTGATGGGATCCTTGATCGCATCCGGAATATAATACTTGAGGGTTTTGATGAGCGGGCTTTCCAGGACAAGACGGCTTAGACGTCCCTTTCGCCTTTTTTGACTGCTTTGGTGCTTTTGTTCCTCGTAGGCGGGGTCGTAAAACATCTCATCCACCCCCACAAATGCAAATACCCGCTGCAAAGCTGAATGTCGCTCATACTTCAACTCACGGGATGGCATAACCAGAATCTGCGCTCCTTGATAATATTCCATAAAATGATTCAGCTGCCAAAAATATTTACTGCACATCACATAATGATTATCACTCAACGTTTCCAGGGCTTCTTCTATCGTGCGATGCTCCCTTCCCTCGCTGTAGTTATGTGTGTAATGGGAGATAATCCGTTCGATCGGATCACGTACCAGGTAAATCAATTTTACATCAGGCAGAAGGTCATGCATACGCTGTGGCACCCCTGCGAAATAGTGGGCTTTTGAATAATTGGGGGAAGCCTCCCCATATTTGCTGAAATTCCCCGTGAACTGTGACCGGTACCAGTCTACCCCCTTGCCGTAATTATTTTCAGCAATAAAGAAATCAACTTCTTTGATTGCTGACATTCCAACCTCAGGATGCAGCTGCAGGTAATGAAACAGGCTGGAGGTACCACTTTTCATCGCTCCTATAATGATAAAATCGGGAAGCATTGAAAAAAGATTTTAAATAATATTGAAACTAAATCGGCTTGTGATCGGTAACTTATATGAAGTATAACCCTGGCACGGTCTGCAGGTTCCGGAAAATGTTGCCCTACAGTATCTTTGCCATATCCTTTTGTAAAATGACTTCACGGAAGTTAACTTGTCATATTAATGTAATCCTGAAGATATAAAAATTCGATTATTCTGAGTTCCTCAACCGACCATAACGAAGACGAGGCCCCGGATAACCAGCAGTATTATCGCCTCATTCCCGTATCGAAAGAGCCGGATGAAGATTATGAACGAATTGATTTCAGCAAACTGCTGCATTACTACTGGGCCAGGAGAACAGTGGTCTACTGGTCTGTAGCAATCTTCTTTGCCATAAGCCTCTTTTTCGCGCTCTTCAGCCCTGCTGAGTATTCCTCCAGTGCTTCTATTATTCCGGAGTATGAGCTTCAGGATAACGTTAATGAGGCTTTGGAAAGCTACGGGCTTCTCTTCGGCCTGACCGGGGTGGGACGCGAAAACCGCCCCCCCTCCTATCTTTTACAGCTCTATCCCCATATGGTAAACAGTGTTGCTTTCAAAAAAGAATTGATGCACCAGCCGTTTAATTACAGCGGCGTGGATTCTACTCTTACGATGTTCCAGTATTTTACGGAGGTCTACCAACCCTCCATCTTTCACAGGATGTACCAATACACCATCGGGCTTCCCGGTTCCATCCTGGGCGGGGACAAGTCGCAGCCCGAGCCCGTGCAGACCAAAGCTCAGGCTGCTGACGACAGCAGCAAGACGACCCCGCAGCTGGCGGTCTCCATTCTCAAGCTGAGCCCCTCCGAGCGCAACGTTATAAGCGAGCTTTCCAGTCGCATTACGGCCACCTACCAGCGGAGAACCGGTATTGTTCAGATATCTGCCTCCATGCCCGAATCCATGCTGGCTGCACAGCTGGTCAAACTCACGCTTGAGACCTTGTATAACCGGGCTAGTTCGTATAAAACGGAAAAAGCAGTGCTGTATAAAAATTTTCTTGAAACCCAACTTCAGAAAGCCGGACAAGAACTTGAAACCTCCCGGCAGGCACTCAGTGAGCAGTCAACCGACAACAATACAGGTCTTCAAAGCCGCTACGAATCGAACCTGGAACGTTACCATACCCTCAGGCAGCAAGTCCAGAGGATGGAATTAAATATTCAGGAACAATTACCTCCTTTCCGCCTATTAGATGATATTACGATGCCCAGTACACTCATTCAGCCGAACCGTAAGCTGATTGTATTCCTGGGAACGATACTTGGTTTATTTATCGGCATCAGCTGGATAACCGCTTCATTTATCCTGCGCAAGGAAGACTGACCGTCGTCGGACAGCTCATCCTGCATCAGAAACCAGTTATTTCTGAAGGACATCATTACTGCAAGGACCGTTGTTACATGGGGGAAGACTTAAAGAAGAAATCCTTATCATCCATTAAATTATTAGCCTTACCGCTGGGCGTCACCTATTTAATCAAGTTTATTCAGACCCCTGTACTGGCTATTTTTCTCTCACCCGCCGATTTTGGCATCTGGGGACTTGCCAATGTTCTCATTAAAGCGATGGAGAGCCTCACGGAAGTGGGCATTCAGAAACTGCTGATACAACGTGAATCTATAAAAAAAAGTTTTTTGCGATCCATCTGGGGGTTTATGATCCTGCGGGGCCTCTTCATTACGGGGGTGGCCCTGGCCATTGTTCCCTATTATGCATCCTTCGTGGATTCTCCGGAAGGCAAGTTCATCTTTACACTGGCCATCATTGTTCCAGCGATTCAGTCATTTACCACCCCTGCCCTCTATTTATCAGAGCGAGACATAGAATTCAAAAATATCGCCATCTATGATGCTCTGGGACAGATCCTGTTCTTTATCATCGTGGTTGCCCTGGCATATGTATATCAGAGCGTGCTGGCCATGGTTATGGCCCTGCTCATTGTGGAAGGCTTCAAAGTGTTTATGAGTTACGGCTTCTTCGGCATCCCCGCCTGGCCACGGTTTCCTGAATGGCGTTACCTGAAGGAGATTTTCCATCACGGCAAGCATTTTTTTCTGATATCCCTGGGATCCTTTGTTACCATCCAGATCGACGACCTTATGGTGGGCAAGCTTTTGGGCAGTGATATCCTGGGCTTTTACCTGATCGGCTACACCTTGATAAATGTTATTATCACAATTATCAGGAAACTCTTCGGACGGGTGCTCTTTCCCTATTACACGAAACTGGTAGCCGGTGATGAGCAGGCCCATACAAAGATCAACCGAATTCTGGAAGACCAGATTCTGCTGCTTTGCATCGTTTTCACGGGGCTGTTTATGCTTACATCCCCCCTAATCAATCTCTTTTTCGATGACCGGTGGGTAGAAGCCATTCCCATTATTCAAATTTTAACCTTTACCGGCCTGATGAGGGGTATCGGCAACATTATCGTACCGCTATTTTTAGCAGAGAAGAAACAAAACATTCTTGCTGTCGGTAGAATAATTGAGGTCATCCTTTTTGTTCCTTTTATCTACCTGTTTACCAAACAGTTTGGGGTGATTGGGACTTCATACAGCGTGGGAGTCATATTCTTTATCGCATTAAGCTATCGCATTATCATGGCATACCGAATGTTCTCTCTGGAAGTATTTAAAAGTACAGCGATGGGGTATGTCGGCACCTTTAGTACCTTTATCACTTTTGCCTTTGTAAGTCTGCTATACCTGGAGCATTACTTTTATTTGTTTGAATATGCCGGCGCACCACTTTTATTGGCAGCAATACTCTTTCATTTTTACAGAAAGGGAAAAACATTATCTTACTTTTTAAAAGAATATATTCAGTATGGTTAAAGATATCGCCCGCTTTTTTGCCCGTCGCATCGGCGCTTTTTTTTATAAGCTGGTTGAGCAGGGAGAAAAGCATACCATCCAGAAAGAAAATCAAAAACTAATTCAAAGCTCCGAGAACTGCAGTCCGGATCTGCGTATCAATGGACGGGTCAAAAAATTCTCCGGATTCGAACAAGCCGTTATCGAAAAGAATGTGCATATAGGAGACAATGTACACATCCGGGCGGAGGGGGGGCTGTTTATCGGTGAAAACACCCACATCAGCCGAAATTTCGTGTGCTACACCATGAACCATGACTATGAAGGGAAACGACTGCCTATTGATGACAATGACGTCTATAAGCCCGTGCATATCGGAAAAAATGTCTGGATAGGGATGAACGTCGTCGTGGCACCCGGTACCGTCATTGAGGATGGCGTCATTGTGGGGGCCGGATGTACGGTCGCAGGCCATGTTCCCGCGCTGTCCATCATCGGCAGCCAGAAATACCGGTTGCTGAAAAAACGTGACGAAGAACATTATAATCGTCTCGAGCGCGAAGGAAAGTACGGTGGAATAAGCGGACGCCCCCTTTCTGATTAAAAAATTACTGCCTGATCATTATGTCTCTGAAGCAGAACCTCCTACGGATCACCCGCAACATACTCGACCGGCATCACCGATTCGTCAAGCGGAAATTTGAGCAGTCGAACCGGGCGCTGCTCCGTGCTTTCGCCTTAGAGGAAGATCCCATTGACGAAGCCCCGCAGATAACCAATCGCATTACGGATGACCGGTGGAAACAGCTTCAGCCTGTATGGGTGCTGTCCACGGGCAGAACCGGCACGAATACACTGACGAGGCTGCTTAACCTGGCTCCCGGTATCGATGCTTTTCATGAACCCTCGCCGGAACTTTTCCAGTTTTCCTTCGATTACTACAATGGCAGCATAGGCCGAGAGCAGGCCCTTGGAACCACCATCTACCTGCGCGATGAGCTCGTATTCAGGAGCATCCGCGATGGATTCAGCTATGTGGAAACAAATAATCGATTGAGTTACATTGCCGACCTGCTCCTTGAATTATATCCGGCAAGCAAGTTTATTCATATCTACCGCAACCCTTATGATTTCATACGTTCAGGGATGCGCCGTCGTTATTACTGCGGCCACATGCGCGATTATGCCCGCATCACTCCCCTCTCCGGAGATCCCCTTCACGAACAGTGGGGCGAGCTCACGAATCTGGAAAAGGTAGCCTGGAACTGGCAGAAAATTAATCACCATTGCCTGACCTTTATGGAACAGCTGCCGAGTGAACAGAAAATGAACTTCTCTTCCGAAGCTTTTTTCCAGGCAAAGCCAGAACTCATTGCCGAACTTTTCAACTTTGTGGAGTCCGTTCCCTACCATCCGCCCGCTTCAGATATAAAGAGCGTCATGGGAAAGAAACACAATGCCCAGGAAGAAGGAACCTTCTCAGTACCAGAAAACTGGACCAGCTCTCAGATTAAAAAAGTCAATGCAATTATTGCACCGGTGGCCCGAACATTATCATACGACCTCCGTTCATCATAAGTAGCTCTTTCATGCCCGAGGCTATGACATATCCCCTTGTTTCCGTCATTACTCCTGTTTACAATGCTGAGGAGCAAATTGACGACTTTCTCGATGCCCTTCAAAATCAGCAATATCCCCGCGAACATTTTGAAATCATTGTAGTCGATAATGGCTCCACCGACCGGACTGTGCAGAAAATACAATCTCATTCTGATATCATTCTTTGCCGCAGAACCGACGTACAAAATCCGTACGCCGCCCGAAATGAAGGGCTCTCCCGTGCCAGAGGTGATATCCTGGTGCTGCTGGATGTAAATTGTACGCCCACCCCTCACTGGCTTCAAAACGGGATTCGTCGTCTCCGGAAGACAGACGCAGATCTGGTGGGCGGCCAGATTTCATTTACCTACTCCAACGAAGAGACCTTTGGCGAGTGGTATGACTCCCTGTTATTTGTAGACATGAAAGACTTGATTGACCGTGGACAATCCTGCGCGGGCGGGAATCTTTTTTTCAAGCGAGAGGTACTGGACACCGTAGGTCCCTTTCCGGAAAACCACCGATCAGGCATGGATTTGTACTGGACCAAAAAAGCATCCAGGGCGGGATTTAAGCTCGTGTATGATGCCCATGCTGAAGTTCATTACCCGGCACGCCCGTTTCTTCCCCTCATGAGAAAAGTATTCCGGGTCGGAACCGGCCAGCCCAAAGTCTGGCTGGACAATGATATGCACCCCGTGAAACTTATTCTGCTCATGCTGTATCAATTCGTTCCACCGGGGACCCGCGAGCTGAGAGATAAAATTGAAAGGCGGGGCAAGGACGAAATGAGGCAACACCTGCCAGTCTTATGGGGAATTCATTATCTGCAGAAAGTAGTCCTTTCTCTCGGATGGGCAAAAGGCTTTGCTAAGTACTATCTTTCCAAGTCGTAACCCAAACTTCATCCAACGGTAAGTGCTGTCATAATATTTTAGGGTCTTATGAAGTTAAGCTCTCAAAGGGGGTCCTCTCGGAGCTTATCCAGTAAGACGTTATATAAGTTTTTATTTCGATGATTAAAACGGAATT
>NZ_FXTH01000008.1 GCF_900182555.1 Fodinibius sediminis | reverse complement strand
TTGTCTTGCGTAGTCATGGTGAGTCTGCGTTTAGTGATTAGGTTGTTGGATACTCTAATCTAACTAAACTGTCAGATTTCATCGTGACTACTTCATATAAGTTGGTTTCATTTGTCATTTTTATCTCCTGTGCTATGCGGGCATAGTGCATAGTTCTTGATAGCCTGGAGTGTCCCATGATCATCTGGACCGTCTCCACGGGGACTCCATTGTTTAACAGTACTGTTATAGCAAAGGTACTGCGTGCCACATAGTGGGTAAGAGTTTTGTTAATCCCACAGAGTGCTGCTAATTCCTTTAGGTAGGCATTGGTCTTTTGATTCGAAATCATAGGCAGCAGGCTTCCATCCTGGGTCTCCGGAACTGACTGATAACGCTTAATGATCTCTACCGCTTTGGGTAGTAATAGTATTTCGGACAACTCATTGTTCCTTGTTCGGTTCATCTCCAAGAACGCTTCTCCCTGTTTATTCCAACGAACATCAGTTTGCTTCAACTGCTCGGCATCGGTGAAGCTCAGCCCTGTATAGCAGGAGAACACAAAAACGTCTCTGACCTTGCTGAGTCGGTCAATATCGATCTGTTTGTTTTCAATGCGACCCAGTTCATCTTGGCTTAAATATACCGGCGTTTTCTTTTTGTAGCTTATGTCGTAATTCAAAAAAGGATCCTTCTTGATGAAGTCTTTTCTCAGAGCAAGATTGATGATCTTCTTCAGATGCGACATGTATTTCATCGTGGTATTATGAGAGCAGGGATTCTTCTTAGTCTTGAGGTAATACTCAAAGTCCTCCAGGAAATCCAGGTCTACTTTGGTTACCGGAAGTTCCGGGTCATCCATAAATCTTTCCAGGTGCCCATACGAGGTTTTGTACTTTTTATAGGTATTCTCTGAGTAGTCTTTTCCGATGAGCTGTTCCATCTTATTGTTGTGCTCGGTAAACAGCTCAAGTAGAGGCTTCATATGCACTTCTTTTCCTTGCATCCTTGCCTTTACATTATGAGCAGTAACATCCTCTCCACCCTGCATAAGTTGGTGGTGAGCATCGTTGGCTTCCGCCTTTAAGGTATCCAAATAAGCGTTGATAGAGCGGGCATCTGGCGAGTGACCCTTGACCCTTCTAGCCTTGGGATCCCACCGCTCTGGGTCAATTTTGCGCGATGCCGACATTTCCGTCACTTTACCGTTAACACGTATGCGCATGTAGATGGGTGCTGTGCCGTCTTTGCGCTTGTCACTGGCTCGCAATACAAATGAAAGTTGAATTGGTTTATACATAATGTTCTCTTGATTTAGTTATGATATGAAATGATGATTCTAGTGGGACTGTAAATGGTATCCCTGTACCATTGTAGCTGGTGGTTGTTAAAATATAGCCATACCAGAAAATAAAATAGCTACGAACAGATACTATGTATTACTGTTCCCTGGGTGGTCAGTACTTTAAACTATTTTGTATCAACAGAGATAAGCCCCACAACATGAAACGTTGTGGGACTTTCTTCCTGGGTTATCTCAGGAGGCCAACCGTTTTTGCAGTTTGTTGATATCTTTATGAATTTTACTGCCTGCTACCCTCGCATAGTGCATAGTGGTAGATAGCTTAGAATGGCCCAGAATTTTTTGGACCGTCTCTACCGGAACTTCATTAGCCAGCATGACCGTAGTAGCACAGGTATGCCGGGCTACATGAGTAGTCAGCTTTTTGTCTACACCTGCCAGAGTCGCGACCTCTTTGAGATACTCATTCGTCTTTTGGTTGGAAATAGTGGGAAGCAACCGCCCATCAGCTGTTTCGGGATCATCATGATACTTCTTGATAATCTCCATGGCTTTGGGGAGCAATGGGATAATGGCCTGTTTATCAGTTTTCACCCGCTTTACATCCAGGTAGGGTTTGCCTTCATTGTTGTACTTAATGTGATTTCCATCTACCCTGCAAGCATCGCTATAGGCAAGTCCGGTATAGCAACGGAATACAAAGACATCCCGAATTCTTCGAAGGCGCTCAGATTCCAATTCTGTGCTCTCTATACGTTCCAATTCATCCTGACTCAGACAGGTTGGGGACTTTTTCTGTAACGTTTTGTCATACTCCAAAAAAGGATCTTCATCGAGCCATTTTTTCCTCATGGCCAAGTGAACAATCTTCTTGAAGTTAAATACATATTTGAGCGCGGAGTTGTGCCCACAGGGGTTCTTTTTGGTTTTAAGATAATATTCAAAGGCTTCAATGAACTCCAGGTCCACCTTGTCGACGGGATATTCCATATCATACTCTTGGGAAAGGAAATCCTTTATATGGTTCAAACATGTGCAGTACCGCTTGTATGTGCCTTTGGCAAAATCCATCCCGACGAGGGATTTCATCTTTTCGTTGTGCTTTGTGAAGACATCGACAACAGCATGGGACTTTTTATCCTTTCCTGTAAGCCTGCGTTTGATAGCTTTAGCGGAAATCTCCTCCCCTTCCTGCAGGAGCTGCCGGTGGGCATCATAGACGTTGGCTTTTAAGGTATCAAGGTAACTGTTGATGGACTTTACTTCCGGTGTACGTCCCTTTACCTTTTTTCTGTCAGGATCCCATTTTTCAGGGGCTATAGTGCGGGATGCAGAGATTTCCACTCGCTTGCCTCCCATTCCGATTCTTAGATAGATAGGAACAGTTCCGTCTTTACGCTTCTTGTGCTTACGAATGAGATATGATAATTGCAGAGTCTGATAGGTCATAATGGCTATCCAGATTAAAATATTGAGATTATAGCTGAATGAAAGGCGGTGTCAGTCTATGTCTCTGTCCTGGTATGCCACAAATTCCGGTTATCCCGGTGACCAAATTTCATGAAAAACGGATGGTCACCGAAATAGTCACCAAGAATCTGGCAGAATCTGTCGTTATCTGTAAGTAGTACCTGCCTTCTAAGGTGATAGAGTACAGATTTGGATCTATATAAACAATCTGTACCCTAATTTGCGGAGAGAGAGGGATTCGAACCCTCGATACCCCGTATGGGGGTATACTCCCTTAGCAGGGGAGCGCTTTCGACCACTCAGCCATCTCTCCGAGCGAGTGCAAATATAAGCGAGTTTATTTTTCTAATCAATCTATTTCTGTTAAAAACTGACATCCCTGGCTGCAGAAGTACTCATTCCTTTCGGCTCGGCCTTCGGAAGCGAGGTTTCCGGCGCCGGTTATTCGCCGTCGAGGATGTAAATCTGAGCCAGATTCCGTCCCTCCTGTGCATAGTCCAGCCCATAGCCCAGCACAAACAGCGTGGGAATCTTAAACCCCACATAATCAAGCTGAACATCGTGGTGAGTTGCTTCACTTTTATGCAGAAGCGTTACCGTAGCAATAGAGGCGGGGTTCTTCTTCTGCAGCTTGTCGACGATATACTTCATGGAAAGCCCCGTATCAACGATATCTTCAACCAGGATAACGTTTCGTCCTTCGATATTGGCGTCAATATCCTTGAGGTCGGTCACCTGCCCGGAAGAGACCTTTTCATCCCCGTAGCTGCTCAGTTTCAGGAAATCAACCTCGCAGGGTATCTCCACACGGCGCATCAGGTCAGAGAGAAATATGTAGGCTCCGTTGAGTACACCGATAAAAATAGGATTTTTGCCGGCATATCGTTCGGATAACTCTTTTCCCAGCTCAGCTATTCGTTCCCGGAGTTCTTTTTCAGTAAGATAGACATGAAATGTTTCACCGTTGCATTCAACCGTCTGTGGTTTGTAGAGGGCCATCAATACTATGTGCTATATCTTATTTTCAAGCATCGCGCCTCTCCGGCATCCAGCTTAACCTGTTCGGAAATCATGCCGATGGAGGTGCCGTTTTTGACTGGCGGAAAGATAACAGCGCAAATGGTTTCTTCAAAAGATTCAATAACCAGTGCTTTGCGCTTATGGGCCGATGGTACTTTTCGGTTCGTCAGATGGTCGGATACCAGCTGATGGCCCTCCATGCCCAGCGGCTGAAAACGGTCTCCATCCTTCCAGCGGCGCAGCCTTAACGGCCACTCCATCTTATCCGGATCCAAGCAGAGTATGTCAGGATCCGTTAAATCATCGCAGGAGGTTAGTGCCAGGGTTAGCCCTGCTCCACCGAAGCTGTCTTGTTCCAGCTTGTCCTTGTGCAGCTCGATCTCACCCATAGTCGCAGGCTGTTCTTCCAGAATACAGTAATAATTACGATCGCGTATCAGCGAAAAGTTCTTCGTCAGCTGAATCTTACCTCCGGTCTGCAGACCGCTCAGGGCTTCTACCTGCGCAAGGCTTTGGCGCGAAATATAGGCATCGGGATTTCGCTCTTTGACCAGAGACAACAGCACGGCTTTCTGCAGGCCCTCACCAAGCGTATGAAAAGCCTCCCTCTCAATGCCACGTCCATCAGATATGTGATCCGCTATCCATGCAAGGGCACGATCGTATTGTCGGGCCTGCTTACTGATACGCAGGATATTCTTTTTCCATCCCGGAAAAAAATCGGAAAGCGATTCCAGCCATTCATTTCGCAAAAAGTTACGCGCAAAGTCAGATTCCAGGTTAGAAACATCCGTGCGATATGGAATCTGCTCACGGCGGGCATAGGCGGTGATCTCCTCCCTGGAAAACTCCAGCAGCGGACGAAAAAGACGCCCGTCCCAAACCTGCATGGCCGACCAGCTGGCCAGTCCGCCTCCCCGAAACATCTTCAACAATATCGTTTCAATCTGGTCGTCCCGGTGATGGGCCACGGCAATGCCGTCCGCCTGCTGCTGCTCAGCCATGACATCAAACAACCGGTACCGGCGGTCACGGGCCCACTCCTGAAAATTCTGTCCCTCCGCATCCTTCGGGTTGACATCGATAATGCGGCACTCAAAATTCCACTGCCTGGCCATCCGTTCCACAAGACGTGCATCGTTACGGGAAGCCTCTCCGCGTTTCTGATAATTCAGATGAACCGCGCAGGCTGAGATGTTTAGTCGGTGCAAGGCATAGAGCAAACACATGGAATCCACCCCTCCACTCACTCCAACAATAAGATGAAGAGTTTCCCGATCTCCAAAAAAATCGGTTAGGTAATTTTGAATGGTTGCTTCAATCCGTGATAACTCGGATTTGCTCATACGAAAAAGACTCTAATCCACCTTCCCTGTTTAGTACCACCAGGCGTCCAACTTCATTGACGCCCAGCAGCTTATAGGCCCCATTTTTCTTCTTCCCGTCAATCCTCAGGCCAATCCATTTGCCGTATCCCTGAATTTTCCGGTTAACTTCCCTGAGAAGATCCAGCTGCCGTTCATTCCACCGTTTATATTTGTATTCAATACGATACAGCAGATCACAAAGAAGCTGCTCGCGTACCAACTTCTTGTGGATTTCCAGTCGGATAGAGGTTGCTTTATCGCTCAGTTCGGCATCATATTCTTGCTGATTGACATTCAGGCCCATCCCAATTATCAGGCGGTCCGGCTTGTTTCCCAGAAAGACGGCCTCGGTCAGGAGCCCCGCAACTTTCTTATGATTAAACAATACATCATTGGGCCATTTGATAGAAAGGCTGGCTTGCTGGTCGAACTGTCTTAGCTGTTCCACAAGCGCCAATGCACAGGCCAGGGTCAAGACATGAAAGCCCTCGGCACTCTGAGGTTTAAACGCCATCGAAAACGTCAGGTTCTGTCCCGGCTCGGAGGTCCAGGTCCGGTCGTACTGCCCCCGGCCGGAAAACTGCTCGTCGGTCACTACGATCGTGCCCTGCGTAATTTCACCGGCATCCAGCTCCTTGAGATAGGTATTCGTTGACGGCAGAGAGCTAAAATAGCGAAACTCCCGTCCCAGCCATTGGGTAGACAAGCTCTTTTTAAATACTGATACATCAAAAGAATCGCTCAAAACATCATGCATTCATTATCATTTTCCTATGCTTCAGCCAATTTGCTTTTCAACAAATCGATCTTTGCCACAGGGGTCGGGTCTGTTCCATTGAGTATCGCCAGGTAGAAGCTGGTCCAGTCGGCCAGTTGTATCAACGAAAACATCCGTGCCAGCTTGCTTTGGCCGCGAGTTTCAAAAACATGCATGGATGCCGTCTGATACGCTATAAGCTCTTCCACAATCTGCATGCGCTGTTTCACTCGTTTATTATCTCCTTCATCGACAAGCATGATTACCGACAGGCGCCCTGTCAGATGAACAACCCGTTCCCACCCTACTATTTCATTGTGCGTCATTTCCGGTAGGCTATTGCCATATGCCAGTGTTTTTGCATTCTCTTCGAACTGCTGCCGCCACCGGAGGTTAACCGGTTCCATCAGCGTGGCATCCGAATAAATAATGGGCAGGGTGTCATTAAGCTCCCTTGCCAGGGTCAATGCCTCATTGTCATCAGGATTTGAAAACAGTCCATTCTGTTCACGCAGCAATTGATGCGTCTCTTTCAGGGCCTCCTCCCCCTCGTCCGTTAGCGACAGGTACTGGAAAAGACGAAAAAGAGGGACAAAACTATAGCCCAGGGCCGCCCGCGGCGCAATGCCACCCGGTATTTTAATATAATCATACCCTTCGCGCGCCGCATTCAGCAGTAATTCACCGCCGGAAGTGATAACAACGGCCTGGGCACCTTTCCGGCGGGCGCTGGCCACGGCGGTCAGGGTTTCTTCGGTATTACCGGAAAAGCTGCAACCGATAACCAGGGTGTGCTCATCAACCCAGCCGGGTATCTCATAGTGCCGAATCACCTGCAGGGGGTAAGGGGAGCTGTGATAACAGCAGGCGCGTATCAAGTCGGCCCCTATGGCCGAGCCTCCCATTCCCACCAAACAAATTGTCTGTATTCGGTCCTTGTCAATCGTAAAGTCTACCTCTTTCGTCAGCTTACCGGCTTCTTTCCACTGCTCCGGGAAACCCACCAGGTAACTCCACATGTCCTGTGTATCGACCGCTTCTATACGTGATAGATCCATCATTCTAAATAGCTACTCTTAGTTGAAAAATCGGCGAACAGTTCCTTGACCTCCGAAACCCTTGTGCTTGCCACAATATTTTCAGAAAGTTCCCTCATCTCATCCATGGAATGACTGCACAAGGTCTTTTTGACCCTGGGGAGTGCGCCCGGGGTCATGCTCAGTTCATTCAGGCCCAGTCCGAGCAAGCCACAGGCCGCAACCGGATCGGAGGCCAGTTCTCCGCAGACACTAACGGGGGTATTGGTAGCGGCTCCCGCTTCAATCACCTTTTGGATCATCTTCCATACGGAGGGATGCCGCTGGTCGTACAAACCGGAAATTCGTTCATTACCGCGGTCTACAGCCAACAGATACTGCGTTAAATCATTGGTCCCAATACTCATAAAATCCACCTCTCGGGCAAAGTGCTCGGCATCCATGGCAACAGCCGGCACCTCCACCATGATACCAAGCCGGACATCAATTTTGGCAACCCCGATTTCCGTGCAAAGCTGTTCTTTCAACTTATCAACTCTCTCCTTTATTGCCGCTACTTCCTCAAGCGAAGAGACCATTGGAACCAGGATACGGACACGGCCGGGATAGGCTGCCGCAGTTTTCAGAATAGCCCGCAGCTGCTGTTCCAGCAAGGCCTGCTCATCCAGGAGCAGGCGTATACCCCGCCATCCCAGGAAGGGGTTGTGTTCCTGCTGCCCGAGATCGAAAAACTTATCACCTCCGGCATCAAAAAGGCGTATGGTGACCGGGTGAGGAGCGGTCTTATCAAGAATTGATTGATAAAAAGAATATTGTTTCTGCTCATCGTCGAACTGGTCGTGACGCAAATAAAGTGATTCCGTACGGAGCAGGCCAATGCCCTCCGCACGAACAGCCTCGACCGCAGCCAGCTCCTCTTCAAACTCAATGTTGGCCTGAAGGGTAAAGGGACAGCCGTCGCTGGTTTTGTTGGGGTGTGCACAGATCTTTTGCCGTTGCGACTCCTCATCAGCCGCACGTGTCACAATCTTATCATACTTTTTCCGCGTTGCGAGCGTGGGATTCACAACCACCTCTCCGTGATCACCATTCAATATGATCAGCTCCTGGGTGCTGATCGAGGAGGAGGCATCTTTCACTCCCACAACAGTTGGAATGCGCATGGATCGCGCCAAAATAACGGCATGCGAAGTGGTCCCCCCCCGGTCCATCACAATACCGCGGATATTCTGCTCGGAAAATTCAATCACTTCCCGGGGGCTGAGTTCCGCAGCCACCAGAATGCTGCCCTCCTCAATTTCCTCCTCTTCATCATTATTAATAAGCTGGATCAATCGATCCCGAACATCTGAAATATCCACAGAACGGTCCTGCAGCATCCCCTGCTGGTTATTTTCCATCAGGTCCAGATAGGTACCAAAGACTTTCTCTATGGCAGCATCAGCGGGCTGATTATACTTGTGAATTTCAATTTCCACCCGTTTTCGAAGATCGGGGTCGTTGATCATCTCTATGTGAGCCTGCAACAGCTCCCGGACTTCGGCGTTATTCTGAGCCTGCAAAAGTTCCCGGATTTCCTTCCGGGCTTCCTCCAGCGCTTTCTCGAAATGGGCAAGCTGCTGTTCAATTTCATCATCGGCAATAGCCTGTGATGAGATCGTCGGCCGGTTTCGCCTGTAGATACTGGTCCGGCCCATGGCAATACCCGGCGCAGCGGGAGCGCCGGAAAGCAACATTTCTTCTGTAGAAATATTATCCTTCATCATCATATACTTCTCCGAAACCACTGTTGATCAGATCAATGATCGCTTCAGCAGCTTCTTCTTCATCTTTACCCTCAATTTCCAATTCCAGCTCAGCACCCTGTTCCGCAGCCAAGGTCATGACTCCCAGGATACTTTTGCCATTGACCTTGTATCCGTACATATGAATAAAGAAATCGGAATCATACTTGCTGGCTAACTTCACCAATGCTGCTGCCGGACGCGCATGCAGCCCGGCATCATTCACAATCGTAACTTTTTCTTTAATCATCAGGTGCTTGTTTATAGTTTAAAATGCTAATTATTGTTCTAACTATCCATGAAGGATACAGCGAAAATATCATCACCAGAACGCCTCATTATTAAATTGCCGATTCCTTATTTGTTTTGTTAATTTATGACTCATTTGAAATGAACTAAATATCGAAATTTCATGTCTGTTACCAAAAAAGATGTTAAATATGTAGCGGATCTGGCTCACCTGCAACTAACGGATGAAGAGTCGGAATCGTTAGTCAGTGATATGAACCAGATTCTGGACTATATGACCACGCTGGAAGAACTGGATACCTCCGATGTTGAGCCTCTGGAGCATGTCATTGACCTGGAATATCGGCTTCGCGACGACAAGGCCCAACCGCCTCTTTCTCATGAGGACGCCCTCAAAAATGCTCCCGATGCCGATTCCGACTACTTTCGCGTGCCCCGGGTCATCGACTAAGATGCCCGCCGCCGTGTTTATACGGGGTTAATGATAATCACTCAATATTCCCGCTTTGAATTCAAAACGCACCGCCCCCACCCTGAAAGAGGATTTTCTATCCCGGCTGTCAGAAAACAAAAAGCACGGGATCGCACTGGCTTTCCTTTTCCTCCTTCCCCTAATCCTTTACTCAGCCATATTTTTCGGGGGCAAACAGTTTTTGGGAAATGATGTCCTGCAGTGGCGTGCAGGCTCGGAGTCGGTCATTGAGTACATGGAAACCCACGACGGGGACCATCCCAACTGGGCCACCAACATGTTCTCCGGGATGCCCTCCTATGTACTTCATAATCCCTCCTCCCCGCCAAGTATTGACACTTTTTTCAAATGGATTGGCGCAAATGCGCATCCGCTTGCTTTTTTCTGGATTTTATTGGGTGGAAGCTATTTCTTCTTTGTCATACAGGGAGTCCGGCCACTTTCGGCTGCTCTCGGGGCGGTCCTCATCGGTTTTACGACCTACCTGCCTATTATCATTGAAGCCGGCCACTACAGCAAATTCATGGCATTCTCGTTTATCCCCTGGATGTTTGCCGGCTATTATCTGGTTTCAAGGTCCAGCAGAAAACTGGCCGCCTTTTTCATTTTCGCCCTGGCGATGACCCTGCAGCTGAGGGCCAACCATCCGCAGGTGACCTACTATTTCTTATACCTGCTTGGGTTCTGGTGGTTATACGACAGCTGGATTGCCTACAAGAAGGAAACCATCACCGAATGGCTTCAGCGCACAGGCCTTGCTTTTGCAGCCGGCATCCTCGCCATCCTTTGCAGCATTGACCTGTACTGGCGCCTGTATGAATATGCCCAATACAGTACACGCGGAGGGTCTACCCTGGATACATCCTCACAGGCCGGCGGTCTATCTCTCGAGTATGCATTCAGCTGGTCGCAGGGCGTTGGGGAGCTGTTAACCCTGGTCATTCCCGGACTCTACGGCGGCTCCTCGAGCGAAGCCTATTGGGGACCGAAATCTTTCACCAGCGGCCCCCATTACCTGGGAGGCATCGCCTTTGTATTAAGCCTTGTCGGCCTATTCCACTACCGAAAAAAAATCAAATATCTCTTCTTCGGTGTTGGATCTCTGACCACCCTCTTCTCCCTGGGCTACCATTTTCCTCTGCTCAATGAGTTTTTGTTCAATTACATGCCCTACTTTAATAAATTTCGCACGCCCGAGATGTGGCTTATTGTTTCCGTCTTCTGCTTTTCGGTGCTTGCGGTCTATGGAGCCGAATCGCTGATCGGCATGGCTCAATCCACAAAGAAAGGGATAAAAGACCTCTACCTTCCCCTGGGAATAGCGGCGGGGCTGGGAGTCATTTTTGCCTTCGGCAGTGATGCGGTGCTCTCTTTTGAAAAACCCGGTGAAGTGGAACAGTATATCCAACAGGTCGCTCAGCAGAATAATGTATCACCCGACAACCCGCAGGTTCGCCAGCAGGTCAGTACCTTTATCAATACCCGGTTAAAACCAGAGCGCAAGGAGATGGCCGGCAGCGATTCCATGCGCTACTTTATCCTGGTTCTGCTGGCGGGTGGACTCGTCTGGGCGCTGTTCAACCGGAAAGTGAGCAAAGGTTATTTCCTGGCGGGTCTGCTGCTGCTGGCTACCTATGATATGCTGAGCGTGGACCACCGATACGTCAATGAGGATCAGATGACAACCAAGCGGATGGAAGCGGAACAGCTTATCCAGCAGCGTCAACAGCCGGCCGACAAATATATCATGCAGAATATCAACAGCGGTGAAGGCTATCCCTACCGCGTTTTCCCACTGATGCGAAATCCGTTCAATAATGCCATTCCGGCCTATTTTTATCCCACCATCGGGGGGTATACCGGGGCCAAACTGGCCCACTACCAAGACTTGATCGATCATCTTCTGATGGGTGGTTCCTCCGGCATCAATGATCCTATCCTGGACATGCTGAATGTAAAATATGTTACGGCTCAGCAGGCCCTGCCCTTTGAAGGCTATACCGAAGTTTTCAACCAGAATGGACAGCGGGTTTATCGCAATGATGATGTATTGCCCAAGGCTTTTTTCGTGGATTCTGTTATCACTGTTTCTGGTCCCCGGGAGGCCGTAGAACAGATGAAGCCGGCGGCAAATTTCAACCCTGCCAATCATGCTGTCATTGAGACCAGCCAGAGCATGGCCGCTTCTACAGACACTGCTGCAACGGTAGAGGTTGCCTCCTACGACGCAAAAACCATTGAACTTACCACATCTTCATCCGGAGAAAGCTTTCTGGTACTGAGTGAAATCTATTATCCAGCTGGGTGGAAGGCGACAATCGACGGTACGCCAACCCGAATTTATAAGACGAACTTTGTGCTCCGCGGGCTGCAGGTACCAGCCGGAAATCATACTATCAGGCTGACATTTGAACCGGCCTCCAATATATGGGGGCTGAGGCTTGCATGGGCCGGACATATCATTCTGTGGATCATCGGAGGTATTGTTCTCGTACAAAGCTTCAAGCCCTGACAGCCCTAGAAGCCGGAGCTGTACGCCCCGGTCTCTGAATGGGTGTTCCCTACGCTGCCCCGCCCTTTTCTTAAAATCATTTCCCGAACCAATAGCTGAGTTTTACCAGGAAAACGTTCGTGGCCCGGGTCTGAAAAAGGGCGTCAACATCCCGGGAAAGATTAAAATCACCCACATTCAAGGTTCCCTGCCGTTGTTGCTGCCAGACCAGGTAGAGCGTCGACCCCGGAGCATACTCCCACCGGAAAACCGCATTGCCCTGAATAGAACGGAAATTAAAATCGGGATTGGCAAAACTGAAGGTATTTCCATTGTCCGTCCCATCGGGATTCACCTGATATTTCTCTCCGTCGAATACTACATTTCCCCTGTCCTCGCCGTAGCGGGCAAAGTTGACCGTACGGGGCTCCGCAAGCTCCTTATAATGGTGGTAGTCTCCGCTTGCGAAATAGAGACGGACATAGGTCTGCAGGCTCATCCGGGTTGAAAAGGTCCAATTCAGCCGTATACTCGTGCTAAGCGTATGCTGCCCGATATCTGCAAATACATAACGATAGCCGTAGGTATGATCAGCGCCACTATCTTCCACCCTCCGCACATACTGATCGATATCCCTGGCATATCCATATCGGGGTGATATATCCAGCTGCATCGAAGGTATTGGTTTCACTTTCAGCGAAGCCCACACCGCATTGTCCAACTCCCCGGCCACTTCCCTTCTCAGGTTACCGCCCATATTAAAAGAAACCGTTTTATTGGGATTTGAATTGATCTCAGCCACCAGGTTCCAGTCCCGCGGACGCTCCATCACCGGCCCGCCCCGACTCACCCGGTCGGTATACTGTTTGAAATTCTGTCCCAGGTTGAAATTAAATGACCATAAGTTGTGAAAGCGTACAAAGCCTCCAACCATCATGCTGTTTCGGATCAAATCCCCATCGTAGTTCCAGCCGCGATCATAGCCTCCAAAAAATTCGTAATACTCTACATGCCGCGGAGAGGTTTCCCGGTAAGCCAGCACACCTCCCATCCAACGCAGATCGGATCTTGTGAGAAAGCCCAGATCATTGGCCTCATAGCCGGGGGAAATTTCCGTATAGGTAAGTGCCCCCAGCCAGTGATCCTCTCCTCCCCTTTTCTGCAGGCTGAGCTCTGTAGCAAAACCATTCAGCGAGGACCGGTTGGCATCCACTGACAGCCTTTTGGAATCCACCCGGTTGAAGTAGCGCACCGGCGATTTCTGGGTTCGTTCAACAGCTGCCCGAGACCCATTGACGCTGCTGTAGGAGAATGCACCGCTGGCAATCCAGTTGTTTTTCCAAAAACGATGCTCATAATCAACACCGCCGAGATAGGCCGAGGAGTGCAGGTAATTGCTAAAGTAGGTGTCGCTGATTGAGCGGTTAACCCCGCTGGCAAAACCACCGACAAAAGAATTGCCATTGTTGAAATCCTTCTTGGCACGTCCCACCAGATAGTTGGTAGCCGGCTCAACCGCAAATGACTCCTCAGCGCCCCCGGGAGTAGAAAATCGCGCATTTTCCTTCAGCGTATAGGCATCCAGGAAACCCAGGGACCATCCCCCCTGGGTTTTGCCGCTTAATTTGGCCGCCCCCGCAATGGTGGTAAAATCGGGCCGATCCACATAAGCTTCCCCATCGATAGCTGCCATAGTCCTGTCGCCCTGCGGATTCCGCCCGATACGGCGTGAGTAAAAGGGCGTGGGAGCGGTATAGCGGATAAACGTGCGGGTTCGTCCAAATTGAAAGATATCACGGCCTTCCAAAAAGAAGGGGCGCTTTTCCTCAAAGAAATTCTCATTGGCCGTCAGATTGATGACAGCGGGATCCCCTTCCACCTGTCCAAAATCGGGATTTATCGTTGCTGAAAGGGTTAAATCGGAGGTGATGCCATATTTGAGGTCCCCTCCCACATTTCCGGAGAAGGAATTCTGTTGGTAGTAGGGATTACCCGTACTTTCCCGGGGAGATCGGGTGATATCAGCAGAAATATACGGCATCACTTCCAGGCGGCGTGGTTCCTTCAGCTGACGGATTCCCTCCAGGGTGCCAAAGTTGGATACGATTCCAGATGAACTCTGGGGCGTCGGCGCCCAGAACGCCTCCTCACCCGAACGGGCTACAGACCGCTGGAAGTTAATGCCCCACTGCTGAACGTCGGACCTGGAACTGAACCGGAGCTGAGAGAGGGGGATCTTCATTTCCGCAACCCACCCATCCTCAACCAGCCGGGCCTGCGCTTGCCAGACCGCATCCCAGCTGCTGTCCTCGTTGGAATTGTCCGTAATCATAAAATCACGCTGTACTCCCCGGGGATTGACCCCAAACACAAAAGCCGTGCGCCTGTCACTATAGCTGTCGAAGGCAATATGGAACCAGTCGCTGGCCTCATCACCATCACGGCGAAAAAGCGGGGCTACAATGGAATCCGGAGCT
Organism: Fodinibius sediminis; assembly: GCF_900182555.1. Lineage (GTDB taxonomy): Bacteria > Bacteroidota > Rhodothermia > Balneolales > Balneolaceae > Fodinibius > Fodinibius sediminis. The sequence continues at coordinate 203,157 of NZ_FXTH01000008.1, read as the reverse complement.
GAATCAAATGCTTTCATAGCAACATAGACATGGGTATCCGTATATACCATTTTTACCTCAGTCCTCATAGTGGCGGGCGCACCGTCGTCTGGCTTCCGCTGGGTAAACCCGGAAGCCACAGGCACATGTTCCCACACAGAGTCGGAGCTGAAACCATCCAGGATTATTTCCGATTCGGGATCTATACGCCTTGCCTCCATCCTGGGAGCGGCGGCTGATCCTTTGCGGATATCGTTATCAACTGCACGGCGATACTCGTATTCATTAAAATCATCAGGCGACTGGGCATAAACAGTCACGGCAAGACATACCAATACCATGGATATACATACTGATTTCATAAAAACAGGGAATTTAAAAGTTAGCAGGGATTGCGCTGTTCCCCAGTGGACTACTCATCCGGATTGATTTTTATATAGAGACTAGTGCCATGCCGAAAAGGTTTCAAATATCAGGGATTTCTCACAAGAACTCTCCTGACGACGAGCTACGGCCTATTCTCTTACGCCTTGCTGGCCCGGAAAGCTTTTGTGAGCTCACGCCTGCTGACATAGCGATCCAGCAGTTTATAGTCCTCGTGGTAAAACTGCAGTGCGTAATCCAGTGCCTCCGCTGACAAATCAGCGAGGATCACCCTGGTGCCCCCCGTTTTGCGGCGGCGCAGCTCCAAGTCCGGTTTATACGCCCGAAGCATCTTTACCAGTTCTGGCATCTCATCCAGCGTGTATATGTTATCCAGATAGGACAGGGTACCACCCAGAAACTGGCTCTGGGGACGCGAATGATGATCTATGCTCTTGCTGGCCTGCCGGTAGTGCTCCAGGTTCAGTACAAAGGTGTTCAGGTCCGGCTCCACAGGCAGCTGCATCCTTTCCAGTGCCCTGCGGCTTGCATGCAAGTCTTTCAGGTCCACCACACGGTTGCGATAGCAGGAAAGCAGGCGCCGTACAGGGTCACGAACCAGGGCAAAACGAAAAGCATCGGCCTTCCGCAAGGCTTTCACACTCGTAAAAGCATGAGAGCGTTTTTTATAATAGTCATGATGTTCCCGGTAATCACTGAACTCGGGCAGATCGGAATCAAACCGTTTGTCAAATTCGATCTCATGCAGGGCGTGCTTAATAGAGGTGCAGGCATTCTTGGGAATGGGAATATAGATAAGTTTCTGTTCCGGCAGGTAGATCTGGTGAATCTGATAAGCCCGCCAGCCCATTTTCCGGAAGGCATAGCGGCTGTACAGCCTGAGCTCATCCCATGTTCGTCTGAGACCCCCCATCAGTTTGTGAAGTATTTAGCAGCCAGCCAGTTTTTGATCTCCTTCCAGTACCGGTGCGGCGGCACCCACCCTGCCAGGTCCAGCAGGGAAGTGGCCTTTCCGGTGGCTTTCCTAATATTGAAAAGCTGGTATTTGCGCTGGCGGTTATTCATTTTGGATTTGTGTTTCTGATAAAAAGCCAAATATCCCCGCAGCTGATCGTGCGGGTTGGAGATACGCTCCCCTCCATGCTCAATATAAACATCCTGCAGCGGTTCACGGACATTTTTTACGGGGCCAAATTTTTCTGCCAGCCGGATCCACAGGTCGTAATCCTGGGCGGCCGCCAGCGTGTCATCAAAACAACCCACCGCCAGCAGTCGCTCTTTTTTTATAAGCCCCTGATTACCTACATAATTGGAATAGAGCAGATCATCGAGGGTAATCGATGGGGGCTTCCTCCACACCCGCGCTCCTTTCCGGTACATCATTCTAACATCCGAGGTCACAAAAGCCCAGTCATCGGAATAAGCCTCCACCAGCTTTGCAATACGATCTTTCCGCCAGGCATCATCATCATCCAACCCCGCCACAAAGATGCCGGAAGCTGCCTGGATGCCCTGGTTACGGGCCCGGCAGGCTCCCCTCGGATGTTCATTCCGGATATATTGCACCGGCAGTACCTCCCTGTATCCCTTCACAACAGACCTGACCTCGTTCCTGGAACCATCATCCACTACCACCAGTTCCAAGCGGGGATATCCCTGTACAGCTACAGAATCGAGCGCACGCGGCAGCAGCTCCTCCCGGTTGTGTGTGGTAACAACAGCGGATACAAGTGGAGACTGATTCATAAAACGGCAGAAACACTTATTATCAAAATTCGCATCCTTTACAATAAAAAATGTATTTTCAAGCTTTTAACGAACGGACATCAACCAACATCATGACCCAAAGGCCCAAGGTCAGTTTTATAATATGCACATACAATCGTGCGGATTATCTCGATGACACCCTTTACTCGCTGCAGGATCAGCACCTGGTTGACCTGCAGGTTGAACTGCTGATTGTGGATAATAATTCCACTGATGAGACGCCCAGGGTCGTTCATCGACATCAGGAATCATATTCTAAAGATCACAATCCGATTCGTTATATCAAAGAACCAAATCAGGGACTTTCGCATGCGCGAAACCGGGGCATTAAAGAAGCAAAAGCACCCTTTCTGGTTTTCCTCGATGATGATATTCGTGCCACAGGCAGCCTGATATCAGCCTGGTACTCTTTTGTTTCAGAGCATCCACAAGCCATGGCAGCCGGCGGAAAAATCCATGTTCAGTTTGATGCTTCCCGGCCCCGGTGGATGTCCCATTTTCTGCTGCCTCTGCTGGGCCATCACGACCTGGGCAATTCCCTCAGAAAATATCCCGCAGGCAAATATCCGTTCGGAGGAAACATGGGGTTCCGAAAAGCTCTCTTTAACCGGGTTTCCCCTTTTAATACCAATCTCGGCCGTAAAGGACGCCAGCTGAAAGCCAGCGAGGAGAAGGAGCTTTTTGAGCGAATCAGGGATAAAGACATTACGGTCTATTATCTTCCGGAGGCGATGCTCTATCACCGGGTTGACGAACAACGGCTGACCGAAGAATATATTAAGCGACAGGCCCTGGGACTGGGCCAGAGCATGGCTCTGCAGGCACAGAGCAGCCGCATGACCTACTGGATGAGAGAACTGCCTAAATGGGGGGCCTCCCTCCTGCTTTTTTTTCCGTATGCATTATCCCTTCAGCCCGCGAAAGCAGTGATGCTGCTTAAATTTCGGAAATGGATTGCTGAGGGATACTTTTCCGGGCAATCGTAATTTAATCTGCAATTTCTTGACTGACCAGCCATGAAAAAATTGTTAGATCCGCTCCTGTCAAAACTCTTCTGGGGGATATTCCGCCACATGCTCTCCGACCGATGGTATGCCAAAGTCCGCTACTGGCTGGAGCTCAATGAATGGCCCGACCTTGAGGAGCCCGAAAAGTTTACGGAAAAAATTCAATTCATCAAGCTGTACGAACGAACTCCCCTCCGCCGACAGGTGGCGGATCGAACCAAGGTGCGGAATTATGTTGCTGAAAAAGTGGGCACAGACCACCTGATTCCTCTTATGGATACCTTTGGAACCCTCACTCAAAAAACCTGGGATTCGCTGCCGGCTGCATTTGTACTGAAAGCCAACCACGGTTGCGGCATGCTTCGTATCGTGTTCGATAAAGAAGAGGAGCCGTACCGGGAGGCTTACCTGCAGACCGAACGCTGGAAGAAGACCGATTATTTTAAAATCGGCCGCGAATGGGTTTACCGGGATCTGCCGAGAACACTCCTGGCGGAAAAACTGCTGCTCAATGACGCAAAGGATATTCCCAGGGATTATAAATTTTTCTGTTTTGAGGGACAAGTAAAGCTGATCCAGGTCGACTACGATCGCTTTGGCAACCAGAAGCGCAACCTCTTTGACCGCCATTTTAACCGGATTGAGGGACAACTGCTCTACCCTCCCTACACGGGGCACGTCCGTCAGCCGAACAACCTTGAAAAAGCCATCTCCATAGCTGAAACATTATCCGCTGACTTTAATTTTATACGCGTTGACCTTTACCTGCTCGACGACGGTGTCTACTTTGGCGAGATGACAAACTACCCCGGCAACGGCTTTGTTCCATTCCACCCCGCCGACCTGGAGCGCACCCTGGGATCCTGGATCAGCCTGTAGCCTCGTCCGTGCTTTCCCAGCTTTTACTTTTCATTTATTAATGACCATCATAAAATACTATCTTAACGAGCATTCGAAGATCAGAAGATTCTCTAAACCCCCAGTAAGACCGTATTTGCCTTGGGCGTCATCATCCGACAAAGTATTCAAAACACTGTCATCTCCTATGTGGGGATTGTACTGGGCTTTGTCTCTACCATCCTGCTCTACCCCAATATCTTAAGCACCGACCAATACGGTCTGACCCGCGTGCTCATTTCGCTTTCGATCATATGTGCCCAGTTTGCCCATCTTGGCGTCAAAAATATTGTAATACGGTACTTCCCCTATTTCCAGCATTCCGCGCAGTCGAGGGGCAACCTGCTGACACTTATCCTGTTGGTCCCCCTGGGAGGGTTTCTACTCTTTATAACTGTCTACCTGCTGTTACAGGGACAGTTTATCACCTATTATGATGACCAGTCGGCTCTTTTTGCGTCCTATTATCTCTACCTGGTTCCTTTGGTGTTTGCCATCCTCTTTTTCGAGGTTCTAAACAACTATGTACGGGCACTGCAGGATTCCGTTACCGGATCGTTTGTTAATGAAGTGTTAATGCGGGCCCTGATCATCCTGTTACTGGTTATTCACCATTTTGATCTTATTTCCTTTACCGGCTTCATGATCGGCTTTGTACTGACCTACGGTATTCAGCCGTTTTACCTGCTCGCTTATCTCTACCGGCGGGGAGAACTCAACATAACCTTCCCTAAACTGGACAGGAACACCAAGCTTCTCAAGGGCATGGGAGTCTACGGGGCCTACTCCCTGCTCGGGGGACTCGCAACCCTGCTCGTAGGCAATATTGATATCATCATGCTGGGTGCCATGATCGACCTCAACAGCACCGCGGTCTATGCCATAGCCTTCTATGTGGGATCTGTTATTGCCGTGCCTCAGCGCTCCATCATCAAAATTGCCAGTCCCGTGCTGGCCGGCTTGATCAAAGAAAAAAAATATGAAGAAATCGACCGCCTCTACAAGCGTACCTCGTTGAATCAGATTATTGCCGGCACGCTGTTGTATGTGGGAATATGGGCCAATATGCACAATCTGATGGACCTGCTGCCCGCTGAGTACCAGGGAGCGAAATGGATTATCATTGTTGTGGGAGCCGCCAAATTGTTCAATATGGCTACCGGTATCAACGGCAGCATCATCATGAATTCAAAATATTACCGGTTTGATCTGTATACCAACATCATGCTTATCATCCTCACCATTGCCACCAACTACATTTTCATTCAGCTGCATGGTATGCTGGGGGCTGCCATGGCCACGGCCCTTTCCATCTTCATATATAATTTTGTTAAATTCGTCTTTGTCTGGATCACCTTCTCCATGCAGCCTTTTCGGTGGAATGCACTGGCCGTTCTGTTGACTGCGGCGGCCTGTCTGGGTCTCTCCTTTCAGATTCCCTACCTCTATAATTTTGTCCTTGATCTGCTCGTGCGATCTTTCGTAATTACATTCCTGTTTACAGGAGTTATCCTGCTATTTAACCTTTCTGATGATGTAGAAAACCTGCTCCGGCAGGGCTGTCAAAAGATATTTCATTTCATCACCGGTTAACAGGCTTACACTCCACCAGGTCCACCACCATAAACTGTTCTTCAGATAACCTTGCAACCAGCCAATTGACGGTATGAAAGCTATTCTCATCCAAAACCCAGGTAAAAACTCCTCGCTCTGCATCGAGGAGAGGTCCAGGCCGGAACCAAACGGCAGTGAAATACTGGTAAGAATTAGAGCCACTGCCGTGAATCGTGCAGACCTGTTGCAGCGTAGCGGAAACTACCCGCCTCCTGAAGGCGCAAGTGATATTCCAGGACTGGAGATGGGCGGCGTCGTCGAGGAAGTCGGGGCTCACGTCACCAAATGGAAAAAGGGCGATCGCGTATTTGGACTGCTGCCCGGCGGCGGATATGCCCAATATTGCACGCTACACGAATCTCTGGCCATGGCCGTACCCTCCCAGATGTCTTTTGCCGAAGCCGCAGCCATCCCTGAAACCTTTTTGACCGCTTTTCAGGCCCTCTACTGGCTGGCAAATGTACAGGAAAAGGAAACAGTACTCATACATGCAGGAGGCAGCGGCGTGGGCACTGCAGCCATCCAGCTCTGCCGGCATCTCTCTGATGCCCATATCATCACCACTGCCGGCCAGGAATATAAGCTGAAGACCGCCAAGAAGCTCGGGGCAGACTTGGCCTATAACTACAAAACACGGGATTACGCGGAAGAAATCACCCGAGAGCTGGGCAGTGCCCCGGTTGATGTGATCGTAGATTTTATCGGCAAACCCTACTGGCACAAGAACATGGAAATACTGGCCATGGACGGGCGCGTGGTTTATTTGTCCTTTCTCGGTGGACATGCTGTTGAAGATATGAGCTTGATTCCCATTCTTCGCAAGCGCCTGTCCATTATGGGCTCTACCCTGCGCAACCGGCCGGAACGGTACAAGATTGCACTTGTCCGCGCATTCACCGTCCAGGCGCTCTCGCTGTTCGATGCGGGAATCCTGCAACCCGTTATCGACTCGACCTTTGACTGGCACCACGCGGAGAAGGCCCACCAGCGAATGCGGGAAAATAAAAATACAGGTAAAATAGTTCTGGAGGTAATGTAAACAAACCATCCACGCATCACTGGCTAATTTTGTCCCCATTTGCAGTATTGGGCCCTCCTGATACAGAGAGCTGGTATTTGAAATCCATGTTGATGGTTTCTTCTCATGCAGCCCCGGATACCAAGCGTTCCTGCAAAATTCCCGAAGAAATTCTGACTGCAGACTCTTATCTTGGGAGCGAATATTTTTAAACCAATAGCATTTATTTCATGGCGCAACCGACGTTTAGCACACACCTGGGGATGGTAGATATTCTACCCGGCGAAGTAGAACAATGGCATACCCTTGAGCGTATTATCCACGAGGAGGCTAAGAAGTTTAATTTTGAAGAGATCCGCACGCCCATACTGGAGCAGACCGAGCTGATTGCTCGGGGTGTAGGCCAGCTAACAGATATCGTCTCTAAAGAGATGTTTGCCTTTGAACGCGGTGAAGACCAATACGTGCTTCGTCCCGAATGCACGGCACCCGTTGCCCGTGCCTACGTGGAACATCATCTTGACCAGCGCGGCGGCACACAGAACTTGTATTATATCGGCCCCATGTTTCGTGCCGAAAAACCCCAGAAAGGACGCCAGCGCCAATTCCACCAGTTCGGAGCCGAAATTATCGGGGCTCAGGACCCGGCAGCCGATGTCGATATCATCGCCCTGATGATGTCCATTTATGACCGCATAGGCATCCGGAACACCACGCTTAAAATTAATTCCGTGGGCGACCCGGAAAGCCGAAAAATCTATACGAAAGCTCTGAAAGATTATTTACGTCCCCATCTGGCGGAGCTGAGTGAGATCTCCCAAAAGCGATTTGAAAACAATCCGCTTCGTATTCTTGACTCCAAAGAACAGGAAGACCAACCCATCGTTGACAACGCACCCGTTATCACGGATTTTTTGACCGATGAGACCGCTGACCATTATAAAAGGGTTAAAGCACTCCTTCGGGAACTGAATATCTCCTTTGTGGAAGATCCTCACCTGGTTCGTGGACTCGATTACTACACCCGCACAGCTTTTGAGCTTATCAGCCCTGATTTGGGCGCTCAGGATGCGCTGGGAGGCGGGGGGCGCTATGACCTGCTGATCGAAGAAATCGGAGGACAGCCCACGCCAGCGGTCGGGTTTGCAGCAGGTATTGAGCGCCTGCTGATAGCCTGTGAAGAACTGGATATCAAACTGGCAGAAGAAGATATGCTGGATGTTTATATTGTGACCCTCGGTGAAAAGGCACGGTCGTGGGCCATTAAACATCTTCCCAGACTGCGAGAAGCTGGTCTCTCCGCCTCCATGGATTACATTGGCCGGTCGATCAAAGCCCAGATGAAAGATGCCGACCGTGAGAATGCCCGCCATGTTATTATTGTGGGCGAGAACGAACTTTCAGAAGGTAAATTTGTGCTTCGGGATATGAAGGCCAGTGAAGAAGTGGCCCTGCCCTTTGATGACATACTGGAAGAACTATCTGCCTGAGGTGCTTTCTCCAATCGCACCATCGTCCGAATCATGATCACCAAAAGCCTAGGTGCCAACAATGAAACAAAGATACCTTTTATTGGGCCTCATCCTTGCAATCGCTTTAATTACAGGGTACCACTATTATGCGGCATCACAAGCTGAAGAACAGATTGTTCGACTTATCGAAGAACAGACGGGGCAGGATCCATCCATCTCCGTAAAGCACTCCTCCGTTGAAGTCACCCCCTTTACCGGCAAGGTAATCCTGCATGATGTCACAATCATCCTGGGTAATCATATCGAGCGGACCGAGCAACTGACGGTGGATCTTTCCTATCTCGATGTCCTTAAATTCTACCTGGGCGGCACAGCCTATGCCCTGGAACATCTTTACCAGGCAGAAGCACAGCTCCTGCGCCCCTCCTATGTCAATAAGTCAAATCTTCAGCAAGTATCAGCTGACAGCCTGCATCTTTATTTTGATGGGGAGGCGCTCAGCGGCATCCGGGCAGCGGTTTCTGATACCCTCTTCACCAAACCACAGGCCATTCGGGCCGAAGGCTTTGGATTCAGGCTACAGTTTCCCAAAACCCTTGTTGCGGGCTTACGCTCACAAGAGTTTCAATACGAGGGTTCCGTGCCGGCCGGAAAGAAAAGCTTCTGGGAGCACGGTTCTCATACGGTTACCATGGATTCCCTGCGCTGGAAACCACTGGAAGCCTTTCAAAGTAAATACGGTTTTTTTATCAAGGGCTTTGGCTATGCCACCGATGCCATCCCCTTCCATTCCGCCCGTATAAAATCCTCCCCGCATCCCCAGAATGGGCATCTGCAACTTGAATCCGAACTTAACTCGGAACTTGCTTTGATTTCTGCCCGTGCAGACATTGGCCTTCAACAGCCATATGGGGCATCCACACTGGAGAATGCCACGATTTCCATAAGTGATTTTTCCCCCTCTTTCCGGCGTGTTCTGGAAAATATCGAACAGTTGCTCTCTATATCCCTTCCCCGAAACGGAGAGGGCATTCTAATTCGTCTGGAAGGAACACTGGCTGAGCCCGCTATTGCCAACTGACCAATTCAATGTTTGAGAACGCTGGCAAGGTGCAGTATCGGGGTACAGTATTTCTCCTTTCACTATTCCGGGCGGCCTGTAAACTAAAAAGGACGGCCGTCGAGGCCGCCCTTTCGATGCAATACTGCGTGGAATATGTTCAAAAGTCCAATTAAACCTGCTCTTTTTGCCCGCTGCGCTCGGGTACATCATACGGCTGCTGTGTTTCTGCTCCGTATGCGGGACGTCGGCTGAGAAAGTAGTATCCGAGCAGGCCGCTGATCAAGGACCCGATCAGGATGCCGACTTTGCCGAACTCCAAAAGCTCTGAGCCCGCTTCGAAAGACAAGTTCGCAATAAACAGCGACATGGTAAAACCGATACCGGCAAGCAAGGCCACCCCATAGACGACCTTCCAGGTTTCCCTGTTGTCCGCAAGATCGGTGAACCCCATCTTGGTGAGTCCCCAGGTGAAGCCCAGAATACCAATCTGTTTTCCAAAGAATAGCCCCAGTGCAATACCCCAGGTAAGCGTTGAAGCAAAGGCATGTCCCATCACCTCGGGATCAAAGATGACGCCTGCGTTGGCAAAAGCAAAAATTGGCATAATCAGAAAATAAACTGAAAAGTGCAGTTTGTGCTCCAGCCTGTGCAGCGGTGATTCAGCGTGACTGACCGTCTCTTCCATATGGTGCAGCGCCTGCTCCTTGGTGACTGGCATATCATCATCTTCGGCCTGTTTGAATAGTTCAAACCCTTCCTGGGCATAATCCTTGAGCCGTTCCAGACTCCATCCGCGGCTGGCCGGGATGGCAAACCCCAGGATCACGCCTGCAATCGTGGCATGCACCCCGGACTTCAGGACAGCCCACCACATGATGAATCCTATAATCATATAGGGCGATATACGATTAACCCCGCGATAGTTCAACAGCAATAGCAGCAGCAGGCAGGCGCCGGCTACTCCAAGGGCGACCATACTGATCGATTCCGTGTAGAAGAAAGCAATAACAAGGACGGCAATAAGATCATCCACAACCGCAATGGCTGTCACAAACACCTTGGCCCATACCGGAACACGCGACCCCAGCAACGCCACAATACCAATTACAAAAGCGATGTCGGTAGCCATGGGAATGGCCCATCCATTCATATATTCCGTACCACTGTTCATTCCCCAGTAAATCAGGGCGGGCAGCATAGCCCCTCCCACAGCTGCAACAGCGGGAAGCAGCGCCGACTGCACAGTTGACAGCTCACCGTATTTCAATTCCCGCTTGATCTCCAGCCCCACAAGCAGAAAGAAGACGGCCATCAATCCGTCATTTATCCAGTGATGGACCGACTCATCAATCATAAAGTCGCCAAATCCCAATACTGCGTGCATTTCCAAAAAATGGTGATACATCTCATAAAGAGGACTATTGGCTACAACCAACGCAAGGATGGTTGCAAACATCAGCATCATACCTGCAGCCGAGTCCTTTTTAAAAAAACCGCTTATCTTTTCCGTTATACTATTATTCGCCACTTTCCTGTGTATTTATTTTAATTTAGTATTTACTGTTAATTGCGTATCAAGAAATCAAAAGCCACGGGAATATCTGTTATTCGTCGACCTTTTTCCATTCTTTTATCAGGCTTATATCTTCAACCTCGCCGATAATGGATAATTCGTCCCCCTCCCTGATAACCGTACTTCCATGGGGGATCTTGATTTCCCCGTCTCGCTTCAGAATGGTTATAAGGCTTTCACCCGGCAGGTCAATTTCCATTATTTTTTTCCCAATCAGCTTCTGGGTATTGTTGACGGAGGATATTTTGATGTTGATAAATCGCTCGTCCCTGAGCAATATCTCGCGAAGTTCGGTATCATTGGAAGCCTTTTTCCAGCGGTCAATAAAGTGTTTATTGTCGATCATTTCAGCAAGATGTGCTAAAATTCGCAGATGCTGACCGGAGTTCTCTGAAGAACTCACCAGGAAGAAAATAGCGCGTAAATTTTCCACCTCCCCGGTTTTATCTTCATTGAGAACATCAAAATCCTTCGTAGAAACAGACAGGTGTTCAGGGATCCGGACCAGTACCATCTCGGAGGGCAGATCCTCGTTAATACGTACATGATTGATTGCCGCCCCGTTACCAAGCGGGATGGCCCCCGTATTGTGCGTGGCACAGAACTTATCAAACAGGGCCTCCGCATCCAGAGTCAGCCGTTCAGCCAGCTTTTCTGATGCTCTTTTAATAATGGTCTTATAGCTTAACTCGGTACTGCTTTCATCTATGACAATAGCCTGGGAGACCACCCGTTCGAAGGGATCGTCCTCGCGAAGCCCCTTTTCCCGCAGGATGCCTCTCATCTCGCGCTCCAGCCCGTAATCCTTCTTTTCACCCAGGCGGGCATGTACGTGGAAAATAGCTCCCTGCCGATCAATTTTCCCATAGGCGTAGTAATAGTACCATCCGACCGCGAAAATACTTACCACTACCGTAAAGAGAATGGAAAGCAGACCCATTTCCAGAATAAGTACGGCAGAAAAGATCATCCCGATAATCTGTAGCCAGGGGTACAGCGGGGAGGTGAACCCCGGGTCGTATTCCTCAATTTTGCTTTCCCTCATAACAATAACCGCAAGGTTCAGCAGGGCAAAAAGCAGCAACTGAAAGGCACTGGCCAATTTGGCAACCTCGGCCACATTGAAGGCCACAAGGAAGAAAATCATCATCAGTGTTGTCGCAACAATAGCAATGATAGGAGTTCCCTTCGTACTGATACGGGCGAAGCGTTCGTCAAGCAGTTTATCACGCGCCATCGCCAGCGGATATCTTGAAGCCGACATAATACCGGCGTTTCCGGTGGAGGCAAAAGCAGCAACAGCGGCGATAACAACCAGAAGAACGCCCGACTCTCCCGGCAGCCAGTGCATGAAGGCCTCACCCGCGGTGGCTACCGGCGTAAGGTCTGACCGAAATTCCGAGGGCTCGAGAACAGCCACCATAATGTAGACCCCGGACACATAAACAAAAATGGCCGACATGATCGAGAGGATCATCCCCAACGGGATGTTTTTATCCGGCTGCTTTACCTCTTCAGCAATGCTGGCCACCTTGGTCAAGCCCGCATAAGAAACAAAGACCATTCCCACCGTGGCAAAGAAGCCTGTGGCCCCGTTGGTGAAGAGCGGGGTGAACTGGGTCTTTGTAATTTCCACAAAATCCATTGAAAAAATCGAGAACAGTCCCTGCAGGATATAGAAGATCATGATACTGATCAGGGCGGCCACCAGGATCTTCTGAAGAGCGGTGGTTTCCTTGGCGCCGACGACATTGAGGATGCCAAACACCAGGGTCAGCACAATGGCAACAGGGATGATGGGAATATCAAAGAAAATACCCAGATACGCTCCCATCCCAATCAGGGCAAAAGCACTCTTGAGGACCAGCGCCAGCCAGGACCCATACCCCCCCACTGTGCCAATCATGGGACCAAGGCTGCGGTCAATAATATAGTAGGTCCCCCCCGCTTTGGGCATGGCCGTAGCGAGCTCAGCCATACTGAACATGGTCGGAAGTGCCAGCAGCCCGGATACCAGATAGGCGATGAATACCGACGGACCGGTTTCGGCGGCGGCGATGCCCGGCAGCAGGAAAAAACCCGAACTGAACATTGCCCCGGTTGCTATGGCGTATACATCCCATAGTCCCAGTTGTTTCTCTAATTTTTGATGATCCATAAATTCTTTAACGTTCTGTATTGATATTATTTATTTGTTTTGCAGCTGTAAAGAATGGAAAGAAACAGCTTTAGTTCGGCAGATCCACTGCTGATAAATTTATTCCAGACAAATTGTTACACTATTCATATCAATCAGTAGATGTTTTGAAATAACTCACCAGGCGAGCTGCCATGCGAATGGCATACCCAATGATTGTCAGACCTATAACGACCTGAATTTTTACGCTCAGGATGGGATGCAGGTCGAGTAATAATATAAAAACATATTCAATTATTGCAGAAATAAACAGAAGTCCTGCCAACCAGATAACTTCCGTTATTACTTTATTTCGCAGCTGACGATCCATACCGACTGTGATTAATATAATATTTTAACAGCAGAAATAAGACTGAAAAAACTCTAGCCAAAGATAAATCATTCCTTCCTTTTATAAATATGCTCTTCATTATTTTAACTAAATTTAACCATTAGCTAATTTATACATGTTTTTCACTCTTTTTATACAAAATACGTTATTCACATGATTTTTAACAATCGCTGACATTGTCCCAAATTTTTAGTTAACATTGTACACGAATTCCTTATATATTTTCATCCTCATCAAAAGCTTGGATGCGACGCTCGGGTAATCGGGGCACAACGCAATTTTTATATGGAAGGACATTTACTGGTAGGTATTACAAGTATTCTCATCTTTGGAGTAGGTGCGCAATGGGTGGCATGGCGGCTGAAGCTGCCTGCCATTTTGCTTCTCTTGATTTCCGGTTTGCTGGCAGGGCCGGTGCTGGGCGTGCTCGAACCCGATGTATTAATGGGAGACCTGCTCATTCCTTTTGTTTCGGTGGCGGTAGCCATCATCCTCTTTGAAGGGGGACTGAGCCTGCGCTTCAGTGAATTGGACAATGTGGGCGGTGTTATAGGCAACCTCGTCAGCATCGGAGTTATTCTCACCTGGGTTGTCACCTCTGTTTCGGCACACTACCTATTTGATTTTGGGTGGGAACTCGCTATCCTGCTGGGGGCTATTCTGGTTGTGACCGGTCCTACTGTGATCATCCCGCTGCTGCGCCAGGTGCGCCCGTCGGGACAGGTCGGTTCCATACTCAAATGGGAAGGCATCATCATAGATCCAATCGGGGCCATGCTTGCAGTGCTGGTTTTTGAAGTTATCCTGAGCACAAGTCTGACGGCGGCAACCAGCCTGGCCGTAATGAGTATTGTCAAAACGATCTTTTTTGGTACGCTTTCGGGCTTCGGGGGGGCGGCCCTGCTGTACTTCCTGCTGAAGCGGCATATGCTTCCCGATTATCTTCAAAACCCGATAAGCCTTATGATCGTGGTTACCGTGTTTACCATTTCCAATATGCTGCAGCACGAATCGGGCCTCTGGGCAACGACCCTGATGGGGATTGCACTGGCAAACCAGAAGTCGGCCCATATCCACCATATAACCGAGTTCAAGGAAAATCTCAGGGTACTGCTCTTGTCTGCCCTCTTCATCCTGCTGGCGGCTCGCGTGGAGCTGCGCAGTCTGCTCGCTAATCTGGATTGGAGCCTGGTTGCATTTCTTTTTATCCTCATCTTCATCGCCCGCCCTCTCTCGGTTTATGTGTCGACCTTATTTTCCGAAGTCAACTGGCGTGAGAAACTCTTTCTTTCGTGGATGGCGCCGCGCGGTGTGGTGGCCGCTTCCATCTCCTCCATCTTTGCCATTACCCTCGCTCAAAATGGCTTTGAACAAGCCGACCAGCTGGTACCTATTGTATTCCTGGTCATCATCAGCACGGTAACCATCTACGGTCTTCCGGCTTCATGGGTGGCCCGCAAGCTGGGTGTTGCCAAACCGGTGCCAAACGGCGTGCTCATTCTCGGCGGTCACGATTGGGCGCTCAAGGTGGCCAATGCTATTCAAAAAGCGGGCATACGGGTTATGATAGCGGATTCAAACTGGAAAAATATCGCCAGTGCGAAAGCACAGGACATCCCGCATTACCATGGCAATGTGCTTTCCGAATATGCCCTTGAAGAGATAAACCTCGATGGTATCGGGCAGTTGCTGGCCTTGACTCCCAATGACGAGGTCAATTCGCTGGCCGCTCTGAGGTTCAGTGAAATATTCGGACGTTCCCATGTGTACCAGCTCCCCCCCAATACCCACGGAAAAGCTGACAACAAGGATGTAAGCAGTAATTTAAGCGGACGAATTTTATTTCACGATAAACTGAATTTTGAATGGCTCTCCAGGATTTTCAGAAATAATCACGAGATTACAACTCATGAAGTAACGGCAGATCATACCTTTGATAAGCTGGGTGACAATACGGAACAACACCCGGTTCCCCTTTTCCTGATAAAATCTGGTACTACCGTCGTGCCCTTCACCGTGGACAATCCTCCGGTTCCCGCCGAGGGAGACCTGATTCTCTATGTAGCCATTCAGAAAGGCATGGATCCCCAGCTGTTCAGTATGGCCAGAGAGGAAAAATCTGCGACCTAGTCGTTCAGTACACCCAAAAGAACCGGCTAATGTACTGCCAGAGATTTGATTTTGCTACTTATAGGGAGAGTTTTCATATATTATAGATAGGCATGAACCCAATCTGGCTACTATGGATAAGTACGTGGCTTTTACATCCTTTTTTTTCCTAACCCTGTGGGTTACTTCCTGTAGCGTTCCCCAAGAATCGTCCGTTTCTGCTGCCCGCACCGGCCAGCCGGATACCTACACGACAGCTTTTCCACACCGCGACATCTCCGATCAGCTTGAGGACGCACAGGAGTCCCTCATCCGGATTGTATCAACGTCTCATTACAATACCTATGTTTTCGACAAACCGGAGGTCCGTCTGTCGGATGTGAGAACAAGCAATCTGAAAGAGATAGCCTCTCAGCAATACAGCGATGATGAAAGTACAGCGGGCACTTCTATCATCCTCGACCTTAATGACAACGGCGAGGCTCTGCTCATCACCTGTGCCCATTCAGTTACCTCTCCGGATACCTTGATCAATTATTTCATCGATGAGGGCTACGAACAAAACACCTATATCGAATCCATAAGTATTAAAAGGAGACAGACCAATCTGCTGTTCACCGTCAGCGAATTGACAAATTTCGAAATTATTGCCGAAGACAGGCTCTCGGACCTCGCTCTCCTGTCGACAACCCTCAATCCCGATACCCAGTCGCAGCACCGGGCCCTCCGCTTCCCTATGGGACAGATGGAGCATCTCAGGCTGGGTTCCTTTTTATATGTGCTGGGCTATCCAAAAGGATTTCCCATGATAACCCGCGGCATAGCCAGCACGCGCGGGAATCCCCCCCACCGCTTTTTTATCATGGACGCCCTGTTCAACCCCGGCATTAGCGGCGGTCTCGTTATCGGCAGCAGAGACCATTTCAGAAGTTTTGAATGGCTTGGCATGGCCCGCTCTGCCACCGCCTCCCAGGAAACAGTTCTGCTCCCTTATCCCGACAGTGAAGAGGATGTTCAGGCCGGTGTCATTCGTCCCTATACTGACCAGATCTTTCTTGGGCAAAAAAACAGGATTGCTTATGGCATTACTCAGGCCATACCCATCAGTGAAATTCGTTCTTTCCTTGATAAAAACAGCAGGGTGATCAGCCGACATCGTTTTGCTTTGTAGGCTAACAGGCCCATCATTTCAGGCTCAGTTCCGGCATTTCCTGCTCATCCCTGCCGCCCGTCATCTATTATTAGCCCACTTCTTGTTTGTCACGTTTCTGGGTGGAAAATTCAATGGTCTTATTGGTGACCAGGGGCTCGGCCCAGAAACCGATGCTCAGGATATAGCCAAAGGTGAGATAAAGGAAAAACATACCAAACTTTAGGCCCATCATATCGCCGAGGGTGCCCACAATGAGTGGTACAACGGCTCCTCCAACAATGCCCGTCACCAGGATCCCGGAGAATGAGCCGTGGCTTTCGGCCACTGAATTCAATGCCAGTGAAAAGATAACCGGCCACATAACGGCGATCAAAAAACCAATAGCCGGGAAGGCATAAAGGGCTGTAGATCCGCTTCCGAACAGAGCCAGGGTCAAGCAGACCAGGGCCCCGGTGGTAAAGCTAATCAGCACCCTGCGACTGTCCATGACCTTCAATAATAATAGTCCCAGCACTGTTCCAGCCGTCATCATACCCCAGAACCATGAGACGGTACTGGCTCCGGTGGTCTGGGGATCATAGCCATGGTAGGTAGAGAGAAACTCGGAAATCCAGTTGGCGACGCCCTGTTCGGATCCCACATAACAGAAAATACCCAGGAAGAAAAACCAGACCATCGGGCGCTTGAGCAATTCCAGGGTTTCCAGCACCCCTACTTTCTCATCCTCCTTCCGCTCCACTTCCGGAAAACGGGAAATCGATATGATGATGACCATCAACAGTGAAACTAAAGCAAAAATCCAGTAGAGTGATATCCAGGGCAATTCGGAAGGTACCATCGCTGCCAGTACCGATAGCAGGATGCCCTCGGTAACGCCACTCTCCAGATTAACCACCAGATAGGAATAAACGAGCGGGCTCAGAAACGAAGCCAAACCAAAAAAGAGCTGCCCCAGCTGCGAATTGAAGGCAAAATGCTCTTCTCCCCCGGCTTCACGAAGCAGCGGATTGATAGCGACCTGCAGCATCGCCATTCCCGAACCTATCAGAAAAAGAGACACAATCGCGATCAGATAAACAGGAAACAGGCCAAACAGAAGGGCTCCGCTGAATGCCACCAGAAAGGCGCTGATCATGATTTTTTTCTCCGTATAGCGCTCGATGAGCAATCCAGCCGGAATGGACATGGCCCCGTAGGCTATGAAAAAAGAGAAGGGCAACACCGCCACCATGGTGAGGCTCAAATCAAAGTCTTCAATAATTTCCGGGATAAGCGGACCAATAATATTGGTCAGAAAGGAAATTACGAAAAACGTAAGTAGAATAAGTGCTACGAGGTAATAGTTCCGTTTCATATGATGTTGATTGAATTAAAGTTAGAACCTCAATATCTGGGAATGCCGACCTTGACAGCAGGCGTCCGTTTAATTACACCTGACAATTCAATTTATTTTCGAGGACAAGAGCAGCAGCCCCTTTTAAAGTTATTCGCTTGTCTTCTGTCACTTCGATGGCAATTTTTTTCAGTGAATTCTGATACGCAAAGCTTTCGAGCGAGGAATACATGGTATCCTTGAAAAAAGAAAATGCCCTGCTGATGGGTCCCCCGATGATGATCATTTCCGGATCGTAGGCATAGATGACTGCTTCTACAGCAATTCCAAAATGAATGCCGAATTCTTCAAAAAGAGCCTGAATCTGGGCATTCCCTTCTGCGGCCAGCCGACAGGCTTCCAATGCTGTTATTCCCTCTCTTCTGCTGAAAAACTGGCCCGAACAATAATGCTCCATAATTGAATTGCGATACGGAAACATTCCGACTTCTCCTGCCCCGCAGTTCCGGCCTTCATAGAGCATACCGTCAATAATTATTCCGGCTCCCAGTCCCGAATCACAAACGACAAGTCCGACTACAGTGTCGAAGGACTGTCCCTTGCCAAAATACTTTTCACCAAGTACAAAACAGTTGGCATTATTATTGACAAAAACCGGCAGCTGAAATTTTTTCTCATAAATTGCCTTTACAGGGACCTCCTCCCAGGATGGGATATTCTGCACGTCATATACGATACCCTTTTGGGTATCCACCACACTCGGCACTCCCAGCCCGATTCCACTCACCTGCGGTATAAGCACGCGGTCAACCAGCACAGCAATCTGATCGATGATCAGGTACTTATCCTCATTGTCCCGTATCTCTTCGGATACCATATTCTCTATTTCATTGTCCTGTATACAGGCCACACGAATAGTCGTTGCGTCTATATCTATCCCAATCAGGCAATCATCCATAATAATTTTGTACTCTTAACTAATCATCGATACAGTGATCCACTACAGGCATATCATAACCAGCAGAAAACAAACTTCTCAGTCTTGGATGGTATTCAATTCGTACTCAAACTAACGGCAGGATAAAATAACATGGGCAGGCGGAACCGCTATTTATCCTTTGTTTCAGACAACAACACTCACTCTTCCAGGAAAAGCCGGATACGCAACGGAAAGTCATCCTGAACAGTGCGCTCTTCAACATTACCGTAGTCCATTTGCACGGACTTCGCTGACATACGTTCTCTTAATTCCAGCCAGCCGATTTCCACATCAAATAAATTTCTAAAATCCACTTCTGAACTTTTTGATAATTCCCATATGGTACGATACTCTTCCATGACATAAGTATTACGGCCGTCCCCTCTGAACCATTGTTCAACTGCGCTTTCTTCCCCCGGAGTACAGTCATCCGACAAATAACGCAGGATCAAAATAGGATTAATCATATTTAATACCTTTAAATATCCAATAAAAAATAATGTATATCTGACCTATTTATATTTATTTACATAAATTAATATTTAATAATTGATTTCTTCCCGTATCGTCTGGAGCGCAAGGGCCATATGGTTTTCAACTGTTTTCCGGGTAATACCCATGACATCACCTATCTCTTTGTAGCTGAGTCCATTACGACGGTGCAGGATGAAGACTGTCTTTCGTCGTTCGGGCATCTCTTCCGCAATATCCCATATGGCCTCGATGAGTTGCAGCACATCATCAGACTGTTCATATTTTTTCTGCTGCTCGATCTTCTGCTTTGTCAGACTGTTTAACGCCTGTTCAGACAATTCTTTGGTAAGGTTTTGCTGTCGGTTCTTTTTCTCGAGCAAATCAAGCGATTTATTCCTCACAGCCTGGTAAAGATATACTTTCAGCGAGCGGTATATATTCCAGCTCGCACGATTTCTCCATATTTTCAGGAAAACTTCCTGTACAGCATCACGCGCCAGATCCCGTGATTTTAAAATTTTCAAGGCATAGCCGCACAAAGAGGCATAGTACTCAAAAAACAGTTCTTCAAAGGCTTCCTCATTTCCATTTCGAATTTCCCTTACCCTCTGTTCCTCTTCTGAATTCATATATTCTCATCTGTTAATGTTAACAATAAGAATTCATTTCAAAATGCCATCATCTCTGCCTGGCGCCTTCTCATGCCTGCCCGTATAGCACGTTGCGGCCCATGGTACGTCTGTTAATGACGACGATGCCCAATGCCATCGGGTATGCCTTTGTAATACCTGAATCCTTCGACCGTCGTCCCATCTTTCTTATTGTCATATACCCGGCTGCGCATCTTGTCCAAAAATTCATTCCGATCTTCCGTCGGAAGATCCTCCGCCTCCAGATTGGAACCATTATAGTCTTCCCACGCCGAGCTAAACTGGCTGACATGTTTTGATACCGCATTGAATTTCCTGTCGGCATGCTTGCCAGAGATGTCTACCCAAGTATTTTTATCCTCCTCCACCCCGCTGTAAAACATGTATTCCTGGATCCAGTGCTTCTCCAGGCCATCCTGAGTAATCTGGCCGGGGAAGATCAACCGCCATTCCGCAGCTCGTGCAGCATCCACAGCTAAATAGGAAGCGCGCCGGTGGTCGGCTTTCAGCCATTTCTGGTATCCGTAACCCGGATCAAAGGCAAACAGCACATCAGGTTTTAGTTTTCTGTACCATTTGACAAGACGACGCACCACCTCTTTGCGATCGGTAAATTCAAGCATACCATCATTGTAGCCGAGGTTGATATAGTTTTCTTCCGGAATTCCAATCTCATTTAATGCACGCAGTTCTTCTCCACGCCTGATCTTGGCCAGGCGATCGCGGGTCATATCCGGGTCTTTTGTCCCCACATTGCCCGTCGTCATCAACAATACATAGACTTCATTCCCGTTCTCCTGCAGCATGGAAAGCGTGCCGTATGAGTTGGAGTCGTCATCGGGATGAGCACCCACAAGCAGAATCGTTTTTCCGGTCCATTCACTAACCGGGGTTTCCGGTTGTGCAAAAGCCGGAGAGCTTACAAGCCCCACCAGCAGCGTCAGCACAAGTATGTTTTTTATTTCTCTCATCATATTAAATTGTTTTACGATTGTTATTATTAATAATTACAGTAAGTCCATCCTTTCATAAAAAACCGGTCTCCGTACTCAATCATCTGTTGCAGCACTGAATTCAGACAAGCTGCATCGCCTCCGGATCCCAGTTGATCATCTCATTCTGGAAATAACTCAGGTTACTGGCCAGTGCCGGTGCAGCCGCCCGCAAACCAAATCGGGCATCCTGGATCAGCTTTGTACCGTTGCGGATGGCCCTGAAAAAATTGTCAAAATGATCGTAGCGCGAGCTGTAGCCCTCCGGGGCCTTGTAGGTAACAACTTCCGTCTGTGTTGCCGTCGGACGCTGTTCCTTGCCATATTTCTCCTCATAATATTCCCTGTATTCTTCACGGACCTCTGATCCGAATTCGTAAATACTCATGCCCGGGCGGTCGGGAAGCCTGGCCTTTTTCAATGTGACCTGGTCGCCGGCTATAGTTATCTCGCCTTCTGATCCTACAAAACGCATCATCCGGCCACCTCCCGATCCATCGGCAAGGTTAACCCGCAGTGTTAAATTAAAAGCCGGATGCGATTCCGTCTCCGGGTAATCGTACATCCCGGTCATCATATCCGGTACGTCTCTCCCATCATTCCAGAATCGGAGTCCGCCTGTAGACATGATCCGTTCGGGGCCTTTTGAACCGGTAACCAGGTGAATACCCGAAAACAAGTGTACAAAAAGATCTCCGGCCACGCCAGTACCATAATCACGGTAATTTCTCCATCTGAAAAATCGCTTGGGATCAAACGGGATCTCAGGAAGATCCTTCAGGAACATATCCCAGTCAACGTTATCCGTAGATGCGCCGGGCGGAATGGAGTACTGCCATGCACCCATCGCGGAATAGCGGTCATAGTGAGACTCCACCAGATTCAGCTCCCCTATCTGCCCATTTCTATACAACTCCCGGGCTTTCCGGTAGACAATGTCACTGGTAGACGTACTGCCGACAATGACCGGCTGCGAATTCTCCTCAGCCGCTTCAATGATCCCATAGCCTTCCTCGATATGCTGGACCATCGGCTTTTCAAGATAGACAGCCTTGCCACTGTTCAGGGCATCTACAGCTATAGTATTATGCCAGTGATCCGGGGTCGCAATAACAACCGCATCTACATCCTCACGGGTCAATATCTCACGATAGTCGGTGGTGGTGTCAACATGGTTGCCGAAGCGTTCCCTGCATCTATTCAGACGGCTGTCATACAGGTCGCAGGCTGCCACCAGCTCAACGCCCTCGTGTTCAAGTGCTACCCGAAGATTGCCCTGTCCCATTTTTCCGGCCCCAATCAGGGCAAGCTGAATCTGATCGTTCCGGGAATAGGATTGCGATCGATTTGAATCAGCGCCCGGTTCCAGTACAACTGCGTTGGGGGGATGCTTACGGCTTCCGAAAATAAAAGGCGTGCTGAAGATTCCAGCAGTGGCGATACCAATTTTTTTTAGAAAAGAACGTCGTGCAGATTTATCAGAATCAGACATGCATCAGTGCATTAGCCACACTTTGCAAGTCTCCTCCCCCTATATATCACGGGGGGAGGAAAGCTGCAAAGTTGTTAGCGGTTATTAGTAGGATTCATCTTGTGTCAGGACATCACTCTGGATATCGATCTGACTTTGCGGAATGGGCCAGTAGTCATCCCGTTGCGGATCGAAGCTGGCCCCCTGCATGAAGGTTCGGAACTGACTATCCCTCTGGATATAGTCGTTCAGCACCTGATCCGCAATGCCCCAGCGCCGGAGCTGGAAGAAGCGCAGCCCTTCTGTTGCAAACTCCAGACGATGTTCCAGACGGACGGCCTTTCGTGCATTTTCCTGCGATGAAAAAGCGGCGGAACCCACAGGATACGGTTCAATTTCATAGTTTGCAGCAGGTTCATCCCAGTTTATATCTTCCTCCGCAGGCTGAGAGTCGAGGGTGTAATCCGTGACACGCCCCATGACATAATCGCTGTTTTTAGCCCTGCTACGGATCATATTCACCAGTTCGCGGGCATATCCCAGGTTACCGTCTTCAACCGCAATTTCCGCTCGCCACAGCAGTACATGGCCATATCGCAGGGCCCGGAAGTTCCGGGGATTATCAAACCCACCATCCGCTGTATTGTCGCTGAACTCCTGCAGGTAGAAGAACTTCTTTGTCATGTAGGGTCCGCCGTTGCTCTGGGCACGGATCCAGGCTTCGCCCGGGTGTATACCCCATCCGAGGTAATCGACCCCACGGCGGGCAATAGTCCAGTCAACGCGTGGATCAAGTTCGTGGTCCGTCGGCACGAATTCTTCATCACTCCCCATATTCATATCATTGGCCAGCGGGTCGCGATCCTCCTTGTCAAGTACCGGTAATCCGTCTTCGGTCGTCTGGAAAGCTTCGAAAAGGTCCTGCGAAGGCTGAAAGAAGCCCCAGCCCACACCGGCCGGTCCCTTTTGGTGCGAAGCGGGCCCTGCCATAATGATATTATTCTCAACACCCGTTTGCACCGATGCCTGGATTTCAAAGATGGATTCTACATTATTCTCCGTATCCTGCCGGTAATTGTCGAAATAGTTGTCAACCAGTTCGAACTGTCCACTGTCAATGATCTGATCGAGCAGCGGCTTGGCCTTGTCAAACTCATTCTGGTACATGTGCGCTTTGGCCTTGAGTGCCACAGCCGCCCATTTGTCAGCACGCCCGGGTTGTCCCTTTGGGGAGTCCTCGGGCAGGTTGTCAATAGCGAACTGCAGATCGGCTTCAATGCCTTCCCAGCCTTCAGAATCGTTGGGCACTTTTTCAGGTGCTACATCGCCCAGCTCTTCCGCCGTCTTTATATAGGGAATTTTCTCGAACACCAGAGTTGCCTTGAAGTGGTACCAGGCTCTCAAAAACTTGGCCTCCCCTTCGATTTCATTTGCCCGGTCTTCTGCTATAGGATCATTGCTTTCCTGGGCCTTCCACAGGTTTGTCAGCACGTCATTGGCCCGTGAGACCCCATTGTAGGTATCTCTCCACCGCTCTGCCATGTACGGGTTGGCGGGATTGGTATTGTACCGCTCCACCTGGTTGAATGAGCTCTGGTCGCCAAAGGTGGTCCCTTTATAGGTATCATCAGAAGCCCCGGATCCGTAGGTCCAGTCGGTAGCCATGGCTCCCCCGAAGTACCCATTACCATTGAGCATGTCATAGGCCCCGATTAAAAGGCTCTCAACGCCGGTGGAGGTTGACATCACCGATTCAGAAGCCGACCCCGGCGGCTCGTTGACCAGGAAGTTGTCCTTGCATGAATTCAGGAAAGCGACAAATCCCATTAAGGTTGTCAGTAAAACCAGCTTTCTTATTCTTATTAACTTCATAACTTAAATTTTAAATTTTTAAAATTGGCTGCGTTCAAATAATATCTTTCGGTTTTGGTGATCACAAGCCGATGTCTACTCCGAACATCAATCGCCTGCTTGTAGGCCATGCACCACGGTCGATGCCCCGGTTGATTCCTCCGGCATTAACTTCCGGATCCAGTCCGGAATAATTGGTTATCGTAAAGAGATTATTTGCCTGGATATACAGCCGCAGGTTCCTGACATTCTGAACATTCAGGATGGAATTCAGGTCGTAGCTCAGGTGCAGCTGCTCCATGCGCAGGTAGGAAGCATCCTCCATAAAATAGGTAGAGGGGTATTGACTGTCGGTATCATTGCCTTCCGCCTTGGGCATGGTCGCATTTGCATTGTTAGCCAGGTAAGGACTTCCCCAGGATTCATAGAGTCGCCGCTCGCTTCGGTTCCCCTGGAACTGGTTAAAGTCAATCCATCGTCTCACGTAGTTAACCATGTCGTTTCCATAGCTGGTATAGAAACGGGTAGAGGCCCGGAAGCCTTTGTAGCTCATGTTGAGATTAAGTCCCGAAGTAAAGAGCGGGTGGGGGTCGCCGATATAGGTACGGTCATCCGCCGTAATGACCCCGTCCCCATTGACGTCTTTATACTTGAAGCGGCCGGGTTCGTTGTAATCGCCCCCTTCTCCGAATGCCGCCGGATGATTGTCAGCCTCCTCCTGTGTCTGGAAGATCCCTTCAATCACGTAGCCGTAGAATTCGGGGAACTGTGTTCCCGTTTCCGCACGTGTATAATTCATTTGACGGAACGAGGATCCCTCCATGAACTCGTTGGCGTCTGAGGAGAGACGATTGACCTTGTTCTTGTAATGGGAGACGTTCAGGCTGATGCCATATTGCAGTTCCTCGTCCATGGCAGTACCATTGTATCCCACTTCCACATCGATACCGTTATTCTCCATCTCGCCCACGTTGATGGACGGAGCAGCAGCCTGACCCAGAACGTCGGGTATCCGCTGCGGGTACAGCATATCGCTTGTCACCCTGTTCCAGAGGTCAACGCTCAGATCCCAGTTGCTGAAGATTGTAGCATCAATACCGATGTTGGTGGTAGTGGTAATCTCCCACTGCACGTTGTCATTGCCAAGGCTGGCACGATAGAATCCCGAACTCCCCGGGCCGATATTGGCTCCCGCTATGGGGTAAAAGGAATTCGACTGGCTCGACGCATAGGTGGTGTAGGAGTTGTAATTTCCTATGCGGTCGTTACCGGTCATACCGTATCCTACGCGCACCATCAAATAGTCCAGCCAGTTTTCGGTGGAAGACATGAACTCCTCGTTGGTTATTCGCCAGGCCGCTGAAAACGCCGGGAACGTACCATAGCGATTTTCTTCGCCAAAGCGAGAAGAGCCGTCGCGACGCACAACTGCTTCCAGCAGATACTTTTGATCATAGGCGTAGTTTACACGGCTGAACATGGAGAACAGGTTCCACTGGCTTTCATTACCCCCGTTTATCTGGTTTTGCACCCCGGAGTTAAGCTGCATGTAGAGGGGATCACGCGAGAAGAAATTTTCCCGAGATCCGTTTCGCCAGCGATAGTTGTTCTGTATCGCCTCGGTTCCTGCCATCAGGGTAATATCATGGACGTCCGCAAATGTTTTCGAATAGTTCAGGGTATTTGTCCAGTTCCACTGCGTGCTGAAGGACGCAAATTCCCCAAGGCCGTCATACTTACCCCTTTCAGCGAAAGCTACTTCAACATAACTATAGTTCCTGACATCCGCGGTGTTGTAGTTAAAACCGACCAGCGATTTGAAAGACAAATTTTCTAAAATATCGGCCTCGGCAAATGCGTTTCCACTGAGGTTAAGGCCATTGGTCTGGTCATGCTGGTTCATATCAAGAGACCACAGCGGGTTTGTACCGTTCCCCGTGTTGGATGCCCGGGTTCCTGCATACGCTCCTTTGATATCGTACACCGGTACAATGGGCTGCATCCGGTAGGTATGGGAAATTACGGTTGCCTCGTTGTTGTTCGACTGATTTCCGTAGTCTTCGCTGTAGGTCAGTCCCACTTTTTCACCGACGCTCAGCCAGTCATTGACGTCAACACTGACATTGGAGCGCAGGTTGTACCGGTTGTAGCCGGTGTACTTTAAGATACCTTCTTCCTTCAGGTATCCGGCCTGGAATGCATAATTTGTCGTCTCGCTTCCTCCATTCAGTCCCACGCTGTATTCCTGGTAGACGGCATTACGTTCAATCTCGTCCATCCAGTCGGTACCCTGCTTGTTGGCGCGCATGATGATAAACGTATCATCTCCATCCTGGTGGACCATCTGGCGATCGTACAGACTCTCATCGACCTCGCCATTGGTACCCGCCGGCAGGATGTAATCAGGAATTGCAGGCTCATCACCACTGCCATACTGCGGGTGCACAGGATCATTTCCGTCATTCTTAGCCTGCAGCCAAAGCATTTCCCCATATTCCTGGGTATTCAGCAGATTATAGCTGTTGGCGTTTTGGGTGATACCGTTCCTTACCTTCACATTGACCTGAACAGGTTGATCCTTTCTTCCGCTCTTTGTGGTTACAAGCACAACCCCGTTAGAAGCACGGGCCCCGTAAATAGCCTGGGAAGCCGCATCCTTTAAAATGGAAATGGATTCAATATTTTCAGGGTTTACCGGAGCACCGGGCACCCCATCAACCACCCACAAGGGTTCATTGTCATTAATAGTAGTCAGGCCGCGAATACGAATACTGGCTCCTTCACCGGGCGTACTGGATTCCACAGCAGTAACACCGGAAACGGCTCCTTTTAGCGCTGAAGAGGTATTAACAACGCTTACATCTTCCAGGTCTTCCGAGCTGACAGAAGATATGGAGCCCGTAACCTCTCCGGCCTCCTGCGTTGCGTAGCCCACAGCCACAACTTCACCCAGCTGGTTGACGCCGGGTTCCAGTGCCACATTAATTTCCTGGCGCCCGTTAACCGGTACCACCTGCTCGGCATAACCGATAAAGGTAAATACCAGGGTCGCATCACTCGGAACTTCAATAGAATAGTTACCATCGGCGTCGGTGGCCGTACCCCTGCTCGTTCCCTGCACCGCAATATTAACACCGGGCAGGGTTTGATCAGTCGTAGCATCAATCACCGTACCACTCACTTCTATGTCCTGAGCCGTTGCAGAAAATGTACTACAGAAAACCAATCCTGAAAATACAACCAACAATGCTATCCATTTATTTGAGGAATATAACTTCATATTAAATTGAGTTAATTGAACATTATGAATTTACTTTATTTCGCCTTTAAGGAATTGAAAGGTGAGAACACAACAGTTCTTCTCCGTACCTATTTGCTGACTGCAATAGATAATGGATTGGATTCAATCCACAAACTGCTATGAATACGATAACAAAACCAATGTCCTTGGAAAGCAAAAACTAATCCTAATCATATCCTTCTCACCATCTTTCCGTTGTAATAGACGCTCTGAAAATTGCATACCCCCAAATTTTTTTAAAAAAATCCTGAGAAGAAAAAATTTTTTTTCATCTGTATTTTAATAAGACCTCCCCACACCCCCAAAAAACCGCATACAATGAACAAAAGGTAGATATCAGTGTGAAATTATTTTCATAGATCCTCACGGTGCCCCTGCATACAACCCCGGCAATAATGTCCCAGTCCCCTGCCGAACGGATGAAATTAGAAAATTAAGTACAAATTCTGTGCGCATTACTTCCGGGCCGGCTGCAAAAAGAGTGGCGCCTTGTCATTAATCCCTACTACAACAGAAGAGAAACCCTGCCCGGCTGAAATTCCTTCGATATCCCTTATTTCACCTCTGATCCTCAGGCTGACCGGCGAAGAGCCCGATATGCCTCCCGGTCTGCCCGCCAAAAACCATCCGTAACTGGCATCATAACGGCCGCCAAAGACAGGACGAACATCGTATAAGTTGCCGCCCGCTACTATATCAGAACGACCATCCTGATTCAGATCGCCTGTATAAAATGCAAAAATAGGTGCAGACTGCATCGCCGCCGGGAGCGAATGTATTTTGAAGGTGCCATTGCCTGTATTTTCAAAATAGACAGAAGCCAGGCTTGTGACCCTCCTGTGAAGTACACGCTGCAGTTGTTGTTCTCCAAAAATATCAGTCAGTGACTTATTAGCATAGGATTCGTACGTCGGAAAGCGGTTGCGTAAAATACCGATAGACTTCAGCAACCGATCCCTGGGGGCCACCGGAAATACCTTGTTCTCTCTGGTATAGCCGATAATTGGATCAGCATTGCCCTGCCCGGTAAAATCAGCAGCATACATTACCAAAGGCTCGGTTTCCGAAACGTCAAATGGGGTATTCAGCCCCATGTTGCCCGCCAGTATATCAACATCACCGTCCCCGTCCACATCGGCCATGTGGAGGCTCTGCCACAGACCAGCAGGAGATTTAAAGGATTCATACCGTTCAAGCTTGCCATCCTTCGCCTGGAATACGGTCACCGGCATCCAGTCTCCCGCCACGACCAGCTCCATCCGGCCGTCTCCGGTTATATCCGCTTTTCCGGCCGCACTGACCATACCGATAGAGCGCAGGGCAGGACTGACCGTCGACGTTACATCCCTGAATGTTCCATCCCCCTGGTTTTCGAGCAAATACTGAGAAGGTATTTCGCCATAGCTGCCGGGGACAGAGCGACTGCCGACAAACAGGTCCATCCGGCCGTCGCTGTTGAAGTCTATCGGTACCACCACTGACCCATTAGCACTAACTTCCGGAAGAGCCCCCGAAGCAGCAGGTGAAAAGTTGCCCTCTCCGTCATTAAAATACAGCCGGTCGGCAAGACGTCCGTCATCTCTGCTTCGTTCGTCGCCCCCGCTTGCGGTATACAGGTCCGGATGGCCATCACCGTCTGCATCAAAAAAAGCAGCAGCTACATCTTCGCCCAGGGCGTGCTTTTGGAAAGTGGTGTTCTCCCCGTACTCGAAATGCCCTGCTTCTCCCTGCAAAAAAAGAGCTCCGGCCTGCCGGGCCGCACCGCCTACGTAAAGATCCTGCATCCCGTCCCCGTTGACATCAGCCACGGCCAGGGGAGGACCCATTGCTGACAGCTGATAAGGCATAAACGGCTGTACCTTGAATTCATCAAAATCATTTTCGCGGTGCCGGAATTTAGCAGGCAATGGGGTACTCCTTTTCTTCAGCGGCTTCGGATCGTCCTGCTGTTCAATAACTTCGTTTCCGGCCTCCTGCTCAACAACAGTAAGTTGTTGGTTGGCCGGCACCTCCTTCATAAACGTTTTTTTTCCGGCAGGCCAAATGATGACAAGACTGTCTGCATGATTGGCCTCTCCCAGACCGAAAAAAAGACGCGGATCAACCGAAGACTGATACCCTCGGGAAGGAAAAAGCTCTGCGACCTGTCGCCTCTCCCCGGCGTACACTATGGCTTTGCTGCCTACTCCCCTGGTGTTGGGGCCCTCTCCCTCGAGCTTCAGTGCCAGGTAACTGCTGCTATCCTGTTCCCTTGTCAAATTCCGGTATAAAGCAGCCTCCGAATTAATGTTATTAACAACAATATCAAGATCACCGTCATTATCTAAATCCCCATAGGCTGCTCCGTTCGAATAGCTGGGGATGTCCAGCCCCCATTCTTCCGTCTTATCTGAAAAATAAAAAGCATCCTCATTTTGATACGCCCTGTTTGGAATTTTAAGCTGAGGCATGCTGTCAATCACCGAGATATTCTCTTCCGTCATCCCCCCTTTCAATGATTGCTGCATCTCATCTCTTTTTACCATGGCCAGATAATCCATGTTGTTGGGTCGTCGATAAATGCCATTTGAAACATACAGGTCTTTTGAACCATCATTATTCATGTCAAAAAGCAGAGCCGACCAGCTCCAGTCGGTAGCCTGAACGCCGGCCATGGGGGCAATATCAGCAAAAAATGGGACGGCACTGCTGTCCTGAAACAGGTTCAGCTGCAACGTATTCCGTATGAGCTGCGGATGGTAACCGTAGTCACGCTGAATGGAATACAATTCATAAGGCTCACTGCTTATCGCTGTTTTCAGCCCTTCCTCCGTGTATGGCAGCATATCCACAACGGCTATATCGGGCCTGAGGTCATTATTGATATCCGCTATATCACTGCCCATGGATGCCCGGCTGGTATGGCCCGTGCTCTGCGGCAGCACGTCGCGAAACGTGCCATCCCCCTGGTTCAGGTATAAATAATCATTTTCATGAAAGTCATTGGTTATATAAAGGTCGGGGTAATGGTCGCCGTTCAAATCACTGACCGCGAGGTCCAGCCCGTACCCCAGGGCCGTGTTGTGGATACCAGCCTCTTCGGTGACATCCGTAAATGTTTCCCCGTCATTGCGGTAGAGGCGATCTCCCGCTTTGGGGCTGGCGGACTGCTGCTGGTCACGGGGCTTAAATGTATCCTTGTTATGCACCGAATGATTCACAAGGTACATATCCAAATCGCCATCCCGGTCCATATCAAAAAATGCAGCCTGTTTGGAATAGCCCCTGAACGCAAGACCGTACTCCTCTGCTTTTTCCGTAAAAGTGGAGTCCCCGTTATTGATGAAGAGCTGATTGCGCCCCTTTTTGGTCCTGTAGTGCACATTGGACACATAGATGTCAAGCAGTCCATCCCCGTTGATGTCGGCCATGGTCGTGCCGGTTGTCCAGTCTCCGGATCCTCCCACCCCGGCCCGCTCGGTGATATCCCGGAATTTAAAATTGCCTTCATTCAGATACAGCCTGTTGGTTCCCATATTAGCAGTTAAATAGATATCGGGCCGTCCATCCCCATTGACATCTCCTATCGATACCCCGCCGCCGTCATAAAAATAGAGGTAGTTGACAATATTGAAATCCGGGGTCTGTTCCACCCGGTTTGTGAATGAGAGGTTGCTTTGATCCGCACTTATATTTTCAAAACGGGGCGTCGGTTTATCACCTGCACAGCCGGCAAACCCTAACAGTACACCTGCAAAAACAAACTTAGACACTATTTCCCGTAGATTCCTAATGCTATCCAATAAATTCATAGATCCTTTATCAACTAAACTACTGTGAGGATATGTCCCCCGGGCTGAAGCCATGTACAGGGCCTTTTGCGGCTTTTTGCGAGGCAGACGAAGGCTGAATATCCCAGTGATTTTTTAATGATTTCTAATAATGATAAACCAAACAGAGTAATACAAACATGATTTTCATCGTCTAATTCTTTTTAAAAAAAGATCCTTATGCAAATGGGCAGGCTGATCGGACTGTATGGCCAGCAGAATATCCGTAGTACTATCGGTCGAGGCAATCCGTTGTGTTTCCTGCTTTAAGATTTGTTGTGGAACAATACATTATCCGAGAGCCTTCAACCGTTACTGCCAAGCCGTTGCTGCAAGTCGTTCAACATAACTGAACCATATCCACCAGATTATTTAACCTGATGCATGTTCTTAAATTTGGGGGCACCTCCATGGATAACGCCCAAAACTGGCACCGTGTGCTGAATATCATAAGACAGTACAAACAGCCGTTTATTGTTGTCTCGGCCACTGCCCGCACAACCCGCCAGCTGCTGAATGCCGCCCAGACGGCTCTTTCTGATCCTGAGCAAGCCCAAAAAGAAGTATTGAATATCCAGCAGCGCCACCTAGAACTGGTTGCCAATTTCTTGCACGAATGTTCCAGCCATGCCCCCGCCGTCGGCGATCGCTGCAAACAATGGATCTACACCCAGGGCAAGCGGTTAATGCGTCGGCTGGATAACATCCACCATGCCCGACATCTCAGCGAGCGGGACAAAGATGCTGTTTTAGCTACCGGCGAACTTCTTTCCTCCTATCTCTTGGCACAATGTGCCGAAGCCTGCGGGCTGTCCACGCACTGGATTGATGCCGGCAGGGTGATACGTACGGATTCAAATTTTGGCGATGCCCAACCCGACATCGACTGTATACGCTCTTATATTTCACAGGAAATGCAATCCATTGCCAGCCGGCAGATCCCCATAATGGGAGGTTATTACGGGAAAAACGCGGGCGGTGATTTCACAACCCTTGGCTTTGAAGGCTCAGATTTTTCAGCCAGCATTGTCGGGGCGGCCCTGTCGGCCCGATCTATTGAAATCTGGACGGACGTGAGCGGGATTTACACCTGCGATCCGCGGATTGTCGCCAATGCCCGGCCTGTGCCCAACCTCAGTTTTGAAGAAGCAGGACAGCTTGCTCACTTCGGGGCGAAAGTGCTGCACCCATCCACTACCTGGCCCGCTGCCCGCAAAAATATCCCGATCCTGGTAAAAAATATATTCAGTCCCTGCCAGCCCGGAACCACCATCAGTACAGAGGGCGGCACCAACGGACTTGCCAAAGCCATGGCTCTTAAAAACAATATGGTGACGTTAACCGTAACAGCCGAAAGACCGATGCCGGCTGAAAACCTGCTGGGCGCCATGTTTGATCTCCCGGAGGCCAAGCGGCTATCTATGCAGATTCTGACCTTGACCGGAACCTCATTCACCGCCGCTGTAGAGCAGGCTGATGCCGGCCGCAAGCTCATTCCTGTATTGGAGAACCTGGGGTACGTTGAAATAATTGAACATCAAAGTATAATCGGCCTTGTAGGCTGCACCCCTCGCCTAAGCTCCATACTTATGGGGCACATGCTAGATAGTTTTGATGCAGAAATGCTCAGCTTGCTCTCATTCAATCCCACCAAACGCATTTTAAACGCAGTTGTCGATGAGCGGAATGTCATACCCGCTGTACAAGCACTTCACAGGCGTCTTTTCTTGGAGTCACAGTAATTACGACTCGCCCTCGGCAGGTGCCTGTTCAGCGGGGTCTACAATTCCCAGTCGCCGGGCCCGCTCCATCCATTTTTTGCGGGCCATCTTCTGCATATCCTCAATAGTATCCACTTCGTCAATGATTTCCATCCCAAGCAGGGTTTCCACCAGGTCTTCCATGGTAACCACGCCCGCGAATCCCCCATATTCATCCACGGCCAGAGCGATGTGCTCCTGTTTGCGCATAAGCCGTTCGAAGAAATCCTGGAGCGGCATCATTTCAGGTACAATCAGGATATCCCGCTTGAATTTCTTGAGCGGCATCGACAATTCACTGCGTGCCATCATCAGCAGTAAATCGTTTTTCAGCACATAGCCTGTAACTTCATCACGGGCCTCACCATAGACCGGCAGTCTGGAAAAATGAAGCTGCTCCACATTCTCGCTAACCTCTGCCACTGTACGGTTTTCATTGAACCCAACAACAACCGTCCGGGGAGTCATAATATCCTTCACACGCAGGGAGCTGAAACGGATAAGGTTTTTAAAAATGCGGGATTCCTTCTCTTCAAATACCCCCTCCTCTACTCCCAGATCCGCCAAAGCACCGAATTCTTCCCGGCTGAAGCTCGGAGAGTCTTCATCTGATAACCAGCGGGTGATAGCTTGGGATATCAGCACAAAGGGGTAAAGCAGGATCATCAGCAAATTCAGCGTCTTGGCCGTAAACGGAGCCAATTTTCGCCAGTATGTCGCTCCAATGGTTTTCGGTATTATTTCTGACAGCACCAGGATAAGCAGTGTTAGAACGGCCGAAGTCGCTGCGACATACCCTTCGCCAAAGATAATCTGTGCCTGGGCGCCCACGCCGGCTGCACCCACCGTATGCGCGATGGTATTTAAGCTCAAAATAGCTGAAAGCGGGCGGTCTATATCCTCCTTGTAGCCGCGCAGCAACTTGCCTGTCCTGCTCCCTTTACGCTCCATGATGGCCACATACGAATGGCTTACCGATAGCAGCACGGCCTCTAACATTGAGCAAAGAAAAGAAACCCCGATGGCAAGTAACAAA
This sequence comes from Fodinibius sediminis, assembly GCF_900182555.1. Lineage (GTDB taxonomy): Bacteria > Bacteroidota > Rhodothermia > Balneolales > Balneolaceae > Fodinibius > Fodinibius sediminis. The sequence goes on along the minus strand of NZ_FXTH01000008.1, from coordinate 168,937 downwards.
TAAAAAATAAGTAAACCCATAGGCCCAAAATAGAATAAAAGTATCTTTTTAAAAAGATATGGATCACAAAATTAAGAAAAAGCATTTAGCTCTATGCCTCTGATGGTTATATTAAGCACCAACTTAAAATAAGATTATCTTGCTTTCATTAAATAATATATCACTTACATTTGGCGATCAGCAGTTATTGAAAGGCGTCAGCACACTCATAAATCCTGGCGAGCGCATAGGCCTGGTGGGACCCAACGGGGCTGGAAAATCGACGCTGTTGAAAATTATCGCAGGCCACATAAAACCTGATGAGGGCAGCATCAACACATCCAGGGAAGCAACCATAGGCTATTTGCCCCAGGACGGCGTGGAGCCCGATCCGGGTTGTTCCGTCTATGAAGAAGTTGAACGAGCCTTCCAGGAGATTCGTGAGCTTGAAAAACGGGTCCGGCAACAACAGCAACAACTGGGTGCCATGGACAAGGAATCCCCAGAATACCGAAAAGCGCTCGAACAACTGGGCACCATGCAAAACAAGCTCGAACAGTCGGGGGCCTATACCCTGCGGTCTAATATAGAGAAAGTACTGATGGGACTGGGTTTTGGACCAGAGGATTTTAACCGTTCGACAACCGAATTCAGCGGGGGATGGCTGATGCGTATCGCACTGGCCAAACTGTTGCTCCAGCGCCCCACTTACCTGTTGCTGGATGAGCCCACCAACCACCTCGATATTGAATCGCTGCGGTGGATGGAACAGTTTTTAACCAACTACGAAGGGGCCGTTATCATTGTTTCTCACGACAAGGCCTTTCTCAATACCATTACCAACCGCACCCTGGCCCTGGACCGTGGAGCCCTGCTTGATTATGCCGGGAACTATTCCTACTACCGAGAGAAAGACAAGGAGCGGCAGGAACACCTGCGGAAGGCTTATGAAAACCAGCAAAAAGAGATCAGGGAAACCCAGGAATTCATCGACCGTTTCCGATATAAGGCCAGCAAAGCCAAACAGGTACAGAGCCGTATTAAAAAGCTCGAAAAGATGGATAAGATTGAGCTTGACGAGCACGAAGAAGAAATTTCCTTCCAGTTTCCGCCGCCCGAGCGCAGCGGTGCGGTGGTGATGAAACTGGAGAATGTCCATAAGCAGTATGACTCCAATGTAGTGTTCGGTAATCTTTCCTATGCCATCGACCGCGGCGATAAAATTGCTGTTGTGGGTCCCAACGGGGCCGGGAAATCTACCATGATCCGAATTATCGCCGGACTTGAAGACTTCGACGGTGGCAACCGTGAGCCGGGACATAATGTCACGGCGTCCTATTTTGCCCAGCACCAGGCTGATGAGCTGGATCTCGACAGCACGGTCTTTGATATCATGCGCGAGGCGGCACCGAAGGCCAAGGAGACCCGGCTTCGCACTATCTTAGGCTGTTTCCTCTTCCAGGGAGACGATGTTTTTAAAAAAGTTTCCGTGCTCTCGGGCGGCGAAAAAAGCAGGCTGGCGTTGGCTCGCATGTTATTGATGCCCGCGAATTTTCTAATCTTTGACGAACCGACCAACCACCTGGATATGCAGTCCAAGAAGATTTTGCAGCAGGCTCTTGAGCAGTATGAAGGCACCTTCATGATCGTCTCCCACGACCGCGATTTTCTAGATCCCATTGTTAACAAGGTACTGGAGGTGCGTCCGGATACCACCAATACCTTCCTGGGCAACGTATCCTATTACCTGGAAAAAGTGGAAGAGCGCGAAAAAAACCGCGCTGAACAGTCATCTTCCGGCTCTTCGGATTCCGGCAAGAACAACGGCCTGTCGCGCAAGGAGGAACGCCGTCTTGAAGCCCAAATAAGACAGAAAAAGTACCGGCAGCTCAAACCGCTAAAAAGGAAAATAGATCCCATTGAAGAAAGCATAGAACAAAAAGAAGCGCGGAAAAATGAAATTGAGGAAATGATGGCCCAACCCGATTTTTATGATGACGAAGAACAGGTCAAGGACCTATCACTGGAATATGAGAAGCTAAAAGGGGAACTGGTTGAAATTTATGCCGAATGGGAGGAACTGGCCATGGAAATCAGTGAAATAGAAGAAAAATTCAGCTCCTAGCGAACAGCAGGCAGGTTCCACGACCGGGAAACAGGCACTGCATACATACCATCCCTTGTCTAATTTTAAAACACAATTAACTTTTAACGCAGCTATCACGGAATGAAAAAATTAAAAAATAAAGTAGCGCTTATTACGGGTGGAACGCGCGGGATGGGCCGGGCTGTAGCAGAACTATTTGCCAAAGAGGGCGCCAGCGTTGTTATCAACGGCCGGAATAAAAAGCTCGGTGAAGAAGTAGCCGGCAGTATTGTCGCAAGAGGAGGAACGGCCACTTTTATGGCGGCTGATATACGCACGCCGGAAGCTAACCGTCAGCTTGTTAAAAAAGCCGTTCAGACCTACGGCCGGCTTGACATCCTTGTTCCCAATGCCGGCATGCTTGGACTGGGTTCTGTAACCGAAGTAAAGGAGGAGACCTGGCACCGCACTCTGGATACCAATCTCAATGCCGTCTTCTACTTGCTTCGCGAGGCTATCCCGGAAATGCGCAAGACAGATGAACCCAGCTCTGTTGTGGTAACGGGATCCATCGCAGCACACAAAGGCTTTCCCAACCACGCGGCCTACTGCGCCTCAAAAGGGGCTGTGGAATCCCTGGTCCGGCAGGCCGCAGTAGACTATGCACCGGATATCCGCATCAATTTAATTCAGCCCGGCCCGGTGGAAACGAAATTATACAAGGATTCAGCTGCGGCCTTCCCGAATGCTGATACCATCCTGGATGAAGTGCCCGGCTCCCTCCCGATGAAACGTGTCGGGTCACCCAGCGATATTGCCCAAACGGTGCTATTCCTGGCCAGCGAAGACTCCTCATGGATTACGGGATCGGTCATTACAATTGACGGGGGCGCTTCGGCCGCAGGATAGCACGGCTCTCCATCCCTCAGCCGGCAAAAATTTGTTCCCTGCTCCGAAATGCCTTGAATTCCAGTGCATTACCGCTGGGATCCTTGAAAAACATCGTTGCCTGCTCACCAGGCTTGCCCTTAAAGCGAACATAGGGTTCGATAATGAAATCCATCCCCTTTTCTTCCAGTCGTTCAGCGAGCTTTTCCCACTCGTGCCATTCCAGGATCAGCCCGAAATGCTTTGCCGGTACGTCATGCCCGTCAACATCATTCAGGCTCGATTTTCCCGCCTCATCCGGACTCAGATGAGCTACGACCTGATGTCCCCAGAAATTAAAATCGATCCATTCGTCCGTACGGCGTCCGGTGTCACAGCCCAGTACATCACGATAAAAGCGGAGGGTGTCTTCGAGATCAGCGACCGGAAACGCAAGGTGAAAAAGTGGAGTTGTATTATCCATCGTCATTAAAACTTGATTTGTATTTTATCTGTGGTCATACTCCCAGTACAGCATAATATACATTAACTTATTGTGGCTTAGCACTATTAGACCAGCAGCTCGCGGCAACAAGACTTTTTTCTCTCGGATAACAATATCCGGCCATAGCTCATTGAACTTTCACATAACCAGACTCTCATGTCATCAGAAAAGATTACCTTCGAAGGCGCATTTGGCGATCAGCTTGCCGCCCGCATGGACCTGCCCGAAGGCACCATCCGTACCTATGCCCTCGTTGCACACTGTTTCACCTGTTCAAAGAATCTGAGACCGATAAAAAATATAAGTGCCGGATTAAACGAGCGCGGCATAGGCGTTTTCCGATTTGATTTTACAGGGCTCGGTGAAAGCGAGGGCGATTTTGCAGATACCAATTTTTCCTCGAATATCGACGATCTGATTGCAGCTGCGGGGTATATGCAAAAACATTACGGTGCTCCCGAGATCCTTATTGGCCACTCCCTCGGAGGAGCGGCGGTTATTCAGGCTGCTTCCCAGATTCCAGCCGCCCGGGCGGTGGCTACCATTGGAGCCCCCTCCAATCCCGACCATGTTAAAAAAAACTTTGGAGCCAAACTCGATGAAATAGAAAAAAAAGGGCGAGCTACCGTTACCCTGGCCGGACGCGACTTCACCATCACCAGGCAGTTCATAGAAGATCTTGAAGCCAGCCGCATGGACCAAAGCATTAGAAACCTTAACCGTGCGCTGATGATTTTTCATTCACCGGTTGATAAAATCGTAGGCATAGACAATGCCGCCCACATCTATAAGATGGCACGCCATCCCAAGAGTTTTGTCTCCCTCGACAATGCCGATCACCTGTTGATGGATGAAAAAGACAGCACCTTTGTAGCGGAAGTCCTTGCCAGCTGGGCGAGAAGATATTTTTGACAACCGATTGAATTACAGATAACTTGTGCTCTAACAATAGGATTGAATCAAAAATAAAACAATATACTGTCATGACATTATTTAAAAATATTTCTGTGGTCCTTTCAATGATGCTGTTTGCGATGGGTTGTGCGCAACAGGAATCGCAGGAGGAGAATATGCAGTCTGGACCGCAAGTTGAACAAGAGGTCGAAGAAACGATGTCCAATGCACCGGAATTCTCCAAGACGGTGGCCGTCATTCACCCTACTGAGGGCAATGAGGCTTCCGGTACGGTCACCTTTACCAAAACAGCTGATGGCGTACAGGTTCAGGCTGAAGTAACGGGCTTGGCCGAAGGGAAGCACGGTTTCCACATCCACCAGTATGGGGATTGTACAGCTGCTGACGGGACCTCGGCCGGTGGACATTTCAACCCGGCAAGTAATGATCATGCAGGGCCGACCGCTGAATCGCGCCATATGGGAGACATGGGTAATATTGAGGCCGATGCGGATGGAAACGCCACCATTGATTACGTAGATTCTACTATCGATATCAACCAAATTATCGGCCGCGGTATTATCATCCACGGTGGAGAAGATGATCTGGAATCTCAGCCTACCGGTGCTGCCGGGCCACGCATGGGATGCGGTGTTATCGGAATTGCCAGCAATTAACACCCGGGCAACAAAACTGATACATTTACATATAACCTGTCAGGCCATACAAGGTCTGGCAGTTTTTTTTGGGACCGGCCCATTGCCTTTCTTTTCAGGAATGTTCCAAAAAACTAAGGGTCAAACGACCTCCTCCCTGTGGAGCGAGGTAAGAAAAAAGAAAATGATGATTCCAGCGCAAAAAGTGAGAACGGATACCATCATCAGGGATCCTGCGGGACGAATGATAAAAAGAGCGGCGATAAACTGGGCAATGATGATGGCGTACAACATGACGGCTATACTAAGGCGATTTATTTTATCCAGTAAATTTGCCCCAAGGGGAGCACCCAACACGACGAAAGGGATACAGACCAGCCAGTAATTGATCGCCTCCGGCTGCATATCAGCTATTAAAAAGCCGTGCATCAGGCTTCCCACTACGGCATTTGAAGTCATCAGAACCACAGAGGTCGGCGTAGCCACTTTTTCAGACAGGCCGTATTTCATTGTAACAAAGGAAAAAGTGCAAATATCAATTCCATTACCAAATATTGCACTCAATACCCCCCCCAGCACACCTACAAGGACCAGTTCTGATTTCTGGCAGGCCGAAAGACGGGGCAGTTGCTGCCGGGTATCGCGCTTGCGTACGTGGTTAATCACAAAAAGTGCAATGCCGAAACTGAGCCAGAAAGAGACAAACATCATCTTCGCATAGGCCGCCGGCACCAACGGCGCTACCCAGAGCGTTCCTCCAACAACCCCGAATAGCCCTCCCGCCCCTGAAAGCAGCAAATAAGTCCGCTCAAGCGAGATTCGCTTGGCAATAATCCAGAGAGTTGCCGCGGTCATGCCGATGCTTTGAATAGCCAGGCTGAAATTACGGGCGACCTCCGGTGTAATATTGAAAACCAGGGTCATAACCGGATAGGCAATAGCCCCCCCTCCCTCAGAACTGATACCGGCAATAAACGAACCAAAAATCATAGTCAAGGACATAAACCAGTTGTCGTTAAACAACCCCCACTGTCCCGTGAACTGCATGTAAGAAAGCCAAACCACATATACCCCGGCTACGGGCAGAACAAAATAAAGGAAAGGCCTTCGACTCGTGAGCGAACTTAAAAAAGAGACAGCCATTTACAATATAAAAGTTTCAAAATCAGCGGTACGGCTATCAAGGAAATGCAAAGATCGATAGAAAGCAAGTGTAAATTATGTCCGGACGAAGGGCTGGCAGGCAGCTTTGACCCCAAAAAAACTACTCAAAGATGGTCTGGGAGACAGTTTGAGCTTGACCTTACTTGGGAGAAGAAGTAAGTTGGAAAAACAGGTTCATCAATTCCAACCTAAACATCTACGATCATTATGTCCGTACTAAAAGTCTTAGAGATTATGAGCGAGTCCAAAGAATCATGGGAAGATGCAGCAGAGGAGGGGATAAAAAAAGCCTCTCAAACCGTTAGCAACATCAAATCGGCCAATATTCAAAACCAGAGCGCAACCGTTTCCGACGGCAAGATTACTTCTTATCGCGTAAACCTTAAAATTTCCTTCGAAGTTGACTAACCTTTGAGGTGGATGGAGCCCATTCCGTAGTATGGACTCCATTACCATCCTATTGTCAGGCTATGCGGGCTTCCAGCTTTTCATCTTGTCGTCAATGACCTCGCGAAGACGGCTTACGGGCACCCGGTCCTGCGTCATATCATCGCGATAGCGGATGGTTACCGTATCCTCTCCCTCCGATTCTACCCCATCAAAATCAACCGTTATACAAAAGGGCGTTCCCGCCTCATCCTGGCGGCGATAACGCTTACCAATGGATCCGGACTCATCATAAAGTACCTTGTAGTCCGCTCTCAGATCGCTTTCAATCTTGTGAGCCAGGTCTTGGAGCTTGTCTTTTTTAATCAGCGGAAAAATGCCCACTTTTGTCGGCGCGATCTCCGGGTTCAGCTTCAGTACGGTCCTCGTATCCCCATCCACTTCCTCCTCGCGATAGGCATCACAGAGGGCCATCATCACAGCCCTGTCCAGCCCGATGGACGTTTCGATGACATAAGGAGTATAGCGTTTCTGTTTTTTCTGGTCATAATACTGCAATTTCTTGCCGGAATACTCCTGATGCTGGGAAAGATCAAAATCCGTCCGGTTGTGGATACCCTCCACTTCCTGCCAGCCAATGGGATATTGATATTCGATATCAGCTGCACTTGCTGCATAATGGGCCAGTTTGTCTTTGGGATGAGGGTGCGTGCGCAGCTTATGTTCCCGGATACCCAGGGTTTTGTGCCATTTCAGGCGTTTGCTGAGCCAATTCTCATAGCTTTCCCCATCGGTACCGGGCTCCACAAAGTATTGCATCTCCATCTGTTCGAACTCGCGCATGCGAAATACAAACTGACGTGCCACCACTTCATTGCGGAACGCTTTACCGACCTGTGCAATGCCAAATGGGATTTTCTGCCGTGCGGTGTCCATCACATTCTTGAAATTCACAAAGATGCCCTGCGCGGTTTCGGGCCGCAGATATACCGCATCGTCATCATCAGCTGATGAGGTTGCCCCGAACTGCGTTTTAAACATCAGGTTGAACTGCCGGACCTCCGTCCAGTCGAAAGCTCCCGATTCCGGGGCCCGGATCTCGTTATCCATGATAATATTGTGAAGGTCTTTGCACAGCCCTTCGCGCGAACCGGCCGTGTCCAGCAGCTTCTGCAGTTCATCAGCTTCCTCCTCCTTGCCCTTTCCCCGCAGCTTGGCAATATGCCCTTCCACCAGCATATCCGCCCGGTACCGCTTGTTTGACTGCTTGTCATCAATCATCGGATCATTAAACCCATCCACATGCCCGCTGGCTTTCCATACTTTCGGATGCATAAAGATGGCCGCATCCAGCCCTACGATATTATCGTGACGCTGGGTCATCTCTTTCCACCACAGCTCACGGATATTCCGCTTCAGCTCGGCTCCCAGGGGGCCATAGTCGTATACGGCTCCCAGACCTCCGTAAATTTCAGATGATTGAAAAATGAATCCACGCGCTTTTGCCAGAGACACAATCGTATCCAGGCTTTCAAGTTCGGTAACGGACATGTAACTTCAGTCAATTTATAGTTAAACAATTCAAAAGACGCCCAAAGATAGTAAAAATTACGTCTTTAATTAATTCTCCTTTTATTCTTATTTTCAGGGTCGTTAACAGGGCAGCGAATCGATCTTGGTTCCCTGCTGCTGCAATAATACAGACTCTGTAAATCATACAAACTTGACTAAAAAAATGCATTCATATCAAATCGGTATACTCGGTGCCACCGGCGCTGTCGGACAAAAATTCATTCGTTTACTTGAAGACCATCCCTGGTTTACCATTACAAAACTGGGAGCATCAAAACGTTCGGCCGGGAAAAAATATAAACAAGCCGTGCACTGGGTCGAAAAAACAGAGCTGCCGGCTGCGGTAGCTGATATTACGGTTTCTGAATGTCATTCATCCAACTTCGGAGAGGTCGACTTTGTATTTTCCGGTCTCGACTCTTCTGTTGCCGGAGATATTGAACAGGAATTTGCCAGTGCAGGCATTCCCGTTATTTCCAATGCAAAGAACTACCGCATGCACGACCAGGTACCCCTGCTTGTGCCCGAAGTCAATCCTGGTCATGCAGAACTTATCAGCAGCCAACATTTTGACAGCGATGGCAAGGGATGGATTGTTACCAACCCCAACTGTGTTTCGGTGCCATTGTCCATGTCTCTCAAACCACTGGACGAAGCCTTCGGCATCGATTCCGTGGTTGTAACCTCCATGCAGTCGGTCTCCGGGGCCGGATATCCAGGGGTCCCCAGCCTGGATATTATCGCCAATGTGGTTCCCTATATCGGGGGAGAAGAATCCAAAGTGCAGACAGAAGCCACAAAGCTGCTTGGACAAGTAAAGGGCAATACCACTGAATTTCGATCATTCCCCATCCAGGCAACAGCTGTGCGCGTGCCGACTATAGAAGGACACCTGTTATCCGTGTCGGTCAAGCTGAAGAACCCGCCGTCTGACCTTGACGAGGCCAAAAAAGCATTTGCTGAATGGCAAAATCCCATTGCAGACCTTGGGCTTCCCTCTTCCCCCCGGCAGCCTGTGAGGCTCTATGAGGAAAACCGGTATCCCCAGCCACGGCTGCATGCTGACCGCGAAGGCGGCATGCAAACGGCCGTAGGACGCCTGCGGGAAGGCACCGTCATGGATCTGGGCTATGTGACCATGGCGCACAATACCATCCGCGGGGCCGCGGGCGGTGCGATCCTCAATGGTGAGCTCCTGGCTGCCAAAGGATATTTTGAATCATAACCTCCGAGGCAAGAGTTCTGGATTCAGCACGCTGGATTCAGAACTCTTTCTCCTCCCCTCCCTCTATCTCGTTAAGCCTGTATTCCGAAAGCTGCATCCGGGCACGCGATACAAGATTCTGCGCTTCCTCCCGGTCTTTTCGCTTTATTTTCAGCGTTCGGCTGCCCGGTTCGGTCCCCGGAAGCCCCTGAAAAGCACGCATCGAGGTCCCCTCCAGAATAATCTTACCGCTAAACCAGCCCTTTTCGAACGTTATGTCTTCCAGGCTGCCAAAGGGAATATGAACTGATTTCATCTCTGATTCCAGTACTCCCACAAAACCGTCCACCAGCTTATACTCCAGCTCCAGCCCGGAGGGGCTGGATTTGATGAGGCCCTTTACCTCTTTCAATCCATGCGAAACCCCTGTTATCTCAAAAGGAACCGTTCGATGACCTAAATCCATATATCCAAAATATAGCGTTCACAGTAAATGCATCACATGATATGAAAAAAATCAAAAAACTTTGTAAGGATTCCCCCCGAAAACGGTCTTACTAACAGATCCTCTCCTAAAAGAGGTCGGTTGTTATATAACTATAACACAGCTGAGATGTCCTTCTGAGGTAAAATAGTTGATAGCTATTTTACCTCCTCCTTCAGGGAAAGCATTTGGTATTCTTCTTTTCTACGTACACCAACAGCGGAGCGCATTATGTATGGGCATTATCATCGGCTATGGCTAATGCTGTTCTTTGCACTTGCACCGGCAGTCAACGGTTTTGGCCAGGTCACAAATTTCACGGATGGTTTCGAGGATGGCAACTTCACAGTCAATCCTGAATGGAATGGTGATGATACCCTTTACACCGTAGTCCAGGACTCCCGGAATCATCTGCTGCAACTGCAGGGCGACGCCGAGAATGGCGGCATAAATTACCTTAGCACGCCCTCATCAGATTCCATAGGAAGCTGGGAAGTATATATTCAGCTCGATTTCTCTCCCTCTGGCAGCAACAAAGCAGATATATTCCTGATGAGCGACATGGCCAACCTGCGGGGTCCCGTAAATGGCTATGCCCTGCGTGCCGGGGAAAGTGGCACAGCCGATGTATTCAGGCTCGTTCGCTATGATGCGGGGAGCGAGTCGGAGGTTGTTCTCTCCGGCACGACCGATATCAGCAGTGGAGGGGATTTCCGCGTTAAGGTTACAAGAGAGGGCGGCGGAATATGGAGCATGGCGGTAGGGCTTGGCTACGACGGGCAACTGGAGCCAGAGGGAGGAACCCAGACAGACGCTACCCACGCTTCAACCCGGTACTTCGGGGTTCGCTCCACCTATACCAGCACGCGCCATGACCTGTTCAGCTATGATTTTAAAATTGACCTCCCCGCCTTTACGATCACCGGGGCCACGGCTTCAGACAACCAGGTCGAGCTCTCATTCAACCGTAAGGTCGATCAAGGCAGTGTTCAGCCGACCGACTTCACAATCGACAACGGGATGGGCAGTCCCTCATCCATAAGCTTCCCTTCGGCTTCCGTGGTCCGCCTTTCTTATGATCATTCGCTCCTCTCCAATGTCTATACCCTGACTGCCAGCAACATTGAGGATCAGCACGGTAACAGCATAGCTACCGATACCACTGCACAATTCATTGTCTATGGAAACTATAAAAAGCAGGATATCATCATCACCGAATTTATGTATGACCAGCCAAGCGGCCAGGCTGAATATGTTGAGTTGAAAAATATCTCCGATAAATTTCTCAATCTCCAAAACTGGCGCATAGGTGACAACTCGGGAGATGCACGCATTTCAGCCGACACCCTCACACTCGCCCCTTATGGTTACCTGGCCGTTTCATCCGACACATCCGCCCTGTTCCACAGTCATGGATCTCAGCCTTATGTGGAATCTCTTAACCTGCCGGCCTTCAACAACGGGGGCGATGTGGTTCATCTCATCACAGCGGCCGGGGCCTCAGCGGATTCACTCAGCTATACTCCCTCCTGGGGTGGATCAGGCGTAGCCCTGGAACGGCGCTCAGCTGCAACCCCAGCCCTCTATATGGAAAACTGGGGTGACTCTACACACCCGGAAGCCGGCACGCCCGGACAGCCGAATACCCTGCCCCGGGATACGACCGCACCCAGGCTCATCGCACTCCAGGTTGCTTCCGCTCAAAAACTCAAGCTGGCTTTTAATGAGCGACTGGAAGTGACTACCGCCTCTGCCCCATCCAACTACAGCCTTACCAACACCGCCATTACCACCGCGAGGGTCATTGAACCGGATACTGCCGAATTAGCCCTGGCAACCCCGCTGCAAAATGCTTCCTCCTATACTCTTGCAGTGACGAATATTGAGGATATATTTGGCAACGCTATGATCCAGACAGACAGCACCTTTACCCACTATACATTATCAGAGGCTGATTCCGGCGATGTGGTAATTAACGAGTTTATGTACAGCCCCCCGCCGGTCAGCTCAGAGTATGTGGAAATATACAATCGTTCAGCCAAATCGTTTGATCTGCAGGACTGGACCTTCAGCGACAACAGGGGGATGAAAAGGTTGATTACCAACAAGCCATATATACTCCCGCCCGACAGTTTTGTTGCCGTTGCTCCCGACAGCACCCTGGCTATCTCCGATCCCGGCCTTCCCCTCCTCATTATGGATGATTTCCCCTCATTAAACAATGGCGGCGACCAGATCCTGATACATCGCAGGGACAGCACGCTCCTCGACTCCCTGGCCTATACCTCCGGCTGGGGTGGTGAGCAGCTCAGCCTCGAACGCCGAAGCCCCGACGTGGCAGGGATCTATACAGACAACTGGGCTGAAGCTCCGGAAGGATTTGGCACTCCGGGAGCCCCCAACACCATTGAGCCCGACACGAAGCCGCCGGAACTGAGCTCCCTTTCGGTCAAGGATGGAACCCTCCTCACCCTTACTTTCTCTGAACGACTTTCGGGATCAGCCGCCGAAGAACCGGAAAACTATACGCTTGTGAGTGAAACAGCTATAATCAACGCCCGGTATTCACCCCCCGATAGTGTCTTCCTGAAGCTGGATGATAACCTCCAGAATGGGTCGGAATATACGCTCAGCATCGAAAATATCGGCGATATTTTCGGTAATACAATCTCCTCCGAAGATACACTGTTCACCCATTATCGGCTTTCATCAGCTGATTCCGGGGATGTGTTTATTAATGAATTCATGTACGATCCTCCGGAGGGGTTTCCCGAATATATTGAGCTCTTCAATGCTTCCAGCAAAACATTGAACCTTCAAAATTGGACACTCAATGACAATACAGGACATAACGTCCGTATTACCGCCCAGGAGTATCCCCTCCCACCAGGTGGCTTTGCCGTCCTGTCGGCTGATTCTTTGCCAATTCCCTACCCGGTTATAAGGATGCTTAACCGGTCCCCGTCCCTCAACAACAACGGCGATCATATCGTACTGCGCGACTCATCGGGATCACGTTTGGATTCTCTGCAGTATTCCGGGGATTGGGGGGGCATGCAGGTTGCCCTTGAACGGCGCTCCCATACCCTGGCCGGCTACTACCGGGCCAACTGGGGCCTCCCTTCTGACAGCACCGGTTCGCCGGGCAGCAAAAACACGGTCTCCCCGGATGAAACGCCTCCGAGCATAGAAGTCCTGGACCTTACAGATCCACAGACCCTTCAGCTTATATTCAGTGAACATCTCGATTCCACCTCGCTTGCAAACAGCTTTAGCTTTTCCGGTACCCCCGCAATAGATGATATTCAGTTCCTGCTCCCCGATACGACTCAAATAAAATTATCCTCTCCCATGCAAAATGCCGTCTCCTATACCCTGACCCTATCGGGTATCAGGGACCTCTTTGATAATGTGTTACCCCAGATCGATACGACGTTCACCTTTTACAGGAGCACTGTGGCCGATTCAGGAGACATATTTATCAATGAATTCAGCTACAATCCGGCTTCCGGCCAGACAGAATATCTCGAACTGTTCAACCCGACCGACCACTCCTTTGATTTACAAAACTGGACCCTGAACGACAACCGCGGACTGGAAGAACCGCTGACACCCCATCAACTGATCCTTCCGCCGGACAGCTTCGTCGTTCTCGCACCCGACAACACTCTCCTCAAGAGTCATCCAGGCATCAGACTTCTCAGTATGGGCACCCGTTTTCCGGCCCTGAATAATAGCGGAGATCAGATCGTACTCAAAAACAAAAACGGCATTCGCCTGGATTCCCTTCAATATACCTCCTCCTGGGGTGGCCGGGAGATTGCATTGGAACGGCGGACCACCTCTGTAGCCGCAACCTACGCTGAAAACTGGGGACCCGCACCCGAAATAACGGGAAGCCCGGGGCGGCCAAATTCCATTACTGCCGACCAAACCCCACCTGAAATACACAATCTCCATCCGCTCGGCAGATCCTCGCTTCAGCTTCTGTTTTCAGAACACCTGTCGGTTTCCAGTGCCACCAGCTTTGACAATTACCAGATTATACCCCATCGTGAACTTCAGCTGGTCTCCGTTCAGTCCGATTCGGTTACCCTCTTCTTGGCCACCCCTCTTGCATCCGGGGAGACTTATACACTTGAAACATCGGGGATCACCGACATTTTTGGCAACGCCCTCCCTCCCGAGAGTCACTCTTTCAAATACCTGCGCCTGGAAAAGGCCATTCCGGGCGATATAATTATCAATGAAATCCTGGCTGATCCCGGTAATGACATGGTAGAGTTTATAGAGCTGTATAATCGCTCCGACAAGAATATTGACCTCCGGAACTGGTCACTGGGGGACGCGCAAAATGAAATCACCCTGCCAGCCGGGACGGAGCTCCAGTCCCGGCACTACCTGGTCCTTGTCCCCGGCTCCCTGCCTTCCCAAATTCCCGGTACTGCCCTTGTTCTGCCCCGTTTCCCGAATCTCAACAACAGTAGCGACGCTCTTTTTATCAGGAATAGTGCTGGCCTTACCATCGACTCTTTGTACTACCAGTCATCCTGGAATATGGCTCCGGCGGGACATTCCATGGAGCGGAAAGATCCCCATGCCGCTTCCAACGACCCTTCGAACTGGACCTCCAACAGCTCTGATGCAGGCAGCTCGGCCGGGGCTGAGAACCTCAGTTTTGAGGAAGACCAGACGCCCCCGGTGGCTCATTTTGCCACGATCCGCAGTGATGGAAAAATTGAAATCCACTTCAGCGAATTCATTCGTCATCCCGAAAAGACACAGTTTATCCTAAATGGGAATCTCCTTTCCATAGCTGTTTTTGACAGCTTGGAAGCCGACAGAGTCACGATGAACCATCCAGCCGCCAACATCGGAGGTTCGAACCCCACAATCCATATTAAGCACCTGGAAGACGTCCGTGGTAATATAACACCGAGCAGCAATATCCCGCTGGCACAGCCGCTTGAGCCCGGCACCCTTGTCATTAACGAAATTATGTATCATCCCGTCAGTGTCCCTGACGACCAGCAGCCTGACCAAAGTGAATACATTGAGCTGTATAACAGAAGCGATCACACGGTATCACTGGAAGGACTCAGGCTGCATGAGGCCCCGGATGAAAAGGGGCAGTTCCAGGAACTGCACCCGGCCAGGACCGCCACCAAGTGGGTTGCCCCCAAACAGACGGTGCTGATCTATGCCGACCAAGCCCCGACCTATAGCCAGTCCGACATCGTCACTTTTTTCGAACTTGATTCCACTAGATTGCAGGCTATCTTGCAAATTGACCGCAGCAGCCTCAGTCTCTCATCTGGCGAGGAAATCTACCTGGCCGATAGCACGGGTACTACAATCGATTCGGTCCATTACCGGGCCCGGTGGCACAACCCCAACCTCGTCGATACGCGGGGCATTGCACTGGAGCGCATTACCCCCGGCGGGCCCACCAATGAACAGGCCAACTGGGGGTCGAGTGTACACCCGAGGGGAGGTACTCCAAAGGCTGTGAATTCCATCTACCAGGAAAATACCGAACAGCCGGAACAGGAAGGCATCCTTTTGACCCCCAATCCCTTCTCGCCCGACGGCGACGGTTTTGAAGACCAGCTGATCATAAACTACAAGCTCGACCAGCCCGACTATCTGCTGCGGGTCACTATTTTTGACCGCTACGGCCGGTTCATAAAAAAACTGGCCGACGGCAAACCCGCCGGTTTTGAAGGCTCCCTCCTTTGGGACGGGCGCAGGGACGGCGGCCGACGCAACCGGATTGGCATCTATGTCATTGTCTTTGAAGCCTATGACAGTGCGTCCGGCGCCAACATCGCCTATAAGAAAGCCATTGTACTCGCAAGGAAACTTCACTGAGTACCCGGAGAAATCCCTATTTTATTCTTTTAAATGCTCTGCGGTTCTTTCTACCTTTCACCAAGCTATTTTTAACAATCACCATATGGATGAATAAAGAAGCACCTATCGGTATTTTTGATTCCGGTATCGGCGGTCTGACTGTTGTGAAGGAAGTTCGCCGTGCCCTCCCCAATGAAAATATTATCTATTTCGGAGATACTGCCCGGGTGCCCTACGGCATCAAGTCGGAAAAAGTGGTCCGCAACTACGCCCTGCAGATTACAAACTTCCTGATGCAGCGTAATGTCAAGATGATCCTCATCGCCTGCAATACCGTCTCTGCGTCGGCACGTGATGAAATTCAGGAAGCGGCGGGCGACATTCCCGTTTTGGATGTTATCAGTGCAGGCACCAAGGCAGCCATGGCTTGGCCAGAACATGACCATATCGGCGTCATAGGTACACTGGCAACCATTGGCTCTGAGGCCTACAACCGAGCGATCCGGGAATATAACGGTGGGGTAAAAATCACCTCCAAGGCCTGCCCGATGCTGGTCCCCCTCGCTGAAGAAGGATGGACCGATAACGATATTGCCAGGCAGATTGTTCACCGGTACCTGGCCTCTTTTGAAGATCAGAATATTGACAGTCTTATCCTGGGATGTACACACTACCCGCTGTTCAAAGAAACCATCCAGCAGGAGCTTTACCGGAGAAAGATCAGGATTGTGGACTCCGGTGAATCGATTGCCAAGATGGCCCGGGAAGAACTCGCCCGGCGCCAGCTGCTGAATCCCTCAGGTGGCACCTTCGAATGCTATGTCAGCGACCGTCCACAGCGTTTCCAGGAACTGGCCGAGCGCTTTCTGGGTACTGAAATCCCCAATGTCCAGATTATCCAGCTCTGATTATGCCCTCTGCTGATCACACCCTTGCCGTTGTTGGTGGTGGAGCCGCCGGTTTTTTCACAGCCGTCAATGCTGCACGGCTGCATCCGGATCTGAACGTTATTATCCTTGAACGCAGCCGCGAGGTCCTCTCAAAAGTTCGTATTTCAGGCGGGGGACGCTGCAATGTAACCCACCACTGCTTTGACCCCCAGGTCCTGTCCCAGGCCTATCCGCGCGGCCAAAAAGAACTGCGCTGGGCATTTGAACAGTTTCAGCCCCGTGATACCGTATCATGGTTTCAGGAGCGGGACGTCGATCTGAAGACAGAAGAAGACGGCCGCATGTTTCCGGTCACCGATGACTCGGCTACCATCATCGGCTGCCTGAAAGAGGAAGCCCGGAAATACGGGGTTCAAATACGGACGAAAACAAAAGTGGAAGATCTCTCCCCCGAAGCGGGCCACCGGTATGAGGTCATCATTCGAAACGAGCCCTCCATAATGGCCGATGCCGTGATTGTAGCAACCGGCGGATCAAACCGAAGCCGTACGTATGACTGGCTGCGCAGTATCGGCCATGGTGTGGTAGAGCCCGTACCTTCACTTTTCACCTTCAATTTTCGAAAAAAAGTATTCAAGGATCTGGCGGGCATTTCTGTTGAGGAAGTTTCTGTAGCTATAGAAGGTACTTCCTTTGAGCATGAAGGCCCCCTGCTTCTCACTCATTGGGGTGTGAGTGGTCCGGCCGTACTCAAAACCTCAGCCTGGGCCGCGCGATACCTGTATGATGAAGAATACCGTTTTGCTATACGGATAAACTGGGTGCATCCCAGAAATGAGCAACAGACCCGTGAAGTACTCAATAATCTGCGGAAAGACAATGCCCCAAAACTTGCAGATAAACAGGATCGTCTTCCCATTCCGCACCGCCTGTGGAAACGCTTTTTGGAACGGGCCGAGATCAGCCTGCAAACCCGATGGGCAGAGGTTTCCAACCGGCAGCTGCATCAGCTGACCCGGGAGCTCACGGGGGGGCGTTATCCTATCCAGGGGAAGACCACCTACAAGGAGGAATTTGTGACCAGCGGAGGCATCCCCCTGAAAGAAGTCAACATGGGAACCATGGAAAGCAAGATCTGTCCCAACCTCTATTTTGCCGGCGAGGTACTTAACATCGATGGCATCACCGGAGGCTACAACTTTCAGTCGGCCTGGACCACCGGCTGGATTGCGGCCCGTCACCTGGACTTCTATTAACCGTCCCCCCTTCAGCGCCCCCTGTTTAAAGCAGTTTACTTGCGAGGTTGGCCAGCTCCGAACGCTCGCCTTTTTCCAGGTTGATATGGGCATACAGGTCGTTGTCATGCATTCGGTCAACCAAAAAAGACAGCCCGTTACTCTGGGTGTCCAGGTAAGGGGTATCGATCTGATAAATATCACCGGTAAATATGATTTTCGTATCATCGCCGGCTCTCGTGATGATGGTCTTCACTTCATGTGGCGTTAAATTCTGGGCTTCATCTATAATAAAGATGACATTTGAGAGACTCCGTCCCCGTATATATGCCAGGGGCACAATATGCAGTTTCTCATTTTCAATCATTTCATCCACTTTTTTGTACTGTTTGCTGCCGGAGGGAAACTGATTTTTAATAAATGACAGGTTGTCCCAGAGCGGCTGCATGTAGGGATTGATCTTCGAGGTAATATCTCCAGGCAGATAGCCAAGATCCTTGTTGCTGAGCGGAACGATGGGACGGGCGAGATATATTTGCTGGTAATGACGCCGCTGCTCCAACGCCCCGGCCAGGGCCAGCAGTGTCTTGCCCGTACCCGCCGACCCGGTAATAGTCACCAGCAGGTTATCGGGATTCATTATAGCCTGCAGGGCAAAAGTCTGCTCCGCATTGCGAGGTTTAATCCCATAGGCCGTCTTTTTCTGGACCGGCAGAATACGCCCCTGATGGGCGTCATAGTAGCCAAGGGCCGAATTAACAGGGCTTTTCAGGATATAGAAATGATTACTTGCCGCCTCCTCGATACCTATCGACTCCGGCTTGAGCTCCCCTTCCTCATAAAAGCGATCAATGATTGCCGAATCCTCAAAATTGAGCTCTGTTTTTCCCCGGTACAGGTGCTCGATATCCTTGATGCGGATGGTTTCATAGTCTTCGGCATCAATACTCAGCGCCCGGGCCTTTATCCTGAGGTTGATATCCTTGGACACGAGGATCACTTTCTTATCGGGTTCCTCCTCCATCAGCTTGAGCACCGCATTCAATATTCGGTGGTCATTTTTTTCTCTGCCAAATACTTCTGCAGCATCGATTTTGCTGTTCTCGTTGTTGAGAACCCTCAGTTTTCCATGCGTTTCACCGTCGAGGGGAATCCAGGTCTGCAGGAGATTCTTATCCGATATCTTGTCCAGATAACGGCTGAATTCGCGGGCATGCAGATTAATTACATCATTGCCCTTTTTGAAAGAATCGATCTCCTCCAACACCGTGATTGGTATTGCAACATCGTTTTTCTTGAAATTTTTAATGGCATCGCAGTCGTACAGGATAACCGATGTGTCGAGAACGTAAATCTTATGTTTTTTAGCGGCAGCCATAGAGAGCGGAGTTTAATGATTGCAAAGAACCAGAATCATCTCTTGCAGTTTATTAACGTTAGACAATCACGCTCTCAGAATCAATACCCATTGCAGTTCCGGCTAAAAATGAATGGGGACGCTCTTGCACATCCCCCTGTTTAACAGCCGAGGCTATACAAGGCAATGGAGGCTGCAATGGCTGCATTTAAACTCTCCACTTTGGGCTGGACCTCGGCCGGGGGAATTTCCACTTGGACCCGCTTTTCTCCCAGCAGCTGCGGGTCGATACCATGGGCCTCGTTGCCCACCACCAGGATCGTCTTTTCAGGGCGTCCCACGGTTGCCAGAGGTACCGAAGCTTCACTTTTGTCAAGGAGGAGGATGTTCCAGCCCATCTTCTCAAAATCCGCCAATACCATCGGCAGCTCCCCGTTGAGATGCGGCAGCACTCCCGTTGCCCCGGCGGTACTTCGCACCACCTTGGGATGAAACAGATCGACCGTTCCCTTTCCCGACACTATGCCCGCAGCCCCAAACCAGGAAGCCGTTCGAATAATGGTCCCCAGGTTTCCGGGGTCCTGAATGGCATCCAGCACAACGATGATCCCCCTCCTGCCCTGTCCCATCTTTTCAACCGATGTTTCACCGGGCATTCGGCACAAGGCCAGAACACCCTGCGGATGCTTGGTATCTGAAATTTCAGCAAAATGTCTGTTGTCCAGCAACGCTGATTCATGGGTTTCGATCAGGGCTTTCCAGTATTCCTGCGCACTGTAATCCTGTTCGTCATCAAAGAACAAGGCCTCAATCCCAACCACCTTGTTCTTTAGAATCTGTCGAACAGCACGATCTCCTTCAATCAGAAAAAGCCGCTCCCGGTGGCGATATTTTTTCCGGCCTAATTTTCTGAGCAGGGTTAACTGCCGGTTAGAAGCATATGTCATGATTATTTCTTTCGAACTAATGTTGAAAATACGGGCTTAATTAAAGAGCTTCTTATTCAAAACACAAAAACTATCCTTATCTTGAGGCAAAACCAATATCCAAAAAGAAACCTTTATGGAATTTCTTAAAAAACTGGGCATCGAGGGCACGAATACAGGAACCAGTACCGGCCGGAAATTTCTGGGGTCAGGTGCAAAAGAGAAGCTTGCCAGTTATACTCCCATTGACAATTCACAAATCGCAGACGTAACAGTCACTACGCGGGAGGAATATGAACATGTTATTGAAACCGCTCAAAAGGCCTTTGAAGAATGGCGGATGATTCCTGCTCCCCAACGGGGTGATATTGTACGTCAGATCGGACTTGAGCTGAGAGCGAACAAGGAATATCTGGGCCGGCTGGTTACCTATGAAATGGGTAAAATATACCAGGAGGGACTTGGGGAAGTACAGGAAATGATTGACATCTGTGACTTTGCTGTCGGGCAGTCGCGCATGCTTTACGGCAAGACCATGCCATCAGAGCGGCCAAAGCATCGCATGTATGAACAATGGCATCCGCTGGGCATTACCGGCATCATCTCCGCATTTAATTTTCCCGTGGCGGTCTACAGCTGGAACGCCATGATAGCGGCTGTTGCGGGCAATGTGATGATCTGGAAAGGATCTGAAAAAACGCCACTCTGCAGCATCGCGGTTCAAAATATCATTGCCAAGGTATTGAAGCGCAATGATCTGCCCGAAGGGATCTTCAACCTTGTCACAGGCGGACCCGAGGTTGGGAAATGGATGAGCAGTGATGAGCGCATTCCCCTTATTTCGGCTACCGGTTCCATCCGTATGGGTAAGGAAGTTGCCAAAACCGTTGCAGCCCGACTTGGCAAAACCATTCTTGAACTGGGTGGAAATAACGCGGTCATTGTCTCCAAAGAGGCCGATCTAGAAATGGCGGCCCGGGCTATCGCCTTCGGCGCCGTGGGAACCTGTGGCCAGCGCTGTACTTCCACCCGGCGACTCATTATTCACGAAGAAATGTTTGATTCTCTCAAAGATCGCCTGGTGGCCATTTACGAAAACGTGAACATCGGCAACCCCCTGGATGAAGACACACTGGTTGGTCCCCTGATCGATCAACAGGCCGTGGATAACATGCAGAAAGCTCTTGATGAGATCGAACAACAAGGCGGGGAACGGGTGTATGGAGGTGAGGTGATAGACAAAAACCAGCTGTCCGACGGCAATTACGTACGGCCAGCCATTGTCACTGCCCAAAACGACTGGGATATTGTACAGCGTGAGACCTTTGCCCCCATTCTGTACTTAATGAAGTATTCGGATCTGGACGAGGCCATAGCCATGCACAACGGGGTCAGACAGGGCCTCAGTTCCTCAATGTTTACCCTCAACCTCCGGGAAGCTGAAGCCTTTTTGAGTACACGGGGTTCCGACTGTGGAATTGCCAATATCAATGTTGGCACAAGCGGTGCTGAAATCGGGGGAGCCTTCGGTGGAGAGAAAGAAACCGGGGGCGGACGCGAATCCGGATCTGATGCCTGGAAAGCCTACATGCGCCGGCAGACCAACACCATTAACTGGAGCGATGAACTTCCGCTCGCGCAGGGCATTGAATTCGACGTGGATTAACACCAGTGACTATCCGGCTTCTCTTATTCGTTCCGTTCATAACCATTGGAGGGGACTGGGCAGTCCGTACGCCCCCTTCCCTTACAGGATGTTAACCGATATGCCCGCTGAAAGAACCTGTTTGATCTGCACTTTCTTGGAATAGTCGTCGTCGTAGATGGTGACATATTGGAACGACATATTCATAAAGTCATTAATTTTCCCAATAAGCTCATTGGAAAAATGTACATCCGTACTGCTTATATTCCGCTGGAGGTTGGTAAAGGTTTCTACTGAACTGATGAGGCGCACATTACTGAAAAGCTCTTTTTCAAAAAACAAAGCTGTGGAATAGCCCGGCTCAAAACGAAACTGCTCGCCTGCACTCAATCCATAGCGCTGAGAAAGTGAGGTATCTGCAACTATGGTTTCTTTCATTGCCATCCCTGCCTGGGCAGAAAAATAATCAGCCGGGGTAAAAGCGATACCGGCGATTTGAGTGAAATAGGCGGGAGAAAAGATCTTGGAAATCAACTCGGGCTGCACCGTATCGGGAACGTTGTAATTAAATCCCTTGTCAAACTGGGTGCTGAAATTTACGTTAGCGAAAGCACTCCATTTTTTATTGTCGAAGAGGTAACTAAATTTATTATTAACGGCTACTCGATCATCCGTTTTCCGGGTGCCTTCATCCTCAATTCGCGCCTTGCCATATCTGAGATTCGTATCCAGGGCATATGCGAAACGGTCTTTGCGGAACTTCAGATTAAAAATGGTAGAACCGGTAACACTTATGGTATTGGTCCCCCCCTGGCTCCAGTTATTATAGGCGGCCTGGGCACCATTGAGCCCCCCGATCCAGCTGGCTTGCCAGCCATCCAGCGTATCCGCCACAATGACCGTTTTATCAATTCTTGAAATATCCTGAATCGATATATCACCATCATCCTTCAGAAGCTCACTTATCCTGATTGCTTCCTGGCCCAATGCAGGCAAGGTGTTCGCAAACAGCAATAATGCAAAAACAAAGAAGGAAAAATATTTGCGCATTTACCTAGATAATGTCATTAATTAAAGGGCATAATTGTTTAAAAGTACGATAAAAAAATCCAACTATAAACCGTCACTGCTCATGCGTCAGACGAACCTCGTGCACTTTTCCGTCCTTAACTTCGACCGCCACATGCTCATCCAGTTTTGTTGGTAACACCATCCCGCAGAACTCCGCTTTTACCGGATATTTTCGGTGTCCCCGATCAACAAGTACAGCCGTATACACTTCCCCCGGCTCTAGTTCCTCCACCACGGTGGTTAGAGCCCGGAACATCGTCTGCCCGGAAAAGATCACATCATCAACAATAACGATAAAAGATTGCTTTTCGTATGCACTTTTATCCCATTTCTTACGAGAGGCCCCTTCCTCTCCCAAAGTCAGAGATTCAACTTTAACGGGACTGTCCAGAATCGGGGTCAAGAAATGCGCTAAATCCCTGGCTACCGCCAGCCCTCTCTGGTTAATTCCCAACAGAACAATAGGCCAGTCGGATTTATTCTTTTCATTGATCTCATGAGCCATCCTTTGCAGTGAACGGGCGATGCGATCGGTGCTCATAAGCAGGATGTTATCTGGATTCTTCATAGAATAAAATTCTTTACGTCTTTTTTGAATTCAGCGGTAATATCTATTTAAAATATCTAATGCATTTAATACCTTTATAATATATAACAACGAAATATAGCGGATTATCAACAAGATACCATTCATTTTAAATGCGATTTCTTATGAAGAAAAAAGCTATTTTACAGTCCCTTCTTTTGGCTACCGGATCATTTGTGGGAGGCATGACCCTTGGCCTTCTGCTGACCCCCACAAACGGCCGTCAAAACCGGATGTGGATTTCAGAACACGCTGCTGAGCTGGCCGAGTGGGCTGAAGACCGACGCAGGAACGCCGAGCACAAAGGACAGCTGAAACTGCGACACATACGCCGGAATGTCCACGAAGGTCTCAGCCACCACATACCGGATCTCTATGAGGCTACAGAAGATCTTGATATCAAGAGGTGATACAACCATGAGCCGGCCCCAGGCATCATATCACGAACGGTTGCTCCACTGGATCTGGGAAACCGGACATTTTGATACGCAAGGGCTTGCTACGATAGACGGCCGCGAAGTAACAATCCATGAACCGGGTCGCCACAACAAGACCGACGGCCCTGATTTCAAGGGAGCCGAAATTACCATTGGCAACCTTCGGTGGTATGGCGATATAGAAATCCACTGGAAACTGGCCGACTGGAGGTCACATGCACACGGGACTGACCCCCGCTACAACAAGGTAATTCTGCATATTGTCCTCGAAAAAACAAGCGATGAAATTCAACGCCAGGATCAGACCAGCATTCCCACCCTCTGGCTGGGCCAATACCTGGCAGATCCCCTGGGTTCTTTTCTGACCGAATACCTGCGGCACCCACAGCTTCCCTGCTCAAGGCATCTTTCGTTCATCTCCGAGGCAGTCTTTCTAAAACAGCTTGAAAAGGCACACAGAGAATACTTCGAACAAAAAGTAGAAGACCTGTTACCTTTTTACGATGCTTCGCTTCCTCCCTCCCGCGCCTGGCGCAGATTAGTATCCATCGCATTTTTTGATGGACTGGGCATAGCCCATAACCGCGCTCCCATGCGAAGGCTCTGCAGTCAGCTGTATGATCAAATCGACGCCTGCTCATCTGCCGATGCTCTTCGGAAGCGGGCGCTGTCTGTCTCAGGGGCCGGGGCTCCCTCCCGTTCCGGTACGGGCTACCAGTGGAATCATAAGGGATGTCGGCCGGCAAACCACCCCGCCCAACGGGTTCAGCAGGCGGCCCTTGGGCTCTGGCATATCCATCACCTTCCGTTTGGACAGTGGCTCACGGAACATCCGTATGACCTCTGGGATGGAATCCTGTCAGCAATCTCCCTTTCTCCCTCCATCGGGAAAGAACGCTCTTCCATCCTCTTCGGAATTGTGTTACTGCCGGCACTCTATATCCTTGGTAATCTTTTCCACTCTGAGGCCTTGAAAACCAACAGCTGGAACATTTGGAAACACCACCAGGCCCAGCTACCAAAATCACTGATCAGCCTGTTTGAAGGAACCGGTTTGTCACCCTCATCCTACAATAAAAAATTAGGCACCATCCACCAGTTACGTAATTATTGTAAAGCCGGACAGTGCCAGGAATGTTTTGTCTTTAAAAATGCAATTTCTTCTTGATTTAAAATCAGCAAATCCCTATTATCTGAATCTGTTAAAAAAGGCACCTAATTGCCCGGTCGTCTAATGGCAGGACAGCGGTTTTTGGTACCGTCAGTGGGGGTTCGAGTCCTCCCCGGGCAACACTTGATACTCCATAACCCGAAGGATGACTGTAAAGCCATCCTTTTCTTTTTAAATCGAACTTCTGAATTCCGCTCCGTTGGATACACCCTTAGCCATATTTGCCGGACGCAGTAATTTAGCTTTATCACGGGCTATTGCTGAACAATACGGAACTTCGCTCGGCGAGCTCACCATTAAGCCTTTCTCGGACGGTGAACTCTATGCCAAATATGAACAAAGCATTCGAGGCGAAGATATTTTCGTGGTTCAATCCACACCTCCGCCCGGCGACAATATTATGGAGTTATTGCTTTTGCTCGATGCGGCCAAACGGGCGTCGGCTAAAAGAGTTACAGCGGTCATACCCTATTTTGGATATGCCCGCCAGGATCGCAAAGATCAGCCGCGTGTTTCCATCGCTTCCAAAATGATGGCTAATCTGCTGACGGAGGCCGGGGCCGACCGTATTCTGACCATGGATTTGCATGCGGCCCAGATTCAGGGTTTCTTTGATATACCGGTTGATCACTTGTATGCCAGCCGGCTGTTTATAGACTATTTCAGCGAACATCCGATTGAAAATCTTGTGGTTGTCGCACCGGATGTGGGTAGTTTAAAGATGGCCCGCTCGTATGCCAAGCGTCTGGGAGCCCGGTTGGCCTTTATTGACAAACGGCGTCCCAAACAGAATGTAGCGGAAGTGATGAATATCGTGGGCGAGGTTGAAGGTAAGAATGTGCTCATCGTTGATGACCTTATTGACACAGCCGGCACCCTGACCAACGCTGCGGCAGCCCTGAAAGAACGTGGAACATTAAACATCACGGCAACTTGTACGCATCCGATTTTATCGGGACCTGCGTTTCAACGAATTGAAGATTCGCCTATTGATCAGTTGCTGGTTACCGATACGGTACCGCTTCGCAAGCCTTCGAATAAAATAAAGGTGCTCAGCGTAGCCGGTATTTTTGCAGAAGCAATACAGCGTATCCATACCAACGATACAATAAGTGCACTTTTTGACGATTAAATTAACGATTTACGAATTATGACTACTCCTGACGTTGTAACATTAGAAGGAAAAGTAAGAGAAACCGGTCGCAAGGCTGCTGATGCGCTTCGCGATGCGATGCGGGTGCCCAGTGTGCTCTATGGACCGAAGGTGGAAGAAAATGTTCACTTCTCCATCGACGAACTTGAACTTGAAAAGGTACTGTCTGTCAGCAAGCGTCAGATCATCGAAATTAAGATCGACGGTGAAACCTATAAGACGCTTCTCAAGGAAGTCGAATTTCATCCCCTGACCGACCGGCCGGTGCACGTAGACTTTTATGTATTAGCCGATGATTACAAGGTAACGCTCAGTGTACCCATCCACCTGGAAGGAACGCCGACAGGCGTAACCGACGGGGGCGGACGCATCTTCCAGCCTATGCATATCTTGCGCATCCGTGTTACACCTGATCTTATCCCGGGGGTTTATAGTGTGGATGTCAGTGACCTGAACATCGGTGATTCGCTGCACGTGCGGGATCTGGATCTTGAGGGCATCATCCCGCTGGACGATCTCAGTCGAACTATTGTGACCATTCGTCCTCCAAAATCCGAAGAGCTGCTTACTTCTTCTCTCATTACAGAAGAGCCAAGCGAAGAGGAACTTGCCGAAGGCGAAGAAGCGCCCGAAGGAGAAGTTGCCGAAGGCGAAGAGGCAGCCGAAGGAGAGGAAACAGAAGAAGGTACAGAAGACGAATCCGAACAATAACAGTGACCAAACCGGTGTAAGTGCGTTATGCCTGTTATTATAGGTCTGGGCAATCCCGGACACAAGTACGCCGGTACACGTCACAATATTGGATTCCAACTTATTGATGCATTGGCTGACGCCATGTCAGTACGAATGGGGCCCGGGAAGGGCCCTTTTCATGTGGGCAAAGGCCGGCATGGCGGGCACAACGTCTACCTGGTCAAACCAAGCACTTTCATGAATAACAGCGGGGATGCTGTACAGCAGGTGCTCCACTGGTATAAAGAAGAACCGGAGAACTGCCTGATCTGTTATGATGATCTGCATTTAGATATTGGAACGATACGGCTTCGGCCGGGAGGAAGTGCCGGGGGACATAATGGTATCCAGGACATTATTCATAAACTGGGCACCAAGAGCTTCCCCCGTTTGCGTATTGGCATTGGCGATCACTACCCAAAAGGTCAACAGGCCCGATACGTTCTCTCCCCTTTCAGCAAAGAAGAACAGCAGCTGATGAACTCAACGCTCGACCGGGCCGTTGATGCCAGCTTTGCCTTTATCCGGGAAGGTATTGATCAGGCGATGAACGACTTCAACTGACTAAGATGAAAGCCTTCTTGTGAGCCGAGCTGCAATAGGCCACATGGGCCGGGCACTTCTTTTGGCAATTTCCCATTGCCCCCTGGAATAAAGATTCACATCCAAAACGGGATCTCACACAGTACTTCATGCAGGCTGTGTTTTGTCCTCCGAATATTGAGTGCTCCCTGTCATTTCCGCCACCCTACGCCGGAGGCTCTTTCCGGTTGTTGTCCTTTCTCATAATCCCCTCCCTTTGGCATCCGGGATTATTTTCATCGGCTGGAACCCTGAATCCAGCTTGGTTATTTCCATATGAATGTAACGGGCGCCCCGAACCAACACTGCTGTCCCGCTGAAGAACGTTCAATTATTTCGGTTTGTTTTTCTGGTTTCTAAATGATAAGGTTAGAATTCTGTAGAATGGAAACGTACCTACAGTATACAAGAGAAATTTCGAACAACAGACGTTTGCTTTTCAACCGATCCACGGAAGTGCAGGAGATGCAGTTGAAATTAGGCAGTTCTGGGAAAACCAATTATGCAAGTACAATGTAATATGATAAGGCTCAACAGATAACAAGGGATTATTAATACTAACCATAATTAGTCTACAATTAATCGAATCAAATATGGATACACTAATAACCTACCTCATCCCGGTTAGCGGGATCATTGCCCTGCTCTACACCTTCTTAAAATCATCATGGGTTTCAAAACAAGATACAGGCACAGAGAAAATGTCTACCATAAGCTCCCACATTCAACGCGGAGCGATGGCTTTTCTAAAGGCGGAGTACAAGGTGCTGTCGATCTTTGTTATATCCGTGGCCATTTTACTGGGAATTACCGCAAACACAGAAACCTCGCACTGGCTGGTGTCTGTTTCCTTCGTGGTTGGGGCTCTCTGCTCGGGACTTGCAGGCTTCATCGGAATGCGCGTGGCTACCAAGGCCAATGTCCGAACAACCAATGCCGCCCGGGAAAGCCTGGGAAAAGGATTGAATATCGCTTTCGCAGGAGGATCGGTTATGGGACTCGGCGTTGTAGGTCTGGGGGTACTCGGCCTGGGCGTACTCTTTTTATTCTTTGGGAATATGTTTGGAACCGGGACAGCTGCCAGCGTTAACAAAGTGTTGGCGGTGGTAACCGGATTTTCGTTTGGAGCATCCTCCATCGCCCTTTTTGCCCGTGTGGGCGGTGGCATTTATACCAAGGCGGCAGATGTAGGGGCCGATCTTGTAGGGAAAGTCGAGGCCGGCATCCCGGAAGACCACCCGCTGAACCCGGCCACGATTGCCGACAACGTGGGTGACAATGTAGGGGATGTAGCAGGGATGGGCGCTGACCTCTTTGAATCGTACGTGGGATCCATCATCGGTACCATGGTTCTGGGGGCCGCCTTTATGGCAAACCCCGACTGGGCCGACAACTTCAACGGGCTTTCTGCCGTACTCCTTCCGTTGATCCTGGCCGGGACCGGGATACTGACTTCCATCCTCGGAACGTTCTTTGTTCGCGTCAAAGAAGGTGGGAACCCGCAAACCGCATTGAATATCGGTGAATTTGCTTCCGCTGCCGTCATGCTGGTTGCTTCCTACCTGTTAATTCACTGGATGCTCCCCGAGAGCTGGATGTTCAATGGCGTCACCTATACTCCGAGCGGTGTTTTCTGGGCAACCATTTTCGGCCTTGCTGCCGGTTTGCTCATCGGCCTGATTACCGAGCACTATACGGGGACGGGCACCAGCCCTGTTGAGTCCATTGTAGAACAGTCGTCCACCGGTGCTGCAACAAACATCATTGCCGGTTTGGGCGTGGGCATGATTTCCACGGCCATTCCCATTGTCATTATTGCTACAGCCATTATCGGGGCATATCACCTGGCCGGCCTGTACGGTATTGCCATTGCTGCGGTTGGCATGCTTTCCAATACAGGTATACAGCTGGCGGTGGATGCCTACGGTCCAATTTCTGACAACGCGGGTGGTATTGCGGAGATGTCTGAGCTGCCCGGAGAAGTACGTGACCGTACTGACAAGCTCGACGCTGTTGGTAATACGACCGCTGCTATCGGCAAAGGGTTTGCCATTGGATCGGCGGCTTTGACCGCTCTTGCGCTTTTTGCCGCCTTTATCACCTCTTATAATGCGACCCACGAAACTACACTCGCGGGCATCGACATTACCCAACCCACCGTTATGGCCGCCCTCTTCATCGGTGCCATGCTCCCCTTTCTGTTTTCTGCCCTTTCCATGAAAGCCGTGGGACGCGCAGCTATGTCAATGATTGAAGAGGTACGCCGACAGTTCAACGACATCCCCGAACTGCGCGCCGGTCTTGATACCATGAACCGCAACAAGGGAGCCAAACTCGAAGATTGGTCGGACGAAGATCAGCAAACCTTTGAAACAGCCATCGGAAAAGCCGAATACGAGAAATGTGTAGCTATTTCCACCACGGCCTCCCTGCGCGAGATGATTGCCCCTGGTGTACTGGCCGTGGTTGTGCCTGTTGCCTTTGGATTCCTGGGAGGTCCTGAAATGCTCGGTGGTCTGCTTGCCGGTGTGACCGCCTCCGGCGTGTTGATGGCTCTGTTTCAATCCAACGCCGGCGGGGCATGGGACAACGCCAAAAAGATGATCGAGGAAGGTTTCGAGTACAACGGGGAAATCCTGTCCAAAGGCTCCGAGGCACATAAAGCGTCGGTCGTGGGCGACACGGTGGGAGATCCATTCAAGGATACTTCCGGACCATCGCTTAACATTCTTATCAAGCTGATGTCGGTCGTTGCTCTCGTTATTGCAACAATGATATAGCCTGAACGTATCAACCTTCCCTGCCCTGCATCCGTACCTGAGATGCAGGGCTTTTTTTACTTCTGTCTATGTTTAAAGCGGTTCCTGTATTCCGTATCTTCAAACATTCAATCCAACATTAAATCATACCCTTCATGGACATCTTTAAACTCTTCTTTGATCACGATCTGCGGCTGGATAAACCGGCGAAACGGAATGCCAACAAGTCACCGGAAGAGATTGAAGCGACCCTGGCCGATTTTATGAAGCCCACCCCTACCTATTCCAAATTTTATATCACGGGAACCCGGCTCGATAAAGAACAATTTGGTCTGAATGCCCTGGAGAAAGCAACACGGACGGTCGAGCAACTGGGAAAAACCTTTGAACACCGGCACATTCATGTCCCCGGCACCTCTTTCAGATCCCTGGCCGAGGCCCTGGCGTCTTCGGGGATTGGCGAACCGATGGTTATTGCCGATGAGAAACCCGGAGTGATGCTTGATAACCTCAACATTGACAACGAATCCAATATTGTACACCGAAAGCAGGAACTGCGTGAAATTCTGACAGCGGGCGGCTATGTGTTATACAAAGAACAGGCCCATCACGGATTTGACCTTCATCTCCTCACCATGGAAAATATCTACCCGGCTCTCTTCCGGGCGTTCCAACCACTGGTTAGCAACGACTTTCGCTTTTTCAGTATCAACAGCAAACGCATGCGTTCCGAGCGTCACTTTTATTTTGAGACCTGGACCCTTGATCGACCGCCCCACGGGGCAGAAGAAGTATCTGCTAATACGGTCTTATAAGAGAGTGGTAGAGATAGATCGGCCGTGAGTTCCATCTCCACTTGTCTTCTTTTACTTCTGCCGGTGACTGACAAGCAAAAGACGTGAACTGACATCCGGGTCAAAATCATTACCCAGGTAGTCGCCATATACATGATCAATGCTAAAATTCCGCTTGCTCATTTCCCTTTCAAACCAGGATTTCTCATAGAGCTTGACCCGTTCCACATATTTTTTGGTATCGTTAACCTCGTCTCCGGAAAATGTTATTTCCTTGAACACCATATCATTTTCAATGTATCGTGAAATATCATAATGAATACCGTGAAACGAGCCCTCCTCATGGGGGCGGATGGTACTTCGAACCTTTTGGGCATTGAAATAATCCACAACAAAAATCCCACCCGGCGACAACATTTGACTGACACTGTCAAAGACGCCCGCATTTTCTTCATCCGATTCAAAATATCCAAAAGTGGTAAAAAGATTAAACACCGCATCAAACGTCTCGGGAAGCGGATTGCGCATATCACGGACCTCAAAACGGATTTGTTCGATGCCCATGTGTCCGGACTTCTCGCGGGCTGTGGCAATGGCCTGTTCAGAGAGATCAATACCGGTAACCTGATACCCCTTTTGGGACAGGGTAATCGCATGGCGTCCCCTTCCACACCCCAGATCCAATATTTTGGAGCCTGCAGGAAGCGACAAGACGCGTTCCAGCAAGTCGATCAGCCGTGCGGCCTCATCCTCATCCCGGTCTGCATACAGTTTCTCATACAACGGACTGTCAAACCATTCTTCAAACCAATCCATGAATCTGCTGGTATAATGATGTTAAGTGTTTTTCAACCGAATGAATAAAAATTCGAGCCCTTTTGCAAACTTTGCTTTTATATTTGCCCATCTTTTAGTTATTTAAACTTAACAGCGTTAAGTATATCCTCCAGTATAGCAGGGATAACATTAAAAATACATTATAAGGTAATATTAATTCACAATGGTAATTTTATGCGTAGAACAATAGCTACCATATGTCTTGTTTTTGTATGCTCGACTTCCGCTTTCTCCAGCGGATTTTCGATTTATGAAGCCAGCATCCGTGCCAACGGGATGCTGGGAGCTTTTGCAGCCTATGCCGATCACGTATCCACGATCTACTACAATCCAGCCGGGCTGAGCGGGCTCGACGGGCTCAGGATAAGCGGGGGCGCTACCATTATTGCCCCGCGATCGAGCTTTAGAGGGCCCTTTGCAAGTTCCAGTGCCTATCCCGGCAGTAGCAAAAGATACGATATGCACGAGCAAAACTTTCTGGTCCCCAATTTTTATGCCTCCTATGAAATACAGGATGGGCTCACGGCCGGGATTGGTGTATATGCCCCTTTTGGACTGGGAACCAGATGGGATAAGAACTGGGTTGGTCGTACAGAAGCTATCAATACCTCTGTTGAAACCATCTTTGTACAGCCAACGGTAGGGTATCAGCTGCCCGATTTTGGCATCGGCAACGTAAAAATTGGGGCCGGATTGGTTATTGCCGCCTATGGAAAAGTTGAACTCTCCCGCGCAGTGGAGGATTTTGCCGTGGAAGATGATATCTTTGCACTGGACGGAGAACTTGAAAAGCCGGGCCTTGGGTATAACCTGGGCCTCCTTTACGAGCCGACAGACCGGGTGACCCTGGGCTTCACCTACCGCAGCAAAGTTGAGACGGAATACAGCGGTGAAGCCGACTTTGGTGATCTTCCAACGGCCCTCTTCCCCTCAGATGCCGGAGGTGGCACAACTCTCGAACTACCGGCCAACTGGGTTGCAGCTGTCAATGTACAGGCAACCGAGAACCTTAACCTCGAAGCCGATTATGTATGGTGGGGCTGGTCCAGCTATGACGAGCTGGTCATAGAATTTGACCAGCAGATCCCTGCCTTTGGTTCCGACCGGCTTGCAAGTGAGAGGGGATACGACAACTCCTGGCAGCTCCGGGTGGGAGGCGAATATACCGATGCCTGGACCCCGGGACTCTCCCTGCGTGCGGGCGTGGCTTACGATAAGTCGCCCCTCCCCACCAAATATATGGACCCCACCCTCCCCGACGCCAACCGGTGGTTATTTTCCGGCGGGCTAAGCTACGACGTTACGGAATATCTCACCGTGGACGCATCCTACATATTTATCAGATCCAATGAACGTACCAATCGAAGCTCGGTTAATGGACTGCATGGGGTGTATAATACCCACGCCAACCTGCCTTCGCTTGGTTTAACGATGAAATTCTAAGGATAAAAAGAACTCATTATGAAATTCCGTACACTTTCACTTCAGGTCTTCCTGGCGTTATTGATAACGGCAGTCTCTCTATCGGCGTGTAAAGATTTTAATGACGTAAATTTTGAATCCAACAGTGGCGAGGCGGACTTTTCAATGGTGGCAGCCGTTGGCAACAGCCTGACCGCCGGATACCAGAACGGGGCCCTCTACCGCACCGCCCAACGTTATTCCTATCCATCGCTCGTGGCGGGCCAGATGGAATCAGTACAAAATTTTGAACAGCCGCTTGTCAGCGACCCCGGCATCGGCCTCGGCCGCCTCGGGCTGGAAGGCTCGGATCTGTCCGGTCCCACCCAGACCGACGAACAGGGCCAGCCCATCAACTCCGACCTTGACCGCCCCTATAACAATTTGGGTATTCCCAATGCCCTTTTAGCTGATTTCCTGGGACAGGACCTCCCCAGTGCCCCCTATTCCGCCCGACGGCAAAACAACCCGTTCTTTGATCTTGTGTTACGTGACATGGGCAATACGCAGTCCGAGCAGCTGGCCGCCCTTGATCCCACCTTTGTACTGTTCTGGCTTGGTAGCAACGACATTCTTGGCTACGTTACCAGCGGAGGCACACAGGCGTATGTGCCTCCAAGCGACTTCCGACAGCTGTACCAGGCGTCAGCTAGCACTATTGCACAGACCGGAGCCAAGGCAGTTCTTTACAATATCCCCAATGTAACCACTATTCCCTATGTTTTCCTTTTACGGACAAGGCTGGTTAATGAAGGTATTATATCCTACAATGAAATAACTCAGACCTACCAGTTTAACACGTCAGAAGGTTCGTTTGATATTTTTATTGAAGCAGTCGAGGGCACACGAGTTATGCGCGCTAATGACCTCATTCTGTTATCAGCTACCAGTTATTTTGAAAGAGTCCAGACAGGCGAAACTCCCCCCCCTATAAAACCAAATAATCCTATTCCAAATCAATACATCCTTGATGGGCCTACGCCTACTTCCGCAGGAAATTCTGAAATTGCACAGGCCAATCAAGTGGTCGACAACTATAACAATACTATATCCAACGCTGCAAGTGCAAACAGCTGGGCCTTGGTTGATATCAATGATACATTCAGTCAGATATTCCAAAACTTCCAGCAATCCAGCGGTGAACAGGGAATTACTATGAATGGGATTACTCTTACACCTGTTCCCGGCTCCCTCTTCAGTTTCGACGGGGTGCATCCCAGCAACCAGGGACATGGCGTCGTTGCCAACCTTACCATTGAGGCCATTAATGATACGTATAATGCCTCCTTGCCGGACATAGACCTGGGGACTATTCCAAGAGGCATTCCCATTAACAACTGAGGATCCGTCTCTTGTTTATGCCTGTTTGGGAGCCGTTGTACGACGGCTCCTTTTTTATGGGTAAACATTTCGAACTCCTTCGGCCAGTTTGTATCTTTCGCTGAACTTTAAACCGTATTGTTCTATGGATTACAACGACAAATTAGCCGAGGCGGTCCGGCAAGCTGACTCTACCCTCTGCGTAGGACTTGACCCCAATATTGATCTGCTGCCGGCAGCCATCCGGAATGGACAGGCATCCCCGCCTGTAAAAGTCCGTACCTTCCTCAAAAAGGTGATTGACGTTACACAGGAGCACTGTGCAGCCTATAAGCCCAACCTGGGTTTTTTCGAAGCCCTCGGCCCCGATGGCTGGGATGTTTTCCAGGAAATTCTCGCATACCTCCCGCCCGGAAAAATGGTTATAGCAGACGCCAAGCGGGGGGATATCAGCTCGACAGCAGAACATTACGCCAAAGCCTTTTTTGAACAACTGGAGGTGGATGCGATTACGCTCAATCCACTGATGGGATTTGAGACACTGGACCCCTTTCTTGACAATGCATCCAACGGTGTCTATACGCTCACCCTGACGTCCAATCCGGGAGCTGCTGATATTCTTCTCAAAACCCTTTCCTCCGGAGAAACGGTTGCAACTTACATTGCCCGTGAACTTCAGCATAAACAGGAATCGAGCGCTGCGGCCATCGGCATGGTTGTGGGGGCTACCAAAGCCCCTGACCTGCAGCCGGTCATCAGCCAGTTTCCCGCTTCTCCTCTTCTTATTCCGGGCGTGGGCAAGCAGGGAGGCTCTGTCAGTGCCCTGGCAGAAGCCTTGAAAAATCACCATGGTATCCCCCTGATAAACTCGAGCCGGAGTATCCTGTATGCGGGCGGGGATTCTGATGACTGGGAACAGGAAGTCCGTCAATCGGCCAAGAACCTCAAAGAACGAATATCTCCAATCACTGCAACCTATGTCTAAGAAAAAAACGGTTATTGTATTTACCGACGGAGCGTGCAGCGGAAATCCCGGTCCCGGCGGCTGGGGGGCACTGCTCCAGTGGAATGGCAGAGAGAAAGAAATTACCGGCAGCGCACCAAATACGACCAACAACCGCATGGAAATGCGGGCGGTTATTGAAGCTTTGAATGCGATAAATCAGCCCTGTCATGTAAAAATACACAGCGACAGTGCACTCATTGTGAATGCATTCAAGCAGGGCTGGATTGATGGCTGGCTGAAGCGGGGCTGGAAAAAAGCCAATAAAAAACCAGTGGAAAACAGGGACCTATGGGAAGAAATGCTGACCGCGATGCAGCCCCATGATGTAGAGTGGATTAAAGTCAAAGGCCATGCCGACAATGAACGAAACAACAGGGTTGACCGACTGGCGGTAGAAGCCTCAAAAAAATTTCAGTAGCGGCAACAAAACGTCTCAGCTCAATGGAAAAGCAGCCTGAGCTCTTGCAAGAAATCAGGATACTGCCTGTTTGAGGCTGGCAAATGGTTTCAGGTTCATGTCAGAAAACAGCCCCCGCCGGGCCATCATATGGCCTGTAATCGCTATCATTGCAGCATTGTCGGTGCAGTAGGCAATATGGGGGATGAACAGCTGCAGATCTTTTTGCCGGGCCAATGCCTTCGCTTTCTGTCGCAGCATTGAATTGGCTGATACGCCCCCGGCCAGCGTGATGGTCTGAACGCCGGTGTGAACGACCGCGTTACGCAGTTTTTTGATGAGCACTTCTGTTATCGCACGGGCAACACTGGCGCAAATATCATTCAAATGTTCTGCAAGAAAAGCTTCCGGGTCCTCCTTGTCCTCCAGGTAATACATCACCGATGTTTTAAGACCCGAAAAGCTAAACTCAAAATCATTATCCAGCATGGCCTGGGGAAAATCATGGAATTGCGGATCTCCCTTTTTCGATCGTTCATCAATCTCAGGGCCGGCGGGATAAGGCAACCCCAGAATCTTTCCGATCTTGTCGAAGGCCTCCCCTGCCGCGTCGTCGCGGGTTTGTCCCAGCAGGGTATGCTCGAACGGACTCTCAACGTAGACCAGCTGAGTGTGTCCCCCGGAAACAGTCAGAGAAACAAAGGGATACTCCGGCTGTCCCTCAATAAAATTGGCATAAATATGGGCATCCATGTGGTTAACCCCAATGATCGGGATATCCCGTGACAAACACAGCCCCTTGGCAAAACATAGACCAACCAGCAGTGATCCCATAAGACCGGGTCCCTGGGTTACCGCAACAGCATCGATCTTGTCCAGTGATGTCCCAGCTTCCTCCAGCGACTGTTGAACAGTCGACCAGATGGTCTTGTGATGGGCTCGGGAGGCCAACTCAGGCACGACCCCTCCATACTGTTCATGAACCGTCTGAGAGGCAATGACATTGGACTGTAAGCCCTTATCCGTATAAACAGCAGAAGCTGTTTCATCACAGGAAGACTCTATGCCTAAAATATTCATTGGCGTCTGTATCAGGCCACATTTAACATGCGCTGAATCGGCAGATGGGCACGCTCAGCCAGTTCTTTGGACACTTTCACTTCATGCTGGTCGTATTTAAGGGCCTCATGCAGTTTTTCAAGGGTAATCATCTTCATGAACTCACACACGGCATTCTCATTAGCCGGGTAAAACTTCTTTCCGGGATTTTCTTTGCGCATACGGTGCAGGATACCCGTTTCCGTGGCAACTACAAACTCTTCTGCCTCCGACTCACTGGCACGATTGAGCATTCCGCTGGTCGAATGAATATGTCCGTCTTCGCAGTCAAAGTACATAGCCGACTTCATCATGCACGAAGTAGAGCAGCCGCATTCAGGGTGTATAAGCACTTCCGCATCGGGATATTCTTTCTGCTTTTCTCCCAGATTCAGTTCTCCAATCTTCTCATGCACATGGCAGGAGCCGTCCCATATATTGAGCTCGCGCCCCGTAACCATCTCCACGTATGATCCAAGAAATTTGTCCGGTAAAAACAGGATTTCTTTTTCTTCGGGGATGGACTCTACAATGTCAACCGCATTGGAAGAGGTGCAGCAGTAATCGCATTCAGCTTTAACAGCAGCAGTTGTATTGATATAGGTGACGACTACGGCATCCGGGTGGTCGGCCTTCCACGACCGAAGCTGCTCTACCGTAATACTATCGGCCAGGGAACAGCCTGCATCAAGATCAGGAATAAGCACTTTCTTGTCGGGTGAAATAATGGAAGCCGTCTCTGCCATGAAATGCACTCCGCAGAAAACTATAACGTCTGCGTCCGTCTCAGCCGCCTGATGCGAAAGTCCCAGGGAATCGCCGATATAGTCGGCGATATCCTGTACTTCGGGCACCTGGTAGTTATGAGCCAGCACTACTGCATTGCGTTCCTCTTTTAACCGGTTGATTTCCGTGACTAGTTCTTGGGTATTCATAAGTGTTCGGTTATCTCACAATTTGAGATTTTATTTATTTAAGTTGTTGTAAAGTCTGACTGATATCAAATGCTTCCACCGAATGGGTCAAGGCCCCCACCGAAACATAATCCACCCCCGTTTCTGCAACCTCCCTGACCGTATGCAGCGTGATATTTCCGGAAGCTTCGGTTTTGGCCCGTCCGTTGATCTTTTTAACGGCTTTTTGCATCAATTTGTTGCTCATGTTATCGAGCATGATGATATCCGCCTCCGCTCCCAGTGCCTCCTCTACCTGCCGCAAGGTTGTTGTTTCCACCTCAACGTCAAGTCCGGGGGCATATCGGCGGACCTTCTCTACCGCTTCGGCAATACCTCCGGCAGCAATAATATGATTATCCTTAATCATGGCCAGATCATAGAGTCCCATGCGATGATTTTGTCCTCCTCCCGTCTTGACGGCATATTTATCCAGCAGGCGTAACCCCGGCGCTGTCTTGCGGGTGTCCAGAATTACAGTGTCAAGCTCGCCAACAGCCGCTACATACTGGCGGGTCCTGGTAGCAATCCCTGACATACGCTGGACAATATTAAGCGCGATGCGTTCTGCAGTCAAAAGCGCACGTGTCGCCCCCTGCATAACAGTAAGTATGCTTCCGGCCGATACCCGCTGCCCCTCCTTCGTTTCCGGTTTCCACTCCAGCTGAGGGTCCAGCCGTTCAAATACCTGCCGGGCAATTTCAAGTCCTGCAACAATTCCTTCATCTTTTGCTTTCCAACAGGCTTCTGCCTGGGCATATTCATCCACAATAGCATCGGTTGTCACATCGCCGTTTCCGATATCTTCCTGAAAAGCCTGATCTATGAGGCGGCGTATAACCTCTTCAGGGATGCTTTGGGCGGTTTCTGTACTCATAAGTGTGCTTAAAGTAACTCTTTATGTTCAAGGGGCTTTTGAAAAGAGAGGTGGCGCGAAGTATTATCCCGTTCAGGAAAATCGATCCGGGTGTGAACGCCGCGGCTTTCCTTTCGCTGCAGTGCCGCCTCTGCAATCAGCCCGGCCAGCTGTACAAGTCCCCGGGAGCGGATTGAAAAATATTCGTTGGGTTTATTCGGCAGCTTCTCCTTTATTGTATGGAATGCATGAACCGCCTCTTCCAGCCCTTCCCGGTGGCGCTGAATTCCCACATGCCGGCTAAGCAAGGCCGACACCTGCTGCTGAAACGCTACAAACTGGTCACCGGCCTCCTGTTGAATGACAAATGATCCCCACACCGGAAGTGTTCCCTGATTTTTATTTTCCCTCATGGCAGCATGGGTTACGGCTCTTTTACTGAAAACCAGGCACTCCAGCAGTGAGTTGCTGGCCAGCCGGTTAGCCCCGTGTACTCCCGTTGCTGCCACTTCTCCACAGGCATACAACCCTTCTACCGTTGTTCGGGCATCCAAGTCCGTTGCAAGTCCCCCGATGCAGTAATGGGCTGCCGGTGCCACCGGGATTCCTTCGTTTTTAATATCAATGCCGTGTTCCGCGACTTTACCCATCAAATTCGGGAAATGATCGTTCATTCGCTGGGTATCGAGGTGCCTGATATCCAGATAGACGTATTCTTTTTCCTGCTGTTCGATCTGACGGAAAATCTCCTGTGAAACCACATCCCTGGGCGACAGCTCTTTCTGCTTGTAGGCTTCCATGAAGCGCTCCCCTTTTTCATTCAACAGATAAGCACCTTCTCCCCTGACAGCTTCACTGATCAAAAAAGTTGAGCCGTCAGGGGCATAAAAAGCAGTAGGGTGAAATTGTACGAACTCCAGGTCCTGGAGAATGGCGCCTGCTTCATAGCCGAGCCACAAACCATCGCCAGTAGATGTGTGGGGATTAGTGCTGCGCTGGAAGAGCCCTGAATAGCCGCCCGTAGCCAGGATGGTAACCGGGCTTTCAATTGTAAGAAGTTCATCTTCCCTGTACAGGTAGGCTTCAGCTCCCCGGCAACGCCCCTCCCCGTCCTGTAACAGCCGGTATACAAAGGCCTGCTCCGTTACCGTAATACGCTCTTCCGCCTTCACCAGCTTGGTAAGAAATTCGATGAGCGCTTTTCCGGTTGCTGCCCCATTGGCATGCAATACTCTCCTGTTCGAGTGCCCGCCTTCCAGGCCGAGGTCGAGCTCCCCATCAGTCTTGTCAAAGTTCATTCCCCGGTCAATATATCGTTGCACTTCCCGGGCTCCCTCGCGCACCAACAGATCCACCGCCTGCGTATTACACAAACCACGTCCCGCTGCGAGGGTGTCTTTCTTGTGACTTTGGTAGGTATCACCCTCTGTCAACACCGCGGCAATCCCCCCCTGCGCCCAGTAACTGCTGCTATCTTCCAGACCGGATTTTGTTATGAGCCTGACCTCGCCATGCCGACTGGCATGCAACGCTGCATTCAGGCCGGCTGCACCACTCCCAATAATAAGAAAATCCGTACTGATCGCTGTACTTTTCACGTAAGTTGAATTCCTAAAATTTCACCCTAAATATAAGGTATATTCCGTAAGCTACCCAAGATAATAAAAAAGCCCTCCATCAGCCGATGGAGGGCTTTATATTCTATTCGACGGGGATGCTATTGAGCCGTTTTATTCCTTGTCATCGTCATCGACGACTTCAAAATCGGCATCCACAGCATCTTCATCTTCCTGGTCGGCTTCCGCCCCGGGAGCGCCGTCTGTGGCACCACCGGCGGCTGCTCCGGCTCCCGGTCCAGGTTGACCCTGTTGTTCCTGAGCAGCAGATTGATAGATTTCCTGCGAAGCCGCAGACCAGGCCGTGTTAAGTTCCTCCATGGCCTCATCGAGCTCATCGACCTTCTCCTGGTCGTGCAACTCCTTAACTTTCTCGAGTGCCGCTTCGATTTTTTCTTTATTCTCATCAGAAATCTTGTCGCTGTGCTCATCCAGCTGCTTGCGCGTAGAGAATACCAAGCTGTCAGCCTTGTTCAGCTTTTCAGCTCGTTCGCGGATACGTTCATCCTCTTCTGCGTGTTCCTCGGCAGCCTGTTTCATTTTTTCGATCTCCTCTTCGGACAATCCGGAAGAAGACTCAATACGGATGCTCTGCTCTTTCCCCGTGCCCTTGTCTTTGGCGCTTACATTCAACACACCGTCGGCATCGATATCGAAGGTGACCTCAATTTGGGGAACACCCCGTGGGGCCGGCGGTATACCGTCCAGGTGGAAACGGCCGAGGGTGCGGTTATCCTGGGCCTTGGCCCGTTCTCCCTGCAATACGTGAATCTCCACGCTGGTCTGATTGTCAGCAGCCGTAGAAAAGGTCTCTTTCTTGCTGGTTGGAATTGTCGTGTTGGCTTCAATAAGCTGTGTGGACACCCCGCCCAGAGTTTCAATACCAAGTGACAGCGGTGTAACATCAAGCAGCACAACGTCATCAACGTCGCCCGACATCACTCCACCCTGAATAGCCGCTCCGACAGCCACAACCTCATCAGGATTCACGCCCTTGCTGGGATCTTTGCCAAAGAAGTCCTTAACAACTTCCTGTATTTTCGGGATTCGTGTAGAACCGCCAACCAGTATGACCTGGTCAATTTCATTCTTGCTCAGACCCGCATCTTTAATAGCCTTCTTGCAGGGATCAATGGTTTTTTGAACGAGATCATCAACCAGTTTTTCAAACTGTGACCGGCTGATGTCAATATTCAAATGCTTTGGCCCGGAATCGGTAGCTGTAATGAACGGCAGGTTTACATTCGTCTTCTGCGAGCTGGAAAGCTCAATTTTGGCTTTTTCAGCTGCATCTTTCAGCCGCTGCATGGCCATCGGATCTTCTCGAAGGTCAATACCCTCATCTTTCTTGAATTCAGAAGCCAAGTGATCTATCAGGCGAGAGTCAAAGTCATCGCCGCCCAGATGTGTGTCTCCGCTGGTTGACTTCACTTCAAATACACCATCGCCGAGTTCAAGGATGGAAACGTCAAAGGTACCACCACCGAGGTCATAGACAACAATGGTCTGATCCTGATCTTTCTTGTCCAGTCCATAGGCAAGAGAAGCAGCCGTTGGTTCATTGATAATTCGCTTCACATTCAATCCCGCGATGTCTCCTGCCTCCTGGGTAGCCTTGCGCTGTGCATCATTGAAATAAGCGGGAACGGTAATAACAGCATCCGTTACCTTTTCTCCCAGATACTCCTCCGCGGTCTGCTTCATCTTCTGAAGCACCATGGCAGAAATCTCCTGGGGAGCATACTTTCGATCTTCAATTTGAACACGGGCGGTCCCGTCGTCACCTTTGACAATATTGTAAGAAACCTGCTTGGTCTCTTCCTTCACCTCATTAAAAAGACGGCCCATAAACCGCTTGATAGAAGAGATGGTTTTGTCAGGATTGGTAATCGCCTGGCGCTTTGCGGGAGCTCCCACAAGACGCTCGCCGTCTTTAGAGAAGGCGACAACCGAGGGAGTTGTTCGCCCGCCTTCTGAATTTTGAATAACCGTGGGCTCATTCCCCTCCATGACGGCAACGCAGGAGTTGGTAGTACCCAAGTCAATTCCTATGATCTTTCCCATAATAGTCGTTTATGATTTTTTGTTAGTAGATTAATTCTTTGGTAGAAAATATCATGTTATGCTGAAACGTGGTATCAGCAGATTTTTTTAGATCCCGGAAAAACACCGGGGGAACATTCTTGCTGTCATTTTATCGGTATTGAGGTTGCGTCATCAAAGATTTCCGATTTAGGCATTGTAATGGAAAGCACTCCTTTACTAAACCGGGCTTCGGTTTCGGCGGTATTCACATTTTCCGGCAGTGCAAAGGAGCGTGAAAATACCCCCATCGAACGCTCCTGCCGGCTGTATTTTTCATCTTCATCCAATGTTTCTGCCCGTTCGCCTTTGACGGTCAATACCTGCTCCTTGAGAGCAATGTTAATTTCATTTTTAGCCATACCGGGCAAATCCAGCTTAATAACAAAAGTTTTATCACTTTCAATGATATCACAGGCAGGGGTAAAATCATGGCCCCGATCTTCAAGGGGAACAATACGCTCCACGAAATCCTGTATATCCTTGCCAAGCTTCGTTAGCTGTTTTTCAATATCGACTTTGAATTCACTCATGGATCCACCCATTTGTTGATGTTCGCTCTTATAAGAGCAATCACAATGCCAAGCTACAAAGAAAGGATAGTTTTATGACGTATTGGCATTATTGCGTCAACAATAGGCAGCTTTTGTCAAATTTGCGGAACGAAAAATCAATTCGTCAGCATTGACAGGTCGGTCCAGAAGTTGGGATAGGAAATAGCAGTGGAGTCGCCGTCCAGTACCGTTGAGGGTTCCTCCCCCATCAGTCCCATTACCGCCGCCGCCATAGCAATGCGGTGATCATGGAAGCTTTTAAATGCTGCTCCATCAGGGATAAAATCCGGGTCTCCCGCTATCTTGAGTCCGTCTGCATACTCTTCGAACTCAGCTCCGGCCGCACTCAGCATTTCCGCGAGGGCATGCAGGCGGTCTGTTTCCTTGTGACGCAGCTCTTCAGCCCCCGATACCTTCGATACACCGTCGGCAAAAAGCATGGCAATGGCTAAAATCGGGATCTCATCAATGCAGTTGGGAACAATCTCTTCCGTTATCGTAACCGGTCGCAGCCTGGAGCTCTTGACCCGGATATCAGCAACCGGCTCGGCCCCTGCATTGTGGTTGTTCGTAATTTCAATATCGGTCCCCATCTGCTTCAGAATCTCCAGGGCCCCTGTACGGGATGGATTCAACCCTACCTTTGGCAGCCTGATGCTTGCATCGGGATGAATGGCCCCGGCCACCAGCCAAAAAGCGGCTGCAGAAAAATCATTGGGAACCCGGTAGGACTGCTGCGGTACAGGGTCCTGGCGGCTGGACCGGATAATCTTTTTTTCTCCCTCTTTTACAATGGAGAGACTCAGCAGCCGTTCGGTATGATCGCGGCTGGGCAGGGTTTCAACAACTTCGGTCGGTTTTTCTCCAAACAGGCCGGCAAGCAGCACGCACGATTTCAGCTGAGCACTGGCGATAGGCAGCGGAAAGTGCAAGGGTTTCAAGGCGGCGCTGCGGCTTATTGAAAGGGGCGCAAAGTCATCTTCTCGAGCGTCAATATGAGCCCCCATCCTACGGAGCGGCTCAATAATGCGTCTCATCGTCCGGTTAGAGAGAGATTCATCGCCCGTTAACCGCGCCGATAGTCCTGAACCGGTAATAATACCACTGAGCAGGCGCATCGTAGTTCCGGAATTTCCACAGTCCAAGTCAGTGGACGGGGTTTTCATGCCGTCGCGCCCCACCCCCTCCACCTTGATGGTATGGCCGGACTGCTCCTCAATTTCTACACCCAGGCGACGCAGGC
This sequence comes from Fodinibius sediminis, assembly GCF_900182555.1. GTDB lineage: Bacteria > Bacteroidota > Rhodothermia > Balneolales > Balneolaceae > Fodinibius > Fodinibius sediminis. The sequence goes on along the minus strand of NZ_FXTH01000008.1, from coordinate 124,525 downwards.
AATCCAGGGTACTGTGGGGATCTGCCGCTTCTGAAAAATTGGTGATGACCGAGGTGCCCTCATGCAGGGCGGCAAACATGGCTGCCCGATGCGAAATAGACTTATCGGCGGGTAGTTGCAGGGTTCCCTGCAACGACGTAGCCGGTTGTACTTTGTAATCCATTAATTTGTAGAATCCAGTATACGTTGTGCTTCCTGTGCTTCCGGGCTGTCCGGATAATCAGTGACCAGCGTGTTCAGGGCAGCTTGAGCTTCGCCGGGCTGCTGCAGCTTAAGAAAGCTTTCCGCTTTTCCAAGCAGCGCCTTGGCATTCCATCGGTCAAAAGCACCGTAAAGTACGCTGACTCTTGCGTAGCTTTGCACCGCCTCTTCGTAGCTGCCGCTGCGCTGACTAGCCACTCCGAGCAGATATTGTGCTTCGGCCCCCACTTCCGTCGTATTGGCCTCGGCCACCAAATTTAACAGATCACGGGCATCCTGGTATGCACCGTTTTGAATAGCCACTCTGGCCAGGCCAACATTTGCAGGATCGTAACTTCCGTTGACCTCGAGGGCTGAGCGATATTGCTCCTCGGCTTGACCGGTGTTGCCCATGGCAATCTGAGCATTGCCCATTCCGATAAAGGCCTCCAGGCGATACTGGCTCCCCCCCTGCTCCAGGAGCTGGCTGAAATAGTCGTTAGACTGCTGGTAGTTACCCCGGCTGTAGGCAACACGTCCCAGTGCCGCCAGGGAAGGACCGGCCCGCTCCGAATCGGGGTATTCCTGTACAATCGTTTGATAGGCGTTGATAGCTTCGTTCATTTGATTGGTCTGCTCATAGGCATTCGCCATGTTGAAATAAGCATCAGGAAGCAACTCCTCGTTGTTTGTGATTCGTATGTATTGCTGGAATTCCTCTATTGCGCCGTTGTAATCGCCGGCCTGCATCATCTTGTCCGCTTTGCGGAACCGAAGACGATCGGCCATTGACGTCTGGGGGTTTTCCTGAAGAAAATCCTCCAAGACGGAGGTACCGGTGTCCGTTTTCCCTGCAGACACCTGTGCATATTCTATACCGTTGGCAGCCTCGATGATGTAATCACTATCCGGATACTTCTCCATTACTTCCTTATAGGCTGCAATCGCTTTGTCATAGTCGCCGGCATTATAGTAGGTATCCCCGATATTATACTGCGCCCGAGCGGCCCAGCTGGTACCGGGATACTTATTAATAACGGTCTGAAATTCTTCAACAGCCTGAGAATAATTTCCGGTATTCAAATAGATGTAGGCGATATTATACTGCGCCTGCTCGCTCAACCGGCTGTCAGGATAGGTACGCAGGAACCGTCGAAGGGTAGTCACCGCGTCATAGGTCCGTTCGCTGCGGTAATAGCTGTTGCCTATCTGGAAGAGCGCATAGTCACCGCCCGGTTCTGCTCCCAGCACCTGTTTATAGGTAGCAATGGCATCGCTGTAGTTCCCCAGGGCATAGTAGGCATCACCTATGCGCAGCCGGGTATCAGTGTCGTAGGGGTAGAGCGCTGTTTCAGGAGCTTCGTACTTTTGGAGGAAGGTATTCAAGGGACCAATGGCTTCCTTAAAATTGCCCATCTTGAAATAGCTCCATCCCAGCGAATAACTGGCCGGACCGACCAGCTCATGATCCGGATATTGCTGCATAAACTGACTGAACTGATTGGCAGCCGGACCGTACTCCTCCATATTATAGTAGGCGTCCGCACTCCAGAATAGCGCTTCTTTTCCTATCTCCTCGTTGGGAACCTCATTATGAAGTGATTGGAAAATAGCCTGTGCCGCCTCATACGCCTGATTACTGTACTGCACCCAGGCTTTTTGAAAACGGGCCTCCCGTTTTACCGCCGGATCAACATCCGTCACAGCTTCAGCAGCTTCAAACGCTTTTATTGAACGGGTATACTCTTCGTTTGCAAAATATGCTTCACCCAATAGTGTATAAACCTTGCCGCCCCACTCCAACTGTTCCTCATTTCGAACCAGCGGCAGCAAGACCTCAATAGCTTCAGAGTAGTTGCCCATTTCATAAGCGGTAATAGCCCATTCATAGTAGGTCTGCTCAACCCAGGGCCCCTCTTGAAACCGGTCTCCAAAACTTCGGAAGGTTTCCATCGCCTCCCGGTACCGGGAACCCAGTTTCTCGTTTACCGCTTTATAATACAGAGCCTTCCGGGCAAGTTCATCCGATCCCACTGCAGCTTTTTCGAACTCGTCAGAGGCCCAGTGATAAATCTCTTGTTTGTGATAGAGCCATCCCAGTCCATAATGGGCCGAACGCTCCTTGTCTGTACCTTTGGTACGGTTGATATACTGCAGGTAATTGGCCGATGCCTCGTCAAAGTTTTGCAGATAATTGTGGCTTTCAGCTATTAATAATACAGCCTTCGTCTTCATTTCCTCGTCCAGATAGGGCATGGCATCCTGGAATGCGCCAATAGCTTCCTGATAGCGCCCCTGCTGGTAATAGGATTCACCCAGGGCCATTCCAATGCGCCGGGTGATTTCGGCATTGGGATACTGTTTCTTGAGAAGCTCAAAGGCCTGGGTGGCAGCATCATAGTTATTTTCGCTTAAAAACAGGCGGCCGCGCGTGTACAGCGCCTTGGGAGCCCACTCAGAATCAGGATATTTCTCACCTACTGTCAAAAAGTATTTCCTCGCCTGTTCGGTATCTCCGGCCTCAATGGCAACTTCCGCCATCCAGTAATACGCTTCAGCTGCTTTTTTCTTGGGAAGCCCCAGGTCAATAGACCGCTGATACAAGTTGATCGACTTACTGTATTGTTTCTTTCTCTTGGCTTCTTCCGCCAAGTCAAACAGCAGGGTTGAGGCAAAATCAGAATGCGGATGCCTGCTTATAAACCGCTCGTAATACGATTCCTTATTCAAGGAGTCCATTCTCGCATTAGCCCGGGCCAAGTAGAACTGAGCAGATAGCGCGAGCTGGTGTTCCTCGTGCGTATCCACAAACTGTTCCAGCTCTCCCACCGCCTCTTCATATAATCCCCGGTCGAACAGCTGAATCCCTCTTTGATAGTCATCGGATGAGGACTTTTGAACTTCCTGGCCATGAGCGGGAACAGCATAGCCTATCACAAGGGCTAAAATAATACTGAGAAATTTGGATAGATTTACCATGAGATACAGAAACCGTTTGCTGTTTCAGTTGTGAACAAAGATATCAATATAAATCAATAGTTAAAGCATGAGATTACAAGAGGTCTAAATGTAAAAAATAAGTATGAACACACCTATTATTTTATCATTCCAGCTAAACACTGCCTTCAAGACGCATTCCGACCCCTCGCAACAAATACGTATCGTGTTGTTGATTAGTATGCCAATAAAAGCAAAATGTTCCTTCGAAAACGGAGGCTCTTCATTCCGGAAAAGATTCGCGTATATAAAATAAGCCCCCCTTTGTCTTCAGAACTCATGAATCTCATCCATATCCCGCTGCATTCCGCTCGCCCAGTTAAAACTTGAATCGTATCTGAAAACTGATCTCCGTTTTGCTATCCCCCTGTATTTCATTAAGCCCACTGCCTATCACCTGCTGGTCTTCGTATTTAGTATGGCCTATTTTAGCCCATATCTCGATAAGAGAGATAGGTTCATAATTGACCAACAGATACATACGCTGTCCCTGGTTGAAGAGAGGCTCAGTGGCAAAAACATAAAGCAGATCATTTTCAAACTGGTATACTCTTGAGCGGTAGCTTTCGGTATCAAAGAACGTCAATCGGGCATCCAGTGTCAGACCCGAAGCAACCAGCAGACGCAGGTCCTGATACATCAGGTAGCCGGTCTCTTTGCTGCCACTGGGATCGCGACTTTGGATCCACTCTCCACGGGTACGCATTCGGACATATTCGTTAATCCAGTAGGCTATTTGCCCCCGGATGCTGCTACGCCGGGCCTCCCCCAGCATTCGATGAAGGCGCCCTGTCTCATCTTCCCACTCATATTCATCTTCTTTGGTTTCACTTTTGACCTGAAGATACGCCTCCAGCCCCGGCATGATGTCCATCTCTATTTTTCCGAGCCAGTCATATCCCTTGGTTGCCTGGTACGTCCCAAAACGTGCATGAGGAAACCTGAACTGGTCCATATACACACTTAATGTTAATCTATCGCCAGCCTCATGCTCCAACCCCATATACATGCCCTCTTCGTTTTTCGGCGGCCCTGAAGCTTCGCCGAATCCATCCCCGAGAAGCGACTGAAACTCCTTCCGATAGTTGCGATAGGCCAGCATAATACCCGTCTTTTTTCCAATCGAACTCTCCAGGCCGGTGATAAGTCCCCAGCCGCCGTTGCTGCTTCCTGCCCCTTCACCAAAAACGACTGCTGGTCCCACTACCAAAGTATAATCAACGCCGGCAGTCAGGGAAGATCTTCCACGGAAATTGTACAAGGCGTAGTCCTGGTCACTTGCCGCAACATAGCGATCAAATGTTGTCCTGTAACCGGTAGCTCCTATAATCCCAACGGGAAACTCAACCTGTGCCCGTCCTCCCAGTACTGTTTGGCTGATGTTACCCTTCCGTTCATACTCATTCAGGGTCCGATGATAGCCGCTTTCATCAGGCAAGCGGGTGGTATCCTGCGAAACGGAACGGCCGCTACGGAGCCGGGAGGAATAAAAACCCGTCAGCTGGAATTGACCTCCATAAGTTACAGCCGCGCCGCGGTAATAATTGGTTTCCTGAGCCGAGGTATACGGCTTGATGCCGCGGCCATTTCTGTTTACCGTTCCAATACTGCTGCCCTTGCCGAATGATCCGCCGTTCCACAGCACCAGGCCCTGCCCGAAAGATAAACTGTAATCTCCCAAAGCAAGCATTTGTAACCGGCCGTTCCCTTCAAGAGCCAGATGCCATGACTGGTGATCAAAGCGAAGGGGACTGGACAGGTTCTCACCAGCATCTTTTTCCTGTGTCAGGTTTACAGACAAATGATCACTCCGGTAACCTATTCGCTGAAAATACTTGACGGGACTGCCCACATAGCCGCCTTCCCGGGGTGCCGTTGTATACCCCCGTCCCTGTTGCAGGTCCTGCTGGTATCTTGAAAACACCTGGAGCTGCCCATTATGCGTCCAGTAGCGATAATCCGAGTACAGCAGCTTGCTCAGGGCCATCCCCTCCCCTGTGGTAACATAGGGACTCATTTTCTCGAATGTTACCTTGCCAATACCGGTGATCTTTTTTAATTCATCCAGCCCTTCGAACGGCTTTACACGACTACGGTAGCGGATGATCGCACGGGCGATCTTAAGGTTCACGCCGGGCACCTGCCTGAGCGCCTGAAGATCAGCCCTGTTGATATTCACAGGATCTGCGGCCAGTCCCTGCAAAAACTGTATCAGCTGCTCACTCTTATTCTCCCTGCTCTCCGAATCAAGTTCCTCCAGGGCCTGCTCCAGATCCTTCTGTACTTCAGAGCGCACCGAGTCGGGCTGCTGGGCGGCGCTCAAAGCCGGAAGCATCAATACACCTATCAATATGCTCAGTCTGAAGATGCGCATCACCAGTTGATACTGAAATCAACCGCGGGACTGTATCCCAGGATGCTGTTTTCATGACGCTGAACAGCCACACTTGTCCTCCATAAGGAACCTGCATACCCAAAACCCGCTGTAAAAGTCTGCGGTGAGGTTGTCATGCCGGCCCGCCCGGTCAGTCCTCCCACAATTTGAACCTCAATCCCTCCCCTATAGGCTATGGGAAACCGCACATCCTTGAATACCTCGCCTGAAAAAAGGGCGATATCGGTAAGATAATAGGAGAATCCAAGGCTGAGATTTCGCGGCAGCTCCTCCCCATTCCGTGATCCATATACGGGCTGGTTGATGTTAACCGCCTTGGCCGCAATCCATAATTCCGGCAGAATGGGGGCCGCTACCCCCAGGTCCACCCCCAGCGCACCGGCTGACCCGTATTCTCCACCCTGAGCCACGTGACTGTAGTTCATAACAAGCCCGTAATGAAATCCCGCCGCTGCGTTCTTGTACCCGAGCCGCAGCCTGCTTTCATTGAACAAGTTGTATCCATAACGGTGTACTCCTGCTCCGATGACACCCACCGAAGTGGCATAGATTGCGGCAGCCGCTATATCGGTGATCTCAGACAACCCATAATAGCGTACACCAAAAAACGAGACCGATGATTGATTGCCAGGCATCATAGCCGGATTGGAAAAAATCGACCATGAACTGTTAGGCAGGGCCGTAGTTGCCTGCCCCATCGCCATTTCCCGTGCTCCCAAAACCGCTTGTGACTTGAGATCAGCGGGCCATGCATACAGCAGAAAGGCTGATATAGATAGAAAAAAGAACTTTCTGTAAGAATCCTGATGCTTTTGTATAATACACTTCATAATAAACGACTCCCTATTTTTGAATTGTCGCTTTGATGAATTTACTCTCTGTATCTAAAAGGTGGAGCTCCCTTGCTCTTTGTCTTCTTGCCCTGCTATTCTCTGAGCAGGCTGCCTGTCAGGAGATTAATGCGGATGTGACCGTAGATCGCAGCCAAATCAACAGTACCTCGCTCAGCTATATGGACAATCTCTCTGATGAAATAGAAACGTACCTCAATGAATATACCTGGACCGATACCAATTTTGGGACAGAAGAACGGGTCCGGGTTGATATACAGATTACGTTACTGAGTGTAGATGACAATTTCAACTTTGATGCCCAGGTAATTTTCAGATCACGACGTCCCATCTACCATACGGCCCGTGAAACAGCACTCTTTTTTTATAATGAGGAGAACTGGGGTTTCTCCTATACACCCAATCGCAGCCTCATTCATGACAGGCTACGATTCGATGCTTTAACCAGTTTCCTGGACTTTTACGCTTACATTATTCTGGGGTACGATTTCGACAGCTTCGATGAACTCGGCGGCACGCCCTATTTCTCAGAGGCTCAGAACATTGTATCCCAGGCGCCATCCACTGCACCCGGCTGGGATCGCGGAAGCATGAACCGGCGCAACCGGGCACTGCTGGTGGCCGGCCTGCTGAATCCCAATTATGAAGGGCTTCGCCTGGCCATGTATCAGTATCATCGACAGGGGCTGGACTATTTTGTTGATGATCCGGAAGAAGCACGTCAACAAATTCTGAAGGCACTGCAGAAAATAGAACAGGCGAAACAAACCACTGCCTCAAACCTGCTCTTCGATACATTTTTCAATACCAAATATCGTGAAATTGGCAATATTTTCGAAGATGCCAAACCTGAAGTTAGGCTTGAGGCCTATCAGCTGCTCTCTAATATTGATCAAAGCCATCTCTCGGAATATCAAAAACTACAGTAGAAGATGGCTTTTCGTCAACCCAAAGGAAGGCCGTAACAGGACTGTCGCTGTCCTTGAATGCAATGCTCAGGTGAAAGAAAAAGCAGGGCCGTTCCAGCTCAGATAATCATCCCCGCACCCACCGTTTCATTGGTATATTCATCGATCAGAATGAGGCTTCCCGTCACCCTGTTGCGTTTGTAACTGTCGTAGAAAAGCGGTTCGGTGGTCCGAATCTGAATACGCCCGATATCGTTCAGCCCAATTTCCTTGTCCCCCTCAACGCGATGCAGGGTATTGATGTTTACTTTATACTTTACATCTTTAATAATGCACCGTGCATCTTTGGTAGTGTGCTTGAGTGCATATTTCCCGTTTGGCTTGAGCTGCTCTTTGTTGAGCCAGCAGACCATCAGATCAATATCCTGTCCCACCTTGGGCTGGTTGTCGGGCTTGGCGATCATATCACCACGGCTGATATCAATATCATCTTCGAGGGTCATCGTGATTGACATCGGCTGGAAGACCTCCTCTTCTTCCTTCTGAAAGGTTTCCACGGTGTCAATCGTACTGGTGAACCCAGACGGAAGTGCAATTATCTCGTCTCCGGGCTTAAATACTCCGCCAGCCACTTTTCCGGCATAGCCCCGGTAGTCAGGGTATTCCTCCGACTGTGGACGCGTTACCCATTGCACCGGGAAGCGACTATCCACATGATTGTAGTCGCTGTCAACCTGTACATTTTCCAGGGTATACAAGAGTGTTGACCCACCATACCACGGCATATTATCTGATTTCTCCACCACATTATCACCATAGAGTGCACTGATGGGGATATAATGGATATCTGGAATATCGAGTTTGGAAGAGAAGGATCGGAATTCCTCCTGAATTTCCCGAAAGCGCTCTTCACTGTAATCCACAAGATCCATCTTGTTGACACACAGTACAATATGTTCGATCTGCAGTAATGATGCGATGAAAGAATGGCGACAGGTCTGTTCAATGACCCCCGTCCGGGCATCCACCAGAATCACAGCCAAGTTGGCCGTCGAAGCCCCGGTCACCATATTACGGGTATACTGCACGTGTCCCGGCGTATCAGCGATAATAAACTTGCGATTGGGAGTCGAGAAATAACGGTAGGCGACATCAATGGTGATCCCCTGCTCCCGTTCAGCTGAAAGTCCATCGGTCAGCAGGGCCAAATTGGTATATTCATCCCCCTTTTTCTGACTTGATTCCTCTATCGCTTCCATCTGATCATCAAAAATAGACTTGGAATCATACAGCAGCCGTCCAATAAGCGTACTTTTGCCGTCATCTACACTTCCTGCCGTCGTAAACCGCAGGAGGTCCATATCGAGATATTTTTGTGCTTCTGTTTTATTCGAACTCATGCTATCAGTAGAATTTGCTATAAATTAATTTCGCAATTTTGTATTGGTGCAGTCACGGGCTTCCAAAAAAATCCTTCTTTAGAAATATCCCTGCTTTTTACGTTCCTCCATGGCAGCCTCGGCCCGTTTGTCATCGGTTCGGTTGCCTCGTTCGGTGATACGTGCGGAAGCAACCTCTTCAATAATCTGCGGTACGGTGGATGCCTGCGACTTGAAAGCCCCGGTACAAGTCATATCTCCAATGGTCCGGAAACGGACGGTTTGCATCTCATATTCTTCCTCTTTACTCAGGGTAATATACTTGGACTTGGCTAAATAAGTGTCTTCCCGTTCCACAACTTCGCGTTCGTGGGCGAGATACAAGCTGGGAATGTCAATTTCTTCTGCCGCAATGTACTGCCATACATCCATCTCAGTCCAATTACTCAATGGAAATACCCGGAAATGCTCGCCGTGGTTTTTCCGGCCGTTATACAAATTCCAAAGTTCCGGCCGCTGGTTCTTGGGGTCCCACTGGCCGAACTCATCCCGGTGAGAGAAGAAACGCTCCTTGGCACGTGCTTTTTCCTCGTCCCGGCGGGCCCCACCAAAGGCCGCATCAAAGCCGTGCTCCTCGAGCGCATCCAGAAGGGCGGGAATCTGCAGTTTGTTTCGACTGGCATTGGGGCCGTTTTCCTCTTTAACCCGTCCGGAGTCGATCAGGTCCTGTACCTTGGCCACAATCAGGCGAACGCCCAGGTGATCCATCAGCTGATCACGAAACTCAATGGTTTCATCAAAATTGTGACCGGTGTCCACATGTAAAAATGGAAATGGAATCTTGCCCGGCCAAAATGCCTTCTCTGCCAGGCGGGCCATGGTGATAGAGTCTTTCCCACCCGAAAACATAAGAACCGGGTTTTCAAACTGGGCGGCAACCTCTCTCATAATGTGAATAGATTCAGCTTCTAACTGCCGAATGTGGCTTAACTTATACTTTCGCATACAACAAGTTCATTGATTTATTTTACAAAGCTGCTAAAACTAAGCATTAATAGATATAAATACCATTAGAGAACGTCTCCAACAGTTTTTATTGTACTCTTCTTATTTATTTAGAAGCAGGAATGTTTCATCCTATGATTCTTGAGAGAACACACCTGCCTGGTTCTAGTCTCTATTTCTGAGATAGTCCAGAACCATCTGTACGCCTTCCTCCGGTGTAATATCTGTCGTATCTATGGTAAGCTCTGGATTTTCCGGTTCCTCATAAGGGTCACTGATGCCGGTGAAATTATCGATCTCCCCTTTCCGTGCTTTGGCGTAGAGCCCCTTGACGTCCCGTTCTTCGCATACTTCGAGCGGCGTGGATACATGAATTTCCACAAAATCCCCGCACATCTCGCGCACGAAATCCCGTGCTTCCCGATAGGGAGATATAAACGAACCAATGACAAAGACATCGTGCGCCTGAAGCCGGCTGGCGATATATCCCACTCTTTTGACGTGAGCATTCCGCTCTTCTTTGCTGAAACCCGTTTTCGGGAAAATCTCGCGGATGGCATCTCCGTCCAGATGTTCAACCCGGTAGCCGAGCTCTTTCAGGGCCGGGTATACCTTTTCCGATATTGTACTTTTTCCAGATCCCGACAAACCGGTAAACCAGAGAACAGCCGGCTTTAACTTCTTTTCTTCTGACATTGCGTAAATATACTTTTATTCCGTTTAATGTATTATTGTGGTTGCTTAAATTCACTGATCATTTTCGCATGTTTGCCCGGGAAGCCCTCCCAAATATCCTGAAACAGCCTTTTGTCAACAAAAGCTAATTAAAGTTCAATCTGTTCCTCGAGCCCAATCAGGAAACCACTGTTTTTTAAATCCGGCTTGTTGTAGGTCAACGGAGATGCGTGCATCCCATCACGGGCCGAATAGCGATAGACACAATCACCGGCGGCCACATCCCATTCCATCGTCGGTCCCATACGCGGATAAATATCAGCTTTTCCTTCAGCTACCAGACAAAACTTAATTGAACTGCCCGCCGGAACGGTTTCTGTAACCTCCAGGCCTTTTTCCTGCAGCTGGCTTATCAAACTGTCGGATCCATGTGAGCGACTCTGAACGGCCGACAATTTCTTTTCCCTGCTGCTGGACTCAGAATAAATACGTCGCGGAGCCTCATCGTTCACCTGTTTGTACGCCCCCGCTTCCTTCGTCGCGTAATAGGTCGTTTTTTGATCCGGAACATAGACAACCCCCAAAACAGGAACCCCCTCATCAATGAGGGCGATATTGACGGTAAACTCGCCATTCTTTTTTATAAACTCCTTCGTTCCATCGAGCGGATCCACAATCCAGAACGTTTTCCAATCCTTGCGGTTTTCATAATCAGGAATACCTGATTCCTCAGAAATAACCGGCGTATCCGGATCGATTTTTTTCAAAGCGTCGATGATAATTCGATGGGCAGCCAAATCAGCTTTTGTCAGGGGCGAGTCATCATCCTTGTGCATGACATCTATCTCATCACCATAGAACTCGAGAATAGCTTCACCCGCCTTTTGAGCGGTCTCAATAATTTCCTTCAACATCTAAATTTATGGTCTCTTCAATTAACTGTGATTCAGGGGCAGCAAATATAGCAAAAATATTCCTGATTTAAGATTTTTGAATAATAAAAATACCCTCTAATTGTATTGGCATGAATTCAAAATGTTCCTGTAGATCATTTTCATACCCGGCTATTCCCGGTTTTAAACTAAAACGGCCAAATCATCGGAACCAGTATAATTGTAATTGTTGCAACAATAAGATTCAGGGGGAGGCCAATTTTCGTAAAATCCGTAAACTTGTACCCTCCCGGTCCGTAGACCATCAGGTTTGTCTGATATCCAATGGGGGTTGAGAAACTGGCAGAAGCAGCCATGATAATGGTGATAACAAAAGGCATGTAATTGACGCCAAACGATGCCGCCATGGAGACAGCAATCGGGAAAATAAGAACCGCCGCCGCATTATTGGTAATCATTTCAGTAAGTATCCATGTAGCAATATAAGTACCTATCAGAGCTCCATAGGGATTTGATTCTACAAACCCCAGAAAACCTTCGGCCAGCGTCGCTGCAGCCCCTGTTTCCTGCATGGCATTACCGATCCCGAGCGAAGCCGCAATGACCAGCAGCACCGACCAGTCAATATAGCTTTTCGCTTCAGCCGCCCGGCAGCATCGAAATAGAATCATCATTCCGGCCGCTAAAAAGGAAGCCTGAAACATAGACAGGAGTCCCAGGGCAACTGATCCTATCATAACGCCCAGGGTAGCCCATGCGACGCCTGATTTTTCATAATTCGGGGGACTGGAATTACTGATGCCACTTATCAAATAATAGTCACTGGAATTTCGGTACTGTTGTAAGAAATTGGGATGAGCCTCCAACAGGAGTGTATCTCCTGTTTGAAGTTCAATATCCCCGATCTTCTCCTTGACCCGTTCCCCGTTGCGCGCCACCGCCAACACTACAGCATCATACAAGTTGCGGAATCGGCCCTCTTTTATCGTGCGTCCATTAATCGGGTGAGTAGGCGATACCACGGCTTCAATAAGAAGGTGTTCCCGGCGTGAAGAATCAAGCTTGAACAGCTGGTCCGTGGCCGGACTCAGTCCATTGGTCTGCTGCAGATCTATAATAGAATCTACTATACCCGTGAAAATCAACCGGTCATTTCCATTTAATCTTATTTCCGGATCTACTGCCGCCATAATCTGACCCTCGCGGTATATTTCAACCAGAAAGAGGCCGGGCAGGTTGCGAAGTCCAGCTTCTTCAACCGTCTGTCCCACCATCGGGCTTTCGGTATCCACCAGCATCTCTATCGTATATTCGCGAGGGTCTTTAAACGTATCAAAACCGGATCCTCGAATGGGAAGCAGCTTTCGACCGAATACGGCCAGATAAAGAAAGCCGGCTATAGCGCAGGGAATCCCCACAAGAGCAGGTTCAAAAATTCCGAGTGAGCCTGCCGCCGTTTCTTCAATCAGGAGTCCATTTACAATGAGATTGGTGCTGGTCCCTATAAGGGTACACGTCCCGCCCAGAATAGCCGCATAGCTGAGTGGAATCAAAATTTTTGAAGCGGGGATGCGATTTTTTCGGGCCCAATCTTCCAGCGCCGGAATAAAAGAAGCTACAACAGGGGTATTATTCAAAAAGGCACTCAACACCATGACCGGGGCCATCACCCTCAGCTGGGCGCGCCGAATGCTCCTGGAGCGACCAATAATCTTATTCACAACATACTGAATGGCCCCGGTTTCTTTCAGGCCGGCGGCCACAACATATAAAGCCGCCACCGTTAGCATCCCCTCATTGGAGAAGCCGGTCAAGGCTTCGGAGGCAGGTACTACCTGGCTGACAATCAAAATGGTAAGTCCGCCCAGAAAAATAACATCCGCAGAAATACGCGTCTTGATAAGTAGAATCAAACACAATACGATGACGGCAACAACCGTCCATCCAGCTAGAGTCATGAATTGTTGGTTCAGATTGGTTAATAATTTCGGACCGTGATTAAGAAAAAGAAATATTCTAAGTTTTCAAATTTGTTCATTTCATTTTACCTCCTGAGCCGCTGGAGATCAGCCTTCACTGACGAAACTTTACGATTCCATCGGTTCGGGAACAAAAAGCATTAAAAAAGGCTATCCAGATTCGGGTAGGTCTCAATAGATTTTAGCTATTTTAGCCACATTCTTTTACTTTGGTCCATTTAACAATTAGCCAAGATTACCTTGAGTCGTAAAAAAGTTTTTTCCTCTTCAGTTATTGCATGTGCCAAGCTGGCCCTGTGTGTCTTTATCCTGTGGGCCTTTCCCGTGCAACACCTTTTCGCACAGCCTGTTCCGGTTGGCGACATCAAGGATAACCAGTACCGAACCTTACAGCTTCTTTCAGATTCCACCATAGCAACCTCCCTTACCAACCGTCCGCTCTGGATGCCTGACTACCGGGCTCTGACAAGCCAGTTTTCCCCCCCGGCCAACGCCTGGTGGTCCCGGTCATTGGAAGGCCCCCGGACCACTTTTTTTGACTTCTTTGAAGCAGGAATATATGAGCCGGTATTGACCAATACCTACAACAGCAGCCTTCCGTACAGCGAAAATAATGACGCTGCATGGTATGGCCGCGGTCTTAACAGTGAATTAAAAGGTGGGTTTTATCTCACCTCGGATTACCTCACCCTTACCTTTCGACCGCATCTTATCTACACCCAGAACCGGGATTTTCCCACGCCGCGTTTTATCCCGACTGACAGCGAGGGGAATCCCAGATATACCGCTATTTTCTCCAATATTGACATGCCCTTCCGGTTTGGTCCTGATTCGAACAGTGATTTTAGCCTGGGCCACTCCTCGGCCCGCATTCACTATAAAGGGATTGAGGCCGGGGCCAGTACGGAGTCGCTCTGGTGGGGACCCGGGGTACAGTATGCGCTGATGATGAGCAATAATGCCGCCGGCATCCCCCATCTTTTCTGGGGCACGCGCGCTCCCATCCCCCTGCCCCTGAACATCGGGGCTATTGAATTTCGCTGGGTCTGGGGCTGGCCGCGCGATTCAAAGTATTTTAGCCGGAACAACAACCAGCGGTTCCTTAATGCTCTTAACTTCAGCTATTCCCCCTCTTTCATCCCAAACCTGACCGTGGGATTAACCCGCTCATTCCACCAGTATGTGCCTGAAAGCGGGCTCGACGCCGACGATTTCTTTGATATCATCCAGGCCTTTCAGAAAACCAGACAGGACGAATCGGACAGCAGAGGGCTCAACGATACAAAAAACCAGCTGGCTTCGGTCTACTTCCGATGGGTTTTCCCTGAAAGCAATGCCGAGATTTATGGAGAATATTTCCGGGAAGACCATAACTATGACCTGCGCGACTTTATGATGGAACCGGACCACGACCGGGCCTATACGCTGGGCGCTCAAAAGATTGTGGAGAGCAACTGGATCGACTTTGTCAAGCTGAATGCCGAAATCAATTCACTGGTTCCCAACAGGATTGACGAGGTGCGTCCCCAAACCTACTATTACCGACATGCCAAAATCAAGCAGGGGCATACCAGCGAGGGGCAGGTGCTGGGAGCTGCTATCGGGCCCGGCTCCAGCAGCCAGTACATCGGCGCCGAAGGCTATTTCCAGGAAGGCATGCTCGGATTATTTGTTCAGCGCGTGGCTGAAAATGATTTCTTCCATTATGAATATTATGATCGGCCCGATCTGGGTACCGGATATAAAGACATCTGGCGGCACCGCATCAATTTGAATATTGGGTTGCAGGGTTCCTACAAAACCGGCCCTCTGTTGCTGGGAGCCAAATTGATTTGGAACAAAAACTACAATTACGGGCGATATGATTATGGCAAATTGGATGTTGATTTCGACACCGTTGAGAAGAAAGACAGGCTCAACATGCAGCTGCAGTTCTCCGCCCGCTATCTCTTTAATTTTCAATAATCGAAGATGCGGACCGGCAATCAACCAAACGAAGTTCTCGGAATCATAAAACCCAATAGTTTGATCTCCACCTTATTGTATACAGCGACTACCAAATACAAGGCAATAGTCCTTTTGCTTATAGCGCTTATTGCAGCAGCTCCCCTGCATCTGAGTGCCCAAACTATTCCCGTGGGCGATTTCCGGGACACCCAGTTTCGGCTGCTCCAGCTGATGTCCGACTCTACTGCTGAAATCTCTTTTATGAATCGTCCTGTCAGTCACAGCAGCTACCAAAAGACCGTTCAGAACGCGGGAACATCGGCTGCCTGGTGGGCACAGCCACTACAGTCGCCCTCGATTGAGCTCTCTGATGATTTTACGCTCGGCTTCTATGAACCCCGGCTGGCCGGCACCTATAACAATGAGCTGCCATATGGAGAGAATAATGGAGCCGCCTGGTATGGCCGGGGGATGAATACCGAATTTCAGGGGGGCTTCCACCTGACCTCCCACTTTCTGGATATTAATTTTCGACCGCACATTATCTATCAGCAGAATAAAAAGTTCCGGGTTCCACGCTTTGTCCCCGTCGAACGCGACGGCGATATCCGCTATGTAGCCGAAGGTACGCTCCCCGAGGATACCCTAGCACAGCGTATTGACCGCCCTTACCGGTTTGGACCCGACAGCTATTCAACCTACGACTGGGGACACTCATCCGTACGATTTCATGCCCAGGGCCTGGAACTGGGATTAAGTTCCGAACCTCTCTGGTGGGGCCCCGGCGTGCAATATGCCCTGACCATGAGCAATAACGCCCCCGGCGTGCCCCACGCCTTCCTCGGGACGCGCGCCCCCTTCGAACTTCCCTGGAATATCGGCCACCTCCAGCTAAAATGGATCTGGGGCTGGCCGCGTGACTCTGGCTATTTTGACCTCGGAAAACGCTATCAGCGCAAGCGCTTTATGAACGGGCTGAATATCGTATACTCCCCCTCTTTTCTTCCGAATTTTCATGTGGGCACCAGCCGTATCATCCATCAGTATATACCGGACGAAGGGCTCAAAGCCGCAGACTACTTTGCTATTTTCCGCTCCTTTCCCAATCCTGAAGAGAAGGTATTGGACGGATTCAGGGATGCCAGTCACTACCAGGAAAAAAATGCTCTTTCGTCCGTATTTTTTCGGTGGGTCCTTCCCGAAAGTGATGCCGAATTTTACGGGGAATTTTACAAAGAGGATCATAACTGGAATTTTCGGGATTTTCTGATGGAGCCGCAGCACGGCCGGGCCTACACGCTGGGCGCCCAAAAAATCCTACAGAGCAGCTGGATAGACTTTGTCAAGGTTAATGCGGAGATCAACTCCCTGATCCCCCCTCGCGTAGATGATGTTCGTCCACAGACCTACTACTACACACACAAGAAGGTTAAGCAGGGGCATACCAACCGGGGACAGGTACTGGGGGCTGCTATTGGGCCCGGCTCCAGCAGCCAGTACATTGGCATCGACGGCTATTTTAAGAACGGCAAGGTCGGAATTTTCGCCCAGCGAATGGTTGAAAATGACCATCTTCATTTTGAATTCAACCAGCGATGGTATCCCCTGGGAGGCTTTAAAGATCAGTACCGTCACCAGGTGAAACTCAATATCGGCCTTAACGGTAAGTATCGCATTTCCAACCTTTTGCTGGGCGCAAGCATGGTATGGAATAAAAACTATAACTATGGACGCTTTAATTATGGCCGACTCCCAAT
Organism: Fodinibius sediminis; assembly: GCF_900182555.1. Taxonomy (GTDB): domain Bacteria; phylum Bacteroidota; class Rhodothermia; order Balneolales; family Balneolaceae; genus Fodinibius; species Fodinibius sediminis. Next base: position 107,559 of record NZ_FXTH01000008.1, on the reverse strand, counting down.
CAGCTGGGAGGGCCGCTACAAGGATGATCTCATTAATATGCAGTATCAACTATCCGTCCAATACCTGTTTCAATAAAGCAGCTTGACATGCTGCCTTTCTTCATCCGATCTGAAACAAGCGGGAACCGGGAAGACAAAGTGCAGCGCTCTGAAAATCCGGTAACGTTTGTGTTAGAATTTATATTTTATAGTGTATAGGGGGGCATCTCCTCCTCATTGTTGACTTTGAACCTTTACGATCTGCTATTTTGAAGACAGCCATCATTACGGATTTTCTCAATCAATTCGGCGGTGCGGAAATTGTCACCAACCAAATTGCCTCTCTTTTCCCCGACGCGGATATCTACACGATGATAGCGGAAGATGAGATTGTGAATAAGTATTTTGCCAATCACAAGGTGGTGGAACATCCCAAGCTCAGGGATTCGCGATGGCGAAGGAAGCATTATCGCAAGCTGCTCCCCTTTTATCCCACCTATATTGAAGATTTTGACCTGAGGGACTATGATTTGGTTATTTCCAGTTCTTACTTGTGGGCCAAAGCGGTATTATGTCGTCCCGAAACCCTGCACATATCCTATGTGCACACTCCCATCCGACAGGCCTGGGTCAAATACCATGAATACCTGTACAATGAAAACGACATCGGGCGCTTCACCCGGCCTATTTTACGCTATGTGATGAATTATCTGCGGATCTGGGACGTTGCCACAGCAAACCGGGTAGATTACTTTATCGCCAATTCCACGACTGTTAAAAAGCGCATTGAACACATCTACCGGCGGCCGGCCCGGGTGATACATCCTCCCATCAAGGTCGAGGCCTATCGTGATAAATATACCCAGGTTGAAAACGGCGATTACTATATTACGGTTGGCCGGCTCGTTCCATACAAAAGAGTAGACCTCTTAATTGAAACATTTAACGAGTTTCCAGATCGTAAACTACTCATTGCCGGTGCTGGAAATGACAGTGAACGCTTGAAGGCCCTAGCCAAATCCGACAACATTTCCTTCCTCGGCTTCGTAGATGAGGAGACGAAAACCGAATTGGTTGCCAAAGCCAAGGCGTTCCTGTTCGCCGCTGAAGAGGATTTCGGCATGAGTCCCGTTGAAGCGATGGCACTGGGAACACCGGTGATTGGATTTGCCAAAGGAGGAACCCGGGACTATATCAAGGAAGGAGTGAATGGACTCTTTTTTGAGGAGCAAACCTCGGATAGCTTGCGACAGGCGATAACCACTTTTGAGCAGCAGGCCTTTGATAGGGAGGGTGTAATTGACTCAGTTGCTCATTTTGATGAAAAGCACTTTCGCCAACAATTCAAAGCTTTTGTTGATGAAAAGCTCAATGACACCGGTAACGTTAATGTTGAGAGCTGATCCGGTGCAGGTAGACCCAATAGCTAAACAGATCCACCGGATTTAATGTCCATCTGTGTCCAGATGAATCATCTTGAAGATAGTTTGCCCCAGTATTTTCAAGTCCAGCCCGAAACATTGTTTTTCGACATAGATCAAATCATAATCCAGGCGTTTACGCATGTGATCTTCATCCAGCGTGCCGCCCCGGTATCCCTTCACCTGGGCCAAGCCCGAGATGCCGGGTTTTACCGCATACCGATAGTAAAAATCGTTGTACATATTGTTCCAGTGGGCACATTCTTCAACCTGGTAGGGCCTCGGACCAATAAGGCTCATATCGCCTTTTAACACATTGAGCACTTGCGGCAGTTCGTCCAGGTTGGTCATCCTGAGCAAACTGCCAAACCAAAAAACACGTTTGTCGTTTTTCTGGGTGACCACCGGCTTCCCGTCAATACGGCGAAGATCCAGCTGATGCATGGTCCGAAATTTGTAGCAGATAAAATCATGGCCATGCTGACCGGTCCGCCGTTGTTTATACAATACCGGCCCTCTTGAACTGAGCTTGATAAAAACAGCAAAGATTGGATATACCAGCAAAAAGACAAGAAAGGCAAAGCATCCTATAAATAAATCGATGCTGCGCTTTCCGCGAAAAGTGTTATTCGCAAGTGATTCAAACTTGGAATAACTACTGTCTGTGCCCTCGACCGACCCTATGTTCGTATCGTACATTTCCTGTACAATAGATTGTCTGACCGTTTGATATTTCTCTTGAATGACATTATTAGCGGCCACCGATTCGCTTTTATATCCCATCTTAATAATTTATTGAGAAATTGTAGCTAACTTATCTTATAGCCAATACTTATGTTAAAAGTTCCAATACAAAAGTCAAATATAGAACTATTTCGCTAATAGTAAAAAAAGAACTCCACCAACCCGTTTTATTACGTACCCTTCAGCCCCCTTATCACAGTAAACCAACTGCAGCAATGGCCGTAAGTCCGCTCACGAATATCGAAATAAACCGGTGTGTTAAGCCAGGCACAGAACAGCATCCGTTAGGCCAAAGACCAGCTATTCCTAGAAATCGATGCCAATCGTTACGTAATGAATTGGGTCACTTTCAAACCCTCCCCGGTAGTAGGGCCAGCCCACATCATACCGCAGCGGAAAACCAAACAGAATGGTTCTGAGCCCAAATCCTGCACCCATCAGGATGTCTCCCTCATTGACAGCCACGGAACGCTCTCCCCTTTCCGTTAGAAACGTCCGTTCTACTTTACGGGCTACTTTAAAATCAAGCTCTCGGCTGTTCAGCACTTCGGGATCCGCGCCCGGCTGGCCGCGGTATTCGAACAGAATATCCTGACCCCAGGCCATACCAGCATCCCAGAACGCCACCCCCGTCAAGTTATAAAGGGGAATGACAGGAATAGGCCCCGGCAGAATAGCTGCGAAGAGCGGAAATCGGAATTCGGCATTGATGAGGCTAAACTTGTCGCCATAGGTGGCATTATAGGGGTGTCCGCGCAGCGGAAGGGCCGGCAGCGTGAAGAAGGTATCCCCGAGCCGGTCCAGCGGCAGAGAGTTGCCTGACCATTTTTGGTTGATCCAGCCCAGCATTCCGCCCATGAAATAGGTCTGAGAATCGCTGCCGAATGAAGCCGCTCCCGAACCGCGGAATGCCAGGGAATACCGGGAACCAAGATTGAAATACTTTCGAAAATCCCCAAGGACAGACGCAAACTGGGGTGTTTGGCTGGTCACAGGGGGGCTAGCCGTAAGGCTTACCGAATAACGCGATCCTGACACAGGAGTGATAAATCCCTGCAGCGTTTTATCACTGGTATAGGTAATCTGCGGATAAATAAAAGTAGAGGTCTCATTCTGAGTCTGATCGGAATAGGCAATGGAAAAGTCCTGCGCCAACCCTACGGCTGACACCCCGACATCAATGCGCCGGAACTTGTCTATCGGGTATTGTACGTTAACAGCACCGCCGTAGGACCGGAATCGGTAAAGTCGGCCGGAGAAATCCTGGAAATTACTGGCATTATGGAAAAAATTGAAAATCCAGTTGGCCCGATTCTCCATGTAGCCGTACTGCAGGAAGTAACTGCTGTTGCGCAGATCAAAATTCAGGTTACTGCCAAAGGCAATCTGGTGATTGCCCAGCAGGTCACTGAACACGATTTGAGTCAGTCCGTAGGTGCCGTAATAGGTTGAAAAGCTCCCTCCCGCATAGACCAGGTCGGTCGTGAACTTCAGCCGGTACTCCCGGGGAACATAGCGCCCGTCATCGGTGCGATTGCCCTCCAGGTCAAACTTCGACTTGTCGAGGTATTTTGATGCAAACACCGTGTCTTCCTCGACTGATGAATCAAAGACATAGTTTCGAAAATCAATACTGTCGGCATCCGCTTCCTCCTGGTTGGTGGTATCTGCCGGGGCCGCGGTCCCGGAGGTGTCGGCCGGAACCGTATCGATGGTATCCAGCACAGCCGGTTTAGGTTCCCGGCCGCTGACCTGGTCCGAAACCGCCTGAGAGAGGCTGGTCTCATCAACAGGCGTGGTACGAAGCATCTGACGAACATATTCTGTAGCCGGCACCCTTTCTCCAACGCTTTCCCGGGCTCTCCGCTGCGCCCACTCGTTGGGTTCAAGCGGCTGCTCCTTTTTGTTGGACATCGGCGACCGAATCAAAAAGATGTCAAGCGCCCCCTCATTAATCGTATTCACCGCCAGCCGACTGCCGTCAGCACTTACCGACATCTGCATGATGCCCGTCTGCAGATCAGTCAATGGCGCTGTAGTCCGGTCATCCAGATTCATCTGGTAAACATTGGGAATTCCATTTTGATCGGAGATAAAAAACAGCTTCCCATCGCGGGTGGTTATCGGCTGATTCTCGTTCCACTTGGGTGTGATAGTCAAACGCTGGGCCCGCGATGAACCGATGGTAACCGAATAGATATCACTGCTGTACAGATCATCCGTAAGCAGCAGGCGGGAGGTATTTTTAACGTTGTTGAGCCTGACCTCATCCCCACGGTTTGAGACGAAATAGATGGTTTCGGAATCGGAACCCCATGCCGGCTCGTAGTCTGAGATCACATCATTCGTGACATTGTTGAACTCCTCGGTCTGCAGGTTGTACACATAAATATCCTGGAACGGACCGATATTACCGTCAAAAGCGATCTTGTTGCCATCCGGCGACCAGGCCACCGAACCGATTGCATCCAGGCGGGGAAACTTCACCATTTGGACCTTGCCCGTATTGTAATCTACGATGGCCAGGTTGTCATCCCCTTTGGATTTGGACGAAAGAGTAATTTTCGTACCGTCCGGCGACCAGCTGAGGTTCGGGTTCAATATGTTGAGCTCTTCGAAAACAACGTTATCCTCACCCTTGATCAGGGTTTTCAGCTTTTCTCCCGTAAGAGCACTGACTACCACCACGTCAAAATACCCGCGTGTGTTTGTTATCATCGCGATCTTGTCTCCCTGCGGCGACACGGCGGGGCTGGTATTAAACGTGCCAAACTTTTCGCGCTTGGTTACCAGTTCGGCAAAGTCCGTGATGTCCTCGCGATTGGCCACTTCCGGCAGGTACCGTTCACGGTAAAAATCCCTCCACTGCTCCGAAAGCTCCTCGATGTTATAGCCTGTGGTGCGTGTAAATGCCGTTTCCACACTCCGCTGCGTTTTCATGGTCTGGATAATCTCGGTGATCTTCTGCCGTCCGTATTCTTCGACAAGATAGTTCCATACAGACTGCCCTCCCCTGTAGGCAAAATATCCCCCCAGCCGCGGAATAGGAGGCAGATAGTCATTGATGATGGCATCCCGAATCCACATATCGGTCTCTGTATCCCACCCCAAGGAGGTATACTCGGACATCCCCTCGTTAAACCAAAGGGGAATTTGGAGGGCATTTCCGCTCAGGCGCGACTGCACTGTGCCCCCGTAAAACATGTCGTTGATGACCGCATGCACCAGCTCATGGTGCAGCGTACTTCGAAATTTGGTAAAATTCCCCGTAAAGGGCATTGTAATGCGGTTTTTATAGGCATCCGTTACACCGCCGATTCCTTCAGCATCCACCGGAAGGGGAACCACATTTGTCTGGGAAAAATCATTATGAGAATCATAGATGATTATCTGTATCCGATCGGCAATACGATGGTCAAAATCCTCATGCAGCTGCTGGAGAGCCGCCTCCAGGGCAGTAGCTGTAAAGTTGGCCAGATCATAATTTTTTGACGTATAGTAGTATACATCAAAGTGCTCGGACTGGATATAGCGCCAGTCAAAATCATCATACTGCACCCGGTTTTTGCCAAATGAGAAGTACTGGGCATCGACTGTCTGGGTCAGCCCCCCCAGCAGAATCATCACAAAAAAGCCAATGAAAAACCGGAAACCGAATTGTGGCTTATTCATATCAACGAGTTTTTTTAATATTAGATTTATCCCCCTTATCCACAAGCTGAAGATCAATTTGTCGAGCCTTTATGTCTGTTCTAACAACTTTCACGTACAATTCTTTCCCCAACTGGTATTTTTTTCCGCGATTTTTACCAATCAGGCAGTGCTGTTTTTCATCATAAATATAATAATCATCTGATAAATCACTTACCCGGACCATTCCTTCACAGTGGATATCTTTGAGATCAACAAAGATGCCGCTCTCCATCACACCACTGATGACGCCCGGAAAATCTTCTCCAAGATGCTGACTCAGATACTCAACCTGTTTCAACTTGACCGAATCACGCTCGGCATCGATAGCCGCACGCTCCCGTTCGCTGCAGTGCGAACCCAGTTTTTTCAGTTCATTAAAAGTATAACTGGGCTTTCCAGAGGCATAGCTTTTCAATAAACGATGAACTATCACATCTGGATAACGGCGAATCGGACTGGTAAAGTGTGCATAATTATCAAATCCAAGTCCAAAGTGCCCGATGTTATCGGGGCTGTACTCGGCCTTGGCCATCGCCCGGAGCATCAGGTCGTTAACCGTAAGCTCAAGGGAAGTATCCTTGATCTGTTCCAGCAAGACGTTAATTGCCTTGGAACTGACTACGGGACTGTCAATATGAAAGTTGATGCCGATGGGCTTAACATTCTCCTCGATATTCTTCAGCTTGTCCAAATCCGGCTGATCATGAATGCGGTAGAAGAACGGATAGAGTTCGTTGGTGGTCTTCTTGTTCGAACGCTTGCGAAGCCCCTTGATGTGCTTGGCCACCGTCCGATTGGCCATCAGCATACACTCTTCGACCAACCGGTGAGCAAACAGCCGTTTCTTGAGCTTGACATCAATCGGCTTGCCATTTTCATCAAGCACAAACTTGGGTTCCGGGGTGTCAAAGTCAATACTCCCCTCCCGGAAGCGCTTATCAAGCAGGACATGGGCCAGTTTGGCGGCCATCTGCATCTGCGTGGCGTAGTCGCTGGATGCCCCGTCTATCACTTCCTGTGCCTTCTCGTAGGAAAAACGATGATCCGAATGAATAACGGTCTCTTTGATGGAGTGATCCACCAGTTGTCCACTGGGAGTGATCTCCATGAAACAGCTATATGCCAGCTTGTCTTCATGCGGACGCAGACTGCAGACGCCGTTGCTGAGCTTCTCGGGCAGCATAGGTATCACCCGGTCAACCAGATATACACTGGTTCCGCGGTTGTGGGCCTCTTCGTCCAGTACGGTTTCCCGCGGCATGTAGTGAGTTACATCTGCGATGTGAACCCCAAGATAGTAATTACCATTGTCGAGCATCTCGATACTTATGGCATCATCAAAATCTTTTGCATCTTCGGGATCAATGGTAAAAACGGTCTTATCACGGATATCATGACGCCTCATAATTTCCTTTTCAGCTACACCTGTGGAAATATTTTCAGCATAGGATTCGACCTCTTCCGGGAAGCCGGCCTTAATCTCGTTTTCCGCCAGAATGGAAAGCAGGTTGGCTTCATTGGTCCCTTCCCTGCCCAGCACTTCGATGATACGCGCCTCTGGCAGGGAGCGGGGGTGTACCCAGTCAACGAGTTCAAAGGCCACCTTATCCCCGGATTTGGCCGCTCCTATATTACCGGCCAGAACAAAAAAATCAGTGTGAGCTGATTTCTCATCCGGTTTAATCAAGTAATTGCGTTTGCCCTGCTTTTTCAGGGTTCCCACAAACATGCTTCGGCCGCGTTCCAGGATTTCAACTATTTTACCCTCGCGTCGTTTTCCTCGTCCACGACTGAAAAGCTCGACCTTGACCCGGTCATTCTGCAGGGCTGTGCCCAGGTGCTTGGAATGTATGCGCACATCCTCATCAAAAGCTTCAGTGATGAGGTAGCCCGTACCCCGGCGGCTGATGTCGATCTTGCCTGTGATAATGTTGTCACTGCCTCTTTCTTTCCGATCATCGGAGGCCAATTGAATCGCTCCACCCTTTCGCTTGACGATCAAGTTTCGATCAAACAGGCTGTTTATGGCGCCTTTCAGGCGGTTGTTGTCTTTTTTTCCGTCTACTTGTAAGATATTCTGAAGTACATCAAACGGTAGCTGTGCCTGCGGATTTTTCCGCAGTATGTCGAGAATAATCTCTTCAAAGGTTTCTTTCTTGCTCTTATTCATTAAATAAATTTTTAAATCTTTCTATAATTTCAATGTTGTTACTTTTATTCAGTCTCTTCTGTCCTTGTTGCACTCTCACCAATGTTCTCCTCCTCTTTTCGAGCAGGGGTGGATGATGGGCCACCTACTACTTTGTGCCATAATTCCTGCCACGTATTGAACTGGAACTGTGTTTCCAGTCCCACTCCGTCCACACTTGGCGTTATGTCGCCGGCCTGAGACTGAACACCAAAATTACTCAATATCTGGTTCTGCCGGTGAAACGCCGTAAGTGAGAGCCTCCGGCTGATGCGATAGGTGGCATTAAGATCACCAATACGGTCTCCGAGCGTCGTTTGGGGACCACCGCCGGTAATCTGACCTTCACGCCGTAAAATGAGGCGGTCGTTATACAAACGCAATGCTATTCCCAGGTCGACTTCATTATACGCATTCAAATTAAAATCAATATCCATACGGCTGACATCGCTGTCAAGCAGGGCGTTAATCTGATTGGATAGCAACGGACTGATAACCTGATTTGAGAGCAGCGGGTTCAATACGGTTGACCCCCTGGTCAGGCTCTGGCTGAGTGATGCGGTAGCGCTTCCAGCTCCCTGAGTCGGGATAAATTGTCCCGTAAACAGGATACTGGTAGCCTGCAGGAGCTTTTGCTGCTCATCCCGGTTGATCTGGCTGATGGTATACGACAGGGTTGAGCTCGACGAGAGATCCAGCGAACTCGGCAGCTGAAAGTAATAACTATTTTCGACACTATTCAAGGTGCCGGTGATATCAACAATAAGATCAACCGGTGCCTGCTGGCTACTGCTCTGGCCTTGGGATTCTATCGGGCCCTCCGCCGTAAGCGTCGCGATATTGGGGCGCGCATGATATACAGCACTGATATCGAGTCGGGCATTATCAGGAGGCCCCTCCCATACGATCGTTCCTCCGGGTTGCAAATCGAGCTTTCTACTGATGATCTCACCCGTCACAAACTGGTAGGTTCCACTGGCGATTTGATAGCGTCCAAACATCTGCACCTCCTGGTCCTGCATGGTAATACGCATTTGACCCGAACCCCGTGCATTGAGCTCTTCACCCGTTACCGGATCAAAGATCAGGTTGACGGCAATATTGTTGTCAGTGATAAAACGAAGATCCAGATCGAACCGTTCGCTGAAAGTCATCGACTGTATTTCCTGCTGCAGGGCTTCCTCCTGCTGTTCCTCTTCCTCGCCATTGGCCGGCTCCGGTGATTTTTCCCGCTCCTCGAACGAATCTACAAACTGGATAAATTTGCCGGTCTCAGTGAGCTCCGTCTCTTCCAGCAGGGGAATGGAGACCCCAGAATCATCGGTCAGACGCACCGGGCTGGGCGTACGCATATACATGTCGGTATTGGAACCACTCAGCCTGATGGTACCTGTTCCGGAAACATTCCCAAAGAACGGGATATCGGGATCCATGGTGTTATTTAAGAACTGCAGCTCGTCCATGGCCATCGACAGATCGAGGTAGGTGATCGGCTTAAAATCATTCAGATCCACGGTGCCCCACAGTGTGCCCGAACCGCCTTTTGTATCCATGACCGAGAGTGAATCCAGGATAACGCCATCCTGCCGGTCTACTGTTACGGGACCGTTGATAAAATAGTTTGTATTCACAAATCGTGGTTTAACAAAGACGTTCTGTGCCTCAAAATCGGCATGGAAATCCAGGTTATTTAAGTCCCCGCTGACATATCCTTTTCCTGATGCCTGCCCCTCCATCTGCTGGAAAAGGTTATCCACAATCAGGGGAATCAGCCACATATCGATCTGTTTGAAGTCGGTATCAAAATAAAAAAGGCTGTCCTCCCGGGCCGCTGCTTCCGCCGTCGAGAAATAACCGTCAAGCACAAAGTGCTGCTGCACCCCGTCATTGGCCTTCAGATATGCCCCATATTTCTCGGGGTCGGTAAAAACCTCGATTCGCGTATCAAACCGATCGCTGGCCTGGTTATAATTGCTGTCGAAGGTCACATCGCCCACAATCCGGTCATTGAGGCTAAAACGATCAACATCGAGTTCACCCTGGATGGTCGGCTGGTCCACAAGCGACTGGGTCTTCAGCCGACCGTTTAAAATACCTCCAAACCCAACCTTCCCGTTGACCAGGTCCGATATGCGCGAAAGGTTGATGTCCCTGAGAGTATAAGACAGGGAATCCTGCTGACTGCCGCTCAGGGTTCCCTGGAGCTGAAAATATTCATCCTCATTTTCGAAACTGAAATCAGTAAAGACAGCCCTCTTCTGCTCCAAAAAATGCACAACGGGCCTCTCGCGGCTGGTCCACGCATATTGATCATTGCCCAGATAGAATGTTTCAATGGCAGCAACGAGCGAACTGTCCGTTAATCCGCCTGCCAGCTCCAAATCAAAACGAGCGTCTTTCCCAATTCTATTTACGCGTTGCCGGTAGTAGAGCGAATCCTGCTTCATCGCAAAATCCACCCCCACGGAATCCATATCTATCAGGCTCGAGTTCAGGGTTCCAACATCAGCCTTAAAATCAATGGATGACGATACTTTGAGTGGCTGCCCGCTACGGAAACTGGCCGTCAGCTGGGTCTGCCCGTCCTTTATGCTCCATTGGTCAAATTGCAGGGTGTCGGCCCGCACCTCTGCAGAAAACAGTAACCGGTTGCGATCGGAGTTGACATTGAATGTAATACGCGAATCGGTATGAAAAGGGGGCGCATAGGGCAAATACTTCCTGACAAGGCTCAAGTCCTTCGCCCTCACTCTCCCGTCCAGAACAATATTCTGTGAAGGATACGGCAGTTGCTGCAGGGTGCTGTACGAGCTGTCAATGGTAATTTCCTCATGGTATCGTTCCTTTAGATAAGCAGACCAAAAACGGCCCTGCCGCAGGATTTCATCCGGATATATGTTACCGCGGATATTCATGTCAAAAAGAGTACTCGTTACCCTGAAAGAACGCCGCTGGTTATCCAGGGTGTTAATATCCGCATAAAACTGGTGCGCCTTTACCGAATCTCCGCCAATAACCGACGGCGCCACGTCAAAACTGGCCCGTCCCTCGGTATCCGCCAGATCCAGCTCCTCAGCCTCCACGTTGTAATCAAAATTAAGCTGCGTCGGGGCTATCAGGGTATCCCCGGAGATCTCGGCCAGGTTAATATTTTCAGCCCTCCCTTTGAGAATAATCGGCTCCCGTTCACGACTGAAGTCAATTTCACCAGTCCCGGTAATCCGCTGCGATCCTTTCTGGTATTCGTACTGATGATTCCAGCGACCGTGGTCCAGGGCTGAGGTCAGCCGGAACCGGTCGACGGTCAGCTGATTAACCAGGCTCTGCTCAAAAAGAACTTCAACATCCGAAACAGCCTGCTCCGGTTCATAGCCCCTTCCATTAAGCGTCGCTTCAAAATTCAGGGAGGTTGTATCCAGGGCGGTCGCCAGCCAGCTCACATCCATATCACGGGCTCTTATCAACCCCTGGTATCCATGGGGAGCCGTCAGCTGGCCTTGCCCCTGCAGATCCAGCAGTCCGAAGGGCGAACTCACTTCCAGGTCAACATTGATGGAATCCAGGCTGCCATCGGCCTCGCCCCGCATCGTGAGCCCCTCAAGAGCCTCGTACTTCGGCGCCCGCACCGTATCAAGCAGGGCCCGGAGATCCTGACGCCGCACATTCACGCTGTCTATGCTTAGCCGGTATGAAAAGGCATCCCGCTCCCGCAAGTTCCGGAAGGCCCCGTTCAGGCGAAGCAGGCTCTCCCCCTTGCCGATGGAAACCTCATCCACCCAAAGCGAGTCGGTTGATCCCTCCGTATACAACTGGAAGGTAAGCGGTCCCGAGACATCGGGAACGGCTGGAATGACATCCCGCACTTCCTGCGGGTACAGCGCCGTAGAAATGATATCCAGGTCATAATGGGCCGTCAGAAATTGATTCATAAAGTCGGGCGTTCCGAGATCCACCCCATCGATTTCCCCGTTCAGAATCATTTCTGAATTCCCAAAGTGCAGGTAAAACGAATTAAATTCCAAATAACGCTGATCGCTGTATACTTGTCCTGTCATTGAGAATTGCTGCAAATCCAGCGCTTCTGTTTCAGCCGATATGGACTCGATATCGAGATAGCGCTGGTTGCCGGTCCACTCCAGGAAGAAATTGGCATTCAGGTTGGAGATTGTAACCGATTGCGGCAGGTTCACGGCCTGTGACTTGTCGGTAAAATTCTGCAGATGCAGCGTTCCGTTCGAAATCGCCATCCGGGGAGCCAATATTTCCACATTACTCAACCAGGGCTCATCAGACTCAGCCGAAGTATCCGGGGGTGACTGCAGGCGCCTTAAAAAAACAATCTTGCCATTTTCGTCCCTGCGCAGCCAAAGCTCCGGGTTTTCAATGACCAGTCCGGTGATGCTTACTTTATTCTGAAGCAGTTCCCAAATGTCAATCTTGTTGCTGACGCTGCCGATACGGGCCAACGTATCGGTTTCAGCTGCGTCCCGAGAAACCAATACCACATCCTCCAGCTGTACATTAAAGGGCAAGAACCCGTGCAGGTCTCCCACATTCAGTTTGGCATCATACTCCTGCCCTATCCGGCTTTCAATGCGATCGAGCAGATAATTATGGGTAATGTCAAGCTGGAGCAATCCCACTACGCCACCGACGGCTATGAGTATTATCAAAAGAACTATGAGGACAGTGCCCCATAAATATTTCCAGCTTTTATGTAACCAGCGTAGAATCAAAAATCACTTATACCTAATAATATTTACGTTAAACTGTGCCAGCGTATACTGCCACGCTTCCCTGAGCATTGAAAAATCAGTACAAGGGTGAATATAAGGCGAACCCCAGTCTTTCAATAACACTAATTGCAGCGTATTATCTTTTACCTTTTTATCCGTCTTCATGGCTTCAATGAGCGCCTCAATATCCGTGGGCATTGATTGAATCTGTTGCTTGTATAACGGCAGGAAAGGGGCAAAACGTATATCATCAACCGGATGGCCCAGGTGCTGTGAAAAATAGGTCGCAGCAATCATCCCGGCAAAAACAGCCTCCCCGTGAGAAAGGCTTCCATAGCCGGCCACTTTTTCCAGGGCGTGTCCAAAAGTATGCCCAAAATTAAGAAAAGCCCGTTTTCCGGCTTCCAGGGTATCCTCTTCTACAATATCAGTTTTGATACGGATGCTCTCGCTGATAATCTGCGCCCATTCTTCACCCGGCTCAAGGGCGCCCCGCGAGAGGCCGGCCACCTGATCGAACAATTCCGGCGATCTTATCGCAGCATATTTTAACACTTCCGCCATCCCGGTGATCCACTCTTTCTGTTCGAGTGTTTGCAGAAAAGCGGTGTCAGCAAAAACGGCATCGGGCTGATAAAAAGCTCCTATCAGGTTTTTGCCCGTATCATGATTCAACCCCGTCTTGCCCCCGATGGAGCTGTCCACCATGGCAAGCAGGGTGGTAGGCATATGGATCAGCGGGATGCCCCGCAACGTGGAAGCAGCTACGAAACCCGCCAGATCGCCGGAAACCCCTCCTCCCACCGCCAGCAGGGGCGTCCCCCGTTCCACGCCATCTCCGAGAATCCGATCTATCAGTGATTGCCACTGCCCCAGCGACTTGGACCGTTCGCCCTCGGGAACCGATAGCCACAAACTGTCTTGGAAATACTCATCGCAGACCGCCTGTACTTTTTCGCCGTGCAAGCGATGGACCTTCTCATCAATGACGACAATGATTTTTTCCCTGGAATAACGGTTGGAGCAGAAAGAAGGAAATATCCGGCGAATATCCTGCCCTACATGAACTTCATACTGATCTTCAAATGAAATAGATACTTCAATACTACTGTGCGCCATGATTGCGAATTTTTTTAATCAACGTTTCAACTTGCTTTTGGGGTGACTCCCCGTCCCGTATTTTCAATCGTATTGCGGCCTGTTCGTACAAGGGCAGGCGGTCGTTATACAGCATTTGCAGCTCCTCTTCCAGCACCTCGCGCTCTTTCGTCTTTCCGTGCTCATCAAGCAGAAGCGGGCGATTGGGATCCCTGGATATGCGATTTAGAATGAGCTCCATGGGTGCTTCAATAAAAATAAGAAGCCCCTGACGCTTCAAATGATCAAGCAGGTGCTGGTTTTGCAGGCTTCCTCCACCGAGAGCGACGACCCCACTAAAGTTGTCGGCAACCTCCAGGAGCGATCGCCGCTCGACAGCCCGAAATGAACCCTCCCCCGATTCTTCAAATATACGCGGGATGGATTTACCCGCTCTTTCAACAATTCGATCATCCAGATCTAAAAACGGCCGATCCAGTTTCCGGGCCAGTTTCCGGCCGATGGTTGTCTTGCCGACGCCCATAAATCCACAGAGAAAGATAACTCTAGGCATATTCATTAGGTATTTACTGATTGTTAGGATTCATCGGGGGAACCATCTCCACTTCTTCGCGCTCCAGTACCACAGCGCCGGGAGCTCCCCCCTTCGGTTTTCGAACGTACTTGCATTTTGTGTACATCACCGGTACTGATTTCATTCCACGAGCCTTGGAATAATAGGCTGCATAAGCCGCCGCTTGCAGCAGCACCCGCTTGGGAGGATAGTCTTTACGATTTCCCATGCGAATGACCGTATGAGAACCTCCTACGCCGCGGGCATGCAGCCAGATATCCTCTTTATGCGCCAGGCTGGTCAGCTTGTCGTTGCTCTTGGCATTCTTGCCAATCCATACTTCGTATTTTCCCAGCTTGAATTTACGGTAGGGCGAAGATAGCTGTTTATCATCACTGCTGCCAAAACCAAGCTTATTAAGGCTCTCGCTGTTGTTTTTCAGCCAGGAGTCCAAATCCCATAAACGATCGATTTCCCGGACCTCCTCCAGGAGCGATTGAACATGCAGCAGTTCCTTTTCCTCCCCCGGAAGCCGCTTTTTTGCCTCTTCATATGCCTTGCGGGCATCCTTAGCTTTTTCATAATAGCGTTCAGCATTGCCGGCAATGTCGGCCTGTTCTTTCAGGGGAATCGTTATCTCATCATTGTTTTCATAAAAGTCCTCCACTGTTATCTGTTCTGTGCCCGGAGTCAGCTGTTCGTGCGCATGTGCCATAAGCAAGTGACCAAACTTCTCATATTCATCCGCCCGATTCAAGCTTTTTTCAGCCTGGCTCAACTGGCGAACCATCTCCTTCTTTTTTCCCTCAACCCGCTCCAAAAATTGCACAATATCCTCCTTTTTGGAATGCAGGCGACGCAGGTGTACAGCATTCTTGTAGGCAAACGCCACACAGTCGTTAACGGTTTCGCATTCCTTTTCACTGGGAAGGCTCAGCCACTTCTGCGACCACAAACAGAAATCACCGGTCTCAAGCACCCGGGGATGGGGCTCCTCCAGCAGCGACCGGCTAAGTTCACGAGTAAACGTTTTAACCTTCCCGGGACTCATCTGTTCAACCTCATGTTCTTCGATGATATAGGGGAGCAGGTTCCGCGGCAAAAGCGGGTTAATCTCCGTCATCTGGTTTTTGGCATTCCGTCCGGCACTCACTTCCTCCTTGAACACCGGGGCCATCGGCTCCGGCGGTGACGTACCTTTGAGATCTTCCGGGTTTTTGAAGGCATCCACAATGCGATCCCCCTCCACCAGGAAAACATTGGGGCGGCCGCTGAACAGCTTGAAAAGCAGCGAACGCCCCCCTTCAAAGATTATCGACAGCAGCCGGTCTTTATCAGCCAGGCTCGTATCGACAACTCTCGCTCCTTCAAGTGATGGAAAGAAATCTATGACATTACGTTTTTTGGGAGGCCGGTACCGATCTAAAAACAGGGCCGTTTCCCGTGCATTTGCACTGAAAATAAGCCGCGATGTTTCCTTGTCACTTTCAATATAGATATGCAAAACATCTTTGTGAGGACTGATACCAAAACTAAAAATTCCATTCTGGATCTTTTCTTTTATCTCGCGGTTTAAATATATTAACGTGTAAAAGTTATTCATACCATATTCAGCAAAGAGACGTTCAAAAACTAATGAAAAAATGATTTAGCCGATGACATATCCAATTTTTAATTCGGTCATCAACCGGATAGAGGACGACCTACATAACAGAGAGATAACCATCAATACCTTTCGCACCTGGAATGAAGATAGAATAAATGCAACGGGACTGGAAATTGAAATCGACTTAAGTCAGTCTTCGGATTTCATCAAGGCCCTTTCCATAAACCTGGACTGGGATCGATTCCGCGAAACCGTGCTTGCCAAGCAGCTTGACGGGATGCAAGAGCATCCTTTTCTGCAAGAGGACCATATGGTGAGCACATCCATCTCGCCCGCTATTGACATTGAGATTACCTGGCTGTTCAATGAAAAGGCCCACCATCGAAAGCTGGCAGCCCAGAACGGCTATCACAAGGTCGAAGCGGCCAGCTTGTGGATGGAAGAAATAACGCAGGAAGTAAATCAGCTGTTAGCCGACGATGATATCATCACCCGCTGGCATGTAGAGGTTGAAGGTACGCCAAACGGAAAATACCTCTCGGCCGTCAACCTCATCTCCTACTTTCAATACACCCTTGTGGATCTCAAGAGCCTGAACGAGGTGCATCATTTTGTACTGCGGATTCTGCATGAGCTCCTGGTGAAGTCGAACAAAGTGATAAAATCAGCAGAACAAACACTGGAAAGCCAAGTGGCTGCCTGATTTTAACCTGGTCGGAAAAGTTATGCTTTCCTGTCGGAAGGCTTCCTGTGAACGTACTTGAAGTGCACCCACAATGGACGGTTTTCAGCCTCTCTGATCAATGATGAGGGATTCGTATATCAAGCCAGTGTTAATGGTTACTCTTCTTTTTCCATCATCGACTCATTAACTTGATTCTTGAAATCCTTTGACATTTTTAATACCGGGACATACTGCTCGGGTACGATCACTTCTTCATTTGTCTTTGGATTTCGCGCTACACGTTGGGCTCTCTTAACCACTTTGAATGTTCCAAATCCACGCAACTCGATATGCTCGCCGCGCTTCATAGCGTCAATCACCGTCTCCATAAAGCCGTTGACTACAGCTTCGGTCTCTACTTTTGTAAGTCCCGTTGATGAGGCTATAACGTCAACTATATCTGCTTTTGTCATAATATACCACCTTTAGTCGAGTATAGATTAGCTATTCAAAAGTTAGAATAATGAATATATGCTGTTACAAGCTATACTATTTTAATTACTCTTATTTTAACGCTTTTTTATGGATACTCATAGTTAACATCTTAATTTAAACTGAAAAATTCGAAAATCTTTTTTTACCTTCACCTTGGTTCTTTTTAAAAATATCTAAGCCCAAAACCACATGAAAACCTTCGAACGCATCGTTGACTTCCTTGAGAAAATCATTTGGAATACCCCTGAAGCATTTCCAGTCATGGTAGGTCTTTTGCTTGCGTTCGGCATCTACATCACTTTCCGTCTGGGATTCATACAGATAAAAGGCTTCCGCCACGGGCTGAAAGTTGTTACCGGCTTTTATGACGACCCCGAGGATGAGGGCGATATCAATCACTTTCAGGCACTGACCACGGCCCTGTCGGCCACGGTTGGTATCGGCAATATTGCCGGGGTGGCTTTGGCCATCCACTATGGCGGCCCGGGGGCACTCTTCTGGATGTGGGTTACGGCTGTGTTCGGGATGGCCATCAAGTATACCGAAGTGACCCTGGCACAGCAATACCGTGAAACCAATCCCGACGGTACGGTTTCCGGCGGCCCCATGTATTATATTGAACGGGGACTGGGAGCCAACTGGAAGTGGCTGGCTGTTGCCTTCTCGATATCTGCCGCCATCTGCGCCTTTCTGACGGGCAACGCCGTACAAGCCAATACCGTGGCCGATGTGATGCAAAGCGATTTTCAAATCCCGGTTTGGATTACCGGACTCGTCACAGCCAGCTTGGTGGCCGCTGTAATTTTGGGCGGTATTAAACGCATTGGGCGGGTAACTTCACGGCTTGTTCCCTTTATGGGCATTCTCTATGTCACGGGAGCCGTTCTTATTCTCATGCTCAACTACGATGCCATCCTACCGGCGCTGCAAACCATTATCACTTATGCATTCAATCCCCAGGCCGGAGCTCTGGGCGTGGGATCAGGCGCCCTGATATTTACTCTCAGTTACGGGGTACAGCGCGGCATCTTCTCCAACGAAGCCGGACAGGGTTCAGCCCCTATTGCCCACTCAGCGGCCAAGACGGATGAGCCGGTACGTGAAGGGGTGGTGGCCCTCCTGGAACCCTTTATTGATACGCTGATCATCTGCACGATGACCGGGCTGGTTATTGTATCCACCGGAGCCTGGGATATGCAACATAAGACCGCCCTGAGCCCATCCACCGATTCCTTCTCATATACCTTGTCGCAGGGAGGCGTCAACACCGACAGCCAGGCACTCTATTTCAGCAACGGCATTCCCGAGAACGGGGCCATGGAACATTACAATATCCCGGTTGATACGATGTTTACCGATGCCTCGTACAATACCCCCTTTACCGGACGCATTGAACTTGCTGAACTGGCTGGAGCGGAAGGACTTCGCCCCACAGGCGTCTACACCAAAAACGGGGAGCAGCTCAACCAGCTGTATGGAGGCATCGTGGAAAACGGGGCCCCCCTGACGATACGAGCCTTTGATATTGGCCTCAGCCCGCTCTTTCCGGGAGGAGGATATATCGTTACGTTCGCCGTACTCCTTTTTGCTATTTCCACTTCTATAAGCTGGAGCTATTACGGGGATCGCGCAGCCCAGTACCTGTTCGGATTCAATTCCATATTCTGGTACCGGCTGGCCTTTGTAGGCATGCACTTTTTTGGAGCCATCGTAACACTTACCACCATCTGGGCTTTCGGCGATGTCATGCTGGGACTCATGGCCTTCTTCAATATCATCGCACTCTTCGCGCTCTCGGGTAAAATATATCAAATCACCCAGAATTATTTTAGCAAGGAACACGAAACCCCGGACTCTTAATCCAGATTCCCATGGCTTCTCCATCTTCTGAGCATGTCACCCTGATCAAGCATCCGGTTATTGATCGGGATCTCACCATCCTGCGCGATGTCAATACCAAAACAGAAGGATTTCGTGCCGCCACTAGGCGAATTGGGGTTATCCTGGCCTACCATGCTCTTAAAGAGCTGCCTCTCAAGACCTTTCCGGTGTCTACTCCCCTCCGGGAAACCACTGGATATGACATTAACCAGGATGTAATCGTAGTGCCCATCCTGCGGGCCGGACTGGGGCTTTCTGATGCCCTGCTCCAGTTCATTCCGGATGCCAAAGTGGGGCATTTGGGCATGTACCGCGATGAACAAACACAGCAACCCGTGGAATACTATTCCAACATACCCGACGGTGTTGAAGACGCCCTTGTGCTGGTGGTGGATCCCATGCTGGCTACCGGTGGAAGTGCTCATGACGCCCTTTGCTACCTCAAGGAGGAGGGGGCACAACATTTACGATTTGTATCGTTAATATCAGCACCGGAAGGCTTGCAAAAATTAGCCGGCGAGCATCCCGATATACCCGTAATTACTGCTGCCATCGATGAAAAACTTAACGACGACGCATATATCGTCCCCGGATTGGGTGATGCAGGTGACCGCTATTTTGGAACCACATAAACCACTGTTTTCCTTATTATTGAGTCTCGCGCTCACCGCGACGCTGGCTTCGTGCGGTGAACTCTCCGAGGAACAAGCCCACCAGGTGGATGAGGCGCTGGGTGACTCGCTTACCTCCACCACCGAAAGCTGGGATGTGGACATGGAAATCATTGAGGAGGGGATAAAAAAAATGCACCTGACCGGCTCCTATGCAGCTACCTACACCGCAAAAGACAGCAATACCACACGCATCAAGGGACCCGTAGATATCCAGCTTTATGACAGTACCGGGGCCGTGACCACCCGCGCAAGCTGCAACCGGGCCGTATATAATGCCGATAAAGCTATTTTTGAACTCTTTGGGGACGTCCGGGTCAACACCTCCGACAATCGACACCTTGAATCGGAATACCTTCGGTGGGGGCAGGACGATAACCGCATTACCACTCCAAAATTTGTCATTATCAAAACACCCACCGACAGTATTGCGGGCACCGGCTTTGAAGGAACAACGGATTTAGTAAATTACACCATCACGAAACCCACAGGACAATTTCTGGTAGACTGATATGAGGCAGCCATTACCGAAAAATACCGTGGCTAAGCTTCCGCTTTATGCCTCCCTTCTCTTTTTTCTCAGCTTCTCCCTTCTCTCTGAAGAAGCCAGCGCCCAGCAAAAACAGGTTCAGATCCTCAATGCATCCCGCATTGTCGGGGGCGTTTATGAGGGCGAACAGGTCCGCCGTATCCTGGGACAGGTTCATATACAGCACGACAACCTCGAAATGTATTGCGACAGCGCCTACCAGTTCATAAATAAAAATGAAATCCGTGCATTCGGCAATATTGAAATCGACACCGGTGAAGAAAAAATATGGACCGACAGCCTCACCTATTACACCGATATTGACTTCAGCCAGCTCAGGGGGCGGGTGATCATGGAAGCCGACAGCGCTACTGTTTTTGGAAACAGCGTTGATTACCGGTTTTCCAACAAAGTTGCTCATTTTATTGACCAGATACGGCTGGAAGATATGCGGGGAACCCTTAGAGCCGATTCCGGCTACTACTACCGTGCCGTCGACAGTGTCCAATTCAAGGGAAAAGTCCAGCTAGCGGACTCCCTGCAATATCTCGAGGGCGACTCGCTTTTTGGAAATCGCAGCAAAGGATACTACGAAATGCATGGACAGGTCTTCGGAGATGACCGTGAAAACAGCACCATGCTCAAAGGGGAATACCTGGAAACCGACTCCACCGGGCGCCGCCTGCTGGAAACCGAGGCCTGGCTCAAAAATTATGAGTCCGATACCAGTGATACCACACAGGCCGACACCACCCATATTCAGGCCCAGACCATTTTATCCCGGGAACAGCGTAGTGCGGCCGATACGACTGTCATTACCCATGCTTTTGGAAATGTTCGCATCTGGTCGCCCGATTTCTCTGCCATTTCGGATACTTCCCGGTATACCGACAGCACCCAGACGTTTGAACTCTGGTCTAATGCCGTAGCCTGGCACGAAAATGTACAGCTGACCGGCCCTTATATCAGAGCCATTCTCAACGATGGGTCCATCGACAGCCTGAAATCGTACCCTGATCCCTTTTCCGTACAGCAGGATACCACCATCAACCGGCTGAATCAAATTACCGGGGACACCCTCTATGCCGACTTCTCCGAGGGAACACTGCATCAAATTCATGTATTCCAGAACGCGCACCTCTATCGCTTCACCAAGAATCAGCAGCAAAAACCCGATGGGGCTATTGAACTTTCCGCACCCTCTATCAGAATTATCTTCAGCGAGGGTGAGATTGATTCGCTGAAAGCCACCGGTCCGAACGAAGGATCTTTTCTCCCGGAAAATGAAAAAACTGCCCAGCGTCAGCTGGAAGGCTTCAGCTGGAACCCGGACCAGCGTCCCCCGGAACCGGAGGCTCCCATGAAACGACGCTTCCCCCCCCTCGAAGATGAACTCTTCTTTGATTTACCCCGCCGGTACATCCAGCATCTGCGTAACACCCACCCCGGGCATCATCGGCTGCCGGTTGAGGCTGGACCTGAAACACCCCTTGAAGCCGATACGCTGGAAAAGAGTATCCCGGATACCTCCGGATTGGATTAGCCCATCTCCGGCTGCTGCTGCGTTTGCTCCATGACCCTCTTTTGAACATCGCGGGGGGCCTGGGCATAATGGGAAAACTCCCGCATGAATCCAGCACTGCCCTGGGTGATGGATTTCAGCCGTGTGGCATAATGGTCCAGTTCCTCCAGGGGTACCTGAGCCTGTATTTTCTGGATTGATCCTTCTGAATCCATTCCCAGGATTTGGCCCCGCCGGGTGCTGATATCACCCATCACATCCCCCATATAATCGGCCGGGACGGAAACCTCAATGGTATAAATGGGCTCCAACAGTTTGGGAGCGGCCTTTAGGAAACCATCACGGAAAGCCATAAGAGCCGCCGTGCGAAAAGCGGCATCATTGGAATCGACCGAATGCATAGCCCCATCGTAGACAGAAACCCGGATGTCGCGTACCCGGCAGTCGCTCAACGGACCATTTTTCATTTTTTCCATAATGCCTTTCAGGATGGCAGGCATGAACCGGTTGTCGATTACGCCTCCAACAATACAGTTTCTGAACACAAGCTTTCCTCCCCACTCCAGATCAATCTCCTCTTCCTCGCGAACCTTCAGCTCATGGTGTTCGGGCATGGAGTCGCGAAGCGGTTCCATCAAGAGTGATATTTTTGCAAACTGGCCGGCACCGCCCGACTGTTTTTTATGCTTGTAATGCGATCGCACCGCCCTGGTGATGGTCTCCCGGTATGGAATCCTCGGTTCTGTGAATTCAAAATCCAGATGGAAACGATGTTCGAGGGCATGCTTGATCACAGCCAGGTGTTCCTCACCCTGACCATGGATAATCACCTGTTTCAACTCTTTGCTGTGCTCTACTTCCAGGGATGGATCTTCGCGCTGCAGCTGGTGCAGGGCCGTGCCCAGCTTATCCTCCTCGCCATCCTGTTTCAGTTTGATGGCCGTGCGGATGATCGGACGCGGAAAGTGAATAGGATCAATGTCCACTGCATCCCCCTTGGTATAGAGGAGGTCGTTAATATTGGTATTTTTAAGTTTGACAGCGGCTCCAATATCACCGGTATTGATTTTATTAACTTCAGTACGCTCATCTCCATTCAGCAGATAGAGGCTCGATAGCCGCACGGTATTTTCTGTCGAATGATTCAGCAAATCCAGGCCCGGCTCCGCTGCACCTCCATAAACCTTGAAATAAAGCATATCGCCTACGTGCGACTCAGAGCTGTTCTTGAAAATAAACATCAGCGGATTTCCTTCCGGCTTCAAGGGAATCTCCCGCCCCTCCGGTGATTGCGGCGGGTTGGCCTCCAGCGGGTTCGGGGCCACATTCCCCAGGAATCCCATCACACGCCCCGTTCCCATGTTCCGCCTGGCACAGCAGCAAAAAAGTGGAAACAAATCACGGTGCAGCAGTGCCTGCTGCAACCCCTCGCGCATCTGGCTCTCCGTGAGCATCCCCTGCTCGAAATAGAGGTCCAGCAGCGTTTCATCATTTTCGGCCACTGATTCAATAAGTTCATTATGAAGGAGTTCCGCCTGTGCTTGATGCGAATCGGGAATAGGCAGTTTGTCCGGTTTTCCTCCATCTTCCGGAAACTCGTACATCGTCATTTTTAGCACATCAATAATGGCGTGAAAATCTTCACCTTCGCTGTAGGGATACTGCACCACAACAACCCCCCGACCAAACCGTTCCCTGGCCATATCCACCGTCTGCTGGAATTTGGAATGGCTGCTGTCCGGCTTGTTGACGATCAGCAGCGAGGGAATGTTATATTTCTGGGTGTACTTCCAATGCAACTCAGTTCCCACCTCAATGCCGTACTCGGCGTTCAGGGTAAACACCGCGGTATCGGCCACCCGCAGCGCCCCCACGACCTCACCGATATAATCGGAGGTGCCGGGAGTATCTATCAGGTTTATCTTATTGCCCCGCCAATCCAGATTCAACAAGGTACTGAACACCGATTTGCCCTTTTCATGTTCTATCTCATGGTAATCGGACGAAGTGGAACATGCGTCTATCGATCCCCTCCGCTGTTTACTTCCCGATTCGAAGAGCATGGTCTCAGACAAGGTCGTCTTGCCCGTCCCCGCATGGCCCAACAGTACAACATTTCGTATTCTGGATGATGGATAGACTCTCATAAACTACCTCCTTTTTTAATGGATGGGAAAAGGCCGGAAACGGTACGCATGGGTGGATGCCAACAATTCTCTCCACAAGTGCATTGTATGTTCCCCATAACAGTTACCGGCAACTTGGATTACATAGGTAAGTAATACAAAAAAAGATTTGAACTCAATACTTTGTTTTAAATTTGGTAACATAAGCTGCACCCGAACAATATTCAGATCCATGAAAAACATCCTGTTGATTCAGACCGGCGGTACCATAGCCATGGATACCAGCCCTCATCAAAAACCGACCCTGGATACCTCAAAATGGGCAGACCTCATTTCACGCACCCTGCCCGACCTTTCCGAAATTGCCCGGGTTGAGACGCAGCGTCTTTTCCTGGAAGACAGCTCTGATATAAACAGGGCGCACTGGGCTGAACTGGCGTCATTCATCCATCAGCACTATCACCATTATGACGGATTCGTCATCCTGCACGGAACGGACACCATGGCATACACGGCCTCGGCCCTGTCCTTTGCCCTGCAAAATTCGCGCAAACCTATCATCATGACCGGAAGCCAGGTCCCGATGAGCAGCATCCGAAGCGATGCCCGCCGGAACCTGATTAATGCTATTGAAATGGCGACTACCGAACTGCCGGAGGTAGCCATCTGCTTTAATGATTTTGTATATCGCGGCAACCGGGCAACGAAAATAAGCATTGGCGACTTCGATGCTTTTGCCTCTCCCAACTACCCTCCCCTGGCCGAGATTGGCCTGCATATTGACATGCGGCCCACCATCCGGCAGCCGAACGGAAGCCTGCAGCTTTCGACCACCTTTTCCGATGCCGTTTTTCTGCTGAAAATTTATCCCTCGCTCAACCCCTCCTTTTTGAGGAAGCTCCCCCTGGACCATACAAGGGCCCTGGTCATCGAAGCTTTTGGCAGTGGTAACTTTCCCATCCGGGGCGCCCAAAGCCTGCTTCCTTTTTTTGAACAATGCGTCGCCGATGATATTCTGCTGGTTATCACCTCCCAGGCCGCTTATGATGCCGTTGACCTGTCCAACTATGAAAGCGGCCGTAGGGCCCTGGAGATGGGCATCCTCGGGGCCGGGGATATGACCACCGAAGCAACGCTCACAAAATTAATGTATCTTTTGGGGCGGCATGCCGATAACGATACGGCAGGCAGCCTATTTAACAAGAATTTGGCAGGTGAATTAACGAAATAATCATGTTTTTCATTTTTGACGTTGAAACAGTTCCCGATTTTGAATTCGTCCGAAAAGTTATCGATCATCCCGAAGAAGATGAAGACGACCTCTTGATTCAGGCAAGTGAAGAGCTCGCACGCAATACATCCGGCTTCCTCCCCCCCATGTTCCACCGGATGGTCTCCTGGGTAGGGCTATGGATCGAAAACAACGGCTCGCCGAAACAGAAAGTTGCCTGGCATGGCACGGACGAAAAAGAAGGGTTGCGAAGCTTGTTTGATGCGCTGAGCACCTACAAAGATTTTGGTCTTATTCATCACAACGGCCGTGGTTTTGATCTTCCCCTGCTTACCTACCGGGCCATGAAGCACAGCATGCAGATGCCGGTACGGCTCAATCACTACGATATCAAATACCGGTACAGCAATGATAATATCGATCTGCTGGATGAGTTCAGCAATTACGGTGCCAGCTCCTGGCCCAAGCTAAAGCACCTGGGATACCTTATCGACATCCCCTTCAAACAAACCGGGGAAGGTCATGAAGTCCTGGAAATGTATAGGCGGGATGAACTCCCCGAGATCGAGCACTACTGCTATGAAGACGTAATGGCCACCTATGTGGTATGGCTGCACCTGAAATATACGGTCGGTGATATCAACAGAGAACTATTCGAAAACCTGAACGACCGCGCCATGGGCAAACTGAAAGAAATCCAGGACACATAGCATCAGAGCCGGGCACAGGCACATGCCAGGCGGTGCCCCTGGTCCTGAATCATTCCAGTAAGTTTCGGTCTTATCCTCTGTATGTACGGAATCGGGATGGGGCAAGAATCCCGGATACGCTTTTGTATCCCCGACCTTCTGGAAACCCTGGACAAGGAATACTATATTTTAGTCCCATCTTTGATAACCGAACGCTTGGGCACAATCACGATCCCGTCAACCACGTGATATTCCCCGTAGTCGCCGTCTTCCAGGTGATCGCCACCGGCAATACGCACATCATTGCCTATGCTGCAGTTTTTATCAATGATGGCATTGCTGATAAAGCAGCGCTCGCCAATGGCCATGGGTGGCTGGTCGCTGTCTTTCTGATCAAGCTCCTCCCGCGACTGAAAATAGTCGTTGCCCATGATGATGGAGCGCTCGATGGTCGTCCCCTTGCCGATACGCGATCGAATGCCGATGACCGACCGTTCTATGCGGCTGGCCTCAATCAGGCATCCTTCGGCGAGTACCGAATGATCAAAAGTCGTACCCGACAGTTTGGATGCCGGCAGCAGGCGTGCGCGAGTATAAATAAAATCTTCGTTGTCGTAGAGGTTAAACTCTGGCAGATCGTCCGTCAATGCCAAGTTTGCCTTGAAGAACGATTTCACCGTTCCTATGTCGGTCCAGTAGCCGTCATATTCATAACTTTGCACCCGGTAGTTATCCTCGATGGCCTTGGGGATGATGCCCTTTCCAAAATCTGTGGAATCCTCATAGCGGTCCAGCAGCTCTGTAAGCACTTCCTTCTTGAATATGTAGATGCCCATGGAAGCCAGGTAATGGCGCCCCTGGCTGCGAAACTTTTCAGGCATATCCGACTGCCACTGGTCCAGCTCCTCTTTGTCCGGTTTTTCGATAAAGCGTTCTATCAAACCCGACTCGTTGGTTTTCATAATCCCAAAGCCCGTGGCATCCTCGGCCTCGACCGGAATAGTGGCGACCGTGAGATCAGCATTATTGTTTTCATGCTTCTCAATCATTTTACGGTAATCCATCTGGTAAAGCTGATCGCCCGAGAGGATAGCAACATGCTTGTGCTGCTTGTTAGTCATATGGTGAATCGACTGGCGAACCGCGTCGGCCGTTCCCTGATACCAGTTCTTACTCTTCGGCGTCTGCTCGGCCGCCAGGATATCCACAAAGCCACTGCTGAACACATCGAAGTTATAGGTATTTTTAATATGCCGATTCAGAGAGGCCGAATTAAACTGGGTAAGGACATAGATTCGACGAATTCCTGAATTCAGGCAATTCGAAATTGGTATATCCACCAGGCGATACTTGCCCGCAATGGGCACAGCCGGCTTGGACCGAAGTTTTGTAAGTGGATAAAGGCGTGTTCCCTGCCCCCCTCCAAGAATAACAGCTATCGTAGAGCTATGCATAGATGAATGATTTTATCCGTTAATTTGACAGTTCTTTATATAATGCAATATACTTTTTAGCTGAAGCATTCCAAGAAAAATCGAGATGCATAATTTTTTTTCGAAGCGCTGCCATTTTACGCCCCTGTCTGAACAGGTCAATGGCTCGCTGGACCGCATGCCGGGCCGCATCGAGAGAAAAGTCGTAGAAGGTAATGCCGTATCCATCGGGATCGCCCAGATCTACAACTGTATCCTTCAATCCTCCAGTTTTACGAACGATGGGCACGGTACCATAGCGCATGGAATACATCTGGTTCAGTCCGCAGGGTTCAACACGCGAGGGCATAATCATGAAATCGCTTCCCGCATAAATTTGATGCGCAAGCGGCTCGTTGTAGTCCAGTGCCGCATCAAAATAGCCGACAAAACGGCTGCTCATCGCCTCAAACTGGCGGTGCAAATTACGATCGCCCGTTCCCAGCACAATAAAGTTCACGCTCTGCGGCGATTCCAGGAAAGTGCGAAACAGGTCTGGAAGCATGTCAGCTCCCTTTTCGTGCACCAGCCGTCCGATGAACGATATCGTCGGATACTGCGGATCGAGCCCGAACTGCTCACATAACGCCTGCTTGTTCTTTCGTTTTCCGTCCGCCGTCTTTTGACGGTCGTAGTGGTGGGCAATCATCGGGTCCGTTGCCGGATCCCACACCTCGGTGTCAATTCCATTGATGATGCCCTGCGACTTCTGCTTTTCATGCTGGAAAAGACCCTCCAGGCCATGGCTGTCATAGCCAAGTTCTTCCATGTATGAGGGTGAAACCGTCGTAATCTTCCAGCAGGTTTTAAGCCCTGCCGCCAGACTGTTCAGCCGACCGTCCCAATCCAGCAGCCCCTCGGTTTGCGGGTCAAAATACGGGAGCATATTTTGCCGCCCGTGATCATAAACCCCCTGGTACTCGCCATTATGCACGGTAAGTGCCGTAGGAATATGCTTCAATGCCTGATACCGGTAACTCTGAGTCATCATAAAGGGCACCAGCGCGGTATGATGGTCGTGGCAGTGAACCACCTCGGGTTTCCGGGACATCTGGTTTATCCAGTCAAGCACTGCAATCTGAAAACTTATAAACCGCTCAAACTCATCCCCGTAGGGCGCCCCGCTTTCCTGTTCAACATATACGCCGGGGCGGTCAAACAGGCCGGGGATATCCACCATAAACAGCGGAAATCCCAGAGTGTCATCGACTTCTCGCTGGATGCGAAAATCAAATTCCCAATCCCCCAGCGGGGCCCGTCCTTCAAATACCGTTTCAAATTCATGCTTTGAAACCCATTCGTTATCATATTTGGGCATGGCAACCGATGCCTCAACCTCCTGTTGGACCAGGTATTTGGGCAGTGCTCCCACCACATCCGCCAGTCCTCCCACTTTGGCAACCGGGTAACATTCTGCACTCAGGTGAATTATCTTCATATTCTAAAACTCTTTTTGATGTTCTAGGTGTCTCTGCCCCATTTCCTTAACCATAGTACAAAAATAACCAGTCTTATTTCAATGACTAATTAATTAAAGTTTATAGTCCAATCAAAATCTTTATTTTTTGACTAACAAGCATTAACATCCCGTACATTTTGAAACACGATTTATTAACTCCCTGTTTCACAAGCTGCTGTATTCCGTAAATCAGCCCTGGGGCTGGAGAATGCCGGAAACAAATAAAGGCTGTGAACATAATAAGATCACCCCGTGACGAAGGTAGTACCCGCCTATGGCCGTTATCAATGTTAATAGTATCAGCAAATCATTCGGCAAAACCCAGGCCGTCAAGGAGGTGAACTTCGAAGTGGAAAAAGGACGTATCTTCGGACTTCTGGGCCCCAATGGCGCTGGAAAAACCACGGCCATCCGCATGATCAATCATATCATTATCCCCGATGCGGGTACCATCACCATCAATGGCCGCAAAGCAAGTTCACAGACCCAGAAAATGATTGGCTATATGCCCGAGGAACGGGGCCTGTACAAAAAGATGAAAGTCGGCGAACAGCTGATCTACCTGGCCAGGCTGAAGGGGTTAACCTACGATGAGGCCCGGAAGACCACCAGGTACTGGCTCGATCGCTTTGATGCCTCCGACTGGTATCACAAAAAAGTGGGGGAGTTATCCAAGGGCATGTCCCAGAAAATTCAGTTTATCGCTACCATAGCCCATGATCCGGATATCTATATCTTTGACGAACCGTTCAGCGGTCTCGATCCCATCAACAGCGAAATGCTCAAGGAGATCGTCATTGAACTTCGCCAGAAGGACAAAACCGTTCTCTTCTCCACGCACCGCATGGAACAGGTGGAACAGATGTGTGATGACATCTGCCTGTTCAACAAGGGGCAGGTGGTACTCAAGGGCAATTTGCGTGAGATCAAGCAGTCGTTCGGAAAGAATACGGTGACCATAGAATTCCAGGGAGATCCCACCTTCCTCGACCGTCTTGAGCAGGTACGTATCAACAACCGGTCTACGAATTTTGCCGAGATACGGGTACTCAATGGCCAGGACATCCAACAGATACTTCAGCTGGCGATGCAGCATGCCGAGATCTATAAATTTGAACGGGTGGAACCCTCTCTGACCGAAATTTTTATTTCCACGGTAGGCGAAGACAACATCAATCCCAAGGAACTGGCCTGAACCATGAACTTCCACCAGATTTTACTGGTCCTCAAAAGAGAATATGTAACCCGCCTTCGATCCAGGGGATTCATTATTGCCACCATCCTGATACCGCTCGGCATGCTTGCCTTCATCGGCACAGGCATTGGCATTGCCCTATGGGACAGCGGAGCGGAACATACGATCGGCGTCGTCGACAAAACCGGTGCCCTTTATCCCCGGCTGGAAAAGCTGGCGGGCGACCGGTACCAGGATCTATCCCCCCTGTCGGACGATTCTCTTGATGCACGGGTACTGCATGAAAGGATCGATGGTTATGTAGTGCTCAGCGAGGCCCATCTCAGGCTCGAGGAAAATCCCCGCTTTGTATCCAGCGGCGCCGGGGGCATCAGCCTGCAGTCAAGCATCCAGTCCGATCTCCAAACCGTCATCCGCGATGAGCGCATTGCCCGCGCCGAGGTTTCTGAGGAAGTACAGCAAATTTTTGCCACTGGCATTTCCCTGTCGACCGTTAAGCTCAGCCCCCAGGGTGAGGCAACCGAAGATGACACCGGCTTCCTGACGCTTGTGGGCATGGCGATGGGGATCATTATTTTTGGATCTGTCTTGGGCTACGGGGGCATGCTGACCCGAAGCGTCATTGAGGAAAAAACCAATCGCATCATTGAAGTCATCACCTCCTCGGTCAAACCCATTGAACTGCTGCTGGGAAAGATGGCCGGCGTAGGGGCGCTTGCCATCTCTCAACTAACCTTCTGGCTGGCCTCCTTTTTTGCCCTCGCCACCGCGGCCGGGCCGCTGGCCGGCATCCTGCTGCGCTCTGATCCGGGTATGACAACCGTCCCGGAAGGGGCAGGCGGTATAGATCCCGCGATCTTCACGATGCCTGATATTTCACCCTCCCTCATTCTCTATTTCGTTCTCTTCTTTATCCTGGGATACCTGCTGTACAGCTCTCTTTTTGCCGCCATAGGATCTGCCGTGGATTCAGAAACCGACACCCAGCAGTTCATGTTTCCCATCATGATTCCCGTCATGATCGGCTATTTTATCATGTTTCGCGCCATGGAGAACCCTGACAGCACCCTGGCCGTGGCGGGTTCCCTTATCCCCTTCTGTACGCCCATTGTCATGATAACCCGCATTGCGATCACCGATGTTCCCTTCTGGCAGATATCCCTGTCTATCCTTCTAATGATCGTCACCTTCGCCCTGACCATGTGGCTGAGTGCCAAAATCTACAGCGTGGGCATCCTCAGCTACGGCAACAGTGCCGGATTCAAGGAATTGTGGAAATGGATCAGGGAGTAGCTGCCGTTACTCCCTCCTGTCACTATGAATAACCGGCCGCGGCTTCCGTTCACCAAGTTCATTCCACCAATACAGGCTGGGTCCAGGCCATTTCCGTTTCGCCTTCCTGGAAGGGATTGGGGTGTTTCTTGGTA
This sequence comes from Fodinibius sediminis, assembly GCF_900182555.1. Lineage (GTDB taxonomy): Bacteria > Bacteroidota > Rhodothermia > Balneolales > Balneolaceae > Fodinibius > Fodinibius sediminis. Next base: position 76,180 of record NZ_FXTH01000008.1, on the reverse strand, counting down.
GAAATGATTTTGGCCCGGACGTATAATTCATCGCCCGTATACTCGTATTTGGCCTGCGTGCCTTCCACCTCCCTGTACACTTGTCCGATCTCCCTGCTGTAAGTGCGGGTCGCCCGTATCGGCTTTCCATTTTCATCCAGAACCTCCTCACTTGAGATATCATGATCTTTGGGCGTGCCGATAAACTGGATTTTATAATCAATCCCCTCTTCAGGTTCAATCTCCACCAGGTATTCCTTATCCCTCGCGCTAAAATCACGCAGTGTTACCCCGGTTGTGGCATAGTAGTCGCCCTTTTTAAGAGCGGTTATGATATGACGGGGCGTCAGGTAGCGGGCTTTCACCATCACCCATCCGCGGCCGGGCAAAGCTGTGTGGTCCGTACTCCCATCGTAGTGATGAGCATCGTCGGTGGCCAGTCCATACATAATGCCTTTATCCAGGTGCGCCAGGCGCAGGGTCAGCACAATATCCCAGTACCGGTCCAGGTCCACATGATGCTCATCGCCGTAATTCTGTACGCCCCGGTGCCCGTTATATACCTCAAAGAACCGCAGTCCACTGATATGGGCCAGATCTTCAGCCGTTACGGCATAGTGAAAATTGGGATGGTTCAGGTGAGGCAGCACCGGACGGCCGGACTCTTTCTGGTGCTTATGCACGGCATTCACATTATTCTGGATGATGGCCCGCACGGTTTCTCCGCCCTGCGGCTCAATAAACGAACCGATATTGTGGGCGTTCATATGGATCACCTTTTCATCCGTGATCTCCTCACCCTGGATCAACAGAAAGCGGCCGGGTTCCTCAAAGAGATGGCGGTACTCGCTAAGGGGTTTCAGACGAACCTGCAGGGTATCGTCCTTCCTGTTGAACTCCACCCACTCTTTCCCGAATTCTTCCAGGTACTGCTCAAACACATCCACTCCGCCGGCGGAGGCGGCATACCGGCTGAGGCGGGGTTGAATCCATTTATCACCGGTCTGGAGGGTATTATGATCGGACAGTGACAGGAAGTGATACCCATTATTCCTGTACCACTTTGCCACGGTCTCAGGAAAATGATCACCATCGCTCCACAGCGTATGCGTGTGCAGGTTCCCCTTCCACCAGTAGAAGCCTTCTTCATCGGGCACCGGAGTCGCTTCTTCCCGAGTATCCGGATCAACGGTATAATCAACGGTCTTATGCGTATGGTGAGATGCATGATCCGCCGGGTGAGCTGACTGGGCATCAGCGCCCCCCAACCCAATCATCAGTAATACAGCGGTGATAAATCCCTTTTTTAAACCTGTTTTCATGCTCTGTAATAATGTTATTAATCCCGGTTATTTGTTTTCATCAGCCGCAGGCCTTAGCTCCTTTCAGCGCATACCCTCACTTATCGCCCGGTAGACGCGGGCATCATATTCATCCGACAGATACTCACTAAGGAAAGAAACGATTTCGGAGTTCTGGTGTTGAAGCAGTCCCCGGACGACCAAAAACCGTATGCGCGGATCCCGCGACTCCGTCAATAATTCCCTTCCCCGCTGCAGCCAGTTCTGGGCATTTTCATCATATTCGGTAAGAACCTCCAGGGCCTCCTGCCGCACCCCGTAATCATAGCTCCCGCCGAGGAAGCGCTCAGCCTCGGTCAGCATTCCCGTCTCCCCCTTCGAGGCCAGCTGACGTATGGCGGCCACCGATCGGTAGCCCACGGTATCGCGGCGTGCAACCTCCGAAAGGAATGCGTCAAGTTCTTCCTGTGTCGCAATGCCGGAGAGTACGGATATGCCCTGTTTGAAGATGGCTATGTGGTTTGTACTTGCGGTCATCTGCCTGACCCTTTTCTGAATTTCCACGCTTTCCGGATAATTCTGGAGCGCCTTCAGTCCTGCTTTCTGTACAAGGCGGCTCTCGCTTTGCAGGGCCTCCAGAAACAGCTGCTCCGTACCGGCAGCGCCCCGCGTGATGTCTGCCAGGGACATCAGCAATGCCGCCCGTACGTCGGGCTCTACATTGCCCTCCAGGGCGTCAACAATGGCCAGCTGCAGGTCCGGATTGTCCGTGTGCTTGCCCAGATTGCGGGCGGCCCGTACCCGCTGATTCAATGATTCAGCATTGCGCAGCTCGTAAATCAGAAAAGGAACCGGTTTGTGTTCTTCGATGCCAAGGCGCAGTTCTTGCGGGACCTCAAGACGCAGGGTTCGAATGTCCGGCGATACAGAAACCGTCACAGAGTCGGACAGCCCGGTGAAGGTTACCTCTCCCGTCTCAATCCCTTCGGCGTACACTTTATGCAACCGGAGCGTTTTAAGCTCATCATAGCCCCCCTGTACCGCTTCGAAGCCCAGGGTAATGCTTTCACCCGCCAGGTCGCGGTTGTATCGTACCCGGTAAATTACGGAGTCGGCAACCGTTGTATCGGCGGCCGAGGTATCGTGGGCCACGGTGAGCCGGGGGATCTCAAACATGGGCTGGCCGCTCTTCTGATACCATAAATCGGCATAGTCGCTCCATTGGACGACAGGAGACAGCTGTTCGAGCATCCCGGGATGGGTATCGGATATCATCCAGGCCTTCGACTGCTCTTTCCACTGCAGCCACTGCTGCTGCCAGGCGTTCCACCGCTCCGGGCCAAAGACATCATAAACGCTTGGTGTTGACTGCCGGGGCAGGTCTTGTACGTCAAGCGTTGGCGTGCTGCCGGTCATGGACTGCTGTACAAGCGTCTGGTAAAGGGTAATCGCATCCGCCTCGCTCCACTGCGCGGCCCGCTGACTGCTGCCTATCCACTGCCCGATGATTCCCCGGAGAAGCTGATGCTGCAAACTGCCCCTGTTCTGATAAATAAAAATGGTTCCCCCGCCCCATGATTTGGTTTCCCATCCGTGATCATTCATAATCACGATATTCAGGCGCTCATAGGGAAATTCCGATTGCATCTCCGTTTCCACTTTTCCCAGCCAGTCGTACGACTGCTGTAACAGCTGCTGCAGATCAACCTCACCCGACGGTTCCTGCTCCACGGCCATATTGATTCGCTTGATCCCGAAGGTGGTAGACTGGCTCTGAAAATTTCCAATGGCAAAAGCCAGTTCCGAGGCCGGAATGTCTGTCTTGGAAACAAAGTTATACTGCGTCACTTCTTCATTCACGGCTTCCTCTCCCACTTTGCGTCCTGTTGCCCAGGCCGTAAACTCCGCGGGGACGGAAATTTTAAGATCCGTTGGCATGGCAACATGCGGATTATCGAGGATGGGAACCCAGTGGCGCTGCGCCCGCGGAAGCTGTGAGGTCCAGACCGTGCCGTTATTGTTCTTCAGAAGTCCAAAACCGGGAGTGGTACTGTAGCGAACCCATATTTCATGGTTCTGTCCCCTCTCTGCGGGTTCTAAAAGCGGGATCAGCAGCGAATCGTTCTTCAGCTGAAACTCCACCCTCTCCCCATCCACCGAGGCTGCACTGATTTCCATATGGGCGGCATACAATGTAACCGTATCAGCCCCGCTTATGTTGGCTTTGACCTGGTAGGTTACGGCCCCATTCATGCGCATATTTTGGGGCTGCAGGCCCATTTCAAGCTGCATATGGGTGAAGTCAAAATCCAATTTCGGGTAACGCTCGTAATCAAACGACTGGGCAAAAAGTGCTTGTGCCGGAGCCGACAGGATCCCCCCCAGTATTAAGACAATAAACAATGGTTTCCTCTTTAAAAAATATGAAAGCCCGTAAATGCCGCTCATAATATTCTCCTATAGGTTAATTCCCCTTGCTGAAACAGAAGAATATAAGGAGTCTTATGGAATTGCATAAATTTTTAGTCTTCCGCCCTTGTTTTATTCCCTCCCGGGCAAATGATTTAGCATGATCTGCTGTTACCTTCATACCTCAATACAATATTAACACCAAAGAATTGATACTTATGAGTACAATGAAAGCCATGCAGATAACGGAAGCAGGCGGAGATTTTGAAGCCGTGGAAAAAGATATCCCCACCCCCGGCAGCGATGAAGTTCTGATCAGGGTGCAGGCCTGCGGAATTTGTCACAGCGACGCCTTTGTCAAGGACGGCCTCATGCCGGGTATAGAGTACCCCCGGACTCCGGGACATGAGGTCATCGGAATTGTGGAAGAACGGGGAAGTGACGTAAGCCAGTGGAAAGAAGGACAACGCGTCGGTGTTGGCTGGCACGGCGGACACTGCTATACCTGTGAGTCTTGCCGCAACGGTGATTTTATCAATTGTGAGAACGCACAGGTGACCGGACTGCATTTCGACGGTGGCTACGCCGAGTATATGACAGCGCCCGAAAGCGCGCTCGCCGCCATCCCGGAAGCACTCAACTCAGCGGAAGCGGCTCCACTGCTTTGCGCAGGCATCACCACCTTTAACGCACTGCGAAACAGCAACCTCGAGCCCGGTGATCTTGTCGCGGTACAGGGCATTGGCGGACTGGGTCACCTGGGCGTGCAATATGCCCACAAATTTGGCTGCAAAGTGGCGGCCCTCTCCCGAGGACCGGCCAAAAAGGAGCTGGCCCGGGAACTGGGAGCCCACACTTATATTGATACTGAGGCCACAGATGCCGCGGAGGAACTACAAAAGATGGGGGGAGCCAAAGTTATTCTTGCTACCGCACCGAACAGCGAAGCCATCTCCTCGGTCGTCGACGGACTGGGACGCAACGGGCAGCTGATGGTCGTAGCCGCCACCGGCGATCCCATTGAAGTATCGCCCCTGCAGCTGATCATGGGACGAAAATCTGTATCCGGATGGCCCAGTGGCGATGCCAGGGACTCTGAAGATACGCTCAATTTCAGCGCCCTCCAGGACATAACTCCGAAGGTTGAAACCTATCCCCTGGAACAGGCTAACGAAGCATATGAGCGTATGATCAACAACGAGGCCCGTTTCCGTGTTGTTCTTGACATCGGGTGAACTCCCAACCAGGGCTTCCGGAATGCAAGGAACACATTAAAAGCGTTTCTCAGGCCCTGATGTTCCACTTAACCCATGCGTCAATTATACAATCGTCATTGCCCTGCAAGAAACCTTTGCGGCTTTACTTTCACTTTCCAGGGATGGATAAGTACCCAGGCAATGACGGCGAATTTAACTTCTCTGCACTGGCGGCGAGCCTGGATGCTGATCACCCGGTGGCCGTCGGTGCGGACTTTAAACCAAAATTCGTCGATTCTCTTCCCGGGGCCTCCCGTTGAACTACATCCTTTCTGCCTGACAGCTTTCAGCGCTGTGCATAATTCTGGCTCTTTCAAGCTTAAAGGCTTATCACAGCCAGTATATCTTCGAAAACCGAACAGTATCCAACCATGAAACCAATGGCTCAGGAGACTAACGGGAATATCGTGCCGGGATAATAAACACCGCGGGAGAGGCTCCCTCCAAGAATGACCAATTTCAAAATAAGATCTTGCTCCTGGGCGGCAAGGACTCTCTTTTGGGCTTAGCCGTAAACAGCGCCCGACGGCACCGCCCGTCAAAAGGCCTCATGCTTCAAAATTCACGGCTACAAACACCACATCCATAAGATTATTTCCGGTAGGGCCGGTTTTCACCAGCGTCCCCATATGCTCATGAAAATGATAGGCGTCGTTATCATCCAGGTAGTCCGCCGGGTCAAGCCCCTGTTTCACGGCGCGTTCTATCAGCCGGCCATCCACCAGCGCACCGGCTGCATCCGTGGGTCCGTCAATGCCGTCAGTGCCGGCACTCAGCCAGCAGATCCCTTCCTCCCCTGCAATTTTCTGTGCACCCCGCAGAGCCAGCTCCTGGTTGCGCCCTCCCTTGCCGGAGCCGGTAACCTTCACGGTACTCTCCCCGTAAAACAGGAATAATTGCGGCCTCTCCTTTTCATGTTCACCGGCAAATACCTGTTCCATTATCCAGGCTGCCACCGCTTCCACATCGGCGTTGTACGGCTCTTCAACCACGGAGGCACGGATACCCTTCGACCGGGAAATGTCAGCGGCCCTACGGGCAAACAGGCGCGCCGAGCTTATCACATGCTGTACGTGATTACCAACCGGATCCTCGCCGGGCTGCACCACATCAGGGTCCACTCCATCCAGGCCTCTTTCAATATGACTGCGCACCGGGGCCGGCAGGTCCTCCCACAGTTCGTACTCAAGCAAAATATGATAAGCATCCTGGAACGTAGAATGATCCGGGGTCGTCGGACCGCTCCCGATAATAGCCGGGTCGTCACCCGGCACATCAGAAATCAAAAGGTCGATGAGGGTTGCCTCACCGGGCATATAGCGGAGCAGCTGCCCCCCCTTGATCCGGCTGCAGTGCCTGCGCACCGTATTGATCTCCCGAATAGCAGCCCCCGATTTGTTCAGAAGCTCGTAGGTCCGGCTCAGCTCGCTGATGGAAATCCCCTCCTCCGGCCAGCACATGAGCGAGGAAGTTCCCCCTGAGATCAGGGTAATTACCAAGGCCTCCCGGGGCACCTCCTCCATAAAGCGGGCCGCCCGGCGTCCGGCCCGCAGGCTTCGTTCATCCGGTACCGGGTGGGCCCCCACCAGCACTTCCCCGGCACCGCACGCCGACAGGGCCTCTTTATCCGGGGTTATCACAAGACTTTGAGTAATTTTCTGCCCCAGTATCTCATCCAGGCTTTGGTACATGGGAACGGAGGCTTTGCCAACTGCCAGCACGCAGACCGGCCGACCATGCAGATCCCAGGCCGATTCATTGACAAGCAGTTCTCCATCTCGCATTGTCACCGCATCGGCTATGGCCTGCCCGGGCGAAGTGGCCTTCAGCGTTTCTTTAAACAGGTCTACCAGGTCTTGACATTTGGCCATAATTAGCCTCTGGTTAACAGTATGAGCGATTAATTGAACACTTCCAGCACCTCCGGGAGCAAGGTGCGGCTGCAGGAAAACCCGTTGCCCGACTCGATCGTTTCTTTGCCGGCAGTGTCACAAAAGATGCCTCCTGCCTCCCGCAGCACCGTTAGCAGCGGAGCGGCATCCCAGATGTGCAATTCCGGGTCAAACATCAGGTCGGCCCGTCCCGTAGCCACCATCATGTGCCCGTAGGCATCGCCCCAGGTGCGGTGAAGCCGCGTCTTCTGAATCAGCGTATCAAAGGCCTCCCCGTAGTTACACAGGGCGGGCGTATATACATCCGTGCTCAGAAAGGTGGCTTCGCCAAGGGTTTTACACTCTCGCACGCGGCAGACCTTGCCATTCAGTCGAGCTCCTTTGCCCCGGGCGGCTTCACACATTTCCTCCAGTGCCGGGGCATGAATAATGCCCACCGACGGTTCGTCCTCAATCACTACGCCAATAAGCGTCGTATAAAACGGCACACCGTGGATAAAGGATTTGGTACCGTCAATCGGATCCAGGATCCACTGGATCGAACTGGACTCATTCGTATGACCGTGCTCCTCACCGATAATGCCATGATCCGGAAATCGTTCACCAATGGCCTCCCGCATCACCGACTCCGCCTCACGGTCCGCAACCGTTACCGGCGAATCGTCTGACTTGCGTTCTACATCGACCGATTGTTGAAAATAGTTAAGCGTATGCGTACCGCCCTTCCGGGCAATTTCAATCGCTGCCTGGTGAATAACATCAAGATCCGAATTCATGTGTATTATTAGTCCTAGGGTGATTATTTTCTGCTACCGCAATATAGAATTCAGAATCAAGAATTCAGAATTTTTGAGCATACAGCAATAGGTAATTTCTAATATTCAACCTTCCAACCCCAAATATGACCGAATCACAGATTTATAGCAGCATCGCCAGCGAACTTAACCTTTCAGCCAAGCAGGTCAGTTCAGTGGCTGATTTTCTGGATGATGGTGCCACGGTTCCCTTCCTGGCCCGCTACCGGCAGGAGGCGACCGGCGGACTCGACGAAGAACAGATCCGCAACGTGCGTGACAAGCTCGAATTCCACCGGACGCTGGAAGACCGGAAAAAGACTATTCTAAAAACCATCGACGAACAGGACAAACTAACCGATGAGCTTAAGGAACAGATCAAATCGTGCAGCGACCTGAATACCCTGGAAGACCTCTACCTGCCTTATAAACCGAAGCGCCGCACCCGTGGCGACATGGCCAGGGAAAAAGGGCTTGAGCCCCTGGCTGAGCTCATCTGGGCCCAGGAGATTGAAAAGGGCGATCCCATGGAGCATGCGACCCAATTTGTGGACGAAGAACAGGAGGTTGAATCGGCCGAGGATGCCATGAACGGTGCCCTCGACATCGTGGCCGAGTGGATCAACGAGTCGGTGGAGGTCCGTGAAAAGCTGCGGGAGATCTTCCAGGAACATTCCGTGCTGAAGACGGAAAAGAATCCAGCCGTAGAAAAGCGGACCAACTTTGAGGATTACTACGACTTCTCCCAAAAAACCAAGTACCTCAAACCCTACCAGGTGCTGGCCATCAACCGCGGGGAGCGCGAGAATGTACTGTTTGTCAATGTTGAACTGTGGGATGAAGTAACCCTTGAGAATATCGACGATATCGTCATCACCAACGATATGAGCATCTTCGTACCACACCTGCAGGATGCCGTGGAAGATGCCTATAAACGCCTCCTCTTCCCATCACTCGAACGGGAGCTTCGCAACCACCTCACTGAAGAGGCCGACGCCCATGCCATCGAGACCTTTGCCACAAACCTGTCGAGCCTGCTGATGCAGCCGCCGCTGGATCACAAGGTTGTCATGGGTATCGACCCGGCCTATCGGTCCGGCTGCAAAGTAGCGGTGGTGGATGAGACAGGCAAGTACCTCGAAGGTACCACCACCTATCCCACGCCACCCCAGAACAAAGTGGCCGAAGCCGAGGAGATATATGAAAAGCTTATCGATAAATACGGGGTGAACCTTATTGCCATCGGCAACGGTACCGCCAGCCGGGAGACCGAGCAGATTGTGGCCAACTTCATTCAGAAAAGAAAAGAAAAGCATCCGGACGAAGAACTCAATTACCTGATCGTCAATGAAGCCGGGGCCTCGGTATACTCCGCCTCCAAGGTGGCTGCTGAAGAGTTCCCGGACCTCGAGGCCGCCCAGCGGGGTAACATCTCCATCGCCCGGCGGGTACAGGATCCCCTGGCCGAACTCGTCAAGATCGATCCCAAATCCATCGGGGTCGGACTGTACCAGCACGATGTCAATCAGAACCAGCTGGCCCAGTCGCTGGATGACGTCGTGGAAAGCTGCGTGAACCAGGTGGGCGTCAACCTGAACACGGCCAGCGCTCCGCTGCTTTCACACATCTCCGGACTCAGCCGAAGGGTGGCAAAAAACATTGTAAAAAGACGCGAGACCGAAGGCATTTTTTCGAGCCGTGAACAGATTAAAGAGATCAAAGGGGTGGGCGCATTTCGCTTCCAGCAATCGGCCGGTTTCATGCGCATTCCGGAGTCTGAAAATCCGCTTGATAATACCGCCATTCACCCGGAAAGTTACGAGGCTACAGAGACGCTTTGCAACCTCTTCAATATCGATCTTTCGAAGCTCCAGCAACAGCACGAAGCCATTGCTGAAAAGCTCTCCAATATCGATAAAAAACAAGTGGCCAAACAGGTCGGTATTGGCGTGCCCACACTCGAGCTGATTATCGAAAATCTGCAGAAGCCCGGTCGCGATCCGAGGGAGTCGCTGCCCAAGCCCGTGCTCCGCGAAGACATCATGAAGATGGAAGATTTGAGCACCGGGCAAGTGCTCGAGGGTACGGTTCGGAATGTGGTTGATTTTGGGGCGTTCATCGACATCGGGGTGAAGCAGGACGGGCTGCTTCACATCTCAAATATGGCCGACCGCAAGGTCGACGATCCCCATGATATCGTCTCGGTGGGAGACATTGTAAAAGTGCAAATTGTCTCACTCGACCTGGAGCGCGGACGCATCGGACTTGCCCTGAAATAACGCAAATCCCTCCCTGCAGCTTCGTCATAATACCCTTCCATTTTCAGCCGCTGGTCAGGCAATGACCAGCGGTTTTTTAAACCCCAAAAGAAGCAAAAACATGGACCGGCATTACCGTTTGCGGCTATTTTATTAAATGTAATTTCTATATATTTATCCTAATCCATTGCTATACTTTAAGTTATTGTTTTTAATTTATGCATGATAAATTGTCTCATTATCAATTTCTGCCCTTCACCTAAATTATTTAAGCCTCATAAAACATATCCCGGATGGGTATTGGCCTAATTTATAAACGATCGTAACTTTCTATGCGCCTTACTGTTACCAAATTTACAGCTCTGCTATTGACAACAGCCGTATCTTATTCAATCATATCCACCTAAATTATTTAGGCAGCGCTCAATTATGTCCTCCTCCATATACAAGAAATTTTATTAGGTTATTATTCTAACTCACTGCTATATAGTTTCTTTGGTGTATTTTATAACATTATAAAATCTCACTTGACGCAGTAACATAGTACGACTTTTCTTCAGTTATCCCCGCGAAAGTGCCTTAAATCTACCTAAATCCTATAACCTTCTGATACCCAATAAATTATCTCCCCATATAGTGGGTTTTCACCCTTAGTACCATCAGGCAATGTCAAAATGACGGATTGGTCCCAAATCACTTTTCCTTGACCCTCTTTTCATCTTTTTCCCGGCCTTGATTTACCTGCTGTTTGCCACCCCCTGAAGATATCCCGGTCTCTTATTTCGCTCTTTATCCTGCCCTGCCCAAGGCCTTCTTTTCACCTCCAGATCTTCTTCCCCCCCGGACTGATCAGCCGCTTTCTTAATGATCCCTCAGGCGCCTGACCTCTCCCCCTTCAACCGCAAAGCCGCCCCCGGAATGATCCCAATGGCCCCTTGAAATACGGTACCCCGCCCCCCCCTGATAAGGAAGATTCGAACGGCTTCGTCAGGGGCGGAACCTCTTCTTCGCTTGACTGATTCGATGGCTCCATCACGTCCGCTGACCAGACAACAATGCCTCCGGTATCCCCCCTTGAATTCGTCACTTGATTCCATTCAAAAAGCACAGAAATTCCTGGGCCGTCTGAGCTTATTTTGAAGCCTCCATTCCGCGGTAATTTTAGACCATTCCGCGGCATCAATTCGGGACAAATTCAGACTCCTGTTTCTTTATTGTTCACGCCCTTTTTCAAGTCAAAATTTACGGGCTGACTCATCATAAAAAAGAGCCTTTTCGGGCTCTCCATTTTCTTCCAATCCCCCTCCGGTCTCCGCCGGTCATCGCAGCTTGTAATCTTCCTGTTTACCTCCTCCTTACAACGGTTCCCAGTCCATCTGGTGCAATGGTAAAAACAGGCTGAATCCCAGCTACTCAACACCGGATATCGTTCCAAAAAACAAAGAAGGCATACCCTGTTTTTGCAGATTCCCGACTGCTCTCTCAAAACATTCAAATACGCTCAATTTATCCCCGGAAGGGTAAAATCGGCAATATTTTCGCACATTTATCTCAAAAAGGCCCGAAATTCGCCTGTAAGCGCCGTTAAATCCCTGAAAAGGGAACAAACCATGCCTTTTCATAAGATATGCCTTTAAAATAGCCTTCAGAGGGTCATTTTTCCGGCTTTCCCCATCCAAATGATTCCTTTCTGCCTGTTGCTACCATTCAAAACCGATCCAATAGCTCCGATCTTACCGCTGTTTCAACAGCTAATTCAGGACATTCACCAGCCCTTTGTTTACCGATAGTTTCCTGGCTATGGCTTAATCATCATGGGTTGACCGGCCTTTGCTTCAGGTATGCAGCCGCACGAAACTTCTCTCACAAAGCCAGTGAATCCGGCGCCGAAACTTCCGCTTCCCTGCCTAATTCATACAACAAATTGCCAATTAATCTGTTATTTTAATCCGAAGGGATTTGCTGTATATCCGTAAAGCCAATTGATCCATACGACGTGTCGAAGACCGTTACACATCTGATGTCATGCTTGCTGCTGGTTGGCGGTATTTTTCTCTGCCTGCCCTTTGCGTCTGCTGCCCAGGAACGCGATAGCACGCGGCAGGAGCTTGAACTGGAGGAAGATGAACCTGCCCCTGTACTGTTAAATCTCCAATTTGACCGTCCCGCTTCCGGGGGAGTCATGACAGAGATGGGAAGCTATGAAGTACCTGAAGAAACCGAATATTACCAGCCCCCTTTCAAAGGCCAGGAGTATTTGGATATGGCGGTTGAGGCCTACCGCAAAGAGCTGGAGAAGCATATTGGTCCCGACTGGCTATCGAAGTTCATGCGAGCGGTCAGCCCCTTCATTAACAACCAGTTTGAGTTCGGTTTCTACGGCATCTATGACATGGAACCCACCGTCAAGCGCGACAATCCCCTCTTTCAGTCGCATACCGATGACTCGAAAAAACAGTAGCTAGCCGAAGAGGCTTTGAAAGGCACTCTTTACCTTCTCGAGATCATCGTCAGTAATCTGGAAATGAAAAGTTGCCCGCAGGGTTTGCGGGCCAAAAGGAACCAGGTAAATATCATCCTCCTGCAGGCGTTCAACTGCTTTTTGAGCTGTTCCTTCCAAGACCTCGAAGATCAGGATATTGGTCTCTACCGACTCCGGATCAATGGATAGTTTAGAACAGGTCCGGATTGTACGGGCCAGCTCGCGCGCCCTGCGATGATCCTCCGACAGCAGGGACAGGTGGTTCCCCACTGCATAGTCGGCGGCTGCGGCGAGGATGCCCACCTGCCGCATGCCGCCTCCCCACATTTTACGCATTCGCCGGGCCTTCCTGATACGTCCCGCAGAGGCCAGCAGCATCGATCCCACCGGAGCCCCAAGCCCTTTACTAAAGCAAACAGACAAGGTATCAGCAATGACACCATAGAAGCCGGGATCCGTTTCCGTGGCCGTCATGGCATTCCAGATCCTGGCCCCATCGAGGTGGAGATGCAGTCCCTGCTCGTCGGCATAGTCGCGAAGCTCCCTGAGCTCCTGATCCGTATAGCAGCACCCCCCGCCCTTGTTGGTGGAATTTTCCAGGGCCAGCACCTTGGTATTGGGCTCCCAGTCTTGCGCCCCCCGCACCAGGTCTTTCAGATCCTCTTCGGCAAGCTTGCCTCTGCCTCCCCGGACCGGCCGCAGCTGGACCGAAGACAAGTGTGCCGCTCCCCCCGACTCGTAATTAAAAATATGCCCCGTCTCTTCTATCAAAACCTCATCGCCCGGCTCCGTAAGCACATGTACCCCCAGCTGGTTACCCATGGTGCCGCTGGGTACAAAAAGCCCTGCCTCAAAACCAAAAAGATTCGCCATTTTAAGTTCGAAATTATTCACGGTGGGGTCTTCCGCAAATACATCGTCGCCCACCTCGGCCTCGGCCATCGCCGTTCGCATCTCAGGGGTTGGCTTGGTTACGGTATCACTGCGCAGATCAATCATGGGTGTTCTGTTGGTCAGATTACAATTACATAATTTGGGGATGCCCCAGAGAGGCAGCCTTTCAAAGTATAAGGCAAAAGAAAAGAAAATGCGGGAGCGATATTGGCCTCCCCACGCTGCCTTTGTGTTACAGCACCCGACCTGGAGTGTCATAGCAGAGCCTGTCTGGATATGGCTAAGCATTATGGTTCAGGATAAATAAACCGGCTATGTTACTGCTTTTCAAGTAGTCGGTTTAATCCAAGCCAACCTTATATGTGAAGAGGCTTCAACCGATGGGCTGAAACCTCTTTACATATAGGGTTTCGTTATCTCAAGCTGTATTAATTGCAGTTACTCCACCGTCAGTTCATTATCCAGCACCCCCGTACGTATTGAACTGATTCCTTCCAGCATAGCACGAACCTCCAGCCGGTAGGTTCCAGCAGTGAGGGAGGGATTGTTAAAGATCAGCTCGCCCGGCATATTCCGGAGCATACGCGCATCAACTCTTGTTTGCGTGCTGTCACGGCTGTCAATAAAAAAGACCCCCTGGCGGCTATCCTCTTCATCAAATTTCAGCAGCTTCCCACTGATACGCGCCCCGGCACCAGGCGTGATCATGCCATCCTGGGTTTCGGTCCCATTGTCATAATAATGCCGCAGAACAGGTTTGCGCTCGCGGGACCTGACTTTCTTAATCGTAATATCGTCCTCAATATCGCGCAATCGTTTGCCGGGCCTCAGATTAATGCGAATCCCGTGCCTGCCATCATCAAAGGAATCATCCTCTGCATCGAATACGCCGTAAACGGACGAACTGATATTGACAAGGGGCGTTACGACCGAATGTCCCTGCTCCACGAGGTTCATGATGCCGGCTACCGTCTCTTCAAATCCCGCCAGCGCTTCGGCCCTGGTAATAGTCGATCCCTCTCTCGTCATATGGTCGAAAATATCTTCCAGGTAGTAGGTTTCTTTATTGCTGCTAATGGCTATATAGTTATCCGCGTCTTCCGTCATTCGGTTGGGTACCAGATAGAATTCCAAAGGCATAATATTGTATGATTTGGTTAGTATTCTGAGGTCTCATCTTTGAGCAGGAGTCCCCGAAATGACCAGCTATAAGCGCCTGTCTCAATCCCCTTTCGTTTTAGACTTCGGAGACCCATGCAGGTCAACCTCTTATACCGTAAGACCCGAAAAGATACCAATCCTTACAAAAAACCTGGGCGGGAGGCAGTTTTCGTGCCCGCCGGAACCGCTTGCTGGACAAAGGGCGGAGAGCCGGGAAAAGGGGAGCACCATTGCCCGGTCCCGTCAATATGAAAGCGCAACCCACCGCATTAGACCGGGATACAGCCGGGTATGCGGCACGCCCGCAGCGTTTAGCCCGCAGATAACGTCACTTGCCTAATCATAGGTATAAAATCCCTCCCCCGACTTGTCGCCCAGCTTGCCGGCATCCACCATCTTCACCAGCAGCGGACAGGGGCGGTATTTGGGGTCTTTAAAGCCGTCGTGCAGCACATGCAGTATATCCAGGCAGACATCCAGCCCGATAAAGTCAGCCAGCCGGAGCGGCCCCATCGGATGGGCCATGCCCAGCTTCATCACCGCATCCACGTCCTCGGGATCAGCCACGCCCTCGTATACGCAGTAGATGGCTTCGTTAATCATCGGCATCAGTACGCGGTTCGACACGAAACCCGGATAGTCGGCTACCTCCACGGGGGTCTTCTCCAGCCGCTCAGCCATCTGTTCTACAATTTGCACCGTCCGGTCGCTGGTATCGAGCCCGCGCACCACCTCTACCAGCTTCATCACCGGCACGGGATTGAAAAAGTGCATACCAATAAACTGCCCGGGGCGCGAAGTCGTCGCTGCCAGGCGGGTGATCGATATGGAGGAAGTGTTGGAGGCGAAAATTGCTGCTTCCGGGGCCGCCTGGTCGATCTGGCTAAACACCTTCTTTTTGAGCTCAAAGTTTTCGGGGACGGCCTCCACCACCAGGTCCACCCCTTCCACGCTCTCTGCGACATCGGTAAACGTAGTAATATGCTCAAGCGTCCGCTTCTTCCGGGCTGCATCAATCTTCTCCTTCCCGACCATCCGTTCCAGGTTCCTCTCGATGGCGGCCAGCGCCTTGTCAGCCAGCTCCCGATTCATCTCTGCCAGATGTACCGGAATACCCTGCATGGCGAAGACATGGGCGATCCCATTGCCCATGGTACCGCCGCCGATGACTGCTACTTTCCTGATGTCCATACACTTCTCTGCTTTGGTTGAAATTACCTGCCGTTTGTCGTACTACAAAATGAGAGTATCGAAATTCTGCGGCATATGCAACGCGTGAATAGGCAAAACATGCTACTTTCCGGGCGCCTCCGGGTTCCTTGCCGGGCATACATGCGGCGCTGTCGGGGAGAGCGGACCAGAGAAAGCTCCCCCCCTCCTGCTGCTTCCAAAAACTATTTTCAGCGTTATTGATTAATCCCTATGTTTGCTACTTCCTTGCTAACCATTTAACGTCAGTGCTCTTCATGAAAAAGATCTTGGGCATAGTGCTCGGATTCGTTTTTTTTATAGCCGGTCTTACTGCCATTGCCATCTACTGGACCTTCTATCAGCCCTTGCCGGACTACAAGGCGACCATTAAGCAAACCGAACTCCAGCAGCCCGTCAACATCCACTGGGACAGCCACGGGGTGCCCCATATTTATGCTGATAACAAGCAGGATCTCTACTACAGTCTTGGTTACGTGCATGCCCAGGACCGCCTCTGGCAGATGACCGTCTCCCAGATGGCGGCCCAGGGCCGTTTTGCGGAATTCCTGGGCGAAGAACTGCTCCCGCTGGACATCATGCAGCGCACCATCGGTTTCTGGCGAACCGCACAAAAGATTGAAGCCTCGCTGGCAGATACCACCCGGCGCTACCTTCAGGCTTATGCCGCCGGCGTCAACGGCTATGTTCATACCCATCCCGACAAATTGCCCATCCATTTTGCCCTGGCTGATATGGACCCCATTCCCTGGACCCCCACTCACTCCGTTGCGCTTTCGCGCCTGATGGCCTGGGAGCTGAACCTGTCCTGGAAGTCCGAACTAACCTATGCCCACCTGTCCGAGGAGCTTCCGGAAGAGAAATTCCTGCAGCTGCGTCCCGACAACCGGTTTCTTCCCCGCCCAGTACCGACCGACACCTCCGACTCGCTGACAGCGTCTCTGCTTCCCCTGCTGGATCTTGACCGGCAGTTGCGTACCATCACGGGCTCGCAGGGCATTCACCAGGGCAGTAATGCATGGGCCGTGGCCGCCGAGAAATCTTCAACCGGGGCTCCGATGCTCGCCGGGGATCCCCATCTTGGACTCGGCATGCCCGGCAAGTGGTACGAGGTACACCTGAATACCGGGAAACGCAACCTGGCCGGCGCCACCATCCCCGGCGCCCCGATGCTGGTGCTCGGGCAGAACGACCACCTGGCCTGGTCCATGACCAACGTCATGCTGGACGACACCGATTTTTTTCAGGAGGCCGTCAACCCGCAGAACCCGGAGCAATTTGTGCTCGACACCCTTGCAGGCGAACCCCTGTATGAGAATTTCACCCTCCAACGCGAAGTTATCAGCATCAAGAACCAGGATGATACCGTTTTTACGCGGCGCCTGACCAAGCATGGGCCCGTGATTTCGGACATCTACCCCCAACAGGAACTGATCGGAGACCGGGTGGTTACCATGAAGTGGAGCGGTCACGAGGTCAGCAAGGAGGTGGAGGCACTGCTTACCATGAACTGGGCCCAATCGCTTGAGGAGTTCCAGCAGGGCGCCCGCCAGTTTAAAGTGCCGGGGCAGAATTTCATCTATGCCGACAAGGCCGGCAACATCGCCCAGCTTTCCCTGGCCAATATTCCCGTTCGGAGCGGCAACCCCATCCTTCTGCGCGAGGGGTGGGATCCCGGACAGGACTGGCAGGGCTATGTTCCCTACGAGGAGCTTCCTTCCGAAATCAATCCCGATCGGAACTGGATTGCCAACGCCAACAATCCCCCCGCCGGAGACAATTACCCCTACTACCTGTCCATTTACTGGGAACCCGACGCCCGGTACGACCGCATCCGGCAGTACCTGACGGAGTATGAACAGCTATCCCCGGAAATATTCCGCCAGATGCAGTACGACGCCCACTCCCTTTACGCCCGCGACATGACCCAGCTGATCCTGCCGGTTCTGAAACAGCATGATCAACAATTTGAAACCGTCATCTCCTACCTGGAGAACTGGGATTACTCCTACGAGTTGTCCGAGACCGCGGCCTCGATCATGGATGTATTTCTGCTGCGCCTGGCTGAAAATACCTTCCAGGATGAGATGGACAAAGATGCCTACCAGAAGTTTATCGAATTCTCGGGTCTTCCCAAGCGAGCGCTGATGCGCCTTATGCAATATGAGAGCTCCTTCTTTGATGATGTGACCACCGGTGAGCAAGAAAGCAGGAACCAGATCATCACCCGGAGTATGGAGGAAGCGATCTCTTTCCTGCGCTCGCAGTACGGGGCCGAACCTTTTGAATGGCGCTGGGAACAGCTTCACACGCTGACGCTGCGCCCCCCCCTGTTCGGGGAAGCCGTAAAATCGGGAGAAGCACCCACCTCCCTCAAACTCATTGTAAACAACCTGTTGAATCACGGTCCTTTCGCCGCCCGGGGTCACGGCATGAGTATCAACAATGGGGAATACCTGTGGGATGCTCCCTACGAGATGGTTCTGGGACCCTCAATCCGGCGCATCATTGACTTTTCCAATATGAATTATACCTTGTCTATCCTGCCCACGGGCCAATCCGGAAATCCTTTTTCAGCCTATTACGGCGACCAGACCGAAAGCTGGCTTAACGGCCAGTACAAGTTCCTGTACCAGGATGAAAGCTTTCTCGACCGTGCACAGCACCAGACGATGAAGCTGGTGCCGGAGCAGGAGGGATAATTTTCCGTCCCTATATAAAAACGTTGACTTGACAGCAGCTTTCAACTAATTTAGTTCCATAAAGAAAACATAATTATCCATCTGATGTACTTTACAAAATCTGACACCCGCTGCCCGGCGAATGGCATATTGTGGCTTGTCATGGCAGTTTCGTTGGTTTTTCAATCCTGCACTTTCCGTGCAGACGCCCCCACTGTAACCACCCACCAGGTAGCCGGACAGCAGACCCTCTTCGACTTCAATGACCCCGGAAACAAGATGCCGGAAACCGCCGCAGAGAAGGAAGTGGATATCAACAACCTGCTGGACGAGATGACACTTCGGGAAAAAATCGGCCAGCTCTTCTTCATCCGCGCCCGAGGCTATTTCAAGAATGTCGAAGACGAATCGTACCGCGCGCTTGCCTCGAAAGTGAAAAACTATAACCTTGGCGGCATCGTGTTCTTCAAGGGCAGTATCTACGGGCAGGCCGTACTCACCAACAGGCTCCAGGAACTGAGCGACATTCCGCTCTGGATGACCCAGGACATGGAATTCGGGGCAGCCATGCGGGTTGAGCAGACCACCCGGCTGACCCCGGCCATGGGCATTGCGGCCACCCAGAACCCCGACTATGCCTACCTGGCAGGCAAGATTACGGCCCAGGAGGCCAAGGTGCTGGGTGTTCGGCAGATCTTTGCCCCGGTCCTGGATGTGAATAACAACCCGCGCAACCCCGTCATCAATGTGCGATCTTTTTCCGGCAATCCCGATACAGTGGCCCTCTACGGACAGCGATTCATTGATGGCGTTCAGTCACAAAGAGTCGTAGCGACGGCCAAGCATTTTCCCGGTCACGGTGATACGGATACCGACTCGCACCGGGCGCTTCCGGTCATCAACCACGATTATGACCGCCTCAAGAAAGTGGAGCTCGCCCCCTTTGAACAGGCCATCAACCACGGCCTCCAGAGCGTGATGAGTGCCCACATCGCCTTCCCGAAGATAAGTTCCAATCCGCAGTATCCGGGCACGCTTGATCCTTCGATCCTGAACCGCATCCTCGTCGACTCGCTCAATTTCAAGGGCCTTGTTGTCACCGACGGCCTGGAGATGAGAGGCATTTCTGCACATTACTCGCCGGGTGAGGCTGTGACACTGGCGCTGAAGGCCGGGGCTGATATGATGCTGCTGAGCCTCGATGAAATCACGGCCATCCAGGAAGTGGAGCGCGCCGTGGAACGCGGAGAAATCAGCGAAGCCCGCATTGACCGCTCCGTGCGTAAAATCCTGGAGAAGAAGCGGCAAGCTGGCCTGTTCCGGGACCGAAAGGTTGACCTTGAACAACTGAATGTGAAAATAAAAAGCCTGGAAAACGAGCTTATTGCCGATGAGATTGCCCGTAACTCCCTCACGCTTCTGAAAAACGAGGGGGGCATCCTTCCGATTACAGCCGACAAGTATCCGCGGGTGCTTGTAATTTCCGTCACCGACACCGATGCTGAGGAAAAAGGCACCGCCCTGGTCAAAGAAATGCGGAAGTATCATCCCTCTGTACGCCACGGGGTCATCTATCGTGATATAAGCTCCGAAGACCGAAGCGAGCTTACAGAAAATGTCCGCTGGGCCGACCTCATCGTTATCGGAGCTCATATGTATATCAACTCCAGCGGCAGCAGCCAGTTTAATCTCTCCCAGCGGCGGTGGCTGGAACAACTGCCCGCACAAACCCCCAAGGCGCTTATCACCTTCGGGAATCCCTATGCTGTTAAGGATCTGCCCGCTGCCAATGTTCAGCTGCTGGCGTGGGACGGTTCCGATCATCAGCTTGAGAATACCGCTCCGGCCCTCTTTGGTGCATCCGGTATCAGCGGCAGGCTTCCGATTAACATCCCGGGGGCCTACGATATGAACGAAGGCATCTCCCTGCCCCAGTCGACCATCCGCTACGACCTTGCAGAAGCAGCTGGTCTTTCGGGAGAGAAGCTGTACCAGGTCGACCAGCTGATGCACGAAGCCATTTTCGACTCGACCTTTCCCGGCGGTATCGTGACGGTGCTGAAGGATGGGATTGTGGCCTATCAAAAAGCATTCGGCTATGAAACCTACGAAAAAGTCAATCCCGTATACAACGGAGATATTTACGACCTGGCTTCCCTTACTAAAATTATCGGTACTACCACTGCCATGATGAAGCTGGTGGACGAAGGGAGAATAGCTCTCGATGACAAGGTGGGCGATTATTTTCCCGAATTTGAGGAAGGACTGAAAAGCCAGGTTACCATTCAAAACCTTCTGCTGCACAATTCCGGGCTTCCTCCTTTCCGTATCTATGTCGACGAGCTCCAGACCCGCCATGAGCTTGTCGAAGCCGTTAAAAATGAACCCCTGATCAATGATCCCGGAACCACCTACAAATACAGCGACCTGGGCTTTATTCTGATGGGAGAAATTGTTCACGAAGTGACCGGCAAACGTCTTGACGAGTACATGCACGAAACCTTCTACCGGCCGCTGGGCATGCGCAGTACGCGTTTCAATCCTCGCAAGGCCGGCAAATGGATTGTCAACCGTATCCCTCCCACCGAACGAGATACCATCTACCGGCACAAGACCGTACGGGCCCAGGCCCACGATGAACGGGCCTACTATATGGATGGCGTCGCCGGGCACGCCGGGCTTTTTTCCAGCGGTTCGGATATCGCAACCTATGCACAGATGCTTATCAACAAGGGCTCCTACGGAGGCAACCAATATATTTCACCGTCCACAGTTGAACAGTTTACCAGGCGCCAGTCAGAGCTTAACAACCGGGGCTACGGCTTCGACCGCAAGAGCGAGGAGGGCCTCAGTACTGCAGGAACGCTGGCCAGTGACCAGTCGTTTGGTCATACGGGCTTTACCGGAACCAGTTTCTGGGTCGATCCACAACGGGATCTGGCCATCATCATCCTTACCAACAGAACGTATCCGTACCGTTCGTACGGCAGAGACATAAGCAAAGTACGAGCCGACGTAGCCGACGCTGTAATATCATCAATCATTGAATAATGGATATCCGCCCTGTTTATGAACAAAGCTACGTGCCCTACTCCCGGCAGCCAGAAGTGGCGGTGGTTCAAAGTGCTGAAGGGCGCACCTACATCGGCAAACGCGTGGAAAACATTTCCTATCCGCTGTCCATCAATGCAGCTCAAAATGCCCTTTTTTGCTGCCTGAGTGAGGGCGACAGTCCGGAAAATCTGCTGGTCACCGATCACGGCGACCGGCTGCTTTCCTTCTGGGAGGAGGAGTACGGCATACAGACAGGCCAGCTTGAGCTCGAAAACCTGTCTGCAGTCGAGCCTGCGCAAATCCTGATAGCCGGGAATTATGAGCCGGTAGATCTTCTTTCCTCCCTGCTGGATCGCGCGCTTGTTGAACAGTCCAATTTTCCCGTTGCCGCCCTGCTTGAGACGAACGAAGGATACATTTGCGGCGTCAATATTGAATGCTCATCCTGGAATATGGGTCTTTGTGCCGAGCGGGTGGCCCTTGCCAAGGCGCTGACCTATCACCAGGGCGAGCTCGGGGATCTTCATGTCCTGAGCCGTGACGGCGACTTCAGCAGTCCCTGTGGGGCCTGCCGACAGGTTATTAGCGAACATCTGTCGCACCGCCAGGTTCATCTGCATCATGCGGACCGCTCCCAGTCAATCCACTTCATTGATGATCTGCTGCCCTTCAGCTTTCACTCTCCATCACTCTCAAACTCCTAACTTTTTCTGTATGCGCTATCTTGCAGCTTTAGATTACGCTCATCTCGATAACGGGGTCTTCCTGACCTCACTTGCACGCTCACTGTCCCAGCAGCAGAATAACCGGGACCTTCGCTCTATCATCGTTCATACCGACAGTGCCTATACCGACCGTATTATCCAAACCGGCGTCATGCGTGAGGAGGCCACCGTGCGAAGTCTCAAAGACCTGAACAAGCGGCTGGTCGCTCTTTTTGCCGACCAGGGCGTTTCAACCATTGGCCTCAATCCCTACAGGCGAAATTTCATTACCCTGCGGGATGACCAACTGGCGCTGGATCACTCCTTCCTGGAGCGCCTTCCCACCGAGCCCGTACTGCTGTTTTCCACACTGGTTCAGGATCTGACCCGCGGCCAGCAGGTGGGTATTGCCCTGCCGCGCATGCTTCGGTTTTTGGAGGATGAACTGAAGCCGGACGAAGTCTTCTTTTTCACCAAATCCGATGAATCCGAAGTTCTTACGTCAACGGATCATCCCGATACCATGCAGTGGAGCACTATGGATTCCTCGTTCCGGGAGAAGCAGATTCCAGACGAATTGACCAGCTTCGATCGTCCCGTTCGCCTCTCAACAGCACGTGATTTCCACCATCTGCCGAAGACAGACCACACGATTTTAATTAAATAGCCCCCTCAATGGCCTCTTTTGAAGACTCTTTGCCCTATTTCAGGCTATAAAAAGCAAAAAAACCGTGCATATTGAATCAAAAAGGGGATTTTAACTTGACAGACCACCAGCATATACATAGATTCGACCATATCGATGATGAAAACGTTGATCATCATCAAGCGACTTTGATTAATATTAATACAAAATAAAACGGAGTATTATAATGAGCCGATACGATGAAATGAGTGAACTATTAGATCAGCTGGAACCTGACATTACCAAGTTCTACGAAAAAGGCAACAAAGCTGCCGGCACCCGTGCTCGCAAAACTCTTCAGGCGATGAAGAAAAAAGCACAAGAGATTCGTATGGAAATTCAAGAATGGAAAAACACTGGCAAAGTGTAAGAATTTCCTTTTTTCTATATACAAGGGGAGCTTCTGCAAAGAAGCTCCCCTTTGTTATTTTAGACCGGAAAAAATTTCCAGTACCGCTTTGAGTCCAGCCCCGGTGGTTTTCTTTACCAGCGGAATTCATGGGCTCCCAGAGTTCGCTTCAGAAGGGAAAAGGAGGGAATGCATCAGAATACAAACCCACGGATTACCCAACCTTCGGAGATATTTTCTCTGACAGGCCCTCCCGGTTTTTTCGGATGATGCGGTTATACGCCATTAACACGGCTTCGGTTACTTCCGCATCGAGTACTTCTGCGTGTTCCTTCACCTCGTCCACCGCATTCCGGGGAGCGTACGGCTGTCCCACAATCTTCAAGCCGGGGATGTCGCCACTGCTGTCGCCGATGTAGGCCACCTGGGCAGGAGTGATATCCAGCAGCTCGCAAAGCTTGCGGATGCCATTCTCCTTATTGTTATCGGCCAGAATAATATTGACCGACACATCGGTTTTATGCACTTCAAAGATCGGATAGTGGTCGGTCACGTAATGTTTGATTACAGGAAAGGCCTCGTCAATAACCTCCTTCTTCGTGTGTATCAGTCCTGCATCCATCTTCTTGGTAAATTCCAGGATCATCCCCGGATACTGTGAAATGACCTCCCGCTCGAGCCACTCTTTCAGCTCCCCCACCTGCTGTTCCGCCTTTTTGTCAAATACGGGCAGAAACTCCACCTCATACTGCTGAATATTGCAAACCCCGGCACTTTCAAACACCGCCGGATACCGCACATTCAGCCACTGAGCCACCGCCTCCACATACGGCAACGGGCGGCCCGAGCAGATTGTAAGCGGTGGAACAGCCCTGTCATCCATATGCTGATCATTCAACCGTCGGATTTCAGAAAGAAGATTCCAGTCAGGGGTCGTAAAAGGTGTAGAGATACAACCGTCAAGGTCAGTAATAAAGAGTTTAATCATCAGTAATCGTTACTTTCTCAAAATTAAGTGTCATTTCTATCCAGGTGGTTCTGCAGGAAAACGCCTGCAGGCTATTTCTCACGAACTATCGGCCGTGTAGTAGGGAAAGGTCACTCCCACGATAACAAACAGCAGTCCAAAACCGACCAGCCACTGGTACTGGTTCTTAAAATCAGCGTATTCCTGGCTGGCAAACTCTCCCTGCTGAAGCTCGTCTATCTGCCCCAGAAAAGCATCAATGCCCGAACCTCCGCTTCGAATTTCATAGTACTCGCCCCCGCCCTCACTGGCAATAGAACGAAGCACCTCCGCCTGCAGCCGGGTCTTTACCTCGGTTCCATTCTCCCCTCTTTTGTACCCTATAAGCGTACCGGAATCGTTATACAGGGGAATGCGAGTCCCCGACGCTGTGCCCAGACCCAGCGTGTAAATGGAAACATTTTCTTCTTTTAACTGCTCAAGCGCCCCGTCGTAATCCGCTCCGTGATTTTCCCCGTCCGAAATGATAAGCAGGACCTTTGCCGCTTTCGATGATTGGCCATCTTTGCCTCCCCTGTCAAATGCATCGGCCGCCGTTTCCATCGCCGCACCAAAATCGGTGGAAGAGGAGGGCATCTGGTTGGTTTCAGCAATATTCAGGAACAGTCGCAATGCCGAATAATCCATGGTCATCGGCGACTGCAGATAGGCTTCGCCCGTAAAAACAACCAGTCCGACCCGGTCGCCCTGCAGTTTTTCAATCAGGCGGCTGACCTCGTATTTGGCTTTTTCCAGCCGGCTGGGCTTGACATCCTCGGCATTCATGCTGGCAGAGAGATCCAGCGCAATAAGCAAATCAACGCCCTGCCGCTTTACCTCGCGCACTTCCGTGCCAATTTTAGGGCCTGCCGCAGCTAGGATCAGCAAAGCGATGCCAATATAGAGGCTGAGATGCCTGATTCGTTTACCCCACGGCCAGAACCCCCGGCGCAGTTTTTGGAGCAACTTGCTCCCAAAATATTTTTTCCTCTTTTCATCCAGCCGTCTATTGTACCAGTAGGTCAAACCAATAAGAACCGGAATGATCAGAAGAAACCACAGGTAAAGGCTATTCTGCCAAATCATAGCATTACATTGTCAGAATTTAATAACTAGCGATTCAGATATAGTATATAACTCAATAAGATAATTGAAATTGCGGGAGGCGACAATTTTATCTGCCGCCTGACTATCCTTCAGCGGTGACCGGCTGCGACAAGATCACAAAAGGGTCAACGATTATGAACATTAAGGAAAGGGCATATGTTATGAAGGTAAACAGAACATGGGGGAGGGTCCCCGGCTTATCTTCACAGCAGCAACATGAGGTATGACCGT
The DNA here is from genome assembly GCF_900182555.1 of Fodinibius sediminis. GTDB lineage: Bacteria > Bacteroidota > Rhodothermia > Balneolales > Balneolaceae > Fodinibius > Fodinibius sediminis. Next base: position 50,728 of record NZ_FXTH01000008.1, on the reverse strand, counting down.
ATGACGGGCCGGGTTCTGCTTCCGCAAGAGCGTAAAAGGAAAGCATGGGTAATCCCGAATCACAAGATCGACCTTGACGAAACATATGATGAAAGCACAGAAGTCCCATGAATAAACAACGCGATTCTGCACATACCCGAAGCCGCTACGACCTGTTGGCCCCGGTTTATAACCTCATGGAGTGGCCGCTTGAGCGACTGCTGTTCCAATCATGGCGCAGAGAGCTCTGGCGAGAGGTCGAAGGCCCGCAGGTACTTGAAATAGGTGTTGGCACCGGAAAAAATATACCATTCTACCCCGACCATATTACCCTCACCGGTATCGACCTGTCGCCCCGAATGCTTGCCCGCGGCCAAAAAGAGCTTGCTAAATCTGGTAAAAAGCACGTGACCCTCCGGGAGATGGATGCCCAGCAGATGAATTTCGAGGACCATACCTTTGATGAAGTCGTCGCGACCTTTGTATTCTGTTCCGTGCCGGATGCTGTAGCCGGACTGCAGGAAGCCCTCAGGGTTACCCGGCCGGGCGGCACCCTCCACCTGCTCGAACACATGCGTTCCGACCATCCCCTGCTGGGCACCGTAATGAATACTATTGACCACCCCCTCCACTACCTGAGCAGCGTCCATATCGCCCGGCGAACTGTGGACAACGTCGAGAAGGCCGGATGGATGATCAACGAAGTCCAACCCCTTTCTTTCACCGGTATTGTCAAGAGAATAAGGGCCACAAAGGCCGGCCGCGATGTGGAACACCACGCAGATCAAGAGTGAAAAACTATAGCCGGAACTCGAAGCCTGCACAATCCCTTTAATAATCTACCAGTTAACCAATAGCAGCTGACCATGGATTTTATTAGTCTTTACGGCGAATCGGCCAAAACGGCACTGGGGTTTTTCTGGAAATCGGGCTGGGCCTTCGTGCTCGGTTACTTTATCAGCGGGATGATCCAGGCGTTCGTCCCCAAGCAAAAGCTTAGCCGTTACATGGGCGATGCTGACCTGAAAAGCATCTCCCTGTCCACCTTTTTCGGAGCCGCTTCCTCCTCCTGCTCCTTTGCGGCCCTTGCGGCCGCACGATCCCTGGTAAAGAAGGGCGCCCATTTTATAGCTGCCGTGGCCTTCATGTTTGCCTCCACAAACCTGGTGATTGAACTGGGCATACTGATTCTCATTTTCCTGGGCTGGCAATTCCTGGCAGCCGAACTTATCGGGGGACTGATCCTCATCACCATCAGCAGCCTGCTCATCAAGTGGACATACCCGCAAAGCTGGATGCAGGCCGCCCGGGAAAAAGTAGAGAGCGAAGGCGACGGGATGAGCGAAGAGTTTGACTGGCGGAAACGCATTACCAGCAAAGAGGGCTGGCAGCTGGTGGGACATAAGTTCGTCAATGACTGGAAAATGGCCTGGGAGGATATCCTGATCGGCTTTACCATTGCCGGCTTCGTGGCAGTGCTGGTTCCCGAATCGTTTTGGTCGGCGCTCTTCCTGGCCAACGCCAAACAGCTGCCCGCCTGGCTGGTGACCCTGGAAAATGCGGCGGTAGCACCTTTTGTGGCGGCCGCAACCTTCATCGGCTCAATGGGCAATATCCCCCTGGCCACCGTGCTCAATGAGAACGGAGTGCTCTTTGCCGGCATCATGGGCTTCATCTATTCCGACCTGATGGTGCCGCCACTGGTGCACATCAATGCAAAGTACTACGGGTGGAGGGTTGCGCTGTATATCGCAGGCGTGATGTTTGTGAGCATCGTGCTGACGGCCCTGATTCTCAATGGTCTTTTTGCGGTGCTGGGTATTATCCCGGAGAGCCAGAAGGCCGTCTCCAACATCACCCAGTTCAAAATTGATTATACCTTCTGGATGAACCTGGGCTTCATCTGGCTGGCCGGTTGGCTGGCATGGCAAAACAGGCAGTATCTAAAAGATCACGAGATGAAGATGATGGAGATGGAAAGCGGCGGACCGATAAAAAGATTTGTAGTCTTTCTCTTCATTGCCATCCTCCTGGGAGGCATCGCAGTTTTCTTCCTGGCATAAAAACTGTTATTCGGGCACAACAAGACAAGCTCCGGGCAGCATCAGCAAGTGCAGAGGGAATCGTCAGCATCAGTTCTGTTTTCTCTGTACATACCATCCCACAAAGCTGCCCCATATTACACAGTTGAACAGCAGGGGCATGAGAATGCCTTTCAAAGCAAAGCTATTAAAAAAGGCGCCGCCTACAGCGGGTACTACCACTGTCCACAGCCAAAGGGAGGGAAGAAGACCGAACACCATCCCCTTCAGCGGCGTGGGATTTGGAACCAGCCGGAAAACAATGCCCCATATGCCGCCGCTTATGGCAAAAAGAAGTGCTGCCGTGAAATGGTCAAGCAGAAGAAAGTGCTCGCCAAAAACAGCATGGTAGGTGTTGACAAATCCCGGATTCCCCGCCAGTCCCAGTACCTTCAACAGATACATCAGGACGATCAAAATGAAAGCGCCATAGACTGCTCCTGCAAAATAGGTCGACACCGAAGCTTTCCCAGCCATAATAGAAGCTGTTGAATTTGTGTAAGTGCAACTCTCAGTTATTCATCTCAGAAAATATTTTTCTATCCTCCATCATATTACAACCAATACGCTGCTTTGTCAATATTTTGCTCCCCGCAGTATAGCTGTACCGTATGCTATGCGCCAACAAAAGGGTAAAACTGTTAGCCTGATCTTGTTGGAAATCAATATTCTGTAAAGAGGACAACAGAAAGACATCGGAAAATCGCGCCAACCAACGAATAATTTTGCGAAAGTTACTTTCTCCTGCAGGAAATAAAAGCAAGGCAGTAAGCATCAGAAATCCGCAGTCCGTCTTGACCGTAATACCTCAAAACGAACCGATCTGTGCCGTCCTGCGCCTGCTTATCAAAAAGCGTTTGATTGTAATTCATTACAAAACGATGTCTGGCGATCCCCTTAATCTGAGCACACTCCCCATTTCGCAAGATATCAAGATAAAAAGAAAGTCATAACATCGTGCAGGATCAGCTTTTGATTATGATCCCGGAGCCAGCGGGGGACTATCCTTCAGGCTACTGCCTAAACACTGAATTGGGGCAGCGGCTCTTCAGCACGGCAAGCCTTGAGTATTCCCAGTTGAAAAAACAAGCTGTTTTTCCGCTAACATACACACGAAAACTCACCCTCCCTTCTCCAGCTGTTACCTTTCCAGCAGATTTTGGTTCAGGCCGTACCTGTAGCGCCGGTTGTCATTCGGGTCTTTCCTCCTGAGGATCAGCTCATCCTCCCCGGAGACCTGTTTCACAAACTTTTTATTAATCGACTTGATGATGTCGTTCCTGAGCCTTCTCCGGTAATCATACGACTCCACATCACTCCAGAGCAGCTCCTCAATCTCATTCGAATCCATAAATCGCCCCTGCTCATGCATATACTCCAGCAGCCTCACCTCCTTGCTGTTGAACTCCCCGCCCTGCAGCAGGATATCGAGCGATATGAAATCGCGCTGCTCTTCTTCTTTCTCTTTTGTATTGTCATCGGCCTTTCTGTTACTGTATACCCAGAACAGAATTCCTCCGATTAACGCCAGCCCGGTCAGATAGTAGTATAACTGCATGGAGGCATAAAAGGGGGATTCGCCGATCCTGGCCAGCAGCGAATCAGCCGGCAGCCGGAAGATCCGTACCGGGTGGCTCTCCGTGTTGGAAAGCGTTTCCACTCCTACAAACACCGCTTCCTCCGCATTGGGATTGTACAGGTAATTGGTGGGTATAAACTGACTGGAGGAACCGAACTCCAGTGATATTTCAGCCTTTGTCTCCTGGGATCGCAGATCCACCGGTCTGAGATGGAACCTATCGCCCGATGGTTTCGCGTTGAAAGAAGGAAGGAACCACATTCGCTCATCCGGCAGGTACAAGGAAGAGGATTTTTTGTTGGTTCTCCCGATGGCAGGCGAGACTGCAGCATTCGCCGCCTCGCGGCTGGACTGATCAATCGTTAGGATTTTATCCCACTTCTGGTTGTTGAAAGAAAACCTCCAGATATCACGGAATTTCCGTGGGGACACATCCCCGGCGCTGGCATACCCCGCCTCGGTGCCCTCCCCGCCGAATATGTACAACTGGTCCCTTTTCTGATCATAGAGGCCGGTTCCGGGGATCCTGCGGGCCGGGAGCGGGGAGTCCCTGTCGACTTGCTGTATGCCCCACCGATGATGTGATTGGTTATAGAAAACCATGATATTGTGATGCTCCCAGAAACCGTAGCCCCCGAAAACATAGAGCCTGCCCTCCCGGTAGAAGGGATAGTGACCGAACTGGTTCCGGTGATCGAATGAGCGGTCTTCTCGTTCGATATCGTATGTATCCGGGTCAACGGTATAAACCTCTCCCACCCCTCTCGACCACAGCTGAATGACGCCTCCCTGCGGATCGACACCGAATTCAAACTGGCCGAAGGCCCCCTCAACATCTTTCATGGCATCAAGAAACCGCCAGCGGTCATCGATCAGGTCATAGCTCCACAAACCGTTTTTAAGCAGCACATAGACTCTTTCTGAAGTTGTATCGATATCCGCATAGACAAACGAACCGTCTTCCAGCATCGGCCTGAGTCCGCGGATGGCAAAATCCTGCCGACTACGCGGCAGAATTTGATAGAAAGTTTCCCCGGTGTACCCGGAGACATAACGAATTAGGATGCCGCGGATACGGATTTTTTCGCCGCCATCGAGCATGTCAAATTTAAAATCATCGTAATAAACACTGGAACGGGAGACGAAAATATGCAGCGAGTCCTTTGAACCGTCAGGGGGAGCTATTCGAAGCATCTTTATATCTTTGCCGTAATCTCCGTTTTGAACAATGGCCTCTCCGCTTACAAGCACCCCCCTGTGGCGTCCGGGATCCCCAAACACCCGGTTCAGCGGCACTACTTCAGGAATACGGCTGTCTCCCTCAACCACTTCCAAATGCTCGACCACAATTTCCGGTTTGCTGGCATGCACCTCAAGTGTACCGGTAACATGCAGGCTGTCCCCTCTGGCAACCGGTGTATCCAGCGTATCGGAAAATATCATAATTCCTGCCGTGCTGTCCTGCATATACAGGATCATATACTGCTCACTGAAAACGTCCGTTCCCACCGTTGCCCTTCCCCTGACCGTTACCCGCTCTCCCAGCCGGTCGGGCTGCCCATTCCCGTCATGATCTGCCAGCAATTCTGCAATCCTGCTTATTTCACCGTTGTTCAGGGGGTCGGCTTTCGTAGGCGCAAGCGGTACCAGCAACAACATGATTAACAGTACCCATGGAGACAGTGCGGTCAATATACGCCGTCCTGTTGTTGGTTCACTCATTTTTTTACTTGGGCTATCCTCTGAAAGGATACTATTCTCATCCATATAAAGCGATGACATACAACTATAATAATTTTGGTAGTTCAAGAACTGCAGTAGAGGAAATCATTCCGCCTTGAAAGAAAGCCCCAGAACATACGTTTGGTAAATACATAAGATCCGTATGTACCCAAAAGCGCTTTTTTAGCTTCAAAATACACCGATTATCAAACGGGCAAGGACTTCAAATTCCAAGCCGGTTCATAACCTTTCTTCTTTTCTGCCAACTTTCTCTATATCTTATTAAACAGCAAAAGGTAACAAAATTATATCATATTTGATTCCTAAACTTATCTTGACAACCCAGTGACCAAATATTTATCCTGGGTCTAGTGAAGCAAACGATTTAGAGAGGGATAGTAAGATTGGGGCTGTAATATGTACTCTTTTATGAAAGAGGATGCATAACCATCAAAAGAGCCGGGGCAGCCGGAAACAGCGTCATTTTACTTATTGTCTGTCATGAATAAAAACGGCCGGCTGGTAGTATGAGCTTATTGGGATTCTGGAACATGATAAGAAGAAAATAAAATGATAAAGGCACGCTATCATCTCAGAAAGCAGGAACAATCAATGACAAGGTGCAAGGCTATCGGTTGTCGTCTGCCGAAGGCATTTGGCAGAAAACCTCCGTTCCTTCTCCGTTTTCACTTTTAATTTCCAAATGCCCACCAATCATTTGCGCCCGAAAATTCATAATACGGACGCCCATTCCATCGCTTATTTCCTCTGGCCCTGGAAATCCCTGGCCGTTATCCTCAATATGAAGCATAATATGATCCTTCTCCATATTCAACGCAACGTGAACGACCGAGGCATTTCCATGTTTAATCGCATTGTTTATAGCCTCCTGGGCAATGCGATACAGGTGAACGGCCGAAGCATTATCGTCCACCTTTGCCTCCGGCGTATTGGAATATTGGATGTCAATATCATACATCTTCGACAACTTCCTGGTCAATTCCCGAAGCGCACTGTCCAAACCGTTTGATTCAATGTTCACCGGCACTAAACCTTGAGTCAGCGCCCGGGCATACTCATCGGCCTCCTTTACCAAATCGGCAATCTCCTGCACTTTCTCCGCTCCTTCCGCCCCCTGTGATTCCAGTTTATTGGACAAGCTCTGAGCGATAAGTCCGATCCCCGTAAGCATCTGCCCCAGCCCATCATGCATGTCCCGTCCGATGCGCTGCCTTTCCTGCTCACTTATGTTGAGGATCTCCTGTTCCAGTTTACGCCGGTCCCGCACATCACGACCAATTGATATAATGGTAGGCCGACCATTGTAACTGAATGACCGGGCGCTAATTTCCAGCGGAATAACTTCGTCCTCTTTGGTAATATGCTGCGATTCATGGATTCTTTTGCCGCTGTCGATAACATCAGCAATCCGTTTTTGAATTTCATCTTTTTCGGCAGCGACAATGTCATACAATGTTTTCTCCAACAGCTCCTCGTGTGAATACCCCAGAAGTTCACAGGCGATGTCGTTGACATCCAGAAAAGGCAACGGCTCTCTGTTGTCATCGACCTGGAACACCAGAATTTCGTCGGTGGTACCCTGAAATAACATGCGGTACCGGCGTTCGTTCTCACGCAGCTGCAGCTCTGCCCTCTTGCGATCGGTAATATCCTGCGTCGTCCCAAATAATTTTACAACTTCTCCATTCTTGTCCTTGATGGGATCAACGATGCTGTACAGGTATTTCGTTTTTCCGCTTTTCGTTGTAATTCCCAGCTCAAGATAGCCACGCTGACCTCTTTCCTGCACTTCCCGTATCGCGGCATCAATATCCTCCCGGTATTCCGGAATGATGATCGGTTTCAGCTCCTCATACGTTGGCGCCGGTTCTTCCGGATCCATTTCGAAGATACGAAAGGTCTCGTCAGACCAGGTGATCTCTCCAGACTCAAGGTCCAGCTCATAATTTCCCAGATGGGCCAGCTCCTGAGCTTGCTGCAGCCGCTGCTGGCTTTTTTCGAGCCTGAGGGTTAGCTGATGTCGCTGCATGGCATAAAGAATAGCCCTTCCCAGCAGGATTGCATCAATATCCTTTTTTTTCAGAAAATCCTGAGCCCCTGCCTGTACAGCCTCAATGCCCAATTTTTCATCATCCAGGCCTGTTAACACGATAACCGGAACCGTCTCGGTCGTCTTGTGAATGGCATCAAAGGTGGCCAGTCCAAAACTGTCGGGCAGTGATAAATCCAGGAGTATGACATCAAAATCTTTTTCCTGAAGAAAACTCATGCCCTTCTCAAGCGTATCTGCCAACGTCAGAGTCGGCTTAAATTCGAAAAATGATTCTTTCAGATACTCTTCAATCAACCGGGCATCACCAGGATTATCCTCGATTAGCAGCGTCTTTATTTGTTCCAGATCATCCATTCTACTTTCCTTTGATGCCTGTTGGTAATTTTACAATAGTAAACCAAAAGTTTTCTATTGCCGTAATAACCTCCACAAATTGATCAATACCCATCGGTTTCGTTACATAACAATTGGCATGCAACTTATAGGATTTGACAATATCTTTTTCAGCCTCAGAAGTTGTCAGAACCACCACGGGAATAAGTGCCAACCTGTCGTCATTTTTAATCTCCTCGAGAACTTCACGGCCATCTTTTTTGGGAAGATTCAAATCCAGCAGTATTAAATCAGGGGTTATCACATCACGGTAGTCCCCCTTCTTATTCAGAAAGTCCATGGCCTCCTCCCCGTCGCGCACAACATGCAGGTTATTCCGAATTTTCGCCTCTTTTATTCCCTCTCGAGTCAGGCGGATATCCGCCTCGTTGTCCTCGACTAAAAGTATTTCTACCGGCCTGTCCATTTAGCTGAATATTTGGTTTTTTATTGCTTCTTTACGTTTCTCTTCCTGCGCCGACTCAAGGTTTTTGGCAATGGTAAAATGAAAGGTTGCTCCCCTGCCCGGTTCGGAGTCAACCCATATTTCGCCGCCATGCCGCTCGACAATTTTTTTACAGATTGCCAGTCCGATCCCTGATCCGCTGTACGCCTCACGCTGGTGCAAACGCTGAAAAATGACAAAAATCCGTTTTTGATAATTTTCATCAATGCCCATGCCGTTGTCAGCTACACTGAATTGCCAATAATCCTCCAACTCGCTGGCCTTTATTCTGACCTCCGGCTTTCCCTCCTTCTTAAATTTAATAGCGTTCTGGATCAGGTTTTGGAACAGCTGAACAAGCTGCAGTTTATCCGCCGAGAGCTCGGGCAAGGGTGATTCTGTAACAATATTGGCATCATTTTCCTCAATATATCTTTCCAGGTTTTGCAGTACATTCTCTATGACCGCTTCGCTACTAACCTTTTTAAACCGTTTGGCCCGGGATCCCACGCGTGAAAACTGCAGCAGGTCATTGAGCAATTCCTGCATCCGCTGCGCCCCGTTTACCGCATAGTTGATAAAATCACTGGCATCTTCATCAAGCTGATCTTTGTAGCGGCGAGCAAGCAGCTGCGTGTAGCTGGCAACCATCCGCAGTGGTTCCTGAAGGTCATGGGAAGCCACATAGGCAAACTGCTCCAACTCCTCATTTGAATGTTTGAGCTCCACGGCTTTTTGCTTGAGCTCCCGGTGGGCTTTAAGAAGCTTGTGCTCGGCCTTTTTTCGCTGGGTAATATCAATTACATAACTGATGACAAACCGGCCCTCCTCATTTTCAAAATGGTTGAGGCTGACTTCCACCGGGAATTCCTCCCCATCCTTGTGAAGCCCGTATAAATCGCGTCCCTGTCCCATCGGTCGCGGTTCGGGGTCGTCATAGTAGTCCAGGCGAAAACGCTTATGCTTTGGTTGGTAACGGTTGGGGATCAATACCTCTATCTTTTCTCCCACTAGTTCCTCGCGAGGATACCCAAACAACTCTTCAATCTTCTGGTTTGCCATGACAATCCGGCCATTCAAGTCTGATATTATAATCCCCTCTGTTGCGGCCTCAAAAAGTGCCGACATTCGATCTTCGCTTTTCTTGATGCGATTCAGGGATCTTTTGTAGTTGATCACAAACCAGACAGTGCCCCAAATAACAATGATTGCCATTAAACGATTGGCCACTGCCATGACAAGATAACCCGACGGCTGTGAAAAAGAATAGCCCGCAACAATAAGCAGGGTTGACAGTATGCCTGCCCCTACCGTATGACGCTTTCGCCTGGACCAGTAGGTAGCCATTATCAACAGCGCATAAGGAATACCTCCCGCCACCCCCAGCGGAAACCGGAGGTCAATGATAAATACTGCAATGGAGACCAGCCCTAACCCTGCAAGCAGTAGATAATTAAAATTAAATGATGCTGAATTATCGGTCATCTTGCTCATTGGTGGCAACTTAATGCAATAAACAAATTATACCTTGTCAATAATTCAATTTGGCAACCTATTTCTTTAAAGGCAAGCGCTTAGCGATTTTATCCTCTTTCAGGAACCAGAGGAAATAATTTTATGCTTGCCCACAAAACTGCAAAGCCATCGTGAAACAGAGCATAGTTCCGACCCTGGAAAGTTAATTTGCAGACCTTGCTGAAATAACCTTATTTAGATTCTTTCATTTTTCTCATCTATTAAATGACAAGTGGCATTTATGAAGAAAATTGTAATTACAATTTTTGTACTATTAATAAGCTCACAAATACAGGCGCAGGAAGCAATGATTGTACCTGATAGCCTCTCAGGCTGGTCTTACAGCTGGGTTACCGGCCTTAATGGCTCCCAGGCCGCCTATTCCAACTGGTCGCAGGGGGGCGTCAACAATATTGCTCTGTCGGGCAACTCCTCATTTACGGCCAAGCACAGGGAGGACCGTTTTTCCTATGGCTTTTTACTTGCTGCGCGGTATGGGAAATCCAAAATTGAAAAGCAGGGCATCCGTAAAACATCTGACCAACTGGTCATAAAAAATCGGTTTCTCTATGAGCTGATAGAGAAGGAGAGCAATTATTCAGCGTATGCAAACATCAACTTTCGCACACAATTCGATGATGGATTTGAGTATGATGCCGGACCCGACGACAATGATGTACTCATATCCGGATTTATGTCACCGGCCTACTTTCAGCAGGGATCTGGTATTGCATACATACCCACCGATTACTTCAGTGCCGAAGCCGGTTTAGCCCTTAAACAAACCATTGTAACCGATGATAACCTGGTTACCAATTATGGTCTTGAACCCGGCGATACCATCAAGAATGAGGGCGGCCTTACCCTGGGCCTTGCCTATGAACAATCCATAGCCCCAAACTTTCTGCTGAGTTCAACAGTAGAAACCTTCACCAATGTCAACAAATCACTTTCCGGTACTGATGTATATTTTGCCAATGAGCTTACCGGGAAGGTCAATGATCTGATTAGTACCTCGCTCCGGTTCGACTTAGCCTACGACGATGACTTTTCGGAGGAGGTACAGCTGATGCAAACCCTGTCGCTGGGCGTCTCATTTATCCTGATGTAGCAACAGGAGCAGTAAAATTCTCCGCTCTTTGATGAATATCTGGCAGAAAGCCGTTTTATCTCAGACAGGATAGAAGCTGCCGGTTGAAAAGGTCCCCTTTGCAGTGTCTCGCGGCCGGCAGAATCATGCAGAAACGGGAAGGCCATAATTCTGAAACACGGCGGGCACATCCATATTGATGCAGTGGTTATAAAAGGGAGTGGCATCATGGACCAACCTGCTAGCAGATATTAAGATTGCCAGCGGAACGCCATTGTTAACCAAATCCTGGAAGAACTGGAATCTACTTCCAGGATCAACAGGTTCTCAGTACAGCAATAACATAGCCAGCCGCCTGAATATCGTAAATCCAGAGCTTGCAGTATGCGAAAATTGATGAAGCCATGGTGATTTTCCCTGCATACGCGGTCCCCTTCGATACGCCGCTCACCCATCCTTTATCAACTATCCCATTCCATTTGGGGGAGATTTAGCTTCAATGCAAGCCGACATTCAACAATATTAATGAAACAGGCTTTAACAAATATCAGCGTAATACTTTGCCCTACAAACTTCCAATTGGATTAACCGTATGTTAGCTAATGAAAACCAGCGTTTTAAAAAACTAATTGGTAGCGTTTTTATTCCGAACCTGACAAATAATCGCAATTAATTCACGGAGCTGATGAAGGGCAAACGAAAGCCTGCACCAACAGTAAGCGATCTTTTATGCCGACTTTTGCAGCTAACGACACCCCGTACACCACTCTTCCACCACCATGATAACACGCGGTAACATATGGATCCTGCTGGCAACGGCCCTGCTTCTTTTGGCAGGCTACAACAAGGGGAAAGCCGTCATTTCTTTTAATGCATCTGTCGCCGAAACTTCGGCCAACAGGGTACAGCCCCTCCACCTTTTGGAGGATACTGTAAAGGTCAAGGACTATTTTGAGGTGATGGACGATATCGTACACCGGTATGACTCCTTGCTCTCGTACCCTGTTTCGGAGCATCTGATTATCAGGAACAATCCCTGGGTGATCGATTCGCTGGCTGCTACCGATTATTACCATCTGAAGGAGCGTGGAATTACCAACCTGGATCCCAAAGAACTGCCGATCTTCAGGCCCGGCCAACATCTGGTTATACCCGATTCTGCCGCGGCGGACAGCCTGAACCGGCTTTTCAAACAGACCTACCTGGATCTGAATATCCCTGAATTCAAGCTCCGGGTACGGCAGGGAGAACGAACTGTTTACGAATTTCCGGTGCGTGTAGGCCGAGATGAGCGTAAATACCTGGCCATGGCGGGCCGGGTTATGGATCTGCGCACGCGTTCCGGAGAAGGGACCATTGTACGGCACATAAAGAATCCCGTTTTTATCAATCCCGTCAACAACCACGTCTACCACGTCACCCGGCGGGATGACGGCACAGTGACCAGGTTGCCCAATATCCCATGGCTGGAACCCGAGATCAACGGCGTACGCTATGGCCAGCTCATCCATCCCACCACCAACATCGAAACACTGGGCAAGGCCTACTCAAACGGCTGTATCGGCACCTCCGAGGCCGCCGCCTGGTACCTTTATTACTACGCGCCCCCGGGCACGCGCATTGTAATTCGATATGATTTGGAGATCGTGGATGAAAATGGCCGTACCACCCGGCTGCAGAATGTGTATAGCCGATAAACGTCAATTATACAGTGGTCGTGATGAAAGCCTCCGCAATGATGGTTTTTTGCTGTCAATAAAACCGCAGCATAATTCAAGCGCTGCCTAGCGCCCGGCTGCAACTGTTGACACTTCGGATCTTCTCCAAAACGTAGCTAAAGAATAACGTGGAAAAAGTAGCTTATGCCTGCGATCATATCTTGCTGTAAATGGTCACTTTCCCATTTTATAGATTTTTAGGTATTTTTATCCATAATAATATATTATTACCCAACGTTTTTTAGTTAATTCATAAATATTCTGGAGGGTAAGGTTCATTTATTCTACCTTTAGCCTTCGAAAAAAAACCATATAAATTATACATCCATATGTTTTCAACCTCTTGCGATTATGGCTTGCAGGCGATGCTTTTTTTAGCCCTGCATTATTCGGATGAAGAAAATATAGATCTGACCAGCATATCGAAGGAACTCGATATCCCAAAACATTTTCTTAGCAAAATCCTTCAAATGCTTGTTAAACATAAACTGCTAATATCCATGAAAGGCCCAACCGGTGGCTTTCGCCTCAATCGCCCCCCCTCCGATATTAGACTTATTGAGATTATTGATACCATCGACGGCCTTGATATCTTTAATGAGTGTGGCATAGGATTTAAAAAATGCAATGATGAAAATCCCTGCCCTATTCACTACGAATACAAAGAGGTGAGAAATAAAATTCGAAATCTCTTCGAAAATAAGACGCTTAAGGAACTTACTGAAGATGTGGAAAGCGGTGAAAGCATTGTAGCCCTGGGACATAAACCCAGCCCATCCTAATGCCCTGTTTCTCATTGAAGAATTAAAACAAGCGACGGATTTTTTCTGCAATTTTATTTTGGAGTTTTATGTCTAAAAATCTTATACTGATTTAGAGTCCGATAAGAAGGACTGCTTTTATTACCTACAGAAGCTTAGAGAGAGCTCAAATGGCCTTACTAATAACAGATGATTGTATTAATTGCGGGTATTGCCTGGTGGAATGTCCCAACCAGGCAATTTATGAGCCAGACATGGAATGGTCACTGGCGGAAGGCACCCGGCTGAAGGGACGAGTGATGGTTGGTGAGGGAAGAGAAATCAATGCTAAGAAATTCCATCCTCCCCTGTCTAAACAATATCATTTTATCGTGCCCGAAAAATGTTCGGAATGCAAAGGCGCTTATGATATGCCGCAGTGCGCGGAAGTTTGTCCCAATCCCGAAAGCCTGCGAACAGGCAGGCACAGCGAAAAAATTATCGGACTGCTGCTAAAACAATTCCATATGAACCCAGATGTCAATGAGTAACAACCGGCCGGCTGAAAACCATTTTTATTGCAAAATAAGTAATCACTGAATCCCGAATAATGCTGCCATGGATATTGGTATAAAAAAACAAAACCGGAATAATCACCGTAACATCACGGCAAGCCATCTATACGGGCTTATTTCCCTTTACGTAGGGACCTATTCACATGAGCGGATATTTGAAGAGATGATCAAAGGGACAAGAATACTGGATCGCGACGGTACGGGCTTCCTTAACTATTTTCGTAAACATACCCGACAATACAGCACCGGAAAGCAGCTTATTCACCTTAGCAGAGATCTCAAGCCCATTGTCTGCCTCCCACTGCAACACGGATGCGATTCTGACAAGCCCGGTAATTATATGGAAGCCGGAGATTCACCGACCGGCCCTACAGAGCCATGCGGCAAAGGCGTTGCATACTATCCGTCCTGCTATCTTGAACCGCCCGGATCACAACATTAACAAAATTAGGGAGCAATGTTCTCAGCATCGTGCCACTACGGTTTGCAAGCCATGTTTTATATCGCACTGCATTCAACGGAAGAGAAGAATGTGGATCTCAACGAGATTGCGGCTGAACAGAACATTCCCAAGCATTTTCTAAGCAAAATTTTGCAGCTGCTGGTAAAACACAAGCTGCTGGTTTCCATGAAAGGACCTACCGGCGGATATAAGCTGAATCGTTCCGCCGATGAAATTTGCCTGCTCGAAATCGTGGAGGCCATAGACGGGCTGGATATTTTTGATCAGTGCGGCATTGGATTTCGGAAATGCAATCCTGATAAAGCATGTCCCATCCATAGCGACTACAAAAAAATACGCGACCGGGTATACGAACTTTTTAAAGAGAAAACACTGATCGCGCTGAATGAGGAGATCAAGAATGGACAGAGCATGGGAGAAATTGTAAAACCATCAGAAAAATAATTTGAACGTGATATAAGGAGGAGCAACCGTGTCAAACAAACAACTAACCATCGATGCCAATCAGGCAGCGGCCTACGTTGCACATAATCTCAGCGAAATTGTTGCCATTTATCCCATTACTCCCGCCTCACCAATGGGTGAGTGGGCAGACGAATGGAGCATGAGGGGACAGAAAAACATCTGGGGAACCATCCCCGATGTTGTGGAATTGCAAAGCGAAGGAGGCGCCGCCGGTACCATGCACGGGGCACTGCAGACCGGAGCTTTGACGTCTACCTTCACCGCTTCTCAGGGATTGCTGCTAATGCTGCCCAACCTTTATAAAATAGCCGGGGAGCTTACACCAGCCGTGGTGCATGTAGCTTCCAGAACCGTTGCCACCCACGCCCTGTCCATTTTCGGTGACCATAGCGACTCTATGACAGCGAGACTTACAGGAATGGGCATGCTAAGCTCCAACAGTGTGCAAGAAGCGATGGATATAGCCATGATCGCCCATGCGGCCACGCTCGAATCGCGCATCCCCTTCGTTCATTTCTTTGATGGATTCCGGACCTCCCATGAAGTACAGAAGATCCAGCAAATCCCGACGGATGTAATGGCTGAAATGATAGACGATCAATGGATTATCGATCACAGAAACCGGGCACTTACCCCGGATGATCCCGTTCTTCGCGGCACCGCACAGAACCCGGATGTATTTTTCCAAGCCCGTGAAACAGTGAACAGCTACTATAATCATTGCCCGTCTATCGTTCAAAAAACCATGGATACCTTCGCAGACCTTACCGGACGTGAATATCAGCTGTTTCAATATCACGGACCGGAAGATGCAGAACGGGTGATCATTCTGATGGGATCCGGAGCGGAAACGGCTCATGAAACGGTAGACAGGCTTAATAGTGACGGCGAAAAAGTGGGCCTGGTTAAAGTTCGCCTTTTCCGTCCTTTCAGCATGACTCACCTGATCCAGTCGTTACCCGAAAGTGTTAGCGGTATTGCGGTGATGGATCGCACCAAGGAGCCGGGGAGCCCGGGCGAACCGCTATATAATGATGTGCTTGCCAGCCTCTACGAGAATCAAATTGAAAACTGGAAACCATTTGAATCCAACCCCAAAGTAATTAACGGCCGATATGGACTTTCCTCCAAGGAATTCACGCCTTCGATGGTCAAACGCATTTTTGATGAACTTGAAGAGAACAAACCGAAGAACCACTTCACCATCGGTATCCACGATGACATTACCCACACCAGCCTGAAAGTTGAAGAAAACGGCCTGAAAACAGATGCAGACAGATTTGAAGGCTTGTTCTATGGGTTGGGGTCCGACGGTACGGTAAGTGCCAATAAGAATTCCATTAAAATCATCGGCGACAACACCGACAACTACGCGCAGGGCTATTTTGTCTATGACTCCAAAAAATCCGGAGCCACTACGGTTTCTCACCTGCGGTTTGGTCCGAAGCCCATACACTCAGCCTATTTGATCGACAAGGCAGACTTCGTGGCCTGTCACCAGTCGCAGTTTCTCGACCGCCTCGATATGCTGGATAATGCACGTGAGGGTGCTACGTTCCTGTTGAACGCTCCCTACGGTCGCGACGAGGTATGGGATAACCTTCCCGAAAAGGTGCAGCAGCAGATTATTGACAAGAATCTGGATTTCTACAGCATTGACGCCTATAAAGTGGCGCGCAAAAACGGTATGGGCACACGTATCAACACCGTGATGCAGACCTGTTTCTTCGCCATCTCCAATATTCTTCCCCGAGAAAAGGCCATCCTTCTGATCAAGGAGGGCATCAGGAAGGCTTATGGCAGCAAGGGCGAAAAAGTGCTTCAGAGCAACTACGCCGCCGTGGACAACTCCATTGAAAATCTCCACCACATAGAAGTGCCGAAGAAGGTAACCTCAAATATTGAAATGCGGCCTGCCGTTCCCGCGGAAGCGCCCGACTATGTGCAGAAGGTCATCGGTGAAATTATAGCCGGCAACGGCGATGACCTGCCGGTAAGTGCCTTCGAACCGGACGGCACCTTCCCCACCGGAACCACCAAGTGGGAAAAAAGAAATATTGCTCAGGAAATTCCCGTGCTGGATCCCGACATCTGTATTCAATGCGGAAAATGTGCCCTGGTATGTCCCCACGCGGTCATACGCATGAAGGCCTTCGACGGTGATCTTGCGGCGGATGCGCCCGAACTCTTTAAATACATGGATGCCCGCGGCCGCGAATGGCCGGATAATACGAAAGTCAGCGTTCAGGTGTCTCCCGAAGACTGTACCGGATGCGAGCTTTGCGTGGAGGTATGTCCGGTCAAAGATCGCCAGCAGGTGGGGCGAAAGGCACTCAATATGGAAGCCGTCCAGCCGCTGCTGGAACAGGAAATTGAAAACTGGAATTTCTTTGTCGGCCTTCCGGAGTATGACCGTTCGGAAATCAAGCAAGAAACCGTAAAAGGTTCGCAATTTCTCGAGCCGCTTTTTGAGTTTTCCGGTGCTTGTGCCGGATGCGGCGAAACGCCCTATATCAAACTCATTACCCAGCTGTACGGCGACCGCATGGTTATTGCCAACGCCACGGGTTGTTCCTCCATATACGGAGGCAACCTGCCGGCCACCCCCTACACCACCAACGCCGATGGATACGGCCCGGCCTGGTCTAACTCCCTGTTCGAGGATAACGCAGAATTCGGTCTCGGTTTCCGGCTCACAATCGACAAACAGGAAGCACAGGCCCGGGAGCTGCTGCAGTCCATGGGCGATGATATCGACCCCGGATTAAAGGATGATATCCTCAACGCAGATCAAACCACCGAGCCGGGCATTTTCGAGCAGCGAATCCGAGTTGCGCGCCTGAAGAAACAGCTTGAATCTTCGGTCCACAAAAACGCAAAACTGCTTCTAAGCATAGCTGACTATCTTGTTCGAAAGAGTGTCTGGATCTTCGGCGGAGACGGCTGGGCATATGATATCGGCTACGGCGGACTCGATCATGTGCTGGCAAGCGGACGCGATGTCAATATTCTGGTAATGGATACCGAAGTCTACTCCAACACCGGCGGCCAGTGCTCCAAGGCTACGCCACTTGGTGCAGTTGCAAAATTTGCCGCTTCTGGAAAGCGAACATCTAAAAAAGATCTCGGCTTGATGTCTGTTTCCACCGGCAATGCCTATGTGGCTCGAATCGCCCTGGGTTCAAACGACAGGCAGACCATGAAGGCCATTATGGAAGCCGAGCGTTATCCCGGACCGTCTATCATTATCGCCTACAGCCACTGCATCGCTCACGGCTACGATATGAAGTACGGGCTTAATCAGCAGAAGCTCGCCGTTGATTCCGGTTACTGGCCGCTCTTCCGATTCGATCCGCTGAAAATGGATGCAGGAGAGAACCCGTTCCAGCTGGATTCCAAAGCACCCAAAATATCGCTGGAAGAGTATGCATACAATGAAATGCGCTACCTGATGCTGTCAAAATCGAAGCCGGGCGCAGCCAAGAAACTCATGAAGCGGGCTCAGAAAGAAGTAAACGAGCGATGGAAGGTGTATGAACAGATGGTATCGGTCTATGAACCTAATGGGAGTACCGATAAGAAATGAGTGAATTCTTATGCTGATGCTAATAAATAGAAATGTAGAACTATAACAAATCTCAAATCGATGAACCTGGAAACCGAATATCTTGGACTTTCTTTAAAAAATCCCCTGGTACCTTCCGCCTCTCCGCTTTCGAACGAAGTAGACCGTGTCAAAGAGATGGAGGATGCGGGTGCGTCTGCTGTCGTAATGTATTCCCTCTTTGAGGAACAGATTAATCGCGAAAACCAGGCACTGGATCATATTCTAACACGCTCCAGCGAAGGTCACGCCGAGGCACTCAGCTATTTTCCTGATCCCGGCGTTTATCACAACCTGCACGCTGAAGATTATCTTGCGCATATCCAGATATTAAAAAATACTGTCGACATTCCCGTGATAGCAAGCCTGAATGGCGTTTCTAAAGGCGGATGGATGTCTTATGCGGAAAAGATGGAACAGGCCGGCGCCGACGCACTGGAACTGAACATCTATTATATTGCGGCAGATCCTTCGCTGAGCTCAGAAGAAGTTGAGCAACAATACCTCCATGATATTAAAACCGTCAAACAAAACATCCGTATTCCGATCGCAGTAAAGCTGGCACCCTATTTCAGTTCATTTGCCAACATGGCGGTTCAGCTGGAAAAGGCCGGCGCCGACGGTCTCGTTCTATTTAACCGGTTCTACCAACCGGATATCGACCTTGAAAATCTGGAGGTAAAACCGAGTCTGGAACTGAGCAGCAGTTTTGAAAAACGGCTGCCGCTGCGATGGATTGCGATGCTGCGACCGCACCTCTCGGGCAGCCTTGCGGCGACAACCGGCATTCATACCGCAGAAGATGTTGTAAAAATGATACTGGCGGGCGCCGATGTGACCATGATGGCGTCTGTACTGATCAGGGAAGGTATTGAAACCCTGCAGAATATTCTGGACGGTATAGCCGAATTCATGGAAGACAAAGGGTATGAATCAATATCAGAAATGAAGGGGGCAATGAGCTCTGCTTCGGTAGCGGACCCTGGGGCATTTGAACGAGCAAATTATATCAAAACGCTTCAGGGGTTTAACCCGGATGATATTCGCTAGGCCTGTGTCCCTTCGTCAAAACGGTCCACCAACGTCGGTGACAGGCTCTTGAAAATTTTTTTCCAAATTTTTCGACTAGAAGTTGTAAGAGATTTCGAATTTAGCTACATTAAATTAGAGTTTTTTGTCTAAATATCTATAATTAACCAACATTGACGTTCATCCTGATATCTCTAACCCTCACATTCATTAAAGCATACCATTATGGCACTTTCAATTACCGAGACCTGCATCAATTGCGCCGCCTGCGAACCGGAATGTCCCAATCAAGCCATTTATGAGCCGGGCATGGAATGGTCAATGGCGGAAGGCACCAGCCTTGAAGGCACTGTTACCTTAATGAACGGTGAAGAAGTTGATGCCGACGAGATGCAAGAGCCGCTCTCCGACGACTTCTATTTCATCGTTCCTGACAAATGTACCGAGTGCAAGGGCTTCCACGACGAAGAGCAGTGCCTTGCGTTCTGCCCGGTTCCCGAATGCATTATCGTTCATCCGGAACATGACGAAACCGAGGATGCGCTACTGGAGCGGCAGACGTTTCTGCACGAGGCCTAACAGGCCCTCACGAGCTAAACTGAGATTGGAAATATAAAATTTGACCCCATGCCTGATACTAAATCCAAAATGAAAATGAGAAAGGCAGTTGTCCGGTTTTCGGGAGATTCCGGAGATGGGATGCAGCTGACCGGCGAAATCTTTTCACAGTCATCCGGATCTGCG
Source organism: Fodinibius sediminis (assembly GCF_900182555.1). Lineage (GTDB taxonomy): Bacteria > Bacteroidota > Rhodothermia > Balneolales > Balneolaceae > Fodinibius > Fodinibius sediminis. The sequence goes on along the minus strand of NZ_FXTH01000008.1, from coordinate 30,533 downwards.
GGTAATGACCTTACCACCATTCCCGATTTCCCTGCTGAGATTCGAGCCCCACAGGGTAGTATAGGCGGGGTTTCAAGTTTCCAAATTCAAATTGGCGGTACGGAAATCTACACGCCCGGCGATGAGGTTGACGTTTTAGTTGCCCTGAACCCGGCGGCACTGTCCGCCAATCTGAAATTTCTGAAACCCGGCGGAACCGTCATTGCGGACCGTGATAATTTCAAAAAGAAATTTCTCAAGAAAGCAAATTACGATGAGAATCCGCTGGAAGATGGATCCCTGGAAGATTATCAGGTTCTTGCAGCCCCCGCATCCTCACTTACAAAAGAGGCTTTGAAGAATCTCGGACTTGATATGCAGTCCGTAACCAGAAGCAAAAATATGTTTGCACTGGGGATTGTCTATCACCTGTTCAATCGTCCGATGGAACCGACCATCGATTTCTTTGAAAAGAAATTCAAGGGAAAGCCCAAGGTAATACAGGCAAATATGCGGGCCCTGAAAGCGGGGTATTACTTTGCGGAAACGACCGATGTTCTCCCGGCCTCTATTGTTATCCCCCCGGCGGATCTTCCCAAAGGCACATACAGGAATATAAATGGCAACACAGCAATTGCGTGGGGGGCCCTGGCAGCCGCAGAAAAGAGCGGGAAGAAATTATCCCTTTCTTCTTATCCCATTACTCCTGCCTCTGAAATTCTTCATGAAATTGCCGCCCGCAAGGACCAGGGAGCCATTGTCTTACAGGCCGAGGACGAGATTGCGGCGGTCTGTGCTGCCATCGGTGCCTCGTATGCAGGCAATCTGTCCATCACCAGCACATCCGGCCCCGGCATATCGTTAAAAACCGAGGCCATGGGGCTGGCAGTCATAGCTGAGCTTCCGCTGGTAATTATCAACGTGCAGCGATCCGGCCCATCTACGGGTTTGCCAACCAAGACAGAACAGGGCGACCTGGCACAAGCGCTTTATGGTCGACACGGTGAGGCTCCGCTGATTGTAATGGCCGCAAGCTCCCCGGACGACTGTTTCTTTTACGGATATCAGGCGTGCAGGGTGGCAATGGAACACATGACGCCGGTTGTTCTGCTGTCCGATTCCTATCTCGCCAGCGGAAAAAGCCCCTGGCGTATACCCTCGCTTGATGAACTGCCGGATATTCAACTTCCCGAATATGAAGGCGAGGCCGAAGATTGGGCTCCCTATCTGCGTGATCCGGAATTTTTGAACCGCTACTGGAAAATCCCCGGTGAAAAGGGGTATGAACACCGCATTGGCGGCCTGGAAAAAGAGGATATTAGCGGTCATTTAACGTATGATCCTGAAAATCACGAAAAAATGGTCCACCTGCGGCAGGAAAAGATTGACCGGGTTGCTAAGAAACTTCCCAGCCAGGAAATCACAGGCGCCCAGTCCGGTAATCTGCTTGTTGTAGGATGGGGAAGTTCTTACGGAGCTATAAATTCAGCTGTTATAGAGCTTCTTGAAGAAGGTCATGAAAATGTTGGATTTACCAATTTCAATTACCTCTCTCCTCTTCCTGAAAACACCGCTGAAATATTTGAAAAATTCGATCGAATTCTGGTCTGTGAATTGAATACCGGTCAGTTCGCTAATTACCTGAGAACAAAGCTGCCTATGTTTACCTACGAACAGTTCAATAAAAATCAGGCACAACCTTTCTTCACTTCCGAAATTAAATCTGAGATTATCAAGATACTGGAGGCTTAGTTATGAAAACCGAAAAAAGGAAAAAGAATGGAAAGCCTTTGTCCGTCAAGGATTTTAAAAGTGACCGGAATGTAAAGTGGTGTCCCGGGTGCGGCGACTACATGATTCTTTCGATGATGCAAAAAACGTTTACCCAGCTGGATCATGCCAAGGAAGATATAGTATGCATCTCAGGGATTGGCTGCTCATCCCGTCTGCCCTACTATCTCAACACCTACGGCATTCACTCTATCCACGGGCGCGCGCCGGCGGTCTCTACCGGACTCAAGCTTGCAAATCCCGACTTAAGTGTCTGGGTAGTTTCGGGAGACGGAGACAGCATGGCAATTGGGGGCAATCACTTTATACATGCCTGCCGGAGAAATCTGGATATTAATATCATCATATTTAATAACAAGATCTATGGTATGACCAAGGGACAGTCGTCCCCAACCACGCCCATAGGCATGAAAACCAAGACGGCGCCCTATGGCAGCTACGAACCTCCCTTCAATATTGGCGAACTTGCAATTAGCGCCGGTGCCACTTTCTTCGCACGCGTTCCGGATAAAAGTCCCCAATTGCTCGGCGAGGTAATGATGGAGGCCTACAGGCATAAAGGGACATCCGTAATCGAGGTTCTGCAGAACTGCGTGATCTTTACCGATGGCATCCATGAAAAGCTTACCGACAGGGAAACCAAGGATGAAAATCAGCTGGTTCTCACGCAGGGCGAACCGATGGTTTTCGGCAAACAAAATGAATTCGGCATTCAAATAGACGGCATGAAATTGAAAAAGGTGCGCCTTGAGGATAAAGACAGCGCCAACACGCTCATTCACGATGCCACTGAAGAGGAAACCCAGCAGCATATCGCTCTTGCCAAATTACAGCTGCCCGATTTCCCAGTCGCAATGGGAATAATCAGAAATACCGAATCCACCAGTTTTGAAGAGGAATTACATAACATTATTGAACAATCACAGAAAAAAAGCAGCTACAAGAATCTCCAAGAGCTGTTCCACAGCGGCAATACCTGGGAAGTTCAGTAACAAGGTATTGTTCTATAAATTATGAATTAAAAAGAATCAGATTATGTCTATAGCAGATAACATTACCCTCCGTTTTGACGGGGAAACCCATCAGCTGCCCCTTGTTGAAGGCACGGAAAACGAAAAAGCAATCGATGTTTCCAGCCTCAGGGGAAAAACCGGCTACATAACACTGGATACCGGCTTTAAGAATACCGGATCCACTAACAGCGCCATCACCTATCTCGATGGAGAAAACGGAGTATTGCGCTATCGCGGTTATCCTATAGAACAACTTGCAGAACAATCCACTTTTCTGGAAGTGGCATATCTGCTGATCTACGGTGAACTTCCGCCCAAACAGGAGCTGGACAATTTTGTCTCTGAGATCACTCGGCATACGCTCATTCATGAGGAGATGAAGAAATTCTATGAGGGATATCCCTCAAAAGCACACCCCATGGGTGTACTTGCTTCAATGATAAGTGCTCTGTCTACCTTCTACCCCGAGTCCCAGAAATCAGAGCTCCATCCTGCTGAAGTTGAACTAACGATTATACGGCTCATTGCCAAAATTTCCACCATCGCGGCGTGGTCGTATAAAAAATCAAAGGGCTTCCCCATTATGTATCCGCAGAACCGGCTCAGCTATACGGAAAACTTTCTGCACATGATGTTTGCGCAGCCCACAGAGGAATTTAACGTAAATCCGGTTATTGCCAATGCCCTGGATACCCTGCTGATTCTCCACGCCGACCATGAGCAAAACTGCTCGGCCTCTACCGTACGTATGGCGGGATCTTCACACGCCAGCCTGTACGCCGCAATTTCGGCCGGCGTTTGCGCTCTCTGGGGGCCCCTCCACGGTGGCGCGAACCAGCAGGTTATTGAAATGCTGAAACAAATACATCAAGCAGACGAAAGTATTCAGAAAATGGTGGAAAAAGCCAAAGATAAGAGCAGCGATTTTCGACTGATGGGCTTCGGCCACCGCGTATACAAGAATTTCGATCCCAGGGCTAAAATTATTAAACAGGTATGCGATGAAGTACTTGATGAACTCGGTATTGACGATCCCCTGCTGGATATTGCCAAGTCACTCGAAGAGGTGGCACTGTCGGACAGTTATTTCGTTGACCGGAAACTCTACCCAAATGTGGACTTTTACTCGGGCATTCTCTACCGGGCGATGAACATCCCCACTGAAATGTTTACCGTGATGTTTGCCCTCGGCAGACTACCCGGCTGGATTGCACAATGGAAAGAGATGCGAGACAATAAAGAACCGATTTCCCGTCCGCGCCAGATTTATACAGGGCCCACGGAGAGGAATTATGTCGATATTGAAAATCGGTAGCATTTCTCGCTGCTTTTCACTCCATCGAAGAGTGATAAATTAAATTGATGAGTAATGATGAACTCAGTAATTCTAAACATACAGGCTGATTGTACCTTCGCCCTGGCAGGAATAATCCCATGGAGGGGGACCGTAGATTCCGGATTTTTTTCACAATTTTAGATATTTAGGTATAAAAATATATAATAACCTTCATTAACCTCTTGAGATATGCTTGCTGAATTCGGTAATGTATTGCTCTTTCTAGTTCTGGGCATCCTTTTTGTAGCTGTGAGTCTTGCAGTGGCCAGGCTATTGCGTCCCGACCGTCCAAATCCAGAAAAGTTGGCGACCTATGAATGCGGTGAGACCCCTTTTGGTTCCGCCCGGGTACAATTCAACAACCGGTTTTATATTATCGGTTTGATGTTTCTCATCTTCGAAGTGGAAATTCTATTGCTCTTTCCCTGGGTGATGGTGTTTCAGGATATCGGCTGGTTCGCATTTTTGGCCATGCTTGTCTTTGTATTCCTCATCTTTATTGGATTTGCCTATGAACTTGGTAAGGGGCACCTGCAGTGGGACATCCCCAGGCCGGTGATTCCCCGGTATATAGAGGGGGTGGGTGTTGTTGAAGACGAGCCGGAGGAATCTTCTGTTGACCCGGCCATGAAAACAAAATTAAAACCTTAACGCTATTTGCAATAAACCGTATGTCGTATGGGACTGTTAGATAAAAAATATCACGACAGCAACATCATCATCGTTTCGCTGGAAAGTGCCCTGAACTGGGCGCGGAAATCATCACTCTGGTACGAACAGTTCGGGCTTGCATGCTGTGCCATAGAAATGATGGCGACCGCAGCCTCCGACTATGATTTCGATCGTTTCGGTATCATTCCACGATCATCACCCCGTCAGGCCGACGTGATGATCGTAGCCGGCACGGTTACCATGAAAATGGCTTCCAGAATTGAGCGGCTTTACGAGCAGATGTCTGAGCCCCGGTATGTAATCAGCATGGGTTCCTGCTCCAACAGCGGCGGTCCCTACTGGGAGCACGGCTACCATGTTCTGAAAGGAGTAGACAAGGTCATTCCCGTTGATGTTTATGTACCCGGCTGTCCACCACGGCCCGAAGCGTTACTTGAAGGGTTTCTAAAACTCCAGGAACGCATATCCAATGAAACCATCATTGAACCCAGAGAAACGGAACAGGAATCGACAGAAGAAGAAAAAGAACCGATAGAGGTCGAATAATCATGATGACAACCGAGGAGATCACAGAATATCTGAACCGGGAGTACGGTGGCAATCTGGATCCCACCTATGCTGAAGCAGGTGATTCATGGATAACAGTATCCCCTTCTGTACTCCGGGAAGTCGCAAAAACGTTAAGAGACGATAAAAACCTTCAATTTAATAACCTCATGTGCCTCAGCGGTATTCACTACCAAAAGGAAAATGAGCTGGGAGTCGCCTATCATCTTCATTCCACTATTCATGATCACAAACTGGTCATGAAAGTCCGTGTTCCTGAAGACAACCCTGTAGTTCCGTCCGTTGAATCGCTCTGGAAGACCGCCAACTGGCATGAAAGGGAAGCATACGACCTCGTCGGCATTACATTTCGGGGGCATCCCGGCCTCCTTCGCATTCTAACGCCGCAGGACTGGGAGGGGCACCCGCTCAGGAAGGATTATGAACAGCAGGAATCGTACAGAAACGTATCAACAGGAATTTAAATGAAACCGAAGGCTCATGGCACCAGTAACGTCTCCCCAACCGGCCGCAATAGAAAATAGGACGATGACCATTAATATGGGACCACAGCACCCGTCTACGCACGGGGTACTTCGCCTCGAAGTAACTGTTGATGGAGAGGTCGTTACAAAAGTGAAACCCGATATCGGCTATCTGCATCGATGTTTTGAAAAATATGCGGAATCCCTTGGCGATTATGCCAAAGTGGTACCGTACACCGATCGCATAGATTATGTTTCCGCTCTTCATCAGGAGATGGGGTATGTAATTGCTGTTGAAAAGCTACTGGAACTGGAAGTGCCCGAACGCGTGGAATACATGCGCGTCATTCTCGCCGAGTTACAGCGTATTGCCAGTCATCTTCTGGGTATCGGAACCTTCGGGCTCGATCTGGGCGCTTTTACCCCCTTTCTCTACTGCTTCATCGAACGGGAAAATATTCTGCGTATTCTTGAAAAAGTAAGCGGTGCTCGTCTGCTCTACAACTACCTCTGCGTAGGCGGTTTGATGCGTGACATTCCCACTGATTTTACGTCTGATACCTGGGAATTCGTTACTTCCTTCCGACCCAAAATCAAAGAATTAAACGATCTGCTGACAACCAACAGTATTTTCATCGACAGGACAGCCAATATCGGCGTGCTGCCGGCAGAAGTTGCACTCAACTACAGTGCATCCGGGCCTATGCTGCGGGGGTCCGGCGTATCCTGGGATCTGCGTAAAAACGACCCCTATTCCATTTACGATCGCTTTGAGTTCAACGTTCCGGTGGGCCAAGGGGAAATGGGAACCGTGGGAGACTGCTGGGACCGCTATATCGTCCGGGTTCGGGAAATGGAAGAAAGTTTGAAAATAATCGAACAGGCTCTGGACCAGATGCCCGGGGAAGGCGATGTAAAAGAAGCTGTTCCCAGAAGAATACGCTCAAAAGAGGGCGAAGTTTATGTTCGGACCGAAACGCCGAGAGGGGAGCTGGGATACTACATTATCAGTGAAAAGTCCGGCCCCTATCGCATAAAAGCACGAACACCGAGTTTCGTGAATCTGAGTATTCTGCCTGCCATATCAAAAGGGGCGCTCGTAGCAGATCTGGTAGCGATTGTGGGCAGTATCGATATTGTGCTGGGAGGCGTAGACCGATAATCCTGAAAACGAAACGATTGAATATCACTTATGCTGAGCTTACTTGAACAAATAACCCCTTCATCAACAGTGGCATTGCTCATATTTGCCACTTTGCCTCTGCTGTTAATCGTCGGTTATGCTCTCTTTGCCATATGGCTGGAGCGAAAGGTGTCTGCCCATATACAGGACCGGCTCGGCCCCATGCGGGTAGGCGGCTGGCACGGATGGGCTCAAACCATAGCCGACATGCTCAAATTGATCCAGAAAGAAGATATTATACCGACCAATGCCAGTCGATTTCTATTTAAATCGGCCCCCTTTGTACTATTTGCGGCATCCTATGCGGCTTTTTCGGTGATCCCCTTCAGCAGCGCCTATATAGGCAGTTCCATAAACATCGGCGTCTTTTATCTGCTCGCTGTAACCTCCCTGCTCACGCTTAGTGTAATAATGGGGGCCTGGGCATCAAACAATAAATGGTCGCTGCTGGGCGGAATGCGAACTGCGGCCCAGATGGTGAGCTATGAAGTTCCCACCATTATGTCGGTACTCTCCGTACTGGTGGTTGCCGGTTCCCTGAACCTGATGACTATAAGCGAAATGCAGACCGGCAATGATATACTTGGTTTTCTGCCCAACTGGCTGATCTTTCAAAATCCTTTCCTGATTGTAGCATTCATCATCTTTTTCATTTCGATTGTAGCCGAGTCGCACCGGGTGCCTTTTGACCTTCCGGAGTCAGAATCGGAACTGGTTGCGGGCTTCCAGACCGAATACTCCGGCATGCGCTGGGGCATCTTCATGCTCGCGGAATACGCTGATATGCTGCTGCTGTCTCTGCTTGGTGCTGTACTTTTCTTTGGCGGATGGGCAAGCCCGTTCGGCTCATACTTGTCCGGTCCGGTCTGGGGATTCATCTGGTTCATGCTGAAAGGCCTGCTGTTTGTATTTGTGATGATGTGGATGAGATGGACACTCCCGCGATACCGTGTGGATCAACTTATGGAGATATGCTGGACCATTTTGATCCCCGTCTCATTCATAAATTTTGTGCTGATAGCATTATGGGAAATGACCTTTTAATACTAGAAAAGTGAACTTATGGTACAGACTCTGAAAAAAAGCTGGACAACCTTCAAAACAATCTTTACCGGGATGGGCGTAACCATGCGCCACCTCTTGCAGCCATCGGTGACCCTCAGATATCCCGAAGAGCGGGATGAACTCCCCTCCGGGGCGCGCAGCAAGCTGTTTGTACATATTGATGACTGCATTGGCTGCAAGCTCTGTGAAAGGGCCTGCCCGGTTAACTGTATCGCCATCGAAACGGTCCAGGCTACCAAAGATGTGGATCTGGGAAAAACTTCCACCGGAAATCCTAAACGTTTCTGGATCACAACCTTTAACATAGATATGTCGAAATGCATGTATTGCGATATGTGTGTCCCCCCCTGCCCCACCGAATGCATAAGCATGGTACCGGAATATGAATACTCCGAATATGATCGAAACAATCTTCTGTTCCAATTCAGCGAATTAAGTGCCGATAAAGTAACCGAAGTAAAAGAAAAAGCGGAAAAGGAACAGGAAGAGAAACAGAGAAAAAAGAAAGAGGCGGCCCGGAAGAAAAAAGCGCAAAAAGCAGACCAAACCTCAAAAGCCAAACAGAAAAATTCAGAAGGATAAACTGATGGATCTCACTGCTATAGTTTTTTATCTCTTTTCAATTGTAACCGTGGGGGCCGCGGCCATAATGGTCTTTTCAAAAAATATCGTGCACTCCGCCTTTGCGCTTATGTTTTCACTGGCCGGCATAGCGGTACTGTATGTGCTGCTATATGCCGATTTTATTGCCGCTACCCAGCTGCTGGTTTATGTAGGCGGCATTCTTATCCTCATTCTTTTCGGGCTGATGCTCACCGAACAGGCGGTAACACAGAAGTTTAAAGCTGTGACCGTCAATATGCTGCCCGCATCTTTGCTGGCTGCGGTGACAACGGTACTTCTGGTCTACGCCTATGCTACGACCTCATGGCAGATGGTTATGCCGGAGGAGCGAAGTGAAACCGTCTATGACCTCGGCATACTTCTCATGAGCGACTATATACTGCCTTTTATTATTGCAGGCGTACTGCTCCTGATCGCCATCGTGGGAGCCATACTGATGTCGACCCGATTAACGGCAATTAAAAACGAAGAACAATAGGCATTATGGAACTCATGATAACACCGTGGCTTGCGGAACCAGGACTAGTTCATTTTCTGATAGTAAGTGCACTGCTGCTTTCACTGGGGCTGATGGCCGTACTGTCCAGACGTAACGTAATTATGGTTCTCATGGGCGTAGAATTAATTCTAAACTCCGCCAATATCAATCTCATTGCCTTTAGCCGCTATACCTCTTTGTCTCTCGAAGGGCAGATGATCGCACTTTTTGTCATAATCATCGCTGCAGCTGAAGCCGCTGTTGCACTGGCTATCGTATTAAACATGTACAGCAGATTCAATACGGTTCATCTCGACGAAATTGATTCACTAAAAGGGTAATACGCAAGAAAGAAAACCAATTTAACCGGATATAGCGAATGTTTACTCAACTGCCTCTTATAATACTGGTTCTGCCCTTGCTGGGTTTTTTACTGCTCATATTTTTAGGCAAGCGTCTTCCCCGGAAAGGCGACTGGCTTGCAGCCGGCCTTCTGATAACAGCCCTGGCACTGTCTCTCAGCCTGCTAATCTCAAAGCTGGCCGGTCAGCCCGACGAATCTTTTACCCAAACATTCAGATGGCTTGCAATAGGCACACACACCATCCATTTTGGCATTACCATTGATAACCTCTCGGCGGTGATGCTGGTAGTCGTTACCCTGGTCAGTTCTCTGGTGCACCTGTTCTCTATCGGGTATATGAAAGATGATCCGCGATATTCTCGATACTACGCCTATCTCGGGCTGTTCTCCTTCTCCATGCTGGGAATAGTTCTCACTAGCAACCTGCTGTTCATGTACATATTCTGGGAATTGGTTGGCATTAGCTCCTATCTGCTTATCGGCTTCTGGTATGAAAAGAAATCGGCCTCTAATGCCGCCAACAAGGCGTTTATCGTGAATCGGGTGGGAGATTTCGGGATGTTTCTCGGGATAATGATCCTATTCGTAAACTTTGCCACCTTCTCTTTCAAAGAGATCTTCGATCTCGTCGAAGCGGGACAGCTTCCCTACGGCAGCACGGGCTGGCTAACCACTGCGGGCCTGCTCATTTTCTGCGGAGCTATCGGTAAATCAGCACAGTTTCCGCTGCAGGTATGGCTGCCCGATGCCATGGAGGGCCCAACTCCTGTCAGCGCTCTCATTCACGCGGCGACCATGGTAGCAGCCGGTGTCTATCTCGTTGCCCGCATGTTCCCGATGCTTACCGCAGACGCCTTGCTGGTAATCGCCTATATCGGTGCCATAACATCATTCCTCGCCGCATCCATCGCACTAACGCAATTCGATATCAAACGGGTTCTGGCGTTCTCTACAATTAGCCAACTGGGTTATATGATTCTTGCACTTGGCGTCGGGGCCTATACGGCCGGCTTTATGCACCTGGTAACCCATGCCGCCTTTAAAGCCGGTCTCTTCCTCGGGGCGGGCAGCGTAATCTACGCCATGCACCAGGTATTGCACGCGCAGAATGATCACCATACCGATGCCCAGGACGTGCGGAATATGGGTGGGCTTAAATCAAAGATGCCTGTCACCTACTATACATTCCTGATGTTTACTCTGGCTATTTCAGGAATTCCACTTACTTCCGGATTTCTGAGTAAAGATGAAATTCTGGCAGGCACACTGGCCTACAGCACCCTTAACGGGCACTGGCTGTTGCCCCTCCTCGGTTTTGTTGTAGCGGGGATGACCGCATTTTACATGTTCCGCCTGCTTCTCCTCACCTTCCACGGCAATCCATCCGACAGAGAACGCATTTCAGCAATTAAGGAATCTCCCCTGGTGATGACCCTTCCGCTCATTGTTCTGGCAACAGTTTCCCTGTTCGTTTTCTACAGTTTTAATCCCTTTGGAGCAGCTGACGGATGGTTATACCAGGCCATTGAGCGGCCCATAAGTATGGTTCCGAACATGCTGCAGCCTGTGGATGCGGGAATTTTTGAAGAGGCAGTCCATCACATTCACGGCACAGCCATGGTACTGTCAATCTTATTTGCCCTGAGTGGTATTCTGCTCGCCATCGGCATGTATTACTGGAAAAAGATCAAAGCCGAAAACCTTGTACAAAGAACGGGCGTTCTATACGATTTGTCTTTTAACAGCTGGTATTTCGACGAGCTGTACGACCGTATCTTCGTAAGCGGCCTGTTCCTGTTAACGCGAATATCCAAGTGGTTTGACGAGCATATCATCGATGCTATAGTCAACAGCTCAGCATGGGTTAGCCGCGGCATCGCAAGCGTTGCCGGACTGTTCGATACCAACATAGTAGATGGACTTGTACATGCTACTGCCGCATCTGCCGATCGTGCCGGAAGCATGCTTAGCAAAATACAGACCGGTAAAATCCAAACGTACCTGGTCTATGTGATTTTTAGTTTCCTGGTACTATTTATCCTTTTTATCTAAACGAAATTTCAACAATCAATAAAAACTGAGCGCTGAACTTATGGAATTTCAATTTTTAGGCCTAGGTATACTTTCCTGGATTGTTTTCATACCGATCCTGGGTATGATAATCATACTCCTTATTCCTGACAGAAATCGTAATGCCATTCGATGGACTGCCGCTGCCGTTACCAGTATACAGGTACTTCTGGCTGGTATCATCTATTCGGTTTTCGACCAGGCAAAAACGGGCATCAACAATATTGAAAGCTTCCAGTTTGTAGAACATCATAACTGGATCACCGTCGATGCCGTCCCCTGGGTAGGGAAAATCAAGATCGATTACTTCCTCGGCCTGGACGGGTTGAGTATTTTAATGGTAATTCTAACCGCGCTAATAGCGTTTGTCGGTGTCATCTCATCCTGGAATATCAAAAAGATGGTAAAAGGATATTTCGCCCTCTACCTTCTGTTGATTGCCGGTATTATGGGCGTATTTGTGGCCCTCGACTTCTTTCTGTTCTTCATATTCTGGGAGGTCATGCTGCTGCCAATGTACTTCCTGATCGGTATCTGGGGCGGTCCACAACGGGAATACGCGGCTATCAAATTCTTCCTGTACACTTTTATAGGAGGTATCCTGATGCTGCTTACGATGCTGGCCCTCTATTTCAGCGTTGCATACACCGATCCCGCTACAGGCGAATCCATCCATACCTTCAACATCCTGCATATGATGAATCCCGATAATTTTGTGGATGGCGGGCTGCTGGGCGGTTTGGATACCACCTGGCGTTATGTAGCATGGATGGCACTATTTATAAACTTTGCAATCAAAATACCTATTTTCCCATTTCATACCTGGCTGCCGGATGCTCACGTACAGGCCCCCACCCCTATTAGTGTAATCCTGGCCGGTGTTCTTTTGAAACTCGGAGCCTACGGCCTGCTGCGAATCAACTTTCCGATATTCCCTGACGCTACGCTCTATTTCGGATACTTTATGGCGGTACTTGGAATGATCAGCATCATTTACGGAGCCTTTTGTGCCATGGCGCAGGATGACTTCAAAAAACTGATTGCCTACTCCTCCATCAGTCACATGGGTATCGTAATTCTCGGCATCGCGGCTCTCAATACGCAGGGTATGGTAGGCGGGGTACTACAGATGTTCAATCACGGTATTATTACCGCTGTTCTCTTTCTCTCGGTAGGGGTGCTTTATGATCGGACCCACACTCGGGGGCTATATGATTTCGGAGGCATGGCCAATCAAATGCCGAAATATACGGGGATCGCCATGGTGGGTATGTTTGCTGCTATGGGACTACCGGGGCTTAACGGCTTTGTAAGTGAGCTGTTCTCATTCCTCGGAGCCTTTGCAGCCTATCGCTGGATTACCATCATATCGGTTACCGGTATCATAATAACGGCCGCCTATATCCTGTGGACCATACAGAGAATATTTCTCGGAAAAACGCCGGACCGCTGGGAGGATCTCAAAGACCTTACTCTAAGGGAATATATAAGCTTTGTGCCGCTTATTATTCTCATTGTTCTGCTTGGAATTTTTCCCTCGCTGGCCATTGATCTAATTAACAGCTCGCTAAGCGGTCTTGTGGAACTTGTAACCGGAGGAGGTATATAGCATGGAAACTTCTGCAAGAAACATTATCAAAAATACGATGACGATTCTGGATGGAACATCATCACCGGAGTACAAACGCAAATGTTTTAGAATTATTAGCTGATTATGGTTGAACAGATATTACATAGTATTAGCCAGTTTTATCCTGAGATTATCATCGTACTTACCTTGTGTGCTATAATTATTGGTGATCTTTTTGCAAAAGGGAATAGTAATTCTGCCGGGCTGATCATGCTGGATGGACTGATACTCGCCGGTATCGCCACCCTTTTTCAAATTGGTACGAATGAAGCGGTATTCCATGAGGTATTAGCGGTTGACCCTTTCGCCGTATTTCTTAAGATACTCGTTATTCTCGCCGCTGTATTTGTAGTCCTGTTTTCCATGAACAGCAGTGAACTGAAAGAATATCAATCACGGACAGGCGAATTCTATATGCTTCTTTCCGGCATGGTGCTGGGAATGCTGCTTATGGTAGGAGCGACGAATCTACTTCTGATGTATCTGGTGTTTGAGATTACCAGTATCAGTTCGTATGTACTGGTAGGCTTCACGAAAAAATCGCGCCGCTCTTCCGAATCTTCCATGAAATATATCATATTCGGGGCAGTTTCATCGGGAATCATGCTTTACGGGCTCTCACTCCTTATTGGTGTGACGGGAGCGACCGATATATTTGCTGTTAATGCCGCTCTGAATGCAGGCATTTCGCAGCCTGTGATCTTTAACCTCTCCGTAGCCATGATACTGGTCGGTCTCGGGTTCAAGATCGCCGTGGTACCCTTCCATTTCTGGGCTCCCGATATTTACGAAGGAGCAACGTTCTCCATCGCCGCCATTCTCGCTGTAGCCTCAAAAATTGCGGCGCTGGGCCTGCTTGTTCGGTTATTCACGGTCTCCTTTATCGACATCGGCACTATGAGCGAGAGCGGTGTATGGCAGACTATTTTTACTGATGATGTTCCTTGGGATATCGTAATCGGCATAATGGCGGCACTGGCTATGATTGTCGGCAATTTGACGGCTCTGATGCAGGATAATATCAAACGCATGCTTGCCTATTCCAGCATTGCCCATGCGGGATATATTCTTATGGGCGTGGTGATATTCTCGGAACAGGGCGTTTCATCCATCCTGGTTTACACCTTTATTTACCTGTTTATGAACCTGGGAGCCTTTTACACGGCCATGCTCTTTTCCGATTCTTTCCATACCGAATCCATAGAAGAATACAAGGGGCTGGGCCACCGTGCGCCGATGGAGGGTATAGCTATGACAATTTTTCTTGTATCGCTTACGGGACTGCCCCCTACCGGCGGATTTATAGCAAAACTGTACATTTTTGGAGCAGCCGTAAGCGCCGGATGGATCTGGCTGGTGGCCATCGCTGGTATTACTACCGTTATTTCCCTCTATTACTACATTCGGGTAGTTCGGAATATGTTCCTTTATAATCCGGATGAAGGCGCATCAAGAGCTAAATTCAATATCCGATCAAAAGTAATGCTGGGGGTCCTGCTGGTTCCAACGCTTTTACTGGGCGTATACTTTACTCCCCTTGTTGAGTTTGCAAAACAGTCAATTGTAATATTTGGACTAAAATAGTATGGAAAGACCATAAAACCATCCAACATTCACTTAAAAATACAATATCATGGATGATGAAAGAGTAGAAATACTATATGCAAAGGCCGACAATCTATTGTCGAAGGCAACCGAAGAGCTGCATAAGCCGGAGGAAGACGTTGTAACATATTCCGCCTGCATATCAGCCCGAAGCTCCCTGTACCATTTTCTGGGATGTTTATATGTTCACAAGTCTAATGAGGAAATTGATAAAACGCTCGAGCAGGGCAAGAAAACAATTGATGAACTAATCGAATACGCCACACAGCACGTAAGCGGCGTTGGTGAAATAGATTTCTCTCCCATGCGATGTACCTGCAAGGATGTTAAAGAGATCGTAAATGATGAAGAGATTTATTTCTGCAATAACATCAATATTGTCAAAGAGTGCACCCATTTGGCACAAAAGGTTAAGGATATCATCGTTAGCGATGCATTTGGCGGGCAGGCTCCCGGTGATAAATCGGTCGCAGGATAGCCCGGAATATTCCATTGAATATCCCTTCGCCTATTGAGCTGCAGAATTGCCTCAGACAACATTCGGTTTATACGACCGGCATTTTAAAAAATGGATGGCAGGCCAGTGGTGTATTTATTGCCTCAATTTCCTCACCCCAAAATTTCAGCACCAGGATATCCGCTATCCCTGATGCTTTGGATAGGAAAGGGAATAAGAACAGGGAACAGCTGGTCCTGATGATTAGAAAATTGGCGCCCATTCCATGGCATTGGCAGCACACCATGAATCTACTTAACCATTTCAAGTTCTCTAATACGGTGGTTATCAACTCTGCCATGTTTCAACCTGATAACTTCATCACATTGTTCCCCAAGCGAATGATTATGGGTTACGAGAATAATAGTTTTGCCTTCCACTTTTAACTCCTTGAAGATATCCATGACCATACGCTCATTATCCTCATCGAGATTTCCAGTTGGTTCATCCGCCAGAATGAGCTCAGGGTCGTTGGTGATGGCCCTGGCGATGGCTACTCGCTGCTTCTCCCCACCGCTTAATTCGCCTGGCAGGTGATCCGCGCGGTCGCCGAGCCCAACCATCTTTAACGATTGCATGGCATCTTCCCTGTCAGGCATGCTGTGGAAATACTGTGCCAGCATCACATTATCCAGAGCTGTCAGATAATCAACCAGATGAAATTGCTGGAAAATAATACCCAGGTGTTCCAGGCGAAACCGGGCCTTCTCATCATTATCGAAATCCGTAATATCAGTCCCCCCTATGCTAATTCGGCCGCTGGTTGACTGATCCAATCCGGCGATCAAGTTAATAAGGGTGGTTTTTCCACTTCCCGACGGCCCCATAATACTCATTATTCGTCCTCTTCCCACTGAAAAGGAAATATTGTCGAGAGCCTTTACGCTTCCGTAATCCTTACAAAGATCAACAGTCGATATCATAGTGATATATTTTTTATACGCCACGCAATTCATGGACAACATTGTGATTGTGAGATTCTATCATATACGTTAAACCGGCAAAACCGAACGCAATAAAAGTTACACCGCTGATATAAAAAATAGTTGTGAGCCCTATAACCGGTGCATAGTCAGCAACGTACTGCAGAATTGCCCAGCTTAACAGCAGGGTGCCGGCCACCCCCGCGATTATCGAAACCAGGGACAGAATCAAATATTCAGAACTTATTAGCAGTAGTATTCGGCTTCCCGACCCTCCCAGCGATTTAAAAATCCCCAACTCTTTTCTTCTTTTCCCCGCATCGAGCCTGGCCAGATTAATAACCGTAGCGAACGAAGCCAGGACCGAGATCATTGCAATGGTCAACATCAGCGATTCTATACTGCCCAAAAACCGATATCTGGTTTGTACCATCTCCTTGAGAATTATGGCATTTCTGCCTTCATACATTCCAGGATTATCAGTCCTGATTAACGCTAATGAAGCATTCTGAGGCGTTCCATTGCTAAAAATATAGCTATCGAACCGGGTGCCGCTTTTGAGTATGGACGGCTGTATAAGCGCTCCATCAATGGTAAGGGCATCCCCCTGTTCGATTCCCAGTTCATCGGCTACAAGCTGACCGACAACGTAATCGCTCTGTCCCAAAATAATCCATGCCGGATTGATCTCCATTAATGAAAAAACGGGAGTTACCGCAAGTTCTTTTTGCTCCCCGTTCACGGAAGCTGTTTTCAGCTGAACCGGGACGCCGGCGGTAGCCTGTTCCCCTTCTTCGAGGCGGAGAATCACGTTTATGCCGTATTTGCTCATTTCCCGATCGATAACCCGGTTAAACTCGTCTCCAACCACTTCAGCGGCGCCTATCAGGCTCAACGTTATAACAACGGCCATAATCATGGGAAAATACAGGTCTCGGCGCGACTTTATTGATTTGGTTACGATGTTCAATAACATGCTACTATCTCAAAAGTTCAGTGGTATTGTTTGTCAATCCCTTCCTGGCAAACAGCAGCGCTGAAAAAGAGATTAAAAATGGAATTGCCAATGACATGACAATCAAAAGCTGGTGCGATGAAAACTCGATATTAAAAATAACGTGACTCACATAATTCAGTGTCAGTGCGCTAAGCATGTAGGTAATAGCAGCGGAAATGAACGAGGCCATTCCCAACTCGACCAGAAGCTGCAGCATTATTTTTTTACTCGATCCGCCGATCGCAGCCATAATTCCAAAATCCTCGAGATGTGAGGTTACATACATTTTTTCTGCGCTGATGATGGCAATGAGGGATGATGCCAGGGTCAAAACAAACAGGCCAAAGAAAATGCCTGTAGATGCCTTGATGACCCCTCCCTGTACTTCGGTTATCCTGCGAAGTATGCGAACATTATTACCCGGAAGAACCTGCCCGACTGAATACGCAATTGAACCGGCATAAGGTGAACACGACCATTTTTCCAGCTCCTCTGAATTCAGCGTATTCACGCCATACTGTTCTGCCTTCCGCGATAATTCATCCTGAGGCTTAATCAATGCACTGACAAGGATTTTATCTATACTGCTCCTTTCGGCCAGTTCCTTGAGTTTCTCGATATCCATAAAAATATAATCATCCCAGTAGGTACCGGTTTCTATCATTCCGGCTACCATGTATTCTGCTTTCCTGCCATGTATTGATAATGCGATTGCATCGTCAATATCGATATTGGCTCCCAGAATCACGCTATTGGCGTCAGATGAAGACACCCCCTCATACTTCCAGCCGTCAAAATGCAATAATCCAAAGTTGTATCTCTCTTCGTCTATTGATACCTCTTTGCGAAACCAGGTACCGGCCACATGTACCGTTTCCCCATCGATGACGGCCTCGGCTTCGAGAATGGGCATGGCGTTCAACACATTATTTCGCCAGAAATGGCGTTTCGTTTTCAGCTCTTTTATATCCTGTACTTTCAGTATGTTATCATCGAGCAAATCTCCACCATTTTGAATAACCATATTCGGCACCCCGCTTATATCCATCGCCAACTTTGACTCGGCATTCATATAAACCGATGACAGAATAACCAGCAGAGAAGAAGCAGCCACCATGGTTAGCGTTAATGATAAAAAACGGAGATTCTTGATGCGCACCGCGCGGGCTGCCAGGCGCAATATAAATGAAATCATCTATTGCCCCCAGTGTGTTGTTAGTTCATCTGCAGAAATGCTGATGGTGTCCGAACCGGTTTCGTAGTCAATAACCTTCGGGTTACAACCGCCGGCATGACCTATGGTAGACGGATCGATGGGCGCTGAACAGGTCTGGCATACCAATTGCTCACCATTGTATCCGTAACCGGTTGGCGGACATATATAGCAGCGGTCCAGTGCCGCTTTAACCTCCCCCTCTTTTCGAGTAACCAAGAGTCGAATGCCTTCATATTCATACTTGTATAAACCATCTTCCTGCGGAATATCAATGGTGATTACTCCATTTACCGGTGTAACGGATGCCGGTTCGGGGACCACCAGGCTTGAAGTGGCTACTGTCGTAGAGAAAAGGGGGACCGCCAGAAAAATCAACAGGCCTGAAAGCGACATCTTTGCATATTTTTCCTTGTAAAAACGGTATCGCTTTTTGCGCCGGTCGGTAGGTTTCAACCCTGAAAACTCGGGGGGATGCGATTTAATCAGATCGTACATCACCAGCAGAATCAGGGCGAATAGCATCAGTGCAATAATTAACGTACCAGTAGAATCTTTGGCAAGAAATCCAATACCCAGCATCACCATTTCCGTGGAGGGAAGCACCCCGATTTCAAAAAGTTCATGAAATCCGTTGGCCGTCAACTGCAAAACCAGTATTGCCAATATCACGGATGTAACTTTGAAAAAACGACCCATGTGGATCTTTGTCGTGCCCCAAAGAAAAACAAAGCCAAAAATGATCGATAATACCATTCCCATTACCCCTCCTAGAAAATTCTGCACCGGCGTATTGCCAGCCAAAAGCAGGCTTTGCATAAAAACAACAATTTCCGCCCCCTCTCTCAGGACCATGACAAATGCAATAAAGCCCAACATCATACCGCTCGAACTCTTCTGCATTTTTTCTTCTATATCGGACTTCAGATCACTTGAGTGACGAATCATCCAGATGGTCAGGGAACCGACCAGAATCGCTGAAGCAAAATACAGCATTCCCTCCACCCATTCATTTTCCGGATTAACTCCAATGTGAGACAAAATTATACCCGCTGCTATACTAATGATCACTGCTATAGAAGCACCGCCGTAAATATAGCGCTTTCGATTTTCCTGTCCGCTTCGCTTTAGATAGGCTAACATTACAAAAATAACGAGAATAGCCTCAATTGAATCTCTGAGTGTAATACCTGCTGCCTCTAACATATGACCTTATTTTAGGTGAACAGTTCGGTTGCCTTTGGCTTTTCATATTTTTAGACCTTTATATCTAATATAGTCTTAATCTAAATAATTCTCCAACTTTAAATTACCTAATGACCGTATATATGACGGGTAGCATGTGTCAGAGTCACGGCAATTGTAATTGGCCAACGGGGCAGCACACGGCCTGCGACACTATCTCCACGGCAGGAAGATCATACATGGATCCATTAGCCCTGGTCTGCCTGTTATGGTAATGTTACACAGGCTGACCAGTTACCCGACTAAAAGCATTGTCATACCCCATCCCCCAACCGGCCGTTCAAGATGATCTCTGATAAAGCATTCCAGCTACAGGCATACGTACAGATATTCTAATATCCTAATTAAGCAGTTCTTTGAGGAAATCTTTGACGATTGCTGCAAACTCCGCGCTGTGCGTTCGCTGATGGTTTTCCAGATCAATGAAAGTGCAGTCTTTCAATTGATCGGCCATTTCGAGCATCTCCTCATGGTTGTGAAAATGGTCTTTTGAAGCCCCCACAATAAGTGTCGGGGCATCCACCGATTCGAGGCGCTCCCAGATTTTATAACGACTCAACGAAAGTACTGCCCTCTTCAGCTTGTATGGATCAGCAGCATCGAGTGCACGAGATGAAATTTCATACATCTCGTAATCCTCCTGAATATTGATACGATAATTTTTTAAGTAGTATTTGGCTACCGGTTTAATGATTCCGTATGTATAAGAGGAGAGATAGATTAACGGAATACTCCAGCGCGGAATTTTAAATGAGGCATTGGGCTCTAGCATGAACAGGGCAAGAGGTCTGTCAGCCAATAACCGGTATGAATCTACTATAGCTGTGGCACCAAGGGAAGCGCCCAAAAGGATGTATCCCCTGTTGTCAAGCCCCAGCTCTGAAATTGCCAGGGCAATGTCTTCTCCTATCGCCTCGATTTCGAAATTCCGCTTCCCATTTGTTCTCGATGTTTTTTTTTCGCGGGTTTCCAGATAATGGACAGTGAAATCACGGGTAAGCGCTCGGGTAATCTCCTTTGAGCTCTCCATAACTGACGCCAGTCCAGTAATCATCACCACCGGTGGATGGACACTCTTCAGGGGATAAAATGATACGACACGCAGATCAATCCCATTGGGCAGCGAAATATATCGATCGATAATCCGACGTGAGCAGGGACCGTACCTGCTCAGATCTGTATCTTGAGGCTCTGTCTTGGTACGGAATAATATTCGTTTTGCCATCTCTCTCATATTTGATAGTTATCACAGAATTCTGGATTCCTCTAAAACTGTATCCGCACAGATAATATCCAGCCATGCCTCCCCGGTGCCGGCTACGCACAGCACTCGACAAGCTGATGAACGGTCAATACTTTTAACTTCATCGCCGGATTATCGCGGGAGGCACCGACATCATATAAAAATTCAGAAATATGCATTACTCTTGAAACTGCTTAGAGTGCCAAACTCACCAAACAATCCCCATTTTTCAGCAAGCTTCATCATTAATTCGATCGAGGATTCTTCCAATGTTCCTCTAAGAGGCACATTGACCTCTTCCAACCCGCAGAGCATGGCTTCTACGGAACAACAGAACGCCGTTCCCCTGGGGGTGTGAGAACTGATAACGAACTCCGGATCCATTGGCAGTTTCAAGTATGAAGAAAAGGGGACCATTGTGACGCGATCCATTTTTTCGACCTCCGGGGAAAGGGCACTCGGCACGGAATTGTCAGAAATAAGGACCGGATAATCTGGGTTGATATGTTGTGGGAATACAAGGGGTTTGTTGGCATTTGTGGTTATCACTATAACATCACACTGCCGCAGGTGCTCCATATTCACACTGCATGCTATTTCAATTAACGGCGATTTATCCGTTGATTTTTGTAACTGTTGCTCCAGCCATACCTGTTGTTTCGTATTATGGACGATCAAGTTGATCCGATTGAAATAGTGCTCCTGCTTCGACATATAGTCGGTAATCGCTCGTCCGATATTCCCGGCCGCCCCCACTATTCCAAGTGTACACGGTTTATTAACATCCGAACTTGTCTTAATCTCATGCAGCACTCGCCGAATACCTGAAGCCGCTGTAAGCGTATTACCCGTTATAATTTTTGTCGATGAAGGCTCAACCAGGGCCATGCCGTTGTTCGTAAAAATGGAGGTATAACCTCCCAGGGCCACGAACTCGGAACCCTCTATAGCAGCTTCATCCACTCCTTGCTGAATTTTTTCGATGATTTCTCTTTTTTTCCCCTCCCGGTGCATTCGTTCGAGTTCAGCTGATCCCAGGGGTATAACTTTCATCTGGAAGTGGATACGTCCTCCAAACAGTTTCTTGCTGAAGAGTGTCACTGGCTTCATCTCCATTAATACCTGCAGATGATTAAACAATAGTCGCAGGCCGGTGTTGGAGGCCTTGGCAAAGGAGGGCTCCAGTATTCGCAGTTCGTCAGATGGACTGGTGAAATGGGCCAGGAATGTGACCTGTTTAGCTCCCTCCTCCGGTAGATCCAGGGCAGGATAGATCAAACCGCCCGGGGGCTCATACCCTTTTTGGTCGTCAAAGGGATCATCCTCCATAAAATGGAGAAACAGATCGTAGAGTGACTGTTGCTGGATGATTTCAGCCAGGCTTTCCAGGGCTGTTCCCAGTTGATTGATCTCTTCATCCGTGATAAATACCGATGGTTCAACTCGCAATACATTGGGAGCAGAAAGAGTAGGCAGTACCCTGATGAAGTGCCGGTTCAGCAAGTAGGATGCACAAACATATCCCAGGAATTCCTGGCGATACATCAACCGAAGAAAAATGTTGCCGAGAGCTGAAAAATCCCTGAAACGGATGCCGAGCATCAGTCCTCTGCCAACAACCGCATCCAGTACATCAGGATATCGATTGACAGCCGCCTGCAAACGGTTTTTTAGTCGTACTCCGCGTTCGCGCGCACGTTTTGGAATTTCTACAGCGCTAACCAGCGACAGCATTTCCCTGGCAACCCGTGCCGCAAGCTCTCCATTTCCGAACGTGGTGGTATAATACTTGCCAAACTCATCTATATATCGATTTTTATCTACCAGGAGGGCTGAAATTTTTTCCAGTCCCCCACCCAGCGATTTACCCAGCAGGTAGTAATCACCGGCAATCCCTTTCGAGGCAAGAAATTCTCCGGAACGCCCAAGCCCACTCTGTATTTCATCCAAAATGAGCGGAAACTTGCAGCCGGAGAGGTAGCGCAATACCGCCCTGTTTACCTGCCGAACTCCTCCTTCGCCCGCGATAGGCTCAGCAATTGCAGCAATAATTGTGGATATTCGTTGGGTTGTAGTCTGGATGCGACCTTTTCTTTTCTTGTAGATTGTAAGTTCTATATGAGCCTGCTGAATATGCTGGTCTATTTGATCGCGCCAGCCAGGATTACTATCATCAACAGGCAAAGAATCCAGCGTCAACATATTGCTGAATTTGTAGCGTTGATCCTTGTTTCCGATAAGGGAGCGAGCCCCGGTTGAATGCCCGTGAAAGGCAGACTTCAGGGTAATCACGCCAAGGCGGGTGGTTTCAATTTTTTTTCTGTTTTGCTCCCATATTTCCTGGAAGTTTCCCGCATCCCGGCTGCCAAATTGTTGAAGCTGGCGCCGCTCCATCTTCTGCATTCGCTCTCTCCACTCCATGCAGGCGTGATGAAGCGCCATTTCCACGGCTTCTGCGCCCGTTGATCCAAATAACGTACGAAAATGGCGGCCTGTTTCACGGCCTGCCATATCATTCAACTTCTCGGCCAGCCGACCTACCTGATTGTGAATACTTCCCTGGTTTGCAATAGCAATGGCCCCGCGATCCAGGAATTTGTTCAAGGCCTTTCGCAATGCAGGATAATTATGCCCCAGCAGATTCCCCCCATATCCTCCAACCAGATCGAGGATCTCAATTTCTTTTCCTTCCCTATATGCAAATAGGGAATCTTTCTCCGCCCGATGGTAAACCAAGTCCATTTTGAGATCCCTGAGATACCGCCCCACGTACGAATTGGCATGCTCGGTAAACGTATCGAATTGCAGCTGGCGGGTTTTGACGGTGTGGATCCAGTCTTCTGAGACAAAATATTTTCGTAAAGCGAGAATTATCGAAGCATGCTTTTGTTGTATCAGCTTCTGGGATACATTGCCTTTTAGTGTTTTGGGGGGCTCCGCATTTAATAAAGTAAAACGCCGTATCGAGCGGTGGCGAAATTCAAGCGGATTTAACTCCCTGAACAACTGGTCATTAATTGTTTCTAACCGGCTTTTAATATTGGTAATGACCTCCTTGTTTTTCACCTTTCCCGGCAATAGTGAAGAAGTCCTAACAAATACCAAGGCTGCCAATCCCGGTTCTCCCTGCAGAGTGTAAAACTCGATATGGGAGATCATCGGATCAAGCTCCCGGTAATATTCACCTACACTATTTATGGGTATTTTCACCCCGAATCCATCCTTGAAAAAGTCTCTACCATCACGGCCGGCATAGACAAGCTTCCCTTTTTTCAATTCCACGATATCCCCTGAATAGAAATACTCATCTTGTGGAGTTATCCCCTCCTTGCTTAGGATTCCAGAACATCCAAAGGGCGACTTGATAAACAACCGGTAGGTATTTCCAATTTCTCCCCGTTTCAAGCCCAAGCTTACACCGGGCAGCGGGGCGCCAAGGCCGCCGGTTACGGGATCTTCATTCGGATCATCCCTCATGGTATTGGTCACCTGCTGCGTCTCGGTGGTACCCAGTGCATTATGGATCGGCAGCTCAAAGATAGATTGAAGCTCTTGCACCAGCCTGGAATCAAATGGGGCCCCGCTGGATACCAATGTTTTAAAATGGTTTCGAAAACCCGGAATCAGCTCTGGGAAATTTCTCGTCATCTCAAGCAAGAGCTGAAAAGCGGCTGGACCACCGGTAATATGTTCCGGTTTCATTTTTAACAAAAAATACCTCACAATCTCCGGCTGCTCTTCGAACCACTCCGTATTGATCAGACACGCGGGGTTTCCCGTCCACAACGCGTTAAAGAAGGTTCGAATCCCCATAGTGTGGGTAAAAAGCGGCGTAAAGCCCCGACCGCCAAGCCTGCTTTTTTCCAGCATGCCACCCATCTGCCAACTCAGGCAGCTGTTAAGAAAGGCGCCCTGACGGTAAACAACCAGCTTAGACCGTCCCGTGGATCCCGAGGTCGTAATGATCAAAGCCTCCTGATTCAGGTTCGTTCTTTCGACAATGGCTGCAACAAGCGGATCTGACAGGAAATTGTCTCTGGGAAGCTCGCAGTTCAACCAGTGCAAAATGTTAAAAGAGCTGAACGTATCCCAGATCTTGATGCCGTGCCCTTGAACCTTTTCAATGATGTCATCAACAACGGCTTTTGCCTTTACATGATGATCTAACCGGCGAATTTCTGTCATGGGAATAATTGCCAGCCGGCAATTAGAAACAGAAAGCCATTCGTCCAATTCGTTCGTCTCCATAAACATTGGCATAAATACACGAACACCGTAGGAAGACAATGCCGAAAACAGTAGTGCCTGGATCATCTCGTTGTTGCCTGGTACGCCCGCAAGGAGCATTGTATCCCCCTGTTTAATGTTGTTCTCAGAGAACTGTTTGTACAATTGCAGATGAATATAGCGGTACCGATGCAGAGATATCCTTATGAGCTTTTTATTATCGTGCCCCAGAATAATTTCTCCTTTTTCACTCCGGTGATTTAGGTTGTAAAATATCAATTCGGCCAGGTTCTGTACCGGTGACTCTGTTAATTTGATATCTGCGTTTATAATGTGATCAAACCGAATTGAGTCTCTCATGATGCCTTTTTATAGTAATATCTCTTCCATTCTACTACATTCACTGAATACCAGCACTGCCATGATCTCCACGAGCATGAGCAAGAGGAATACCAGAAATTACATGTTCTCTCCATGCCCTATGGTCATATGTTCTGCCTCGCGTACTTCGCACTATGCTATATCTTATATATTTCAAGCTAAAAGTTATCCCGACCAATCATGAACGGAATTAGCAGAGTAATTTGCAGTAAAAAGGCTGATCCTGTCGTAAGGGGAAATCCGGGCAGTTTAGGTAGCCCCCCTTTTGATCGCTCTTATCTCCATTGTGGATAAAAAACACCAACGATAATTCAATTATCTATTTTAACATCTCCCAATATTTCTTTTATACTTGCTCCATCAAACCAATTTAATACAATACCCTTTTCTGACCTGGACGAGAAAACTGCTATCCTTGAGTGTAAGATGGGGCGATTAGATTATCTGCTTTACCTTCCCCCCTTAGTACTGTCAAGAAAGACATGAACAATACCCTCAATCTCACCCTAATAGCCCATCAGTTCAGCTTTGCCAAGAGCAGATTGCCAACAGCATGAAGAAGTCCGGGTACCGTAAGGAGAGCAAAGAAGCGCTCAAAACAGAAAAATAGATGGTAATGACACCTATAAAGTCATCATGGAAGTGTCCATCACCGGATGGGATGAGTCTGACAGCAGAGGGAAAGAAGATCTGATGAAAACTGTTATCCAGTCAGTAATTCTCAGCTATATGATGAAAACAAAAGAGATATTGAGATCAACTATTTGGGAACATACAGTTGGAACTGGAAGCGGAGTAGACATAAATAAAAAAGGACGGACCGGCTCTCGCCTGTCAGTGCTTGAATTTCTGAGCTCCATGGTAATTGGCGACCTGCGAACTATTTTTTCAGTAAAATGTCTTATCAGAGTTGATGACAGGGGTCCAAAGGGAATTGAGTATTTGATTCATTACGAAAAACAGGCCGAAAAGTACCCCAATTGGAACAATGCGAACAAATACAAAACGGTTAATTCTGTTGACCGAAAACCAAAGAAAAAGGGCCAAAATAAAGAAAAACAGAGGGACATATTTGAACAACTTTTAGCCTCTGGGAAGGTAGATTCGCAAGCTGAAATTGCTCGAAAATATGAAGTTAGGCGCGCCTGGGTTTCTAAGGTATTGAAATAAAAATTTTCGGTTCTAACTGTATTACTGATTGATACTCTACGATTATCATATTCTAGCTTAACATGCTTCATCAAATTGAAGGTAGAAACCAGTGGATTCTTTGCTTATACCAAAATCAATGTGCACGTTGGCTGGGTCATCATTGTTTACATCAAATCGAATTATGGTATCTGTCGCCCATGTGTAGTTGTTTAGCCAGAAATGCCCAAAGCCCCCCCTTACCAGTGCCGGCAAAGTCGCCTCGGCCTGGCCATAGACGTTAATACTGGAGGCAACAAGTGAGAGCCCAACTAAGAGAAGTCCTGCGATCCCCCTGATTCGGTACGGTGTTTTGGAGATATTCATTGTTCGCTTCCACTCCGGCTACGCAAGAGGCCGATGGCCAGTACTGCGACCCAGAGCATGTACCCGTAGACGTTAATGCGCTCATAAATTCCCATCCAGGGCGTCGGCAGGTCTGCCGTGACCCGATCGGCTTGCAGGAAAGTCAATCCGCCGAACACCACAAGCATCAGGAGCGTCACAATCGAATAGATGCGGAACCGTTTTCCAAAAGCATTAGCCCCGAATCCGATGATGAGCAGAACCAAAAGAACCGTTACCGCCGCCATCCCGACGTGCAGGGTATCGGTCAGCGTAAACTCGGTTCCCCTGGGATGCATCGGGACAAAAAACCATGCAAAACTGATGATTCCGTATGCGATTAACAATCCTGCAGATATGCGTATAGAGTGCTTTCTATGAGTGAACAACCAGACTCCAAAACCGAATGCGGTAAGGAGGATGCTGTACGCAACGCCGGTTTGGACCAAGAGCGTTTTTGTCGGAGTCCCAATAGCACTCAACTCACTGGGGGTTTGATGGAAATAGCTATAGCCCTCCAATAGTGTGGATGCAATAATATCGGCAGCAATCCAAAGCACCGAAGACAGGATGCCGCAGACAAGCAGTACCTTTTGACCAACCTGTCTTGTTTCCAATTTTTGATTGTATATGAGCTTGTAATTTACATTAAGGAGTCAAATCAATTATCATTAATGACTGAATACACCGCTTTTCGGAGTGCGAGGTCCCGGGGATCGCCTGTTAGCGTTGTTCCCATTTGGCTGGTGACGTATCCGTAACCGATTCCGTTCTCCGGATCGGCAAAACCCATGGCCCCACCCGCTCCGGGAGAACCGAATGAACTTGAACTGCCGAACGGTATGGTTGGATTGGATTTCATAAATCCCAGCGAGAACTGCACCTCCCCCTTCATCCCCTCGTCGAAAAAGCCGTTTTCAGAAGGGATCGCCGGTGCAGACAAGGCCTCCACTGTCTTCGGGCGCAAGTTCAATTCCCTTCCACCAGTCGCAAATACGCTATAAGCTTTTGCGATTGACCGTGCGGTTCCGACCCCGCCTCCGGAAGGAACCTCGAAATTCCTCGCGTAGATGCGCTCCTTATCCAGTGATATACCGGCACCCGGATTCACAATGAGCGCACGGTGGATATCAGAACGAGTATTCATCCCGGCCAAGGTCAATCGAATCGGAAAGTGCAAAAGTCTTTCTAGCAAACTCGGGCTGGAAAGGGTAGCCAGCCTGGAGTTTGGAATCGACTCAGGCAGACGGATATAAAGGTCCAGACCAAGCGGCGCAGCGATCTCCTCCTGGAAGAACTGCCCCAGGCTGCGATGCTTCGGATCTATCCGGCGCAGCAACTCTCCTTCGTAGAAACCCAGCGTGAGCGCATGATAAGACTGACGGGAGCCTGGCTCCCAGGCCGGTTTCTGGCGGGCAAGTACAGTGGCGAGCATATCAAGATCGGCGACCACACTTTTATCGACCGGCTCATCGAAGGCAAACAGGCCCGCCTGGTGCGCCAGGAGCTGTCGGACGGTGATGCTCTCTTTTCCGTGCTGGGCAAACTCCGGCCAGTATCTGCTAACCCGCTCCTCATAATCAAGCCAGCCCCGCGAATGGGCAACTGCGAGTGTCATCGCAGCCAGGCCCTTGGTGGCCGACCAGATGATAACCATGGTGTCCTCTTCCCAAGGTTCGCCGGTCTCCCTGTTCCGAACGCCACCCCACAGGTCGACAACCATCTCGCCTCGGTAGTACACACAACAGGCGCCACCCAGCTCGTGCCGGCGATTGAAATTCTCAGCGAATGCTTCACGCACGGCTTCAAAGCGTTTGCCCACATGTCCCTCAATTTGGTGGCTTTGGGTTGGTTCCTTGAGTTTTAGCATAATAAGCCCCTCCTTAAACCATGTAATGTTTTATGCTATTATATTATTACTTTTACAGCCTGGCTTATGTAAGGAGATTTCTAAGAAACACGTAAGGATTTTCCATTTAAATATTGAATCCTCACCTGTCCTTTTGCAACAAAATTTTTTGAAAGACAAATATTATGATCTCCACTTTGGGTTGCTTATCTGATACAGGAATACTCTATGAATGTGCTCTGGATAGTTATAATATCCCTCATTGGATCGACTGTAAGGATTAAGATCCTTAAATATTTCATCGCCGAATGGAAGAACGGACACATCAATAAGCGTGAACACATTGTAAAAGCGTTAATTCATTCTGTTAACGCCAATGTGGACGAGAATGGCACTGGAACGATCAAAATACAGTATATAGCCGATAAACAGCTGGAAAAAGACTGGCATAAAATAAGAAAGTGCGAACCTGGAAAGGACCAAGTTCGCACTTTAGCTTCGATCGGCTCCCCACGAGTCACCGCAATGCGAACTATTTTTACTGCAAAAATGCCCCTCAGAGCTGTTAACCAAGGGCCTAATGGAATTGACTACCAAATTCATTACCGAAAATTGGCCGAAAAGTACCCAAATTGGAGCAATGCGAACCATTACAAAACGGTTAATTCTGTTAACCGAAAACCCAAGAAAAAGAAGAAAAGCAAAGAAGAGCAGAGGGAAATATTTGAACAGTTATTAGCCTCAGGAGAGGTCGATACTCAGGCTGACATTGCCCGAAAATTTAACTGCTCCAGAGCGTGGGTTTCTAAAGTTTTGTCTTGAGAACGCTCTGAGCTAGAAAATCCAACGCTTGATTATCAGGTAGGGTACTTAGCCTAAAATCTATAATTAGATTTATGAGTGCATTTAGGTAGAGTTCCTGCTTTACAGGCTCTCCTCCCATAGGAATCAAATTACCTACAGAGCCAATAGCTAAACCACAATTCTCATTATATTCGGAGGTCTGCATCCTCAGATATTTGGTTTCCTTAACCACTAAGTCCCTGAATCTTTTGGAGGTATCAGGGAAGAGTTTTGTCTTAAAGATTTGCCCTGCTTTGTAGTGCTTCCCAATAGGCTCTTGATGAGCCTCAGTAGTGTATTCGTTTTGCTTTAAATACTGAACCTGATCCAATATTCCTTCCAGTGTTTTCCTGTATCTCTCATTCTCAATTATTGATAGAGCTTGGTGCAGTTTAGCAAATTCTCTTTTCTCCTCAACTACCTCACCAATCTCCTCTAAAGCAGAGTCAATTTCCTTGAATATATCCTTCCCAATATTTGTATCTGACATAAGAAAGATCAACTTAAAAATTAAGGGTCTAGTGAAGCATAGCATGTTATAAAACTTTGTAAGATATTGCTATGCAATGATTAATAAGTATTATAAACGTTCAAAAATTTCTGAGGCCAAATTTCGGCGATTGATTCGTTATTTTTCGATGGATTTGACGGCCACCGATGCCGCTGAACTTACTGGTATTTCCCGACGGTCGGTCACTGATATTTACGGGCGGCTTCGCCACAAAATCGCTCGCTGGTCGGA
>NZ_FXTH01000007.1 GCF_900182555.1 Fodinibius sediminis | reverse complement strand
GCAATTTTTTTGAATAACCACCGTGGCGCCCCGCTGTGCTGGGGAAGGACCTAAAAGAAGCAACCCACAAAACAAGCCGGAACCGACGGGTTACTAAAAATCTTTGGAAAAGCAGCCACCCCGAATATCCGTTTGACAGAATGCTACGCGCCTGCCGGGCCTTAACTTATAATTGAGCGGCATGCACCCCGCGTGCTAAGTTCCTGATAATATCCATTTTTGTCCAATGATTTATCCTGAGGCCGGGAAGGGACTATGTTATGCGGAACGGTCGGTGAGGTAATTCCGGATAATAGTATCCGGATAAAAGAGATATACAGGCAGTACCCAAGTATCAACTCACAGAAATGCCCAGCTTAATATCCTGTATCCAAGAGACTGATGAGGCTCACTCCGCTATCCGCGCGATGTCTATTTCGGGGATGAGCGCTGTGCCGCTGGTAAGATGATCGGCGTAGTGCCGGGCCAAAAATTTGCTGTAGAGCAGTCCCTTGGAGCCGAGCCCGGTGAATACATGCAGGCCGTGGTGTTCGGGGTGGCGCCCCAGGATGGGTTTGCGGTTGGGGGTGGAGGTCCGCACACCGGCCCACTGTCCAACGGTTTCAACTTCTTCCTCGAGCTGGGGCAGGGTGCGCCGCATCCGCTGCCGGAGGTATTCTTCCCCTTCTTTGTCGGGATTGATATGGTCAAAATTGTGTTCGTACGTGCTGCCCTGTACAAAGGTGTTGGGCTTGCCCGTTTGGGCCATATAGCCGAGGCTGGAGATGGAGTGGGAAAACGAAAGCGGCCGCCCCCCGGTCGAAAACAGGGCTACCTGTCCCTTGATATAATGAAGGGGCAGCCAGTCCCAGTAGGGCGATTCAGTAGTGCTGCCCCCGGTGGCATAAACGATATTCTTGGCGTAGACTGTACTGTCGTCAAATGCAAGCTGCCAGCCCTGTTCGGCAGGGGTGACTTCAGGCTGTTTCCCGGTCAGGATGGTCACACCAAGCGTGCGTAAAAAATGGGCATAGGCTTTCAGGTAGGCACCCACATCCACGGAGAGACCGATGGGCAGCCAGAGTCCGCCGTCGATACACTGGATGCCGGGATGCATTTCTTTGATTTCGTTTTCCGACTTCCACTGGCACCACCCGTCGGGCCAGGAGGTATGCTCGTACCGGTCGCGCATCTTGCGGGCCATCTTTTCCAGGAGGGCAGGGCGGAGGAGACCGCTTTTCTGGTAGAAGGGTTGCTCCGTAACAGCCTGCACCCTGGCAAGGTTTTGGGTAATGGCCTCATAGCACTGTTCGGCTTGCCATACCTTGGTGGCCCTCCGCCCGGTGGCCAGATTCACCAGCCCCCCCGGTGTTCCGGAGGCCCCGGCGGCAACAGCCTCTTTGTCAATGACCATGGTTTCAATGTCCTGTTCCCGGAGGGCGTCGGCCAGGGAGAGCCCGGCAAGGCCGGCCCCCAGTATGCAAAAATCGATTTGTTGACTCATTTACGGTTGAAGGAGAATATCTGATGAGGTTTTCTGTGCACCGGCGTCAAGCATCTCCTGCCAGGCCTGTTCCACCGAACCGTCGAGATCGATGCCCTTGACGGCATCTTCAACGACAAAGACGTTAAAGTCCTCTTGAAGTCCGTCGAGCACAGACCATTTGACGCAGAAGTCGGTCGCCAGACCGCTCACGTAGAGCGTGCTGATGTTGCGCTCCCGGAGGTAGCCGGCCAGCCCGGTGGAGGTGGCATTGTCGTTTTCATAGAAGGCGGAATAGGAATCAATATCCCGGCGGAATCCTTTCCGGATAATCAACTGACTGCGGTTGGTTTCCAGCTCGGGATGAAAAGCGGCTCCGGTTGAGCCCTGCACGCAGTGGTCGGGCCAAAGCACCTGTTCGCCGTAGGGCATCGCAATCGTCTCAAAGGGTTCCCGGCCCTCGTGGGAGGAGGCAAAGGAGGAGTGTGCCGCGGGATGCCAGTCCTGGGTCTGCAAGACTACGTCGAACGACTGCGACAGGGCATTGATGGTTGGTATGATCTCGTCGCCGGCCGGCACTTCAAGCGCGCCTCCCGGGCAGAAGTCATTCTGGACGTCAACGATCAGCAGTGCTTTCATAACAACAGGGATAGTCTTATTTCATTTTTTCAGTGAGGGTATCGCGAAGGTCCATCAGTTTTCGGCTGATGCCCACTTTGTATATGTGGGGGTTTTCAAACCGCTTGTGCTCGGGATTCAGCTTTTTCATCCGGCGCTGGAGGTAGCGTGCACTCTCGGTGGCTGCTGGGGGATCGATCTGCAGCTTCCCGTCCCGGTACACGCGATGCAGGAGGGGCTCGGCCTTGAAGGAGGTCACATCAGTCTTCTTGGCCGGGTAGAAGGGGTGGTGGATGATGCTGCCGTCATCGCCTTCGGCAAGGATGATGCCGTCCCCGTGGAATTTTCCGTGGTCGTCAATGTAGCGCATCACTTTCTTGCGGCCGGGCAGGGTCGTCTTCTCTATATTTTCGGAGATCTTGAGCTTGGGTTCGTTATTGACGGACGAGAGTTTGTACACGCCGTCGAGTGCGGGGCTTTCGTAGCCGGTGACCAGCCGGGTACCCACGCCAAACAGGTCAATAGGCGCCTGTTGACTGATGAGGCTTTTGATCAGTCGTTCATCGAGCTGATTGGAGGCGGCGATTTTGACGTAGTCCAGCCCTGCTTCGTCAAGCTGCCGACGGGTCTGCCGCGAGAGGTAGGCCAGATCGCCGCTGTCGAGCCGGATGCCTATAAGGCGATGGCCGCTTGCTTCCAGCTCCCGGGCTACCTTGATGGCGTTGGGGACGCCGCTTTCCAGCGTATTGTAGGTATCCACCAGCAGAATGCAGTTGTCCGGGTAATAGTCGGCGTATTTGCGGAAGGCCGTAAGTTCGTCGTCGAACGACTGGACCCAGGAGTGGGCCATCGTACCGCTGGCCGGGATACCGTGGGTAAAGGAGGCGTAGACGTTGGAGGTCGATTCCACGCCCCCGATGATGGCAGCCTTGCTGGCCTGGATGCCGCCATAGCCCTGGGCCCGCCGGAGACCGAAGTCCATCACCGTACGGCTGCCGGCAGCATACTTCATACGGGCGGCCTTGGTGGCGATGAGGGATTCAAAATTGAGGATATTCAGAATTAGGGTCTCCAGTATCTGGGCTTCGATAATGGTGCCTTCCACCCGAAGGATGGGGCAGTATGGGAACACAATCTCCCCTTCGCGGGCTGCCCAAATATCCACCGACAGGCGGAAGTCGCGCAGGAACTCCAGAAAGTCGTCCCGGAAACCCTGGTCGGCAAGGTACTGCAGTTCATCCTCGTGGAAGCGGAACTCCTCGAGGAGATCAACCAGATCCGACAGCCCGCCAAAGACGACATAGCCTCCTTCAAAGGGATTTTCCCGGAAAAAATAGTCAAAACACGCCCGCTCATCTTTCCGTCCCGCCAGGAAGTAGCCCTGGGCCATGGTTAGCTCATAATAGTCAGTGTAGATGGCCGGGTGCCGCATGAGGGGAGCGGTCTTTGTGGATGGCATGGATGTCATAAGCGAGCGATTACATTGGTTTTGCTAAAGATACATAATACAATGGATAAGCTGTAACCATTCCTGCCGCGGCTTTCGGACTGCTTCGCATGCCGGGACGGTATAATCAGGTAAAAAGAGCCGCTAAAAATTTGTATCTTTGACAGCAAACAAAATAAGAAGGAATCAGCATTTAGTGAATAAGTATCTACTTGTAAGTACGGTTCTGAGCCTTGCCCTTTTGCTCTCCGGCTGTGCAACCCCTTCCTCACCGACGGGCGGTCCGCGGGATGAGGAAGGTCCTACTATTGTAAAAACCGAGCCTGAAACGGGGACGACGAACTTCAGCGAGCGTGGTATCGAGCTGCATTTCTCGGAGTTTGTGGAGCGTTCCTCCCTTGTACAGTCCATTATAGTGGAACCGGATATCGGCATAGAATATGAACTTGACTGGGGACGCAAATCGGTAGCGATCGAATTTAAGCGGGATATTCCGGATTCCACAACCCTGATTGTGACGATCGGCACTGAACTGCGCGATACGAACGGCAATGAAATGGCCTCGCCCCACAAAGTGGCGGTCTCCACGGGACCGGAAATTGACAAGGGGAAGCTTTTTGGGCGCATCATCAATGCACAGACGGGGGAGGGCAATGAGGAGCAGCGGATCCTGCTGTACCAGCAGCCCGTGGACCTTAGCCAGAAGGCCGACTATATTGCAACCACCGACACCAGCGGTTCTTTCCAGTTTGAATACCTTAGCGCGGGCCGCTATAAAGCGTTCTGGGTGGACGACCGAAACCGCAATAAGATATGGGACACCCAGCAGGAGCGGGCCCAGCCGTTTGAGCGGGAATTTGTGGATCTTGCCAAGGCGGGGGAGGATACGCTGGGAGCGATCTTCGTGACGGCCGTGGATACCCTTAAGCCTGTGCTGCAGGGGATCGGTCTTTTTTCTTCCCGCAGGCTGCGGATGCGGTTTAGCGAAAATATTGAACTCACCGACAGCACCACCATACAGGTGACCGATACGCTTGGTAATGGGGTAGCGGGAACCAATCCGCTTTATATACCACCGGATGAGCCTTTTGTCCTTTTTGCCCAGAGCAATGAGGATCTTGCCGAGGAGCAGAGCTACTCGCTGGATATCAGCGGGGTCGTCGATTCCTATGGCAACGGGCTGGAGCCTATCGCTCAGACGTTTACCGGTTCTGCCCAGGAGGATACCACCCAGCAGCGCATTATCACCCGCAACAACCTGTCGGGTTATTATCCCACGGACACCGTAAAGGTAACCTATGCCAAAAATATTGATGAGCCCGCTATCCGTGATTCGCTGAAAGTGGTGCGGGGAACAGAGCTTGTTGAGCAATGGCCGAATGTTGGTGTTGAAAATAATATCCTGATGATTGCCCCGGACAGTGTCTGGCAGGCCAGCATGGAGTATGAACTGCGCATCTGGGACCCCATCATTGAAGATTATCGCAAGCTGCAGCCTACGATCTGGGGGGCGTCGCAGCTGGGTAAAATTCGCGCAGTCGCAGAAGACTCGGCGGCAGGGGAGATACACCTCCGGCTTCGCAACGAGGAATCGGAGATACGGCGGAATGCGTTGTTTAGCGGCGAAGTGACCATCGATGACCTGCCGGCCCTGCAGTATACGGTTACCGCTTTCCGTGATCGCAACGGAAACGGCCAGTGGGATTTCGGGCAGGTGGCTCCCTATGTGGAACCCGAGCCTTATTTTGTACAGCCGGAGGTTCCTGTTGAACAGGGAATGACAGGAGACCTGACAATTGTCTTTTAAGCGTAACGATTTTAACTGCCAACGGTTTTGATGAAGAAGCTTCTTAAAAAAATAACACCGTTCATCAGTATTATCTTTTTCGGCTTTGCCCTGTGGTACCTGGACCAGGAGCTGCAAAACTACCAGTTTTCAGAGATCACCGCACAGCTGTCTGAGATCCCCAATCTGCATATCGGGGTTTCCCTGTTTCTCTCCTTTCTGAGTTATATTTTACTTACCGGCTACGATGCACTGGGGGTCGAATATATCGGTGAGGATCTGGAAGTCGGCAAAATCATCAGGGCCGGCTATGTGGGCTATGCGTTCAGTCATAATATGGGCATGGCCCTTCTGACGGGTGGATCTATCCGCTACCGCATCTATTCGGCCTGGGGGTTTTCGGGCATGCAGGTCACCCAGATTGTGGGTTTTAGTGCTTTTACACTCTGGATCGGCTTCTGTGCTGTGGGAGGGCTGGCCCTCCTGTTTGCTACTCCCAGCCTGCCGGGCGACGTCGTGGTGCCTTTTGTCTCGCTCCGGGTACTCGGGATTGTGCTGCTGGTGATGGTCGTGGGATATGTGTGGGCCAGTGCCGTCGTTAAGAAAGAGCTTTCCTATCGCGACTGGTCGTTTACGTTTCCCCACCTGGGGCTCTCGCTGAAACAGGTGGCCATCGCTTCGGTCGACTGGCTGCTGGCCGCTTCCGTACTCTATGTGCTGCTGCCCGGCGGCGAGATCAGCTTCTTCAGCTTCGTGGGCATCTTCCTGCTGGCTCAGATAGCGGGACTTTTCAGCCAGGTACCGGGCGGGCTGGGCGTCTTTGAGTCGGTGATGCTGCTCTACCTGTCAAACTTCCTACCGGCTTCGCAGGTACTTGGCATTCTGGTGGTGTACCGGATAATCTATTATATTCTGCCCCTGCTGGTGGCACTGATCGTGCTGGGCTACCAGGAATACCAGGTGAACCGGCAGGCGGTCCACAAGCTGGGAGAGAAAGCCACCAACTGGGTGCCCCGGGTGGTACCCCAGGTGCTGAGCTTCTCGGTATTTATCGGGGGAGCGATCCTTCTGTTTTCGGGTGCCGTGCCATCAGAGGTGCCGAGGATGCAATGGCTGCAGCATTTTGTACCGCTGCCGGTCATCGAAATGTCTCATTTCCTGGCCAGCATTATCGGGGCGGCCCTGCTGGTCCTGGCCGGGGCGCTGCAGCGGCGGGTGGATGCGGCCTACCACCTGACGGTGGGACTGCTTGTCTTCGGTGTGCTCTTTTCACTTCTTAAGGGGGGCGACTATGAAGAGGCTTCCATCCTGGCAGTAATGCTGGTGGCCCTCCTCTTTTGTAAGAAGGAATTTCACCGGAAAGCGCCCCTTTTTTCAGGGCAGTATTCGGCACGCTGGCTGACTATGATTTTTATAGTGCTGCTGAGCGCCGTCTGGCTGGGCGCTTTTGCCTACCAGCATGTGGAATATCAAAGTGATCTCTGGTGGGAGTTTACTCTGGCTGGAGATGCGCCCCGATATCTGCGGGCCACTGTTGCTGCCCTTGGTTTCGCCGTCATTGTTGGATTGGTGAAACTGCTGCGTCCCGGACGTCCCCATACCCTGGCCGCTGCCAATGAGATTGAGCTGGCCGAGCAGGTGATTGAACGTGATGACCGCGTGCTCAGTAATCTGGCTCTGCTGGGCGACAAGAAGCTGCTGTTCAGCGATTCCCGCCGTTCTTTTATAATGTACAGGAGGGAGCGGCGAAGCTGGATTGCGCTGGGTGATCCGGTAGGGCCGTCTGAAGAGGCGGAGGAACTGATTTGGCAGTTCTATGAGCTCTGTACCGGGGAGCAGATGACCCCCGTGTATTACCAGGTGGGAAGCGACTACATGGATATTTATATGGATCTGGGCCTTACATTCTTTAAAATCGGGGAGGAGGGGCGCGTCGACCTGGAATCTTTTGAAGAGGCTTCGCTGGACAGCGATCTCTACCGGAATTATCGCAGACTGGAGGAGGCGGGCTACGAGTGGGAGCTGGTGCCCCCTGGAAAAACAAAATCGTATCTGCCGGTATTGAAGACCATCTCAGGGGAGAACCTGCAGGACCAAAAGAGAAAGGAAGCCGGCTTTTCGGTGGGACGATTTGATGAGCGCTACCTCCTTCATTTTCCCATCGCCCTCGTGAGGAAAAAGGGAAAGCTGGTGGGATTTTCCAATATCCTGCGGAGCGGAAACGGACAGGAGCTCTCCACGGATCTGCTGCGTTACCGGTCTGCCGAGCCTCACAGCATCATCGATTTTATGATCCTGAACACCATGCGGTGGGGCCATCAACACGGTTATAAATGGTTCAATCTGGGGATGGCTCCCTTTTCGGGTCGAGAT
Source organism: Fodinibius sediminis (assembly GCF_900182555.1). Taxonomy (GTDB): domain Bacteria; phylum Bacteroidota; class Rhodothermia; order Balneolales; family Balneolaceae; genus Fodinibius; species Fodinibius sediminis. The sequence goes on along the minus strand of NZ_FXTH01000007.1, from coordinate 238,898 downwards.
GAGGATTACGCTTCGCCTGGCTGGAAAAAACTGACAAACTTTGTATTCACCTATGGCGAAAATCTTTACGGCTACAGATCCATACGGGCATACAAGCAGAAGTTTCATCCGCAGTGGGAGCCCCGCTACCTGGTATGCAAGGCCGGGTGGACCCTGCCGGGAACCTTGTCAAATCTTTCAAAAGTGGTTTCGGGAGGATTGGTAAACCCTGTAAGTGGAAAAATCGGGGGCTATTCGCTGAAACAGAAGAAAAAGCAGGAGAGCGGCCGATAGCGGGGAGCAGGCTGCCATACAAAAAAGAATGGTATTTTTCTTACATTACAACGGTAAATAACTCAATCGATACTGGTACTATGGCTGAAGATACCCTGACCTCTGAAATTAAGTCTCAAAAGGCTGCAATGGACCGTAAAGACACTGCGAATGACGGGCCTGAGGTCTACAGGGCGGAGCATAAAATCCGTTTTGTAACTGCTGCGAGCCTGTTTGATGGTCATGATGCAAGCATTAACATCATGCGTCGTATTCTTCAGAGCAGTGGTGCCGAAGTAATTCACCTGGGACATAACCGTTCGGTCAGGGAAATTGTCGATTGCGCCATCCAGGAGGATGTACAGGGGATTGCCGTCAGCTCGTACCAGGGTGGACACATGGAGTATTTCAAGTACATGGTCGACCTGCTGGCCGAGCGAGGCGCATCCCATATCAATATCTTCGGCGGAGGGGGCGGCGTAATTGTTGACGAGGAACGCCAAAAGCTGCACGACTATGGCGTACGTCGTATCTTTTCGGTGGAAGACGGCAGCACGATGGGATTGCAGGGCATGATCAACTACATGCTCAGCCTGTGCGATTATGACACCGCGGAGCTGGAGGAGATCGATGCCCGGGATATTCTGAAGCGGAACAGTAAAACGATCGGCCGCTGTATTTCAGCTATTGAGAATGGTCACGGGGAGATCATCAGTTTTGAGGATGACACGCTCCGTGACGGAAAGGGCCGCGAAATATCCTCTCCCGCCAATGGTCAGTCCATACCGCTTATTGGCATCACCGGTACGGGAGGAGCCGGCAAAAGTTCACTTACCGATGAGCTTGTCCGCCGCTTTCTGACCGAGTTCGGGGAACTCAATATTGCGGTCCTATCCATCGATCCCTCCAAAATCAGGACCGGGGGCGCCCTGCTGGGCGACCGTATCCGGATGAACAGCCTTGATCCCGACCGGGTCTATATGCGGAGTCTGGCCACCCGAGCCACCAACCGCGCCACCAGCGCCTCGGTAAGGGGGGCGATCGTCATCTGCGTGACGGCCGGCTACGACCTGGTGATTGTTGAGACCAGCGGCATTGGCCAGAGCGACAGTGAAATTGTCGATATATCGGATATCCCGCTCTATGTGATGACCAGCGAGTATGGGGCGGCCACACAGCTTGAGAAGATCAACATGTTGGACCTGGCAGACCTGGTGGTGCTCAATAAGTTTGAAAAGAAAGGGTCTCTCGATGCCCTTCGCGATGTCCGCAAGCAGATGAAGCGCAACCGGGGGGCGTGGGATCTGAAGGCCGAGAACATGCCGGTTTATCCGACCATCGCCGCGCAGTTTAATGACAAGGGGGTGAATCACCTGTTCAAGGCGCTGGTCGACCGGATTAATGACCATTATCAGCTGAATTGGGAGACCGCCATCTATACGGATTCCGAGCCGGCCGAGGATATTCAGGCACAGGCTATTATCCCGGGTAAGCGTCAGCGCTACCTGTCGGAGATCTCAGAATCCATACGCGATTACCATCAATGGGCGGAAGACCAGGTGGAAGTGGCGGAAAAGCTCAACGAGGTGGAAGGAACGCTTTCGCAGGTCGACCGGTGGGAGCCGGAAGACCGGGATCTCCTGAAGAACAAGCTTGAGAAGATGCGGGAACACTGGCTGGGCAAGCTCGATTCGCGGTGTAGGAAAATCCTCGAAGGCTGGGACAAGCTGTACAAGGAATACCGCCAGGATCATGTGGATGTACAGATCCGGGACCAGACTTTTACCAATAAGATGTTTCGCGAATCACTGAGCGGCCTTCGGGTCCCGCGCGTGGCGCTGCCCAAAACCCGGAATATGGGCGAGCAGCTGAAATTTGCCCTCAAGGAAAACCTGCCCGGCTACTTCCCGTTTACCGCAGGGGTTTTTCCATTCAAGCGGGAGGGAGAGGATCCGACCCGCATGTTTGCCGGTGAAGGAACCCCCGAGCGTACCAACAAACGGTTTCATTATCTGAGCGAGGGGATGCCGGCGGCCCGCCTCTCCACGGCTTTTGATTCGGTGACTCTCTATGGAGAGGACCCCGATCACCGACCCGATATCTATGGCAAGGTGGGTAACTCCGGTGTCAGCATTTGTACGCTGGACGATATGAAGAAGCTCTACTCCGGCTTTGAGCTGACCTCGCGAAAAACGTCGGTTTCCATGACCATCAACGGGCCGGCTCCGATGATCCTGGCGATGTTCATGAATGCCGCCATCGATCAGGAAGTGGAGCGCTACCTCAGGGAAAACGGCCAGTGGGAGGAAGCACAGAAAAAAATCAGGGAATATTTTGCCCAGCGGAATACGGCGGCTCCCGGATACCAGGAGGATTTGCCCGCGACAAATGATGGGTTCGGCCTGGGGCTGCTTGGCATTCCCGGCGACGAGCTGCTGGACGAGAAGACGTACCACCGGATCCGGGAAAAGACCCTCTCCGTGGTACGGGGGACAGTGCAGGCCGACATCCTGAAGGAAGACCAGGCCCAGAATACCTGTATCTTTTCCACGGAATTTGCCCTGAAGATGATGGGGGATATGCAGCAGTATTTTACCGACCACAAGGTGCGCAATTACTACTCGGTGTCCATATCGGGCTATCATATCGCCGAGGCGGGGGCCAACCCGATCACCCAGGCCGCCTTTACGCTGGCCAACGGGTTTACCTATGTGGAATATTATCTTTCCCGGGGCATGGATATCGATACCTTTGCGCATAACCTCTCCTTCTTTTTCAGCAATGGACTCGACCCGGAATATGCTGTCATCGGCCGTGTAGCGCGACGCATCTGGGCGGTGGCCATGAGAGAGAAGTACGGGGCCAACAAGCGTTCCCAGAAGCTGAAATATCATATCCAGACCAGCGGCCGGTCGCTTCATGCACAGGACATCCAGTTTAACGATATCCGGACCACCCTGCAGGCACTGATGGCAATTTATGATAACTGTAATTCCCTTCACACCAATGCATACGACGAGGCCATCACAACACCGACGGAAGAGTCGGTACGCCGGGCCCTGGCGATACAGCTGATCATCAACAAGGAGATGGGAACCGCTAAGAATGAGAATATAAACCAGGGGTCCTATTTTATTGAAGAGATGACGGACCTGGTGGAAGAGGCCATTCTGTCCGAGTTTGACCGTCTCACCGAGCGTGGCGGGGTCCTGGGGGCCATGGAGCACATGTACCAGCGGGGGAAAATACAGGATGAGAGCCTCTATTACGAATCCCAGAAGCACAGCGGCGAACTTCCCATTGTGGGTGTCAATACCTTTTTGGATGAAGAAGAACAGGGAGCGAAAGCCCAGGAGGGCATGGACTTGATCCGATCGACGACCGGGGAAAAAGAGCAGCAGATCGAGCAGCTTGAAGCATTCAAACATCGTCACCGGGGAGAAGCCCAGGCGGCTCTTGAAAAACTGAAGCAGGTGGCTCGCGATAACGGGAATATTTTTGAAGAACTGATGGAAACAGTGAAAGTGGCTTCGCTGGGACAAATATCAAAGGCGCTCTATGAGGTTGGTGGACAGTATCGCAGGAATATGTGATTGACCCATACCAGCATATTTCAGCGCCCCGGGTGTTTTTAACAAACAGTAATCTCACATCACATCTATCATCAAAACACAACCTCTACTACTTATGAGGATTAAAGGATTTCCACTTATTCTGCTCCTGCTGGCGGCACTGCCCCTGGGGGCCATGGCACAGATCACGGACTTCAAACCGCACACCTACAGGGACGCCGGCGGCAAGGAGCTGAAATACCGGATGCTTGAGCCGGCTGACTACGATTCCACCGGGTTGTACCCGCTGGTTCTTTTTTTGCACGGGGCCGGGGAACGGGGTAGCGACAACTTCAGCCAGCTGAAATGGGGCGTTCATCATTTTGCTGATCCACGGTTCAGGGAGAAGTATCCCGCCTTCGTCGTGGCTCCCCAGGTACCTGAGGACAGCTTCTGGTCAACGCTCAGCCTGAACCGGGATTCAAGCTCCTATATCATGCCCATGCGCCAACATCCTACCGAACCCATGCGACTGACCATCGAGCTGCTTGAACAGCTGCAGCAGAAGTATGCCATCGACGCCGATCGCCTGTATGTAACGGGACTTTCCATGGGAGGTTTTGGCACCTTTGATCTTATTGAGCGGTTTCCCAGCAAGTTTGCGGCTGCAGTGCCGATCTGCGGGGGCGGCGATGCCGCACGGGCCTTTTTGTTAAAGGAGATGCCGATCTGGGTGTTTCACGGGGCGCAAGACCAGGTGGTGGATGTGGAGTATTCCCGCACCGTGGTCGACGCCATTCAGAATGCGGGCGGCCATCCCGGCTTTACCGAATATCCTGATGCCGGGCATGTCGGGGCCTGGGTGCAGGCCTATGGCAATCCGCAGCTCTACGAGTGGATGTTCGGCAAGACCCTGCAGGATCAAGAGAAGAGGCGGCGCTAAACAGTAGCGGGGCTTCGTTTACCTGAGCATGATATAGGCAAGGACGGGCAGGTGATCTGAGGGGAAATAGCCATCCCGGAAGGAAGTAAGGGTTGCGTGTTTAATTACATTTACCCGGTCGTTGGTAAAAATGTAGTCGATGCGCCGCCCCTCCTGTGGGATGGTAACCTTGAACCCGCTATAGGTAAACTCCGCCCCGGTATGCGGAAGATCTGTGCTGTAGTAAGCATCCGATAGAAAGGACGAGGTCAGGATTCGGTAGGGTTCACTGTCATCGACAATATTGAAATCACCGGTAAGCACCACGGGTTGGTCGCCCGCTGTCTCGGCGATGGCGTCGAGAATTATTTTTGCACTCTCCGCCCGGGCTCTTTCACCTACATGATCGAAATGCGTGTTAAAGACGTAAATCGTCTTGCCGGACTCCTTGACTCTGAATGCTCCCCATGTCAAGATCCGGGGCAGGGCTGCGTCCCAGTTTTTACTGGGCACCTTGGGCGTTTTGGATAACCAGATGGTCCGGTTCGAGCCAGGTACCAGCGATACTTTTCGACGGTCGTACAAGAGGGCGGAGTACTCGCCGCCCTGCTTTCCGTCCTTGCGTCCTTTGCCGATATACTGGTAGTGGGCAAGACCCTCGTCGAGGTCTTTAAGCTGGTGGTGAAGGGCTTCCTGGATTCCCACAAAAGCGGGTTCATGAAAACGGATGAGATTGATGACTTCATCTTTGCGATCCTCCCAGGGGTTGGGGTCATCGGGATTGTCATAGCGGATATTAAAGGTCATCACCCCCAGGGATTCATCCTGGGCCTGTGCCGGTGATGGATCAAGGGCGGCCAGATACGTAAGTATTGCAGCCTGGAGCAGTATCGCAATGGACTTCATGATAAAGATATAGGGTTTGTTGGTTGACGTTCCCGGATATAAAATGCTGTTACCAGAAGATGATAACGAGTACTAAGGTAGACATACAGACAAAAAAAGCAAACTCTTTGGATGAGAAATAGCCCGTCTGCAATGAGGTGGCCGAATGGGAAAGCTGCTGCCTGGTCTCAGCGATGGTGCCAAGGGCGTTTTCCCGGGCCGGTTCCTGGGCACGGGGAGACAGCAGGCTGACAAGGAGCATCACAATACTGCTAAAAAGGAAAATGAGGGTGGCGGAATAGAGGTAGTGGATGGTGCCGAAAACCGGGTACAAATAATTGTTGATGACCGTCAGCAGTGCAAAGAGGCTCCCCAGGCCGAGGGTGTAGAAGGCGCCGTCAGCAGAAGCCCGCTTCCAGAACAGTCCGAACAGGAAACAGACAACAACAGGGGGGGCAAGGTACGCCAGGACCGCCTGGAGGTATTCCCAGAGTGTTGGGAACTGTTCTATGAAGGGAGCCCAGAGGGAAGCGATGGAGACAAATATAATAATGAATGCCTTGCCCACCAGGATGAAATGACGTTCACTCCTGGGGGAGGTCATCTTCTTGTAAATGTCGAGGGTGGCAATGCTGCCTGAGGCGGTCAGCGCCGAATCGATGCTTGACATGAGGGCGGCAATGAAACCGGTGATGACGATCCCCAGCAGGCCGGCTGGCAGAAGGTCGTAGAGCATGGTGGGGAAGATGAGATTGGCATTTTCAAGGTTGGGGTAGAGCAGCAGGCCCATGGTGCCCGGCAGTACCAGGATGAACAGGATGGGGATTTTAAGGAAACCGGCAAAAATGGCTCCCTTTTTACCATCTTCAACCGAACGCGCCCCCAGGATGCGCTGTACCATGTGCTGGTTGGAACACATAAAGTAAAATCCGAGGATAGGGAGACTGACAAACAGGGTGGGCCAGGGAACCAGTGGATCATCCATCGGCTGGATGAGACTCAGAAAATTCTCCGGAAGGGCGGCCTGTATCTCACCCCAGCTGCCCAGCTTCATGAAGAGGGTCACCGAAATAATGCCGGTCCCAAGGGCCAGTAGAATGCCCTGCACCGAATCGGTGATGACCACGGCCTTCAAGCCCCCCACGACGGTGTAAAGCCCCGCAATAAAGGCCATGATGCCCACGAAAACAAAGAGGTCAATGTCGGGAAACAGCCCCCGCAAAAACAGGCTGCCCGCATAAAGTGCACCCGCAATGTCGATGAGCACATTGATTAATATGGAGATGATGGAAAAATAAAGGCGGGATCGGTGATCGAAACGACGTTCCAGGAATTCCGGCATCGTGGTTAGGCGATTCTGAATGTAATAGGGTACAATAAACAATGCAAAAAACACCAGCATGATCCCACCGGTCCATTCATAATTAAAGACCGAAATGCCCGTCTTGTACCCGCTTCCGCCCAGCCCTATAATGCTGCTGGTTGAGATATTTGTGGCAAAGAGGGAAAGTCCGATGACCGGCCAGCTTAGCGACCGGTTGGCCAGGAAATAATCATCGGCGGTATGGTAGGAGGTCCTCGCCCTGATGCCGCGCCAGCAAATAAACAGGATATAGGCAGCAATGATAAGCAGGTCGATTCCGGCCAGGGGCATAGTCACCACGTGTAGGTTAAAAAATCAGAAAACCGGTAAAATAGCTTTTAATCCGTATTCCCGAAAATTGGGATTGTTAAAGATGTTCATGAAGACTCGCGGTGGCAGACCGATACGGATACAAAGCTCAACCGGTTATGGTTCGGTTCAGGATTCTGCACCATCTCCCGAAGCACCTTCATGGTGGTCATGCCGAGTGCTTCGTAATCGGTGTTGATGGAGGAGATGGTGGGCTGGTTATGGCGACAAACCGGTAAATTATCGTAGCCGATGATCGCCACATCGCCGGGGAAGTGAATGCCTTTCTGTTTGGCAGCTTCCATGAAGCCGTTGGCCATGTCATCATTGGCGGCAAAGATGGCACGGGGACGCTCTTCCAGTTCCTGATACTGCTCAAAAGCGCGAACCCCTGATTCAAACGTAAAGTCTCCCTCAAAGGTCCAGCATAGATTCAAGTGCTGATACTGTTGGATATAATCCTTAAAGCCGTTGCTCCTGTAACGCGATTCTGCTCGTTGAAAGGGTCCCTGTATAAGTCCAAGCTTTGAGTATGACTGCTCTTCAAGATGCCTGGCCGCCAGGTAGCCGCCGCTGTAACCGTCGAAGGTGACCGTCGGGAAGACCGGGTTTTCAATGAGTGCGTTGGAGATAATGGGCATTCCCCTGGGAATGTTGTCAGCGAGATCAACATACTCCCGCTGGGTGTATTCGGGGATAAATAAAATCGCAGCGTCGTAGTAGTGGATGGAAATTTCCTTGATCAGCTTCTGCAGCTCTTCTTCGGGATCGACAAGGCCGATAAGCGACAGCCGGATATTATTTTTACGTGAGGCCTGGTTGAGTCCATTAAAAAAAGAGACGTAAAATTCACCCTCGGTAAAATCGCTTGCGAGCAGGGCGACATTTAGAAATTTACGGGAGGGATCTATGTTCGTATCCCTGGGAGAAAGGTACCTGAGACGTCGTGCGCTTTCTAAAATAATATCCTGTGTTTCTGTACTGATCTTGGAGGATCCATTGAGTACCCGTGAGACGGTTGATTCAGAAAAGCCCGTGTCTTTGGCGATGTCTTTAAGCGTTATCTTCATGATCACTTGGTGATTGCTTCTTTTAGTGCCGCTTTATGCTATTAAATCAGAATCATACCTGCAAATGCTAATTGACGGGGCAATTTTAAATACTGATGAGTAATAAAACTTGCATAAACTTGCATGAAAAGATGTGTTACTCATTAAAAATACCTTTATATAAAGTTAATATGGCATTAATAAATAGTAATTGTCTTATTTAATGCAATAATATATTCATAAAATTTAAAAATTGCATAAAAAATTGCATCATTAAAATTTAATTTTTAGTCTTGAAGTAGTTGTGCGATGCATGCTCTTTAACAATTTCCAATGGTCACAGAAAATTATGAGATATCAACATATACCAATTATTATTCTGACCCTACTGGCCTTCCTCTTATTCCTGCCCGATCAAAGTTTTGGGCAGCAACATACCGTGCAGGGTACGGTGAATGATCAAAACGGGGAACCGTTGCCCGGTGTCAATATTACGGTGAAGGGCACGACCAGGGGGACTTCTACCAATAGCGAGGGGATGTATGAGCTGACGGTCCCGAGTGCATCCGACACCCTGGTTTTTTCCTTTATCGGCTTTGAAACGCAGGAAATACCCATTGACGGGCGAAATATGATCGATGTGAACTTGACACCTGCCACGCTTGCCGGCGAGGAAGTAGTGGTCGTAGGATATGGTACCCAGCAGCAGGAAGATTTGACCGGGTCCATAAGCCGGATTGAAACGGAGGAGATCACCAGACAATCTTCCCTCACGGCCATGGAGTCGCTGCAGGGAAAGATTACGGGTGTGAATGTGATCAATAATGATGCGCCCGGGGGAACCCCGACGGTGATTTTGAGAGGCCTGGGCACGGCCCTGGGGGGACGGAATCCGTTGTATATTGTGGACGGCGTACCGGTGGATGACATCAATAATATCAGTCCCTCGGATATCGAAAGCATTGACTTTCTCAAGGACGCTTCGGCGGCTTCGATCTACGGTTTGCGTGCCGCCAACGGGGTCATCATCGTAACCACAAAAGACGGGGAGGGAGGAGCACCCCAGTTTGAAGTAAGCTCCTCGGCGGGCTATACCTCGGTCCTGAACAGCGTGGAGATGGCCGATCAGCAGGAATATATTACGTATTTCAATGAGGAGAATGCGGCCATCGGCGGGTTTCAGCTTGCTCCCAGCCAGCAGTATAATACCGACTGGTACGATGAACTTCTGGAAACGGGGTATGTCATCGACAGCCGGGCATCAGTCTCCGGAGGCAGTGAGAACGTCAACTATTTTGTCAGCTATAACGTCAACCAGGAGAAGGGATTGCTTGATGAGCAAACGTTCTGGCGACAAACACTGAGGAATAATAACAAGTACTGGCTGTTCAATGATGTTGTTGAGATTGATCAGAACCTCAGTATCTCGGTCAGCCGGGAAAATCCACAGCCGTTTTCGGCTTTCAATACGGCCTATCGACAGTCTCCGCTGGTCCCTACGTTCTATCCGAACGGGCGGTATGGACAGCCCTTTGTCAATGAGACCACCGGCAAGATGGGCTATGAGGGGGGCGAAGGCGAAGCCATCGGCCGCCTGAATACTCATGGCAATCCTTTGACCGCCATCGCCTTTAATAACCAAGAGCGCAACACGGTAACCCTGCAGGGAGCACTGTCAGCCAAAATCAATTTTACGGACTACCTGACTTTCACCAGTCGGCTGGGGGGCACCAAGTACTACAGCGACAGCCGGACGTTCAATCCCCTGAAACAGGGTTGGATTGCATCAGACCCGACAAGAACGGCAACCCAGTACGAAACAAGCAAAGCGGAGAACCCCGGCGTAACCGACTGGGCCGATAATTCCCTGTTTGTTCAAAACCTGGAGCGGTTCCGCTGGAACTGGGATAATTTCATCACCTTTGACAAAAGTTTTGATCGTCATAATACGGAGCTCACCCTTGGCATGTCGAGTGAACGAATTGGGGTGGGCAGCACATTCAGCGGCACCGCCTACGATGTACCGCAGCAGGAGCAGTACTGGAACCTGAATCTGGGTTCTGATGATTATGAGAAACAGGTCAATCATACAAATTTTACCCCCAGTACCCTGGCCTCCTACTTCGGACGGATACAATATAACTATGACCAGCGATATTATATTACCGGGACGCTTCGCCGCGACGGGACAAGCCAGTTTGCCAATACGGAAGACTACTGGGAGTTCTTCCCTTCTGTAGGGCTGGGGTGGACCCTTTCAAATGAAGATTTTATGAGTGATAACGAGTTTATCGACTTCCTGAAGCTGAGGGGAAGCTGGGGCCGGCTGGGTAACCAGAATGTGCCCTTGAACACGACCGTTATCTATACGAGCACGGGCAGCAGTTCACAGAACTATGTTTTCGGCCCGGCCCAGACGCTCCGCTTTGGAGCCTCTGTTGGTTCGCCGGCCCGCGATATTTCCTGGGAAATTGTAGAAGAGTGGAATGCCGGAGTGGATATGGAGATACTGGACAGCCGCCTTTCAACCTCGCTTGATTTCTATCAGAAAACGACTGAGAATGTGATTCTCCTGGTTAATCCCCTGCCGGACTCTCCTTACGCCGAGAGCTTTTATGACCATGGAGGCGAGGTCGTAAACCAGGGAGTTGAAGTGGGTCTGGACTGGAGCAACAGCATCTCCGAGGAGTTGTCCTATAATGTCGGGGTTAACTTTTCCTACAACCAGAACGAGGTGACCAATGTTGCTGCCGGTTATGAAGGACTGACGGGCGGCGGCCTTGGAAATGGGCAGATCACGAAGCGTTTGGAGGAAGGACAGCCCCTCGGTGCCTGGTGGATGTATGAGGCCGAAGGGGTCTGGCAAACGCAGGAGCAGATCGACAATAATCCATCCCTGGGTGGAGCTATGCCTGGGCATCTTCGGTACCGGGATCTAAATGAGGATGGCGTCATTGATGAACGCGACAAGCGATTTTTTGGCTCTTATGTTCCCAATTACAATTACGGCATTAATATTGGACTCAACTACCGGCAGTTCGACTTCAGCATGGATGGTTTCGGAGTGGGTGGAAACAAGGTTTACAACGGCCTGAACAACACCCGGTTTGGCGGAGAAAACACGACCCGTGACATGTTTGAAAAGCGGTGGACCGGTGAAGGGTCAACGAATACTCACCCGGGAGCAAACCGTGATGCGCGCGCCTCAAGCTACTACCTTGAAGATGGGGCCTATTTCAGGATTAACAATATTACGCTGGGATACAGCCTGCCGGAAATCATTGACCGCGTATCCCGTGTTCGGTTTTATGTGAGTGCCGAAAACCCGGTACTGCTTACCGGCTATTCCGGTTTTACACCTGAACTGATAGGCAGTGACAATGGTAATCCCTATGGGACGGCAGGCATTGAATTATCGGCTTATCCCAATACCCGCACATTACTTTTCGGTATAAATATAGATTTAAAATAGTCTAGAGGACAAGCATTATGAATACGCCAAAGAAAATACCTTTTCTTCTTTTTCTAACCTTTTTACTGGTAGGATGCGGCGAGGATTTTCTCAATGTGAATTCCAGGGAACGGGTTGCAGCGGTAGACCAGGAGGAAATCTACAGACCTGATGAATTTGTTATCGGGGTATACGGTAATTTCACCGAGTGGGAGTATGCTTTCTCCTGGCTTGGTGTAACGGAAATAATATCGGATAACGCTGACAAGGGCAGTTCCCCCTCCGATACCGGAACGGACAAGCACCTGCTGGATAACCTGCAGTTCAGCAGTACGGCACCATCCATACAGGCGATGTGGACAATCTGGTACAAAACCATCGGGCGGGCCACAAATGCGATCGAGTATACCGAGTCATTCGGTCTTTCGGACGAGGCCTACAAAAACAGGCTTATCGGTGAGGCTCGTTTTCTTCGTGCCCTCAGCTATTTCTACCTGGTGCGCTACTTCGGGGATGTCCCCCTGCAGCAGGAGGATCTGACCCAGCGGGTCCCCGAGGAGGAAGTCTATGAATTTATCATCAGCGACCTGGAGAGCGCCATCGCCTCGCTGCCGTTGAAAAGTGAATACCCAACTGATGAATTGGGTCGTGCCACCAGGGGGGCAGCACAGGCACTTTTGTCAAAGGTGTATTTGGAGCGTGAAAACTGGTCGGAAGCTGTGAACTATGCTGATCAGGTTATCAACTCGGGCGAATACGGCCTGGAACCCAACTATGAGGAGATCTGGAGAGAGCATTCGGAAAACGGTATAGAGTCCATTTTTGAAATACAGGCCCGCGGTGAATCAACAGCTCACGGGGTGCAGCAATATTCGCAGACCCAGGGCGCGCGCGGACCCAGTGGATGGGGGTGGGGATTTAATACTCCGACCCAGGATCTGGTTGAGGCCTACGATTCCGAGGGCGACGAAATTAGGAAAAATGCTACCATCATATTTGCCGGCGAGACCCTGTGGGACGGCCGTGAGGTCAGCGAAAATGTCGAGAACCCGCGGTATAACGAGAAAGCTTATTCGAGTGCCAATGCGGGGGCGGCCGACAGCGATAAGAATATCCGGGTGCTGCGGTATGCCGAGGTCCTGCTAATCAAAGCGGAAGCGGCCAATGAACTGGGGAACACCGGGGCGGCGCTCGATGCCCTGAACCAGGTTCGCGAACGCGTGGAGCTCGATCCGGTTACCACCAGCGACCAGGCGCAGCTTCGTCGGGCCATATGGAAAGAGCGACGCCTCGAACTGGCATTTGAACACGATCGATGGTTCGACCTGTTGCGCACGGGCCAGGCGGGGGAGGTTATGAGGGCCCATGGCAAAGACTTTGTAGATGGAAAACATGAACTGTTCCCCATACCGGAAGAGCAGCTCAGACAAACACCGGAGATGCGGCAGAACCCGGGTTATTAACCAGGATCGTAGTCCCTCGATGAATATTTCTTTTCGCCAATTATGCGGCCTCGTTTTCCTGCTGTTTCCGGTGGGTTTCGGGGCGTGTTCCGAAGTATCGGAGCAGGAGGATCGGCCGAACATTATTTTTATCATGACCGATGACCAGGCTGTGCGGACCATCAGTGCCTACCAGGGGGGCATCAACCAGACCCCCAGCATCGATCGCCTGGCCAAAGAGGGGGTGCTTTTTCAGAATAATTTTGTGGCCAACTCGATTTGCAACCCGAGCCGCGCTTCCATCCTGACAGGTAAACACAGTCACAGGAATGGCGTTGTAGGCAACGCTTCACCATGGAACAACGATCAGACGCTTCTGCCCCGGTTGCTGCAGCAGGCGGGCTATACAACGGCCCTGGTTGGAAAATGGCACCTCAATAATCCTCCCGGCGACGAGTTCGATTATTCTGACCGGTTGACAGGTGCCGGCAAGCAGGGATTTTACTACAATCCTGAATTTGAAAAGGGATCCGGTGAAAAAGAAACACTGCAGGGGCATGCCACCGACCTGGTGACACAGAAGGCATTGCGCTGGCTTTCGGAACATTCAGGACAGCAGAATCCGTTTATGCTCTTTGTGCAGTTTAAAGCGCCTCATGTTCCACGGATGCCGGCTTTCCGGTTTCTCGACCGCTACGAAAATGATACGATTCCGGAGCCGAAAACCCTGCTTGATGACTATCGCAGGCGGGCATCCTATGCCGAACAGGCAAATATGAGGGTTCATTACAATCCTGTTCCGCTAAAGGAGGAACACAATCCGGAGGAGAATATCTATTATGCCCGCATGAGCGAAGATCAGCGGGAACAGTGGCACCGGTTCCGGGATCCCGAAACCCAAAGGTACCGCGCATTGAAAAGGGAAGGCCTGCTGGAGGGAGATGAGCATCTCAAATTTGCCTACCAGAAGTTTATCAAAGATTATCTGCGCCTGATTGACGGCGTGGATGAAAATGTGGGCCGCCTTTTGGACTGGCTCGATACCCGTCCAGAAATCAAGAAGAATACGGTGGTGGTGTATACTTCAGACCAGGGCTTTTTTACCGGCCAGCACGGATGGGCCGAAAAGCGATTTATGTATGAGGAGTCGATCCAGATGCCGCTGCTGATCCGGTGGCCGGGGCAGATAACACCGGGCAGCAGGGTAGAGGCATTGACGCAGAATATTGATTTCGCTCCCACTTTCCTGGAGATGGCGGATTTGGATGTTCCTTCAGAGATGCAGGGAAGGTCTCTTTTGCCGCTGCTTTCTGAGAAGCCTCCGGCAGACTGGCGACAAAGCATTTATTATCATTATTATGATCACGGCCTGCATAATGTACCGCGCCATGACGGGGTCCGGACGGATCGGTACAAGCTGATTCATTTTTATACGGATGATGTATGGGAATTTTATGACCTGTCCAGGGATCCTCACGAGGTTCACAACCGATACGGTGATAAGGCGTATGAGGACAGGGTCAAAAAAATGAAAGCGGAGCTGAACCGTCTCAGAAACTTTTACGGGGTCCCCCCGGATCATTTCAAGCCGCCGTATGTGAAGGCAGGTCCGGAGCAGGAACTTTGATCGTCGGCAAAGATATCTGTGAGGATTTTAACCGTAATAGCATCCGGGGTGGAGCAGTCCAGGAGGGCTGTCCCCAATTCGGTAAATAGTAATAGCTGCCAATAATTATAAGATCAAGTTATGAAAAAAGTATTTCGCATTATAACACTGGTCCTTTTTGCTTCTTTTGCAACTATCGGCTGCAGGGTCAGCGAGCGTACCGTATCCACTCCTCAGGGCGCGCAGGATGAGGTTGCCCGGATTTCCGAGGATTCGCTTTTGACCCTTGTTCAGGAGCGAACCCTCCAGTATTTCTGGGACGGCGCCGAACCCAACTCGGGGATGGCCCGGGAGCGTTACCACATGAATGGCGTATATCCCCAGAACGACAAGCATATCGTCACGAGCGGCGGGTCCGGTTTCGGGATCATGGCCATCATAGTCGGTATGGAGCGGGATTTTATTACCGACCAGCAGGGGATCGACCGGCTGGAACGCATTGTTGATTTTTTGGAAGAGGCCGATCGTTTCCATGGTGCCTGGCCGCACTGGATCAACGGGGAAACAGGGGAAGTAAAACCGTTCGGGCGGAAGGATAATGGCGGTGACCTCGTGGAAACGTCTTTCCTTGTCCAGGGACTGCTTACGGCTCGCCAGTACCTGCGCGCTGACAACGACGGGGATGCCCGGATTCTGGCAGCTGAAATAGATACGCTCTGGCGCGAAGTGGAATGGGACTGGTATACCCGGGGAGGCGAGGATGTGTTGTACTGGCACTGGTCGCCCACCTATAGCTGGGAGATGGACTTCCCGCTTGAAGGCTATAACGAGACGCTGATCACTTATGTGCTGGCGGCATCATCCCCGACTCACGATATCTCTGCGGAGCCCTACCATCAGGGATGGGCCCGAAGCGGGGACATTAATGCCAATGTCACAACCTACGGCTATGAACTTACGCTTACCCATAATGGAGCCCGGGAGTACGGCGGACCGTTATTTTGGGCACATTACTCCTACCTGGGGCTGGACCCGCGCGGATTGCAGGATCGCTACGCCGATTACTGGGAGCATAATAAAAATCATACCCTCATTAACCGCCGGTGGTGCATATCCAATCCCGGCAACTACGAAGGATATGGAGAAGACCTGTGGGGGCTGACTGCGAGTTATTCCGTAAATGGGTATGCCGCTCATCGCCCTACAGAAGATCTCGGTGTGATTTCACCTACAGCCGCTCTTTCCTCCTTCCCATATACTCCGGAATATTCCATGGAAGTGCTGAAGAACCTGTATTATAACTATAATGACGAAACCCTCGGCCCTTATGGATTTTATGATGCCATGAGTGTAGAAGAAAACTGGTATCCCCGCAAATACCTGGCCATCGACCAGGGGCCAATTGTAGCCATGATTGAAAATCATCGTTCGGGGCTGCTGTGGGATCTCTTTATGTCGGCCCCGGAAGTACAGAAGGGCCTGAAGAAACTGGGCTTTCAAAGTCCGCACCTGGACTAATGATGCGGTATCCGGGCTAATAACAGGTATAACCTATAATAAGGAGGAGAGATGATTACAATAAATAAAATCCTGATTTCTGCTGTACATACGGTGCTGTTTCTTTTGCTTTTACTGCTGTCGCCCTCACGGGGCCAGCAGGTTGCTGCAGAGGCGGGACCCGGGATCGATGCCAGGGTCGACTCGTTACTGGATCGGATGACCCTGGAGGAGAAAATCGGACAGCTTACCCTGTTTACCAGTGACCTGACGACTACAGGCCCGACGATGCGGGATGACTACAGGAAACTCATTAATGAGGGCAGGACCGGGGCTATTTTTAATGCCTACGGTGCCGACTATACCCGGAAGCTGCAGAAAATGGCCGTTGAGAACAGCCGCCTGGGCATCCCCCTGCTTTTCGGATATGATGTGATTCATGGTTTTCGAACAATATTTCCGATTCCCCTGGCCGAGGCGGCGAGCTGGGATCCTGATTTGGCCCGGAGGTCGGCACAAACAGCGGCCCGGGAAGCCGCCGCTGCAGGCCTGCACTGGACTTTTGCCCCCATGGTGGATGTCTCGCGCGACCCCCGCTGGGGACGCATCGCGGAAAGTGCAGGAGAAGATCCCTATCTGAATGTGCGTTTTGCAGAAGAACGGGTTCGTGGATTCCAGGGCGAGGACCTTGAAAATCCCGAAACCATCTTGGCCACAGCCAAACATTTCGCGGCCTATGGTGCTGCAGAAGGAGGAAGGGATTACAACACCGTGAATATGTCAAATCAGCGGCTCTGGGAGGTCTATTTGCCCCCCTTCAAAGCAGCACTGGATGCAGGTGTTGGCACCTTTATGACAGCTTTCAACGAGTACAACGGAGTGCCTGCTACGGGCAGCCAGTATCTTTTCAACACCATTTTGCGAGATGCCTGGAATTTCGAAGGCTTCGTGGTAACCGATTATACCTCTATTCCCGAGATGATTGCTCACGGAGCCGCGGCCGGTGAGACAGCGGCGGTGGAAATGGCCATGAATGCAAACGTAGACATGGATATGCAGAGTGGATTGTATCTTAAGGAACTGCCTCGCTTGGTAGAAGAGGGCAGAATATCAGAAGAACAGGTGGATCGGTCCGTACGCCGTATCCTGAGGCTAAAATATGAGCTTGGACTGTTCCAGGATCCTTATCGGTACAGTGATGCTGATCGTGAGGACAAGGAGCTGCTGAGTGCCCGGAATCGGGAACTGGCCCGGAAAGTGGCCCGGGAGTCGGTTGTGCTGCTGAAAAATGAAAATAACCTGCTTCCGCTGTCCCGGGATATCTCCGAGCTGGCGGTCATTGGTCCGCTGGCCGACAACCAGCAGGAGCTGCTGGGATCCTGGTCCGCCGCGGGCGATGCAGATGATAATGTCACTGTGCTGGAGGGCATCAGGCAAAAGCTCGGCGGTGAAACGGCTATCCACTACAGGAGAGGTAGTGATATAACCGGGACCTCTGCAGATCAGTTTGATGAAGCCGTGCAGGCGGCAGAGCAGGCGGAGGTCGCGATAGTGGTGCTGGGCGAGGAGGCATTGATGAGCGGAGAAGCAGCGAGCCGGGCTACCCTCGACCTTCCGGGGGTGCAGCAGGAGCTGCTCGAGCAAATTCATGCGACCGGAACGCCTGTGGTCTTTGTCATGATGAATGGACGGCCCCTCACGATAACCTGGGCCGACCAGCATATTCCGGCAATCCTGGAGACCTGGTTCCTGGGAACCGAAGGGGGGCATGCAATAGCTGATATTCTGTTCGGCGACGACAATCCTTCGGGAAAGCTGCCTGTTACCTTTCCCCGGGCCGTGGGACAGGTTCCGTATTACTATAATCATAAGAATACCGGTCGGCCGATGACCGATCAGAAGTATACCTCCAAGTACATTGATGTTGAGAATTCGCCGCTCTATCCCTTTGGCTACGGGTTGAGCTATACGTCCTTCGATTATGGGGGGCTGCAGCTAAGCCGTCAAACAATGAGGCCCGATGACAGCTTGCACATACGGGTGGAAGTTGAAAATACGGGAAAACGGGAGGGGGAGGAGGTTGTACAGCTGTATATCCGGGATCTATCCGCAAGTGTAACCCGACCGATAAAAGAGATGCGGGCCTTCCAGAAAATAAAACTCCAGCCGGGCCAGGAGAAAACGGTCTCATTTACCTTGACCGGCGAAGATTTTTCCTTTTACAACCAGGAACTGAAAAAGGTGGTGGAACCAGGGCGTTTTAAAATATTTGTCGGAACCAACGCAAGGGATGTGCTCGAAACGGAGCTGTTGATACAGTGACCAGCGCATGCCTTCGGGATGGATGCGCTGATCAGCTGTCAATATTAAAGAACAGTCAGGAGGACTCGCGAACCATGAGGGTTGTCGGAACCAGGTTCAGCATCCTGCCCGGGTGGTTGGTATTGCCCAGCAGGGTCTTCATTTTTTGTATGGAAACGGTGCCCAGGTGTTCGTAATTGGTATGGATTGACGAGATCTTCGGTCGATGGCGTGAGCATATGGGCAAGTCATCAAAGCCTACAATGGCGATGTCATCGGGAAAGGAGAGTTGTTCCACCATGGCCTGCTGCATAAAACCCTGACACATATTGTCATTTCCGGAGAAAACAGCCCGGGGTGGAGAATCCATCTTGTTGAAATCATCAAAGGCGCGGATACCCGACTCAAAACTGAAATCTCCCTCGAACTGCCAGCGTAGTTTCATATCGTCCTGCTGCGAAACATAATCAATGAATCCATGGGCCCGCTGGCGAGAAACATTTTTTTCACTGGGTCCGTGAATAATACCACAGCTTGTATAGCCCCGCTCTTTGAAGTGCCGGGCTACGAGTTGTCCCCCTCCGTAATTATCAAATCCCACGGTCTCAAAGATTGGATTGTCAAGAATTTCATTGGAGATAACCGGGAAATCTTCCGGAAGAACCTCCTTCAGCTCCTGGTAGTGCCCCTTTGAAAAGCGGGGGACATTGATGATAAGGCCATCAAAATCTTCCTCTTCGATCTTTTTGGCGATATCCTCGATTCTGGGAATACGGTCTTCCAGGCTGGAAAGGCTCAAGCGGACATTCTGGCGGGATGCAGCCTTGTTTAATCCGTCGAAAAAAGAAGCATAGAATTCTCCTACTTCAATACCCGTAATCAGGAGAATATCCAGCAGTTCCTCGGAATTCAATCCCTTGTCAAAATTTTGGATCGGATAATTGAGTTTCCGTGCACTCTTGAGGATGGTTTTCTTGGTGTCAGGATTAGTGTCAAAACCATTGAGAACGCGTGAAACGGTTGATATGGAATAACCGGTGTCTTCAGCAATATCTTTAAGTGTTACTTTCAAAGCGTAAAGTCAGTATTATTTATTAATAATTTATATTCTATTTATAATATGGCTATTAAAATAAATAAATATATGTTATTTAAATAACTAATTTAATTAAATAATTGTTAAATTCTGGTTTGCAATTTCTGTGCAGGACACAGCCGATTCAGGTCTTGTGTGAATATGAGGCGGGCTTCCAGTGGCCGGGTGCGCTGATCTGGAGAAATAGCCTGTGTCCCCGGGATAAACAATCTCAAATAGCGTGGCTGCGTTGTCCTCACTGTTGACAGGCCTTAGCCTTTATCCCGTTTTCCCAACCAAAGCCCTGGAGCCGCTCCATTTTTGTGCAAAAAGAACAAAAAAATTTCTGTAGCCAAATATACGAAAATGATTAGAGTTATATGAATCTGTCTCCTCTTAATAAGAAGGCAATAATACGTATCCCAAAAAGTATTATTGTTTGCAGGAAATGACTTTTAATCCCTTGTTTTTTTTGATTATATCGAGTGTTTCTGTTTTAAAAAAAATGCGCATGAAGATTGGCTTGTGGAACATCCATGATCAAGAGGAGCCCCGGGCGTTTAGATGAACGGGGACCAGGCTGAGAATGCCATCCTGCTGTTCCGGATTGGCAAGCAGTTCTTTCATTTTTTCTATGGTAACAAGTCCGAGCTTTTCATAATCCGTATGAATGGAGGAAATGGTAGGCCGGTGGCGCTGACAGATCGGCAAGTCGTCGAAACTGATTAAAGCCAGCTCTTCAGGAACTTTGTATCCCCTGTCAAGGGCTTCCTCAAGGAAAGCATGTCCCATATCGTCATTACTTGCGAAAATGGCACGGGGTTTCTGGGGTTCTTCTTCAAATTGTTGAAAAGCCTGAACCCCGGACTCAAAAGTGAAGTCCCCGTTATAACTCCAAAGAAGTTCCATATCGTCATTCCGGTTAATAAAGTCCTTGAAGCCGTTGGAGCGATAGCGGGCCTCTGTCTTCTCCAGGGGGCCGCGTATTATGCCACATCTGGCGTAGCCCTTTTTCTTAAAATGCTCGCCGGCCAGAAAACCTCCGCTGTACCCATCAAAGGTGACGGTTGATACCACAGGGTTTTCAATGAGTCCATTGGAGATTACGGGAAACTTGTCGGGCACTTCCTCTTTAATCTGCTGATAATGCTCTTTTTGAAATTCAGGGGCAAAAAGGACGAGTCCCTCAAACTTGTCTTTTTCCACGTTCCTTATTTTCTTCAGAATTTCTTTAAAGGGCTTGTTTAAAAAAACAAACGATATTTGTGCATTGTACTTTTCAGCGGCCCTGTTCATCCCGTAAAAGAGGGAGGAGTAAAAGGCTCCCTCGTGAAAACCAGTGACAATAAAAAGGATCTTTAGAGAATCGATAATCTTCTTTCCGTCGAGGGTCCGGTAGACGGGGTATTTTAATTTTTTGGCGGTCCGGTAAATTTCACGCCGCGCCTGTTTGCTTATCTTGTCAGAGCCATTTAATACCCGCGAAACGGTTGAGATAGAATAGCCGGTTTCCTCCGCGATGTCTTTCAGGGTTATTTTCACAATACCAGTACAATAAAGTTAAATTAGGTAATAGTTTTAATCACCTGTAATAAGCATTTCATTTTTATTTATTTCAAATAATTTTCACCTTTAGATAAATAAGTTGCATTTGTTTGCATGAAAAGTATTTTCCCATCCGGCTTATTTGATTAATTATTGGTATTTTATTCGGGCTGAAGATCGTCGCAAGGATTTGTATTTCAGATATGCCAGGTGGTGCATCAGAGGTAATTGCAATGTCAATGAGTTAAAAGTTGGTACTATTTTTTTAAGATGATTACGATTTCAGGATTTCAGAAGCAGGGCATTGGAATGTACTGGCTGGGTGCTGCCCTGTTCATGCTTGTCTTGGGTTCCTGTTCACAGCGCTCGTCCAAAGCCGATGTTGATACCACCTCGGAGCAGTATCGGCAGGCAGTCGCGGATTTTTATATCAGCCTGGCGGCGATACAGTCTGACCAGGCCCTGTTTGCTGTTGACAAGATGCAGAAAGTTTCTGAGGCTTATCCGGATGAACCGGCAGTCTGGGGCAATTTGAGTGTATTTGCCATGCGCCAGGGAAATTTTGAGCTGGCAACAACACGAATGAACAAGGCCGTGGAGCTTGCCCCGGAAAATGCAGACCTTCACTTTTTGGCGGGAATTCTGGAAAGTAGAAAAGGTAATATTGACGAGGCCCTTGAACATCTCAGCAGGGCGGTGGCTTTGAATTCCTCCGACCTGCAAATGCAATTTGCGCTGGTTGAAGAACTGGAACGCCAGGATCCGTCGGGAAACAGCGGGGAGATAAGAAAGCGTCTTAATCTCATTCTCCAGGAAGACCCTGGCAACCTGGCGGTGCTTCTCGAGGTCGTTCGAACAGCGGCCAAGTGGGAGGATCTGGCGACCGTGGAGCAGGCGTTGGAGAACCTGGAGGCTGAATCACAACACTGGCCAGATCAGATTCGGCGGCAGTTTGAAGATCAGAAGAAGGCTATTCTACAGAAAGAAGGCAAGAATATCACCTTCGAGCTGGCCTTCTTGCGAAACAATCTGAACCAGCTGCCGCGTTTCCAGCACGACTTGGCCAGGGTACAGCTTCCGGTTAACCAGGTGGGGTTCCTGATGGATCGTTTTGTATGGCTGCCCACTCCTGAGCACCGGGCGGCGCCAAGCGATGAACAGATGGCTTTTCGTGATTCCGGCCACAAGTACGGAGAGGATGTACGCCTGTTTAAACCTGCCGGGTTCGCCGACGAGGAGACGGCCAGTACGGTCGTGGTGAGCGGGGCGCAGGCGATGGTCAATGATACGATGCAGCTGGCCTTTCCCGGAGGATCCGGTTCTGACCCTGTTTCTGCTCATGCTGTAGCTACCATAGACTACGATTATGACTTTTTGAATGATCTGGCTTTTGCCGGTCCGGGAGGATTTCGCTTGTATCGGTTGCAGGACGATTCTACATTCATAGATGTATCGGCGGATCTGACCCTGCCGTCCGAGGTGCTCAGCGGGAAGTACCATGGGGCCTGGGCAAACGATATCGACCTGGATGGGGACCTGGATCTGCTGCTGGCCCCGGTCCAGGGAACGGCCCGGGTGCTCAGAAATAATGGAGATGGGACGTTTGATGTTTATCCATACTTCGAGGAGGTCCGGAAGGTACGCGATTTTTTATGGGCAGACTTTGACCAGGACGGGGATCCCGACCCCGTGCTTCTGTCCGAAGACGGGTCGGTGCACTATTACAGCAACGAACGAGCAGGGGAATTTGAAAAGGATACCTCTTTCAATATAGATCCACCGGTCTATGCGCTGGACTACGGGGATATTGATGCCGACGGCTACTTTGAGCTGCTTAGCTGGCAGCAGCAGGCCATCCACAGCACAGGCCTTGCCGATTCTACCATGCAGTGGCAAAGCAGACAGGTATTGACAATACCGGATACATTGACGGCAGACTCCTCCGGGGCCCGGCTTTTTGTGTCTGACCTGGACAACAACGGGGCATTGGATGTGCTGGCATCTGCCGGCGGTACCAGCTCATACTGGTTGTCGGACGAAAATATGAATTTCACTGCCGGCCCGCATCTGTTGAATGTGGAGGTTATGGGCATGGCGGATATGAATGGGGATGCACGTCTGGATCTGACGGGCCTGAATAACAAACAGGACCCGGTCATGCTGCAGAACACAGGAACCAAGGGCTACCGGGCCCGGGTATTGCGTCCCCGTGCATCGGGACCGCTGGGTGATCAGCGAATCAATTCGTTTGGAATCGGCGGTGAGATTGAAAGCCGCTCGGGACTGCAATACACGAAGCAGCCCATTCGTCAGCCGTGGGTTCATTTCGGGCTGGGCAGCTATGAAGAAGCAGCCATGGTGCGCATTACCTGGCCCAACGGTTCTACACAGGCTGAATTTGCGGAGTTGGGATATGAATCCAAAATTATGAATGAGCAAATTCTTAAGGGTTCTTGTCCATGGATTTTTACCTACAATGGTGAGGAGATGGAATTTGTGACCGATTTCCTGTGGCGAACCGCCCTGGGACTCCGCATCAACGCACAGGGCAAGGCCAATGTCATTCACAGCATTGACTGGGTCAAGCTGGAAGGGAGTCAGCTGCAACCGCGCAACGGCTATTATGATGTGCGGATTACCGCAGACCTGTGGGAGACGCACTTTTTTGATCATGTATCCCTGATGGCGGTTGATCATCCGAAAAACATGGAAGTGTTTGTCGATGAACGCTTTGCGTTGCCCGCTCCCGAACAGGAGCTCTATGTGATGGAAGATGTTCAACCGGTCGTATCGGCCAGCAACAGCCGGGGAAAGGATCTATCCCCCTTGATTAGGGAGCAGGACGGGAAGTACGTGGATTCACTGCCGCTGACTTCTTATCAGGGGCTCGCTGACGAGCATTACATCCAGGTGAACCTGGGGGATCGACTTTCTGAGAACGGCCGTGAGTGGCTGATTGCCTCGGGATGGATTTATCCAACGGATACCTCGGTAAACATCGCTCTCAGCCAGAATAAGCAGGGGCCGCCCCACGGTATCCGGGTGGAAGTGCCCGACGGCGAGGGAGGATGGAAAGTCGCCCACCAGAATGTCGGCTTCCCGGCCGGTAAAAATAAAACCATGCTGGTCAACCTGAATGGGATATTTGTACCTGGTACCGAGCGGAAGGTACGTCTGTATACGAACATGGAAATCTACTGGGATCAGCTGCAGGTGGGGACTCGCGCTTCGCAGAGTGAGATCAGGAAGACTGACCTGGCTGCCGAAACCTCCCGGCTGCGCTACCGTGGATTCTCCAGGCTCGAAGACACCAGCCGGTTCAAGCCGACGAAGGCCGATTACCAGCAAATTGCCGGTACAACCCCCAAATGGCGTGACCTCGTGGGGTTCTATACCCGGTATGGGGACGTTAAAGAGTTGACACATGGCATTGATGATCGGTATGTTATTATGAATGCGGGTGATGAGCTTGTTTTTCGCTTCCCGGGGCTGGAGCCGCCCGGGGAGGGCTGGGAGCGCGACTTCGTGCTCGTGGGGGATGGCTGGGTAAAGGATGGAGATTATAATACCGGTCACTCCAAAACAGTACGCCCGCTGCCGTATCACGGCATGGAGAATTATGCTGTAGAACCGGGGCCTTTGTGGAAAGACCCGGTCTATGAGAAGCATAAGGAGGACTGGGTAAACTATCATACCCGGTATGTGACGCCGCGGAATTATAATACTGCTTTACAGTTTAACAAGTGATATAGATTTGTAATTTAGCATGTGATGGAAGTAAGAAAGAGAAATAAAATATTATTGGCCCTGTTTTTTGCGGTACTGCTGGCTACCCCTTTAATCCTGTCTAATTATGAGCAGTGGACGGGCCGGTCGGGTTTGGCCCTGGATCGTCAGAATGCGCTGGATCAATATGGCTTCTACCTCGAGGATGTGACGGAAGAATGGGGGGTTGACTTTGTTCACCGGGCTCCGTCGCTCGACAAGCAGCTGGATCACATCATGCCGCAAATAGCATCTGTGGGAGCTTCGGTGTCTGTTGCTGACTTCAATAACGACGGTTTGCAGGATTTTTATGTTACAAACAGTGCACGCGGCACCTCCAACGCATTGTACAAGAATCTGGGAGACGGGCAATTTGAGGATGTGGCCGGGGCGATGGGGGTCGCCGGGGTCAACACTGCGGAGACAGGTGTGTCCATGAGTTCGGTATGGGCGGATTACGACAACGACGGCTATGAAGACCTGCTGGTGGTCAAATGGGGAAAACCGCTGCTGTTTCACAACGACGAGGGGGAGGGCTTCAGCCGTGTATCGCTGGGACCCGAGTTCCCGGAATGGATCAATTCGAACACCGCCGTATGGTTTGACTACGACCAAGATGGCTTGCTCGACCTGTTCATGGGAGGCTATTTCCATGAGAGCATAAACCTCTGGGACCTTGAGACCACGGAAATTATGCCTGAAAGTTTTGAGTACGCACAGAATGGTGGCCGAAAATTTCTTTTTCACAATCTCGGGAACGGTAAATTTGAAGAGGTCAGCGATGAACTGGGGCTGGTTAGTAACCGGTGGTCGTATGCAGCGGCTTCCGCTGACGTGGACGGCTCGGGCTATCCCGACCTGGTCATAGCCAATGATTATGGTGTGGATGAATTATTCCTCAACCGGCAGGGCCGGGGATTCGTGAATGCAGGTGAAAAGGCCGGCATGGGCTTTGCCCCCAAGAGTGGAATGAATGTTTCTTTCGGAGATGTGATGAATCGTGGCGAACTGTCTATCTATGTGACCAATATTTCGGAACCGGGTGTTCTTATTCAGGGGAATAACCTCTGGGTTCCCACCTCCGGCAACAGCGGGGGTCTGTCTTTTCGGAATCTGGCGGGTAATTTCGGCGTTGAAGTGGGAGGATGGAGTTACGGGGCCCAGTTCGGAGACCTGAACCTGGACGGCTATCTCGACCTGTATGTAGCGAATGGATATGTTTCTGCGCGTAAGGGAACCGATTATTGGTATGACTTCTCAAAGGTGGCGGGAGGGAATCAGACCATTATTTCGAACGCCAAAAACTGGCCCGACATGGAGGGACGCAGCCTCTCTGGCTACCAGGAAAATAAAATATGGCTCAATGACGGGGCCGGGAAGTTTCGCGAAGTGGCTGGCGCTGTTGGAGGATCGCTGGAGCTGGACAGCCGTGCCGTCGCCATGGCCGATCTGAATAATGATGGTACGCTTGAAGTTCTTGTGGCCACCCAGAAGGGACCGCTGAAGATCTACAGAACCGTGGCGCGGGAGGGGCACAGCTGGATCAGCTTCCGTCTGGAAGGCGTTGAGAGCAACCGGAGCGCCATAGGGGCCCGGGTTGAGGTCGTGTGGGATGGCAACCGCCAGGTACAGGTGGTGCAGTCTGCCAGCGGCTTTAGTGCTCAAAATCAGCGGGAACTTCACTTCGGCCTGGGTCGCTCCGAGCAGGTTGACCATGCCGTCATCGCATGGCCATCGGGGAAAACCGACACCCTTGAGCAGCCTGAAACAGGCCAGACACATCTCATCAAAGAAACGAAAAAACAATCATGAACGGCCTGGGAACTCTTACGACCAAGCTGAAGGGCTTGAGCTACAGCCACAAATATACGCCGCCGCTGCTGATAACCGGTATCTTGCTGGCTGCACACCTTTCGTTTGGCATTCTCGAAAGCTATCCCAAATTGATAACCGCCATAACAGCAAGTTTTGCTACCGAGCTGGTGCTGCACCGGTTGATTGTGGGTACATGGCGTGATCTGTCAAGTGCCTATATCTCCGGCATCAGTGTCGGTATTCTTATCCGTTCACCACAGCTGTGGCCTTTCGCCCTGTGCGCAATGATTTCAATTGCCTCGAAATATGTGCTGCGGTACAAGGGACGCCATATCTGGAACCCCTCCAACTTCGGGGTGGTGATGATGCTCTTGCTGGCCCCGCAGAGCGTTGCGGTGCTGAGCATCCAGTGGGGTAATAATATGTGGGCAATGCTGATTATCTGGGTGGTGGGTTCCATCTCCATTTACCGGCTGCGCCGATTTCATATTTGTGCCACTTATGTCATTTCATTTCTCGCTTTCGCGCTGGTTAGAAGCTGGATGACCGGCGATCCCTATATTGCCGAAATTGCGCCCATTACGGGGCCGATGTACCAGCTCTTCATTTTCTTCATGATTACAGATCCCAAAACAACCGTCCAAAGCAAGTGGGGACAATATATCGTAATTGTGTTGATCGCTTTCGTAGAAATGATTCTGCGTATCAATGAAGCGGTTTATGCACCGTTCTATGCCCTGTTTATCGTTGGACCGATAGCTATGGCGGCAGAATTATGGTATAAAGACCGCCATCGCGACCACAGCGAGGTGCCAAACCAGCACTCATAGGTTTTCCGTGCAGCAACGGGACCTCATGCCACCAGTTCCATCCCCTTCTGGTATACAGGAAATCCCTACATCATCTACGGTTTTTTACCTACATACGGGCATCCCGGGGTTGGTTATACTACATGTAGAAACTTTGACATACTGATTTACTGCTATTAGCACAGTTCAGGGTTGATACTACGGTATGATCTTGAATGAACCAGGAAAATTTGCCGCTGGTTCCTTTTTGTCCCACTCCAATCAGGATGGTCAAAAAGTGTGCTACGGTTTTAGCTAACCGCCTTCGGGTAGTTAGCGGCGAAGTCGTCGGAGAGGGTGCTGCCTGTGAAAGGGTGGCTGAGAATATACCCCAGAACTTGAACCGGTCAATACCGGCGAAAGGATACCGATGGCTTCGCTTTTTTTATTTTAAGGCTCTATACGCATGCCCATCCCCATAGGATCCGTCGCCGCGCTACCACTACATGTCAGTCATAAGGTCTATGCTGTCAATGATTTCACTGTAGGCCTCCTCAGGGGTTTCACCGGAAGCCGTAATGGTTTCGCCACTGTTGTTTCGCACGGTGACCTGTATGCCATCCCAGTGCTTTTTGATATTGTCTATCATAAAACCGCAATACCCCTGTTCCTTGAGGATGGATATTCGTTCGTGAAAAACGTTGTCTCGGTCTCTTTTTTCGGAGGACATGTCATTGGTGATTATGATTGTTATTTGAGATCATCGGCCATTCCCTTCTCTTTGGCTTCAATGGTGTAACGGGTATGAGGCACTGCTTCCAGCCGCTCTTTTGATATCGGTTTGCCTGTAGCCATACAGATACCGTAGGTGTTGTTGTCTATTCGTTCAAGGGCATCATCTAGCTGCTGGATATACTTCTGGGTCCGCTCCATCAGCTGATAGTACATTTCTTCTTCCTCTACATCCGTTCCCACGTCTCCCTGATGATGGGCAACCGATGAATAATCGGCATCGTCGGCCTCATTCAAATTGGAAACGGTCTGGTCTATCGCATTCAATTCATTGACAGCTTCCTTGCGCTTATTTTGGAGCAGGGTGCGAAAGTGTTCCAGTGTTGCTGCGTCAAATGGGGACTGTTTTTTTTTGTTTTCATCCATGATATAGCCGCTGTTTAATGTTCTCCCTGACAAATACCACAATTACAGGCCAGATGGTATCATACTTAACCCCAACTTCGTGTAGTGATATGGCCTACATTTTGGCGGTGATAATGACTCGTGCTGAGGATTTTTTATCCAAAAATACCGTCGAATAGCATATGCGGGGTGTGCTGAGTGTAATAGTTTCGCCTTCACAAGGAGTAGGTATATCCTGTTAAAAATGAGGCTGATGATTTTAAAATTTATCACAGAATAAACCATCGGTTCAAACTCACAGTAAGGATGATACTATGGCCATTAAACAGATTAATAAGGAAGATTGGCAACCATTTTTTGATTCTTTTTCGCACAAGTATTTAAAGGATGATCAGCCGGAGTATGCAGAAATCAGGATTCTTTCAGCTGAATCGGGTGCCCAGCCTCAGACAGAGTGGCTTGTTCTGGAGGGACTAACCTTTAATGCCAAAGAGGATCTGCTTGATATAAGGGTTGAAGGGCTGAATCGCATGATATTGAACCCTAGTCAGGTATATGTTGATGAAGATACGGATGGATGGATAACCAGTATGGAGATTGTGGAATCTGATGGAACCAAAGACATTATCGAGCTCAGGTAACGGTTATGACGAGAAACACCGAAAGAAGGAGTAATCAGCCAACTATCTTTAAATCGATACCGCAATGCTGCAGGATGAAAAGGTACACTATAACAAACAGCAACTTGAAAAAGAGATTCAAAACCTGGTTGGTGGCCATGAGTCAACACTGAGCTCCAAGCCAATCGAATCGATAGATCCCTTACTGGAGATATCAAAAGAAATACTTACAAAGGCATATCGGGAGCTGGCACGGGCGGCCAAAGAAAACAGGGAACTGTCTACTGCCGCCGAATGGCTGATTGACAATTTTTATATTATTCAGGAACAGATTGTTCAGATAAAGGAAGATTTGCCGTCTTCCTATTATAAAAAGTTGCCGCGTCTGACGGAAGGGGAATACCGGGGGTTTCCCAGGATATATGAGCTCATACAGGTCCTTGCCACGGTGAGCGACAATGTGATTGACCGGGATAATGCAACCATAGCTGTGCAGGCTTACCAGGAGCTGCATACACTTAAAATCGGTGAATTGTGGGGAGTACCGATCATGATTCGGCTTGTGTTGCTGGTACGGCTGACAGAGCGGGTCAACGACCTGATTGAACAGCGGGCCGTCAGGGAGCGGGTCAACAGGCTCCTCGAAACAATTACCGGGGAGGAGGATAAGGAGCCGGGACTGCTGTTGCGAAAGCTGCCTGAGCTTATTGAAAAGGAGCGGGACGAAAGAACTTGTCTGTGTGCGCTTGCCCAGCAGATGCAGGTGCAGGGAATGCTGACAGACACGGAAAGAAGCTGGTTTGACTACCGGTTCAAATCATGGGATACCACCCTGGAGCAAGAGCTTAGGAACGCAAATCAGCGAACGTCAAGGCTGCAGCTCAGCATCCAGAATGCCATTTCCTCGCTTCGGGAGGTCGCTGAAAGCGACTGGCGGGATTTTGTCGAAAACAACTCCATTGTCGAGCGTATCCTGAAACTCGACCCGTCCGGCTATTATTCGAATATGGATTTCAATACGCGGGATCGCTATCGCAAAATTGTAGAAAAGCTTAGTGCAAACTCTTCACAATCGGAACCCAAAATTGCGGAACAGGCTCTTCTTATGACCGAAGAAGCAAGCCGGAGCGATAGCAGCAGGGATAACAAGGCGGCTCATATCGGTTACTATCTCATAGGCGACGGCTTTACCGAACTCGCCGCGGCGGTTGATTACAGCATGCCTCTGGGCGAACGGATGAGGCGGTGGTCGGAAAGACACCCTGTGGTTTATTTTGGTTCCATTACGATCTGTCTGGCTGTTCTGCTGGCTATTGTGGCATGGGCAACGGGATTGATGCAGATGCCGACATGGGTTATTGTGATAACACTGGGAGCCGCGCTTATACCCGCCTTGGATCTTGCCGTAGTCTCCGTCAACCGGTTGCTTTCACTACTGTTGCCCCCAAGGATAATGCCGAAGTTGAAGATCACCGGCGACATACGGGATGAATTACGCACCATGGTGGTCGTGCCCACATTATTTAGCTCACCCGAGGATGTCCGCGCCCAGTTTGAATCCCTGGAAATCCGGGCGCTGGCCAATCCCAATCGAAGTCTTCAGTTTGCCCTGCTTTCAGATTTTACCGATGCTGCGCAGGAAACAACAGCCGGTGATGATGCTATTCTTGAGGCGGCTGTCGAAGAAGTGCAAAATCTGAATGCGAGGTACGACAGCAACTACGGGGATAAATTTTACCTGCTCCACCGCAAGCGCAAATGGAATGAAAATCAGGAGCGGTGGATGGGCTGGGAACGAAAGAGGGGCAAACTCGAGGAGCTCAATGAACTGCTGAAGAACCCCGATGCATCCACAACCTACACCACCATCAGCGGCGATTTCCTGGAATCCATCCAGAAAGTTCCGGTCCGTTATGTTATTACGCTGGATGCGGACACACAGATGCCCCCCGGCAGTGCTCTCAAGCTTATAAGTACGGCCGGGCACCCGCTTAACAGGGCCGAAGTGGATGAAGAGCATGAGAAAGTTGTTCGGGGTTATGGCATTTTCCAGCCCCGTATATCTATCACTCCGAAGTCGGCGAACAGGTCCATGTTTGCTAAAATCTTTTCAGGCAATGTCGGGATCGATCCATATACCACGGCGGTATCCGATGTCTATCAGGATTTTTTTGGGGAAGGGGTGTTTACGGGAAAGGGACTTTATGATGTCGATCTTTTTGACCGCCTGCTTCGTGAACGATTCCCGGACAATACGGTACTCTCGCATGACCTGCTGGAAAGCACCTACTTGAGAACGGCTCTGCTTAGCGATATTGAATTTTTTGACGACTATCCGACCAACTACCTTAATTATTCGAAAAGAAACCACCGTTGGATACGGGGCGACTGGCAGATCCTGTACTGGATTTTTAAAAAGGTACCCTCGGGTCGTCAGGAAAAAGAGGGCAACCCCATTAACAAGGTATCCCGGTGGAAGGTCTTTGATAATCTGCGCCGCTCCCTGAATCCGCTTTTTTTACTCTTGTTTCTGCTTGCCGGCTGGTTTTTGCTGCCGGGGTCTCCGTTAATATGGACGGCAGCTGCGTTGGGTATTACCGCTTTTCCAATCTACTCTTCATTTACCATGGAGATATTCCGTCGGCCCGTACGGGTCCAGTGGAAGCTCTACCTCGAAAAGATACGGGATGATATCAAGATCAATACCGTACAGGCGATAACCACGTTCCTGTTTATGCCTCACCAGGCCTATGTGGCAGTGGATGCCATCTCCAGGACACTCTGGAGGATGTTTGTTTCAAAGAACAAACTGCTGGAATGGACCTCGGCCTCACAGGTAGAGCGGGAATCGCGGGGCGACTTCAGGACGTACTGGGAAAAAATGTGGATAAATATCGCCTGGAGTATACTTTGTATTGTGCTTGTCTGGATCTACAAGCCGATCATATTAATCCTGGTAGCACCCTTTGCAGTGAGCTGGATGGCAGCTCCGGCTCTTGCGTATAGTATCAGCCAGCGGCACAAAACCGAGGAAACGTCATTTAGCGCGGATGAGATCAAGGAGCTGCGGATATATGCACGTCAAACCTGGCACTATTTTGAAAAATACGTGAACGAGGATCACTCATGGCTGCCCCCCGATAATTTTCAGGAAGAGCCTTATATCGGTGCTGTGAGCCGTACCTCCCCGACCAATATGGGACTGGCGCTGGTGGCGACCTATACGGCTTATGAATTTGGCTACATTACGATCAGTGAGCTGCTGGACCGGCTGGGTAACATGCTCGGTTCCATGAAATTGCTCGACAGGCATAAAGGGCATTTTTTTAACTGGTACAGCACCCTGCAGGGGCAGGTATTGAACCCCCGGTATATTTCGACTGTTGACTCAGGAAACCTGGCGGCTTCCCTGGTGATTGTAAAGCAGGGTCTGCTTCGACTGGGCGAAAAGAAGTGGCTTGACGAGAACGGTTGGAACGGGCTTCGCGATACGGCCCGGGTACTGGAAGAATTGACACAGGAGCTTGAGAGTCGGGAGAAAGGAACCAAGGATTTAAGTACGGAGCTTTCCGTGTTGATCGGAGAGTTCAAGAAAATGATTCCCGGTTCATCACCAGAGGATATTCAGGGATGGCTGGATGCCTTACAGAGGCTGCAAACCATCGCTAAAGAGATCGTGGAGGTTGACATCACCCCCCTGCAAGCAGTAATGGAGGATGCGGAGTTTGAGGCATTGCAGCACTGGTATCGGCAGCCGCTCATCCAGCTCAACGCTCAGCTGGATGAGATCAAAAAATGTAAAAATGGATTGAAATCGCAGGGCGGTCAGTCTGCGAGTGCAGAACTGACCATAAGCGAGGTGGACCAACAGCTGCCTTCCGGGGACTGGATTCACCGGGCTGTTGAACTCGCTGGCTGGTGCAATCAGATGGTTGAAGAAACCGACTTCAGTATGCTTTATTTTGATGATCGGGATCTGTTCAGCATCGGGTATAACCTGGATCGCGCCTCACTCGACAGCAGTACGTATGACCAGCTGGCCACAGAAGCCCGCCTGGCATCATATATTGCCATTGCTAAGGGCGATGTACCGCCCAAGCACTGGTTCCGACTGAGTCGGCGCCTTACAAGTATTGACCGGAATGAGATTCTGCTTTCCTGGGGCGGGACCATGTTTGAGTACCTGATGCCTGTCTTGTTCATGACTCAGACTGAGGAAACCCTGTTGAGCAATACCTACGAAAACGTGGTTGTCTGGCAAAAAAATTATGGAGATTCTCGCCGGAAACCGTGGGGATTCTCTGAAAGCGGATACGGAGTGCTCAATCTGGACCTGAATTACCAGTACCGGGCATTTGGGGCGCCGGGCCTGGGACTTCGCCGGGGACTGGCCGAAGATTATGTGGTCACTCCCTATGCGACCATGCTGGCCCTGATGATACTTCCAAAGGTGTCACTGGAAAATCTGCGGAGACTAAAAGAGGAAGGGGGGTACGGGTTGAAGGGATTTTATGAAGCCATTGATTACAGTTCCCTCAAGGGCACTTCCGAGGCAAAAAAGACCGTTGTGCAGATGTACATGGCCCACCACCAGGCAATGAGCCTCCTCGCAATGGCCAATGTGCTGAAGGGAAATATGATACAAAATCTCTTTCACAGGGATCCCATGGTACAATCATGCGAGGTGCTACTGCAGGAGAAGGTGCCCCGGGGCATTCCTATTAAAGAGCCCAGACCTATTGATGTTGAACTGGAGCCTGGTGAAGAGCAAAAAGTGGAAATATCTGTTGATCATGCAGGCCAGGAGGCGCTCAACAGTACGCCCCCGCGGACCCATATTCTGTCGAATGGGCAATACTCAACCGTCATCACCCATTCCGGCACCGGCTACTCTTCCTGTGATAACATGAGGCTGACCCGCTGGCGAGCTGACCGTGTTCAAGATCCCTATGGATTCTTCTTCTATATCAAGGATCTGCAGAACGGTGAATTCTGGTCCATGGGGCATCAGCCGGTGGGCCGAAAAGCCGATCGGTACGATTCGTGGTACCACAGCGGAAAAATGCAAATTGCCAGAGTTGATAAATGGATCGAGTCGTTCATGGAAGTCTGCGTGTCACCGGAAGATAATATTGAACTGCGAAAACTAACCCTCACCAATTATTCACAGCATCCGCGTAGAATAGAGGTCACCAGTTATGCTGAAGTGGTATTGAATGAGGCCGAAGCGGACAGGGCGCACCCGGCTTTTTCCAACCTGTTTGTCCAGACTGACTACATAGCAGAACACCATGCCCTGATTGCAAAGCGCCGGCCGCGCAGTGAGGAGGCGCAGCCCGTATGGCTGGTGCATACCCTGGCAAGCGATGATCTGGAGAACCTTCCCGAGCCCCTGCAATATGAGACCGATCGGGGAAAATTTATTGGCCGGGGACGCAGCCTTAAAAATCCGATGGTCATGGAAGCAGAAGCTCAGCTCAGTGGAAAAATAGGCAATGTGCCGGATCCCATCGTGAGCATGCGACGGGTTGTGGAGCTGCAGCCGGGCGAGAAGATGAATATTACTTTTGGGTTGGGCAAAGTGACAAGCAGGGAAGAAGCTGTACACATGGCCAACCGCTATGACAATCCCTACGCCACGGATCGCGTTTTTGAATTGGCTTCTATTTATGGGAGAGTTGAACTTGAACATATCGGACTCAGTGGTCAGCAGGCTCATTACTTTCAAAAGCTCGCCGGTTTTTTAATTTATGGAAACAGAAAACTGAGGGCGAACGAGGACATTCTGAAACAAAACCGCCGTACACAGTCGGCCTTGTGGGCCTATGGCATATCGGGAGACCTGCCCATTCTGGTTTATCATATCCGGGAGATCAATCATTTGCGCACAGTGGAGTCGCTGCTCAAGGCACATGGGTTGTGGCGACTCAAGGGCTATGATGTCGATCTCGTCGTTATCAACGACCACCCCACCTCGTATATCAATGAGCTTCAGGATGCTATCCAGAGCCGTATACAGTCGTCCATGGAGCGGCAGAAACTGAATAAAACGGGAGGAGTATTTGTTCTTCGTTCGGATAATATTCCCAGGGAAGACCTCGTGCTTATTGATACCGTTGCTGCTGTTGTTATTCATAACAGCCTGCCCAAGATCGAGTTCAGGGAGAAGGAAGAAGAACACAAGAAGAAGGAAGAGGGGCCTGCCTATGCTCCCGTAAACCTCGGAGAAATGGCGTCCCATGACATGGGCAAGCCTTCTGACCTTCAGTTTTATAACGGATACGGCGGATTTTCAAAAGACGGCAAAGAATACGTCATACACCTTCAGTCAGAGAAGGGATCGGATACGCTGACCTATCCTCCGGCGCCCTGGATCAATGTACTGGCCAATTCGGAATTCGGCTGTATCACATCCGAGAGTGGTGCCGACTATAGCTGGAGCCAGAACAGCCGGGAAAACAGGCTGACCCCGTGGTCTAACGATGCTGTTACGGACCCCTGTGGCGATGCTCTGTATATCAGGGATGATGAGCTGGGACACTTCTGGTCACCTACACCGGGTCCGGTGCCCGGGAGCAAACACTATGAGATCCGTCATGGATTCGGTTACAGTCGCTATAAGAGCAATATTGCAGAAATAAAGCAGATGGTTACCAAATGGGTCGCTGTTGACGACCCGGTCAAGATTGTACGGCTGCGGCTCTCGAATACCGGACTGATGGCCAAGGAGCTTTCAATATTTCGATATCTTGACTGGGTGCTGGGGGTGCACCGCGAGGATTCCTCGCACTACCTTATTACCAATTACAGTGATCGTCACCAGGCTATTTTTGCACGGAACTTCTATAACAATGAATTCGCCGGGCGGATTGCTTTCGCCAGTCAATACACCGGGGCGCGCACCCTTTTTGATGATGCAACGGCAGATCGCCTGCATTTCATAGGCCGAAATAACAGCCTTGCCAACCCCAGGGCTTTGTACGACGAGAGGGAACTGAATCATCGTTTTGGTGCAGGTTTTGATCAGTGTGGAGCGTTCCAGTCCAGGATCAGGCTCAACTCCGGTTCTTCAATAGATCTGTATTTTCTGCTTGGCGAAACAGCCAGTGAAGAGGAAGCCCGGATGCTGGTAGAAAAATACCGTGATATTGAGCTGCTGGAGAGCTCCTTTAAGGAGGTTAAGCAGTTTTGGCGCAAAAAGCTCGGGTCCATACAGGTGCAAACCCCTGCACCGGAGTTGGATATCATGATGAATGGGTGGCTTCAGTATCAGAATATTGCCTGTCGCATCTGGGCACGGTCGGGCTTTTATCAGTCTGGCGGAGCATTTGGATTCCGTGATCAGCTGCAGGATGTTTCTGCGGCTCTTTATATGGATACGGGGTTGGCCCGGGAACAGATATTGCTGCACGCGGCCCACCAGTTCCCGGAAGGAGATGTGCTGCACTGGTGGCATCCTCCCACAGACAGGGGCACAAGAACGAGAATCTCTGATGATCTTTTGTGGCTGCCTTATGTAACATCCCTTTATATCAGACGGACGGGAGAACATGCCATCCTGGATGAACAGCTGCCCTTTATTTCTGCCCGGCAGCTGGAGGAGAACGAGCAGGAAGCCTACCTGGAACCGGAAGTGATGCACCGGAAGGAAAGCCTCTATGAGCATTGCTGCCTGACTATTGACCGTTCGCTCACCAAAGGAGCTCATGGCTTGCCGCTGATAGGAGCCGGCGACTGGAACGACAGTATGAATCATGTGGGAGAGAAGGGGAAAGGTGAAAGTGTATGGCTGGGATTTTTCCTCTATAAAATTTTGTCGGACTTTATACCGATCTGCAAAAAGCGGGATGACCACACAAGGGTAGAGCGTTATGAAGCGTATCAAAAGGACTTGAAGAAGCATCTCAACAAGGAGGGATGGGATGGTGCCTGGTATCGCAGGGCTTTTTATGATGACGGTACCCCGATGGGTTCATCGGAGAGTGATGAATGCAAGATCGATGCCATCGCACAATCCTGGGCTGTTATTTCGAAGGCTGCACCCGATGATAAGGCCTTAAAGGCCCTTCAATCGGCAGATCGTCATCTTGTGTCGGAATCAGAGGAAATCATTCGGCTGCTGAATCCCCCCTTTGACCGTACGGAGCATAATCCCGGATATATCAAGGGATACATTCCCGGTGTAAGGGAAAACGGCGGGCAGTACACGCATGCCGCACTGTGGCTTGTACGGGCATTTGCAGAGAAGGGATTTAATGAGCGGGCGGTTCGTCTTGTACGGATGCTGATGCCGGTAAATCACAGTTTCCCCAAGGGGAAGGCTGATCGTTATAGAGTCGAGCCTTATGCCGTGGCTGCGGATATTTACAGCGAACTTCCACTGACTGGAATGGGCGGGTGGACATGGTATACGGGTTCGGCGGGATGGATGTATCGGGTTATCCTGGAATCCATTTTAGGAGTGGAACTAAAGAACGGTAACGAGATGAATATCAGACCCCATATTCCAGCCGACTGGGAGGGATTTTCTATCACTATGGAAGATGAACAAGCCGGGACCAAGCACCGGATCAGCGTAACAACTGATAAAACAATGGAGCCGGGAAGCATCACGGGAACCTTTAACGGCAGCCGTTTAGAACGGAAGAACACCACTCTTTTTAAAATGAAGCGGGATGGTAAAATACATCATATTGAGTTACAGGTCGGTAGCTCAGAACCATTGAAGGAGTCTCCTCAAAGCAGCTGATATATGTAGTGTATGCTATTACAGGCAGGGAGGGTGAAAACCGTACATAAGATGTAATCTGTTGATACTATCTTTAATAAAAATAAATGTTTAGATGTAATTAATAGCTGGAGGTTAACCAAGTTTCCTCCAGTTGGTATTTAAGATTTTGAGGCTGTTATGAGAAGAAAAAAAGTTTTAGTGATTGACAAGGATGTGTTGGTACGCCAGACTATAGCTAACATGCTGCAGAAGGACGGCAATTTCAGAGTCTTCGGCCTGCCACTCAAAGAAAAGCATACAGAAAAAGCTGTCATATCTATAAACCCTGACATTGTGCTGCTGGATGTTGAGCATTTGGAGTCTGAAGGATTTGACCTTTTTTTCCGTTTTAAAATAAAGTTTCCCATGTTGCCGGTAGTGCTTATGAGTCCAAAGACGAAACAGGGAGGCAAAGCGGTCATCAAAGCCCTGCAGATGGGGGCGGTGGATTTCATCACCAAACCCAGACATGGCATCAGTCTTTTATTTGCAGGTCGTCATTTTTCCAAGCGCGTGGTACCGATTGTCAAGACGGCGCTGTCTGCTAGTGAGTCAGGTCGCTCCGATGCGTTCAAAAACATTAGCTCATGCATCGCTTCCGGCTATCAGCAGGAATTTGAATCCACATTTTCATCATCAAAAAAAGAGTCGGCCATCCAGCCGGCCAGCATGATGGTTTTGGGAGGTTGCACCGGTGGCCCCCAGGCCCTGTTTTCGCTTGTACCCCAACTTCCCTCTGACCTGGCCATACCCGGGGTAGTTGTTCAACACCTGCCGAGAGAGTATACTGGTATTTTTGCCGAAGCGTTGAATGAGCGTTCAAAAATTAAGGTAAAGGAAGCCTACCATGGGGCCGAGCTCCTGCCGGGAACCCTCTGGATTGCCTCGGGCGGCCAGCATGTCGAAATATTTAATGACGGTTACCGAATGAAGCTGAAAACACATCGCGGAACCAAAGAACTGGGGGTTCGACCCTCGATCAATGTTCTTTTCCGATCGGCTGCCATGCAATATGGATCCGGAACACTGGGTATTATCCTGAGCGGTCACGGTACTGACGGACTGGATGGTGCCACAGCCGTCAAGCTGGCGGGTGGTACGGTCCTTGTTCAGGATCCTCAAACTGCAATAGCTCCTGAAATGCCGTTAAACGTTATTCGGGTTGGAATTACCAATCAATATTATTCGACCGGCCAACTGAAGGACCAGATTGTCAGGCGTGCCAGTGCACTGGAGGAGGAACCTATGGGAGATCTGATTCGATTTCGCCACAGATCCTACAGTTCTCAGTCAATGGAATTCATGAAGGCCAAAACCACACAGAACTGAATCCGGCTGACAGGATAGCAACATGGTGTTTTTAGCTCCAGCAGTTGTTTCTTACAATACGATACCCTATATATTGAATAAACAAGAGATGAATGGGTGGTAATGAATCGGTTCGGGTTCGAAGTTCATCCAGGATCAATAATGAATTTGGCTTAAACAGTCTTGAAAAACGTTCATAACCAGAGTGGTGTCTCCTCATCCAATGCTGAAGAAAGAGGGTTCAACGGGGCCGCGGCATGGGCTCAGTCTGTGCCATCTGTGCTCGATGCGCTAAAGGTTGATCCCGCCCAAGGTCTTTCGGAAGGAGAGGCCGATCGTCGTCTGCGCAAATACGGGGCAAACCAGCTGCGCGAGCACCGCAAAAAGAATGTGTTGCAAATCCTGTATGATCAGCTGAAGAGCCTGATCGTTGTGCTTCTCATTGCAGCAGCTGCTGTTTCATTTCTGTATCAGGAGGTGCTGGAGGGGTGGGCTATTGTTGTGGTGATCGTAATCAACACGGGAATCGGATTTTTTACGGAACTGAGTGCTGTTCGTTCGATGGAGGCCCTCTTCAAGCTCGGAGAAGTCAAGACACGGGTGCGCCGGGGAGGGACGGTCCGGGAAGTGGATGCCCGGGAATTGGTGCCGGGAGACCTGGTGATTGTTGAAGGAGGCGATATCATTACTGCCGACATGAGGGTTGTTGAAAGCTCGAAAATGCAGGCTGATGAATCGGCGTTGACGGGCGAGAGCAGTCCGGTAAGCAAGCAGATGGAGCCTGTGGCTGAAGATGCCGTGCTGGCTGAGCGCGGGAGCATGCTGTACAAGGGTACGGCTATTACCCGCGGAGCAGGTACGGCGGTCGTTGTAACTACCGGTATTCAGACAGAACTGGGGGAGATCTCATCGCTCGTAGAGGAAGCGAAGGAAGAACAAACCCCCCTGGAAGATCGTCTAGACAAACTGGGTTACCGGCTGGTAATATTTACACTGGGCATTGTGTTTTTGGTCTCGCTGGCCGGGGTCATGAGGGGAAAGGAACTGTTTTTGATGATTGAGACGGGTATAGCTCTGGCCGTAGCAAGTATTCCGGAGGGCTTGCCCATTGTTGCCACTATCGCCCTCGCTAAGGGCATGCAGCTGATGGCCAAAAAAAATGCACTGGTAAACCGCCTCTCTTCCGTGGAAACACTGGGAACAACCGGGATTATCTTTACCGATAAGACCGGGACGCTGACGGAAAACAAGATGACGGTAACACAGTTCCTGCTGCCCGACAATACCATTTCGGTGAATGGGAATTTCAAAGAGAATGGCCAGAAGACCAAGAGGGCGGTTCAGGCGGAAAATAACGACAGCCTGCTGCTGGCATTGGAAACCGGGGTTTTATGCAATAATGCAACTTTTGTTGATGGTGATGAGCAAGCAGGGTCGGGTGACCCTCTTGAAATTGCGCTCCTTGCTGCCGGCAGCAAGGCCGGGCTCCATTTTGATGAATTGGCGAACCGGTTCCCTGAGGAGCGGGAGGAAGCCTTTGATCCGGAGGTCAAAATGATGGCTACCTGGAATAAGATGGAGGCTGGAGAATATCGCATTTCGGTAAAAGGAGCCCCGGGAACGGTACTGGAACACAGCGAGACCATTTTCAGAGATGGTGGCAAACAGCCGCTGGACGAGGAGGAACGGCAGAAGTGGCTTGAAACCAACAGGGAGCTGGCTGGCAAAGGATACCGGCTGCTGGCCCTGGCTTTTCGCGAGAGTGATACCACGGAAGGGAATCCGTATGAAGAGCTCACCTATATCGGGCTGGTGGCCCTGCTGGATC
This sequence comes from Fodinibius sediminis, assembly GCF_900182555.1. Classification (GTDB taxonomy): domain Bacteria; phylum Bacteroidota; class Rhodothermia; order Balneolales; family Balneolaceae; genus Fodinibius; species Fodinibius sediminis. The sequence goes on along the minus strand of NZ_FXTH01000007.1, from coordinate 197,619 downwards.
CGCCCCGCGGGGAGGTGCGTTCGGCCATAACGAAATGCCGGGAGGCCGGTATCCGTGTGGTTATGGTAACCGGTGACCAGGACCAGACGGCGCGCTATATTGCGGAATCTGTGGGACTGGCTGACCAAGGGGAGGAGGGGCGCTTGATCCACGGCAGGGATCTACCCTCGCTTGAGGAGAAAGACCCTGAAGGAAAGTCTCTTTCAGATATCCTGGAAGCGAATATCTTTGCACGGGTTAATCCACAGCAGAAGCTGGACCTCATCGAACTATACCAAAAAAAGGGTCATATCGTAGCCATGACCGGCGACGGGGTGAATGATGCGCCTGCCCTGAAGAAGGCGGATATTGGAATCGCCATGGGTAAACGGGGGACCCAGGTGGCCAAGGAAGCTGCGGATATGGTGTTGGTGGATGATGCATTTTCAACCATTGTGGCGGCCATTGAACAGGGACGCGTTATTTTTGGAAATATACGGCGGTTCATTTTCTACCTGTTGTCCTGTAATGTCAGTGAAGTGCTGATTGTCGGAATCGCTACGCTGGCCGGGTCCCCGCTTCCCCTGCTTCCCCTGCAAATTCTTTTTCTAAACCTGGTTACGGATGTTTTTCCGGCCCTGGCCCTGGGGGTGGGAGAGGGAGAGGCCGGTATCATGCAGCAGCCACCACGGGAGGCAAAAGAATCGATTCTGACTAACAGGCACTGGCTGGGAATCGCGGGCTACGGTCTTGTCATAACGGCCTCGGTACTGGGGGCCCTCTATATAGGGCTGCACCTTTTGCATTTAGATGCTGCCAGGGCGGTAACCCTTTCATTTCTGACCCTGGCTTTTGCGCAGTTGTGGCACGTATTCAATATGCGGAGCCGCAAATCGGGGATATTCCGTAACATGATTACTGCAAATCCATGGATACAGGGGGCCTTGCTCCTTTGTGTCATCCTTATCCTGGGGGCCCTCTATATCCCTCCCGTTGCAGAAATTTTAAAAGTGCATCCGCCCGATACCATTGGCTGGTCAGTGGTGATAGGGATGAGTCTCGTTCCCCTCTTTATAGGACAGGCTTACAAGGAAATAGCCTCGAAATTCTCCGCTCAGCGGTAGAAAGCCCCTGTGGCTCGGGGGATAGCCTGGCACTGTCCGCGGCTGTGATATGATATCTTTATCTCACTCTTTTAAGCGTCTTCAAAGGCCCTTTGAAGACGGCTAAAAGGTCCTTTGAAGATGCTTAAAAGGCCGTATGAAAATGGTTAAAAGGTAGGTATGAAGAATACCAACCGGTTATGCCAACAGTTTAAAACCATTTCCGGATGTAGAAAGGACCGACGAGGATACTGATAACAGCTGGTTTGCGTGCAGCATCCTGCCGGTAGTCAGAATCGCGTACCTGTCAAACCTGAACCCCTTCTTCAAATTTGAAAGCATAATCCACTTCTTTTTTTCCTATCAGAACGAGAAGCGGAATCTTGGAATAGAATCCCATTTCCTTGGAATGATTGCGTTCTCCAAAAGCTTCCCAGAACGTTTTTTTGTATCGGCACATCACTATCAGGGAGGCGGGATGATCAATAATGTATTCTGCTGCGGCCGGGAAGAAGTCATATTCATACCGCAGGTGAAAATTGATATTTTTATAGGTCGTCTGTGACTGCACCAGCTCCCGGAAACCGCGGAAGCGTATCTCAGCTTCAAGGTTTTGCCGTTCGGCTACATGGAATACGTCAATAGCCGAATCAAAAAGTTCGGCCCATTGGATGGTCTGCTCCAATGCTGCAAGGTCACTTTCCTTGAAGTCTGTTGCAAAGACGATATTCTTAAATTGATCAAAGGTACTTCCGTAGGGAACCGCCAGTACGGGAACTTCGGATTTCTGAATGATGCTGGTGGTGATGCTGCCGTACAATATATTGCGGTCGCCGGTAGCACCCTGGGTGCCCATGACGATAAGATCCGGCTTGTGTTCCTTGAGGTAGCTGAGGATGTTGTTCAGGGTATTACCGGATTGCAGGAGCGTGCGGATGCTGATTTCCTTGTACCGGTCATCGCGTCTCAATACTCCGATAAGTTTTTCAAAGGCTTCGTCAGCATCATGAATTTCCTTGTCCTTGGCTTTTTGGAAACCGGGAGACATATCCATGGCGGCAGTACCCGAGTGAAATAAGGTTAGCTGTGCTCCTGAACGGAGAGCGATTTCCGCGGCAAAAGGGAGGGCACGATCGGCATTGTTGGAAAAATCTGTTGGAAAAAGGATATGGTCAAATGATAAGGCCATGGTCGGTGCTCCTTGTTAATTTAGGGTTCTACGGTATGGATTAAACTCAGCCTTTGTTTTTCTTTAGGTATATGGTGAAAGTTACTGGCATGTCGTCCTTTCACCTTAAAATAATCATTTAGTCATCCGCAGAGGCAGGTGTTTATACAATTCGCATGTAGGGGAAATTCGTACATCCCTGACCGTTTGTTGTAGTGTTTACACTGTCACTGCACCGGTGGCATTCCCTGTCTGTCCGGTCGGCGGGTTCTTGAGATCTTAATCGTTGAAGAAAAGAAGCAACGGTATTATTAATGGTTTGACGGAGGTTGATTGATGGAGGAATTACATTGGTATGAAAAAGTTCATGAAGATGAAAAGGGATCACACAAAAAGGTTATACACGCCCGAAAACCAGCCACACGGGAAACGGCCATCAAAAGAAAGAAAAAATACTTCAATAAATATGTAGAAGATGTGGACAGCTGGATCGGGGAGGTTGCTTTTTACCTGGATGAAGAAGAGCGTGAGGACTGGGCTTATAATGCGCTGCGAGGGGTGTTGTATGCCTTGCGAGACCGGCTGACGCCCCAGGAATTGTTCCAGTTTTCTGCCCAGCTGCCTACCCTTGTACGGGGTGTCTTTTTTGAAGGATATCATTTTGACGGCAAGCCTGAAAAATATCATGTGGATGAGTTTTTGGATCGCATCGATGATGCGCTGGGTCCTGCCGCAGACATATCGCCCGAACGGGCGTTTGAAGCTGTTCTACAGGTGCTTTACGACCATATCAGTGAAGGGGAGCTGAATGATATATACCGGATTTTACCCGATGATCTTAAAGAGCTGTGGGACGAGTGCTTAAATGAATAGTTCCCCCAAAAAATGAGATAACAAAACACCGTCATGAAAAAAAATAATAATTTCGCGACATCGACTGATGAACGAGATACCAAAAGACAACAATATATCGACAGCCTGACCAGTAAACTCAACGAATGGGATGAAGATCTGGAGGCGCTGGAAATTAAAATGAACAAGAGAATCGACAAGGTTAAAAAAACATACAGGGAGAACCTTGCCGAGCTTAAAGCAAGAAGAGAACGCATGAGCGATAAGCTTTCAACATTAGAGGAATCAAGTGAGGAGGCCTTTGGCCCCATCAAGAAAGATTTGGAGGCGCTTTGGAAAGATACGAAGAGAGGCCTGAAAAATATGAGAGAGCAGATGAAGTAGGAGCGCATTTAGAGGAAGCTTGATTTTCATAAATCGAGCTCATGGATATTAAAGCTCTGGGTAGATGTATGAGCTTTAATATCCATACCTCTATCTTATTATCTTATGGTTTCTCCATTCAATACAGCGACAAAAGGTCAATGTCAATCATATAGTAATATTCCCCGTCTTCATAGATGACGTTTCCGTCTGTAACTTCAAAAACTTCACCCGGTTTTAATGGAAGTTTAACCTCATCAAAAATATCATTCAGCGTAGAAGCACGGCCTCCTTCGCTTTCCCATCGTTCAAGTTCATCCTCGTATTCTTTCAGGTGATTGCTTTCGCTGAGTTTGATCTTGAGGGTTCGCTGTTTCTTTTTAGGGGTATCCATGGCTGTCTCATTGGTTGTTTAAGATATTAATATATGCACAAGCATAACATTTCTGGTAGAACAATTTAAAGAAGGGTTCTTTGCTTATACCCGTGGGTGAAATGCGTACACGTTTCCAGCCTTCAGGGGACAGATCACTGAAGGTCATTTCCAATGAAGACAAGAAGCGGCAGTTTACTGTAAAACCCAAGCTTTTTGGTATGATCTTTTGTCCATAGTTTTGTGAAAAAGGATTTCTTGTACCGAACCAGGGCCAGCACTGAGCTCCACTGGGCATCCAGATAACTGGCGATGCCCGTTTCGAAATCATCTTCTATGATGAGCTCAAACTGCATGCTGTTGGACGAAATTTGCTGTGAAACCAGCTCCCGGAATCCCTCGTGCATAATCTTTGCCCTCAGGTTGAGTTCCTTTTCAATATGCAGCACAACCACCTTCGCATCGTATAGCTGGGCAAAATAGGAGGTCGACCGGACCGCCTCCAGATCTTCGTCCTTGTAATCCGTTAAAAAAGTTATGCTGTCCAGCCCGTTATAAAAGTCATGCTCGTAATTTTTGGGGACGGCCAACACCGGGACCGGCGATTGTGAAATCACCTTGGAGGTTGTACTGCCGACCAGGATCTTGTCGATGCCTGAAGCGCCGGTGGTCCCCATCATGATAAGGTCCGCCTTCATTTCTTCGGCCAGATCCAGTATGGAGTAGGTGGCCGGGCCGTTGCGGATTTCAATATTAATTTCAATATCCTTGTAGCGCTCATTTTTCAGAATGTCATCCAGCTGTTCCTTGAAGAGTGATTCAATTCTGTTCCTGATCTGCTGCTTGATTTCTTGTGCCATCGGTGCAAAATCGTAGGGCTCTTCAATGGTATGCATGAGGGTTAGCCTGGCCCCGCTTCGTTTTGCTATGTCAAGGGCGAAGGGGAGCGCCTTATGGGCCGTTTCAGAAAAATCCGTGGGAAACAGGAGCTGGTTTATGCGCAGGGGAGTCATGGCTGGAAACATTCAGGGGTTAAGGATCGTATTGTTTATGTGCTGCAGAAGCCGGTTCTTATTGCTTTTCGACATCCGATTTTTCAATGATATAGGCCCATTTGGCATCCGGATTAACGCGGTTTTCTGCAATCTCATTCAGGCCAAGGTCACTGGCTTTTTCTTCTCTCAATGTATTAAGAAGCACTTCGCCAACGTCGTGCTTCTTCAGCTGTTTGGCATAGGCAATGGCTGTACCATAGCCGGCAATCTCATAGTGATTAATATGCTGCAGGGAGGTAATTAAGCCGGCATCACATACTTCAGGATTTTGGCATCGTTCAGCCAGTTTCAGCGCCTCCCTGATGAGGCCCTTGATACCATCGCAATGTTCACCTTCCGGCTTTTCTTCCAGCAGATCGAAAATTTCTTCGAGACGGCCAACCTGTTCCTTGGTTTCTTTCCGGTGATATTCAATGATTTCGATCAATTCAAAAGAATCAGCCAGTTCATCAAACTTTTTTAAGGCAGCCAGTTGCTGTTGTTCCCCATCATACAGATCTCTGAGCTGCTCCAGCAGGAGGTCATATAAATTTACGATATCATTATTTTTCATTTTTGCCTGTTCCTAGCTTAATATTGTATGTTATTGTTGGAAAAAAGTTGATGCGGGTTCCAATGCTCAAAATTATTATGGAATCGCCTGTCAAATAGTCGATTTTTTTATATACCTTTGTTATTGAAAGGGTTTGTTTAAACATGTTATGATTTTGTGGCGCACAAAGACTAGAGAGAAAGGCAACAAGATACGGTAATAGAAAAGTTAATTACTGTGTAGTGAAAACCCCCTCAATAATAGTCTGGCATTTTATATATTATTAATTGTTAAAATGGAAAGGATGGCTTAGCCATTAACTTCCTGACAGAAAAGGGCGGCCTAAATTGCAGGTGATAGATAAGCAGCGAATGAGCACCATATGAGTAAGTACTTCCAACAGATGGAAAAAATCAAGAGGAACTTACCCGTTTCGGCTATTGAAATCCTTGATAATATCTCGTACGGGGTGTTGGTCCTCAATTTGGAGGGGGGCATTCTTTTCTGGAATGAAGCCTGCGAGGATTTGTTTGGGTATTCGGCGGAAGAAGTACTGGAGCAAAACATCCTTTTCCTGTATCCCGATCGATTCAAGGATAAGTTTAAGCGTCATTTAAAAGAACTGAAAGAAGGACGCCGAACTATAAATCCCTGGTGCGGAGAGCACAAGGATGGCTCTTTGATCTGGTGTAACGCCCAGACAAAGCTTATATATGATGAGGAAGAAAAGCCTGTAGCTATTATTTGCTCCATCTTTAATATTAAAGAAGAGATGGCCCTTAAATCCAAGCTTAAAAGAAACCGCGCCCGTATCCAGGCCATCCTGGACAACATGGTAGAGGCCGTTATCAGCATCAACAGCCGGGGTATTATCCAGAATTTCAACAAGTCCGCCGAAAAAATGTTTGGCTACGACAGTGAGGAGGTGATCGGTAAAAGTTTGAAGATACTGATGCCCTCGCCGCACAAGGAACAGCATGAACAGTATATCAACAATTATTTGGAAACGGGCGATCAAAAAGTCATCGGCTCAGGTCGGGAAGAGCGAGCCCGCCGGAAAGACGGCACCATATTTCCCATGGAATTGTCGGTAAGTGAAACTATGTGGGAGGGTGAGCGCATCTTCACTGGCATCATCAGGGATATATCAGAGCGGCGAAAACTGGAAAATACCATTTTAAAAATCAGCGAAGACGAGCGCAGGCGAATCGGCCAGGAGCTGCACGACGGTCTGGGGCAGATGCTTACGGGGCTGGGACTTATCAGCCAGAATGTGGCCCAGAAACTGGAAGCAAATAACCTGCCCGGAGCGCAGGAGGTGAAAGAAATTTCAGAACTGATTAAAGATGCCGATGAGTATGCCCGCTCCCTTTCCCACAGCCTGGTACCCATTGACCTGAGTCAAGAAGGGTTGCGTCATGCGATTATTCAATTGATAAACCGTGCCCAAAAGCTTTTTAACATACAGTGCGAGTTTGAAGAAGCAGAAATTAAAAAGGTGGGCGATAATACAGCTCTCCATTTATACCGTATAACCCAGGAAGCCATTACCAATGCCGTAAAGCATGGCAGTGCTGATCAGATTCGAATTTCGCTCGAGGGCAGCGCTGATGCCATTCAGCTGTGCATCGAGGATAACGGTGCCGGCTTTTCTTCATACACAGAAGGACAAAAAGGGCTGGGGCTTAAAACGATGCAGTACCGGGCCCATATACTGGGAGGGAATCTGGAACTTGGCGAAACAGAACAGGGCGGCGGACAGATTATTTGCAGCATACCGTATTACGAACAACCACTTTAAAAGGAGGAAGAAAAATGGGAAAAGAACACCGAAAGCGTATTATCATTGTTGATGATCATCCGATTATGAGCAAGGGTCTGGCTCAGATCATAGATTCTGAACTGGGATTTGAAGTGATAGCACAGTATGAACGTGGAGAGACCATGCTTCAGGACTATGAAGAGCTCTCGCCTGATTTGGCTGTGGTTGATATTTCATTGCCTGGCATGAGTGGTTTGGAACTGATTAAGCATTTGAAATCAAGAGAATACCCCCTGCGGATGCTCGTCGTATCACGGCATGATGAATCATTGTATGCCCAGCGGGTAATACGGGCCGGTGCCCACGGGTATTTAATGAAGATGGAGGCCGGCGATGTTCTCATGAAAGCCATCCGGAAGATTATCAAGGGCGGCATATACGTGAGTAATGAAATAAGTGAAAAATTACTGATGAGCATGGCGTCCGGACGCAAGGATATCAGTGAATCTCCCGTGGATAAACTGAGTGACCGGGAGCTTGAAGTATTTGAACTGACGGGAAAAGGGAACAGCACACGTGAGATTGCCGAAAAGCTTCATTTATCGGTGAAGACGGTGGAATCGTACCGGGCCCGCATTAAAACAAAACTCAACCTCGACAACGCTACCGAGCTGATGAGGCATGCCGTAAAATGGGTCGAAACCGAGGATCCGTATATGGAGTAATAAACCGGGGCCAAGGCTGCTGGTATGCTCCTTGCTGCCTGATGACAGACCTGATATTCGTACGGCAGATGCTCTCCATCCGAGCGGGATTCCTGCTGCTATCCGCCTTCCTGATGTAGGGGAATCCATTAACAGGCTACAGCCGATATTATTACAGATCCTTTAAAGAACCTACTGCATCTTTCCTCTTCACAATTTTTTTTTTTACTACTGTATCAGAAAAGAGATTAGTGATTCTCTTGTGAACAGTAAAATAAACCCAGTATAACAGATATAGAAGGTGTAGTATTATGAGTAAACTAACCAGGTATTCGGAATTTCCCGTTATTGAATCCATAAGGAGAGATATGGATCGCATTTTTGACGACCTCATTCCCTCTGCATGGAGAATGGACAAAGATGAAAAGGCACTGGGTCTCTGGGCTCCAAGGACGGATATGAGTGAAACCGATGATGAGTATGTGGTCACGGTTGACCTGCCCGGCATTTCAAAAAAAGAGATCGAGGTTAACTATCAGAATAACCGCCTGACCATAAGCGGTGAGCGCAAGAAAGAAGAGAAAGAGGAAAAGAAAGATTTTATTCGTAAAGAGAGATACGAAGGTCGCTTTTTACGTTCATTCACGCTTCCAACCAAAGTGAAGGATGACGATATAAAAGCATCCTTCCAAGATGGTGTGTTGACAGTACACGTCCCTAAAGCTGAAGTGAGTAAACAAAAAAAAGTGACCATCACCTAAGGTCACACTGGAGGTCAGCTCCACAAAAACACAACAATAGAATCAGCTGTGACAGGCTGATTCTATATTACCTTTTAGAATAACAAATGGAGACGGTTGCCATATATAATGTCAGGTTATCAGATAGCATGTTCCGCATAATAATGGGAATAGCTGTTCTTTCGCTTGGATTTCAGTATCAGAGTTTGTGGGGAATGACGGGGCTTGTACCATTAATGACGGGGATTGTTGGATGGTGTCCTGTCTATAAGGCTCTGGGTATTTCAACCCTTGCAAGGTCCCGTATAAACACGCGTTTCTTGGTTAAAGAAAGAATTGAGGAGAGTAAGCGAAGGTGGCTATGATCAAGAGCTATGGCAGAAGCTGTCTCCTTGTTTGTGATCAATTTCGTTAGAGCGTAAGAAGCGAATAAAATATAACAGGTGAGTATAAATAGGAGGCACAGCATGGAATTAGTTCGTTGGTTTCAAGACTTAAGTATGGAAGATGTAGGCTCCGTAGGGGGCAAAAATGCTTCTCTGGGTGAGATGAGCAGAAATTTAGCGCCGCTAGGCATTAAAATTCCAGACGGATTTGCCGTTACATCCAAGTCGTACCGGGAGTTTATCAAGGCAAATAAATTGGAAAAACCGATCCGGGCTGAACTTCGAAAGTACACCGACAGATCCCAGACCCTGAAAGATACGGGGCTTAACATACGGTCTTTGATTCTTAATGGCATATTCCCGATCTCTGTTGCTGAGGCCATTCGCAGCAATTATCGGATACTTTGCGAAAAAACAGCTGTCAGAAATTTATCGGTGGCTGTCAGAAGCAGTGCAACAGCCGAAGATTTACCCTCGGCGAGTTTTGCGGGTCTTCATGAAACATTCCTGAATGTGCAGGGCAAGGAGCAACTGTTGCATATGTGTAAAAAATGCTATGCGTCCCTGTTTACCGATCGGGCCATTACATACCGCCAGCAGAAAGGATTTGATCACATGGAAATTGCACTGTCTGTTGGCATACAGCGGATGGTACGGGCAGACCGGGCGGGATCTGGCGTTATGTTTACACTGGATACAGAGACCGGTTTTCCTCATACCGTCCTGATCAACGCTGCATGGGGACTTGGAGAAAATATTGTGCAGGGCACCATCAATCCTGACCAGTATACCGTGTTCAAGCCCCTGTTGGATAAGGATGGGATAACACCGATCCTGGAAAAGAAACTGGGCAGCAAAGAGCAAAAAATGATCTATGTATCTGATAACGGGACCCGGACCAAGAATGTGCAAACCAGTGTAGAGGAGAAGAGCTCCTTTGTATTGGATGACAACGAAATTCTGACCTTGTCCCGGTGGGCGGCCCGCATTGAAGAACATTACCGGAAAGCCATGGATATAGAATGGGTCAAGGATGATCAAACAGGAGACCTTTTTATTGTTCAGGCTCGTCCCGAGACCGTTCATTCCGCCGGGAGTGGCACGGAATTCAAGTCGTACCGAATTGCCGGGGAAGACCAGGGGGGCATACTCACCGGCATCAGCATTGGCAATTCGATTGTACACGGCAAGGTTCGGAAGGTTCATCACGCCAGCGACTTGGAATCGCTCGATGAGGACAGCATCCTCGTCACGCAGATGACCGAGCCCGACTGGGTGCCGGCAATGAAAAATGTGAAAGGCATTATAACCGATTCCGGAGGCCGGACCTGTCATGCGGCTATCATCAGCCGGGAGATGGGGATACCGGCCGTTATCGGCACCAAGGTAGCCACCAGTATTCTGAAGGAAGGGAAAGAGATAACCCTTTCCTGTGCCGGCAGTGACGAGGGCGTAATCTATGAGGGCTATCTGGAGTATAAGATGGATACCATTAATCTGAAACAGCTGCCGGAACCCCGTACCCCGATTATGATTAATCTGGCGACTCCTGAATCTGCTTTGAAGTGGTGGCAGCTCCCTACAAAAGGGGTGGGCCTGGCGCGAATGGAATTCATCATAAGCAATCACATCAAGGTACATCCAATGGCGCTGATCCATTTTGATGATATTATCGAGGAGTCGGAACGCGAGCAGATCCGGCGAATAACCAAAACCTACCGGAATAAGGAAGACTTTTTTATTGAGAAATTGAGCAGTGGAATCGCTAAAATAGGGGCTTCACAGTACCCCAAACCCGTGATTGTCCGAACCAGTGATTTCAAGACCAACGAATATGCCGACTTGATCGGGGGCAAGAACCTGGAACCCCATGAAGAGAATCCAATGCTGGGCTGGAGGGGAGCTTCACGGTACTACTCGAACAGGTACCGCGAAGGGTTTGCACTGGAATGCCGGGCATTGAAGCGAGTGCGGGAAAAAATCGGACTCGACAACATTATCATCATGATTCCATTCTGCCGGACAACGAAAGAGGCCGAGTGGGTGCTTGAGGAAATGGAAAAAAATGGACTAAAGAGGGGAGAGCACGGCCTGAAAGTGTACATGATGTGCGAGATTCCATCGAATGTGATCCTGGCAGAAAAATTTGCCCGCTATTTTGACGGCTTCTCCATTGGGTCCAACGATCTGACGCAGCTAACCCTCGGGGTTGATCGTGATTCCACCGAATTAAATTACCTGTTTGATGAGAATGATGAGGCTGTCAGGGAGTCCATTCGTGAGGTGATAGCAAAAGCTCACAAAGCTGGTTGCACGGTCGGTTTTTGCGGGCAGGCACCCAGCGATAATCCGGAATACGCGGAATTCCTGGTCGAGTGCGGCATCGATTCGATATCTGTCAATCCGGATAGTGCCGTAGAGGTGTTAAGGCATGTTTTTAAAGCGGAACAGCATCAGCACCAAGCAGTCATTTAGCAGCAGATGAAATACTATGCAGCCATCCAATTCCATATTCAACGACAGGGCGAACGGCGCTCTGTCAGTTCCGAACAATACCGGTCAGATTTCGGCGATCCGGGGAAGTGTGGTGGATGTGGTTTTTCCCGAACGGTTGCCCGAGATGCAGTCAAAATTGAAGGTTGAAGCCGATCGTTCGGTCATCCTCGAGGTTACCGGGCATCTCAACGAAAAGACGGTCAGGACACTCGCCCTCACCTCCACCCGGGGTATCAAGCGCGGCTTGACGGTGCGGGATGAAAACGCCACGGTTACTGTGCCTGTGGGGAAGCAGCTGCTGGGACGAATGTTCAATATGTTTGGAGACCCCATTGATAACAAGGGAGCCCTCCCGCCCGGGGAGATGAAATCAATTTATCAGCCCTCCACAGCCTCCGCTCTTCATCAGTCCGATCAGACAATCCAGCCGACCGGGATTAAGGCAATAGATTTATTGTCTCCCATTGAGCGGGGGGGGAAGGCCGGACTTTTTGGCGGCGCGGGGGTGGGAAAGACCGTGCTGATTATGGAATTGATCAGGAATATGGTCACCCAGCACGAAGGAATAAGCTTGTTCTGTGGTATCGGGGAGCGAAATCGCGAGGCGGTAGAGCTTTATAAGGAAATAACCGAGGCGGGGGTACTGGATCATACCATTATGGTATTCGGGCAGATGAATGAACCGCCGGGCGCCCGTTTTCGGGTTGCTCATTCGGCTCTTGCCATGGCTGAATATTTCAGGGATCATGAACGCCGGGATGTGCTGTTGCTTATCGATAACATTTTCCGGTTTGTGCAGGCCGGCGCCGAAGTGTCAGGACTGATGGGGAAAATCAATTCGAGGCTCGGCTACCAGCCGACGCTGGGCAGCGATCTTGCTGATATTGAAGAACGTATCTGCAGTACCCAGAACGGAGCTATAACATCTATACAGGCGGTATATGTACCGGCCGATGATTTTACAGATCCGGCGGTGACGCATACGTTTTCGCACCTGTCGTCCTACCTCGTGCTTTCCAGGGAACGCGCCAGCCAGGGCCTGTATCCGGCCGTTGACCTGCTAAAGTCGGGGTCCAAGATGCTGGCTCCCCACATAACGGGGCCGCGGCACTACCGTGTTGCCCAGCAGGTGAAGCAGATTTTATCCCAGTACGAGGAGCTGAAAGATATTATTTCCATGCTGGGCATGGAGGAGCTTTCCAGGGAGGATCAGCAGGCCGTTCAGCGGGCGCGTCGCCTGGAGCGTTTCTTTACCCAGCCTTTTGGCGTTACGGAGCAGTTTACTGGTAAAAAGGGGGCAATTGTGGGGATCGGTGAAGTGGTGGACGGGTGCGAGCAAATCATCGAAGGAGCCTGGGATGAGGTGCCGGAACGGAATTTATATATGATTGGAGCCATAGAGGAGGCAAGGTCCCATGAATGATGAAATTATGCAGCTGAAGATTATGGTCCCGGAACATATCATGGAAGATCGTCCGGTGGATAAAATTATTGCTGAAGCTCCCAACGGTTTTTTTTGTCTGAAGCCCCGGCACGTTGATTTTACATCGGCGTTGAAGCCTGGGATCCTTTATTACTACCGTGGTACAAGGGAGCATATTATTGCAATAGACCGGGGCATACTCGTCAAATGCGGAAGGGAGGTCCTGGTATCCGTGCTGAATGCCATCAAAGGAGATAATCTCAGTGCCTTGGAGCAGCAGGTACGCCAGGAATTTCAGAGAATTGCAAAAACAGAGCAGGCCGCAAGTACAGCCCTCAGGAATCTCGAGGCTGACTTGATACAGCATTTTATTGGCTTGGATAAAGAATTGGACATGAACTATTGACTGAACAGGAGACCAATAGCACCGAGGAGATGGAAGATAGCGTGCGAAAAAAAACGCGGCGTAAAATGAAAGTGCGTAGCCAAAACAGAAAAGGATTACTGTATGGACTCGGGATGTTTGGGCTGGTGGGCTGGTCGGTAGCCATACCCACACTCGGCCTGCTGGCGCTGGGAATATGGGTCGACCGCACCTATCAGAGCCGGTATTCCTGGACACTTATGCTCTTGGTGCTTGGGATCATGATAGGATGTATGAATGCCTGGTACTGGGTACAACGGGAAAGTGAAAGCAATGGAGAATAATATGAGCTGGATACTATTGACAATAGCATTGACCTCCGGGATGGCCCTCGGCTTTTTCTATTTCGGGGGACTTTGGCTGACGATTCGCAAGGTTACCAAGCAGGGCTATCCCCCCCTGCTGGTTTTGATAAGTTTTCTCATAAGAATGGCTTTGGTAATGGGGGTGTTTTATGTTTTGCTCACTCAGCACTGGGCCTACATGATCACCGCCCTGGCATCATTCCTTATCATTCGGCAGCACTTGCTGGCTAAATGGGGAACACCGGAAAGAGCGCTTTCTAACTAACTGCTGATCAACGAATATGGAATTCAATATTGATAATATCATTTACTGGCAGGAGGGGATTTTTAAAATCAACGCCACCTTGCTGCATACCTGGATCGTTATTTTGCTTCTGGTGTTTGTCTCCTGGATGATCACCCGGAATCTGGCTGCAGGCATCAATATAAGGAGGGGGCAGGCCTTTATGGAGTCTTTTGTGGTCTTTGTGCTGACGCAGATCGAGGAAGAAACACATGAGGATCCGAATAAGTACCTGCCCTTCATCGGAACCCTCTTTTTATTTATTGTCCTTTCGAATGTGATAGGAGTCATACCGGCCTTCGAGTCGCCGACAGCCTCCCTGTCAACGGCTACGGCGCTGGCTGCCTGTGTATTTGTAGCTGTGCCGGTATTCGGCATTTCCAGCCAGGGATTCTCAAGCTATTTTCGGCATTATATTCAGCCTACGCCGCTGATGCTGCCCTTCAATATTATCGGGGAGCTGTCACGGACGCTCTCGCTGGCCATTCGCCTGTTCGGCAACATCATGAGTGGCAGCCTGATTGTAGCGATTGTCCTGAGCCTGAGCCCCCTTTTTTTTCCCGTGGTGATGCAGGCATTCGGACTACTGATCGGGGTGATACAGGCCTATGTTTTTTCTATCCTGGCACTCGTCTATATTGCCTCGGCTTCGCGGGTTCAGCAGGTGCAGGAGACCGCAGAAACATCAAAACAGGAATCAAAAATCTAAAAGAACAGTATGGACAGTATTAGCATTATAGGTATGGTATCAATTATTATATCAGGACTCACCATTGCCATTGGATCCATTGCCCCGGCACTGGGAGAAGGAAAAGCGCTGGCCCAGGCCTTGACTGCCATTGCCCAGCAGCCGGATGAGACGCCCAGCATTACCCGTACGCTCTTTGTCGGACTGGCAATGGTGGAATCAACGGCTATTTACTGTTTTGTTGTAGCGCTAATTTTAATATTTGCAAATCCCTTCTGGGATTATGTCATAGGAGTAGGATAAATTGAATATCGACTGGTTTACCTTTACGGCTCAGATTATAAATTTTGTCATTCTGCTGGCGCTGCTGAAACGGTTCCTGTACGGCCCGCTTCATGAAGTGATGAATAAAAGGGAAGAAAAAGTGACTTCCAGGCTGGAGGAGGCCCGTCAGAAATTGGCAGCAGCCGAACAGAAGCGTGAAACCTATGAACAGAAACTGGCCGATTTTGAAGCTTCCAAAGTGGAGATGATGAATACTGCCCGCCGGGAAGTAGAGGAAACCAAGAAAGAGATGCTGCATCAGGCCAGGGAAGAGATTGATACCATCCAGCAGAATTGGGAAGCTGCTCTTCAGTCTGAAAAAAAAACGTTCATAGCCGAGCTTCATCAGCAAACCACCGATAATATTGTTGAACTTCTCAATCGGTTGATACAGGAGCTGGCGAACAGTACGCTCGAAGAGCAGGCCATTAATAAATTCATTGAAAAACTCCGGACCATGGACAAGAAGGAGGAGAAAAATGCAATTCAGTCGGCCCTGGATTACGGAGAGGGAAAGATGATGGTGATCAGTTCATTTCCCCTTCCCGATGACCAAAAAAAACAGATCCGGGAACTGCTGCACGAGATTTTTACTGTGGATGTCAATTGTACATTTACCGTCTCGTCAGTCATAGGATTTGGCATTGAAATAAGGGCGCAGGGGTGGAAAATGGGATGGAATGCCAAAGTATACCTGGAGGATTTGAAGAAGAATATTGACGATTTGTTTAATTCGGACACAAAAATAAAGCACCATGTTGCCCACAGATGATAGATGATCATTCAACCATACCGGTTATTGGAGCTGCCTTTGATAATATTAACAGGGCATGGACTGCTGATCCGGATATTTTCATCCGGGAAACCGGAAAAGTAATATCCGTAGGGGAGGGCATTGCACGGGTGGAGGGACTGCCGAATGTGGTTACGGATGAGTTGGTAAAATTTGCCAATGGCTCTCTGGGACTGGCTTATAACCTGGATCCCGATGAGGTAGGGGTTATCCTGCTTGGTGAGGAGAACCTCATTGAGGCCGGAGACGAAGTATTCAGGACCGAACGGGTTTTAGGCGTGCCGGTGGGAGACGCCTTGCTCGGCAGAGTAGTGGACGCCCTGGGGCGGCCGTTGGATGAGAAGGGCACTTTGAGAGCTGTTTCATACTACCCGGTCGAACGCCCGGCTCCTCCCATCATGAATCGGGTGTCGGTGAGTGTTCCACTGCAGACGGGTATTGTGACCATCGATGCCCTTCTTCCCATTGGACGCGGTCAGCGCGAGCTTATTCTTGGTGACCGACAGACGGGAAAAACAGCCATTGCAGTCGATAGCATTGTTAACCAGAAGGATACGGATGTCATATGTATTTACTGTGCTATTGGCAAGCAGCGTGCCGAAATTAACAGGCTGGTGTCTGATCTTCAAAAGCAGGAAGCCATGGAACACACCATTGTCATGTCGGCCAGCAGCAGTATACCAGTGGGGCTGCAGTATACGGCCCCTTATGCAGCTACCAGTATGGGGGAATATTTTATGGAGCAGGGGCGGGATGTACTGATCATATATGATGATCTGACCTGGCACGCCCGGGCGTACCGTGAATTGGCGTTGCTGCTGCGTCGGCCGCCGGGGCGGGAGGCCTACCCGGGGGATATTTTTTATATCCATGCCCGACTGCTTGAACGGTGCACTCGCCTCAGGGAGGAATACGGGGGCGGGAGCATGACCGCCCTGCCGATCATCGAGACACAGGCACAGGATATGTCTGCCTTTATCCCCACCAATCTCATATCGATTACTGATGGCCAGATCTACCTGTCGCCGACGCTCTTCCGAAAGGATGTGCTGCCGGCTATAGACGTTGGAAAATCAGTGTCAAGGGTAGGAGGTGCCGCCCAGCTTCCGGCCTATCGAATGGTGACCGATGAGCTTCGCCTGGACTATGCCCAGTTTGAGGAGCTGGAGGCCTTTTCAAGGTTCAGTTCCCGGCTGGATGAGGATACACGCAGACAGATTGAAAGGGGGAAACGAATACGGGAGATCCTTAAACAGGACCAGTTCGACACGATGCCGGTGATTCAGCAGGTGGCTCTTCTGGTGGCCGTGACGCAGGGTGTTTTTGATGATATGGAGCTGCCGGAAGTGAAAAAGGCTGCCCGAAAAATAAGAATGAATATTGCAGCAAGACTGGATGAGGTTGCGGACAAAATAACGCGGGGGGAACCGCTGAACAGCATAGATAGGCGTAACATGGAGGAGTCAGTAAAGACGTTGCTGGAAGACTTATCACAGAATTCGGAGCAGGAAGAGGGGGTATAGGAATGCAGACCGTTGAATATTTCAGGAGGAAACTACAAAATGCCGGTGATCTTCAATCCATTGTCCATACCATGAAAGTACTGGCCTCCGTCAGCATTCGGCAGTTTGAGCGGGCGGCGGAATCGCTTGGCGAGTACTATCGAACCATAGAGATGGGATTGCAGATTGTAATGAATCCTGTCTTCCAGGAAGAGTTTCCATATATGGGAGGGCAGAAGAAGAGGGAGACTGCCATCATCGTTCTGGGTTCCGGGCAGGGGCTATGTGGATCTTTTGATGAACAGATTTTTGATTTCACCAGCCGGCAGTTAAAGGAACAAAAAGTTGAAGATCCCCTTTTTTTGGTTTTGGGGGAACGGGTTGCCGCCCGGCTGGATGCCAGCAGGGTTGAAGGAGTGTTCGACCTGCCGGGATCAGTCGCAGGGCTTAACAAGGTTGCCATTGAACTGTTAACGGCTCTTGAAAGCCTGCGCAGGGAGAAGAGCATCGGACAGGTACTTATTTTGCATCATAAACCCATCAAGCAGGGAAGGTATGTGCCCCGGATGCAGCTGTTGCTTCCCTTGGATCGACACTGGCTGAACCGGCTGGCTGCCAAAGAATGGCCCACGAACAATATTCCGCAGTACAGCATGAAAGCAGGAGCGCTCTTCTCGCAGCTTGTCAACCAGTATTTGCTGGTTTCGCTTTACCGTGCTATGGCTGAGTCTCTTGCCGCGGAACATATGAGCCGGTTGAATGCCATGTCTATGGCAGAGAAGAAAATTGAAGAGCGCCTGTTAAAACTGCATAACCAGTATGC
Source organism: Fodinibius sediminis (assembly GCF_900182555.1). Classification (GTDB taxonomy): domain Bacteria; phylum Bacteroidota; class Rhodothermia; order Balneolales; family Balneolaceae; genus Fodinibius; species Fodinibius sediminis. The sequence continues at coordinate 179,541 of NZ_FXTH01000007.1, read as the reverse complement.
CCGGGAACGGCAAAACGCTATTACAGATGAGCTCCTGGATATTTTATCGGGCTACCTGGCTGTGAAAGGGGAGGACGAATATTAATCTTGGGTCCGTTATATCAACAAGCCCGGATTGTACAGTATGTACCTGAAGGTCGTAACCAGCGGTGTCAGTTCATTAAAAAGGCAATGAACAAGCCAGGCGCAACCGAAAAGAAGAGTACCGCAAATAAGCGGAAGCTTTGCTTCATTCCGACGACAACGGCAAACAAAATGCCTTTTACAATGGTGTTGACTGCCGAGGCCAGGATAATACCCATGATGGCCACTTCCTCCCCCAGGTTATTGAGGGTCAGCCGTGACAGGGAAAGCGTTATAGCATCCACATCAACCAAACCGGAAACGATGGATAAGGCATATACGCCTTCATGACCAAACCATGCGTTGGATGCTGCAGAGAGGAACATGACGACCCCCAAAAGGGCACCAAATTTAAGGGCGGTAGAGAGATTAAACGGATTCTTAAGTTCAATTTTTGGTCCCGGATCAGCTTCTTGATGGCTAAACCAGAGCCAGCTGCTGCCCAGAAGAAGACTGGTGAACATAACAGTCAGGGGCAGCCAGAGGCGATTGAGGAGCCCTGCATTTACAACGCTAACTTCTATAAGCACCCGAATGAACATAATGGATGCAGCGATTACAACGCCGCCCATAAACAGTGTCTGATGTTTATGCTTTGTGGCGAATTGGGCCATGCTCAATGTAACGGCCGTCGAGGAGGCTAACCCACCTATGATAGCGGTGAGGAAGGTTCCAAGCCTGTTGCCGGCGTATTTAATGGCAAAATACCCGGCGAAAGAGAGGCCGCTAATCAATACAACCATCCACCAGATCCAGTAGGGATTGAAGGCATGCCAGGGACCATAGCCCTGGTTGGGGAGGAGAGGGAGCAGTACGAGGGAAATGATCAAGAGCTTGATGCCGGAATATATTTCTTCGGTCTTGATATTTCCAACCCATTGATGAAGAATGGGCTTGATGCCAAGGAGGGCAACGACCATGGCTGTAGCAGCAAAGGAATAAATGTAATAGCCAAGCGCAGCCCATACCCCGAGGGAAAAAGTAAGCATCATGGCAAATTCGGTGGTAATCCCCACATCTTCTGTTTCCCGTGATCCGACAATATGGGAAGCGATGATCAAGGCTACAACAGCGATAAAAGCAACACCCAGCATCCAGGATCCGGTGATAGCTGAAAGTTGTGCCCAAATACCCCCCAGCAGGCCGATCAGGCTGAAGGTTCGCAAACCGGCAACCCGGTCTCCTTCATCCTTGTACCGACCACTCCATCCCCGCTCAATGCCGATTAGGAGACCGACAGCCAGAGCAGCCAGGAGCTGAATGATTACCTCATATTCCTGATTTTCCATAAGTGGTTGTCTGGTCCTCTCTTTATATATACAGGCAGCTATGTTTTCAGTGTATTAGCCATGTATAAATTTTGTATTTCAATGATTGTAATATTGAAAAAAATATGAGCTCTTAACAGTATATAGTAGGTATTATTATCCCCTTTGGAAACAGGGAAATACAGTGATTTCCGGGCCGGCAAGTTGATGGGGATTCCGCGGACTGACTTGTAGGTAATATACTTACATCACGGCTATCATATATCACGGCAAGAAATCAGGAATGGCATTACACGGGGACAGATGGATTTTGTATAAGATAATACTGAGTACAACGTACTCTGCCCGGTTCAAGGACCGGAGCAATATTTTTGATTAATTGTTCATCTCAACCTTTAAAATGACAGGTCATGGCTGCACAACCACATATTGTAATCTTGGGGACTAATTTTGCAGGTTTAACAACTGCACGATACATACGTGAATATGCGGGAAAAAATGTACGGATGACATGTATCGACCGGAAGCCTTATCTGGCATTCATCCCGAATATTCCCATTGAGGTGTGGAATAATAACAATCCTGAATCCTCTTTGCACCTTCCTTTTGTGAGGTTCCTGGACCGTGATGATATTGATTTTATTCAGGCGGAAGTGCAACAGATTGATGTAGAACAGAAAAAGGTTGAATACAAGCCAATGGAACGCTCCGGGTCGGCAATTGAAAAATTGGCATACGATTACCTGGTTATTGCCCTGGGCAACAAGCTGGCATTTGATGAAATAGAAGGATTCGGAAAATATGGCCATACGTTTACAGATACCTATTATGGTGACAAGATAAGAAGGCATTTGCATGATGGAGGCTATAAAGGCGGTCCTGTAGCTATAGGTTCAGACCTTTTTATACAGGGAAAAAGCGAAAAGCTGCCAGACATCCCCGTGGCTGAGGCGGCATGTGAAGGTCCCCCGGTGGAAATATCCTTTTCGATGGCAGAATGGCTTGGCGAAAAAGGGCTGGGGGGTAGTGAAACCATCACGATGTTTACTCCGGCCGAGGTCATTGCCGAAGATGCCGGTGAAACAATACTGGAAGAGCTTTTGCCTATGGTCCAGGAGATGGGGTTCGGCTACAAGGCCAATACGCGGGGAATCAAACGTATTTACGAGGATGGCATAGAATTCAGGGATGGCAGCAGTCTGGAGGCAGAGCTGAAGATTATTTTCCCGAACTGGAAAGCGCATGATTTTTTGAGAGAGTTGCCTATTTCCGATGACCAGGGTTTCATTATAACCGACCTCTTTATGAGGAATCCAGACTATCCAGAGGTGTTTGCTGTTGGTGATGCGGCCTCTATTACCGTTCCTAAATTGGGGTCGCTGGGCCATCTAGAGTCTGAGGTCCTGGCCAAGGTGCTGGGTGAAGAGGTGGGCGGATACCAACCCAAAGAATCCATTGATCCGTTGAAATTCAAATTGGTCTGCATGGGTGACATGGGGGCTCACAAAGGCTTCTACATGCATTCTGATGAATGGTGGGGTGGGGAAACCAGTATCCTGAAGATGGGGCGGACACCTCACCTGCTCAAAATGGGATTCAAAACAATGTACTATACGCTGGGCGGAAAAATACCGAGCTGGGGATTACCGCTTTCAGAGTTAATCGCAGATCGTACAGTTATTTAATCGGGTAGGTGATTGATGGGTAAGCGGGATGATAATTGCCCCCTCCATAGAAAGAACTGTAGGATTGCGCGGGAATAATATCAGGCCGGAGCGCCCCGAGAAGTTACTTTTTGTATCTCTCATTTTGAAGTTTAGTCATCATTGTGGCTGCTGCAACTTCCCGGAATCGAAATACTGTTCGGGAAATAAAACGACCCATATCCCCCGCAGTTCACTGAGTTCAAATCCTGTAGCTTCATCCTGGGGATATAGTTCCTTGATGACTTTCAGGTCGGCCGGAGGGATATCGGTACCCGGATTGCCATGGCAGTTCAGGCAAAGTGGACTGGCCATCCGGATGGGAGCGTGGTAGACCAGATCCCCGCCTTTTCTGTGAACGATAGGGGCTGGCTCCTCGTCATTTTCAATCTGGGTCAAGAATGTTTTAACAGAAGCCAGTTCCAATGAGTCGGCCCGATTGTTGATGTTGCGGGGCCGGTGGGATACCCGCTTTATTTGTACTCCAAAATTGCTGGAAAGTGAATCGGTGAGCGGCATGGCTTCAACATTACAGAATTTGATAGCGTGGGAAACGCCCCCTTCTGCCAGTGCTTTTTGAAGGTTCGAGCTGAGTGTCTTGAACGTTGCCCGGGTTATGGCCTTGCCCTCCTGTACAACTGCGGTAGTATCAAAAGGAGATGCTGTCCTTTCACCGGGAGATTCAGGTTCCGAGCTACAGCTTGCCAGGAACATAAACAGCGAGAGGAGAACGGTTGATCTGACGTAACGCATAAGTGGGCACCTATTAGCTGAATTTTGTGTTTATAGATAAATATTTATCTACACGAGAGTATGATCAGGCTTCTTTTTTGCTGATTTGATTCTCCAGAAGGGCTAATATATCCTTAACCTGGTTCCAGTCCGTGTATTCATAGTCTTCCGAGGTATCGGTATCCCCATCATTCTGCTGGGCAATCAGCCGCATGATAAACTTTTTAAGAAAGTTGTATTTGGAATATCGTAGTGCTCCGGCAACCTGCTCCACATGTGTTGGATGCCACCCAGTCTGTTCAAGAAAGGTGCTGGTTATTTCCTTCAGTTCTTCCCATGATTTGGGATCGTTACTGGCAGCAGCCAGGCTGACGGATATAAATACCCCCGGTATGCTGTTTAACACACTCTGGTGCTCCTGTATATAATGTTCGACGGAAGCCTGGTATTTTTCCATATGCAGGGAGGCACCGATGATAACAGCATCAAACCCTTTGGGGTGAAGATCCGCACCGCTGGCATCATTCAGGGATACTTCGTGACCTGCTTCTTGGGCCTTGTCGCGCAGGAAAGTGCAGATTTTACGGGTCTGCCCCTCTGTAGATCCATAGATAATTAAAATCTTCATAGAAATGATATGAGCGTAGTTGCAGTTACTGGTAATAAAATTGCCTAAGCATGGACAACGCTGTTCTATTGATGGATTTTGTCCCCTTGCTGTTAATAATGTGAGGGTTCTTGCAAAGGATATACAGAGGGAATAGGTATGATTTGTAATGGGGAGAACCCTTACAAGAATGTTGAATTTGGAGCCTGCCCGGAATCTGTCAGTTGTAAAAGAAAAGACTTCGGGCCAATAGGGGTTTCCCTCACGCTTAAAAAGAGAAACGTTTTTTATAATAAAATATACATTAAAGAGAATGTGAGTGGAGGTTACCATGATTGAACTTAGTGGGACAGCATACTTTTGGTTCATTGCACTGGGAAGTATCATTGGATTCATCTTTGGCAGAGCTATAAAACGAGAGGGAATACCCCTGGTCGGTAATATTATCTGGGGCATAGCTGGTTCGGTTATTTCGGGATCGATCGGGATTATCCTGGGGCTTGGGGATGGACTTCTTTTTGCTTTGGCCGGAACTTTTGCCTTTCTATTTTTGGCCAATGTGTTTCATCAGCACCACAAAGATGATGTTGAGGGAGAAGTTAATTACGGCATACATATCAAGAGAAAAGGAGTGTAAAAACGGTGGGTTGGGCTCTTTATACCGGGGCAATGAGTATGTGAATCTCTTTCTGGAAAAGGAAAAGGAGGGGTAGCTTTTAGGCATTTCAAATGATACGGCTAATCAGATAGAGCGTGAAGCCACGCTGGATCTCATGTACTGTCGAGCGTCACTACTACAGATCATCCATGATACAGACCTGGGTATTACACTATCAATGACAGGGGGCATCTGCAGTGGCAGCAGGTGGTTTTCCTGGTCATAGTCACCTGTTGAAAAGGATTCGCAAAGAAGTAAAATATTTTTTATACCTTCCTTGAGCAATTTGTATCGATATTTCCCGGCTGAAAGGAAATGTTATTTTAAAGAAAGGATACCCTAAGGAATGTCATAATAAAACATGATGAGTGTACAAGCTAACCTGACAGGCGCTATGAAAAGAACGTGGTTCGCATATTTTATAATACTGCTATTGATGGTACAGGCCTGCGGAGGCAGCCATACACCACAGGAAAAGGTGATGGAGCGCCTGCCCATGAAACAGCTTTCACTTCAGAATCTGGATTCTTTTAGGGAGACCAGTCAAAATTGGACACTGGCCGGGCAGGTAGTGGCTGACCGAAACAAAATTCGTGATTTACAGGGAGTGGAAAGGACCGGTATCCTGGTAAATATACCCACCGAAAGGCATCAGGATCATCTTTTGACCAGGTGGATGCATGGCGACCTCGAACTTGAAATGGATTTCCTGATGCCCGGGAATTCAAGCTCCGGGATCTTTCTGATGGGAAGGTACGAAATTCAGCTACATGATAGCTGGAATGTTAAAGCCCCCCAATTCAGTGATCTGGGTGGAATATATCAGCGGTGGGATGACAGTAAACCGGAAGGGAACAGGGGATTTGATGGAAAAGCCCCCACCTTGAATGCGGCACGTGCCCCCGGGCTTTGGCAGCATGTCAAAATAAAATTCAGTGCGCCTGAGTTTGATCAGGAAGGGGATAAAATTGCCAATGCCAAATTTGAGGAGGTCTGGATAAATGGAGTGCTGGTACAGGAAGACGCAGAGATATCCGGCCCCACCCGTGCGGCTGCATTTGAGGAAGAAGCAGCACGCGGCCCCCTGATGATACAAGGGGATCATGGTCCTGTTGCCATTAGAAATGTGAGATATAAGAGATACGATAAAAAAAGTATACAGCTGGCCAACCTTGACTATGATTACTATGCCGGTACTTATGACCGGATCCCCGATTTTGATTCGCTGCAGGTAACGGAATCGGGCAGTACTGATTCTCTGGCCGGCAATATCATCGATAAAGATGATCGATATGCTCTGAAATATACCGGAACACTTCGGACCCCCAACCGGGGAAAATACCTGTTTCGGTTGCAAAATGCCGGTATGGTCCGCATGAAGATTGATGACAAGATCATTTTTGACCAGAACAGCTATCACAGGATGCACGAAAACCATGTTGCAACAGTGATGCTGGACAGCGGCCGGCATACCTTTTCACTAGAATATCTTGACCATCAAAATGACTGGTATTGGGGACTCACACTTTTTGCCGAGGGGCCACATCTGAGATATCAGAGGCTACATTCTCTTTCCTCTGTACCGGGCGGCGGACGTTCACTTCCTGATATTGTGGTAGAGAGCAGGGAGCGGGTTAAAGTACTTCGTTCTTTCACGCGGCACGGAAATACCAAGCGTACGCACGTTGTGAATGTCGGCTTTCCCAATCAGGTTAATTTCAATTATGATATGGGGCAGGGGGCGCTGCTGCAGGCCTGGAATGGTCCTTTCATTAATACCAATGAGATGTGGGTCAACAGGGGCGAGGCCCAGGTCGCCAAACCCGCGGGACCGTCTCTATCTTTTGATGGGAAACCCTCTTTTGCCACGCTGGCCGGTGGTTCCAGCAGCTGGCCCGATTCGGTTTCCTGGGATGTCTTGCAGGTTGAAGGCTATTCCATCAGTCAGAAAGGCATCCCGGTTTTTTCCTATAATCTGGATGGCATCAGTATTGAAGACCGGATTGAAGGACAAACCCACAACCGGCGGTTGGTTCGCACCATCCGATTTTCAGCGGACGATCCACGGGATGACTTCTGGATGCATCTGGCATCCGGGGAAACGATTGAGGAAGAACGCCAGGGAGAGTACATCGTGGGCGATCGGAGCTTTTATCTTGATATTGAGAAGAGTGCTGGTGCAGAACCCCGGATTATTGAAACCGAGGCCGGGCAGGAGCTTCGACTGAAGTTGCTTGATGCAGCATCGGCCGCAACAATAACATATGCCGTTATCTGGTAAGCCTGCAGCGGTTCAGCCTATGAATATGATAAACAGTGTCTCAAAATTATCGAAATTGTTTATGAGAATGCAAACCTGGGGGAAAGGAATTAGCATGACAGTTACAATAATATTTTTTTTGCTTTTGCTATTTATGCAGCCGATGGTCAGTGCAGCCCAGCAGGCTATCCCCTCGGAGTCCGATTATTACGAAATTGTTGATATTCCCATACCGGATGATATCGTCTTGGAAGTGGGCGGGATGGATCTTATGCCGAACGGGAATATAGCTGTATGTACAAGAAGGGGAGAGGTATGGATTATTGAAAATACGGAACAGCTTGGCAGTCAGCCCCCCCGGTACAAGCTTTTTGCGGAAGGCTTGCATGAGCCCCTGGGGTTAACGTACCGCGATGAAGCGTTTTATGTGACTCAGCGAACAGAAATAACCCGCCTTGCGGACACGGATGAAGATGGACGGGCAGATCAGTATGAAACAGTGTTTATACGTCCCGTTTCAGGAAATTACCACGAATATTTTTACGGTCCGCTGTTTACTCCGGAGGGCGATATGCTGGTGACCGTCAATCTTGCCTGGATCGGTCATGGCGCCAGCTTGTCGAAATGGGATGGCTGGCTGCTTAAAATTTCCCCTGACGGTGCAGTCGAGCCCCTGGTCAGTGGACTTCGTTCTCCTGCGGCCTTTGCTTTTAATACAGCCGGTGATCTTTTTTATGCAGAGAACCAGGGGGGATGGGTAGGTTCTGGCAATATCACGCACCTGGAAAAGGGGGATTTTGCTGGTAACCCGGAAAGTCTGCGCTGGGCAGACCTGCCGGGATCACCGATCTCCCTGACACCGGAAGATATTCCCGACAGCGGTACCCCCCTTCACGAGGTAGCCCGGAAGATCCCGCAACTCAAGGGACCTTCGGTCTGGTTTCCCCACGGAATTATGGGGATTTCCACCTCCGGCATTCTTCCCGACACAACGGGAGGAGGATTTGGACCCTTTGAGGGGCAGCTTTTTGTTGGTGATCAGGGACAAAGCAAGGTTATGAGGGTTTACCAGGAAAAAGTGGAGGGAATGTACCAGGGGGTCGTCTTTCCGTTCAGGGAAGGATTTGAGTCAGGGGTGTTTCGTATGAACTGGGGGCAGGATCACACCATGTTTGTGGGCATGACCAGCCGTGGCTGGCGCTCGACGGGCGAAGAACTCTTCGGTTTGCAACGCCTTGTATGGAACGGGGAGATCCCTTTTGAAATTAAGGAGATCCATGCCAGGACCGATGGATTTGAGCTGGTTTTCACCAGGCCGGTGGATCGTGCCTCTGCCAGTGATCCGTCCTCCTATTCCATTACCGGCTTCACCTATCATTACCACTCAACCTATGGCAGCGACATCATCAACCGCGAAGAAGCCCCTGTGTCGAGGGTGAAAGTAGCTGAGGACGGCCGATCTGTACGCCTGAAGGTTGATAACTATAGAGAAGGGTATATCCATGAAATTAAAGCTGAAGGGGTCATACAGCAGGAAACCGGCTACCCGCTGCTCCATCCCGTCGGATATTATACGTTGAATCGTATACCGGGAGGACAGCCAATAGTCCGGGATGAAGAGAGGAAAATATCCGCCCCTGTCGACAAAGGGAAGGCGATAGAGGATGGAAAGGATGAAATGATGCGTCATCAAACAACCAGGCCGGGAGACTGGGAAGGTGGCCCGGATCAGGTTATCACTATTAACGCTGCTGAGGCGATGACGTTCGATAAAACGAATTTCAAGGTAAAAGCAGGCAGTCGTATTCAGCTGACATTCAACAACCCCACAGACCTGCTTCATAATTTATTAATCGTAGCGTCCGGTTCTCTCCCGAAGGTAGCTGAGGAAGCCCGGAATATGGGTATCGACGGACCGGAAAAAAATTATGTGCCCGATATGGAGGAGGTCTTGTTTTTTACGAGCCTGGTGGGAGTTGGCGAATCGGAGTCCATCTACTTTACTGCCCCGGAAACAGCAGGAGACTACCCTTATGTCTGTACCTTTCCAGGCCACTGGAAGACGATGCAGGGCGTGATGACTGTGATAGAATAGCAGCAAATGCCAGCATGTTATCCCGGAACTGTTTTCACAGTTATGAAATAATTTTTAAAAGATGAAATTTTCAGCCTGCAATCCATTCTGGCAGAACACCCGGGCTATATGGCAGAGCATTGTTAAGGGAAAAAGATTCCTTTCGAGCACTGATAATATCCGTAGCTTCAACACTTATCTGAGTTTTTCGGGAGAGCGGAATGGTATACCAGCCAGGGAAATTCTTAATTAATTTAACGCCATAGTCTTAAGAAGTATTATCTAAAAGGTGGTTTAATGGATTGGAGTATTTATTTTAAGGCTAAAATTTTGTTGAATTGGTATTAGTAAGAAAAGAAGAGAAGGGTGAAAAATATTTGCAAGCCCTTAAAAAAAATGTAAAATTAGAGTGGATTGGTCGTGAAAAAATAAAATAGGAAGGGTTATTTCATAATAACTTTTAGGGCACAGGGAGGTTTCCGATGCTTCACCATACTCCTGCAATTCCAATTCATTATTAAATCCTAATTTTCAATTCAACCAAGGGGATAGACTATGGATGGAAAAATGATACGAGTGATTGCAGCCATAAATCGGCTTTTTTCTTATCTTTCACTCAATAAAACAGTACTCTTCAAAAACAGGGGAACGACGTTGGGTGCAGCGGGAATGACTCTTCTGTTTTTAATGATGGCAACCACTACCGTATTTGCACAATTCAACGTATCCGGTACGGTAGTTGATGATTCCGACGGGCAGCCGCTGTCGGGGGTAAATATTATAGTCAAGGGAACTACGATCGGAACCTCCACGTCGGCAGACGGGACTTATTCGCTTGAAATTCCATCCGGACAGGATACCCTGATGGTTTCTTTTATCGGCTATATACAGCAAGAAATACCGGTCAACGGACGAAACACCATTGATGTTTCCCTGGCCGCTGATGTGGCCCAGCTTGAGGATGTTGTGGTTGTGGGCTACGGTACCCAGGAACAACAGCAGATAACCGGTTCTGTTTCCAGTGTGAAATCTGAGGATTTTGTTTCTGGAAACATTAATAATGCCTCGGAGCTGGTTCAGGGCAAAGTGCCGGGCTTGACTATTTCCAATGCAGGCGGAGGCGACCCCAACAGCAGTCCCACGATTCGGATGCGCGGGGTTACGACCTTCAGTGCCAACCAGGAGCCTCTGGTGGTGGTTGATGGTATCATTGGCGCAAGTCTTGATAATATCGATCCCAATGACATTGAATCGATTGATGTACTCAAAGATGCTTCAGCTTCTGCTATCTACGGAACCCGGGGCGCTGCCGGTGTTATTGTAGTGACAACAAAATCGGGGATGGCCGGGGGCGGTCAGGGGGTATCGGTCAATTACAACGGTTATTATACGGTTGAGACCATTGAGAATAAACTGGAGGTTCTCTCTGCCAGTGAGTTTAGGCGCCTGAGTGACGAAACAGGTATCGGCATTAATGATCTTGAGAGCAGTACCGACTGGTACGATCGGGTCACCCAGCTGGGGTCCAACAATGTCCACAGCCTGGCATTATCCGGTGGCACCGAACACAGCAACTACCGTATCTCCGGGAACTTCAGGGATCGACAGGGTATACAGAAGGGCACGGGTTTTGAACAGATCAATGGCCGCATCAACCTCACCCAGCGGGCCCTGGATGACAACCTGGAGCTCAATTTTAACCTGGGCGTCACGAGCAGGGAATCCGATTTCAGTTTTGGAGAAGTTTTTCGGTATGCCCAAACCATGAATCCCACGGCGCCGGTCACAGATGAGGGGTTTGAAAATACCGGCGGATACACAGAGATCGGTGCCTTTGATATACTGAACCCTGTAGCCATCATGAATACTTCTTTTAATGAAGGCAAACGGAGCGTCATTAACGGATCCCTGAAGGCATCCTATGATTTTGATCATCTTATTCCGGGCATCTCGGCGTCGGTATTTTATTCGATGGAGGACCGTTCGGAGCTCAACAACCAGTTTTTTTCCAAAACCAATAAATGGCAGGGGCAGGCAACGCAGAGCAGTCTCGGCGCGGGACTGGCCAACCGGTATTCCAGCAACAATACGAGTGAGTTGTTTGAAACAACGGTTGAATACGTGGCAGACATCGACCAGCTTCGTCTCGAGTCGATTGCAGGCTATTCCTACAATGATTTTGAAAGTGAAAATACCTTTGCCGGCGGGGGTGATTTTGTTACAGATGCCGTGGAGGCGTACAACCTTGCTTTTGCCCAGGACTTCTCGCAGGGTGAGGGTACGGTCAACAGCTTTAAGTCAACCCACAAGATTATTGGGTTTTTTGGGCGTCTCAACCTAAGCTGGGACAATTCCTATTTCCTGAATGGAAGTATACGGCGTGAAGGGTCTTCCCGTTTTGGTGTGGATAACAAGTGGGGGACCTTTTTTGCACTGGGGGCCGGAATAGATTTGGTGGGCGTGGCCAATTTGACCATGTTCGACCAGTTTAAACTGCGGGGTAGTTATGGCGTGACGGGGCAGGATGCTCCCTTTAACGGGATCTCCAAGCTGCGGTTTGGTCCCCAGGGTAACTTCTTTGTGGATGGAAGCTTTGTACAGAGTTTTGGTCCTGTAAGCAACCCCAACCCCAACCTCAAATGGGAAGAGAACAGGGAGTGGAACGTAGGTGTGGATCTGGAGGCCCTGGATTCAAGGCTCGCCGCCTCTTTCGAATACTACAGGAAGAATACGGAAGATCTCCTGTTTGAAGTGCAGGTCCCCGTTCCTCCCAACCTGTACCCCACAACCTGGAAGAATGTGGGTGAATTGGAAAATGAGGGCTTTGATGCCTCCCTGGAATATGCAGTCATACAGAGCAATGATCTGAACTGGACCACCAATCTGACATTCTCCACCTTCAATACGGTACTCAAGCAATTTATCTCCGAGGATGAGATTTTTGTTTCCAACGCTGGTTCCCCGGGCCAAAATAGTACGCCTTTGGTTCGTGTAAAGGAGGGAGAACCTATCGGACAGATCTGGGGCAAAAAATTTGCCGGCATCAGTGAAGAGGGGCAATGGCTTTTCTATGATGCTGAAGGAAACAAGGTTCTGAACGATGAAACAACCCTTGAAGACGAACGCGTACTGGGGAATGGTCTTCCCGACTTTTCACTGGGCTGGACCAACAGCCTGACCTACAGGAATTTCGATCTCAGTTTTTTCTTCAGGGGCGATTTCGGGCATGACATGGTCAATACTTTTCGCCTTTTCTATGAAACACCATCCTCCATTTCAACCTGGAATGTACTGCAATCGGCTTTTGATTATACGGAGCTGACGTCACCGCCGCAGTTCTCCAGCCTGCATGTTGAGGATGCTTCTTATGTGAAATTACAGAATGCCACCATTGGGTACTCGGTTCCTGTCTCTGAGACGGCATATGTAAAGAAATTACGGCTCTACGTATCGGGCAATAATTTGTTTACCATCACGGATTACAAGGGGATCAATCCGGAACCAAGATATATTGACAACGTCGGTGGCGGTGGACCGCTTGCACCAGGTATCGAGCGACGGGATGCATGGATAACCACCCGGTCAGTTACTGCTGGTGTTCAGCTCAATTTCTAAATGAATTTCAATACAAAAACCAATAGCCATGTTTATACGAACTAATCTGTTTTCAAGATATTGCTCGGTATTTGTCTTAACACTGGTAGTGTTGTTATCCTCGTGCACAGATCTGTCAGAAACGATTAACAGCGAGGTAACTTCCGACCAGTTTTTCCAGACGGACGAGGAGTTTATCTCAGCTCTCGGTGATTCTTACAATGTACTTTCTGCATGGGGAACTTCGGGGGGCTGGACGGCCATCAACGAGGTGGCAACAGAAGAAGGCATCGTCACCCAGAAGGGAACGGACTGGGAAGACGGGGGGATCTGGATTCGATTGCAGCGGCATCAGCAGACTTATGACGATCCGCAGTATAATGCCGCCTGGACCTTCCTGTACAGTGGAGTTAACAATTCCAACCGATTGATCTTCCAGTTTGAGTCGCTTGTGGAATCCGGTGACGTGGATCAGGAACAGGCCGGGAGCTTTATTTCCGAGCTAAAAGTGTTGCGGGCCTTTTACTACTATATGCTGCTGGATGGCTTTGGGAATGTGCCGATCATCACCAGCTTCCAGGATGCTCCGGAAGAGCCCACCCAGCCGAGTTCTAATTTCCAGGAGGGAAGAAATGCGGTCTTTGATTTTGTGGAGAAGGAAATTCTGGAAAATCTTGATGCCATCAGCAATGATCCAAACAGCAGCTACGGAAGGGTCAATCAGGATGTAGCCCATATGATTCTGGCGAAAATGTATCTCAATGCACACGTCTATCGTGACCTTGATCCCAATAGTGCTGAATATGCATCCTATTTGAACAGCGCGATAGAGCATGCCGATGCGATTATCGATTCCGGGCACTACAGCCTTGCTTCGGACTATTCGGCTAACTTTGCCACGAATAACTCCTCTTCTCCGGAAAATATTTTTGTGGTACCCTACGACAAGGTTTTCCTCGAGGGTTTCAACCTGGCTATGATGACACTCCATTATCAAAGCCAGAGTACCTACGATCTTGAGGCGCAGCCCTGGAATGGCTTCGCAGCAATGGAGGAAATGTATTCCACCTATATCGATCCGGAGAAAAATCCGGGTCCGCAGGGCGAAGTCTGGGGTACCGAAGCAACTTCGAGTGAAGATGGGCTGAACCGTATTCAGGGGACCCAGGATGCCCGTCTGAGCAACTTTATCGTGGGGCCGCAGTACAGCTCGAGTGGAGAGCGCCTCGAGGATCCCGGCTCTGAAGATGCAGACCCCAACGGTCCCCCCCTCACGTTTACGCCCGAAATTAAGAACCTGGCACCAAATGGCCTGCGACAGGGAGGGGCCCGGATCGGGAAATTTGAGTTTGCTTCCGGGGCTAATGCCAATTTGAGTAATGACTATCCCATCTTTCGTTTTGCGGATGTCCTTCTGATGAAGGCAGAGGCCCTGTGGCGACTCAACGAACAGCCCGGCGAGGCACTGCGGCTGGTGAATCTTGTACGCCAGCGGGCAGGAGTTGACAATTACTCCAGTCTGGATGCCACGAAGATACTCATGGAGCGGGGCCGCGAGATGTTCTGGGAGGTTACCCGCCGGCAGGACCTGATTCGGTTTGAAGGAGTCAACGGGGGAGCGACCCGTTTTAACGATCCATGGACTTTCAAGAGCACATCGGATCCCAGTAAAAATGTATTTCCCATTCCAAGGGACCAGCTGGAGGCCAATACCCAGCTGGTACAGAATCCCGGTTATCAGGGATAATGGGTGCTAAATTGATGATACAGGGAGAGGAACCACGGAAAAGCCCGTGTTTCCTCTTTTTTTAACAAGTGTATTCAAGGTACGGTGATTCTTATCTGGAAAAAACGGGGCCAGCTATTCTTACATGGTCTTCTTCTCTGCCTGTTGCTTGCTATAGGCTTTGCTTGTCAGTCCAATGGGGAGCGCCACACGCTCTTCGAGCCTGTGGCTTCATCGGAATCCGGTGTAGTATTCCGCAATGAACTGACGTTTAGCCGCGAGCTTAATCCCTATACGTATAGGAATTTTTTCAACGGCGGTGGAGTAGCGGTGGGCGATATCAACAATGACGGTCTCGTTGACATCTATTTTACCGGCAACCAGGTCTCGAACAGACTTTATTTGAACGAAGGCAACTTCATCTTCAGGGACATTACTGAACAGGCCGGTGTAGCGGTGAAGGGAACCTGGTCTACGGGAGCTTCTATGGTCGATGTGAATGGTGATGGACTGCTTGATCTGTATGTCAGCAAGTCGGGCAGTCCGGGAGGCAAGAATCGACATAATGAACTTTTTATTAACAACGGCGACCTTACATTCACGGAGCAGTCGGAGGTCTATGGGCTCAATATCACGGGGCTGGCCACCGATGCGCTGTTTTTTGATTATGACCGAGACGGGGATCTTGACGCCTATGTACTTAATAATTCCCTGGATCCACTCAGAAATAGTGCCATAAAAGAGGGGCTGCGTAATCAGATGGATCCGCAGGGGGGAGATCAGCTGTTGAAAAATAACAGCATTTCCACCCAGCCGGCTTCTGCCGCCGGCTCAACCTTTGAAAATGTAACCGAGCAGGCCCATATCTACAGCAGCAGTATCGGCTTTGGACTGGATGTGGCTGTCAGCGATTTAAACAGTGATAACTGGCCCGACATCTATGTCACCAACGATTTTTTCGAACGGGACTATCTCTACCTGAACAACAGGGACGGGACGTTCAGCGAAGTACTGCCGTCGGTTACAGGTTCCATCAGCCTGAGCTCGATGGGGGCTGATATTGCGGATATTAATAACGATGCCCGCCCCGACATCTTTGTCACCGACATGCTGCCGGAGGATATGAGCCGTCGCAAATCAAAAACATCATTCGAAAAATGGGATGAGTACAACAAGAAAGTTCAGGAAGGATATCATCACCAGTTCGTGAGGAATACCTTGCAGCTTAACAATGGATATTCCAGGAATAAGACGGCTGATTTTTCTGGTGGCAATTCCCCGCTGCCGATGGTTTCATTCAGTGAAATTGGACGCATGGCGGGTGTCGAAGCCACGGACTGGAGCTGGAGTTCCCTTATCGCCGACTTTAACAATGATGGTCATAATGATATATATGTTACGAACGGCATCTTGCATGATTTGACCGACCAGGATTATGTAAGCGACCGGATGAATATCTCAAAGCTGAAGCAGGTGGTAGAAAAAGAAGCTCCGGTGGAGGTTCTTTTTGAGGAATTATCGTCCACGCCCCTGGCAAACTACCTGTTTGCAGGTACCGACAGTCTGCAGTTCAGCAATAAGTCGAAAGCATGGGGACTGGATACCCCCACTTTCTCCAATGGCGCGGCCTATGCCGACCTGGATAATGACGGCGATCTGGACCTGATCGTCAACAATATCAATGAGGAAGCATCGCTGTACAGGAATAATACCAATCAAAAGGAAACATCGGGAAACTGGCTTTCACTAAAGCTGAAGGGGAAGAAATTGAACACTTCAGCTGTAGGGGCCAAGGTAACGGTATGGAGCGGAGAGGAGACATATTACCGTGAGCAGATGCCCGGAAGGGGATTTCAGTCTTCGGTTGATCACCGGATTCATTTCGGACTGGGGAAGAATGCTTCGGTGGATTCCATGCTTGTCGTATGGCCCGGAGGTCAATACACCGTCATGAAGGAGGTTCCTCTGAATCAGTTTTTGACAGTGGAAGAAACAGCGTCAGGAGATGAAAACCGGGAACCCCCTCCACTTCCCGAACCCCAGTTTAGGAATTTTACGAACCGGGTGTCCATTGATTATATCCACCGTGAGAACCCCTTCCGGGATTTTGAACGCAACCGTTTGCTGTACCGGAGCTACGCCTCCGAAGGTCCCCCGGTTTGCATAGTGGATCTCAACGGGGATGGCAGGGACGACCTTTTCCTGGGAGGAGCAAAGGGGCAGTCCGGCGGGGTGTTTATCCAAGAGAAGGATTACCGTTTCAGGCGCATAAGTATGCCATCGCTGAACGAAGACAGCGATGCAGAGGATACGTCCTGTGCCTGGTTTGATGCCAACGGGGATGGACAGCAGGATTTGTATGTGGGGAGCGGGAGTTCCGAATTTCCGGCAAGCTCCACTGCATTGGCAGACCGGCTGTATATAAACGAGGGGAATATGGAATGGACGAAGGTGGCATCGGCGCTGCCGCCCTCGAAATACGAGGTTACATCGGTGGTAAGGGCTGCGGACTTTAATTCTGACGGCCATATAGATCTGTTTACAGGCTCGCGGTTGAAACCGTTCGCCTATGGTCTTCCCACGGATGGTCACCTGCTGGTCAATGACGGAGGGGGAGGGTTTGAGGAACAAACCGAATCCCTGGCACCGGATCTTATGAAAACGGGCCTGATTACGGATGCCTCGTGGAGCGACTATGATAACGATGGGGACCTGGATCTGGTGGTCGTCGGGGAATGGATGCCTGTCAGGATTTTTAAAAATCATGCGGATGAAAATGCTGCAGTTTCTTTTTCAGAAATTAAAGGCCCCGGTGGCGACAGCCGGGGATTGTGGCAGTCGGTGGAAGTCGTTGATTTGGATGGGGACGGGCGCAAGGATATCATCGCGGGAAATATTGGACGAAACAATGCCTTTGAGTTAAGCACCGCTTCGCCATTGGAACTGTGGATCAATGATTTTGATGAGAACGGGAGTATCGATCCGCTGCTGGCATTTTCAGAAGAGGATGAGCATTATCCGTATGCGCTGCGCGATGATTTTCTAAGTCGTCTGCCTGGTATGGAACCTGAGGTACCGTCATATAAATCCTACAGCCGGAAATCTGTACAACAGCTCTTTGACCAGGAAAAAATAGATGAATCAGTCAGGCAGCAGGCGGTCAAAGCTGAGAGTGTTGTTTTATGGAACTTGGGCAGCGACGATTTTGTCATGGAGAATCTTCCGGAAGAGGTGCAGCAGGCGCCGGTGTATGCAATTGGCGCCACTGAGGATAAAGAAGGGAGGAAAGAGCTCCTGCTTGGTGGTGATCTGCATGATGTGAAGCCTGAATTCGGGCGCTATGATGCCGGCTACGGGGGGTTGGTAAATGTCGATAGTAACCGTAGCTTGGCCTTTGTTACTTCTCTCCGATCCGGTATCGAGTTTGAAGGAGAAGTGCGGGCTATCCGCCGTCTCGACACAGGGAGGATGCCCTTGTTTTTAATACTCAGGAATGATGGCAAACCTTGGTGGTTTGTACGAAAACAGGATTAAGGAATATGAATAGAATAAATACTCTGGCAACGCTGGTTTTCTGCTTGCTTATAATAGGCTGTCGCTCTTCGACATCCGAATACGAGCAATGGGTTGCAGAGGAGCTCGACAGGGGAGTACATCGGGACAGCTTATTACTGGGCTATCATTTTGGGATGACCCGCCAGGATTTTTACGACCACAGCTGGGAACTGAACAGTCGAAAAATCGTAATGCAGGGTGTTTCAAACCGGTCGGTAAGGCAGGAAGTCGATTACCTGGACTATGCCGCCACGCGCAATTTTTATCCTTCTTTTTACAATGATGCTATCTTTCTCCTGCCTGTTCGATATGCCTACAGCGGATGGGCACCCTGGAATAAGGAACGATGGTCAGATAGCCTGCTGGTGGATCTGGTTGCTTATTACGAAAATGAATATGAAGCTGACTTCAGAAGGCTGAATCATCCCGATTTTAAAACAAAGGTGCATGTTGCGATTGAGGGTAACCGATCCATTGTCATAAAAAAGAAGGATGATCAGTATGTGAATGTTATCTTCACAGATCTGGAAGCGATCCGGAGGATGAAAAATGGTGAAAATGATTAACTCCCGGTATGCTCAATACTATTCTATTGCAATAGGTATCCTGCTCTTATGGGGTGGTGGATGCAGCAAGGAGGATACGGCTGCTGATCAAAAGCATCTTTTTGAAAGGGTGTCTCCCTCCCGTACAAACATATCCTTTACAAATGAGCTCCATTTTAAACAGGAGTTCAACATCTACCGCTATCGTAACTTTTACAATGGCGGGGGAGTGGCACTTGGGGATATCAACAATGATGGACTGCTGGATATCTTTTTTACTTCCAACATGGAAGACAATAGGCTCTATCTCAACAAAGGCGGCTGGCAGTTTGAAGATATATCTGCCGGTGCCGGCATCCAGGGGAGGCGAGCCTGGTCGACGGGGGTAAGTATGGCCGATGTCAATGGCGACGGCTGGCTCGACATTTATGTGGCGAATGCCGGCATTGTAGAGGGCGATGACCGGAAAAATGAACTCTACATCAACAACGGGGACAGTACATTCACCGAGAAGGCCGGGGCGTATGGAATTGATCATCCCGGACTGTCTATTCACGGTACTTTTTTTGATTACGACGGGGATGGTGATTTGGATCTCTTTCTTATCAACAACTCCTATCGTGCCATAGGAAGTTTTGAGCTGGCACAGGTCAACCGGACCATAAACAATGAAGAGGGGGGAGACCGGTTGTTTGAGAATAAGGGGGATAAATTTGTGGATGTGAGCAGTGAGGCCGGAATCATAAGCAGTGAAATAGGCTTTGCACTCGGAGCTTCGGTTGGCGATGTAAACGGGGACGGCTGGCCGGATATCTATGTCTCCAATGATTTTTTTGAACGTGATTACCTTTATATCAATAATGGTAATGGTACCTTCCGGGAGTCACTGACAGATCAAATGAACAGTACCAGTGCGGCTTCGATGGGGGCAGACATAGCTGATCTCAACGGCGATCGATATCCTGAAATATTTGTGACGGATATGCTTCCAGAGGAAGAGAGCCGTTTGAAGTTGAACACGACTTTCGACAGCTGGCAGCGATACCGCGAGCATGTTGAACATGGCTTTCATCACCAGTTTACCCGAAACACCCTGCAGCTTAATAACCGCAATGGAACCTTCAGCGAGGTGGGAAGATGGGCCGGAGTGGAAGCTACCGATTGGAGCTGGGGTGCAAATATTGCGGATTTTGATCTGGATGGGCGTAAGGATATTTTTGTGGCCAATGGAATATACAAGGATCTGACCAACCTGGACTACCTGGCTGAGGTTTCCCGCGAGGACATGGTACGGGAAATAATTCAGGAAGATGATGTGAATTTCAAAAAGCTGATTGATATGATCCCCTCGAGCCCAGTATCAAATTTCGCCTTTCACAACAGGGGGAATATGCAGTTCGCGGATTCCTCGTCCAGCTGGGGATTGGCTACCCCTTCGTTCTCAAGTGGATCCGCCTACGGCGATCTGGATAATGACGGCGATCTTGACTTGGTCGTCAATAATGTGGGCCGACCGGCTTTTGTCTATCGCAACAGGGCGGATCAGCTGCGTCCTGCTCACCGGTGGCTTCAGGTTGATCTCCTGGGATCGCCTCCCAACACATTTGCGGTTGGAGCCCGGCTAACGGCCTGGAAAGACAACAGGTCCTGGACCGTAGAACAGTTCCCGGTAAGGGGGTTTCAGTCTACCGTGGATCATCGCCTTCACCTGGGATTGGGCAAAGCAAAGCAGCTGGATTCGTTGCTTATACGCTGGCCCTCGGGAAAACAGACAGTACTTACAAATGTTAAAACCAACAATCGAATCAGGCTGAGTGAGAAAGACGCCCCTGAAAGTCAGCGGGTTCCTCCCCTAAGGCACAATGACCGTGGGAAAAGTCTGCTGTCCGATGCGACTGACAAGCTTGACATCGACTGGAAGCATCAAGAGAATGCGTATATCGATTTTGAGAGAGACCGCCTGCAGTTTCATATGCGTTCGGCAGAGGGCCCGGCCCTTTGTACGGGAGATGCAAATGGGGATGACCTGGAGGACTTTTACCTGGGGGGAGCACGGGACCAGCCGGGCAGTTTGTTTATCCAGAATAAACAGAATGAATTTACAAAAATGACTCCTGCATCCTTTACCCAGGATGCTCCCAGTGAGGATATTGACTGTACCTTCTTTGATGCCAATGGCAATGGCAGAATGGACTTGTATGTAGCAAGCGGGAGCAATGAATTTTCTTCCAGCAGTGCTGCCCTGGCAGATCGTCTGTACTTGAACCGGGGATCGCTTGATTATGAGAAGTCGGACCAGGCATTACCGAGCTGGAACTATGAAACAACCGGTACGGTGGAAGCAGCCGATTTTGACCAGGACGGAGACACCGACCTTTTTGTCGGGGCACGTCTCCGGCCGTTTTCGGTTGGATATCCGGACCGGGGATACTTGCTTGAAAATGGAGGCGATGGAACGTTCGAAGATGTAACCCAAAAAATAAGTCCGGATCTCATCGATATAGGCATGATAACCGATGCCGCCTGGCAGGATATGAACGGGGACGGCTATCCTGAGTTGGTGGTAGTGGGAGAGTGGATGCCCGTGACCTATTTTAAGAACAATGCGGGAAGGTTGGAACAGCGTATTGCCAATACGGGTCTTGATTCAACGCACGGTTGGTGGCGGTCTGTTCATATTGATGATCTGGATGGTAACGGTCATGCAGACCTGATCGTGGGCAACTATGGCCTCAATTCACGCTTCAAGGCCACCAAAGATGCCCCGGTTGAAATGTGGACCGGGGATTTTAACCAGAATGGAACCATCCAGCAGATTATTTCGACCTATAAAGAGGGAGACCGGTATCCCATGGCCCTCAGGCACGATCTCATCGAGGAGATCCCCGGTTTGAAAAAAAAGTTTCCGACGTACCAATCATTTGCCGGAAAAACAGTGGATGAGATTTTTAGCCGTGATCAGCTGGCCAGTGCTTACCAAGGGCAGGCGTACATGCTGGGCAGCGTAATAGCCTGGAACACAGGAAGCAATGAAAAATTTCGGGTAGAGTTACTGCCCTTTGATGCCCAGAAGTCAATCGTTTACGGAATTACTGCTGCAGATATCAACAGTGACGATACCAAGGAGGTCATCATGGGGGGGAACCAGTACGGGGTAAAGCCCGAGATAGGTAATTATGCTGCCAGTTACGGTACCGTTTTGAGCCTGAGCAGCAAGAAAGGTAAAAAAATGAAGCGTCTGGAACCGGAAAGGAGCGGTTTCTTAGTGGAAGGAGAGGTGAGGGCGATAGAGACACTTGCCCTGGCCGATGGACGTACCCTGTTCGTTGTTGCTCGCAACAACGATGCTCCAAAATTCTTTATCCTGGAGACCCGGGAACACTGACCCTGTCCGGCACGTTCTTTTCCAGTGGAGGCGCCTGGTTCTGCCGGGCACTAATTATATATATTTATGCTTTTGCCGTCTTCCAGGGGAATCTCCGTTTATTATTGTTCGAGAGGCAGTATTTCAATATTGCGGAAGTGAACAGGATGACTTTCGGCTTGAAGGGCAATATATCCATCCTCAATCAGGAGATTATCAGGATCTGTAACAAGCTTTTTGGCATTTGGATCACTCATGTCGTACTGGGGTTCGGAATAGGTGAGGACGTCTTCTCCGTTTACATAATGCTTGATGATGTCTGCACCATGGATTTCAGCTTCCACCTCAACCCATTGGCTGCCATGGTAGGTTCTGGAATTTGATTCGGTACAGTGCTGAGTAATGAGCTCGCCATTCATCACAATATGGGTGCCCATGGAGCATATGTTTGCGGTGGGACGTTCATTTTTCCCATCGCCGCCCAGCAGTTGTACTTCAATTGAAACCGGAGAGTCTTGGTCTTGTCCCATGGATTCGGGCGGCTGACAGTGAAATTTAATTCCGCTGTTACGATAGGCCCAGTCGGGGGCTCCGGGAACCTGTTTGCCAACGAATCGATATTCAAGCCGTATTTTGTATTTGGAATACGGCTGTTTGTAGAACAGGTGGCCAAACTTTCCGTTGAACTGTTCGTAGTTTTCATAAGAAACTTTGAGCAGTCCATCTTCTACCCGGAAGGTATTCTTATAATTTACTCCCAGCTCATGACCGGAAAATTTGGGAGTCCAGCCCTCCAGGTTCCGGCCATTAAAGATCGAGATCCACGGTCCGTACGGGCTGGATGATTTTTTCTCGGCTGAGTGAACTTCGAACCCCATCATGGGTACCAGCATGAGACCGACCAACAAGAGGCTTGTCTTTTTTTTGAAATTCTTTAAGGTATGCATAAACGGAATGGTTTGAATTAATCGTTGGGATGGGCCTTCGGGGCCTGTTGCTCGCTTGGAGCGTCCTGCGGACGATGGCTTAAAAATTCAATCAAATCACGAAGCTGCCGCTTGGTTAAAATGCCCTCCATGGAATACATCCCGGAAGGGGAATTCTCCTGTTTGGCAATTTCCTCTTTTGGTACTTGTCTTATGGTTCCGTCAGAAGTTTGAATTTTTAAAAAGACTGCGGTCTCTTCCACCAGCATACCTTGTAGGTTCTCTCCCGTCCGGGTAGTTATGGTGACAGATCCGAAGCCGGGCGCTATGCGTTTATCAGGGGCCAGCATTGATTCCAGCAGTTGTTCGCGGCTGAGTGTGTTTCCAATAGTTGACAGGTCTGGTCCCGCATTTCCTCCCTCTTCACCCACGGAATGACAGCGGATACACTGGGCGGAACTGTTGTTGTAAAAAATTCGCGATCCACGTTCGGCATTTCCGCCGTACAGTGTTTCCTGGTACTTTGCCACGATATTGTCTTCTTCTCTGGCACTATTGTACTGTTTTAGCATTTCATCCAATGGTTTGGCATCAGCACTGTCGGCCGCCTGCACAAGTTCCAGTTGAATACCCCTGGGCAGGGTTCCATTTATCAGTTTGGAAAATTGATCCTTAAGTACCCTGACAGCCTCCGGAGATTCCATGGAGCCCAGCGCCATTATCGCGCTTTGCTGTTCGGAGATGGAGCCATTATTCAATACTGAGGACAGGAGTTCAACTTTCTGCCGGTCTGGAATGTCCAGTGCTGGAATGAATTCGAGGGCCACCATCCGCAGTTGTTGATCATTCGTTTTTAAGGCGGTTGCGATAGCATCATCCATCCTCTCGTCCTCAAGGCTGTGAAGGGTATTGAGCACCGCAATTTTTACCTCTGGCGAGGATGATTCCTGCATTAAGGCATGCAGGTCGGAGGTCATCTGTGTAAGCCCCAGGGCCTCAATTGCTTTGGCCAGGGCAATCTGGACCGGGGCATTATCTCCTGAGAGCAGCGGTTGGACGATGGAGCTTATGGCGTTGACAGCATCTGCCTTCTTATTTGAGATCTCACCTCGATATCGTCCGGTAACCCGGTCCAGAGTCGACGGATCGGGCCAAACCGAAAGGGTTGCAATAGCTTCAGTCCGCAGCGAATCAGGAACTCCCTCGCGCGCTGCAAAAGAGGCAAGCCGCTTGGCATCTGCAGCCGTACCGCTGTACAAACTGGCATTGATAGCCCTTCGCAGGAGCGGGGTATTTGTGAGCGTCTGCCGGTCAAGCATTTGTGCCAGGTCGGGGAGGGCTTCGTCAATAAAGGCATCGTCGTTTATGGCACGTGCAGTATTGGTTACTATAAATTCACTTTCGTCGTTCAGAAAACGTGCTACGGCCGGGTCTTCCAGCCGTTTCAGGGCAACAACAGCCGCAATGCGGACCGCTTCAGAGGGATGATCCGCCAGGCCGGCCAAAGCCTCAACATCCCCGATGCGTTCCAGGGCAATAGCTCCTCCGTGCCGCAAATATACATCTTCATCATTGTTTGCTTCCAGCATGGCAATGATGGGTTGCACAGCCGGCTGGTACTGTATTCTGCCCAGAGCCTGGGCTGCAAAAAAACGAACTCTCAGTGATTCATCTTTGAGCAGTGGAATCAGGGCATCAGCAGCCGGCTTGTAGCGGACATCTCCCAGGGTTTTAGCAGCCTGGGCTCTTATTTCAGGGTCCTTGTCCGAAAGGTAGGGAATCAGGGGGTCGGCCTCTTCGATGTCTTTGCGGGCCAACTGTCCCACGCCCCAGATGCCGTGCAGTCGGGCAAGCTGATACTCTTTCTGCTGAATGGCCGAAAGCAGTTCCTTTTTAGAGGAGCGCTTTACCAGTTCAAACTGGGCTTTTTGACGAACACGCATATCCTGGTGGAAGAGCAGGTCGGAGAGCTGTCGTTTTGAAAGTGAGCCAAGATCTTCAGCTAATAGTTTTTTGGTTTCTATACGGATCTCAGAATGCGTTTCAGGGGAGGTGTCCAGTTTCCAAATGCGTCCCTGATCGTTTGTATTCCATCCGGTGACCCAGTCGGCAAAGTAGAGTGCTCCATCCGGACCAAAATCGATTCCGGTAGGCAGAATGCCCTCCATCACCGGCTGGTCGGTACGCAGTTCGAAGGAGGCCCCCTTGGGTTTTAAATCAAAAGCATTGATCGCAGATCCTGCTGCCGCCCCGACAAAGTAGGATACAAAAAAGTGATCCCGCCATTTTTCATTAAGTGCCGTTCCAGGGTTATAGGTCATGCCGGAAGCCCCGTTTATGTAATTGTCAAGAGGGGGCAGTATATGGGCTGCCTGGTTCTCAAAACGGGGTTTGAAATAATTCTCATCCATCCAGACATTATATCCATTATTCTTCGGATCCGAGTATTTTCCAAACTGCCAGTTGATTCGCCATCCGCTGTCGGAACCGTTGATGGCATAAACCACGCGCTCTTCTTCGCCGGCGTGATCTCCATCGTGATCTACGGTGATCAGGTTCCCGTACTTGTCAAAAGCAAATTCGTGGGGATTGCGCAGTCCGGCGGCGAAGACTTCAAAATTGCTGCCGTCGGGGTCTGAACGCAATATAGCTCCCTGGTTGGGATAGGACCATCGTTTTCCATCGGTATCTTCGACATTAAGTCCCACGTCGCCAATACTCCAGTATATTTTTCCATCGGGACCAATTTTGAGCCCCGACATACCGTGTCCCCGATATCCAATATGGACGGCATAGCCGCTGCTTATTGCGGTCCTGGTATCGGCTATTCCATCGTTATTGGTATCTCTGGTGCGCCACATGTCGGGTGCAACGCCAATATAAACATCATTGTCGATGGCCAGTACGGTACCGGCCACATCACTTTCTTTCTCATTGAAGCCCCTGTAATAGAGCTGGGAATGGTCGGCAATTTCATCGCCGGTTTGATCCGAAATTTTAAAAATTTCTTCCTCCACCGATAAATCCTTCCAGTCGTGCGATCCGTCGCCGTTAACATCTTCGAGCCAGGTATTCTGAGAACTGTTTTCCGGAGCGAGTTCGCGGGTCAAAAAGGCAGAACGGTCTTCCACGCGGGTCCAGCTCAACGACTCAAGCATCCACTCCGGGTGAGCCCGTATCCCCAGCTTCGAGCTTCCCCTGCGGTTGGTGACCGTGACATAAGCCTCCCCCTTGTCCGTAATGTCCAGCCCTATGGGATCAGCCAGCAGCTTCTCTGAAGCCCACAGGTGCAGTTCAAGGTCATCCGCAAGTTTAACCGATACCTTGCTGCGAATGGCTTGGGCGTCTTCAGCAGCTTCCTGGTCGGACAGCGAGATAATTTCAGGTTCCGGCGGGCTGCTGCAGCTTGCAGTGACAAGTAATAGGGAAAAGAAAAAGATCGTTTTCAGTAACGTATATCTGTTGTGGGCGCCCGGGTAATTCTGTAAGCGAAAAGCCATTAGAAATGATCTATTGATTGAAATCGTTGTCAAATGAGTATTGATAGGAAAAAAAGCATTTTGAAGCAAGTTTTTTATCGTTCCTGTCCATAATGATGGTAAGGAGTTTCCTGGTCCAAAAGAAAAGCCGGTCACGCGAAATGGCATGACCGGCTTGATAACTGGTGAGGAATATCCTAGACGGCTATATCTTCAGCTGTTGCATCTTCATCCAACACCTGGTCATTGAAAAAGATGATAAAGAAGATCAGTACGGCAATGGCAAAAATTGCGGGTATCCACCAGAAATCATACCATT
The DNA here is from genome assembly GCF_900182555.1 of Fodinibius sediminis. Lineage (GTDB taxonomy): Bacteria > Bacteroidota > Rhodothermia > Balneolales > Balneolaceae > Fodinibius > Fodinibius sediminis. Next base: position 152,608 of record NZ_FXTH01000007.1, on the reverse strand, counting down.
GGCTCAGGGTCAGGGATGAAGCGGTACCCAGAAAGCTGTTGTAAACTTGTCCCGCCACCTGTGCACCAATAAGCATCCCTACGCCGTACGTAATGAGAATAATCAACCCTTGTGCCTGTCCGCGAATGGCAGGGGTTGATTTTTTGTCTACATAAATTTGTCCCGTTACGAAGAAGAAATCGTAGCATATGCCATGCAGGGCAATACCCGTGATGATCATCCATACGGTAGGCTCAGTGGCGCCCAGGGCAAAAAGAGCATAGCGGAGAACCCAGGCAAACATGCCTGCTGCCAGCATCCACTTAACCCCCAGGCGGATAAACATAGCCGGGATAAGGACCATGAACAGCGCTTCAGACATCTGGCCGATGGTTAGGGTGGCAGCTATATTGTCAAAGCCTGCATTACCCAGGAAGATCTGGGTGAAATTATAATAAGCAGCCAGGGGAATACAGATTAGAAAAGAGCTGAACAAAAATACGTAAAATGACCTGCTCCCCAGCTGCTTGAGTGCATCAATACCGACAATGCTGCGAACAGATATTTTTTCACCGGCTGCCGGCGGGGGAGTATGCGGAAGGGTGAAGCTGTAGATGCCCAGCAGCAGGCTGGCAGCTGATGTGAGATAGAGGGGCAGGGCGGTTTGTTCGGGTTTCAGATTATCCGCCACAAAAATGCCCAGAACAAAGCTGATGATGAGTCCAGCGACAATCCAGCCGATGGTTCCGAATACCCGAATGATGGGGAAATCTTTTTCCTGGTCATCAATGTGATGGAAGGAAAGGGTATTGGCCAGGCTCATGGTTGGCATATAGCACAGGTTGTAGGCAAGAAGCAGGAGAATAAACAGCAGCGGACTGTTAACGGCCATCGGAGTCAGAAACATAAAGAGGGCACCGAGAATATGAAGCACGCCAAGCACTTTTTCCGTAGCAAAGTAGCGGTCTGCAATCAGCCCTACAAAGAAGGGGGCAGCGATAGCCGCAATAGGGTTTACAGTAAAAGGCCAGTGAGTGAGACTCTCCATGCCATTGGCCGTCATATACACGGCAACGGTGGAATACCACGCCCCCCAGATGAAAAACTCGAGAAACATCATGAGGCTAAGCTTCGCTTGTAATAATCTATTCATTAAACAATCCTTAAATTTTAGTCCGATTACTATTGAGTACAATCAAAATATGATACTGCTAAGTATGTGAAATTTTCATCACAGTTACTGTAAAAATATTTTGCACTAATATTACAAAAAAATGCCAAGGAGTAAATTGCATCACCTAAATATTTTGTTACATTATAGCGAATTCAATTTCATTAATTATAAGTAGCTCATATTGTTGGAATTCAGAAAGTTGATGGGTTATCAGCTTACGATCTGATGATGGGCAAAAAAATCTTAACAGGATTATTATGGACAGAAAGCATTTTTTACAACTGGGTGGATTTGCCGTAGCATCTGCTGCTATGCCCGGTTTGATTACGGCGTGTAATTCAAAAGCCAATGCAGGGGGGGAAGACCTTTTTTTCGACATTTCACTGGCACAGTGGAGTTTGCACCGAACCCTCTTTGATGGAGACCTTGAACACCTTGACTTTCCGGCGACAGCCAAAAATGAGTTTGGTATTACAGCCGTAGAATATGTCAACCAGTTCTTCAAGGATAAAGCAGAGGACACCGATTATCTGGATGAGATGAATTCACGCTGCAGCGACCTGGGAGTTGACCAAGTGCTTATCATGATTGACGGCGAGGGTGCTCTTGCGGCAACGGATGACAAGGAACGCCAGCAGTCGGTAGAAAATCATTACAAATGGGTAGAAGCTGCACAATACCTGGGCTGTCATTCCATTCGCGTGAATGCAAGGGGCGGTGGTTCCCGGGAAGACCAGAGAAAAGCGGCTGTGGACGGCTTGGGAAGCCTGGCCAGCTTTGCCAAGGATTACGATATCAACATTATTGTTGAAAATCACGGCGGCTATTCTTCAGATGGAGACTGGATTGCCGGTGTCATGGAAGAAGTAGGCATGGATAACTGTGGGACGCTGCCTGATTTTGGAAACTTCTGTATTGAGCACAAAGACGGAGAGTGTGTCAATGAGTACGACCGATACAAAGGTGTTAAACAGATGATGCCGTATGCCAAAGGCGTCAGTGCTAAAAGTCACGCTTTTAACGCAGAGGGCCATGAAACAAATACCGACTATGAGAAAATGCTTCAAATCGTGAAGGATGCCGGCTATACCGGTCATATTGGCATTGAATATGAAGGAAGCGAACTCAGTGAATCCGAAGGTATCAAAGCCACCAAGGAGCTATTGATTCAGGCTGGCAAGGAGCTTTCCTAAAACGAAGATAACAGGTTGTTGTGATAAAGGGATAAGGCGCAGGGTATGAGAGCGCCTTATCCTTATCACAGATAGATGAGGGTAGGTGGAAGGGTGAACATATACCCGGTGTCATGGAAGCCATTCAAGTAGTAGGGGTTAAAAAACGTGATTTTTCACGTCCTGATGGAGCGGTATTGCTGATTCATTTCTTTCGATGCTTATCCAGGATGCAGCATTCACTGCCCCGCTAAACCCTGCCAGCATCAAGCAAACGTTTTTAGCCTCATGAGATTATGGTATAAAAGGTAATAATTCCGTACGGGAAATTATCAGAATTGTATGAAAAATGGCACCATGTTATGGGTCAAAAAAATAAAAAAGGGTGATCAAAAGGCCTTTAAAAAGCTTTTTCTTCGCTTTTATGACCCCCTGTGTCAGTTTTCGTGGCAGTATACCCATTCCCGGCACATCTCCGAGGAGCTGGTCCAGGAGGTTTTTCTGGGCTTGTGGCAGTCAAGGGAGTCGCTGGATCCCCGGAAAAACATAAAGTCCTACCTCTATAAATCAGTCAGGAACAAGGCGCTCAATCATATCAAGCATAAGGAGCTGGCCCGCGAATACAATCGCAAAATTGAATGGGTTAAGCCCTCCCCGGTAACCCAGCATCACAGTGAAAGAAAAGAAGAACCTTCGGAATTTGTACAGGCCGCGCAGCGGGCGATTGAGAATCTGCCCAGTCGTGCCCGGCAGGTGTACAAGTTAAGCCGCAGGGAGGGCCTGACCTATCGTGAAATCGCATCCGTACTGGATATCTCGGTTAAAACCGTGGAATCGCAAATGAGCCGAGCACTCAAAACATTGCGCCAGTCTCTCGCCCAATATATATCGGGATGATATTTTTTTGTCTCTTTTGCAAAAAAAATAAAAAAAATTACAGGGTCCCTCTCTTTTCAGTTGTATAAACTATAGAACTCTAAAAAAATGATATTTGAGGATTCGGTAAGAATTGATGAATTGGACTTTGCTGCACAAATACCTGGCGGGAGAATGCACGCCGGAAGAAAAAAAACAAGTTGAAGATTGGATAGAGGCGAGCAGTGATAACAGGAAAAAAATTCAGAGACTGGTAAAAATCTGGAATGTGAAACCTGCACGTGAAGTAGGTGTTGATGCCGAAAAGGCATGGGAATCTTTTAAGGATAACCTGTCGGAAAAGGATCCAGCAGGCAATATTCACAGCATTCGAGACAATGTACCGAACAGAAAAGGGTATAATCGTTCCCTTGCTGTTTCCGTAGCCGCTGCTGCAGTAGTTTTCGTAGCTGTGTTATTGTATTTCTTTGTTCCGGATTTTGACCTGGCCGATAACGAAATCGCTCAAAAAGGGACCCGGATACAGGAGGTTTCAACAGCATTGGGGCAGCGAACGTCGTTCCGATTATCTGATGGTACCCGGGTGTATCTCAATGCAGCCTCTCATCTTGAATTATCAGCCAACTTCGGGGATTCCATCCGCAGCGTGAAGCTGAGAGGGGAGGCTTTCTTTGAGGTGGCCCATGATCCCGATCTCCCATTCATCGTATATTCGGCTCACTCAGCTACGAAAGTACTGGGCACGAAATTTGGGGTCAAGGCCTACCCCCGGGATGAGCAGGTGCAGGTGGCAGTTGAAGAGGGGCGTGTAGCTTTGAATACTGCAGGGGCAGAGGCTTCCGGTGAGCTGCATTTGACGGCCAGTCAGGTAGGGGTGCTGGGAAGGGATGGAGAAAAAAACATGAGCAACGTGCCGGATATCGCATCATATGTTGCATGGAAGGATGGGCGGCTGGTCTTTAGGTCAACACCGTTTGAAAAGGTCATACCCCAGCTGGAACGGTGGTATAATATAAAAGTCGAGGCGGAGGTTTCCCTGCTTGATCAGCAGGTAACCGCCTCATTTGATGACGAGCCGCTGTTGGAAGTACTGAATATTCTGGCGCTCTCTCTGGATGCGGAATTTCAGAGAGAGGGGCGGACCATAAGCTTTAACCAAAATTCACAATAAACCTTAATCTAATGGAGCTTTTTATGAGAAAACGCAACCAAGGCGGGATCTTACGGAACGGGATAGAGATAGTCTGTTTTTTATCGGTGTTTCTACTCGCAGTGAATGCCACTCAGGCACAGGATACACCGGCTGTCGATAATGGCAGTTTGTATACAAAAGCTTCGGTTTTTTCCGGGGTCAATATTACCAACAGCCGAACAACACCACCATCACTTAACAAGATGATTATGATTGAATACCAGGACGTTGCGCTGAAAGCTGCGCTGCAGGATGTTGCAGCTAAGGCGGGTCTGCAGCTTTCCTACAGCGATCAGCAGGTCCCCCTGTCAAAACGGGTGACGCTGGGAGCACAAAGCGTGACGGTCAATAAAGCGTTGTGGACCATCCTGGAAGGGACAGGCCTGCGGTTTGCACTGTCTCCCAATAATCATTTGGTGTTGACCAGTCGGAGGGATAAATTCAGCAAAACTGTTATGGAACCCATCGGTGGTACGGTTACCGATGCCAGTACAGGTGAAGTGCTGCCGGGGGTAAATGTTATGGTAAAGGGTACCACTACTGGTACTTCCACGGATGGAGAGGGTGCCTACCAGCTGAATGTCCCATCCCTGCAGGATACCCTGATTTTTTCCTTCATCGGATACCAGAGCCGGGAAGTGCCCATTAATGGCAGAACGGAAATCAATGTATCCCTGCAGTCAGAGACGATCTCGGGCGAAGAGCTGGTTGTTACAGGTTATGGCGTCCAGCGAAAATCAGATGTGACAGGATCTATTGGAATGGTTTCGGAGGCCGACCTGGAAAAGCAGCCCTCCTTCAATGCGCTGCAGAGCTTGAGGGGTAAAGTGGCAGGCGTAAATATTTTCACCAACTCCGGATCACCGACAGGAAGCAACAGGGTGGTTATCAGGGGTTCGGGCTCCATCAACGCGGATACCGATCCTCTCTATGTTGTGGACGGGGTTGTGATGCAGAGTGGTATTGAGTATATGAATCCCAACGATATTGAAAGTATTGAGGTTCTGAAGGATGCTTCTGCCACGGCCATTTACGGATCGCGCGGAGCCAACGGGGTGATCCTGGTGACTACGAAACGGGGCGACGCCGTCTCCGATGAGGTGGTTGTGAGTTATGACGGCTCTTTCAGCGTGGGCAGGATGCGCGGCCGCATGGATGCAATGAATGCGGAAGAGTTTATGAAAGTTCAGCGTACCGGTTATGAAAATGCTCCTCTGTTTGATGATTATGCCCCGGGCGAAGAACCAACACTGGATTTGTCTCCGGATATGGAAAAGCTGTTTGATGACCAGGGGAACCCAATCTACGATACGGACTGGCAGGATGCGGTGACCCGCACTGCCCTCTCACATGACCATCAGATAGGGATTCAGTCCGGTGGTGAAAATTCATCTTTTGGCGGTTTCCTCAACTATACCAACAATGAGGGAATCATCCTTAATTCCTGGATGAAACGGGCCAGTGCAAAAATCGTCTATGATACCACGCCCACCGACTGGCTGTCTCTGGGTACAAATCTGACGGTCAACAAAACCTGGGAAAATAACATTGAAGAAGGAGGAGGTGGACAGGAAATCCGCCGAACGATGATTGAATTTGCTCCTATTCTGCCGGTACGGTGGGAGGATGGTACCTATACGCATTATAACGATATACGCAGCCTGACCCTCGAAGGCCAGCCCAACCCGGTGCAGCGCGCCCTCGAGGAAGACAGGCTCAGGGATAGAATCCAACTTTTTGGTAATACCTATGCAGAATTCCAGATTACTCCTAATTTGGAGTTCCGAACCCAGTTCGGGATCGATAATACCAATTATGAAGCCAGAACCTACCAGCCTACCGACCTGGTGTCTCCGGAAGCTTCCGTTGGGAATGCGTCTATATCGAACAGTGAGACTACCTACTGGCAGAACGAGAACTATTTGACCTATATCCTGGACAGCGGCAATCACAGTTTGAACGCCGTACTGGGAGCCAGCTGGCAGGGAACCGACTACCGGGGCGACTACTCAAGCGTACGCGAATTCCCCAATGACTTGTACCGCACCAATAACATTGATGCGGCGACCGACATCAACGGTATCCCCTCATCCAACGCCTGGGACTGGACAATGAACTCCTACTTTGCCCGGGGCAGCTATACCTACGATGAAACCTACAGTGTAACATTTACAAGCCGCATGGACGGCTCTTCTCGTTTCGGAGAAAATAATAAGTATGGCTTTTTCCCCTCGTTGGGCCTGGGCTGGACAGCATCAAACGAAGATTTCATGTCGGATCTGAATTTTATCGACTACCTGAAGTTCAAAGGATCGGTCGGTAAAACCGGTAATACTGAAATCGGTGTGTACCAGTCACTGTCAACCATTAGTTCCGGAACGGTACTGATAGGAGGTGCAAGACAGACCTCCAGCAGCCTGCAGCGGCTGGCCAACCCCGACCTGGAATGGGAAAAGACGACCCAGTATAACGTTGGTATGGAGGTTGATCTCTTCAACCAGGTGGTGTCGCTGGAAGCGGATTACTACTATAAGTTAACGGATGACCTGCTGCTCAACCGTCCCATCCCGGCTACCACCGGCTTTGATGTGGTTATGGACAATGTGGGGTCGGTCTCAAACCGTGGGGTCGATTTCATGCTGACCACCAATAATATCCAGTCGTCCAACTTCTTCTGGTCTTCTACGCTTAACTTTAACTACAACATCAACAGGGTGGAAAGCCTTGGTGCCGAGGATGAGGATATCTTCCCCGGTCCGAACTGGGTGTCTGGTAGCCAGACCATCCTGCGGGTGGGCGAACCCATCGGTACCTTTTATGGATTTAAGCGTTATGGCACCTGGAATACGGATGAAGCGGCCGAGGCGGCTGAAGCAGGACGAATTCCCGGTGAGGCCAAGCGATCGGAAGAGCGGCAGATCATCGGTCACGGCATGCCGGACTGGACGGGAAGTTTTGTGAACCAGTTCAACTTCGGAAACTTTGATTTTACCGCTGATTTACAATTTGTCTATGGGAGCGAGATCATGCAGCAGTTCCTGCATACCGCTGAAGACCGTCAGGCCTTGACCAACGGCATCAGCACCCAGCTGTATGATGCCTGGACGCCTGACCATCAAAATACGCCCATTCAGCGAATCAGGCATCAGCCGCTGTCCGGACAGAACACCCAGGCCGACAGTCACTGGATCGTGGATGGTTCCTATATCAGGGGCAATCTCTTTTCACTGGGCTATACACTGGATCAGGAAACGAGCTCCAAACTGGGCATGCAGCGTATGCGAATCACCGCGAGCCTGGAAAATGCATTTGTGATTCACCATCCCGATTTCAAGGGGCATGACCCGGAAGGGACCTCTTGGGGCGGTAATCCCAATACGCAGAATATATTCTTTTACCAGTATCCGAAGCCGCGAACATTTACTCTTGGAGTGAATTTTAGATTCTAACCACGCATTTTAACACATATCATGAATACTATGAAGAAGTTAGTTTTTATTCTTGTATTGTCCTTTTGGGCGGTGAGTGCATGCGACAATTTTTTAGCAGAAACTCCCAAAGATGAAATTTCTGTTGACCAGCTTTTAAAAACACCGGAAGGGGCCAAAGGCCTGATAAACGGCCTTTACAGAGATGGGCAGGGGGCCAGTTTCTACAATTCCGGAGGTTTTGGCGGCGCCGATGTTATGATGGGGGGCTACATGTCTGGCTACTTTGATAACGAAGGGAAGGGAGAACGGATCCAGGGGCAGGTCGCCCAGGATCTGCAGGTAGGCCCGGAAGTGCTAAACCAGTTTTTTGACGGTTGGTGGTCGGGGCACTACGATGTTATATCGAGGGCCAACACAGCGCTGAAGTATATCCCTGATATGCAGGGTATGGGTGAGGGCGAAAAAAATCAGCTGCTTGCTGAAGCCCGTTTTTTCAGAGCACTGAACTATTTTGCCCTTGTCAAGTCGTTCGGTGATGTTCCCCTGGTCACAGAACCGGTGGAGGGCCTGGAGGGCATTGAGGTAGAGCGAACCAGCACCGACTCGGTGTACAATCAAATTGTAGCCGATTTGAACTGGGCCATTGATCAGGGAGCCCTCGGCGAAGGCCCGTTCCCAATGAACGGATTCAGAATTACAAAAGGGGCGGCCCAGACCCTCCTGGCTGATGTCTATCTTCAAATGTCCGGCTACCCGCTGCAGGCCGACAACTACGCCAATGCCGCTGATGCCGCACGATCGGTTATAGAAGCGGGCAACCACCAGCTGGTGGAGCATGGATCCCTTCCGGACCGCAGTGCCTATAACAAGTTGCGCACATCCGACAATGACATGGAGTATGTCTACGGCATTGAATATAATGCGGAAATCGATGCCAATGACAATCCGCGTATTACCATCCCCGGGGTGGTCAGGCCGACCGGTATCAACTATGGCCGAACGCTGAACGCCTATCGTCCCATTGATGCTTTTACCTGGATGTACAACCCCGACGAAGATCTTCGCATCCAGAATCAGCAGCTTTTCTACCATTCCTTTGAACACGGTGGACAAAGCTATGAGTTTGGCGAATGGGCCCCGTACCTGTGGTTTGAAGAGGATGCCATCTTTGAAACCGGCCGGGGAGGGCGAGACATTAGAGTGTATCGCTATGCTGAGGTGCTGCTGATAGCCGCAGAGGCCATAGTCCGTTCCGAAGGGGTGACGAGTGAGGCGATCTCCTATCTTGCTGATGTGCGAAGCCGGGCCTACTGGCAGACCGATCGCAGCACCATTGAAGCCTCACTGGCCGTACTTTCCGAGCAGGAGTTTGTTGAGGAGGTCTGGAAAGAGCGGCTGCGCGAGCTGGCCTTGAACTTTAAGATATGGTCGGATATTCAGCGTACGCGCCAGTACCCGGTGCCCTCGGAGGACAATCCCGGCGAAGTCCGTTTTATGAATGTGGTCGGGCAGTCCAACAACTGGGGACAGACCTACCAGGAACATCAGCTGCTGTATCCGCTGCCGGATGATGAAATCCAGACCAACCCGAATCTTGAGCAGAACCCGGGCTATTAATTTTCAGAAAATAAGCTCACCGGCTTTTTCTGAGAAATTTTAAAAAATAATTACCAAGCGGATATGATCCTCCTCCCGGCCGGGGGAGGATTATGCCGTTGTAATAAATTGTTTCGATTAAAGGTTGGGGTTGCATCTCCCGGAGATTTCATTTAGAATGCATCCCGCTCTACGCCACGGAACTAATTAGTGCGCAATTGCAAATTGCCGGTAGCTGTGCGAACGAATAATAAAACAGACAAAGTATACATAAATAGTTTATGCAGATTAAAGAAAGTCCCGAAGAATATGATGTTTGTATCGTAGGTTCAGGAGCAGGTGGAGGAATGGCTGCCCATGAACTTACCAAAGCGGGCGCTAATGTTATTATGCTGGAAGCGGGAGGCTGGTTTGACTCCGAGGATTTTGCCATGTTCACCTGGCCCTACGAGTCACCACGGCGCGGGGCCAGTACCCGGTTGCAGCCTTTTGGTGAATTTGATGCCTGTTTTGGCGGCTGGGATATTGAGGGGGAACCCTATACGACAACCAATGGCACCGATTTCGACTGGTTTCGCGGCCGGATGCTGGGAGGCCGGACCAATCACTGGGGACGTATTTCTCTGCGCTTTGGTCCCGATGACTTTCGTGTGAAAAGCATAGATGGCCTGGGGGACGACTGGCCGATTGGGTACGAGGATGTGAAGCCTTATTATGATCGTATTGACAAGCTTATCGGTGTTTTTGGAACTAATGAAGGTATTCCCAACGAACCCGGCGGGATCTATATGCCACCGCCGGAACCCCGCTGCTACGAGCATCTGATCAAGGATGCCTGTGACAATATGGGCATACCATGTATCCCCTCACGTCTCTCTATCATAACAGAGCCTCATAACGGTCGTGCCGCCTGCCATTACTGTGGTCAGTGTAACCGAAGTTGCTCTACCCACTCAAATTTTTCATCGCCCTCCGTATTGCTTCCGCCGGCATTGGAAACGGGTAATCTCGAAATTATCAACGGGGCGATGGTTCGGGAAGTAACCTACAGCGATGGCAAGGCGACCGGCGTATCCTATGTCAACAAGGAAGATAAGCAGGAATATAAGGTGCGGGCCAAGGTCGTGGTACTGGCGGCCAGTGCCTGTGAGTCGGCCCGTCTCTTGCTGAATTCGAAATCCCCCGATTTCCCGGATGGACTTGCCAACTCAAGTGGCACGGTGGGGAAATACCTGATGGATACCACGGGTACTTCTGTAGCGGGACTTATCCCCGATTTGATGAATATGCCGGCCCACAATGAGGATGGCACCGGGGGAATGCACCTGTATATCCCATGGTGGAAAGACAACAGCAGCCTTGATTTTCCCCGCGGCTATCATGTGGAACTGTGGGGGGGACGAGGCATGCCCAGCTACGGATTTATGGGCGGCATTCAGAACTATAGTGATCTTTACCAGGATCGGCCCAAAGGCGGCGGCGGATACGGGAAGCAGCTTAAAGAGGACTATCGCCGTTATTATGGCTCCATTGTTGGTTTCTCCGGCCGGGGAGAGAGTATCGGCTTCGAAGAGAACTACTGCGAGATTGATCCCAATGTCGTTGACGAATGGGGAATCCCCGTGCTGCGGTTCAATTATAACTGGAGCGATCATGAATACCGCCAGGTCCGGCATATGCAGAAGACCTTCCGCAATATCATTGGAGAAATGGGAGGCACGCCGCTCTGGGACATGCCCTCCAGGGAGGATGGCTATGGAATCTCCACCCCTGGGGAAATTATCCACGAGGTGGGAACCACCCGGATGGGCGATGATCCCAAGACCTCAGTACTTAATAAATACTGTCAGGCTCACGACGTTGATAACCTCTTCGTCGCCGATGGAGGGCCCTTCGTATCTCAGCCCCACAAGAATACCACCTGGACCATTCTGGCACTGTCGATGCGGACATCGGAATATATTACTGATCAAATGAACAAGGGCAATCTTTAAGGTAAAGTCATAATATATTAGGTAAAATAGCTGAACTATGGATAGAAGAGATGCATTAAAAACATTATCGCTGGGAACGCTGGCCGCCAGTTTTGCGATGACGGGCTGCGAACAGGCCCCGGAGGAAGCTGCAAAACAGCATAAATTCTGGAAACATGTAACTGAAGAGGATCTGGAAAAATGGGAAAGCCAGTTTTTTACGGATCATGAATTCGAGACGGTTCGCCAGCTGTCTAACTTGATTATTCCGGCCGATGAGCGATCGGGAAACGCCGAGGATGCCGGGGTGCCGGAATTTATAGATTTTATGATGCTCGATCGCCCGCAGAACCAGACGCCCATTCGCGGCGGACTCAACTGGCTGGATGTTCAGTGTCAGAAGCGATTCAATAAAAAATTTGTTGATTGTACCGAACAGCAGCAGAAGGAGATGCTGGATGAAATTGCCTATCCCGAGGTGGCCAGTCCCGAAATGCAGCCGGGCGTCACCTTTTTTAATCGCTTCCGAGATCTGGTGGCTTCCGGTTTCTGGTCCAGTAAAATTGGAATTGAAGATATCGGCTACATGGGTAATCAGCCCTACGACTGGCAAGGATGCTCACACGAAGCCCTGGAACATATCGGCTTGGCTGACAAGGCGAAAGCGAACACTTAACAAGTTATAACCCTGATACGACAATGAACTCCATGAAATTCTTATCAATATTTTGTACCTCAATACTCATTATCACAGCCATGAGTCTAAACAGCCAGGCTCAGCATAACGAGCTGACAGATGCAGAGAAAAGCGAAGGATGGATCTTGCTTTTTGACGGAGAATCAGCAGAACACTGGCGTGGCTATAACAGCCCGAATTTTCCTGAAAAGGGATGGATGGTAGAGGATGGCATGCTGTCGGTACGTTCGTCCGGCGGGGGAGGAGATATTATCACCCGGCATAAATATCGCAACTTTATACTTAAGCTGGATTGGAGAGCGGCTGAAGGTGCAAACGGCGGCATTTTCTATCGGGCCATGGAACAGCCCGACCAGCCCATATACTGGTCGGCACCGGAGGTACAGATTTTGGATAATGAAAACCATCCTGATGCTGAACGAGGTGAAAATGGCAATCGTAAAGCGGGATCACTGTACGATCTGATTCCGGCCAAACCGCAGAACGCCAATCCATACGGCGAATGGAATTCTGTAAAAATTGTGGCTGATGGTTCGACGGTGGAACACTGGCAGAATGGGGAAAAAGTACTGGAGTATGAACTGTGGACCAACGACTGGTATAAGATGATCCGTAACAGTAAATTTCGGGAACATCCGGAGTTTGGTGATGCGCGGGAAGGATATATCGGACTGCAGGATCATGGAAACCTCGTAAACTTTCGAAATATTAAGATTAAGGAATTGTAGGTTATACGTTGACCGCCAGTACCTGATTTGACCTGCAGCAATGATCCATTATATGGATTCAGGGCTGCAGGTTTTTTTGTGGCTCCTCATGTTCCTTCAAGGAAGTGATTTCTGTGTACGGTTGAGTAACAGATCCGCATATTTAAGAGGCTTGTTTCCAGAAAGACAGACGGGATATGAATAAATGACTGTCTGTGATCTCCTTGGATACCTCCATCCATATCTCAGTTTACTTTTTAAAAAAAGCTACGTTTTTTAAACGTTATTTTTATTATCAAAAAAGTTAGATGGGTGTAAAAGGGGATAAAGAAGAACGTTGGATATTGGAAATCCAGAAAGGGGATAAGGAAGCTTTTGAGCGTCTGTTTACGACCTATTATTTTGATTTGACACGTTTCGTCTGGCGATATGTCAAATCAAATGCCATCGCTGAAGAACTGGTTCAAGAGGTTTTTGCCAATATATGGCAGGATAGAGCACAATGGCATCCAACCAGTTCTTTAAAACTCTATCTTTACCAGTCGGTAAAGAATCAGGCTCTGGATTACCTCAGGCACCAGGAGGTAAGAAAAAAATACGATCCGAAATGGATGGCTGCGAAAGACAACCCCACTCTTGACTACAGGGATCCCCGTCGAAAGAAGCAGGTCCAGGAGGCTATACGGAGAGAGATAGAAGCCTTGCCTCCCCGCAGCAAGATGACCTATAAATTACACCGTTATGATGGGCTGACATACAGTGAAATTGCGGAGGTTATGGATGTATCCGTTAAAACAGTCGAATCACAAATGACCAGGACGTTAAAACGTCTCCGCAAGCGCCTTTCCCATTTGCTTCCATTCTTAGTTGTAGCTTTTTTTTCGGTTTAGCATAGGGGTAACGGATACTGCCCCGCCTGCAACAGCTGGCCATTCCAGATACTTAAAAAAATAAATTGCAGGGTGCCCGATTTTTCGTTCGTCTTATTAGTACAGGGATGAAATATATGGATGACTGATGGTGAAACAACAGATGTGGAGACTCTTACAACGCTATGTAACGAACAACTGTCTGCCGGAAGAGCGTCGGAAAGTAGAACGGTGGATGGATGAAAGTTCGGAGAACCGGCGCTTGGTGAATGATTTGAAGCAAATATGGAAATTGAGCCCGGAGGAAGAGTTCGGGGTAAATGTTGAAGACGCCTGGAATCGATTCAGGATGCATGAGATAGATCCTGGTCCGTCCAGGAAGCACTGGAAGCCCTCCTCCGCTGTGAACCAGCGCATGGTAACGGTTCTGAGCACGGCCGCCGCTGTTTTATTGGTTATTTTCGTTGGCGTCTTATCCAGTCATTACCTCGATGAGCAACAGGCTGGTGGTAGCCAGCTACATGATACGGAACTAAAGCACAGTACAGCCCGGAGAGGTGAAAAAGCCAGGATCTCTTTCTCCGATGGTACCGTCGTAGTGCTAAATGCGGCAAGTTCCTTGCGCTATCCCAAAAGGTTTGATGGGGCTAATCGTGAGGTATACCTGAAGGGGGAGGCCTACTTCGAGGTAGTACCCGGTGCAGACAAGCCATTTATCGTTCACACGAAGACGGCAGATGTGGAAGTGCTGGGAACAAAATTCAATGTCCGTGCCTGGGATGAAGAAACGGCAGTTGATGTTGGGGTGCGTGAGGGGAAGGTTGCAGTTAAACCAGCGAGCAGTATACGCTCAGAAAACAGCGTGCTGCTTACCGGCGGCCAGCATGTAAGCGTAGTTAAGGGCAAAGGAGTTACCGGAATTGAAAATGTGGATATTGAGAAACATCTGCTTTGGTTAAGTGGGGGTTTGTATTTCGACAATGAGCCATTTAAACAGGTTTTATTGCAAATTGAACGAAAATTTGACGTACAAATTTCGGTGAAGGATACAAGCATTTTGGATGTGCCTTTTACCAGCACGTTTAGCGATGAAAATTTAGAGAACGTTTTGAAGGTCCTCTCTGCTTCCATGAAAATGAACTACCGGAAGAAGAATCAGGAAATAGAATTTTCAAAGCCTTAAAGAGATGTGAAGGAAACCCCCATAGCTGTTTGAGGGTGATGGGATCAATACTAATATCTATAAATAATAGGGATCAAAATGCCAATACTTACAAAAGGAAATAGGAAGACAGACGGATGGATAACCTATGCCCGGTGGGGGATGAGCTGGTTACTTGTCCTTGTATTTATTCCGGTAGATTTAACAGCGGTGCAAGTGCAAAATCAGCAAAAAAATATACCCAGGGAAATATCGTATATGACGATGCTGAAAGAATCAAAGACTTTTTACAAGACTGATTTTGATACCGAGATCAGTGTTCATGTCTTCGATGTGACGGTAGAGCAAGCACTGAGGGAAATTGCGGCTATCACGGGTATGAGGCTCACTTACCGGGGGGATATCATGAAACAGAAGAAAGTGACATTGGTGAAGGATAAAATCAGTATTAGTGATGCCCTGGATCATGTACTGCAGAAAACCAACCTGGACTATATGTTTTCGAGGGATGGTTATTTATTGATTTATCAGTCGTTAAGTGAATTGAATAAGATGCGGGCTCAGATAGAAGTTGAGGGAACCGTCATTGATGGTGAGACCGGTGAGCCACTGCCAGGAGTCAACATATCGGTTGAGGGCACGACCAAAGGAACCACGACTAATGTGGAAGGTAAATTTAGTCTTGAAGTTGCCGGTCCGGAGTCCGTTCTCATTTTTTCATTTATCGGCTATAAAACACAGAAGATAACGGTCGGAGAGCAACGGACAATAACTATTGTGTTGGAACAGGATCTGGGAAGATTGGATGAAGTTATTGTAGTTGGCTATGGAACACAGGAGCGAAGCGATCTGACAGGCTCGGTAGAGCGGCTGGAGGGAGAGACATTTAAGGATCAGAATATTACGCAACTCTCGGACATGTTTACCGGCACAATAGCCGGATTTGAAGCGAATCAAAGTTCCAATGCGGCGGGCGGCAGTTCCATGCAGATAAGAGGGACCAATTCACTGCAGGCAGACACAGAGCCAATGATTGTTCTTGACGGAGCGGTATACAATGGCAGCCTGAGGGATATCAACCCCAACGACATCGAAACCATTGATGTTTTGAAGGATGCTAGTTCTGCTGCTATTTATGGTGCCAAGGCTGCTTCAGGCGTGATATTACTAACAACAACGAAGGGAGCAGCCGGAAAGCCAACCATTAACTTTTCATCGGAAGTAGGTTTCAGAGAGCCGTTGAACGACAGGCGTCCCTACGGTCCCATGGAATACATCCAATTTCGGAAAGATTACTTTAGAACCGTATTTCCCGATCAGCCGGAATATTATTATACGCATCCGGACAACCTGCCCGATGGGATAAGCCTGGAGGAATGGCGTAACTATTCTGATTCTAATTTATCGAACGATATTGACGAATACTTATCACGGCTGAGGTTTTTTCCCGAGGAGCAAGAGGTCTATAAGGCTGGAAACAGTCCCGCCGACGAAACGATTGACTGGTATGATGTGGTCATGAGGCGTGGTGTTCAGCAATCTCACAACCTCAGTATTGAAGGGGGATCGGAGGATGCTCAATATTATTGGTCAATTGGCTACGATGAGAATGAAGGAATCCGCGTGGGGGACCAGTATTCAGCGATTCGTTCGCGGCTAAATGTTAATTTCGATATTCTGGAATGGCTAAGTGCAAGTGCAAATATTCAGTGGAGCGATCGAAATGAAACTTCCATACCCGGCAGCCTGGGCTTTTATTCCAACAGTCCCTTTGCCAGACAGTTTGATGAGGATGGAAATTTAAAACGTCGTCCCCACGGGCACACGAACCACCCATTACTCAATTACTATCGGTTTGACCAGGACGACAGAAATAGAAGCCTCTTTTCCAATCTAAGCTTTGACATAGGTCTCCCGTTTGGATTTGAGCACAACGTTTCATTTCAACCCCGTTATGAATATGGACGTTTCTTTTCTTTCATGTCTACTGATGAAAGCGTGGGGGGACTGGAAGCGGATATAAGTACGGGGTCAAGATCTCACTTTGAAGCATTTGAGTGGCGGGTTGATAACCTGTTGACCTGGAAGAAGGAGTTCGGAATCCATGATTTTGATGTGACGCTGTTGCATACCGTGGAACGTAACCGTGAGTGGAGCTCTTCACTGGTAAATCAAAGGTTTTCACCCAATCAGGAGCTGTCGTATCACGGTATAGGCTTTGGCGTTGATCCGGGGGTTGGGGCTTACGACATGACGGTATCTGGTGATGGTATGATGGCCCGTCTGAATTACTCGCTCTTGAGCCGGTATCTGATTACGGCTTCGATTAGAAGGGATGGGTATTCTGCTTTTGGACAGGATCTTCCGAGGGCCAACTTCCCCTCTGTTGCTTTTGCCTGGCGGATAGCCCAGGAAGATTTTTTTGATGTCGACTGGGTGGAACAATTAAAGATGCGGCTCTCATGGGGGATTAATGGCAACCGTGAGATCGGCGCCTACGCGGCATTGGCTGATGTCTCTTCACAGACGTGGTATGATGGGACAAGTACTCGCGTGGGAAGTTATATCAACACTATTGGCAATCCTGACCTGGCCTGGGAACGTACAGAGTCTATAAATATCGGCCTGGATGTGAGTTTTTTCGCGAGTCGAATCAATGTAAACTTAGATTATTATGATGCACGGACAAGTGACTTGTTGATGAATCGACAGCTTCCGTCGTTGACGGGCTTTGATAATGTAACGGTTAATCTGGGAGAACTGGGTAACAGGGGGTTTGAGATGAGCTTTAATTCCGTTAATATCAATTCCGAGAACCTGAGCTGGAATTCCAATTTTGTATTTTCACTGAATCGAAATAAAGTAAGAAAACTTTTTGGGGATACCGGCGAATACCGGTTGCTGGGACAGAGCCGTACAGGGGAAATTCCCGATTTTGATAATGAGTGGTTCCCCGGCAGGGCGCTTGATGAGGTATGGGATTACGATATTATTGGAGTCTGGCAGGAGGATGAAGCTGAAGAAGCTGAAAAATATGGAATGCGGCCCGGTGATTTTAAAGCGGTTGACCCCAATGATGATAACAGGTATGTGGATTTAGATGATAAGAGATTCATTGGTTTCCTGGAACCCCGCTACCGTCTGGGATTAAGAAACCAGGTGGACTTTCTGGGTAATTGGTCAGCGTCTGTTTTTGTGCGGGCAGACCTTGGGCATATCGGGGGATATCCTGAAGCCCTGAACGGCGGTGCGGAAAGCAACGACCGGCGAAGCCGCAATGTCGGGCCGGTACCCTATTGGACTCCTGAAAACACAATTAATGACTACGCCAGGCTGGATGTAAGTACCAGTGGTTATGGAGGGGGACTGATGATATACAAGCCCAGGTCCTTTGTTAGAATTCAGGATGCCACCTTATCTTATACCGTAACTTCCGAATTTACAGAGAGAGTGAAGCTCCGAAATATGCGAGTCTATGTGAGCGGCCGGAATCTTGCCACATTTACCAACTGGCCCCACTGGGATCCTGAGACAGGCAGAACACCATTGGCACGATCCTTCATGATGGGGGTTAACCTTGCATTATGAATGAGTTGGCAATTCATTAAACAAACTGTACCAACAATATTTTAATAAACGGATTATGACACGGTTAGTTAATTTTAGCTTTATTGCAGTTCTTGTAACAGGTTTCATCATTTCCTGTGGCAGTGATTTTTTAGCCCCGGATCCCCTGTCGGACTATACACCTCAAAATGTATACATAGATGAAGAAGGCTTCGAAACCATCCTTGTTCGTTTAAGACAGGAACTGCAACGAGAAAACACGGGCAACAGACACTATCTGTCCACGGAGTATGTGGCCTCAGATTTAGCGGTGGCTGTTTTCCAGGCGGATTTTACCAGAAATACCCCCAGTAACAGCCAGTTCTTTCCCTTCCTTGACATGTTTGAGGAAGTCTATGAACTGATTAAGGATGCCAATGTTTTAATTTCACGAATAGACAATATCGACATGGCAGGGGAGGTAAGAGACCGGATGGTGGCCGAAGCGTTATGGCACCGGTCCTACTGGTACTACCGACTGGTTCACTCCTATGGTGATGTGCCGTGGGTTGGAAAGGAAATAGAGGGGGCAAAATTTGATTTCAAAACTCACAGCCGATGGGCCATCCTCGATAAGATTCAGAGAGATTTGGAGTGGGCTGAATCGAGACTTCCGGTGGAACCGGAAAGGCTTGGAGATGTCACCAAAGGGGCTACTCGGCACCTGCTGGCTAAGGTGTACCTGGCAAATATGGAATATGAGAAAGCAGTAGCAGCGGCTACAAAACTCATCGAGGGGCCCTATGCTCTGATGACGGAACGGTTTGGAATTGACGAGGAGGACCCCAAGAGAAATGTGCAATGGGATTTGCATCGTTGGCAAAACAGAAATATCCCGGCCAATACCGAAACTATTTATACGACGGTAGACCGACCAGACGCCCCCTCTGATGCCTGGAGCATTGGCGTTTATATGTCTCGCCTTTTTAGTCCGGCCTGGTGGAAAATACTGGACTCGGAAGGGACCCGCGGCTGTAACTGGGATACTGCGACCGGGGATACGCTGGGGCAGGGGAATTCCGACGTACGCACCAATGATTTTTGGCACTATAAAATCTGGGAGGATGAAGAGCATACTTGGCAGGAGACCCCGGACATTAGAAGAGCGGATATTAACTGGATTGAAATGGGAGACCAGACGGCTGAAATTACGGTTTGCAGGGAAGATTCTCCAGAGTACGGGGAACAGTTCAACTTGTCTTTGTATGGGAGCCTTCATGACACAACCGATACCTGGTATTCTTTTCCGCATTACAAGACATTTGTACCTACTCCCAATTCATCCTCACCCCGGGGAGGGCAGGCAGACTGGTATATTTTCCGATTGGCAGAGACCTATCTTATCAGGGCTGAGGCTAATTTATGGCTTGGAAAATCGGGGGCAGCCGCCGATGACATTAATAAGGTCAGGGATCGCTCCAATGCTCCCCTGATTACGGCCGCGGATGTTACCATTGATTATATATTCGATGAACGTGCTCGTGAATTGTATATGGAGGTGCCCCGGCATTCAGAAATGGTCAGGACATCCTACATCATGGCAGCTGAGAATATTGATGGCTATGATTTGGATACGTTCAGCGAAGATAACTGGTTTTATGACAGGGTGATGGCGGTGAACCATCATTATCACGAACCTAAACTACAGTGGTATGGGAACACAGCCAATATTGAGCCGCACAATGTACTCTGGCCAATCCCTCAGAACGTTATTACAGCGAATACACTGGGACGAGTGAACCAAAATATAGGCTATGACGGTGCAGAAAATAACGAGCCTCCCATACAAACCATCGACGAGCAAAATTATTAAAGAGATATACAACCGAATATGTTAGTTTATCATGGACACAGTACCTGCCTTTTAAGGTTGTGGAACTGAAAAATTATTACGTTAATTAATATCACGCTACTATTATATAATAGCCCGGATAAAATTTTAGTCCTTCTTAACAAGGTCAGGTGTACTTGTATCCCTTTAAAATAAGAGCATAACTATCAAATGGAATATTACCCGTTGCGTATTTTTCTAGTCATTGTTTTTATCGTTTCCTGCGGACAGAATTTAGCAGCACAGGAAAGCGGCTGGCAGGCTGATCGGGAGCGTATTGAACAACTGGAGGAGGAGCGACCGGGGTACAATTGGCGTGAGTCGGGCGTTCCCGACTACGAGTTACCTGAAGTATTGCGAACCACTTCAGGTTCAACGGTACAAAACAAGGAGGAATGGCCCCGGAGACGGCGCCACATTCTGGAATTGTTCCGTACCCACATGTATGGCCGTCGGCCCGGCCCGCCGGAAGAACTCAGCTTCGAAGTCGTTCAGGAAGATCCGCAAGCCATGAAGGGAAGGGCAACACTTCGTCGAGTGGCTATTAAAAGCCGGCATGAGGGGCGCAGACACGAGTTCGAGTTGATCCTGTTTCTTCCCAATGATGTATCCGGTGCCATTCCCGTTTTTATGCTGATGAATAACCGGGCCCCCTCGAATACGGATCCCACCCGAAAGGAGAAATCAGGCTTCTGGCCTGCTGAGGAGGTCATTGACCGCGGATATGGTATAGCAGCTATTCAAAATAATGATTTGGCCCCGGATGACGAAGACCGCTATCACGAGGGCGTTATTCGTCTTTTTGAAGGAGAGGACGCCTCAGTTGACCGAGAGGCTGACGCATGGATGGCTCTGGCGGCCTGGGGCTGGGGCGCCAGCCGGGTCATGGATTATTTTGAATCTGAATCCGGTATTGATAATTCCAAAGTGGCCCTGCTTGGACACTCCCGGGGAGGAAAGGCGGCACTGTGGGCCGGAGCGGAAGACACGCGCTTCTCCATCGTTATTTCCAATAATTCCGGAAGCGGAGGCGCAGCCCTCAGTAGGCGCAGGTTCGGGGAAACAGTCAAAGCGGTGAATGGATTTGATCACTGGTTTGCAGAAAATTATATGGCTTTCAATGACCGGGAGGAAGCATTGCCTTTCGATCAGCACATGCTCATCTCACTTATGGCCCCGCGCGCGGTATACATCGCCAGTGCCGGTGAGGACCTGTGGGCCGATCCCCGCGGTGAATTTTTATCACTGGCCCATGCCTCTCCCGCCTATGGCTTGTGGGGGTATGAGGCCGTTGAGCCCGATGAGATGCCCCCGCTGGATCAGCCGCTTGTCGCTGGTCCCCGTGGATATCACATTCGAAGCGGGGGGCACAATCTTACACCGGAAGACTGGAATCACTATATGGATTTTGCTGACCGCTGGTGGAACAGGGGGCAATGATAGACGGGGCCAGTCACTTTTTGGTACAGTATATGTTCACAAAGATCAACACCGGTACTTCAGCACTAAAACTACGGATTAACATCATAAGGGAAGTTTTCAGCACATGATCAAGACAACAAAATACGCACTGTTCATACTGTCATATTTTATTTTTGCACATGCATTTACATCCTATGGGCAAAGTGCGCAGCAACAGCGGCATGCCTACCTTCAACAGTTGCTGGAACTCCAGGAAACCCCTCCCTCTCATGATGCCTTTGTCAGCTACCACGATTCTACCTGGATCGATTGGGTAGAGCGTACAGGCGCTCTACCCCCGAATTTTGAGGACATGCCTTCCATACCGCTGCTTCCCGATCCACTGGTCATTGATGAGGGAGGTGAAAATATTCCAGTTGAGACCAGGGCGCAGTGGAAGGAGAAGAGAGAATGGATAAAGGAGCAGGCAAAACATATTTTATCGGGCACCTTCCCGCCGCCGCCCAGCAATGTTACTGCACATGTGTTGGATGAGAAGATGGAAAACGGGGTCAAGATTGAAATGATTGAACTGCGTTTCGGTAATAATAAGGAAGCGAAATTGACCCTTGAACTCTTCACCCCGCCCGGAGATGGCCCATTTCCGGTCTTTATGACTCAGTGGAATCACCGGGGATGGGCTCAGATAGCAGTGCGTAGGGGATATATGGGCCTGGTATATGCCGGGGCGGATGACAGGGACGACACCCGGGAATACCTGGAGCTGTATCCTGATTATGACTGGAGTACACTGATGGCACGTGCGTGGGGAGCCCATAGGGCCGTAGATTACTTGTATACTCTGGACCGGGTAGATCGATCCCAAATTGCTATTACCGGTCACTCGAGAAATGCAAAACAGTCGGTTTTTGCCGGGGCTTTTGACGATCGGATTACGGCCGTTATCAGCAGCAGCGGGGGGACCGGCGGTGAAATTCCCTACCGCTATACCGATGCACGTCATTCGAATGAGGAGATTGAGTTTCTGGTATCCCGGAGAACGCACTGGCTGCACCCGAGACTCCGTTTTTACTGGGGACGGGAACATAAGCTGCCGATTGATCAAAATTCACTGTTGTCCCTGATTGCTCCAAATTCACTACTGCTGAGTACATCCATACGCGAGAACAAGGCGGGCGGAGCGCCGTGGGCTATAGAGCACAATTACCAGTCGCTTGAGAAGGTATATGGGTTCCTGGATGCTGGCGATAAACTGGGAATTCGGTTTCGGGATGGAGAACATGCCGTGGAGGCCCGGGATATCGAGGCTTTTATCGACTGGCTGGACATACAGTTCGACCGTAGCAGTATGATCCCCTGGGAGAATGAACTGGTATACAATTATTCCTTTGACCAGTGGAAAGAACTGAGCGGAGAAACTGTCGATCCCCGGGATTTTCCGGTCATTCCCGCCGAGCGTGCAATCCTCACCGGGGAAGGGGGCGCAACTATTGATTCGCCTTCGGCGTGGAAAGCACAAAAGGATTCTATCCTTGCGGATGTTGACTGGCTGCTCGGTGACAGACCGGCTGGTGTTACTGCGAGCCCCATCAGACGGCTTACTGCGAGAGACGACTATCTCAACAGTTTTATCAGCCGCCCGGAAGTCTCCAACGGACGCAGCAGGAATATCGCTCCCTACAACGCCCTGGGCGACTACCTGCACGGCAGACTTTACTATCCCACTGACGAAGATGGAGAAATGCAAACGGGGGAAGAGGGCAAGCTGCCGGTAGTCATCTATCTGCACCGCTTCTCAAATACCGGTTTTGATGCCACGAATGTGGAGGGCCTGTTCGAAGACATTCTGTCTGAGGGGATGGCTGTGCTGGCTATGGACCTGATCGGGTATGGAACCCGAATCGAGGAGGGAACCCTCTTTTACGAGCGCTATCCCCATTGGTCCAAGCTGGGTAAGATGGTCACTGATACGCGGGCGGCCGTCGATGCACTGGAGGGACTTGAGTTTGTTGATCGTGATCAAATCTTTCTCTCCGGATTCGCACTGGGAGGGACGGTCAGCCTGTTTACTGCTGCCCTCGACGATCGGATTGCGGGGGTGGGGGTCTCAGGAGCCTTTACGCCTTTGCGTGACGCCTCCGGAGATGTGGAAGGAGTCAAGACCTACTCCCATTTGCATGGGTTGCTTCCACGGCTGGGATTCTTTGTGGATGACACCGAACGCATACCCGTAGATTTTCCGGCTATCCTTGCCTCTATTGCGCCAAGGCCCATGCTTGTTATAACGCCGGAGCTGGACCGGCATTCAGATTTCAAAAAGGTACAGCAGGCTGTGGGGCAGGCTGAGACGGTCTATCGTCTTTTCAATAGCGATTCAAAGCTTGACTTCATGACACCCTATGAATTTACAGGCTTCTCTTCCCTGCAGAAGAAAAAGCTGGTAGACTGGTTGCATGGACAGCTGAAACAATAGAACCCGAAAGGGGATCTGCAATTAATATTTGCACTATTTTAAAAAAATAGTTAATTGTTGATTGTTAACTCATTTTGCATAGCGTACTCACTGGGTAATCGGGATGAATCCTCTGTTGTAAGCTTAATATTTGGAAGAGGCTGAACTAATCATTGCCTGTCAGGGAATGCAATGGGATTTCCCATAGGAGCGGAAGGGATATGCGTTGGGAAGCTGTATTCATTTGTCTGCAAAATACATAAACATACATTTATAGGATGGGTGTAAGATGAAGGGAAAGAATGACTACGTTCTGGTAAAGGGTATGAAGAATGGTGACAGAACATCATTCAAGCGTCTTTATAAGAAGTACCACAAACCTCTTTATTATCTTTCAAGAAAATATCTAAAGAATGAAGCAATAGCCGAGGATGCGGTTCAGGATGTTTTCATAAAATTATGGCAGAAACGCGAGGACCTTGACGAGTCTGCTTCGGTGAGGAGTTTTTTATTTACCATGCTGAAGAATCATGTATTGAATATGATTCGCGACAAAAAGAATCATAAGCGCATTTTGAAGGATCTCACCCTTAATGAACAGCAAAATCCCGGTTATAACCCCATAGAAAATAAAATTATCTATACGGAGTATCTCGACTTTCTGAAGAAGGCCTTGAAGAAACTTTCGCCGGCTGAGAGAAAAGTATTCCAGATGAAAAGCTTTGAAGGACTCACCAATGCCGAGATAGCTGAGCTCAATAAGGTCTCCATCAATACGGTAAAGACACAATATTATTTAAGTTCAAAATTCATCCGCAATTATCTGAGAAAACATGCCGACATTTATTCATTTATTTTTATCATATTTTTTATATAAAAGATATATGGATTATTGCTGATGTTGTTATCTTACAGCTGCCCTTTAGCTTACGGACCGTGCAGGAACTTCCTATCTAATACTTTTTGCCTGCTGATGTGTACTATTAAAAAAGGTTAATACCCATTTACGATATGGCATGGAAGAAGCGAATGCATGGACAGGTATGTCAGCGAGAAATAGACAACAATAAAACGTTTTAACACTAAAAATAAATAAGCACACAGGATCGATATAGATGATGCAGCCACTTGACTGGATAGTTATATTTTTGTTTTTCTTAGTGATGGTAATCATAGGAATTTGGTCGTTCCGGGAGGTTGATGATTCCGGTGATTTTTTTGTAGCCGGAGGTAAGCTACCATGGTGGCTTTCAGGCATTTCACATCATATATCAGGATACAGCGGGGCTGTATTTGTGGCTTATGCCGGCTTGGCCTATACCCACGGTTTTACCATCTACATCTGGTGGGCCTTTACCATCGCTATCGGAATTTTTGTGGGTTCCATCTTCATTGCCCCCCGATGGTCGCGGTTGCGGGCCAAACTCAATATTGAGTCTCCCACCGAATATCTGAAAACACGATACAATCTCCCCACCCAGCAGCTTATGGCCTGGTCCGGGGTGCTGCTGAAATTGTTTGATGTGGGAGCCAAATGGGCTGCCATCGCGGTTCTGTTGAAGGCATTCACCGGGACCTCCCTGGTGGTGGGAATTCTGCTGGCAGGCGGCATTTCATTGATTTATATCACCGTGGGTGGATTATGGGCCGATGTTTGGACCGACTTGGCACAGTTTGTTGTGCAAATTGTTGCCGGTCTGGCCATGCTTTTCATCGTGATGGACATGTTGGGAGGGGTTGACTCTCTGTTTACGATCTGGGACCAGCTTCCGGAAGACAATGGACAATTATTTAACGATCCATATACCCCAGGCTTCGCTTTTGCCTTTTTATTCATCAATTTTCTCAGCTACAACGGCGGCACCTGGAACCTCGCCACCCGCTATATTTCTTCTCCATCGGGGTCGGATGCTCGTAAAGCGGCGATTCTGTCAGGACTGTTGTATCTGATCTGGCCTCTTATTCTCTTTTTCCCGATGTGGGCGGCGCCTATAATCTTGCCTAATCTTGAGGACCCCACGCAGTCGTACGCTTTAATTACGCAGGAACTGCTGCCACCCGGGATGGTTGGGCTGGTGCTGGCATCCATGTTTGCCAATACCATGTCGATGACTTCTTCGGATTCCAATACGATTTCGTCCGTCATCACCCGGGATATACTGCCCAATCTTTCTGACAGGTTCAAAGATTTAAAACAGAAAGAGTCGCTGCGCATGGCACGCTTGTCTACCTTCTGTTTTACAGCGCTGACCCTGGTGATCGCCATTAATGCCGATTCCTTCGGGGGAGTTCTGGGCTTGATTATCAGCTGGTTTGCAGCCATCGTTGGTCCCATCTCTGTTCCCATGATACTGGGATTGCTTCCCAGGTTCCGGCATTGCGATTCCAAGACGGCCATTATCTCCATCATCGGGGGGCTGGTTGCTTTTGTTGTGTCCAAATACCTGATGGACTCGACCCAGGTCGTTGAGATCGCATCGCCGCTGTTTATATCGTTTATTCTCTATGTATCAATCGGCTGGTTTAACAAGAAAGATGAAGTTCCGGCCGAAGTGGATGAATTGCTGGATAAACTGGAGCTGGACAAACGGGAAGTGATTGAAGAAACCTTTTAATTCGTGGAAAAAGGGTTAGCTGATTTTTACCTTAAGCAGGTTGAGGATGTCCTGCTTCCATTCTGGAACAGGGCATTGGACCAAAAGCACGGAGGCATTTTTACCTGTTTTAACAACAGGGGCGATGCATTGGTCAGCACGGATAAATATACCTGGTCGCAGGGCCGGTTCTTATGGCTGTGGTCCGAAATAATACGCCTTATTGACCAAAATATACTCAAGGGTGAACGGGAAGAGTACCTTCGGCACCTGAACAGGAGTGCCTCTTTCCTGGAAGAACATGTATTCCTTCCAAATGGTAACTGCGCCTTTCTGCTAACCAAAGAGGGACATAAGAAGGAAAGCGTAGCCGGTGCGGGCTATGACAGCAGTATTTATGCGGATTGTTTTGTTGCCCTGGGATTGGCTAAAGTTGCTGGACTCACTCATGATGAGAAGCGCTTCGAACGGGTACTCGACCTTTATCATCGCATTCGCAGACGAATCGAAAAGGGAAGTATTTCTACTGAACCGTATCCGATTCCAAAGGATTACCGTGCTCATTCCATTCCGATGATCATGCTGAATGTTGCCCAGGAAATGGCGGAGGTGGCTGTCCGTATGATTCACCCGGCCAGGCAGCAGCTGGTGGCCCACAGCGTGGAGTACATGGAAGATATCATGGAGCATTTTTACATGCCTGATCACCGGGTTGTTGAAATGTTACCGATTCAGCGGTCGACCAATGAAGATAAGTCGCTGCTTTACCGCCACCTCAATCCTGGTCACACGATTGAGTCGATGTGGTTTGTCATCCATACCGCCCGAGAGCAGGGGTATAAGAACTATGTTGAACAGGCTGTTAAAGCCATACGACATGCTGTGACATTAGGATGGGATGAACAGTACGGCGGTCTGCTGAGATTTGTAGACCGGGAAGGAGGGAAGCCCCGGGGAGCCGCCGGGGAGACGGCCTATGAAGAGCTGATTCTCGGTTCATGGAATATGAAGCTCTGGTGGCCCCACTCCGAGGCATTGTACGCACTGCTGTTGGCTTATGATCTTACTCGCGATGAAAAGATGCTAAAGCTCTATGAAAAAGTGGAGCAGTACGTCTTTAACACCTTTCCAAATCCTGACAAGAATATCGGGGAATGGATACAGATACGGGACAGAAAAGGAAAACCCATCGATAAGATTGCTGCCCTGCCGGTAAAGGATCCATTCCATATCCTTCGCAATATGATTCTGATCATCGATCTGCTGGCAGAGAAAGAGGAATAAAAAATAACAGGATTCGGCGGAAGGGGGTACTGCTTTCACCGGGTTTATCGCTCCTTCAGGGTACTATCGGCATAGACCCGGTACGTTTCTTTAACCCATTAACTGCAGTAAGCATCTTATACTGCTGCAGATTGCGTGACAGTCAGTGCCTGTGGCTGTTCAATTCTTCGTCTGTCCATGGATGGTCGCGGCCTGTGGAAGCTCCGCGAACTTCCATGACCAGGGATGGTGGTACTGGATGTTCCTTGTGCCCCCATGCTTGACGGATGTAGGTTGCTATAGCAGCAATCTCCTCGTCGGAATATCGGTCGCCTACAGGAGGCATCCTCATTTCACCTTCCTTGCCGTCCAGCAGGATGCGAATCAAGTGACTTGGTTTTCCAAGCACCCATTTTGAATTGACCAGGGGTGGTGCCATGCCTTTCATGCCCTTTCCGTCTTCCTGGTGGCAGGAACCGCAGGATGTTGCAAACAGTTGTTTTCCGAGTTCAAAGCGTTCTTTTTCATCTGGTGTCAGCGGTTCCGGAGTGGGCTCGGCTTTTGGTTTTCCCGGCCAGTCGAGGCGTTTAATCATTTTGTCAATTCGCCTGGCAAGGGGATCACCGGTTTCGCTGGTGGCATCCAGCAAGGCGATGGGTTTGTTGTCAAGTTCAAAGAGTCTGGGGCTGCCGCCGGAAGAAGGCTCGGGGGCTACCTCCTCCAATCCCGCAAGCAGGGAACGCCGTTGCCATACTGGTTTCTGTTGATCACCTATCCTGTTCAGCAGGCTGCTTATATGATTGCCCGACCCGGAGTTGAGTACAGCGCGTGTTAACCTTTCGATGGTCTTGGAAGCGATTTGTTGGTCGGGAAACTGGTCAAGGAGCCCACTCAAAAAGGAAAACTCCTGGTTGCCTAAACCGCTGAGGACAAGATTCACCACGATGGGATCATTACCATGGGCTTTTACCATCTTCATCAGGGCCGCAGAACGTTCAGGTGAGGGAAGTTCACCGATGGAGGCTGCCAGCTGTCGCTGAACCACATGAGCTGAATCATCCAGCAGGCTTATCAGCTTTTGATGGTAAGAGTCAGTATGGCTGGAAAATTCAGCTTCAGCAATACGTATGGCTGCGGCCCGAAGGTGTGGAGAGGAATCCGATAAAGCAGCATCCAATAGGTCGTCATTTATTGCGTCAAGTCCGTTCAGCGTCCACAGCGCATGCAGACGGGCATAATCCTTTTCGCTGTCTGTAGCCAGTTGACGGAGTTTTGGTACAACAGAATCCGCCTGGCGTTCAACAAGAAGCCGCTGCGCTGTGTCTCGCCACCATCCGTTGGGGTGGTTGAGATATGAAGCAAGCTCTTCAGGTGATTTTGATGAAAGGTCGGGTGTTGGACCGGGGATCGTGGAGTCGTGAATGATGCGGTATATCCGTCCGAGGCCAATCGGTTTTTCCAGGCCTCGTTTTTCAATTTCGGTTTTAAGATAATTGGTAAGAAACAGCTGGTTCTGGATGATCCCGCGGTACATGTCCAGAATATATAATGTTCCGTCGGGCGCTGTGTAAATATTGACCGGTCGGAATCGCTCGTCGGTGGAGGTCAGAAAGTCTGCCTTAAGGTCTTCGTACGGGTTATGACCGATAAGAGATCCATCGCGTTGCTTTTTAAGCACATATCGCTGAACCAGGTTACCGGCGGGTTCCGGGACAAAGACATCACCGCGAAGTTCCCCGGGAAGCTTGTCACCCCGGTAAACAGCCAGGGCGCTGGCTGAGGTATAGCGGGTGAGGGTGCTGTCATCCCGCAGCATGCCCTCACGATAGCCGCGGTTTATGCCAGTTGTGGGGCGTACCGGCCATACGGTTTTATTTTTATAGATTGACTCATAGAGCCCGCGCTGCTGGTCCAGATCCTTGTTTCGACTGTAATAGTGCGAAGAGATATAGTCAACGGCCATGGGATTCGAATTGCTGTTGCGGTAAATGCGGCCATAGCTGTCCTTCGTTATTCCCCACTGCCCCAGGCTGGGTGTCTTGTCGTAGTGTAGCTGTCCGTCCCGCAACTGAAAACGCCCGTCATAGTGAGTAGTATGGATCCAGTTATCAATACCCCACATCAGGCCATTGGGATTGGATTCGGGATTAACAGAAAGATCACCAAAATCCGATCGGATTTTATGTATGGCATCGGCCTTTAGATCCCCCGTTGTATCCTCTGTCATCCAGAGGTTGGGCGGAGCTCCCACGAGTACTCCGTGATCCAGGGCCTTGACGGCACGGGGAAGGATCAAGCTGTCCAGGTACACGGTGCGCTTGTCCATCCTGCCGTTGCCCGAAGTATCTTCGAGCACGACAATTTTTCCGGTTGGTTTCTTTTCTCCTTCTCCCTCTACATTGGGCATGTAACTACGCATCTCTGCTACCCAAAGGCGACCCTGCGCGTCAAAATCCATAGCTACAGGATCAACCACCAGGGGCTCACTGGCAACGAGCTGGATGTCATAGCCGGGAGGAAGGTAGAAAGATTCCAGGGCTTTCGCAGGTGAAAGCACTGGCGATTTATCAGGTGCAGGCTGCACCTCGGGCGGCCAGGATTGTTCCCCGCATGCCGCCAGAGACAGCATAAGGGGAATCAGTATGAATATGAACAAATAGGCGGTTGAACGACGGGACCTATTATGCTGCTTCATAAGGAAATAAATAACTTTTAAGCTTTGAATATGATTAATTCGGAATAGTGTTATTGAACCAGTTGCAACTGTTTCCGCCCGGAACCTCCGGGGGCAGGAGAGAGGGATGGATGGAAAGGGACGGAATGCCTTGCGGGACGGAAACTTCAAACCTCGCACATTCACCATAGGTAACAGGACCATGGTTTATCAGATGAGACAAAACTGACCGTCCTTTAGCTCAATTGAGGGATCAGCATGGGCCAGTACATCTGATGGAGCGATGCCGATGAGTTCGAGGGGATTATAAAATCCCACTCTGGCAAGCTCTTCCCCGGATAACAGATCGAGTGTCTTCAGGTAATTCATGCATTCCAGCATGGATGAGGAAGAGCCTACCAGGTATCCTGTTTCGGGGTTGTGCAGGAGTCCCGACTCTTCCAGGATTACGTCATTGCCGAGGGTGTTATAGGTCCCCGGCGGAAGGCCGGCAATAGGGGAGGCATCACTGACCACAATGATCTTTGAGGTTCCCTTTGTCCTGATGATCGCCTTGAGAATAGCCGGTGGGAGATGATGCCCATCGGCAATAATCATTGCTGTCAGATCATCATTGCCGATCCCGGCCCACAGTGGATTATGATGCCGTGGCAGCAGTCTCGGTATGCCGTTGCCCAGATGAGTGAGAGACCGGGCCCCGGAATGGGCTAATTTATCCAGATCATTTTCCCCCGCCATTTGATGACCGAGGGAGACGGTTATTCCCAGGTTGTCGGTGGCATATCGACACAGATCATCAGCGCCCTCTGTTTCCGCGGCAATGGTTAGCAGCTTGATATTGCCACCCGACCACTCATCAAGTTTCTGGAGAAAGTTGATATCCGGCTTACGCACCCATTCGGCATTATGTGCCCCCCGTGCGCCATCTTCGCCCGAAATAAAAGGCCCTTCTACGTGAAAGCCGGGGATGGATTCCCGGAGATCATTATCAATGATAGACCGAGCCATGAGGCGCAGATTCCGCTCGAAGGTTTCAGCAGAAGAGGTTATAATCGTTGGTAAAAAAGCAACGGTACCGTGGTCAAGCAGGGCATGGCATGCAGCTGTGAATTCTTCTTCCGTCAGCTCCGGATTTGAAAAATCAATGCCCTTGTAGCCATTAACCTGAAGGTCTACGAATCCAGGGATGTTCATTGGTATGTTTGATCTCCGTATTTTTAAAATTAATGCTACTGTTAATCGACGTCACCCGTGTCAAGAATATCATCAATATAAATGACTTCCTGCTTGTCGGCGGAGGTGTACAAAGCCTCAACTATTGCCAGCGACTGCAGGCTGTCTTCACCGGAAACAACGGGGGCAGTGTCGCTGTGAAAGGCATCAAGTATGGCATCATACTGGTTTTTATGATTCTTAAACGTCATGCCGGCCAAAGGACTGGCTGCCCCGGCTGCATCGCCCGGAGAATCTTGTTTAGGCTCCCCAGACTGATCCTGAAGGGTCTTTTGCAGACGATCTCCCTCAAGTAGGAGCGTACCTTTGGTGCCATTGATTTCTACCGTTCGATCCTGCGGAGGCGTGATGGAAGTAGAGGCCTCAAAAACGCCGATGGCACCGTTATTAAATTCAAGGCAAGCCACTGCATTATCTTCGGCTTCGATGCCTTCGTGTGTGAAGGTTCCCTTGAAGGCAGCAATGGATTTAACGCCTCCAACAAACCACTGCAAAAGATCAATAGTGTGAATAGACTGGTTGATGACCGCTCCCCCGCCGTCCAGTTCAAAAGTGCCCCGCCATGAAGAACCGCTATAATACTCCTGGTCACGGAACCACTTGACGGAGGCGCTGGCCATGACAACATCGCCCACGGTTTTATTATCGACAAGCTCTTTCATCTTTTTGACATCATCAATAAATCTACTTTGGTAGATGACAGCAAGCTTGACCTCATTATCCTTGCAGCTGTCTATGAGAGATTGTCCGCGGGCAACAGTAATTTCTATTGGTTTTTCAACAATCACGTGTTTGCCTGCTTCTGCGGCTGCCTGGCCATAGTCCAGGTGGGTACCCGTAGGGGTGCAGATAACGACGACATCGAGGTCAGGGGCTTTCAGAAATTCATGAAATGAAGTGTAGCCACTGATGTCATATTTACTACTGAATGCTTCAACGGTTTGTTCTGTTCTGCTATGTGCAGCAATGAGTTGACCCCGGCCGGTCCTTATAATGGCTTCGGCATGGGTTTCTGATATGTTACCGCATCCGACAATTCCAATACCGTACGTATTTTGTTCTGTATTCATAATCCTGGTCAATATTAGATAGATAAAAAATTTACAGAAAGGGTAGGAAAATCTGCGCTTAACCTACTTAATAAAATCAAAAAAGAAAAATACTCAAATCCCTTTTGAACATTAATAGCCGGTTTAAGAAGTATTATTTATTCTGATGCTAAAACATTGATAGAAGAGTTTTTAAAGCTATTTAATTTTTTTCTAATACTTCTCGTTCTGTTATGTGTATTACTAATAAACTATCGAAAGAAGAAGAATATGCGGGCAGGTTTAATAGAAAAATTTATCGATGACGACTGCACGGCGGAAGAAGCTGAGCAGGTGTTGAATTGGCTGTCAACTACTGAAGGGCAGCAGTATCTTGAAGAAAAAATAGGGGAAGACTACACACTCCTGCAGGATGAAAGAATTCAGTCGCTGGTTTCGGAAACGAAATCTCAGAAAATGTGGGGCGTAATCAGGAATAACCTGGACTACAGATATGGACCCCATTCCATCCGGAAAAAGAAAATGAGAAAGCCTGCGGCATACTGGGGAGCCGTTGCCGCTGCGTTTGCCATACTGGCCGCATCCATGTTTTATCTTTGGCCTTACGCCACTACGACTCCCGAAGCTTCTCCTGACCCCATTTATTACCAGACCGGTAACAACCAGCAAAAAGCCTTGACGCTGCGAGATGGATCAAAAATACGGTTGAACAGTAATTCAAAGCTATGGATATACGAACCCTTCGGAGAGGGTGAAAGGAAAGTCCGATTGAAAGGGGAAGCGTATTTTGAGGTTGTCCATGATGAAGACAGGCCGTTCATCATACACACGCCGAATGCATCGGTAAAGGATTTGGGTACGGTTTTCAATGTCAGGGCATTTCCGGACGACGATAATGTGCAGGTGTCGGTTAATGAGGGAAAAGTTTCATTATGGTCTTCTCAGCAGGTTGAAACTGAGGCTGCCATCCTCAATCCGGGGCAGTTCGGCTACCTTAACCTTGACAATCAAACCATTGAGATAGATGAGTTTGAACATAACAACTATTTGAGCTGGATGAACAGGCGCATCATTTTTGATAACATGAAATTGAAGGATGTTAGCAGGCAGCTCAGTCGTATTTATGATGTATCCTTTGAATATGCATCGCCTGTGATCAAAGAGTTGACCTTGTCGTCTACCTTTGAACGGGGATCCCTGGAGAAAGCGCTGGAGGTTGTTGCGCTGACTCTGGATTTATCGTACAACCGCACCGAAAATAGGATCCGGTGGGAGCGGGGGCATCAGGGAAGTAAGACAGGAGCTGAGAGCAGTTGAAAGAGGTTGTGTGGGGCAAATAGGGATGGAATGTATCGTTTATACCTCTCTGCTGTATATCTGAATCAGCTTATGAATCTCGGATAAGGGGAAAAGCTTTATCTCCTGCACGGAACTCAGATCTGGAGCAGAATCCGGGCTGGGGTGAATAGGAAATGAATCATAGTATTGATAACAGATATTTTCTAATACTTTTGCACCACTTGTGTGTATTATGTATACAGAAGGGATGGTGACTCAACAAGTTACGCTGTCGAACCAGGCACCTGTGCCCCCTCGTTATTAGCAGGATCGGGCTGACCGTATTACGCTGTGAGACTGTTAATATTGAAGGGGCGATCCGTGGCCTGGATCATAACCATGGGGATATAACAGCAGGTCAGCGTTCAGCTACTGTTCTCTATAAGGTTAGAGGCGTTCGGACCTCCATTTTGGATATGGGTAACAGTCATATCCTGCTGCTGATTGCGCACTTGCAGATTCTCATCCCAAACAAATAACGGGAACCAATAAAGAAGGGTGGTATTATATATGGCACAGTTCTATGAAAAAGTAGCGATTGGAGTACTGGGGATGGCCGTAACCTGTCTTATGCTTATGGGGTTGACGCGAACGGTTCAGGCTCAACAATCATCAGAACAGCGCGTCGTAACGGGGACAGTGACCGATGCTGAGACTGGAGAGCCTCTGCCGGGGGTTAATGTGATGATACAGGCCACAAGCAGAGGAACGGCGACGAATATTGACGGAGAGTACAGCCTTGAAGTTCCAGGTTCGGAGTCAATACTGGTCTTCTCATTTGTGGGATATAAATCACAGCAAATTACGGTTCAGGATCGTGAGGTCATTAATGTGAGTATGGCGGTTGACCTTGGGAGACTGGATGAGGTTATCGTTGTTGGCTACGGCACCCGGGAAAGGGAGGATTTGACGGGTTCGGTGGACCGCATAGACGGCGAACAGTTTAAAGACCAGGGAATCACCAATGTTTCTGACATGCTGACCGGAACTATTGCCGGTTTTAATGCAACCCAGGGGACTTCCGCCAGCGGGGCTACAAATTTCCAGATTCGGGGACCGAACTCCCTGACGGCAGGCAGTGATCCACTGATTGTACTGGACGGGGTGATCTACCGGGGCCAGCTGCGTGATATTAATCCCAATGACATTGAATCGATTGACATTCTGAAAGATGCCAGCTCTGCGGCTGTTTATGGAGCGAGATCGGCGTCCGGTGTTGTAGTTATCACTACAACCCGGGGGCAGGTGGGCAAGCCTGTCGTTGAATTCAGCACCAAGGTTGGAGTAACGGAGACCACCACCGATCATTACAAGTACCGGGGGCCTGAAGAGTATATCGACTTTCGACAAAATTATTTCAGGTCCCAGGGGTTGAGCCAGCCTGATCATTACTGGACGCACCCGGACAACCTGCCGGAAGGGGTTTCAACGGACGAATGGCGACAGCTTAATGAAAATCCGCTCTCCGATAATGAAGAGGAATGGATGAGTCGAATGAATTTCTTTCCGCTGGAACGAGAGCAGTATCTGGCCGGCGAAACGTTTGACTGGGGGGGATATATCTTTCCAACAGGCGTACGCCAGGAGGCCGACCTGAGTATTTCGGGTGGGACGGAGGATGTGCAGTACTACTGGTCAATAGGACGAGTGGATAACGAAGGGGTGAGGCTCGGCGACTATTTTGAGGCTATTCGTACCCGGCTGAATGTGGATTTTCACGTAACCGACTGGCTGAGCGCAGGCATCAATGCCGAATATTCTGATCGTGATGAAAGTACAATACCAGCGAGCAACCCCTATTTGATGAGCCCTTTTTCCCGGCTTTATGATGAGTCGGGTAATGTGGAGTGGTTCCCGCACGGATATATTGTTTCCAATCCCGCCCTGAACACATTGAATGCGGATCGAAATCGCAAAATTAACAATCTTTTTGCCTCTCCGTTCGTGGAAGTGTCACTGCCGTATAACTTTACACACCGGGTTACTTTTCAACCCCGCTATCGTGTTTTTAAAGACTATCAGTTCTGGGGCGAGGACACCCAGGTGGGGGGACAGTCTGTTTCGGGCGGTCGGGCTGACCGGCAGGATGCCACCCGCTTCGACTGGATGCTGACGAATATGCTGACCTGGAGTAAAACCTATGGAGTACATGAATTTGATCTGACGCTGGTGCACGAAGTAGAAGAAAACCGCTCATGGAGCAGTTTTCAGCAAAATACCGGTTTCCTTCCTTCCGCAAGCCTGGGATACAGCGGTCTGCAGTACGGCACCAATCCTTACCTGGAGACCGTTGATACGAAAACTACAGGTGAGGGCATGCTGGCCCGGCTTAATTATACGCTGCACGACAAATATCTGTTTACAGCCTCGGTCCGACGGGATGGGTACTCGGCATTTGGCCAGGAAAATCCCCGGGCCATATTTCCAGGGGGCGCTTTTGCCTGGCAAATCTCGGAAGAAGATTTCTTTGACAGTGATCTGATCAGCAACCTGAAACTTCGGCTATCCTACGGACAGAACGGGAATCGAAATATCGGGGCCTATTCATCTCTGGCCCAGCTGGGAACCAATTTGTATTATGATGGCTCGCAGGTCCAGGTCGGGGTGCGAACCAATTCGCTGGCCAACCCGGGGTTGCGCTGGGAGGAGACCGAGTCTTTCAATGTCGGGCTGGATTTTGGCATCCTGGAGGGGCGTATCAACGGAAGTCTCGATTATTATGATATGACGACGGAAAGCCTCCTGGTGGACCGGACATTACCCATGCTTACCGGCTTTGACGGGGTGACAACCAACATTGGAGAGCTGGGTAACAAGGGCTTTGAGCTTACCCTGAATACCCTGAATGTCAGTACTGAAGACGTCAACTGGCAATCGAGCTTCAATTTTTCATTGAATAGAAATGAGATCAAAACTCTTTTTGGTGATACCGGAACCTATACTCTGGAGGGCAGGGAATATGAGGGAGAAATCCCGGACTATTCCAATAACTGGTTTCCCGGGGAATCGATCGATGTTGTCTGGGATTACGACATCACTGGAATGTGGCAGGTGGAAGAAGCTGAGCAGGCCGATGTGTATAACCTGAGTCCGGGCGATATCAAGGCCGTTGATGTTAACGACGACGGATCCTACACCTCGCAGCAGGATAAGCGATTTATCGGGCATACCGAACCGCGGTTCCGCATGGGATTGCGCAATGATGTGTCTTATAAGAATTTTTCACTCTCTGTATTTCTTCGTGCCAACCTGGGCCACATACGACCTTTCCCGGACGCCATGCATGAGCATTCCACCTACGACAGGAGAAATACACCTCCAACTCCGTACTGGACAAAAGAGAACCGGTCGAATGAATGGCCAAGGACCTCGCTGACCGATGATCCTTTCGGCGGAGGAATCATGATTTATAAAGATGCATCGTTTGTGAGAATCCAGGATTTGACCCTGGGATACACCTTGCCTGAGGATCTTGTCCAGCGAATTCAGCTACAGAACCTACGGTTATTTGGCTCTGTACGAAACCTGTACAGCTTTGACAACTGGCCCGGATGGGACCCCGAATCGGGGATGACGCCCATGCCGCGTACCTTTACGGTTGGGCTTAATTTGTCATTGTAACAAACGGAAATAATCAGACCGAATATAAAACGATTTAAAGGGTATTATTATGAAACGGATCATAAAGCATGTTTTTATTTTTACGGTGGGTTGTTTTGCTGTCATATCATGTTCCGATAATTTCTTGGAACCTGAGCCCAAGTCTTTCTTCGCCCCCGAAAATACATATGTTAACGCTGAAGGGTTTGAAGCCCAGCTGGTGACGATGCGCAAGACACTGGCCGATGCCGAATTTACGGGTGGACGAGGCAGTGCACTGATGATTGGGCAGTGGGACGCCACCGAGGCGGGTATTGGAATCTGGGCCATGGATAAAGATCATCTAAACGGGAGTCCGAGTACATACGTGGGATTTTACGAGCAGGCCAGCATGATAAATGACGTCTATACCTATATAAAAGATGCCAATGTGGTTATCTCCCGAATTGATGATATCGAATGGGACGACCAGCAGCACAGGAATGAAATTTTGGCGGAAGCCCTGTGGCACCGGGCGTACTGGTACAACCGGCTGGTGCACAGTTATGGGGATGTCCCTTTTGTACAAGAGGAGATCAAGGAGGCCAAACTTGATTTTAAAACCCACAGCCGATGGGCCATCCTGGATGTAATCCAGCAGGATATGGAATTTGCTGTTCAGCATCTGCCCGAGGAGGCTGTTCCGGGCGCGGTAACCCGTGGAGCGGGTTATCATCTGCTGGCCAAGATCTACCTGGCCAACATGGAGTTTGAAAATGCAAGAGATGCGGCGACGGAGGTTATCAACGGTCCGTACGCGCTGATGACAGAACGGTTTGGCCAGGATGCCGATGATCCCAAGCGGAATGTAATATGGGACCTCCACCGTCCTATGAACAAAAACATCCCTGCCAATACCGAGACCATTTTAGCAATTGTGGACCGTTATGAAGCACCCGTGGGAGCACGAGACAGCAGGGGACTTTTTACGATGAGGACATTTCATCCCGATTGGTGGCATTCCCGTCACCGCGATAGTGAAGGGAATGCGGGCATGGTTGACGAGGGGCCCATGTATGATACCCTGGGACGCGGAAATCCTGATATCGCATTAACCGAATTTTTACAGTACCACGCCTGGGAGGGGCAGGGGTACACCTGGAAAGATACTCCGGACCTGCGCAGGGCCGACATCAACTGGGTGGATGTAGATGAAATGCGGTATAACAATCCCGAATCAGTGGATTATGGTGAACCCTGGACCCTTGAATATACCACCGGGGATCCGGCCCGTGCCATTACCTCCATGTATGCCATGCCTTTTTACAAGACTTATGTGCCCGAAGAAAGTACCGATGCACGGCCCTATGGGGGGAACGGGGACTGGTACCTCTTTCGTTTGGCCGAAACCTATCTGATCAGGGCAGAAGCTAATTACTGGCTCGATAACTTACAGGCTGCAGCCGATGATATTAATGCCATTCGGGCCCGTGCGAATGCTCCGCTGATTACTGCCGGCGATGTCACGATCGATTATATTTTTGACGAGCGGGTTCGTGAACTGTTTGCAGAGGGTATGCATCAGAATGAATTGGCCAGAGTGTCTTTTACCATGGCCGAACTTGGAGTCAATGGATACAGCCCGGAAAGCCTGCACCAGGATAATTGGTGGTACGACAGGGTTATCTCCCGAAATTTTTATTACCCGGAGCATCCGAAAAGTGGGACGAGCATTTCTATCGGTATCCCCTATCCCATCGGCGACCAGATAGAAATTGTCGGCGGCATTCATCCCCATATCAACCCCCATAACTTTTTGTGGCCGGTTGCGGACAATATGATTGAGTCGAATACCCTGGGGACGGTCAATCAGAATCTTGGATACCCGGGCGCCGAAAATAATGAACCGCCTCTTGAGACTATTAAATATGAAAGCCCTTATTAAATTATGACTAACAATGGATAATAGTCAGATCGGTTGACTGAGGAATGCTTCTGTTTTGAAGCTGCTCACGCATTGCTGTCCCCTGTATCAGAAGGGGGCAGTAATGTTTTTTGTAACATCGGCTGTTGTCAGGGTATTATCGTGCCCAGCTGTTCCATTCCTGTAACATAAAAAGGCAGATAACGTTGCCTTCTACTTCTGTGCTTGTTAATATTAAATGTTGAGTTTATAGATTAATCAGATTAGAGATTCGATACATTGTGATGAGATTTTCCGTGGGTATTATATTGCTGGTTCTACTGTTGACGGTTTCATCGGCAATCACCAGGGCCCAGGTTTTAAAAGATGAAGAGAACAGAGAGAAGGTTTCCGAGATATGGGAGAAGATCCGTCCCTATTTCTCGCCACCGGAGCAATATGCAGGTGAATACGGGACATATCAGTCACCTCTTGCCTTTTATGACGGACAGCCGGTAACAACCAGGGGGCAATGGCAGAAAAGAAAAAAAGAAATACGGCAGCGCTGGCACGAACTGATGGGGCCATGGCCATCCCTGCTGAAGAACCAGCAACTGGAAATTATTGCCTCGCGGCAACGGGAAGGCTTCACAGAGCACCGCATCCGCTTTAACTGGATGCCGGATCAGGAAACGGAGGGGTACCTGCTTGTTCCCGCAGGGCAGGGGCCTCACCCGGCCGTTATTACCGTTTATTATGAGCCGGAAACGGCCATAGGAGAGGGCAGACCCCATCGTGATTTTGCTTACCAGCTCACCAAACGAGGCTTTGTGACAATGTCGCTGGGAACGACCCGTGCAACAGAAGAAAAAACGTACTCCCTGTACTACCCCAACCTGGAGGATGCCCGGGTAGAGCCCCTGTCAATGCTTGCCTATGCGGCATCCAATGCCTGGCACGTGCTCGCCAAGCGACCGGAAGTTGATTCTACACGTATAGGTATCATGGGACATTCCTTTGGAGGTAAATGGGCTATGTTTGCCTCCACTCTTTTTGACAAATTTGCTGCGGCGGTATGGTCGGATCCGGGAATTGTTTTCGAACAGTCCAGGCCGAATATAAATTATTGGGAACCATGGTATCTCGGCTATCACCCTCCGCCATGGCGCGAGCGGGGTATTCCCACGGAGGACAATCCGGCAAAAGGGCTTTATCCCAGGTTGATAGAAGAAGGATATGATCTGCACGAACTGCATGCTTTGATGGCTCCACGCCCATTTTTGGTATCAGGAGGGGCTGAGGATCCTCCCAAGCGCTGGGTCCCGTTGAACCATACGATCGCGGTTAACCGCTTGCTGGGTTATGAAAACCGCGTGGCGATGAGCAACCGGCCCGACCATTCACCCAATAGCCATTCCAATGAGATCGCTTATCTTTTTTTTGAATACTTTTTAAAATACAATGAAATAATTTCCAAAAATATTTGATAAAGAAATAAAAAAGGGTTCTATTTTATGGTGAAAATTTTAGTGAAGCATTTTTTGATATAGAAATAAATTCTAAACGGGGTTCAATGGGAAATGGTCCTATTTATATATTTGAACAGTGTTTAGGGCACGTTTATGATCTGAGTTAACCACCTACTAAAACCAAATAATGATACAGGAACATATAATACAACAAACAAAAGTTGACGATTTAACTGTACGGGCTTATGATACGGCCGATAACATGGGACGGGCAGCTGCCTGGTTTGTGGCTGAACACCTGCAGTCTGTAATAGATGATAAAGGAGAGGCTAACCTGATGCTGGCCACCGGGGCTTCCCAGTTCACCTTTCTAAATGCTTTTAAAAGCATGGAAAACATCGACTGGTCCAGGATAACCACCTTCCATCTGGATGAATATATCGGCTTGAGTGAAAATCACAAGGCCAGTTTTCGAAAATATTTACACGAACGCATTATCGACGAGGTACAACCCAGGGAAGCTTATTTCCTGAATGGCGATGTCAGTGACATTCAGAAAGAGATTGATCGGTATGAGGAGCTGCTGAAGACCCATCCCATCGATGTGGCGTGTATCGGGATAGGAGAAAACGGGCATATTGCCTTTAACGACCCTCCCATAGCAGATTTTAATGACCCCAAGCTGGTCAAAATTGTAGAACTGGATGAGAAATCACGCAATCAGCAGGTGGGTGAAGGATGGTTTGACAGTTTGGAAGAGGTCCCGAAACAGGCGCTTTCCCTGACCATACCCGCGATCCTGAACAGTGAGGTCATAAGCTGCGTCGTACCCGACAGCAGGAAGGCGCAGGCTGTACACGATGCCCTGTACGGACCGATTACGACCGATTGCCCGGCCTCTGTCTTGCGAACACACAAGGAAGCTGTTCTCTTTTTGGATGCGAACTCGGCTTCCGGCCTTAAAGATGATTAAGCAGTGACATTACATAGCACAGAAGGAATATCAGTTAATAATTAACATATCAATCACAGCGACATGGATAACAAAATAGAACGAAGGGAATTCATAAAGAAAATTTCAACTTTTGGATTGGGAATGGGGCTCGTGGGTGCAAGTGCTCCGCAGGTTTTTGCAGACGGTTCGCCAAATGAAAAAATCATTGTCGGGGTTATGGGGACCAACAGTCGCGGTGCGGCTGTGGCCGAGGGGTTCTCCAAACTTCCGGGTGCTGAAGTGGCTTATATCTGTGATGTGGATGACCAGGCAATACAGAATGGAATTGAAGCGGTGGAAGCCGGGGGACAGAAGCGAACACCGGAGGGCGTGAAAGATTTTCGCCGCATCCTGGAGGACAAGGACCTGGATGCCCTGGCTATTGCAGCTCCGGATCACTGGCACGCTCCTGCGTCTATACTGGCTCTGAAAGCAGGAAAGCATGTGTATGTTGAAAAGCCCTGCAGCCACAATCCACATGAAGGTGAGCTGCTGGTGCAGGCCGCCAAAAAATACGGAAAAGTGGTTCAGATGGGCAACCAGCGGCGTTCCTGGCCCAATGTGGTGCAGGGCATCCAGGAAGTAAAAGAGGGGGTGATCGGAGATGCCTATTTCGCCCGTGCCTGGTATGCCAATACCCGGGGATCCATCGGACACGGCCAGACGGCCCCGGTACCTTCGGGCCTGGACTATGATCTGTGGCAGGGTCCCGCTCCCCGCAGGGAATACAAGGACAACCTGATCCACTATAACTGGCACTGGTTCTGGCACTGGGGGACCGGCGAAATTCTCAATAACGGGACCCATTTCATCGATCTCTGCCGCTGGGGACTTGAAGTGGACTATCCGGAGCAGGTCAGCTCGCAGGGCGGGCGGTATGCCTATGACGATGACTGGGAAACACCGGATACCCAGATCACTTCCTATGATTTCCAGGAAGGAAAAACCATTTCCTGGGAGGGAAGAAGCTGCAATGGCCAGCATATTGAAGGTAATTCTGTAGGGGCCTCTTTCCACGGCACGGAGGGCAGTCTGGTGATTCACGGTAATGGCTATTCCACCTTCGATAACGATGGCAACGAGCTTAAGAAGGTTACCGTTGACAGTGGCGATGCCCTTGACACCACCGGTCCCGGCTTTGATCTGGATGCTGATCACCTGGCGAATTTCAGGGATGCCATCCGTAACGGAAGCAGCCTTAATTCTCCCATCGAGGATGCCAATAAAAGTGTGTTGCTCTGTCAGCTCGGGAATATTGCCCATCGTACGGGGCGAACCCTGAACTGCGATGTGAATACCGGTAAAATCCTGGACGATGAGGAAGCCATGAAATTATGGTCACGGGAGTATGAGCCCGGCTGGGAACCCACCATTTAAGATAAAAAATTAACAATTCTATCAATTTTAATCACTTACGGTCTATGAAGAAGTGGAATCATTATTTAGTGAAAAATAGTAAACTGTATCGCTCTATGGGAGCGGTAGTGCTGGCAGCTCTGCTGGCTTTGGGAGGGTGCAGCTCCGAGGAGGCCTCCCAGGAAAGCAATGCGGAAGAGAGTCAGCAGGAAGCCCCACAGGCGGAACAGGTCAACACCCTCACCAGC
Organism: Fodinibius sediminis; assembly: GCF_900182555.1. GTDB lineage: Bacteria > Bacteroidota > Rhodothermia > Balneolales > Balneolaceae > Fodinibius > Fodinibius sediminis. The sequence continues at coordinate 108,769 of NZ_FXTH01000007.1, read as the reverse complement.
CAGGAGAAAGAGGAGGGCTGGGTGCTGCTCTTTGATGGAGAAACGACCAACGGCTGGAGAGGCGTTTACAAGGAGGCGTTTCCTGAAAAGGGCTGGAAAGTGGAGGATGGTCTTCTGAAGGTTGTGGCCTCAGGCGGCGGTGAATCCGAATTCGGCGGAGACATCATCACTGAAAATCAATACGGCAATTTTGAATTCTCCCTGGAATTCAAGCTTACCGAAGGCGCTAACAGCGGCATCAAGTATTTTGTGAAGGAGATTCGGCCCCGGCCGGAAGGTTCCGCCATTGGCCTGGAGTACCAGCTCATCGACGACAGCCGTCCCGATGTGGAGGGTACCTGGACGTTAGCTTCGCTGTATGAGCTGTACCGGGCCGAAAACAAGCAGGTGAACCCCATAGGAGAATTCAACAAAGCTCGCATCATTGCCAGGGGCGACCGGGTGGAGCACTGGCTGAATGGAGTTAAGGTATTGGAATATACCCGCGGAAGCGAGGAGTTCCGTCAGCTTGTCTCGGAGAGCAAGTACAGCGATTATGAAAATTTCGGGGAAGCGGAAGAGGGACATATCCTGCTGCAGGACCACGGACATGAGGTGGCCTTTCGGAATATTAAAATCAGGGAAATTGACCTGAACAAAAATTAATATTAAACAAATATAACCTATTACATCATGGATACTTCAGTTAATCGGAGAAATTTCATCAAGCTGGCGGCAACCGCGGGGCTTGGAATGAGTTTGCAGGGACCTGCCACCTTGTGGGGCAAAACGCCTTCCACGGAAGATACCAAAGTGGGAATTATCGGGCTCGACACCTCGCACAGCATCGCATTTGCCAAGGCACTCAATGACCCGGATGTGGCGCCTGACCTTGCCGGGTTCCCGGTCGTAGCAGCCTACCCGAAGGGGAGTTTAGCGATTGAGTCGAGCTACAGCCGCATCCCGAAGTACACCGAGCAGGTCAAGGAAATGGGGGTCGAAATTGTTGACTCCATAGACGAATTGCTGGATAAGGTGGATGTAGTCCTGCTGGAAACCAATGACGGCAATCGACACCTGGAGCAGGTGCTGCCTGTTTTTAAGGCCGGAAAACCGGTTTTCATCGATAAGCCTATCGCCGGGTCCCTTTCGGATACCATCGCTATCTTTGAAGCATCTGAAAAGTACGGAATACCTACATTTTGTTCGTCCTCTCTGCGGTACATGGAGAACGCGCAGGCCATCAGAAACGGAGAAGCCATCGGGCAGGTAACAGGGGCCGATACCTACAGTCCGGCGAGTCTCGAGGAATCGCATCCGGATCTCTACTGGTATGGTGTTCACGGGGTGGAGACACTTTTCACGGTGATGGGTACGGGATGCGAGAGCGTGGTCCGCGTGCATACCGACGGTACGGACATTGTTGTCGGAACCTGGGAAGACGGACGGGTTGGCACCTTCCGGGGCCGCCGGACCGGGAAACACAGCTATGGCGGCATTGCGTTCGGAGAAGAGGGAGAAACAAAAATTGGTCCCTACAATGGCTATCGGCCGCTGTTGGTGAAAGTCATCGAATTTTTCAAGACCGGAAAGCCCCCGGTCAGCAAGGAGGAAATCCTCGAGATATATGCCTTCATGGAAGCGGCAGATGAAAGTAAGCGCAGGGGCGGGGAATCCGTTACCCTGGATGAAGTGATTGCTGAAGCGCGATAAACGAACGGCGGGTGTTTAAGAAATTATTCACTTCCGAAACGATGGAGGATCATGCCCTTTTTGATGGCTGCGGAACCAGCCAATGGCGGTTGCAGAACAGGGCATCATCTTCCATTTTTTATTCATTAGCCGATACTGAATAAAGAGATCTTTTCAACCTGTTGAGCATTTACCATTTTCAGCTTTCAAAGCGGCCTTGTTACAATAAACCGCGTGCTCTCTTTTAGTAATAATGGCTAAACATCAGATATGCCCAAAAACAATAACATACAGATCACTGATACCTACTCTGATTTTGAACGAGAAAAGCTCAAAATACCCTTCGGATTCAAGGGGGGATACCTGTCGGAGCTTTGGCAGACAGGGGTGCGGCTGACCTCGGCAAAAGGAAACCGCAGTATTGGACTGGGCACCCAGAGTGTATTGTATGGAGACCCGGATATTTTTAGTTCATGGTCCGAAGCAGGAAGTAATGCGCTAATGTATGCCCTGACTGAACGGGCCCTTCAGCTGGTTGAATCCATGTCATTCGATACACCGGTGGGGTTGATGGAAGAGTTAGTGCCGGACTTGCGGCGTGAGGCTCGACGCATAACAGGGAAGCAGGATGTCAACGAGAACTTTGTACTGAATGCACTGGTAGGGTTGGATAATGCGGCCTGGTTGTTATATGCAGCGGAGACGGGCCGCAATACCTTTGAAAAGATGATACCGGCTGCGTACAAGCCCGCCCTCTCTCATCATAATGATCAAATAGGAGTGATGTTCCAGGTTTCCTATGGAATGTCGCTGGAGGATATCCGTGAGGCCGTGAATAGGGGATATTTCATTATCAAAATAAAAACCGGCCAGCCGGGTACTCAGCGGGAGATGCTGCAGAAAGACAAGGACCGCCTGTCAGAAATTCATGATCTGCTCAACGATCGTTCGACCGTTCAAACAGAGGATGGCCGCATTTTGTACACACTGGATGCCAATGGTAGGTATAAGAAAAGAGAAACGCTGGAGGAATTGATCAATCACGCTGAAAAAATCGGAGCCTGGGACCATATTCTCTTTATTGAAGAACCCCTGAGTGATGATAACGAACAAAAGGTATCAGGCCTGGGTATCCCCATTGCGGCTGATGACAGTCTGCACTGCGAGGAGGATGTCAGAAAACGCATAGAGCAGGGGTATGAGGTAATTGTACTTAAAGGGATAGCCAAGACGCTCAGCCTGTCACTCAAAATGGCCCGCCTGGCTCACAAGGAAGGTATCCCCTGTGTCTGCTCAGACCTTACGGTGAATCCCATACTGGTTGACTGGCATAAACTACTGGCTGCGCACTTGCCCCCATTTCCGGGCCTGGATATGGGCATCATGGAAACCAATGGCGATATGAATTATCAGAACTGGTCCCAGATGAAAAGCTATCATCCAAGCGGGGATGCCTCCTGGACAGAGGTGACAGAGGGGACCTTCGAGCTGGGCGATGATTTTTATGAGGAGAGTGCCGGAATCTTCTACCCCTCTTCCCATTATGAGAAGCTGCTCTCTGTGACATAAATTAATGATTGGGTTTCCCTCCCCCCGAAAACGCCTATCCGCTGGAGCCCTTGATTTTTTCGATTACCATCGAATTGGAGGTGATGACCCCGTGTCGGTACACCCTTATTGATTCCTTCCTATACCGTTACACTCCGAAACTGTTTCATGAGCAGCCATCCTGTTAGTACCAGCAGTGGACGAATTAGGTTCTACCTGGAAAGTTTTTCCAGTTATCTCTAATACTTTTGGACATTTTATGTGTATTAACTAATAGAAGGGGATGTGAAACACGGTTGCATGCGTCTTCTTTGGTTCTTTCACATGTATAAATGGCCTCTTTCCAGTTGCGCTGGAAGACTAATGCTAGTCTACCAGCGCTTTTAGGCAGTATGATGGGCATTTATGCATAAATAAAGACAACAATAAAACAATAATGGGTAAGGGATGATTATGGATAGAATAAATACAGATGAGCTCGTCAGACGAAGGTGGATCAGAGGTGTCGTCGCGTTTTTGAGCGTATTGTTCGCATACGTGACACAACCAGCTGCCGGTCTGGGATTCCAGACTGCTGATATGCAGGGTCGTAATATCATTGAGAATCATTTTGTGAGTGCAAATGTCAGCGAACAGCGACTGGTGACCTTGGAACTGGATAATGTGGATTTGGTAGAATCACTTCGTCGGTTGGCCCATGAGGCCCGGGTGGGACTATCATTTGAATCACATCTTATCCCGGATAAAAAAGTAACCGTAAATTTCAGTGCTGTTCCTTTTTATGAAGCGCTTGACAAGCTCTTGGAAGACACCAGCCTTAGACCCACATTGGCGTCGAGCAGGGATGTGCTGGTGCTCAAAAAAGATAAAGAAGAGATTGTTAAAATCGTGCAGCAAGTAACCGGTACGGTCACGGATAGCCAGACCGGACAGCCCCTTACCGGCGTGAACGTTGCCGTGCAGGGTACCAATATTGGGACAATAACCGACCAGAACGGAGAATACAGTCTGGAGGTCCCTGATGCGGAATCTGTAATCGTCTTTTCATATGTGGGGTATGAGACCCAGCGGGTAACCGTAGGGGATCAGCAGGTCATTGATGTTGACCTGGTGCAGGGGGCGCAAACCATGGACGAAGTGGTGGTTGTCGGCTACGGTGAGATGGAAAGAAGATCTCTGACGGGATCGATCTCACAGGTGGAAAATGATGATCTGGACCAGCAACCTGTCATGCAGCCGGGTGATGCCCTCGCAGGTCGTCTGGCAGGCGTTAGTATAACAAAAGCCCGGAATACCCCAGGTGCCTCGCCAACGATTCGTGTTCGGGGGCCTTCCTCAATATCTGCAAGCAATGATCCGCTCATTGTCATAGATGGGTTCCCGGGTGGCAGTTTCGATAATATAAATATGAATGATGTCGAATCCATCGAGGTATTGAAGGATGCTTCCGCTGCAGCCATTTACGGATCCAGGGGATCGGGAGGCGTCATCATGGTGACGACCAAGTCAGGCGGCGCCCGTGAGGGAGCGAAATTCAGCCTCAGCAGTTACGCCGGTATTCAATATCCCATGATCCACGGCGAAGAAAACTGGGTCGATGGTGGTCAAGCTTATAAGGAGACCATCGAGAAGTACATCAACCGGGAGTGGATCTGGGAAGGTGGAGATCCGGACATACCGATGTGGGGTGATGAACGACGTCCCAATAACTTCCGGGTAAACCCGGTCGTGGCCCAGGGTGATAACAACTGGGAGTCTATTCTATTCGAACCGTCCCCCATTCAAAATTACCAGATGTCGGCCCAGGGCGGATCGGAAAACTTTACATATTATGTTTCCGGTACCTACCAGAATGAAGAAGGGGTAATGCCCACGAGCTGGTACAAGCAGTATTCACTTCGCACCAACCTGCATGCAGATATTACCGATAACGTCCGGGTGGACTTCAGAATTAATCCGCGCTATTCCCGTCAGCGAAACAAAGGGGGGAGCGGAATCAACAACCAGATCAAGATGCCGCCCTTTGTTGAACCAAAAATGAACCCGGAGACTGGCAAATACTATGAGGCTTCAGATTACTGGAGTTACCGGGTTTCTGCAGCTGCAAACCCGCTGAACGCTCTCTATGGTTCTCATTTCTATAATGATTCCTTCAAAAATATGGCGGAGGCAAGACTTGGCGTGGATTTGTTGGATAACCTGACCTATGAGGTTAATCTCGGAACAGACGTGGCCTACAACACTTATGATCGCTTCACAGAAAAGACGTCGAGCGGCCGAAACCAGAATACAGGGTCCGCAGGTTCCTGGAGAAACCATTCATGGCTGGTGGAAAACACCCTGAATTATACCACTTCTTTACTGGGGGTCCACAACATTACTGCTCTGGCGGGGGCTACCTACCAGAAGAGTGAATCGCGGTCAGAGAATATTTATGCACTTACCGACACCTACCAGGACGAGGTAATACGAACGCTGAATAATGCCACGGCCGCCCCTTATTCAGGCAGTTCCAAGACCCAGTGGGGCCTTGCCTCCTATTTCGGACGGGTCAACTACGATTTCGATGACAAGTACCTGCTTTCTGCATCATACCGGGTGGACGGCAGCTCCCGCTTTGGTCCAAAGAATCGATGGGGAACCTTTCCCTCGGCTTCCATAGGATGGCTTGTTTCAGAAGAAGCTTTCATGCAGGAAGTTGATTTCATCAATGAGCTTAAGCTGCGCGCTGGCTATGGCGAGGTCGGTAACTTCGGAATCGGAAACTTCCAGTATTTGGGAACCATCAGCGATGCCGCCTATGCACTTAACGGGGAACGCTTCGTGGGCCGTGCACAGAGTAACTTCGGCAATGAAGAACTCCGCTGGGAAACCACCAAAAGTATGGACGTCGGCCTGGATGTTTCCATGTTTGACCGTCGGGTGAGCCTCATGTTCGACTATTATGAGAAAAATACTTCTGACTTGCTGTATGCTGTCAGTATTCCCTCTATTTCAGGCTTTTCCAGTACACTGGTAAATGTGGGTGATATTGTCAACCGAGGTATTGAGCTTGAATTGAATACGACGAATATCAGGGGGAAAGACGTCAGCTGGCAGACCGCTTTCAACTTCAGCCGCAACAGGAATGAAGTTACAAGCTTGAGGGGGGATGTAGAGGAAGTCATTAACCTTCATTCCCGGGGTATGGGGTGGATCCTGCGCAAGGGAGAACCCATGTTTTCATTTTACGGTCATGAAATGATAGGGGTGCATATGGACCAGGCGTCTATTGACAATAATCCCTCCAAGGCCGGAGCGGTGCCCGGTACGGCCATGTATAAGGATACCAATGGCGATGGGGAAATCACCGATGAAGACCGGGAGATACTAGGAAATTTCATGCCCGATTTCGAATGGGGGATGACCAATAACGTACAGTGGAGAAATTTTGATCTGAGTATCCACATACAGTCCAAAATTGGCGGGTACCGGTACAACCTGGAAAACCTCTGGTACCAGGGACCGACCGTCAGTGCATTCCTGAAACCTACCATCGAGGGGCAGTGGTGGTCGCCGGATGATCCGGGGGATGGAGAAACGCCCGCCACTTCACTGGCCTATCTGGACTACGTATCGGATACGGACTATTACCTTGAACCGGCCGATTATGTAGCCATCAGGAACATCAATTTTGGATATGAACTCCCTTCATCCATTAAAAATTATTTAGGCGTTGATAATCTCCGTGCTTATTTGTCTGTCCAGAATGCCTTTATGTTCACCCGCAGTGAATTTAAAGCCTACAATCCAGAAGGATATACGACGGGAGCTATCAGTGGAACGGGCAGTTTGCCTGGTTACAACACCGGGGCCGAACCACTGAACCGGACCGTGGTACTGGGTGTCAATTTAGATTTTTAATGGTTAACCAAGAATATTATGAAACAGCATAACAGAATGATGAAATACAACAGATATTTTGTAGCAGCAATGTTGGGGTTGTTGACATTGAGCTGGAGCGGTTGTGAAGACAGCGTCGTTAATTTGACGCCGCAATCGGAGCTGACGGAAGCAAACTACTTCAAACAGGCAAATCAGATAAATGATGCCGTTGTGGGAATCTATTCGCATTATCAGAGTAAGTTGCCCAACGACTGGCACCTGAAAGAGTTTCCAACGGACCATCTGCATATCTCCACCTACCGGTTTATAACGGGGCTTAATGCGGTAGGGGAGCTTGCGTTTGAACCGAGCAATCCTATTTTTTCCAGTTTCTGGCAGAATAATTACAATGGGATATACCGGGCCAACTCGGTGTTAGCTAATCTTGACAATCCCCAGGATTACCAGGGCAGTGAAAAACAGCAGTACGAGGGCGAGGCAAAGTTTATGCGTGCGCTCTACTATTTTGACCTGGTTCGCGCTTTTGGCGGGGTGCCGGAGGTGACGAGCAAGATATCGGTTAATGAGTCGATGGAGATTCCCCGTTCTTCTGAAGAGGAAATCTATTCGCTTATTATTTCCGATCTGGAACAGGCCATAGAATTGCTGCCCCGCCCGGAGAATACGGATCTTGGTCGAGCCAATAAAGGTGCAGCTGCGGCACTGCTGGGCAAGGTCTATGTGTACCGCGAAAATTACAGTGAGGCCCTGAACTACCTTGAAAGTGTAGCGGATTACGGCTTTCAGCTGGAGGAAAATTATGCCGATCTGTTTACTATTGAAGGTTCCGGGGATAATGATGAGTTTATCTTCCAGATGAACTATATCGAAAACATCGAAGGTAATCCGCTCTCATCAGATTTTGTGCCGTATGACGGGGCGGCCGGCATCACTTCGAGCGGGGGTGAAGTGGCGCTCTTGTCGTGGAGCGTGCACAAGCTCTTTGAGGAGGAGGACAGCCGCAAGGATGTGACGGTCAATGAGTACTGGGCTCATCCGAGCAGCCCTGACCAGGAGGAGTGGTATCCCTTTGTCGGCAAATATGCGGTCCCGCATCCGCCCAATTCCTCGGGTCTTGACCTTCCGGTGCTGAGATACGGCGATACTGTGCTGCTAATGGCTGAGGCAAACTATTTTGAGGGTAATATCACACAGGCCCTGGAAAACCTTAACAGCATTCGGGAAAGAGCTTTTGGCGATGCCTCTCATAATTATACCCTGGCCGATATCAGCACCGAGGAACAGTTTATGGATAAACTGATGCTTGAGCGTCAGCTGGAATTGGCATTTGAAAATCAGCGCTGGTTTGACCTGGTGCGAACAGGACGTTTTATGGAGGCCCTGCAGGAGCATGAGCGAAACTACAATCCTGAAACGGGGCAGGCTACAACGGTTACTTATGATGTACAGCCGCACCAGGCCCGGTTTCCCATACCTCAGCATGAGATCAACCAGGCAAATCCAGGGGTGCTTGAGCAAAATGAGGGGTATTAGCGGAATAACAATTCGCTTAACAGGGTCCCAATGGTTTGTGCTGTTGGGACCCAACTTCTGAGAGCATCATTGCAGCCGTCAAGCTCAATTTACCGGGCATTTCATTTGCATGTGCCCATGAATAATCATGGTTGCGATTTGATTCCCTTTCACTTTCAATGACAATAAATAAGATGATATGTCAGGTATTGATCGAAAACAATTTTTGAAAAATTCGGCACTTTCTGCTGCGGGACTGATGATGGGAGGCACTATCGCAAAAGCTTCCGGTTCGACTTCTTCTGCCATGTCCGCGTCTGATTTTGATATCATGGAGGAAGTAAACAAATACCGGATGATAGATTCCCATGCCCACGTGTATTTCAGGGACCAAAGCCCCGGCATGCAGATCGATTTTGCCGACCGACTGGGCATTGAAAAGCTGGTGATCTCCCGGCCGATGTCGCGCGGGGGCGATGCAACGCCGGAGGATTTCAGGCGGTGTAATAACCTGGTTCTGGATTGCGTCAATCAATATCCCGACCGATTCATTGGACAGATGACGTTGAATCCGAAATATAAAGAGGAATCGCTGGAGGAGATTAAGCGGTGCACGGACCAGGGCATGGTTGGCTTGAAGGTATACAGCCATGTAAATATCACCGATCCGGCATTTTACCCGATTATCGAAAAATTTATTGACCTGGATATGATCATTCTGATGCATCATGGAATCGGAAGGTCTCGGATTGAGCCCGCTCCCTCAGAGTTGGATTCAGTTTCTGTAGCTACCGACTTTGCTGAAATATCAAAGCGGTATCCCGAGGCGATGTTTCAGCTGGCTCATCTTGGAGGCGGTATCGACTGGGAAGCGGCCTGCAAAGCCGTAAAGGACTGCCCCAATGTATATGTAGATATATCCGGCAGTAACAATGATGCGAATATTATTGATTTTGCTCTGGAGTATGTTGGAGAAGACCGAATGTTTTTTGGCTGCGACAACAGTTTTTTCCAGGGAGTCGGGCATGTATTAGCTGCCAAGCTCACAGAACGGCAGCGTGAGAAAATATTTTTTGAAAATTATAACAACATCTTAAAAAAGTCGGGAAATAATGTTGATTGACAGTAATGCATATATAGGACATTGGCCGTTCAGGTACCGGAGGTTTAATGCATGTGAAACGCTGCTTAATGAACGGATGGATCCATTTGGGGTTGAGCTATCGATCATCAGTAACCTGAATGGTATATTCTACAAGAATACCCAGAAGGCCAATGAAGAATTATATAATGAAATCAACTCCAGGAATGCTTTTCGGGACCGGTTCATCCCGTTTGCTGTCATCAATCCCATTTATAATGGATGGGAAGACGACTTTAAAACATGCCGGGATCAGTATAAAATGAAGGGCATTCGGTTGTACCCGAAATATCACGGCTATAATCTGGATAACCCAGCGTGCATAGAACTGGTAAAGATGGCGCGGGACAATGGACTTCCGGTGTCGCTCTGCCTGCGGATGGTTGACAGTCGGACAAGCTCATGGAACGACATCGAAGAGGAGTGGGCCCTGAGTGACGTCATGCCTCTCATCAGGGAGGTGCCGGATGCTAAATATATGATTGTGAATGTAGCCAACAATACGAGCCTGGATGAGGAAGAAACCGCCCTTTTGAAACAGGCGGATGTTGTTATGGATACCTCTGGCAGGGGCCTCAATAATATTGTGGGGCTGCTTGAAACCTACGGAGAGGAAAAATTTGTATTTGGCACGCATTCTCCCATTTTGGATTATTGTACGGGACTGTTGCGGATTCAGTCTCTGCGTCCTGATGAGGCTGATCAAAAGGCCAAAGAAAAAATGCTTTCCGGTAATATCAGGAGATATTTGAATCTGTAGGAAACAGGTACAGGGGCGGTGATTGAGAAGGAATATGAAGGTGTGCCTGGCAAGTGACAGGTCCTTTCTCGATGCGACTTTGTTTGCATATAGCACCTAATGATAAGACCAGTGATATTAATTCAAACAGAGGAAGATTATGGAAAAAAAAAGATATACCCGACGAGAGTTTTTGAAGAAGAATTCGATAGCTGGACTGGGTGCAGCGGCGGCGTTGGCATTGCCCAGCGGAAAGGTGTTCAGTTATTTGTCAAAACGTCATAATACCCCCGCGTTATTGGGCGGAGAGCCCGTCATCTCTCCGGATTGGCCCTCATGGCCCATTTGGAAACCACAGCAGGATGAAGAACGCTTGCTTGATGTCATCAGGAGTGGTGTCTGGTCACGGGATGAGGTAGTTACCGAGTTTGAACAGAAGTGGGCTGAACTCATGGGTACGAAACGATGCCTGACCGTGGTCAATGGAACCAATGCACTCAATACCTCCCTCGCGCAGCTCGATATTGGATGGGGGGACGAGGTCCTGGTCACTCCCTATACCTTTATTGCTTCGGTTTCTTGTATCGTCTTTAATGGGGCCATTCCTGTTTTTGTGGATATTGACCCGGATACCTTCCAGATGGATCCGGACCAGATTGAAGATAAGATCACGGCCAATACCAAGGCCATCCTTCCGGTACATATCGCCGGATTGCCATCAGACATGGTCCGTATTATGGATATTGCACGCAAGCATGACCTGCTTGTTGTTGAGGATGCCTGCCAGGCCTGGATGGCAGAGATCAATGGGCAAAAAGTTAGTACATTTGGCGATGCCGGATGTTTTAGCTTCCAGAATTCAAAAAATCTCCCGATGGGTGAAGGGGGTGCAATTGTCAGCGATAATGAAGAGTTTATGGATCGCTGCCGTTCGTACCACAACTATGGCAATCCCTATGGATCGGTAGGGGAAGGGGCTCGGCCGGGGACCTATATGGTTGGCACTAAATTGCGACTCACCGAGTACCAGGCCGCGATCGGGCTGGCACAGTTAAAACGTCTGGAGGAACAGACCAGGACGCGTAGTGAGAATGCCCGTTACCTGAGGGATCAGCTTGAGGATATTCCGGGCATAACTCCTGCCAGGCTCTATCCCAGCGTCACGCGGGCAGCCTACCACCTGTTCCCATTCCGATACCACAAAGAGGAATTCCAGGGGCTGCCCCGGAGCAGATTTCTTAAAGCACTCAGGGCAGAGGGCGTTCCCTGCTCAAGCGGTTATAATGAGCTCAATAAAATGCCCTTCCTGGAAAACGCTTTCAACTCCTCGAAGTTCCGCAAGATATATAGTGAGGACCGGCTGGATTACGAAGAGTACGCAGCGGAAAATCAATGTCCTTCAAATGAAAAAATTTGCAACGAAGAAGCGGTATGGTTCACTCAGAATATCCTGCTGGGGAGCCGTAACGACATGGATTTAATTGCGGGGGCCATCGATAAGATTCACAAGAATGCCGAAAGCCTTAAATGAGAGATCAGCAAAGTTTGATGGCATTATTGAAGATCCATATCCTGAGTCTTCCGCTACTGTTGGTGATAGGCCTGCCGGTGATGCTCTGTGCCCAAAACAACGAACCGGCCGGGGCGACTGAGTTGCAGCTGAAGGTCGGCATAGCGAAAGCAGATATTACACCCGATACCAATATAAAAAACTGGGTCACGGGTGAGAAATATGGTAAGGTTCGCGACGCTCTGTATGTTCGGGCATTAGTGATGAGTCAGGGATCGGAAAAGGTGGTTCTTCTTCAGTGGGATCTGGTGGATGCGGGAGAGTCGTCAGTCTACAGGGTGCGCACAGCTATCGCGGAAGCCCTGGGCATAGCTGCCAACCATATCCTTGTCAATGCATCACACAATCATTCGGCTCCATGGGCACCGGTATATGATGACCAGCACCGTGGAAAAGAGCGGGATACATGGTGGGCCGTTCGATATATGCCGCCGCAGAATGATGATCCTTCATTTAAACGATGGATGGATCGGCTGATTGATCAGTCGGTAGAAGCTGCCCTGAGGGCAGCACAGCAACTGCAACCGGCCTCGCTTTGGATAGGTCGGGCTGATGTGTCGGCCTACCTCAGAAATAGGCGGCCGCGTCCTGTCACACACGGCATCAGGGAATCCGATCTGCCCGATAATTTTAATTATCGTCATGAGGATTGGAATCCCAATATCCTGAGCGGAGACAAAACTTTTGGCCCGGTAGACCGGGCCATGACGCTGATTTCATTCAGAGACAGTTCAGGGCAGAGCATTGCGAACATATTTCACATGGCCTGTCATGCCGTATCCATATATCCTTTCATGGAGAGTATTTCGGCAGATTGGCCCGGGGAAACCATGAGGAGAATGAATAACCAAATGGGAGGGGAAAGTCTTTTCCTTCAGGGTACAGCCGGTGATATTAACCCCTGGCGGAGGGGGACTGATGCCGTTAACAAGATGGCAGAAGGGCTCACAGACTATGCTCAGACAGTCTATGATTACAGTGCAGAGCTGAAACCGGGACCCTTGAAGACGCACCAAACCCATGTCGGCCTCCCGCTGACCGACTATGGACGGGAAAGAACAGGGCTGGCGGTTATGCCCTCGGAAATACAGGTTGTGGCCTACGGTTCCCTGGCAATAGTTACACTGCCGGGGGAGCCTATGACCGAATTGGGGGTGGCTATAAAGAGGCAATCCCCCTATCCGCAGACGCTGGTGCTGGGTTATTCAAACGGCAACGGTGTGCATTATGTCGGCATGCCCGGTGAAAAAGCCCGCGGGGGGTATGAGACCGGCAGGAAAACCAATATCGGGACAGATAGGGCGGGACAGATAATGGTTGATGCGGCGGTGGATTTGCTTGTGCAGTCGTACAACGAAAATCGAAAATTATAAGGCAAATAATATACAATGACTACCGTCTTACTGGCTTTTCTTTATACGTGCTGTCAGCTTGCAGGTGGGGTAGCTGGGGGTAGTACCCCGGCTCCGGGGTTAGATACCGTTGAACAGCACGAACGAAAGCATGTCGTTTTTCTCATAAGCAAGGATGAGAACAATTATGAAGCGCATCGAACCATCCCTGAATTTGCTCAAGAACTTGAAGAGCAGCATCCGTATAAGACCACCGTGTTACGGGGAGAGGGAGAGCGGACAGCTTTTCATTTTCCCGGTTTGGAAGTGCTGGAGGAAGCGGATCTGTTGGTCATCTTTGCACGAAGAGTAGCCCTTACACCGGGACAAATGAATCGGATAAAGACGTATTTGAAAGCGGGAAGACCCCTCCTGGGAATCCGAACGGCAAATCATGCATTTTCTGTCCGTGAAGAGATTGAGGAAGGATACGAGGACTGGTGGGCGTTTGTACCGGACATTCTGGGATGCAAAAACCGGGGCTATGGTCCCGTAGCCTACGGTACGGATGTATCGGTTGTGCAGGAGATGCAGAATCATCCGATCATTAGAAATCTTCCAGAACTGGAGTGGCACAGTGAAGGAAATGTCTACAAGGTGGCTCCCCTGGTAGACGACCACTCAGAGGTACTGATCAGGGGAACCGCTGAAGGAAATACGGAACCTGTAGCATGGGTCAGGGAAACAGCTTCGGGAAGCCGGGTTTTTTATACCTCACTGGGACATCCGTCCGATTTTGAGACAGATACCTTCTTGAGTTTATTGACAAATGCAGTACAATTTTTAACAGACACAGAATAGAGGAAGCAATATGAGGAGATATATAATTGGTGGCATGGCTGTTGTGATGGCCTTAACCTTCATTTCATGCGGTGAGAAAAAATATCCCGAACCGATGAATGTCGAGGAGGCACTGGACAGTTTTCGGGTGGACGACCGGTTCGAGGTGCAGGTCTATGCCTCGGAGCCCCATGTGATGGACCCTACCTCCATGGTGTTCGATGAAAAGGGGAATGTCTATGTGGTGGAAATGCCGGACTATCCCTTTAAGCCTGAGGAAGGACCCGGACGGGGAAAGATTAAGAAACTGATGGACAGGGACGGAGATGGACGGATTGACGATTCCGTTGTATTTGCAGACAGCATCACTGATGCTACAAGTATCCTGCCCTGGAAAGAGGGACTGTTGGTCACAGCTGCGCCCAACATCTGGTATTTCAGGGATACCGATGGCGATGACCGCGCTGATGATAAGGAGAAGGTTTTTTCCGGCTTTTTTGAAAATAACCAGGAAGCTCAAATTACCAACCTTCGCTTCAATGTGGACAATTGGATCTATGCCTCTAATCATGGCCAGGCCGGCGAGGTCCATTTCAATCGTGACCCGGATGCTGAACCCCTGTCGATGGCGGGCGCGGACTTTCGGTTTCGACTCGACCGCGGGGAGTTTGAGCCGGAAACGGCGCCCGGGCAATTCGGACAGACTTTTGATAAATGGGGGAATCGATTTGTTACCCAGAATACCAGGCACATTCAGCAGATGGTTATCCCTTATCGCTATCTGCATCGTCATTCGTATCTTCCTACAACAAATGGAATGGCCAATATCAATGATCACGGTTTGCCCATGTATCAGCTGACGGAAGCGCCCTACTGGCGGGCCGAGCGGACAAAGCGTAGAAATAAACGCTACCAGGAACAGGATCTGGATCGGGTGGAATATGCCGATGATCACTTTACCGGGGCCTCGGGCGGCACTTATTACGGGGCCGACCTCTTTCCGAAGGAATACCGGGACAATATTTTCACGGGTGAGGTGGCTGGTAATTTGGTGCATCGAGACCAGCTGGTAAGCTCTCCGGACCAGGTCGAGTATACGGCTCAGCGGCCGGAGAATGAACAGGACAGGGAATTCCTGGCTTCAGTGGATCCCTGGTTCCGGCCGACAAACTTCACAGTCGGACCGGACGGGGCGTTGTACCTGCTCGATTATTACCGGCAGCATATCGAAACGCCTCTTTCCATACCGGAAGATCTGAAAGAGGATATGGATTTTCTGCGGGGCGATGATATGGGGCGAATCTATAGAATAGTGCCCAAGGACCAGGCGCCAACTTTGCCTCTCGGGGAGCTTAACAACACAACGGCCTCCAACCAGTATGTTGAATGGCTCAGTCATCCGAACCGGTGGTTCCGCCTGAATGCCCAGCGCATGCTGCTGCAGAAGCAGGATAAATCGGTATTACCTGCTGTTGAAGAGCTGTTTATGGAGAACGAAAATGCGGTGACCCGCTTGCATGCCTTGTATGTGATGGAGGGAATGGATGCACTGACACTAAATATCATCCGGGAGGCATTGAATGATGCGTCTCCGGGAGTACGGGAGCATGCTTTAATACTATCGGAACGGTTCCCGGAAGTACTGCCGGAGGCTATAACATTGTCCAGCGACCCTTCCCACAAGGTGGTATTACAGGCAGCTCTGAGCCTGGGTGAATTTGAGTCTGAGGCAGTGACGGAACCGCTGGCTGATATTCTGCAGGAACATTATAGAGATCACTGGATCCGACTGGGAGTGCTTAGCTCCGATGCGGGTTCTTCGATGGCGTTGTTTGAAACCCTGCAGGATGAAACCGGCTTCTTTGGATCCTGGGACGAGGAAAAAGAACAGTTTTTGCACGACTTTTCTTATGTAACGGCCGCACGAAATAACGGGGAAGATATGGCACAGCTTTTGGAAGCGGTGAGCGGTTTACCCGTTGATTCTCGAAAAATGGTCGCTGAAGGGTTCTCCGGGGGGCTTGCCAAGTCCGAGGCCGATCTTCCATCCGATGTTGAAGAGCAGCTTCAGGCACTGGCCGGGGACGGGGATGAGGAGCTGAAAAACATAATTTCCAATATTATAGAATCATAACAGCTATGGACAAGGAATACAGTCGCCGTGTTTTTTTTAAACGTTGTTTTCAGCAGGTAGTGGGAGGTTCAGCTT
Organism: Fodinibius sediminis; assembly: GCF_900182555.1. Lineage (GTDB taxonomy): Bacteria > Bacteroidota > Rhodothermia > Balneolales > Balneolaceae > Fodinibius > Fodinibius sediminis. The sequence continues at coordinate 92,323 of NZ_FXTH01000007.1, read as the reverse complement.
TACTCGCGGGCAGTATGTTCCTGGGAGGATGCCAGTCTGGTGAGGATTCCTCGCCAGACCAGGCAGATCCCCTGGATGTCGATTCGTGTGATGATTTGTCCAAGGTAAGCGAGGCCGAACTGAAGAAACGAAAAGGATTTGGTTATGTGGAGGAAACGCCGATCCCGGATAAAAAATGCGAGAATTGTAATTTGTATATTCCTCCCAAAGAAGGACAGGCCTGCGGGGGCTGTATTCTTTTTGAAGGCCCTGTTTTTGAGGAGGGGTACTGTACCTACTGGGCCCCGCAGGAAACGTAATATTAACTTAATTGATCGGTGATGAAAAAAATACTTCTCCTATTCACACTTGCACTGGTGTTTATGGATGGATTTGCTCAGGATACTGAAAAGGAACAATGGAAGACTGGCGTAGCCAAAATTGATATAACGCCCGAATTCTCAATGTGGATGGCCGGCTATGGGAACAGGACAGAACCTTCCAGCGGTACTCTGCACCAGATCTGGGCAAAAGCGCTGGCCCTGGAAGATGCATCCGGACACCGGGCGGTACTGGTCACTGCTGACATACTGGGATGGCCCAAGGGCATGTCGGATGAAATAAGGGAGCGTTTGCAGGAGGAGCTGAATCTCACAAAGGCACAAGTGCTGCTGAACAGCTCGCATACCCACACCGGTCCTGTACTGGGGCATTCTCTGCAGGATATCTACCCGCTGAACCAGGAGGAAACCGGCAAGATAAACCGCTACACCGATGCCCTGGTCGATCGTATTGTACAACTGGTGCAGCAGGCGTTTAATGATTTGGAACCCTCGGAAATATACAAGGGCAGCGGGGTTGCAAGATTCCAGGTGAATCGCCGTAATAATGAGGCGGCTACACTCTTCAGGAAAAGTGATCTGGAAGGCCCCAATGACTATGCCGTGCCTGTGCTGAAGGTGTTGAACTCGGAGGGTGAACTTAAGGCCCTTACCTTTGGCTATGCCTGCCATCCAACGGTTCTGAGCAGTAATCAGTGGTCGGGTGACTATCCCGGTTTTGCGCAACTTGAACTGGAAAAGGACCATCCGGGAGCCACCGCAATGTTTTTCCAGGGAGCGGGGGCGGATCAGAATCCCCTGCCGCGTCGTACTGTCGCCCTGGCAAAACAGTATGGGCGCACGTTGGCAGCAGCCGTTGATCGCGTACTGGAAGAAGAAATGCAGCAGCTAACACCCACGCTGGCAACGGGCTATACGGAGGTTGACCTGAATCTCAACGAACCGCCCTCCCGGGAGGAACTGGCCCAGCAGTCCGAAACGGCGTCGGGGTATTATAAAAGATGGGCCGACCGGATGCTGAAGAAAATTGACAACGGAGAATCATTCCGACAAACGTATCCCTTTCCCTTGCAGGTCTGGAAGATCGGAAATCAGCCTGTTTTTGCCCTCGGCGGGGAGTTGTTGATTGAGTACGCTATACAGCTGAAAGAGATTTTTGGCCATGATAGTATTGTTATGGGATATTCCAACGACGTGATGGCCTACATTCCCACTGCTGAAGTGTTGCATGAAGGAGGGTACGAGGGGGCGTCTTCTCAGGTGGTATATGGCCTCCCGTCAACCTGGAGTTACGACATCGAGACAACAATTATGGACGGAATGGTTAAGCTTGCCAAAGAGACGGGGGTGGCTCCTGTAGACAATGATTTGCTGGAGTAGGATAAATGTGGCATATCCTACCGCTTAAACACAAAACAAGACTGCACTAAATGGCATTGACGGCTCACCGCTACTATTCCGGATTTGAACTGGCTCACGATGTGTATAATGCGTTGTCGATTGCAAGTGATGGCAACGTCTATTACGTGTTATCGTCGGAGGACATCACTATTGGTGGGCATTTCTATCGGTATAACCCCCGGAAGGATGACATCCGGCTGATAGGAGATCTGACAGAATTGTGTGGTGAAGGCGGGGATAAGGTTATAGGTCAGGGGAAAAGCCATGTTCAGTTTTACGAACGGGGCCACCGCTTGTATTTTGCTACACACGTGGGTTTTTATGAGCAGATTGACGGTATGGACCGCCTGCCCGTTGATCCTCCGGACGGCTACGGCCTGTATCCGGGGGGACATATATTAGCCTATGACCTCGAAACAGGTGATTGCATCGATCTGGCTAAACTGCCCAACGGCGAGGGCATGGTGTCAATGACCATGGATGCCGTGAGGGGTCATATTTATGGAATTAGCTGGCCCACCGGCCATTTCATACACTATGACCTTGAAAAGGATATCCTTAAGGATCATGGTCCAATCTCTCATCGGGGAGAAGCCGGCACCCCCGGGGGCGATTTCCGGGTGTTATGCCGATCCCTGGTGACAGATCCCCGGACCGGTATCGTATATTTTTCCAATGCAGAAGGGGATATCCTTTATTACAGGGCCGGGGACGAAGAGGTTGGCAAGTTGGAGAACGTTCATCTGCGACTGGATTATTTCGGGACCTATGATCCCACGCAGCCCGGAGATATGGCCTACAACTGGCGCAAGGTATTCTGGCATCCCACAGAAGAAGTGGTTTACGGGGTGCACGGGAACTCCGGCTACCTGTTCCGCTTCGATCCCCACAAACAAAAAATAACACTGGTCGAACGGTTAACTTCCGAGCCCTCCAGGAAAAGCGGATTTTTTGATCAGTTTAGCTATGGCTACCTGGGCTTTACACTGGGGCCTGATCAGGAGACCATCTATTATTTAACCGGCGGACCGATCTACAAAAATAATCGCAGGGTCAAGGGAAAAGATCAGATTGCCAAGGGGGCCGCCCGGGGACTGGAAAATCTGCACCTGGTTACCTATCATCTTCCAACAGACCAATATCAGGATCACGGACCGGTGTTTTATGAAGATGGATCGCGCCCGACCTATGTCAATTCCATTGCTGTTGGGCAGGAGGGCTATATCTATACCCTGGCTCGCATGACTCATCAGGGAAAAACCATCCAGGATCTTGTGAGGATACCAGATCCGCTGAAGTGAGGTTTAAGGATTTCCAGCATTAATTCTTATTTAGACATTATAAAACGCTTTAACATAAAAATCGTAACGGTGATGATTCCATTTACTAAAGAACGTGTCTTTATTGCAGTGCTGTTGGCAGCGGGAGCGCTTAGCATGATGGGATACAAGTACCTGCAACCTTCGAACACCAATGATCACATTGTGCACCTTGATAACGATTCCAGCTGGTGCTGGTTTCAGGATGAAAGAGCAGTCATTGACGGTCATCAGCTGCTGTTTACAGGCGTAACTTCGGAAGGTGCTATCAAAGTTTCGCGTTATGACATGGAAACCGGCGAAAAAGAAACAGCTGTAATGAACGATCAGGCTTTTGGTCCCGACGATCATAATGTAGGTGTGCTTTTAAAGAGACCTGATGGCCGGTACCTGACGGTGTATGCCGGACATGGGGATGAGAGCAAGATGCGATATCGCATAACCGAGAATCCGGGCGATATCAGCAGGTGGCTGCCAGAAAAGTCTGCTGATACCCGGGGAAGTACAACCTATTCCAATGTATATCGTCTCTCGGAGCGCGGAAAGGTGTATAACTTCCATCGGGGGGTGGGGTGGAATCCAAACTATATGGTATCGGATGACCATGGGGAATCATGGCAATATGGGGGGCAGTTACTGGCTTTTGACGGTCGCCCTTACCTGCGGTATGCCAGCAACAACACAGATCGCATTCATTTTATTACCACCGAAGGACACCCGAGGCATAAAAATAACAGCATTTATCACGGCTATACCGATGGGAAGTCGGTTTACCTTTCTGATGGCAGCAAAGCAGGTCCTCTGAGCAGGGATGAAAGCACCTCTTTGGGACCCCGGCAGTTTACCACCGTTTTTGACGGTGACTCAACGACACGGGCTGATGTAGCCTGGACCAGTGATATTGAATTGGATGACAATGGCTATCCCTACGTTGCATTTTCCGTTACCAAAGATCCGATTCGGCGTGGAGAAACTGATCATACCGAGAAGGGGGGCTTTGATCATCGTTACCACTATGCCCGGTGGGACGGTGAGCAGTGGCAGGAATATGAAATTGCTTATGCCGGCACTCGCCTTTACCCGGGAGAGAACGAATATACCGGTCTCATTTCCCTGCATCCCCGCAATCCAAATGAGGTATATATTTCAACAGATGTTCATCCCCGTACCGGTGAGCCTCTGGCATCGGGACATTACGAAATTTTCAGGGGACACACTGCCGATCAGGGAGTGACCTGGAACTGGGAAGCTCTGACGGAAGATTCGGAACAGGATAATATTCGTCCGATTGTGGTAAGCAATACGAATTATGAAGCTGTTCTTTGGCTCAACGGGCGATATACCAGTTATGAGGACTACGATCTGGAGGTACTGGGTACCATTCGCGAGCTGTAATGGGCAAAGAGGCACGGATGCTGGTTGCAGCGCAATGAGCAAACAGGGAGATTCAAAAGTTGTATGGCATGATTATTTGACAAAATGAAGGGATACAGATGAAACTAACCGTTCTTAATACTACCGGCTGTTGATGAGAAATTATTTTACTGTCATACTGGGTATGCTCTGTTTATATAGTTGTCAAAACAAACAGGACGCCCCGTCTCAAAATCCTTCTATTGACACCTATGTCACCCTGGATTCTACCATGGTGGGCATCAGTACCGTTGCAGCCGGCCTTGATGTACCCTGGGAAATTACCTGGGGACCCGATGATTGGATATGGATAACGGAACAGAAGGGGGTGGTCAAAAGACTGAATCCCCGTACGGGTGAAAAGGTTACCATGCTTGAGCTGGACGATGTTTATTTGAGAACGACCCCCGGCTTGCTGGGCATGGATATCCATCCCAACCAGGGGGCGTCACCGTATGTCTTTCTCTTGTATAACTCAATGGATGAGGATGAAGCGATAGTATTGAATCTGGTGCGTTACACGGTTGACGGCGACAGCCTGGTAAAACCAACTTTGTTGCTGGAGATTCCCGGGGGCAAGGGGCATAACGGATCGCGGCTTGCCATTTCGCCGGAGGATAAAGTAATCGTTGCAACCGGAGAAGCGGGCCACGCAGCCAATGCCCAGGATATCCATTCACTCGGTGGAAAAATCCTGCGGTTGAACATTGACGGGAGTATTCCCGAAGATAACCCTTTCCCCGGCAGTCCGGTATGGTCGTGGGGATATCGGAACCAGCAGGGGCTGACCTTTGGTAATAACAGCCGTCTTTATACCTCTGAGCATGGCCAAGCCACGGATGATGAAATCAATTTGATTGAGAAGGGGAGAAATTATGGATGGCCGCATGTGGAAGGAAAGTGTGATGGCCCGGAAGAAAGGGAAGTCTGCGCTGATTCTTCAGTTGCAGAGCCGTTGAAAACATGGACGCCTACCATTGCCCCGGCCGGGTTGGCGTATTATGGTTCCGATCATATCCCCGAGTGGGAGAATTCCCTGATTCTTGCCACCTTGAAGAATGCCACCCTGCATGTGCTCTCGCTGAACGACAAAGGCACGGCCATTCGCGGAGAGCGGACCTTAATGGAGAAAATATTCGGCCGTCTTCGGGATGTATGCATTTCGCCCGCAGGCGATGTCTACGTATCCACGAGTAATCACGACTGGAAACCACAGGAAAATTTCCCCGTCCCTGAAGATGATCGTATACTGAGGCTTTCGAAAATAACCAATGAGGAGGAACTCAGCGGAGTAGTCTCAGTCCGGGAGATGGTATCAGATTCTCTGAAGAGTTTCTCTGCAACTCTGTCGAAAGGTGCCCTGGCCTATCAGAAGTATTGTGCTTCCTGTCATATGCCGGGAGGAGGCGGGCTTTCGGGCACTTTCCCTTCCCTTGAGGAAACACCCGTCATCTCCGGCGATAAGAAAGCACTGATCAGCATGGTACTGGAGGGAGTCAGTGGTGAAGGAGGAGACTATAGGGAAGCAATGCCGGCTTTTAGCTTTTTAAGTAACAAAGAGATCGCTGAACTGCTAACCTATATCCGTTCCCATTTTGGGAACAATGCCACTGGGATCCGGCCGGAAGAAGTGGAAAACCTGAGGGACAACAGATCGACAGGGAAATAAAGCGTTATTTTAAACTGGTAATAGATTTTTTGATGACTATTCTCCGTAATATTTTCCTTGCATGCTTTTTGCTGATATGGATACCGGAGAGTAGGGCCCAGGATAAAGAGCAGGTCGTCACCATTCGCGCCATCCCCGGAATGCAGTATGACAAGGTCCGGTTCCGGGTGAATCCGGGAGAGGAGATACAGCTTGTTTTTGAAAATGCGGATGACCTGGATCATAACCTCTTGATTACTGAACCCGGCGCCCGGAAAAGCGTTGTTGAAGCAGCACTGAAGCTTGGGACGGAAGGAGAAGAAATGGATTTTATCCCGGAAACAGAAAAAGTACTTTGGGCTACTCCGATGTTGTCACCTGGCGATTCGTATACGATTTCATTTAAAGCTCCGGTGCAGCAGGGTGTTTATCCATACGTATGTACATTCCCGGGCCACGGAATTATCATGTACGGCGCTATGTATGTATCAGAAAACAAGCTGCCACCATTGACGGAAGATTTGCATATACCAGCTGAACGCAGAATGATCAAGGATGATTCAAACAGCATACTGCGACCTTACAAAACAGAAAATCCGCCCTTTTGGTATCGCACCTCCATGCCCGGTGCAGGACCGGCTTCCATTGCCGTCAGACTTTCTGAGAACCTGTCCTATTGCTGGGATCCGGATGTTTGCCGCCTTCAGTATGTGTGGACGGGCGGTTTTGTAGACAATTCCGTGCGATGGTCAACGAAGGGAGATGCTGTTGCTCAGCTTATGGGTACGGTATTCTATCGCGAGCAGAAAAAATTTCCGTTGCGGGTTGGAGCGCCTCAGCAAGAGCCAAACGTTGAATACCTGGGGTTTAAGGTGACTGAAAAAGGATACCCGGAGTTTCATTATAGGGTGCAGGGAGAAGCTGTGTATGAACGGATAGAACCGGCAGGCAACGGGAGAAGCATACAACGCAGCTTCAGGATCCCGGAGGTCGGGCAGAAGGTGTATTTTAGCTATTCCCCGCAAGAGGATGTCATTGTCAAATCCAGCAAGGGGACCTGGAATGGTTCGCTGCTTGAATTGAACCCGCAGGAGGCAGGCGCCTTCACTATAATAATGAAGAAGGAAAAAGAATAACGATGCAAAACCCAAAAATAAGAGCGGTTTTCTATTTCTTTTTCCTCATCTCTGCAGGCCTTACCGGCTGCTCAAAAGCCGGATGGCCGCAAGAGCCGGAGGTCTCATACCGGGTGGAGAATATCCCGTTGCCGGAAGGACTCAGCGGTGAAGTGGGGGCGCTTGATTTTATGCCCGACGGCCGCCTCATTGCAGCCTTCCGAAGGGGGGAAGTAATGACGTATCATCCCGAATCAAAAAAATGGACTTTCTTTGCCAGCGGACTCCAGCTACCGCTGGGGATACTGGCTGTCAACAAGTCCGAAGTGTTGGTAATGCAGTATGCCGAGCTGACACGGCTTATCGATACCGACGGGGATGGTCGCGCTGAACAGTACAAGAAGGTAGCGGATGATTTTGGAATTTCAGGCAATTACCACGAATTCAGCTACGGACCGGTTCGTGACGAGGAGGGAAACCTCTACATAGCGTTGAATGCGACATCGAGCGGGGGGCGTATGAGAAGAGAGGTCGCTCGCGGTGAAATTAACGGGCTGGGGTTCCGCAGCGAGGGGATGTACTCAGCCGTTCCATACCGGGGCTGGGTTATGCAGCTGGGACCGGGCGGGGAACTCCGTCCCTATGCCTCTGGGTTCCGCTCGCCCAATGGACTGGGATTTGATCAGCAAGACCGACTGCTCGTTACCGACAACCAGGGCGACTGGGTGGGCACAAGCACCTTGTATAACGTCAGGAAGAATCATTTTTACGGGCACCCGGCAAGTCTCGTTTGGCGTGAAGGCTGGGCCCGCGGAAAGCCCGCAGAGCTGCCGGTTGAGGAGCTGGACGCCATGCGGACCGAGGCGGCCGTTTTATTTCCCCATGATATTATGGCCAATTCACCGACGCAGCCCCTGGTAGATGATACAAATGGCACTTTTGGTCCGTTTTCAGGGCAGGTACTTGTGGGAGAAATGAACCGGGAGCGCATTGTTCGCGTGATGCTGGAAGAAGTTGGCGGTGTACTTCAGGGCGCTGCCATTCCCTTCATGGACGGGCAGGGGTTAAGGAAGGGAAATAACCGGATGGCTTTTGCCCCCGACGGAAGCCTCTGGGTAGGGCAAAATGCCAGCGGATGGGCCGGCGATCAGGGCATCCAGCGCATTGTCTATACCGGGAAACAGCCCATGGATGTGCACGACATCAATCTCACAGCGAAGGGGTTTGATTTAACCTTTACCAAGGCCGTGAGGGATAGTACAGCACTCAGAAAGAGTAATTATGAAGTGGTAAGCTATTTTTACAAGTACCACCGGGAATATGGCTCAGATCGCACGGATATCAAACCCATAAAAATAAACGAGGTCAGAAGTTCTGAAGACAGCAAAAGGATATCCCTGGATATACAGCCTATGCAGGAAGGGCGTGTCTACCAGATACGGTTGGAAAATCTCATATCAGTTACAGGAGATACGCTGGATAACAGCCTGATTTGTTATACGGTAAATAAATTGAAATCCCGGAAATAGACTGTCAATTGAACAATTTTTTTCTAATACTCTTGAACGGTTCATGTGTATTAAGTAACAGGAGAGCTGCAGGCATTGGGCAACGCTTGTTCTGTATGCATAACAGGTATTTTGATGGGATGGCATTATATTTAAATTTCTCCGTTTGTATGGCAAAAGATCCGGAACGGTTGGGGCGGGGACTCTGAAATGCAGCATTTAGGTTAGTCTGGTATTATGAATGACAACGACAAAACGGTGGATTCGGTAACTCAAAAGTGGTTGACCTACCTGGGGCCCGGCATTATTACAGCCGCCTTGGTTTTTGGACCCGGCAGCTTAACCATTACCTCTAAACTGGGGGCGATCTATGAGTTTGAACTTTTATGGGTGATCGTTATTTCTACTATTTTGATGATGGCCTTTACCAGTATGGGAGCCCGGATTGGAATTGCTACAGACCGTTCAATGCTGCAGGGGTTTAAGAACAGGTGGGGGAAATGGGCCTCCCTGTTCACCGGGATTGGTATTTTTTTGGTGACTGTGTCATTCCAGGCGGGGAACTCTGTTGCGGCAGGAGTCGCTTTTGCGGAGATGCTGAATACGAGCACCTCTCCCTGGATTATATTTGTGGTGGTATGCGGAATTATACTGCTGTTCTTTAAATCCTTTTATAAGATCCTGGAAAAAGTGATGATTGCCATGGTAGGGGTTATGCTGATTTCGTTCCTGCTGACCCTGGTTATAACGCAGCCCGACCTGGGGAAGGTCGGGGCAGGAATCATACCTTCTATCCCCGCTGGTTCGTTGTTGTTGGTTGTGGCACTGGTGGCGTCTAGTTTTTCCATTGTTGGGGCTTTCTATCAGTCATATCTGGTTCAGGAAAAAGGATGGCGCAAAGGAGAGGTAAAAAAGGTGGTCAAGGAGAGTTTTTCAGGTATTTTCATCCTGGGATGTATTTCTGCCATGATTCTGGTTAGCAGCGGGGCAATCTTGTTTCCACAGGGTATCGAAGTTGCTTCCGCCTCGGATATGGGCCTGGCCCTGACCCCGCTGTATGGAGAGTGGGCGACGGCTCTGTTCATGGCAGGGTTGTTCGGGGCATCCTTTTCGTCGCTTATCGGTAATGCAACCATCGGAGGTACGTTACTGGCAGACGCTTTATCAATGGGACGGGATTTGAGCAGCAAACCGGTGAGGATCTGTATTTCATTAATTATGGTAGCGGGAGCAACAATAGCAATTATATTTGGAGAGCTACCCCTCGAACTCATTGTTTTTGCCCAGGGGGTTACTATTTTTGTTGTTCCATTTATCGGCGTGGGTATTTTTGTATTAGCTAATGATGAATCGCTAATGGGAACACTGGTTAATAAAAAAATTGATAACGTTATGGGTATCATTGGATTAATCGTATTATTCGGACTGGCAATAGGAAACTTTAAAAATATCTTCTTATGAAATCTGTTGAAGAATTAAAAGATCAACTTTCGTCGCCCTCAGAACGCTTGCTTAAAGATATACCAAAGATTGATGGAGACATTTTGATACTGGGAGTGGGAGGGAAAATGGGACCCAGCATGGCCCGTCTGGCCGTGCGAGCCTTCAAAAAAAGCGGAAGCAGTCAAAAAGTAATCGGGGTTTCCCGGTTTTCTGATGAGGGCCTGAGGGAGGAGCTGGAGGCCTCGGGAGTCAAGACAATTGCTGCAGACTTACTCAAGGAGAAAGAGCTTCAGTCCCTTCCTGAAACACGGAATGTCATTTATCTGGTAGGAAAAAAGTTTGGAACTTCTGGCAATGAACATCTTACCTGGGCCATGAATTCCTATCTTCCCGGCCGGGTTTCTGAAAAATTTAAGAATGGCCGGATCGTGGCTTTTTCTTCCGGGAATATCTATCCATTTGTGCCTTTTGGTTCAGGGGGTGCAACAGAGGAGACCGCACCGGGACCGGTGGGGGAATACGCCCAGTCTTGTCTCGGCAGGGAACGTGTGTTTGAACATTTTTCTCACTGGTACAATATACCAATGCTTCTTTTCCGGCTGAACTATGCCGTTGAGATGCGTTATGGGAATCTGCTGGAAATTGCCCAGTTGGTTTACAACGAGCATCCCATTGACCTGAGAAACGGTCATATGAATGTGATATGGCAGGGAGATGCCAATGAAATCGCCTTGCGATCCCTGCTGCACTGTACAAGTCCGCCGAAGCTCCTGAACGTTACAGGGCCAGAGACGATCTCCATCCGCGAGGTTGCCCATAAATTCGGGACAATATTCGATAAGAAGCCCAAATTCAAAAATGAAGAACAACCGACCTCCCTGCTCAACAACGCTTCGCTGTCTCATAAGCTTTTTGGGTATCCATCCGTTTCGCTGCTTCAGCTCATCGAATGGACAGCCGAGTGGGTGGAGGGGGATAAGAAAACGATCAACAAACCGACTCATTTTCAGGTGCGCTCAGGTAAATTTTAAATCAACAACAGGCAGATGATCGAGAAAGAAGTAAAAGAACAATTGCAGAATGGAACGGTTATACCCGCTCACCCATTGGCTTTGGATGCCGAACGAAACTTGGATGAGCAACGACAGCGATTGCTCAGTCGTTACTATATGGCCAGTGGAGCCGGAGGAATAGCTGTAGGAGTCCATTCAACACAGTTTGAAATCAGGGACGAGGGCATTGACCTGTTGGAACCCGTGCTCAGGATAGCAGCCGAGGAAGTGGAACAGGCAGATTTGGAACGACCGTTCATTAAGGTTGCCGGGCTGGTCGGCCCTACAGAACAGGCTATTGAAGAAGCGGAACTGGCTGCATCACTCGGTTATGACCTGGGACTGCTGAGCATGGGCGGGCTTTCTGACTATTCTGAAATGGAACTGATCAAACGGGCCGAGAAAGTGGGGCAGAAAATACCCCTGTTCGGCTTTTACCTTCAGCCCGCCGTCGGTGGCCAGCTGCTCAGCTTTGATTTCTGGCGCGACTTCGCCGATATTCCCGCTGTCCATGCCATTAAAATGGCTCCCTTTAACCGCTACCAGACGCTGGATGTTGTACGGGCTGTCTGTCATTCCTCAAGGCATGATGATATTGCTTTATATACGGGCAATGACGATAACATTATTCCTGATTTATTAACGACTTATCGGTTCAACATCAATGGGGAAGAACGCAGCAAATCCATTGTTGGTGGTTTGTTGGGACACTGGGCGGTATGGACCCGAAAGGCCGTGGATTTACTGAAAGAAATAAAAGAGCTCAAAGAGCGTGATTCAGCCCGGATAGAAGAGCTGTTGACAAGGGGCATAGAGATTACCGATACCAACTCCGTCATTTTCGATGCCGCCAACAATTTTCATGGTTGTATTCCAGGCATCCACGAAATTCTTCGCAGGCAGGGGCTTTTGGAGGGACGCTGGTGCCTGAATCCGGAAGAAATGCTTTCTCCCGGCCAGGAAGAGGAAATAGACCGGATTTATGAGAGTTATCCTCATTTGAATGATGATGATTTTGTTAAAAACTTTTTGAATTCCGACCCAATAGCTCAGCAGCTAAGGGGGTGACTTTGGCCCGTTTGGATACCTGGAAGGCGATATCTGTGGGACCAATATCATTTGCCTCCAATAAAAATCATTCTTTTATTGAGTTGATTTTTTGGTACCCTTTCTGACAATGAATTCTCCAATAGATGCTCTTTATACCTTGGCATCATGAAGAGCAATGCGGGTTGCTGTGGAGGGTATGCGCTGATACGAATCATTCAAATTAATACTAAATTTATCACCTTATTTAAATGGCTATACAAGTGGTCCCAAGGTCAGCTGCCGATGAGAGGATTATCAGGCAAAAGGAAACTATTCTATCCCGGTTCAGCAATGCTGTTATGGAAAGAATTCCAATCCATTTTTTAGTTGTGGCACTGTTTCTTGCTTTGCCGCTGCAGGCACAGGATACCCATCCGGTGGCCCTGGAGGGTTTAGCTGCATTTGAAAATCCGGGCGAAAGCTGGGCTATTTCAGGCGGCGTAACGGCATCCCTGGAAACGGATAACCAGCTTGATATTTCACCGGGTACCGGTGTGCTGGTCAATATTCCCCAAGGTCACCAGGGCAGGGATTTGCTAACCAATTTCGAACACGGGGATATTGATCTTGAGCTTGACTATATGATGGCCAGGGGGTCCAACTCTGGTATCTATCTGCAGGGGCGGTATGAGGTGCAGCTGCTGGATAGCTGGAATGTAAAGCAGCCCACTGCCGGAGACAACGGAGGAATCTACGAGCGATGGGACGAGAACAGACCGGAAGGCGAGAGGGGATACCAGGGGCATCCACCCCGACAGAATGCTAGCCGGGCCCCGGGGTTGTGGCAGCATCTAGAGATTTCATTTCGGGCTCCGCGGTTTGATTCGCAGGGTCGGAAAATAGCGAATGCAAAAATTATCCGGGCCACCCTGAATGGGGTAACCATCCATGAGGATGTTGAGCTATCGGGACCTACCCGCGGGGCGTTGGGAGATGGCGAGGTTTCCAGGGGGCCGTTGCGGCTACAGGGCGACCATGGAGCAGTAGCTTTTCGCAATATTTCCATCAGGCAATACGATCGCCCGGCCCCGTCTGTCAACGGTTTGTCCTATAAGGTATTCGAAGGATTATTTACCGAAGTACCCGATTTTGATACGCTGAAAGTAGTAAAATCAGGGGCGTCGGAGTCGTTGACGACCGATGTAGGAACACTTCCGAATCAATTTTTGATTCACTATGCCGGCACGCTTGATATAAAAGAAGCGGGCGACTACCGTTTTACCCTTAATGCCTCTGGAGGTGCAGGGGTACTGCGCATCAACGGGCAGCCGACCGTATCCATTGAAAACAATCAGGGTACCATCTCCCTTCCAAAAGGAGCCGCTGCAGTTGAGCTGATGTATGCCCGGCAAGCCAGCTGGGGCAGCCCGGGATTCGTACTTTCCGTTTCTGGTGAAGGCCTCCGTCGTCATGTGCTGAGTGAAGACCTGCTGGGCGAAACCAACGGCCCAAACCCCATTTATGTGAAGGCGGGGGAGAAGCCGATATTGCGGAGCTTCATGGATTTGCCCAAAGGTGATCGCATCACACATGCGGCCTCTGTCAGCAGCCTGGACAACGTACATTATACCTACGACCTGAACCGCGGGAATATGGTCCAGATCTGGCGGGGCGAATTTCTGGATGCCACCCCGATGTGGCACAGCAGGGGTAACGGCACGTCACGGCCCAATGGCTCGGTGGAATATCTGGTTGAGCATCCTGCACTCCTGGTCAATGAACTAAAAGACAGGCAGGCAAAATGGCAGAATGATACGTCAGGAGTTGATTTTAAGTCCCGGGGGTACCTGCTTGATGACAAGGATAATCCAACCTTCAGATACGAAATTTATGGTACGTCTGTGCAAGATAAAATACGCGTGGTTTCTGAAGGCCGGGGGATACAAAGAACCCTGACTTTTTCAAATAGTCCTGACAATCTGTATGTCCGTCTTGCTATCGGTCGTTCAATTGCGGAGGATAATGAGAACCGCTACCTGGTAGATGATCAATCGTACTACCTGGATATTGAAGGTGAGGAATCCCCCCAGCCTTTTATACGATCGGTTGGTGAGCAAGAAGAGCTTCTCGTACCGGTTCGGCCTAAGCTAACTTATACCATTCTTTTTTAACTTTCCTGAACAGATGAAAATGTATATGTATTACCTGCGTCGTTGTTATGTTGTGTTGATCATGTTGCTGGCTGTAAACAGCCCTTCTTTTGGACAGGATGCACCTGCTGAAGCAGACTATTTTCCGATTGTGGATATTCCAAGCCCCGAAGGTTATTTATTGGAAGTGGGTGGACTTACTGTTTTGCCGGACGGGGATCTGGGTATTGCCACCCGAAGAGGCGATATTATCATAGTTGAAAACCCAGCCAGCGGGGATCCTCATTTCAAAAAATTTGCCACAGGTCTCCATGAAGTACTGGGACTGGCCTATAAGGATGGGGCGCTTTACTGCGTGCAGCGTGGAGAACTTACACGGCTGGAGGATTCCGATATGGATGGCCGTGCGGATGTCATTGAAACGGTTTATGCCTGGCCGCTCTCCGGACACTATCATGAATACAGCTATGGACCGCTTATTGCGCCCGACGGATCGTTTTTTGTTTCGGGAAATGTGGCATTTGGCGACCAACAGTGGTGGAGGGGCGAGAGCAGAGTGCCTTGGAGAGGGTGGATGATGAATATTACTACGGATGGAAAGATGCAGCCCTGGGCAACCGGAATGCGATCGCCGGCCGGCCTTGGCCTGGTGGACGGCGAGCTGTTTTATGCTGAAAATCAGGGAGACTGGATAGGGTCCGGCGGAATATGGCATGTTGAGAAAGGAGATTTTATGGGCCACCCGGCCGGACTCCGGTGGACAGATAAAAAGAATGCTCCCCTCTCTTTGACAGCGGAGGAACTGTACGAGCTTGTAGACCCGGAATTTAACAAAGATGAAGACGGCAACTATATCAAACCCGAGAACGAGCCGGACGAAGAAGAATACCGGACATTGTTTGAACTGCAGGATGAACTTCCTGCCTTGAAGACGCCGGCTGTGTGGTTGCCGCATGGAATACTCGGTATTTCCAACTCTGATATTCAGCAGATTCCTGAAGGACATTTTGGGCCTTTTGAAGGCCAGATCCTCGTGGGTGACCAGGGACAAAGCAAGATTATGCGGGTTATCCTGGAAAAAGTGAATGGAACCTACCAGGGGGCTGCTCTGGACTTCCGCAGTGGGTTTCAGTCGGGCGTCCTTCGCATGGATTGGGCTGATGATGGTTCGCTGTTCATTGGCGAGACAAACCGGGGCTGGGGATCAGCCGGGACTGCTGATGAAGGACTTCAGCGACTGGTATGGAATCGACAGCTGCCGTTTGAGATGAAAACAATCAGAGTAAGACCGGATGGCTTCGAGATCCGTTTTACAAAACCGGTTGACCGGGCGTCGGCTGAGGATCTGGCTTCCTATGCTGTATCCAGTTTTATATACAAATATCACCCTGTATATGGAAGTCCGATGATTGATCCCGGACAGGGGGAAGTCAGAGGGGTAAAGGTAACTGAAGACGGTATGGGTGTTCGTATTATCGTGGACAATCTGCGAAAAAATTATATACACCATATTGAATTGGATGGCATTCGATCCAAAAAAGACGGAAATCCGCTTTTGCATAGTTCCGCCTATTATACACTTAAGGAAATACCCCAGGGCGAACGGCTCTCCATGGAGGAGGTAAGCACTATGAACTCCATTCAGAAGGAAGATGTGGAAGCCGGGAAAGCGGGCGGAGATGAACAGCTTCAGAGCGGGGAGAGCCCGAGCTACGAGGAGATCAAGCCCCTGCTTTCACAGTATACCTGTACCTCCTGCCACCAGCAAAATAAACGCATGGTAGGACCTCCTTTTGCCGAGATAGCCAAACGGGGATACAGCAATGAAGAAATGGTTGAATTGATATATAATCCCGACCTTTCTAACTGGCCCGACTATGCTACAGCCATGCCTCCCATGACCATTGTACCCGAGGAGGAGGCTCTTAGAATAGCGGACTGGATTAACGCCCTGAACGACTGACGCATTTCATAATTCCGATAGCTGGGTTCCGTTGCCGAAAGACGGTGAACTCAGCTTCTTTGTATACTGGCCTTCGTATTTTTGGATCAACAGGATCTTCGGCAGCATTCCATCCCTTTGCAAGAGGGGATTATTTTGCATCTCACAGCTAAGATTTAGATCCATAAATCGTTGTTCTCATCATCTTTGTTCAGACTGACCATATTTTCATTAATATTATTGCTCTCCTCTGGTGAACCCCTTTTTTATTTATTTCAGCTGTTCCCTTCACAAAAAAATGGCCATTTTTGCCTCTTGGTCTCGCACAACGTGCGATTAAAAAAGCATAAAGTTTCATTGCAAGATGTAGTGTTATGTAGCTCTTTTTATTGCATTTATGTGAAAAAAATTTTCATAATGGCTGCTTTTCTTCAAGAAAAAATGCGTGATTAAGAAACGGTAAGCGGGAAATATTCTAAATGGGCGGTGGTATAAAAGAAACATTGCTCATTTCAGGATGTATGCAAACAAAAACCCGAAGGTCAAGCCAGCGAAGGAAAGAGAAAGTTTTTTATTGTGAGAAAATTAAATTGAATAAGTGTAGCAAATACCAGATAATAAGAATATAAAAGTTCAAAGGACATAGGAAATAGTTGCATAATAGCAGCAGGGAATAAAATAGGTGGTGAGGTTTTCTCTTCTCAAAACGGTATCCCTTCTGTTGCACTATGAAATATGGACACACATTGACCTGAAAATGGCACAACCAACTAATGCTATGTTAACGTTAACTTCAATTAATAATTCATATGACTACTAAGGTGATACAAAAATTAGGCACGTTGCTGGATATCACTACTGTTGGAAAAGGACCGGATTCCACGTCCAGGTTTCTGTTTTTTAACAGTATGCTGGTAATAGCATTTTTACTGCTGGGGCTGGGGGCTTCGGCTCAGGCTCAGCAAGTATCGGGAACCGTTGTGGACGGATCCGGTGAATCGTTACCCGGGGTCAACATCCTTGTAAAGGGAACCACAACAGGGACAACCACAGGAAGTGATGGAGCCTTCCAGCTGAATGTTCCTTCTCTTCAAGATACACTGGTATTTTCGTTTATTGGCTTTCAGCGACAGGAAGTCCCCATAGATGGACGGGAGACCATCAATATTCAAATGGTTTCTCAGACCTATGCAGGCGAAGAGCTCGTGGTAGTTGGCTATGGAACCCAGAAGAGGGAAACGCTGACAGGATCGGTAAGCGCTGTCGGTGGAGAAGAACTGCAAAAAAGTCCGGTGGCCAATACGTCAAACTCCATTGGAGGTAAATTGCCCGGTGTTGTTTCTGTGACCAGCAGCGGTGAGCCAGGCTATGATGGATCTACCATTCGTATTCGTGGTCAGCATACGCTGGGGGATAACAGCCCGCTCGTTGTAATTGACGGGATTCCGTCGGATGCCAATGCCCTTGATCGCCTGAATCCACAGGATATTGAAGATATGACGGTGCTCAAGGACGCTTCTGCTGCCATCTATGGTTCACAGGCTGCCAACGGGGTCATCCTGGTAACGACCAAACGGGGCGCTTCAGGTGAACCCGAGCTGACGATCGACTTCAACCAGGGCTTTAACCAGCCGACGCGCATTCCGGATATGGCGGATGCCCCCACCTATCTGCGGATGCTGAACGAAGTGGATATGTATCGAGGCAACGACCCCCGGTATTCTCAGGAGGAGATTCAGAAACATGAGAATATCGACCAGCAGGATCCCTGGTTGTACCATGATACGGATTGGTTCGCTGAAGCGCTTAAGCCCATCTCTCTCCAGACACAGGCCGATCTTGCCATGTCCGGTGGAAGTGAGAACATGCAATATCGTATTTCACTGGGTGCGCTGACCGAAGATGGATACTATGAAAACAGTGCGACCGGTTTTAATCAATATAATTTCAGGAGTAATATTGACGGACAGGTGAATGAAAACATTAACATCCAGTTTGATGTTAGCGGACGATATGAAGATCGCAATTTCCCTACTCAACCTGCAGGCGCTACCTTCCGCATGCTGATGCGCGGAAAGCCGCAGCTCCCTGCATACTGGCCCAACGGACTGCCGGGTCCTGATATTGAAAACGGGCAAAATCCTGTGGTTACCGGAACGGATGCAACCGGCTATGACCAGGATGATCGCTATTACTTAACCACCAACCTGGTGACCGATATCGAAATTCCGGGAGTTGAAGGCTTGAATGTTCGCGGGACCTTCTCCTATAACAAAGAGCTGCGAGAACGCAAGCAATGGCTGACGCCATGGACCCTCTACGGCTTTGACGCCGACGGCTACAGAGCCAATGGCGGTGATCCCGAGCAGTATTTAACCGGGGCCTCAAGACCGTCCGGCCAGGAACCCCAGCTGACACAGTGGAGTGATGATAACTATGACCTGCTGTATAACGCCGTGGTTCAGTATCAGCGGGATTTTGACGATCACTACCTCAGCCTGCTGGGTGGTATTGAGCGCCGTGAAAGCAAGAATGCATGGTTTACGGCCTTCAGACGTAACTATATATCCCCCGCTATTGACCAGCTTTTTGCTGGCGGTGAAGCTCAGCGTTCCAACGACGGAAGCGGATATAAGGAAAAATGGCAGAGCTTCTTCAGCCGCATCAATTATGATTACCAAAGCAAATACCTGATTGAACTGGTGGCACGCTATGACGGTTCGTACAAGTTCCCCCAAAATGACCGTTATGGATTCTTCCCGGCGGTATCTGTTGGGTGGAGACTTACGGAAGAAGAGTTCTTTACCAACAACGTGGAATTCTTTGACAACTTTAAACTGCGTGCCTCCTGGGGTCAAACCGGTAACGACCGTGTGGATCCGTACCAGTACCTGGCCAGCTATGGCTTTGGCGGCGGATACATTTTTGGTGGTGGCGTAGAAGTTCCCAGCTTGTATCAGACACGCACACCGAATCCCAATATTACCTGGGAAGTTGCCAACCAGTTTGACGTGGGTATCGAGGCCTCTATGCTTGACAACCGCCTTTCGGTTGAAGTCGACTACTTCGATTACCTGAGAACGGATATTCTTACCCAGCGTAACGCTTCGATACCGCAAACATCCGGACTTACGCTCCCGGAAGAAAATATCGGGGAAGTTTCGAGCTACGGGGTTGACGGTTCCATTAACTGGAGCGACCAGGTAAATGAAGACTTCATTTATGACATCTCGCTGAATGCCGGCTGGGCTACCAACGAGATCAAGTACTGGGATGAAGCTCCCGGCGCTCCTGAGTGGCAGCAGTCGACCGGTTCAAAGATGGAGACTGAACTGTATTATGTGGCAGACGGCGTCTTCCAGAATCAGGAAGATATTGACCAATATGGGGCATACTGGGGCGGTAATAAAGATGCTGTCCGACCAGGAGATATCAAGTTTAAAGATATCGATGGAGACGGCGAAATCACTGCTGATGACCGCGTTCGCTCCGACCGAAACAACATTCCTGAGTGGACAGGAGGGATCACCTTCTCGGCCAGTTACAAGCAGTTTGACTTTACGGCCTTCTTCCAGGGGGCTGCAGGCGCTTCGCAGTATATTCAGACCGAGTCTGGCGATTTCGGAAACTACTTTGCCCAATTTGCCGAGAAGCGATGGAGACCCGATCCGGATAACCCGATGCTCCAGCACCCTGACCAGTCTCATGCAGAAGGACCGCGGGCGTTCCAGCGTACAGAGGAGTACTGGATAGCAAATCAAAATACCTACTTCTTTAGAAACACTGATTATGTACGGCTTAAAACGTTGGAAATTGGCTATAACATGCCGTCAGACCTGACCAGCAAAATAGGTATGAAAAACATGCGCGTATATCTCAACGGATTTAACCTGCTTACCTGGGACTCTTTTGGTCTCATGGACCCGGAGACCCAAAATGGCGCAGGTTCCTATTATCCGCAGAAAAGAGTATTTAATGCTGGCATTTCCTTAACATTTTAAGTACTAAATATTAGATCACTATGAAGAACATAACTTATAAATTAACCTTATTTTGCGTGATGCTGCTGGCTATGGCGTCCTGCGACATTCAGGAAGCGATAGAACAGGAGCCGCTGGACCAGATCTCTGAGGAGGCGGTCTGGGATGATCCGGCCCTTATCGAGGCTTATCTCAACGACATATATCTGGGTATGGGGCATGGACTGTATGAAGTCATGCTGTCATCGGCAGCTGACGAAACCCATTTTACCCACGGCTACGGTATTCCTGATATCGTGGAATCCACCGTTTCTCCCAGTAACCGGGGAAGTTTTGAAAGTCGCGGTGATTTTAACCATTGGGACTGGGCGGACCTTTATTTCCGGATACAGCAGGTAAACACCCTGCTGTCCGAGATCAGGGATTCAGCCATTGAAGACCAGACCGTGATCGATTCTTATGTAGGGCAGGCTCACTTCCTGCGTGCGTACTTTTACCATAATCTGCTGCGTATCTATGGCGGGGTTCCCATCCTGACGTCTCCTGCTTCATTGAACGATGAAGACCTGACCCCTGCACGAAATACGTTTGCGGAGACGGTGGACTTCATCGTGGCAGAAGCGGATTCGGCTGCCGCCCTGCTTCCTGTGGAACAGAGTGGCGATGACCTGGGACGTGCAAGTGCCGGTGCGGCGATGGCCCTCAAATCCCGCATACTGCTTTTTGCGGCCAGTGATCTGTACCATCAGAATCCCAGCGGAATGGATGTTACCGGTTATACCGGAGGCAAAAGCCAGGAGGAAATGTGGCGAGCTGCTAAACAGGCCGCCCAGGATGTTATGGACCTTGGGGCTTATGAACTATTTCGTCCCAATCCATCAAGCGATGAAGAGGCGAGCCAGAATTACTATGAGCTCTTTCTTACTGAAAAACCCGCAAATCCCGAAACCATTATGGAGCGCTATTTCCTGGAGACCCGTGATGACGGCCACAATCCCGGTTTGGATAATGGTCCGAACGGTTATCACAACTGGGCCGGGAACACCCCGCTTCAGAACCTGGTAGACGACTACGAAATGGAAGATGGTTCGGAGTTTGACTGGAATAACCCCGAGCACGCGGCCAATCCCTACGAAGATCGGGATCCCCGGCTGGAAGCTTCAATCCTGCACGACGGCTCCGACTGGGTAGAGCGGCCGTCTGATGCCGTACAGTATGACGGTGACAACGTTATACAGACCTTTGCCGAGCTTACGCTTCCCGACGGGTCCGTGGTACCGGGAGTGGATACGCGCGACGGTCCTATTGAAGACTGGAACGGGAGCTATACCGGCTATTACTTGAAAAAGTTTATTCGCAATGACATACAGCACGGCTCCAGCAATAAGCAGGAGGGATCCTGGATCTTCTTCCGCTATACGGAAATTCTGCTGAACTATGTGGAAGCATCCATTGAGCTGGGTGAATATGCCGATGCCCGCCGTGAGCTGAACAAGATACGGACACGTGCCGGCATGCCAACCTATGATGCCACGGTAAGCGGTGAAGAGCTGATGGAAGCCTATCGCAACGAGCGCCGTATTGAGATGGCGTTTGAAGAGCAGCGCTATTTTGACGTCCGGCGCTGGATGATAGCCCCTGAAGTGATGAATGAACAGGCGCAAAACATTCATATTACGGTTGATGGGGAGAACCAGGCTGACCGCAGTACCTATTCAAACTACAACTACCAGGTCCGCTCTCAGGTACCGGGCAACCGAACCTGGGATGACAAGATGTACTTCCAGCCCATACCGTTCGAGGAGATGAACAGGAACGATAACCTGATTCAAAATCCAAACTATTAATATTCCTCTGAAGGTAGTTTAATTACATAATAACAATTATGCCTCCTGCTTGTGACGTCCGGTAGTGGATAAAGAGACAATAAATGACTTTATTCATTACCGGGACCACAAGCATTTGGTATTTTAATAGGCTGGTACTGATAAATAATTTGCAAGATTAGTAATAAAATAATCAACATGGACAGGAAGAATTTTTTACGTAGCGGTATGCTGGCAGGGGCTTCGGTTATGGCGGCAAGCCCGGCTGCGCTTGGCAACACCCGTCACCGGGAGAAAACAAAACAAAAGGATACTTTTAATTTAAATTATGCACCCCATTTCGGGATGTTCCGTCACCATGCCGGTGATGACCTCATCGACCAGATAAAATTTATGGCGGATGCAGGTTTTACCGCCCTCGAGGATAATGGACTCATGGGCCGCTCGCCGGCCATGCAGGAGCAAATCGGGAAAGAACTGGACCGCCAGGATATGCAGATGGGGGTCTTTGTAATAGACAAGGGTGGTAACTCGGCCAACTCATTTACGGCCGGCAAACAGGAATACACCGATATTTTTGTGAAAGCCTGTAAGGAAGCCGTAGAAGTAGCGAAACGGGTTAACGCCAAATGGATGACGGTGGTCCCGGGTAATTTTACGCGCGACCTGCCGATCGGGATCCAGACAAGCAATGTCATTGAAACCCTGCGGCGAGGAGCTGAAGTGCTGGAACCGCACGACCTGGTAATGGTACTGGAGCCGCTGAGTGACACGCCGGACCTTTTTCTGCGTACTTCTACCCAAACGCATATGATCTGCAAGGCTGTTAACAGTCCCTCATGCAAAATTCTGTATGATATTTATCATATGCAGAAAAATGAGGGTAACCTGATTAGAAACATTGATCTGTGCTGGGATGAAATTGCCTATTTCCAACAGGGCGATGTTCCGGGCCGCAACGAGCCGGGGACCGGGGAAATTAACTTTAAAAATGTCTTCAAATATATTTATGAGAAAGGGTTTGATGGCATTGCCGGTATGGAGCACGGAAATTCAATGGACGGCAGGGAAGGAGAGCAGGCTGTCATTGATGCGTACAAGGAAGCCGACAATTTTCTTTGATGAAGATCTTCATAACGGATGAAACACAGAAATTAACCTTAACAACAGAGTAAGAATTATGAGTTCAAACAATGACAATCATGTAGATAACAAGAATATTTCGCGCAAGGATTTTGTCAAGGCGTCATCGCTGGCGGCAGGGGGACTTATGCTTGGTTCCCTTCCATTCAGTGCACGTGCAAAATCCGCTGGAGCGGCAACCCTCAAAATTGCACTGGTAGGGTGTGGCGGCCGTGGAACGGGAGCCGCACGACAGGCCCTTAGCACGGGCGATGGGGTACAGCTGGTGGCTATGGCTGATGCTTTCCGCGACCGGCTGGATGACAGCTATGAAACACTGACCAAGGTCTTTGCCGACGAAAAAGAGAAGCTCAATGTACCGGAAGAGCATAAGTTTACCGGTTTCGAAGGCTACAAGGACGCCATTTCACTGGCGGATGTGGTCATCCTGGCAACGCCTCCCGGCTTCCGGCCCTATCATTTCGAAGAGGCTATTGATGCCGGCAAGCACGTATTTATGGAAAAGCCGCTGGCCACCGATGCACCGGGCGTACGCAAGGTGCTTGAAGTCGGGAAAAAAGCTGATGAGAAAGGCCTCAACGTGGTAGTTGGGCTGCAACGCCATTATCAGAACAGCTACCGTGAAGCCGTAAAGCGCATAGATGACGGCGCCGTGGGGAATATCGTATCCGGACAGGTATACTGGAACAGTGCCGGCGTATGGGTGCGTCCACGCAAGCCTCATCAAAATGAAATGGAATACCAGATGCGCAACTGGTACTACTTTGTATGGCTTTGCGGAGATCATATTATGGAACAGCATATTCATAATATTGATGTGGCGAACTGGCTTATCGGTGAATACCCCATATCTGCTCAGGGCATGGGTGGACGAGAAGTCCGGACCGGCCGTGATCACGGCCAGATCTTTGATCATCACTTTGTGGAATTCACCTATCCCAGCGGGGCGGTCATTGCCAGCCAGTGCCGACACCAGCCCGATACGATGAACCGCGTGGCGGAGTCATTCCAGACAACCCGGGGTTCGATTCATACAAGCGGAGATACAGCTGTGCTGAAGAGCTGGGACGGCGAAACCCTTTACGATCATGACGGGGAGGGAGATCCCAACCCCTATCAGCAGGAACATGATGAACTTTTTGCGGCCATCCGCAATGGTGATCATATTAACAACACCGAATATGGAGCTAAAAGTACCATGACGGCTCTCATGGGGCGAATGGCCACCTATTCCGGCAAAGTGATCAACTGGGAAGAGGCGCTAAACTCCCAGAAAAGTGTCATGCCAGAAGAGTATGGATGGGAAGCAACGCCTCCAGTGGTACCCAACGAAGACGGGAAATATCCTGTACCGGTACCGGGACAAACAGAGGTGCTGTAAATCGCAGATCAATCTCAAAAGGCAATATCCTCTCCCGGGGATGTTGCCTTTTTTTATATCAACAAGGGTCAGTTTATCAAGATAAGCAGTTTGTTGACTTCTGCCTGCTGCTGGATGACAAACCGCTGATAATCGTATTTTCTTAGTTTTAAATGAATGAGCTTATTCGGGCACTTTAAAAAAATTACTGGATTTTTTCTGTTGATGGTTCTAATGGGAAGCTGCAGTTCCTCGGATGACTTGCAGTGGCACCAGGAGGAGGGCTACCAGTGGGCCGAGCTTTCTCCGGGTTTTTTTGGGAGCACCGGTTTCAAAAAAGTAGATGCTTCTGACAGTAATATCGATTTTATCAATTCCGTCAGTCGGGCGAGTATTGAAGAAAATCGTAATTTTCTAAACGGTTCGGGCGTGACAACAGCGGATGTGGATGGAGATGGATGGGTTGACATCTATCTGGCCAGCCTTGAAGGTCCCAACAAACTCTATAGAAATATAGGCGGGCTTCAATTTGTTGATATTACTGAAGAAGCCAATTTGGCACATAAGGGCTACAACTCCACGGGGGTAATCTTTGCGGATGTGAATGGTGACTCCCATCCCGATCTTCTAATCACCTCCCTGACGAAAGAAAATGTGCTTTACATCAATGATGGGAAGGGACGGTTTACCCTGAAAGAAAACAGCGGGCTTCAGGACTCCCGGGGCAGCAATACGATGGCACTCGCCGATATTGATGCGGATGGTGATCTGGACCTGTACATATCAAACTATAAGTTGAAGACCGTGCGGGACCTTTATTCAGCAGATGAATTATCTACCGAAAATACGGTTCGCAAACAGGGAGACTCGCTGGTGGTGGTTCCTCCCTTTGATCAATATTACGGCATTATCAAAACGGACGGCCGTTCTTATCGTAATGAATACGGGGCCAAAGACCATCTGTATATTAACCGGGGTGACGGCACCTTCGAGAAAGTGACGGATGAAAAAAAACACTTTTTAAATGCCGAAGGGAGACCGGTCGGCCTCTTCCGGGACTGGGGACTGACCGCAAAGTTTCAGGATATCAACAGCGATGGCCATCCCGACCTTTTTGTCGCCAACGATTTTTGGACGCCGGATCGGCTGTGGATGAACCAGGGGGATGGAACATTCAGAAGTGCTGACAAGCATGCGATTCGAAGTATGAGTTTTTCTTCCATGGGAGTGGACTTTTCAGATATCAACCGGGATGGATTTACCGATTTTTTTGTTTCTGAGATGCTGAGCAGCAGGCATCAGCGCAGGCTGCGCCAGCTTTCCGAGCATCTAGATCCCATTGATGGACGTCCCCAGTATAATCGTAATTCTCTTTACCTAAATCGTGGAGATCACACCTTTGCGGAAATTTCCAGCTATGCCAATGTAACGGCCACCGAATGGTCATGGGCAACGAATTTTCTTGATATTGATCTGGACGGTTATGAAGATTTGATTCTGACGACCGGATACGCCTTTGATTACCAGGACCTGGATACCCAAATTGAACTGAATCGACAGACATCCCGGACTATGCAAAGCACGGGCGATATCTTACGCTATCCACGGCTGGACCTGCCCAATAGAATGCTCCGTAATAATCAGGATTTAACCTTCACCGATAAGAGTGAGTCATGGGGTTTCACCGAGGATGATATCTCTCTGGGAATGGCTATTGCTGATCTGGACAACGACGGGGATGCAGACTTTGTCATCAACAGGTTTAATACAGAAGCCGTGGTTTATCAGAACCAGACCAGTGCCCCACGTATTGCGGTTACGTTGAAGGGCAAACCTCCCAATACTGCAGGAATTGGAGCAAAAATACGGTTGGAGGGGGCAAAAGTGGTTCAGCAGAAGCAGATTAGTGCCGGCGGCTCCTATGTATCAGGATCTCAACCCATGGCCTTTTTTGCGGCCGATCCTGAAAATATTAATCACCAGTTAACCGTCACCTGGCCGGATGAATCGGTAAGCACGATCGATGGCGTGCAATCCAATCGGGTGTATGTTGTAGATCAATCATCAGCTGTGATGAAAAGTAGGAGGGATTCATCATCGGAAGGCGAGCCGCCTTTATTCAGGGACGCCTCCGATCAGATTGCATATGTCCATCATGAAGACAGATATACGGATTTTAATGTGCAACCTTTGCTGCCTGCGCTGCTGAGTCGGCAGGGTCCCGGGGTGGGATGGATGGATTATGATCGGGATGGATATGATGATCTGTTTATTACGTCCGGGAAAGGAGGTCAGATTGGTATATTTAGAAATAATGGAAACAGTGAGCTGGAAAGAACTGAAATAGAAGAACTCAGCCGTTCAGCAGGGGGAGATCAAACGGGGCTGGCCGGGTGGCAGACGGAAAAAAGACTGAAGCTGGTACTGGGTAGTGCAAATTTTGAACAGGGCAGTCCGCAGGTGCCTTCCGGCTTTATGTATAATATTGATAACACATCCGCAGATGTACAGGAACTGCCGGGGGTTCTTTCTACGACGGGACCAGTAGCCGCCTCGGATTATGACGGCGATGGTGATCTTGACCTTTTCATCGGGGGAGCATTTATGCCGGGCGAATACCCACGCAATGCCTCTTCACGGCTTTTCAGGAATGAGAATGGGCATTTTGTGAGGGATCCAGTGAATTCGAGAAGGTTTAACGAAATTGGCCTGGTGTCGGGAGCCGTGTTTACCGATTATGACCGGGATGGTGATCCGGATCTTGTGCTGAGCCGTTCGTGGGATTCCATTGCACTGTTGGAAAATCGGGACGGCAATTTTATTGACGTAAGTACTGATTACGGGTTTAATAACTACAAGGGATGGTGGCACGGCGTTGCTACCGGTGATTTTAATGGGGATGGATGCCCTGATATTGTTGCTACAAACATCGGGAGTAACAGCATTTATAAGCCGACCGGGGGACATCCGCTCAAATTATTCTACGGTGATTTTGACGTAAATGGGACACTGGATATTATTGACAGCTATTACGAGTCTGATCTGCAGGCCTATGTACCCCGCCGCAAATTATATGAAATGGATTCCATGCCCTCGTTACTGGGACGTATTACCTCGCATAAACAGTATGCCCGGTCATCGGTGGGGGATATCGTCGGGCAGGATCCGGGCACTATTCCCTCAAGGGAAATCAATACGGTACAGCACATGATATTTTTGAGTTCGGAAAGTGGGTTTTCTGCTTATCCTTTGCCCCGGAAGGCTCAGTTTTCAGCTGCGTTTCATGCAGGCACTGCCGATTTTAATAATGATGGAAAAGAGGATCTTTTTTTGAGTCAGAACGACTTTTCGTTTCCATCTGGTATTTTTCGGCTGGATGCCGGACGGGGACTTTTGTTGCTGGGGGATGGCCATGGGCATTTCCGAGCGGTTCCGGGCCACCAGAGCGGTATAGAGATTTACGGGGAACAGCGGGGTGCTGCCGTAAGTGATTTCAACAAAGACGGACGAGCTGACTTAGCGGTATCCCAAAACGGGGGACCTGCTGTCCTCTATATCAACCAGGCCCAAAGACAGGGATTGTATGTTCGGCTGATAGGTCCTGCAGGAAACAGGAATGCCATAGGCTCTTCCATGCGCCTGGTTTACGAAGATGGGAGCAAAGGACCCGCCAGGGAAATACAGGCGGGCTCAGGATATCGCTCGCAGCACAGTGCTGCTCAGGTTTTGGGAACAGAGGAAAAGGCGTCTTCATTGGAAATACGCTGGTTTGACGGTACCACAGAAATCAGAGAACTGTCTGAAGAGGGGAGGGCTTACACATTTCGCTATTAAAATAGGGAGAAATTTATGATATTTTGAACGGCCTTGAGGGTATACCGAGACATTTTCTGCTTGTTAAAGCATTCTGGATCACTTTGGCGAGCTGGGGCACTTGGGTGGTACGGATACCCAAGATGAAGACAGACCAGGAAAGATGGCTAAAAATCATTAGTATTATAATTATTCATGAGTAATCAGGGTTCTGGCCAGAATATATCCAATAGAAAGGCGCAGGTATCGGGATGGATCCTGTTAGCCATGCTTATGGTTCTTTTCCTGGGGTGTTCGTCTCCCAGAGCTGTTATAACAGAAGGTTCTCAAAAAGAGCCTGAACAGGTTGAGCCTGAGACACCGTCGGAGGATGATTCAGCTGATGAGGAACCCCCGGGGGAGCAGTTGCCGGAGGAGCCTGCGGCTCCTTATGCCACTTACACACTTCGGGCTCCTTATAACAACCTTCCTGAAACCCCTCGTGAATTCCGAGGGGTCTGGATCGCTACGGTGGATAATATTGACTGGCCCTCAGAGCCGGGACTCTCCGTGGACCATCAGAAAGAGGAGCTCAAAACGATGATGGATCGCGCTGTGGGAATGAATATGAACGCCATAATCCTGCAGGTACGACCTGCTGCAGACGCCTTTTATCATTCGCCTTTTGAGCCCTGGTCTGAATACCTGACCGGTCGCCAGGGCAAGGCTCCGGAACCTTTCTATGACCCGCTGAAGTTTGCAGTAAAGGAAGCTCACCAGCGGGGCTTGGAACTGCATGCCTGGTTTAATCCTTTCCGTGCCTACCATCCGTCTGCGGATAGCGGACTGGCTCCTGATCATATCAAAAATCTCCATCCAGAGATGGTGGTACAGTATGGTGATTATTTGTGGCTGGATCCGGGACAAGAAAAGGTTCAACAGTATTCCATCAATATTATCACTGATGTTGTCCGGCGCTATGACATTGACGGGGTTCACCTGGACGATTATTTCTATCCCTATCCAAAGCGCATGGAAAATGGAAAATTTCTTCCTTTCCCCGACGGACATTCTTTTGGTCGGCACAGGAAAAGAAACAGAGGCCGGCAGCGGGATGACTGGCGGAGAGAGAATGTCAATGATTTTATTAAACGTTTGAACAGTGAGATTAAGCTTATTGATCCCCACATCCGCTTTGGAATATCGCCGTTCGGCATCTGGCGGCCGGGTCATCCCAAACAAATCAAGGGGCTGGATGCCTTCAACAGAATTTACGCCGATGCCCGGAAATGGCTGCAGGAGGGATGGGTCGATTACCTGGCCCCCCAGTTATATTGGCCTGTAGCCCAGGAAGCCCAGAGTTTTCCCGTTCTGCTGGAATGGTGGCATCAGCAAAATAACAAAGAACGGCACTTGTGGCCGGGTATCTATACGAGCCGCCTTCAATCCAAATCCAATGCATGGCCCGAGCGGGAAATTGAACAACAGGTGCAGATTGCCCGCAGTCACCCCGGAGCAAGCGGAAGTATTCACTTTAGCATGAAGGCCCTGATGCCCGATGGAAACAGCAATCCTCCGCTTGCCGGGCTTTATCCTGGTGAAGCCCTGGTACCGGCTACGCACTGGCTGACAGACTCACTGCCAAAACGTCCGAATGTGCAGGCCCTGAAGATGGATGATCAATTTCTGCTACGTGCGTACCCGGACGATCGCGGGGAGAAAGAGCCCTGGCTGTGGGTTGTCAAGAAGCGATACGGATCGCACTGGGAAATAGCGATCTACCCGGGATCACAGCAAAATATCAGATTGCCGGAAACCAATGGCCATGGGACATTTACCGGGGCAGCTGTTTCGCTGGTCGATGAACTCGGTAATGAGAGTGAGCCCTATTTGATTAGGGAAATAAGCATTGTCCCCTCCATATCCTGGTGATACTATCACATCATGGATGCAGTAAAGCCACCCCACTTGTGAGCAATGACCAGCAGGATGGCTTCAAAAGGTGAGGGGCCTATGGGTTACGACCATGCACGTCCCACTTCGGAGTAGGGGAGACAGGCATCGTAATAGCCCGGGATAAGGTTTAAATTCAATTCTTCTGAAGCACCGATCTCAGAAGTATAATATCCGACGACGGTGAACTCCTTCATCATGTCAAAGAAGGGCTTGAGATCGGAGTCGGGCACAGGATTCGGCTCATCAAGGGCCTGTTGTTCCAGTTCTTCCAGCAGGGCAATCTGATCCGCTTCTTCAAGGTCGATGAAATCATGGTCGTACTGCTGGTTGCTGAGTTCATTGACGCGATCAAGTCCGTCGAGAAAATGTTCCCGTTCTTCCTTGGTATTCCACTCTGTAAGCATCAAGTCGATGTATTCATTGACCCTGGCTGCCTGGGCACCGGGTGTATCAGTAGCAGGAATAATGCGCTCGGACAACTGGATAACCAGATCATTTTGCGCATCGGTCAATGTTTGAGGGGAGAAACTTCCGCTACTGTTGCTCTTACTTGTACAACCGCCCATGATACCGGCGACGGTGGAAAGAGAGAGGGCTCCCCCGCTCAAAAAGGCAAGTCGTTTTATGGCTTCACGTCTGTCCATAGTTGGTTCTTGGGTTTAAATAGTAAACGGGCAACTGAGGCAGTCATCGGGAGATTCAGGCCCCAGAAACTCAAATGTACTATGTTAGAGATTTCCTTTATTCATTTCATTCACGGCAAAATCAACGGCCCGGGCGGTCAAGGCCATATACGTCAGTGATGGGTTCTGGCAGGCTGCTGACGTCATGCAGGCCCCATCGGTGACAAAAAGGTTTGGCACGTCATGCGTCTGGTTATGAGCATTGAGAACGGATGTTTCGGGATCCCGTCCCATGCGTGCGGTTCCCATCTCATGGATTCCCTCGCCCACCAGGTACTCGCCGAAGTAGGGACTGACATCTTTACCACCTGCAGCCTCCAGCATTTCCACGGCGGTTTGCGCCATGTCCTCGCGCATATTTTCTTCATTCTCCTTGATAGAGGCATGAATTTCAAGCTGGGGAATATCCCAGTCATCGGTCTTGTCGGGGCTCAGCCTTACGTGGTTGTCTTCATACGGAAGAATTTCACCGAAGGCGGTCATCCCGAAATGCCAGGGTCCGGGATCCCTGAGTTTTTTCTTAAAATCTTTTCCGAAGCCCTGCATGGAAGTACCCCGTCCCCAGCTTGGTCGTGATGCACCACCCTGGAAGCCGTACCCCCGTACAAAGTTATCCTGCTTGGTCTGCTCGTTGATGTTACGGAACCGCGGGATGTAGATACCGTTGGGGCGGTTTCCATGGTAGTAGCTATCTTCATAGCCTTCAAAGAGACCTGAAGCTCCTACGCGAAAGTGATGATCCATGAGGTAATGTCCCAGAACCCCGCTGGAGTTAGCGATGCCATTGGGAAAAGCATCCGAGGTTGAATTGAGCATAATCTGGGTGCTGCCCAGGGCAGACGCATTCAAAAAGACAACCTTGGCATGAAATTCCCTGGATTCCTTGGTCAGCCGATCGATGACACGCACGCCGGTGGCACGGTTTGTTTCTTTATCATAAATGATGCTGTGTACAATACTGTTCGGCCGCAGGGTAAGGTTACCGGTTTTACGGGCGGCAGGGAGAGTGCTGCTTTGGCTCGAAAAGTAGGCGCCCACGCTGCAACCCCTTGAACAGGGTCCGCAGTAGTGACAGGCGCCACGGCCTTTGTGAGGTTCTGTCAATACCGCACATCGGCCAATGGTCATATGCCGATACTCAAAATTGCTTTCAATTTTCTCCTTGACATCCTTTTCAACACAATTGAGATCCATGGGGGGCAGAAATTTGCTGTCGGGCAGATGCTCAAGGCCCTCGGCCTGTCCACTGACACCAATAAATTCTTCTACATAATCATACCAGGGAGCAATATCCTTATAGCGGATAGGCCAATCCACCGCAATGCCTTCTCTGCGATTGGCTTCAAAATCGAGATCACTCCAGCGGTAGGTCTGCCGGCCCCATGTCAGAGAGCGTCCTCCAACCTGGTAGCCGCGAACCCATAAAAACGGGTTTTCATCATCCGTCTGATAGGGATGTTTTTTATCATTGACGAAAAAGTGATAATTATATTCATTTATTACATTTGATCGAAGCTGCATGGGATATTCCTCTTCAAGAAGCTTACGATCGCCCTGCCCCCGGAATTTAGCTTCCCAGGGCGGCATATGCTCTGTGTCATAATCCTCCCCATGCTTCACATCGCGGCCCCGTTCCAGGACCAGGGTTTTGAGTCCCTTTTCTGTCAGCTCTTTTGCGGCCCATCCGCCGGAAATACCTGATCCTATAACAATAGCATCGTATTCCTCCGGGGGGTTAGAAATGTAATAGTTCTTATTTTCCATGATCTTATTTTGAATTAAATATCTTGCTATGCTAACATAGATGAGCGAAAGCATATTTGCAAGAATTTTGCATCAGTTTATGGGATTTTTCGCGGTTGCTATTTTTTTTGCAATTTAATGACCAAAAGTGCTTATTAAAACACAGATAAAATAATGTTAAAGAAGCTAAATTTTACTCAATTATGGATTTAGATCGAAAGATTCGTTACGGAATGGTCGGTGGCGGTCCCGGTGCATTTATTGGTGAGGTGCACCGCATGGCAGCTGCTCTGGACGGGAAGATCGAGCTGGTTGCAGGGGCATTCTCATCCAAGCCTGAAAAATCTAGAAAAATGGGCAGGAAGTTGCATCTCTCGGAGGAACGGGTTTATGATTCCTACCAGGAAATGGCTGAAAAAGAATCCGAACTCCCCGCTGCAGAGCGTATCGATTTTGTAAGCATTACCACCCCGAATCACATGCACTTTCCGGTGGCCAAGGCCTTTATTGAAGCGGGCATTCACATTGTTTGCGACAAGCCAATGACGAATACCATTGAGGAAGCTGAAGAGCTGTGCCGCCTGGTCAGCGACCATGACATCATTTTCGCCTTGACGCATAATTATACCGGCTATCCCATGGTAAAGGAAGCCAGGAAGATGGTAGCTGATGGCAAATTGGGAAACCTGCGCAAGGTGGTTGTGGAATATCCCCAGGGCTGGCTTTCAGACACCAATGATGATGAAATCTGGCGATTGGATCCTGACAAAGCCGGTATTTCCTCGGCGATTGGGGATATTGGAACCCATGCGGAAAACCTGGTGGAATATATCACCGGCCAGCAGATGAAAGAACTTTATGCCGATATCCACAGTTTTGGAGAGGGACGAGAGCTTGAAGACGATGCCAATATGCTGGTGCACTACGAAGAGGGTCTGCGTGGTATCCTTTATGTGTCACAAATCTCTGTGGGCGATGAAAATGATTTGAATATCCGTTTATACGGCGATGAGGCCGCACTCGAGTGGTCGCAGGAGAATCCAAACTACCTGCATGTGAAATATTCAGACGGTCCCGAGGAAATCTACAAGCGTGGAAACCCGTACCTGTCGGAAGCAGCCGAAGCCGGGAACCGCATCCCCCCGGGACATCCCGAAGGATTCATTGAAGCCTTTGCGAATATCTATTCCAATGTGGCGGATGTGCTCGCAGCACGCCTTAAGGGGGAGGAGCCGGACGAATTATCACTGGATTTTCCAACTGTTCAGGATGGCGCCCGGGGTGTTCACTTTATTCACAAGGCTGTTGAGAGTGGTAAAAAGAAAACATGGGTGGATATGAAGTATGACCCGCCGGCCAGTGACTGAGCATCGGAGGCCCGGGGCATGTTGTTGCCTCGATGACAAATAAGAAAAGAAAAAGGGATTCATTCTTGCGAATGGATCCTTTTTTTTTGTAATAGAAGAATATGGTTATCTTGGTTTGACTATTCAGCCGCTACGGCAAGTGTCCCCAGCAGACGCTGGGCCGCTGCAACCTGTGAACTATTGCTGTACTGTTCTACTACCAGCTGTGCATATTTCCGGGCTTCTTCGTTATTGCCTGCATCATAATAGGCATTGGCAGCCTCCAGGTAATTGTATGGGGTGGTGGAATCGTTCTTATCCCATTCGGCAGCTTTAACATAGAGTTCAGCCGCTTTCTGATGATTGCCGGCATCCGTCATCAGTACCGCCTGAAACGAGATCGGGCCCACGCCGAGGATACCCTCTGGAACCTCATATTCTTCGATATAGGAGATAGCCTGCTCGACATTTCCGAGGTTATATTCACTGACAGAAGCATAGTAGTGGGCCAGATTACCGGCTTCAGTACCCGAATAATTATTAATGATCTGTTCAAAGCCCACCGTAAAATCTGTATCTGAGCCACGCAAGGCTTTTTCGTAGTCGCCGTTCATATAATAAGTTGAAGCATCAGCCATGAGCTGCTGTGCTTTTTCTTCCTGGTTTTCGGAATAATAGTAATAGCCGACTAGCCCGCCAATGGCCAGCACAACGGCGAGCACACCGCCGATGACGGTTGTTTTGTTGTTATCATAAAAGCTCTGGGCCTTGGAAAATGTTTCCAGGAGCGGATCCCGTTCTAAGTCTTCTCGTATCTGTTTCTTGGACATGATAAATCGTTGTTAATCTTAATTACAGGTCGATAAAAATATGATTGTTTTGGATGATAGCAAAATCTAAAGTGCGTGTAATTTACCGTGCGATAGTTCATAGATGACATCCGAACGCTCGGCAATATTTTTTTCATGGGTTATCAGCAGAATACTGAGCTCGCGTTCCTGCCGCAGGTTGAACAGAAAATCCAGCAGCATGTCTGTGTTGCGCTCATCCAGATTCCCGGTAGGTTCGTCGGCAAGAATCAGGTCGGGGTCATTGATCAGGGCTCTTGCCATGGCCACCCGCTGCTGCTCACCCCCAGAAAGTTGCGAGGGCCGGTGCTCAGCTCGCTCGAGGATGCCAAAATCAGAGAGAAGGAGCTGGGCTTTTTCCTTGGTAGCCCCGGGTGGGGTGCCTTTGATCAGCGCGGGCATCATCACATTTTCGAGGGCGGTAAATTCAGGCAGCAGATGGTGGAACTGGAATACAAAGCCCATGTTTTTATTGCGGAAGCGAGCCAGCTCTTCGCGTTTCATTGCATAAATGGAGGTTCCGTCCCAGGAAACCGTGCCCGCATTGGGTTGATCAAGTCCGCCCAAAATATGGAGGAGGGTACTTTTGCCGCAGCCGCTGGCTCCCACAACAGTTAGAATGGAGCCCTTTTCAATCGCTATTGAGGCGTCATTAAGGACAGTCAGTGGTTTCTGGCCCTCCTCCTCGTACGTTTTGGTAATATCTTTTGCCTCAAGAATAATCATGGCTTGCTCAGGATTCAGCCTTGGTCGTTTGGAAAGCGGGATAAATAATGGGCTCAATCTGGTGGCAATGTCCCGTGGAGGTATCAACGCGAGCTGTAATTGCACACAGATGATTATTGCCGTTGGCAAGCTTATACCGATGGGGGGTGCCAAGCTTAAAGCGCTTCATGGAGGTGTTCTTATCCATCCCCAGCACAGAATCGAAAGAGCCGGTCATGCCCACGTCGCTGATGTAGCCCGTTCCCTTTGGGAATAGTCGGGCATCATTGGTGGGTATGTGGGTGTGGGTACCCACAAATACTGATATTTTTCCATCTAGGTGCCATGCAAGTGCTAATTTTTCTGCTGTCGCTTCTGCATGGAAATCTACAAAAATGACGTCGGTTTCCTCCTTCATGCGGTCGATAACCCAGTCGGCGGTAGAGAAGGGGTCGTCAATGGGATTCATAAATGTCCGCCCCTGTAAATTTAGCACGCCTATCTTCTGATCGATCCCGTCTATGTTATATATGCCAAAACCATACCCGGGGTTGCCGGTCGGGTAATTCATGGGCCGGAGGATGTTGCCATCTTCTTTCATATAGTCAAAAACTTTCCATTTTGCGAAAGAATGATTCCCGCCCGTAATCACGTGGACGCCAAGGTTGTAGAGCCGTTGAATGATGGAGCGGTTGATGCCTTTGCCCTTGTGGGAATTCTCGCCGTTGGCGATGACAAAATCAGCATCATGCTTTTTAATCAGGCTGGGCAAGATGGTCTCCAACAGGCTGAGGCCGGGTTCGCCGACAATATCTCCTACAAAAAGGATGTTTACCAATTCTTTTGACATAGACTGTACATTTGAACAAGGGGACCTTGCTGAATTAAAAGCCGAAAGGTAAGGATAATAACGCCTTTCTCAGAATGAGATTTTGGTCAGGATACTATTTCGTCGACAAACTCTTCCAGCGATTCATTGACCTTGTCCATCACTTTTTTCTCCTGCTGGTTGAGCTCTCTGTTTTGTTTGCGTTCCTCAAACAGCTCTTCGGCGATGGCAAGAGCTGCCAGTGACATCACGGTGGTATCGGGCTGCTTGTTGAGCTCTTTCTTGTATTGCCGAAATTTGTCGTCTACATAATGGGCAATACGCTGGATGGTTTCTTCTTCAGAATCTTCAACCTTCAGCGGGTATTGTTTTCCTAAGATGGTGACTTTTACAGATTTCATTTGTTGTCTTCAAGATGATTGTCAATTTTTGAAATCAATCCCAACACCTGGTGGCGTATGGCCAGCCGTTCTGATTCTGAAACTTCGGAAAAGATATCTGCTTGGCCTTCTTCAATTTCCCGAAGCTTTGATTTGAGCTGACGGTTTTCCTGCTCTAACTCCTCAATCTTTCCGTTCAGAGATTCAACCTCTGAACGAATTTTATTGAGTAATCGAAAAAATTCCTTCTTATATGGACTGTTATCTGATAGCACTATCAAATATTATGATCGAAGTTTAGCTGAATATTGATTTTCAAGAACCTTAACAACTTTATTAATAATAGGTTCTACTTCGTTGATAGTCAATGTTTTGTTTTTATCTAAGAAGGAAAGTCGAAAAGCCAGGCTTTTTTTCCGCTCGCCCAGTGATTCACCTTCAAAAACATCAAAAACCTGCAGCTCTTCCAGAGCGGCACCTGCGGTCTCTTCGATTGTATTTAAAAGATCGCCTGCCCGAATTGACTGATCCACGATAACGGCAAAGTCGAATTCAAAAGAGGGAAACTTGGAGACCGGTTCATAGGACCGACTTCCTGTTTCTTGTCGAATCTTGAATATTTCCGTCAGCGAGAATTCTGCAATGATCGCAGGTAACTTGATATCATAGTGTTCGAGCATATCCGCTGAAACCTGGTGAAGCCGGCCAATGGTCTTGCCCGCCAAACGGTAATGAAGAACGTTCTCGTCATCAACCGAGCTATGAATATCATCAGCAAGTCCAAGTTGCTCGAAAAAGCCGTTAATAGAAGCTTTGAGGTCAAAAGCATCGTAGTGCTCCGACTCAGTTTTCCAGTGCTCAATGGTTTTGAAACCCGCCAGCCCAAACAGGATATTGGTCTGTTCACTGATTCCCCGATGATAGGTTCCCTCTTCCGTTTTGGAAAAAACATTCCCTACTTCAAAAAAACGTATCTGTTGCGCTTTGCGGTTAAAATTATAGGCGGCCGCCTTAAGAAAGCCGTACAGGAGAGAAGGGCGGAGTGTTGTCATCTCTTTTGAAATGGGATTCAGCGTATGGATCATTTCATCAAGTTCACCCAGCCATTCGGCTTCTTCTTTCGGCATAAGCGAGTTCGAATAGATCTCCCGGTATTGCAGACCCTTAGCCGATTCCTTGGTTTTGGCAAGGAGCCGCTCCCAGTCGGTTATGGGTTCGGGAGAAGTGAACTTCCCGTGCTCGGGGGACGGGATGTTGTTATAGTCGTAAAGACGACCCACTTCCTCAATAAGATCGACCTCCCGCTCAAGATCAGGCCTGAATGTAGGGATACGGTAGTTAAGAGCATTTTCTGTTTTCTCTAAAATATCTAATTCTAGGCCCTCCAATAGGTTATCAATATCTTCTAAAGTGAAGTCTGTTCCCAGGAGACGGTTGACATATGATTTTCGCAGTGTAAGCGTAGAGGCTTTGGTTTCTACTGGATGTACATCCGTGCAGCCTTTCGCAACGGTTCCTCCCGCAATATCAGCGATGAGTTCTGCAGTCCGTTCTGCGGCAATGCGCTGCAGCTGCGGGTCGATGCCGCGTTCAAATCGGTAGGAGGCATCGGTCTGCAGGACCTGCTCCTTAGCTGTTTTCCGAATGGAGGCGGGATCAAAATAGGCACTTTCGATCAGCACATTTTGTGTTTCATCACTGACCTCAGAGTCAACCCCGCCCATGACTCCCGCAATAGCGACCGGCCCCCGTCCATCACAGATGAAAAGGGTACCGGGCGAACATTTCCGTTGAATATGATCCAGGGTCTCAAATTCAACTGGCTCTTCAAAATCTCTGACTATAATCTCGTTCCCGTTAATTCTGTCGGAATCAAAGGCATGGAGGGGTTGGCCCAGCTCGAACATCACGTAGTTGGTAATATCTACAATATTATTCACCGGACGTATCCCAATCGCTTTGAGGCGATTTTTTAGCCAGCTGGGCGATTCATCAATTTGGACCCCTTTGACCAGTTTTCCGACATATCGGTGGCATTTTTCCGGAGATTCAATACTAATGGAAATTTCATCAAGCTGCTGGGATTGCTCAAATTCCGTTTCAAAAGGCTTGGACAGCTTGAGGTTCAGTGCGGCTGACAAGTCGCGCGCCACCCCCAGGTGGCAGGTTGCATCTGGCCGATTCGGGGTCAGCTCAATATCGATAATCGTATCCTGGTACAGTTCCATGGCCTCGTGCAGCGGCTGTCCCGGCCTGAGCTCTTTTTCCAAAACCATAATACCACTGTGATCATCACCCAGTCCCAGTTCATCCTCAGCACAAATCATTCCTCTGGACTCAACCCCGCGAAGTTTGGCTATCTTAATGGTAAAAGGCTTGCCGTCATCAGTTTCAACAGGCAGGGTAGTGCCTACGGTAGCGACGGGTACTTTCTGCCCGGCTGCGACATTGTCTGCCCCGCAAATGATCTGAAGCTTTTCATCATCGACCTGAACATCGCAGATACGAAGGCGATCGGCATTCGGGTGGTCCCTGACGTCCAGGACTTCGCCTACAACCACCCCTTCAAGGTTGCTTCCGTAGGGGATGACGTTTTCCACTTCAAGCCCGATAAGCGTCAGTTTTTCTGCCGTTTCTTCAGGCGAGAGCTCAAGATTGATAAATTCTTTTAGCCAATTGTATGAAATTTTCATTGAATAGCTGAATTTGATGATCCGCGAACCGTATTGGGCTAAACGGTCAGTATCGATGCAGAGTGGTACCCCAGCTGACCTTGATCCGCGCGATCTGCGTTTTTATAAAATGTTATTTAATGGAATTGTTTTAAAAATCGAATATCATTGTCGTAGAAAATGCGAATATCATCGATTTGGTGACGAAGCAGTGCAATGCGTTCTACCCCCATACCCCAGGCGAAACCAGTATACTCTTCCGGGTCAATGTCTACAGCTTTGAGCACATTGGGATCGACCATGCCGGATCCCAGGATCTCAAGCCAGCGTCCTTCGCCGTTGGTCTCCCACCATATATCCATCTCAAGACTGGGTTCGGTGAATGGAAAATAACCCGGCCGCAATCGGTATTTAACATCACTTCCAAACATGAGTCGTGCAAAGCTGATCAGTGTCTCTTTAAGCTCGGCAACGCTTACATCCGTATCGATGTACAGGGCTTCAACCTGGTGGAACAGGAAGTATGATTTGGGTGAAACAGCTTCATTTCGGTATACACGTCCCGGCATGATGGTACGTATCGGCGGTTTTTTTTCCTGCATTAGCCGTATCTGAACAGGCGAGGTATGGGTGCGAAGAACCAGATCATCAATGTCCGGATCATCACTCTTCCGAATAAAAAAGGTGTCCTGTTCGTCACGGGCCGGGTGGTTGGGCGGAAAGTTAAGCGCCGTGAAGTTATGAAAATCGTCTTCCACTTCCGGTCCATCTGCAATAGAGAAGCCGAGGCGATAAAAAATATCCTTCATTTCTTCGAGTGTCTGTGTCAGCGGATGGTAGGATCCTGTCGGACAGGGGGCAGGGGGAAGGGAAAGATCGTCGGTGGCCTTGAGAATGACTTCCTCCTTTCGTTCTAATCTTTCTTTGTGGGTCTCAAAGGTTTCGCGGGCAAAGTTTTTTACTTCATTCATTGCCCTGCCTACTTCAGCCTTGTCTTCATTGGGCACCTCCCCCATACGCGAAAACATAGCAGGTATTTTACCGTTCCGGGACAAGAATTCCAGGCGGAAAGCCTCCAGATCTTTCTCATCGGCGATGTTGACCTGGGCAATTTTTTCTTTCAGTGCTTTTATATCATCCAGCATGAGTAATCTATGATCGATCGAAAATTTTTCTTTTTTAAAATAAAAGACTGTCTGCGCTCTATGATATGCCATCACGAGGGCAGTGCAAGCTATCCAATTAAGTAAATTCCTTCAATAAAATAAAAAGCCGGACCATCCTTGATGAAAGGAGGACCGGCTTGAAAATATGGAGCTGCTATTAGTTGGCTGCTTCTTCAACAATAGCGCTGAATGCATCCGGATCATTGACGGCAAGATCGGCTAAAACCTTGCGGTTGATCTCAATATCTTTCTTATTTAGGGCCCCCATCAATCTCGAATAGGTCGTATCGTTCTGACGGGCAGCGGCATTAATGCGTGTGATCCAGAGCTTCCTGAATTCACGTTTGCGAACTTTGCGGTCGCGATACTGGTACAGCATCCCTTTTTCTACCGCATTCTTAGCAAATTTATAAACATTTTTACGCTTGCCCCAGTAACCTTTCGCCTGATCTAAAATCTTGCGGCGACGGCGACGGGAAGCCACCTTGTTTCTTGAACGTGGCATTTTATCTAATGTTTAAGGATTAATAAATAATGTTATTTGTATGGAAGCATTTGTTCGACATCCTTCTCCTGGGTCTTATCGACCGTGGTAGCTTTGCCGAGTTTACGCTTTCTTTTACTTCGTTTTTTTGTGAGGATGTGGCGTTTTCCAGCCTTTTTACGCTTGTATTTACCGGAACCGGTCTTTTTGAAGCGCTTTTTGGCCCCACTGTTGGATTTCATCTTTGGCATAGTAAAACACCTATGAACATTTCTTGAAATTAAAAGGCTTGAAAGATAGTGAATATAGTTTACAGAATAAACCTGTATTACAAACAAAATTCCCTCCCCTCCCGGGGTGAGGACCGGTC
Organism: Fodinibius sediminis; assembly: GCF_900182555.1. Lineage (GTDB taxonomy): Bacteria > Bacteroidota > Rhodothermia > Balneolales > Balneolaceae > Fodinibius > Fodinibius sediminis. Next base: position 50,700 of record NZ_FXTH01000007.1, on the reverse strand, counting down.
CTCTTATCCGGTAGTCGTAGAAATAAGAATGTACACCCTTGGTAGCTATGAACCGCCTTTTCCGGTGGGAGCGAGCATCATAATCATTCGTCGCCCTTCCATATTGGGCTTGGTTTCAATGTCACTGATGTCACTCAATTCTTCAGCCAAATCCATAAGAAGTTCTTTACCCCGGTCGGTATAGAGCATATCGCGGCCGCGGAACTGAACAGTAGCTTTTACCTTGTCACCATCTTCGAGGAAGCCCCGGGCATGGCGAGTTTTAAAATTCAGATCGTGGTCGTCCGTATTCGGGCGGAAACGAAGCTCTTTAACCTGAACAGTATGCTGTTTCTTTTTAGCCTCTTTCTCTTTCTTCTTTTTCTTGTACATATACTTGCCAAAATCAAGCACCTTGCAAACGGGAGGCTTGGCATTGGGTGCAACTTCGACAAGGTCTAATCCGTAGGATTCGGCTATTTCCAGTGCACGGTCGATAGGAACAACTTCGTGTTCCTTTTCTACATTTTCGGGATGAATGACCCGAACTTTGGATGCTCGAATTTCTTCGTTAGCATTGGGACGATCATCATTGCCCCGTGGTCGTCGTCTTCTGCGTCTTGCGATAGTAACCTCTGTTGTTTTATTAAAATTAATCTAGTGTTTAGGTACTTCTTTCTGATCAATCTCTGTTGTGAGATTAGAAATAAATTTAGAAAAATCAAAAGTTCCGATGTCACCTTCTTTGTGACGTCGCACCGAAACTGTACCAGCTGATTCTTCCTCACTGCCTACAATTAACATATATGGGATCTTGCTCGTTTCAGCATCCCGGATTTTTCCTCCTATCTGTTCACTCCGGGTATCCACTTTGACGCGAACGTTGTGATCTTCAAGACGAGAGGCGCATTCAAAGGCATAGTCGTTAAAATCGTCTGAAACTGGGATGATCTGTACCTGTTGTGGAGCAAGCCATACCGGGAAGTCACCGGCAAAATGTTCGATCAGGATGCTGGTAAAGCGTTCCATGGATCCGAACGGAGCACGATGAATGATAACGGGACGATGCCGTTCATTGTCGGACCCCACGTAGGTCAGGTCAAAGCGTTCGGGCATGACGTAATCTACCTGTATGGTGCCGAGCTGCCATTTACGCCCGATGGCGTCGCGAATGATGAAGTCAATTTTGGGGCCATAGAAACTGGCCTCGCCGCGGCCGATGGTATAGTCAAGCCCTTCTTCATCGGCGACCTCCCTGATTTCCTGTTCTGCACGATCCCAGTAATCCGTTTTTCCGCCGTACTTTTCATCATTGTCATCCCGGAAGGAGAGACGGATATCGACAGGCATGTCGAAGGTACCAAAAACCAGTTCCGTGAGATCAATACAGTTCTTTATTTCATCCTTTAGCTGATCATGGGTGCAGTAGATATGAGCGTCGTCCTGGGTGAATCCACGAACGCGCGACATGCCGCTCAGCTCCCCTGATTGTTCAAAGCGATAGACGGTACCGAATTCAGCCAGTCGCAGCGGAAGGTCACGGTAACTGTGCAGTTTGTTGGAGTAGATGCGGTGATGGTGTGGGCAGTTCATCGGCTTAAGCAGGTATTCCTCATCTTCCACCTGAATAGGGTTGTACTGCGACTCGCGGTAGTAGGGGAAGTGACCAGAAGTTCGGTAGAGGTCAAGATTGCCAATATGGGGGGTTATAACTTCCTGGTAGCCGCGCTTTTTCTGCTCGTCGCGAAGAAAAGCTTCAAGTTCGCGGCGGATAATTGTGCCATTGGGCAACCAGACGGGCAGCCCCTGGCCGATCATGGAATCAATCATATAGAGCTCCAGCTCTTTCCCAAGTTTCTTGTGGTCGCGCTTCTTGGCCTCTTCAACCTGCTTGAGATACTGCTTTAGCAGCTTTTGCTTGGGAAAGGTAATACCGTAAATACGGGTCAGCTGCTTGCTGTCAACGTCTCCGCGCCAGTAAGCGCCGGCCAGGCTGGTCAGTTTTACTGCTTTAACGCGTCCCGTATTCGGGATATGCGGCCCGCGGCAGAGGTCCGTGAAGTGTCCCTGGGTGTAAAAAGTGATGTCCCCGTCTTCCAGCTCTTCAATCAGGTCGATTTTATACTCGTTATCCCGGCCTTTATAGAATTCAAGAGCCTCCTGCTTGGAAACATGTTTACGTTTAAATACAGACTTGTTGCGAGCCAGTTCAATAATTTTGTCTTCTATTTTGTCAAGGTCATCCTGGTTGATTGTCTGGTCACCGAAATCGATATCGTAGTAAAATCCCTTCTCAATGGGGGGACCAATCCCAAACTTTGCGTCAGGATACAGCTCTTGTACGGCTTCGGCCAGCAGGTGAGCAGAAGAGTGCCAGAACGTATATTTTCCATCCTCGCTATCCCAGGTGTTAATGGTAATGGTTCCACTTTCCCGGATGGGACGGCTGAGATCCATGATCTCATCATCAAGGGTGATACTGAGCGCTTCACGGGCAAGGCCCATGGATATTGACTCTGCAATTTCACGTCCGGTTGTTCCCTTTGGAAACTTTTTTTCAGTTCCATCAGGAAATGTAATAGCAATTTGTTCAGGCATTAAGCAATCTATCTGTGTACTTTAAAAAAGATGATTCTTTGATTTTAGCCTCTAAAGATATAAAAATTAGAAAAGAGGCACAGCTCCTTTTGCCTTTATTTTTCATATGGAATTGAATGCTCCCCGGAGTAAGACTTTTCACCATAAAACCCCCGGCGGCTACTCTAAAGCCACTCACGAATGTAAGCGGGAGCTGTTATGGGAAACAGGGCCTGGATTGATCTCCCGGGGAAGCCGGTGGCCGTTATTGTTGCTGTCGAGGTCAATTTGAACGAGGCAAAGTCGAACGTTCCTTCATGCGATCGGTGAGGCCCGCCGCCCGAAAGGGCCGTTCTACTGGTTTTCGTTCAGCAGGTTCTCGATTTCATTCATTTTTTCACCGAAGAGCGTCCAGTCTCCGTTCTGCATGGCTTCATTCGCTTCCTCCCAGAGGGTTCTGAGCTGTGAAAGTGCTGCGCTGGAAGTATCTGCGGGCAGAGGTACCCCTGGTACAGCCGCGGCAGAGTCAGCAGGAGCAGCAACACGTTGTTCCCGTTTGCCGTACAGGGCTTCGATGGATTGCTGCAGGGTGGGCTGCATGGCAATTTTATCGCCCGAGGTAGCGATCACACGCTGCAGCTGCGGAATATCCACTCCTTCAGCTATAAGAAAGACCGGCTCTACATAGATGAAAGAATCTTCAATAGGAATAATCATCAGGTTACCCCGAATAACCCGCGATCCGCGCTGATCCCACAGGGCTAGCTGGCGAGATATTTCGGTATCCTGGTCAATGCGGGCTTCTATCTGGGCCGGCCCCAGGATAAGGCGATCCTTGGGGAGTTCAAAGACCGAAACTTCCCCATAATTTGGAAAATCAGAATTTGCCGCCATCCAGCCGATCATGTTGTCGCGGTTGTTCGGAGTGAGCGGACTAATCAGCAGATATTGCAGTTCTTCCTGGCCGGGCAGCTTTGTTAGCACATAATACGGTGCCATGGTGATGGATCGTCCGGCATAGGTTTCATTGGGTCGCGTCCAAAGGTCCTCGTTGTTATAGAATACCTGCGGATTGGTCATGTGGTATTTGTTGTACTTGTCCATCTGGGCCTCGAAGATGTGAATGGGATAGCGCAGATGGGAACGAAGGCCGTCGGGCATTTCCTCCAGGGATTTAAACATGCCGGGAAAAATATCACGATAAACCTTCAGAATAGGATCATCTTCATCTGATACAAAGAAGTCAGTGGTACCGTTGTAGGCATCGACAACGACCTTCACTGAGTTACGTATATAGTTGTATTCATCATTATATGGTTCGGAGTAGGGGTAGTCAGGCGACGTGGTGTAGGCGTCCTGGATCCAGTAGAGTTTGCCCTCATTCAGTACCAGGTAGGGATCGTCCTCCAGGCGCAGAAAGGGGGCTATGCGCTTGACCCGCTCCTCAATTTTCTTCCAGAAGAGAATTTTACTGTTGTCATTGATATAGTCCGTCAGTAGAATGTTGAGGTCGCTGAAGTTCCAGGCAAACAGCAGTTGCTCAAAAAAGTTGTTGATGGATACACCGCTCTCGCCTTTATAGTTGGTATAAATATTCTTGTCGCCCCTTGGATAGTCCAGTTCCCGGATGTTGGTATCCACAATCTTGTAGTCGGCATTGTGTTCGCCAAAATAAATAGCGGGCTGTTCAACCTGGAGATTGATTTCACTGACTGGAGGGATGTCCTTGATAACCATGCGCGGATCGCCCTGGGACCCCTCCTGGGCGACCGGACTCATAACCATGCCATAGCCGTGGGTGTATTGAAGCCTACGGTTAACCCAGGTGTCCGACTGTTCGGGCATTTCCTCGGAAAGCTCCCGGGCTGATACCATCATTTGCATGTATCCTTCGTTGGTATGATAGCGATCAACGTCGACGTTATAGAACTGGTAGTAGAGCCTGATCTCCTGCAATTGCCGGTAGGTCTGTATAAGCAGCCGGGGGTCCCAGAGACGGATATTTTCAATGGTTTCCTCGTTCTTGTCGATTGTGGCCCACGACATCCTCTCGGCCGGCTGAGCACTGTAGGACCGGGTTTTCATCTTGTCCAGGCTGTAGGCTGTTCGCGTCTGTTCTATGCTGTGCTCTATGTAGGGGGTCTCGAGCTGCAGTTCACTGGGGTCTACTTTAAAACTCTGGATGGCGCCGGGCAGAATATTCAGTCCTAAGCCTCCCAGCAGCAGGGTCGTAATGCCAGTCCCCGCCAGCCACTTCAGACGGTTCTTATACAGCTGGTAAAATGAGAGCAGGGCCAGAATGAAACAGAGGATGGCAATAATCCAGAGCACCGGCAGCTTGATGTTAATGTCTACATAATTGGCCCCGTAAACCGTTCCATTATCGTTGTACAGAAGGTTATAGCGTTCCAGGTAAAAACCCCAGGAGAGCAGCAAAAACCAGAGCCCGAAATTGAGCCCGAGCTGCTTTTTTATGTCGGCGGGTATCATAATGTTTCGCTGGGAGCCGAAGGAAATGGCCCCGGAGTAGATGTACAGAATGGTCAGGATAATAGTAACAAAGAAGACGAGGGAAGTCAGGCTGTTTTGTATAAGTTCGATAAACGGCAGCCGAAACAGGTAAAAACCAATATCATTCCCAAAGATCGGGTCAAGCTGCCCAACGGTTTCATCCCAGTGAAACCGGAAGTAGGTGTCCCATCGCATGAAGAAGGCGAGGGAAAAGAACAGGCTGAAAATGGCGCCAATACCCATAAAAACATTCCGGATTTTCCTGCTGCTGATCTGGTGGAGGTTAAGCTGGGCGAGAGGAGAGTTCCCGAAGCTCATCGTTCCGAATTTTTTGGCAAGTATGTTCATGTTGGGCAATACATAGCCCAGGGCCACGGCCAGTGCGGCTGCCAGCAACAGAACCTGTGTCAGTTTTATGGTCCAGAAGACTTGTTCATATCCCAGGTTATCGAGCCAGAGCCATTCCACGATCCAGTCGGAAAAGCCGCTGAGTATAAGGATTCCACTTAAAACAAGGAACAGAATGCCAAAAAGAAGTTTGGAAGAACGAAAAATACGGTTCATAAATAATTCAGAATCAAATAGCGTTGGGCATAACAATGGTACCAATCGTACGTAGTCGTATGACACATAAGATAGTAAGCTTTTCAGAGAATGCAGAATTTAAGCACATTTTGATATCAGGCATAGTTCGACCCTCTATATAAGCTGGGTGCATCAATGAATAGGTTTGTTTACAGCCGTATCTCTATAACCTTTTTGGTTATAATTATAACTATATAACCAATATGGTTAAAAATTTGATATTTAAACTATTTTAGTTATATATAGGAAAAGGATTTTTTATGAAACGACGATTGGTACTCATAGCAGATATTGAATCTTCGAAGGAAATCAAGGAGGAGGAGCGCGGAGCCCTGCAGGATAATTTGCAGCAAACACTGGATGATCTGAATCAGATGGAGCAGGCGCCGGCCTCGCCCTATACCATCACGCTGGGTGATGAGTTCCAGGCCGTATTTGAGGAGGCCGATGGGCTTTTTGTACAGCTGTTCCGTATTCTATCGGCACTGTACCCGGTCCGGGTTCGCTTCTCCCTGGGGATAGGTACCATTGCGACCCCTCTGAATACCACGCAGGCTATTGGGATGGACGGGCCGGCTTTTCATGAAGCCCGAAAAGGGATGGAACAGCTGAAAGAAAGCGGTTTCCTGTTTCATCTTCGGTTTGAAGAGGAACAGAATACGGTGTTGAAGCTTATTAATAACAGCCTGCAGCTACTGTCGCATGAGGTAGAAACGTGGAAGAAGAACCGGCTGGCTATTTTACACCTGCTGAAGGAGGGCCATGATTACAAGGAAATTGCCAGCCAATTGAGTATTTCATCACCGGCATTTTACAAGAACAAGGAAGCCGGGGCACTGGAGGTTGTCAGTGAGCTGACGGATAATATATCGGAATTTATTAATCAACAGATAGAAGCATGAATTACGCTATTTTTCTGACCATTGTAAATTTGACACTGCTGGCGCGTCTTCGCCTTATCTTCCGGGATAATGGAGCCACAGGAAAGGATCTGATTATTATTGGCGTGGTTCCCCTTTTTGTGCTCCTGTTTCTTCAGCTAAACTGGAGCTGGCTGTTGCTGGGTATCCACCTGGCTACCTATCCGGTGGTGATGAAATTCATGGAGGGGAATCTGGAGAAACTCAACCGGAACCGGGCGATCACTTTGGGATACCAGCTGGTGATATCGGCTATTCTCTGCAGTCCGCTGCTCGATCTCAGAGGGGGGGCGTCTGCCGAAAAGACCATAGATTTCGTATCATGGATGGTCCTTCCCGATGGTCGGATATCAATGGACACGGTCAATGTCATACAGGTGGTGGGGGCGGGGATCCTGTTGGTCATCAATGAAATGAATATTGTGCTGCGCTATATGCTCAAGGTGATGGGGCTGGCGTCTCTGGGTACACAGGAGGATAAAGTCAGTAATGAAGAGTACAGCATGGGACGGCTTATCGGCCTTCTGGAGCGTATTTTCATTGTCATTTTTGTGCTGCTGAATCAGTACAGTGCCATTGGTTTCATTCTGGCCGCCAAAGGTGTAACCCGTTTCAGCAATTTCAAGGACGACCGGCCTTTTGCAGAGTATGTACTCATTGGAACGCTGCTCTCAACACTGTTGGCACTGATTACAGGGTGGGGAGTGAAAATTTTGCTCTGAGGTTAGAGGTATTTCCACGGGGATCCCTAAACTCAGCTCCAGAACTTTTCTTGAAAAGCCAGCAGGGCCAGCCCGCTTGCCAATACCACACTGGTAACAGCACTCAGTAATATACTGGTCATGGCTACTGCATGATCTATAAGCCATCCCATTAAAAAGGGGCTCAGCGCCGTGCTTAAAACCATAACCGAAGAAAAAAGGCTGCGAATGGTGCCTACAGAGTCTTCGCCATACATTTCTGCCCAGAGAGCAGACTTGATGCTGCCACCAAATCCCATCGTCATGCCGAGTAAAAACATGTATCCAAAGGCCGACCAGGCACCGGTATGGAAGTAAGCCGTTAGGAACCCAGCACCCATGGGAAGCAGGTAATAGGGGAAAAGCTGACGAGCGCTGAGTTTGTCAATAACGGGGCCAACCCCCAGTGAGCTTATGATACGGGCTATAGCGAAGGCGACAAAGGCAGATGCGATGAGCGTTGCTGACCATCCCAGCTGTTCAGCAATAGCCACCTGGTAGAGAAAGAGCCCTGTCACCCAAAAAGAGGGAAGCAGTACGGCGGGCAATAAAAGGTAGAATCGTTTGTCTGACAGGACCAGGTTGTAGTTGGCCGGTGAACTTTCGTCATCGCCCGACCCCGTATCGGGGGTGGTCAACTCTTCTGTTTTTCCGCTGAGAATATTCAGTATAAAAGGAATAAGAAGAATGCCTATGGCAACAGAGATGCCTCCCCATGCACCTCTCCAACTCAGGATGGGGATAAGGGCAGTGATGATGAGTGGCAGGACAGCCTCGCCCATGGGGTACCCCAGATTGGCAATACTCAGGGCCTTGCCTCGCTGCAGCCGGAAAAATTTTGCCATGGCGGTTTGGGCGGTGTGTCCGCTGAGCCCCTGTCCCGAGAGTCTCAACAATAATAGTCCAATAAAGAGTACAATGACATGCCAGGAGATTGATACCGTGAATGCGGCAAGCATGAGTCCCATGGCAACCATCAGACTGAATTTTTTGAGGGGAAGATGGTCAATCCATTTTCCAGCAAAGGGGAGGGTGAGTGCACTGCTCAGGGTAGCCAGGGAATACAGGGATCCAAAACTTGCATTTGTAAGATTAAATGCCGTAAGGAAGAAGGGGACAAACAGTGAGATTAAAAATGTCTGGCCAAAGCTGGAGAAGAAGGTGAACGTAAAGCCGAACGACAACAGGCGATGTTCCCTGAGGACAAATTGCAGGTAATTTCTCATGAGAAAAATAGTACAGCAGAATTAACGGAGATAAATTGGGCAGAAGATAAGAACTTTATAGAACAGCCTAAACTAAAATAAGTGTTGGGATGTTATATAGGGGTAGGAAGCAGAGCTGCTGAGGACAGATACAGATTCAATTAATGGTATCGCACAGGCCGGGGAAAAAGGTTTTTTCAATAACGGCCCTCATTCTCCCTATTTTTATTTCTGCTTATTTCCTTTCTATACAGTGCTGTTATTTTAAAAATCAGGGACCTATAGATTTTCAGCCAATCAATCGGAGTACGGCAGGCTGGCGGAAATAGAGATTCACTGATGACGTTCACGGGAACAGGGTAGACCAATTCAAGTAAAAAATATGCAGGGAACACAAAAAATGAGATATACTTGTTTTATCAGTTTAAGCTTTTAAAGCTACACCCAATTACAAAGTTAATGATGAGGCGGATAAAGGATGGATTATAAAGAAATTTTGGAACGCACCGTCGGCACTCCTTTCTCAACAGACAATACTATTCAAGTCTTGAAAAATGGTGTCGAAATATTTCCCGCGATGCTCAATGCCATAGATAGGGCGCGCCATCAGATCGATTTCCTGACCTTTGTATACTGGAAGGGTGATATCGCCGATCGTTTTGCCCGCAAGCTGGCTCAAAAATCTGAGGAGGGAGTTGATGTGCGGGTGATCCTGGACAGCTTTGGAGGGGCTTTCATACGGGATGAACTGGTTGATCTGATGAAAGAGAGCGGTGTCCGTTTTGAATGGTTTCGACCGTTTAAGCAGTGGAAGGTATGGAAAACTGATAATCGGACCCACCGGAAACTACTGATTTGTGACGGCCAGGTGGCCTTCACAGGGGGGGTGGGCATTGCCGAAGAGTGGGAGGGGGATGCCCGAGACCCGTCTGAATGGCGGGAAACGCATTTCAGCATTCAGGGCCCCGCTGTGCTGGGGCTGCAGTCAGCGTTCCTTGAAAACTGGATAGAAACGGGTTATCAGCTTAATAGAGAACTTGTGGATTATTCGAATAACGGGCGATGGGAGACCGACACTGCATCGGGTGTACATGAGATACCACTGCAGGTTGTTCGAACCTCCGCCTCCGTACGCTGGAGCGACATTGTAATCCTCTATGAAACGTTGCTTGGGCTGGCCCGGGATAGCATCAAGATTACTACGGCTTATTTTAATCCCAATGAATCCATGGTTCGCCTTCTTTGTGATGCAGCAAGCCGGGGAGTGGACATCCATATCATGATACCCGGGAAGCATACCGATCAGCGGGTTGCCAACATAGCCGGAAGCGATCGATTTGATGATTTGCTGGACGCGGGTGTACACCTTTGGTTATATCAGAAAACCATGCTGCATTCCAAGGTGATCATTGTGGATGATTATGTTTCCTGCATAGGCTCGGCCAATTTTAATCACCGTTCGATGCTTAAGGATGATGAGATTAACATGGTTGCATTGAGTACGCAGCTTTCAAGCATTCTGGTCGATCACTACGAAGAAGACCTGGCCCACTGCGACCAGGTGGAGCGAGGACGCTGGAAACAACGGGGGGTCACACAGCGGGGCTTAGAGGTACTTAGTAAATTGTTCAAACAGGAAATATAGGTATTCATTGCCAGGCAATTAGTAATGGCAATGATCTATAATGATTATATATCAATTCGTGCTTTGATTCTGTTTCGGGGGAAGCAAAGCTGCTCTTGTTGGCTTTCTCAATTTTTTATGATAACATAGGTGAAGTTTTAATTCCACTTTCAATAAGTAAGGGGACTGTATGAAAATGGGAAACCGTCTTTTCTCAGCTGGAATAATTCTGATATTAACAGGGCTTTTAATACCGTCCGGGGCGATGGCACAGGGAAATGTGACAGAGCAGCTTTTGCTTTGGCCGGATGGGACGCCTGGAGCCAAGGGGAGTACGGATCTTGACAGGCCGGCACTTTCTGTGTTCTTGCCTGAGGAGGAGAAAGCCGTCGGAACAGGTGTTGTCATTTTCCCCGGGGGCGGATATGCTCACCTGGCTATGGATCATGAGGGTAGGCAGGTGGCTGAATGGCTGAATGATCTTGGTATTGCCGCTTTTATTGTTAAATATCGTCTTGGCAGTCGGTACAACCATCCCAATCAATTGAATGACGCCCAAAGAGCGATCCGCATGGTGCGTTCCAGGGCCGGGGAATGGGGGATCGAGGCAGACAGGATTGGTATTCTCGGTTTCTCGGCGGGGGGACATCTGGCCTCGACGGCGGGAACACACTTCACAGACGGCCGCATTGATGCGGATCGCCCGGTAGAACAGGTTGGTTCACGTCCCGATTTTATGATATTGATTTACCCGGTCATTACCATGAAAACAGATTATACGCACCAGGGGTCGCGCAACAACCTTCTGGGGACAGATCCAAGTGATGAGCTTGTGGAGCAGCTTTCCAACGAAATACAGGTTACGCAAAGAACGCCACCCACCTTCCTGGTCCATGGCACAAATGATAAAGGGGTACCGGTGCAAAACAGCCTGAAGTTTTATAAGTCGCTCCTTGAGCACCAGGTGCCGGCAGAGATGCACTTATTTGAGGATGGTCCACACGGCTTTGGTCTGGCCCCGGATGATCCGGAGCTCTCGCAGTGGCCCCTTTTATGCGAGCTTTGGATGGAAAGCCGGGGACTGTTGTCTGATTGAGAGATCCGACCTGGCGGTTGTGTTAAGCTTTAGCTGGCAGCCGCAACATCATTGACTTCAATCCAGTATCCGTCGGGATCCTGGAAATAAATTTGTCGAACCCCGTCCGGCCGCGTATTATAGGTATTGGGTTTTCCATAGGCGCTGGCAAAATAAATATCATGTTCTTCAAGGTTTGCTATGAGGGCCTCCAGGTTGGAAGTGGCAAGGGCAAGATGCACACGCTGAATCATCTTGATATTTTCCGTATTCCCCTGGATGAGGTGAAGTTCGGCATGTTCTCCCATGCTAAACCATCGAATGGTTTTTTTTTCAGTTTTATTTTCAATCTCGGGCAGGGATAAGATGGTTTTATAAAAATGTGCACTCCGGTCAAGATCCTCTACAGTTATGGAGTAATGGTCAAAATTTAGTTTGAGGGTTTTTACGGCTGCAATGGAAGCAACTGCAAAGGTTGAACTTAGGAGTAAAGAGGGTAGCATGGGTCTTTATTATTGATTGGTTGATGTTTGTAACTTATTGTACTTCAAAGTATTGAAAAATTTTTTAAAAATGCTGAACCAGGGCATTAACTTATTGTTTCATTTCACAAGCCTCTTCAATACCGGACGAATAGCATCATTCCATTTGTCATATCCCTGCTTGTTCAGATGGAGCTGGTCATCCAGAAAAAGTCGGTTATCCGGCAGACCGTTTTCGTTCAGTACCGGCGTTGCCAGGTCTGCGTAGTGCAGCCGGGCGTGGGTACTGTTATATTCCTTTATTTGTTGGTTTAGCTGATCCATCCTGGGCCACTGATCCCACCGGCTGCTGCTGGGCTTGATGGGAACATAGAGAAAATTAACATTGGGTTTATCTTTAAGTATACGCTGGACCAGCTGTTGATAATCAGACATTACCTGTTCAACCGGTTTTCCTGCTGCAATGTCATTATCCCCTTCATAAAATACAATGAGACTCGGGTTGTATGGAGCAATGAGATCTTCGTAAAAGTACTGTACATCAGAAGTATGGGATCCACCAAAGCCTCGGTTCAGGACAGCCAGATCCGGAAAGGCGACAGCGGTATCCCACAGCCGGATGCTGGAGCTTCCCACAAAGAGAATGGGATCAGTAGGCGTGCTGTTTTTTCGGTCCCAGTTTTTGAATTGCTCAATCTGTTCCTCAAATCGGAGGGGGTCGGGATCCGGTTCTTCTGTTTGCTGTGCGGCTGCAGCATTGAAAAAAGCAAGCAGCAGTATGGTTGATAATAGTTTTCTATATCGCATAGAGGTTCATTTATGGATTTTCGTAAGGCCCACCCGCTTTATCAGGGTAGCCAGAGTTAAAATGATATCTCATTTACGGGCACTTTCCAATTTTTTCATCATATGGGTAATGGTCTGGTTATTCAGGAGCCCCGTCCCCATAGAGAAGGCCTGTGTGTCGAAATCCAAAAGACAAAACAGGGCGGCTCTTGCATTATTCCGGCATTCCGTTATTTTTGGTTGGTACCTGCACAGAAATGGAAGATGAAGCAGCAAATTTGAAGGGTCACCTCGCAGCGAGGAGGACGAAGGGAAGGCAGCTTCATACGTATTAGATTCAGTTCCATCAATCATTAATATTCGGTTTATACAGCAGATGCAATTATTAGGGTATGATGTTGGGAGCTCATCCATCAAAGCTTCGTTAGTGAATGTAGAGTCAGGGAAAGAAATAGCTTCGGCAACCTCTCCGCAAGATGAACTCTCTATAGAGGCTCCATACAAGGGCTGGGCTGAACAGGATCCGGAAACCTGGTGGACGCATATCGGCCGTGTGACAGCCTCGCTGCTCGAAGCAGAAGAAGCTGATCCGGAAGCCATACAGGGCATTGGAATTGCCTACCAGATGCACGGCCTGGTGCTGGTGGACAAACAACAGAACGTGCTGCGCCCTGCGATTATTTGGTGCGACGGGCGGGCAGTAGAGATTGGTGATAAAGCCTTTAATGATCTCGGAGGATCATACTGCCTGGAGCATTATCTGAATTCACCCGGTAACTTCACGGCTTCCAAGCTTCGATGGGTCAGAGAACATGAGCCTGAACTGTACTCTGATATTCACAAAGCGATGCTTCCCGGTGATTACATCGCAATGAAGCTGACCGGGAAGGTTCGCACGTCAATATCAGGCTTGTCGGAGGCTATTCTTTGGGATTATCAATCCGGGGATATTGCAACAGAATTACTGGATTACTATGACATTTCACCAGAGCTTTTGCCGGATCATGATCCAAATTTTGCCGTGTCCGGCGAGTTGACGCCCGAAGCAGCCCGGCAACTGGGGTTGCGTGCAGGGATCCCTGTGGGGTACCGCTCGGGTGACCAGCCCAACAATGCGCTTTCACTGAATGTACTGAACCCTGGGGAGGCTGCTGCAACGGCGGGCACATCCGGGGTTATTTACGGGGTGACCGACCAGCCGTTGTACGACGAGCTCTCCCGGGTAAATACTTTTGTACACGTGAATCATGACGAGAAGCAGGCACGCTATGGAGTTTTGCTATGTATCAATGGTACAGGCATTCTGAACAGCTGGTTGAAGAATGAACTATTTCATGGAGAATACAGCTACGATGAGATGAATGAACGGGCCGCAACCGTTGATGTGGGTTCCGAGGGCGTAACCGTATTTCCTTTTGGTAACGGTCCTGAACGCATACTGCAGCAACAGTCGGTGGGTGCCCAGTTAAAAAATGTTGATTTTAACCGTCATGGCCCGGCTCATGTTATTCGGGCATCGCAGGAAGGGATAGCTTTTTCCATGAATTATGGTCTTCAGCTTATGCGACAGATGGGAATGGATATTCGCAGGATCCGGGTCAGCAGAGGCAACATGTTTCTGAGTCCGGTTTTTCGTCAGGCTTTTGCAAATAGCACGGACCTTTCTGTGGAGTTGTACGAGAGCAGTGGGGCGTTGGGAGCTGCAATAGGAGCAGGTCTAGGTATGGGCATTTATGAGAATCGGGGGGAGGCCTTCCGTGGATTGCAAAAAACAGAAACACTCGAGCCAGACCCTGATCTGCAGCCTGCCTATCAGGATGCCTACCAGCGCTGGGCTGAACTGCTGGACAAGGAATTAAAAAATAAAACATCAAGTACGTATTAACTTAACATTATTGGATTTATGAATATTACAACAGGCAGCATCTCCTATTTTCCGGATATCGATCAAATTCCCTATGAGGGTAGAGATTCAACCAACCCATTATCTTTTAAATATTATGACGCCGACCGTAAAGTAGGCGATAAAATCATGCAGGAGCACCTTCGTTTTGCAGTAGCTTACTGGCATACTCTCTGCGAACGTGGGGGGGATCCGTTTGGAACGGGTACCCGACGATGGCCATGGATGAAGTATAGTGATCCGATGGATCGAGCCCGGGCCAAGATGGACGCTGCATTTGAGTTTTTTACCAAGCTGGGGGTTCCTTATTACTGTTTCCATGACGTAGATATGGTGGATGAGGGCGATAGTATTGCCGAGACTCAGCAGCGTCTAGAAAAGATGGTGTCGTATGCCAAGGAGAAACAGGAGGAAAGTGGTGTGAAACTGCTCTGGGGCACAGCAAACCTGTTCAGCCATCCCCGCTATATGAACGGTGCTGCCACAAATCCGGATTTTAATGTACTTGCCCATGCGGCGGCCCAGGTGAAACATGCCATAGATGCCACCATTGAACTGGATGGTGAAAATTATGTATTCTGGGGCGGTAGAGAAGGGTATATGTCCTTGCTAAACACAAACATGAAGCGGGAGCGTGACCACTTGGCGCAATTCCTGCATACCGCCAGGGATTACGGGCGCAAGAATGGTTTTGATGGAACCTTTCTTATAGAACCCAAGCCGATGGAACCCACGAAGCATCAATATGATTTCGATACGGCCACTGTTATTGGATTTTTGAATGAATATGGTCTGCAGGACGACTTTGAAGTGAATATTGAAGTAAACCATGCGATTCTTGCCAAGCATACCTTTGAACATGAGCTGCAGGTAGCCGCTGATGCGGGAATGCTCGGCAGCATTGATGCAAACCGCGGGGATTATCAGAACGGCTGGGATACTGATCAGTTCCCTGCTGATATTTTTGAGGTAACACAGGCGATGCTGGTTATACTTGAAAGCGGAGGCTTTGAAACAGGAGGCATCAACTTTGATGCCAAAATTCGCCGCAACTCAACTGACCTGGAAGACCTCTTCTACGGTCATATCGGTGGGATGGATGTGATGGCCCGGGCACTGCTGGCAGCGGATCGTATTCTTGAAGAATCTCCGTACAGTGAGATTCGCCAGCAGCGCTATGCTTCCTTTGACACAGGCCAGGGAGCTGCCTTTGAACGGGGGGAGCTGGATTTGGAAAAGCTCAAGGCTTTGGCTGTTGAAAGTGGGGAACCCGAACAGATTAGCGGTCGGCAGGAATACCTGGAAAATATTATCAACCAGTATATTTAGAATCCGCAGTTTTCTTTTGAACCACAGCTTCAGGCAACGAACGAGGCTGGCTGAATTGAGCTGCAGTTACAGGGTATGATGCATGGGAGTACATTTAAAAAATGATGTATAGTTATTAATTAAATATATGTACTGCAATAACTTAAGTAGAATATACATTATAATTATATGCTGTTTTCATTAACAAAAAACAGAAGTTAACATTTTGAGTTCTGACGTTACCTTAAAACATATTGCTGAAGAGCTTGGGGTTTCGGCCATGACGGTGTCCCGTGCCCTCAATGATCGTCCGAATGTGGATGAAAAAACGAAAGAAAAAGTCATTGAGACGGCCAAAAGGATGGGATATACGCCAAACCAGGTAGCCAAGAGTCTGGTTTCCAATAAGACACATACCATCGGGGTGGTTATTCCTGAAATTACGCATGCCTTTTTTCCGGAAGTGGTGCGAGGTATAGAGGAGGTCACCAATGATTCCGACTATCAGATTTTCCTGACCAATGCCAATGAGCAATTTTCAAGGGAAAAAAAGGCGGTCCGGGCCCTTCAGGCCCAGCGGGTCGATGGTATCCTCATCTCTTCTTCCCAGACCGTTGATGATTTTTCATTTTACAAAGAGATAATTAATTCGGGCACCCGGGTTGTTTTTTTTGATCGCTGTATTGAGAACATGGGAGTCAGCTGTGTGAGTGTGAATGACCGGGTAAGTTCTACAGAAATAACCGAACACCTCATTACTGAACATAAATTTAAAAAGATTGCGTATATCAGTGGCCCTCAAGATGTTTCAGTGGGGCATGATCGTTATATGGGGTTTGTGGATGCCATGGAAAAACACACTCTTCCACTTAAGGAGAAATGGATTGTTCGGGGGGGCTTCCAGGAGGAGGCAGGCTATGATGCGATGCAGGAGTTATTGGCTTTGCCCGTTGAAGAACGGCCGGAAGCTGTAGTTACGGTTAATGATCCTTCGGCCATTGGTGCTATCCAGGCGATCAGCGAGAAGGGATTGTCAATACCTGAAGATATCGCCATTGTGGGTTTTACCGATGATATCCGGGCCGAGCTGCTTAAGGTACCGCTGACAACGGTACGGCAGCCGGCCTACGAGGTTGGCAGGCTGGCCGCCCTGAAGTTGATCCAGACGATTGAGAACAAGGATGAACCAGAAGAAATCCTCGAGGTGCAAACGGAGCTCAAGATTCGCTCATCCTGTGGCTGTTCATAGGGACAATGCATCGGTTTATATCCAGAAACAGATTTTATTGACTATAAAAATGAAGATCATGAATAACATACGTTGTTTTATTCCAGCTTTCTTTATCATTGGATTTCTGATGCCCGGTACTGCCAGTGGACAATCGCAAGCTACAGCCTGGAAGCAGGCCGAATCACCACTGATGACAAAATGGTCTGCCGAGGTCGGGCCTGAAAATGCTCTTCCTGAATACCCGCGCCCCATGATGAAGCGTGAGGAATGGCAGAACCTGAATGGGCTCTGGGATTTTAAGATAAGCCGTAAGGGGGATGATGGGGGAGAATACAATCGCAAGATCCTGGTACCATACCCTGTGGAATCAGCCCTTTCGGGCATCAAGAAAAAGGTTGGAGCGGCCAACCGGGTCTGGTACCGGAGAACCTTCCGGGTCGACAATCCCCATGAAAACGGGCGGGTATTGCTCCATTTTGGTGCCAGTGACTGGGAAACTGATGTACGCATTAATGGTAGCTATGTCGGCAAGCACCGCGGTGGGTATGATTCGTTTACATTTGATATTACAGATTATCTGAAAGACAGCGGTCAGGAGATAGAACTCACCGTCTGGGATCCCACGGACCTTGGTCACCAGCCGGTGGGCAAACAAACACATGATCCCAGGAGTATTTGGTATACGGCCGTAACAGGTATCTGGCAGACCGTGTGGCTGGAATATGTTCCCCATGGATACATCAGTGATCTAAAAATAACGCCAGATGTTGACAACAGCAGGGTGAAGGTGGAGCTGGAGACCGAGGGACTGTCTCCGGATCATAAAATAAGAGTGGCAGCTCTGAAAGAAGGTGATACAGTGGGCGAGAGCCGTGGCAACCCCGCACAGACGTTTATTATTCCGTTGGAGGATCCCCGGTTATGGTCGCCTGAAACACCCTTCCTGTACGATCTGGAAGTGGAGCTGCTGGATTCCGAGGGGACGGTTGTAGACCGGGTATCCAGCTATTTCGGGATGCGTAAAATAGCGATAGCCAAATCTGATGATGGGTATACCAGACTGTTTCTCAATAACAAGCCGCTGTTTCAGCTGGGGCCCCTTGACCAGGGATGGTGGCCTGATGGATTGTACACAGCCCCGACCGACGAGGCTCTGAAATATGATCTTGAGATCACAAAGAAACTGGGGTACAATATGCTTCGCAAGCATGTGAAGGTGGAACCTCAGCGTTTCTATTACTGGGCTGATAAGCTTGGGATCATCGTCTGGCAGGATATGCCCAGCGGTGATATGCGACCCGGGCAAATTCCGGGGCGTACCCACGAGTCGGCTCGGCAATTCAAGAAAGAGTACAAGCGGCTGATTGATGCCCGCTATAACCATCCCTCCATTGTTATGTGGGTTCCGTTTAATGAGGGGTGGGGACAGTTCCAGACCCGGGACATTGTAGAATGGACTAAAAACTATGATCCCACTCGGTTGGTAAATAATGCAAGCGGCTGGCATGACCAAAAGGTGGGTGATGTCATCGACATGCATGAGTACCCAGGCCCGGACATGCCGGATGCTGAAGATAACCGGGCTGCGGTGTTGGGGGAGTTCG
Source organism: Fodinibius sediminis (assembly GCF_900182555.1). Taxonomy (GTDB): domain Bacteria; phylum Bacteroidota; class Rhodothermia; order Balneolales; family Balneolaceae; genus Fodinibius; species Fodinibius sediminis. The sequence continues at coordinate 32,170 of NZ_FXTH01000007.1, read as the reverse complement.
GTGGACAGGCACTGGTGGTAAAAGATCATTTATGGATACAGGATTTCAGTCGTGCTCCCAGCCACTATGAGACCTCACAGTCTAAAGCAACATTGCACGAGACTTACGACCGCATGATTGAAGAACTCCGCGCCCTTAAAGATGAGGGGCTCTCTGCGGCTGTATATACACAAACAACCGATGTGGAATCGGAGGTGAATGGACTGATGGCTTATGACCGGGAAGTAGTTAAATTCGATTTTGAGCATCTGCAGGAAATTCATCAGCAGCTGATCGAGGAATAGCCTATTGAGGCGTCCTGCTGCTCTGCGACATGCCCGCGCTGATAACTTGCTGCAGTTGCTGTGGACCAACATTGAGAAATACATCCACTATGCAAAGTACCGGAGTTTCATAAAAGCATTTGGTTCATTAATAATGGAGTGTCAATCACCCTGTTTTAACGTTCACCCACATTAATCATGTTTAATAAAGTACTTGAAAAAAAATTACTCCCGGCGGTTACACTCTCAGAGGTTGATTCGGCCCTGCGCGTGGCTGAGGCCCTCCTGGAAGGGGGCTTGAATGTTATGGAGGTCACTTTCCGTACCAAAACAACAGCACAGGCTATCTCAGCTATTGCCGCAGAGTTTCCTGAGATGCAGTTGGGGGCCGGTACCATCTTATCGGCTGAGCAGCTGATGGCTGCAAGGGAATCCCGCGCCCAATTTGGATTGTCGCCGGGTATCAATGAGGAGGTAGTCAAACGAGCGCTTAACATTGATTTTAACTTTATCCCCGGGGTAATGACGCCTTCCGAAATAGAGTTGGCCCTGAGCCATGGCTTCCGGACGTTAAAGCTCTTTCCCGTTTCTGATATGGGGGGCGTTCAATATATCCGGAGTCTTCGTGGTCCATATCAACATACAGGCATTAAATTTTTGCCGATGGGAGGAATTAGCCTCTCGAATCTGGCGTCCTATGTGAGCAGTGAGATGGTCATTGCTGCGGGGGGATCGTGGTTGGCCCCGCGTACTCTTATCTCGGGCGGGCGTTACGAGGATATCACCAAGCGCGTCCGTCAGTCGCTTGCAGTCGTGGATCAACAGCGAAAGGACTGAATATACGGCTCCGGTTTTCCCTGATCAGGATCCCAAGGAAGAACGATTTTCTCCCGCTGCTTAAACGACCGTATAATAGAGCAGTATAGCCATAGCAAAACCGGTAACAGAGATGATGGTCTCCATGACGGTCCATGATTGCAGGGTCTGTTTCTCCGTCAGCCCGAGGTATTTGTTAACCAGCCAGAAACCACTGTCATTCACGTGCGAAAGTATAGTGGAACCGGCGGCAATAGCGATTACGATCAGTGCCTTTTCCGGGGCTGAGAGCCCAAATTCGCTCACTACGGGAGCGACCATTCCAGCGGAGGTGACCATGGCCACGGTAGCGGATCCCTGTGTGACGCGAATGATAACCGCCAGCAGGTATGCCAGTACAATAGGCGCTACCTGGTAGGCCAGGATCGTTTGGGCCAGGGCTTCTCCAACCCCGCTGTCAATGAGAATTTCTTTGAATACACCGCCTGCTCCCGTAACCAGGATGATAAGTCCGGCCGGGGCCAGCGCCTTGTCTGAAAAGGTAAGCACCTCCCGGCCCGAAAAGCCTTTGCGATAGCCCAGGAAATAAGCTGCAACGAGTGTCGCAATAATGAGGGCAATAAAAGGGTGGCCGACAAACTGAATCAGGTTGAGCCAGAAGGTGCCACCCGAAATCATTTGATTCGATTGGAGCATATCAAAAATAGTGGCATTGACAATCAAAAAGAGGGGAAGCAGAATAACAAGGAGAATGATGAAAAAATCCCACTTGTCTTCTTCGGTAGCTTTACCTGATTCACTGAACTCGGGAGGTGAGACATCAATTTTGCTGCCGATATATTTACCAAACAGGGGACCGGCCAGGATGGCCGCCGGAATTCCTGCGGCAAACCCAAAGATGATCACCCAGCCCAGCGAGACTTCCATTATTTCTGCCACTGCAGTCGGACCGGGCGTAGGCGGGATGAATGCATGGGTAACAGCCAGGCCCGCCAGCAGGGGGATGGCGTAATAGAGGGTGGACTTATTGGCCTTTCGCGCCAGGGCATAGACAATGGGTACCAGGATAATGAACCCCACATCGAGAAATACCGGTATGGAAATAATAAAGCCGGTGAGCGACAATCCCCAGGAGGTGCGTTCAGCACCGAACAGCTGTACAATATTGCGGGCAAGTGCTTCGGCACCTCCAGAGACTTCCAGGAGTTTGCCAATGATGGATCCCAGCCCCACGATAATCGCGATAAAGCCCAGAATGCCGCCCATCCCTTCCTGTATGCTGTTTAAAACGTCTTCAAAGCCCATACCTGCCCCCAGGCCCACAAAGGCGCTGGCAATGAGCAGAGAAACAAAGGCATGGATTTTGAGTCTCATTACCAGCAGTAGCAGCAGGACAATGGCAATGACTGTGATAAACAGTAAATAGAATGGTTCTCCCATCATAATGATTAGCTTAATTTGTAATTTGATTAAAAATAATGCGCTGTCCCAAAGCCGTTATATCTTCATCTCCTTTAATCGCCGGGTGGATGAAATCGATGCCCAATACCTCCAAAGCATCGGCATAGTACCGTTGCAGCCTGCTGTTGCCCCAGAGGATTACCCGTGCTGGTTCCGAAGCCACTACTTCGCTGAGTTCCGTACCTATTAAAAGTCCGCTCAGATAATCCCGGTTGCGGGGCTTTCCCGTATTGTGAAGCAGGTCCTGCGCCCTGATGGAAAATAGAGCATGTAGAAGATTCTCCTGCTGGGCATCCTTAACACCGGCTTTAAATCCATGGCCCGGTACTGGGTCGGATCTCATGTCCACGGAATTTGCAAGTATACTTTTTGAGGCGATCAAATCAAAAAGTTCACCGGTCATATATGTTTTAAAAGCTGTGAGGTGATTGTCCTTTACCCTAAGGTGCTTGCTGTGGGTGCCGGCCAGAATATAAAACCCGTTTTTTGAAGCCAATCGGGAGGCCAGTCCCAGCAGTTCCGTCTCTTCGCCCCGCATAACGTCATTGGATGAACATATCCCGGAAACAAGATAGGCATCCCGGCTAAAACGCTCCGATGGTTGTACATGGTGAATATTCAGTTCGGGATGAACCAGGCTAAGGGGTAAAGAGGAGTAGGGGAGTTCCTTCATGCCGATACTTGAGGAAGCCATCCCCGAAATAATGACGGGAATACTTCTGTCAAGCTCAGAAGAGCAGGATTGTTCAAGCGCTTCTATTTGTTTTCCCAGGAATGCAAGGTAGTAATCAAGTCGTTTCGAAGAGTCCCGGTTGCTGCTCCAACTTTTATAAAACTTCTTTATTCCTTTGGTCTCGGATATTGCATGGATCGTTTTGCCTGATGCGGATGCAATGAGCCTCAGCCGAAAAGAGGAGGTCCCCCAGTCGCAGCTCAGGAAATGGCGTTTATGAAATATTGGAGCAGAATTTACCATTCTGTTACCGTCCCGTCTTCATTGCGCCACACTGGGTTGTGCCAGTCATGGCCCTTCCTGGATGCTTCCATGACTTTCTGTTCATCTACTTCAATGCCGAGGCCGGGCAGGGAGGTGCGATGTATATAACCATCCTGGATGTCAAATACTTCCGGATTTGCAAGGTAGTCCAGCAGGTCCATGCTGTCGTCATGGTAATGTATGCCAAGGCTCGTTTCCTGGATCAGGGCATTTGGGGTGCAGAAATCAAGCTGCAGTGCCGCCGCAAAACTGATGGGGCCCAGGGGACAGTGCGGGGCAATGGCCATATCGTAGGTCTCGGCCATGGCCGCAATTTTTCGCGTCTCCCAGATTCCCCCGGCGTGGCTCAGGTCGGGCTGAATAATATCCACATAGCCCTGTTCCAGGATAGGCTTGAAGCCGGCTCGCCCGTACAGACGCTCGCCCGTGGCAATGGGGGCGCTTGTATAAGGGGCGATAACTTTGAGAGCCTCCAGATGCTCCGACAAGAGGGGCTCTTCAATAAACATCGGTTTCAGTGGATCCAAGGCTGTTACCAGGCGTTTGGCCATGGCCTTGCGAACACGCCCGTGAAAATCGAGTCCGATTTCAATATCCCATCCCAGGTGCTCACGGATCCGAGCGATTTTCTGGACGGATGCTTCAATCTGCCGGGGAGTTTCAATCCAGTCGACCTTGCCAACGGCATTCATTTTTACGTGCCGGAACCCGGTCTTCTGCCGCTGGGTGATGGCTTCAATCAGTTCCGAGGGTTCATCACCGCCCACCCAGGAATATACCTTCATTTTATTCCTGACAGCCCCACCCAGGAGCTCATATACCGGGACATCAAGACGCTTGCCCTTGATGTCCCAGAGTGCCTGTTCAATACCGGATATGGCACTCATGAGGATGGGGCCGCCCCGATAGAAACTTCCGCGGTGCATTACTTGATAGATGTCCTCGATATTTCCCGCCTCCATGCCAGTCAGCTGGCGGCTGAACTCTTTTACGGCCGCCGCCACGGTATCCGCTTTTCCCTCGACAATGGGTTCCCCCCATCCCTCTATACCGTCGGAGGTGGTAATTTTTATGAAAAGCCACCGGGGGGGCACTTTATAGAGTGTTATTTCCTCAATGCTACTCATAAAATCCTTCTAGAAACTTATCTGCAGGTTAAGATGAAAATTTAAGTTGCAAAACCGGGAAAAAGTAGCTCCCGCGCATTCTCCGCCCCATCCCGCTGTATTTGTATTTGATGAAAACCGAAAGTGATCGAATGCTGACTGAATGGCAGCCTGTCCTTAATTAGGTAAATTTTTTGTGCCATTCAAATGAAAGGCAACAAAATAGCATATAAATGCTGAAACTTGTTAACGATAACACAATGCTATATATTCAAATCGTCAAAGCTTCCAGATCATTTATAGCGCGACATTTCTATTATTATCCAGACACATAGTTATAATTCTGCATCTTATGGAATTTGCCACTCTTGATATTGTAGTATTTTCGCTTTATTGCGCCCTCATTATTGCTATTGGCCTCTGGGTGTCCCGTGATAAGGAAGGGCACCAGAAAAATGCAGAGGATTACTTCCTTGCGGGGAAGTCACTGCCGTGGTGGGCTATTGGCGCATCGCTTATTGCAGCCAATATCTCTGCCGAGCAGATTATTGGCATGTCGGGATCCGGTTTTGCTGTGGGGCTGGCTATCGCCTCCTACGAATGGATGGCTGCGGTTACACTGTTAATTGTGGGAAAATACCTGCTTCCCATTTTTATCAAGAAGAAAATTTATACGATCCCTGAATTTATAGAGCAGCGATTCAATACGACACTGAAGACCATCCTCGCGGTTTTCTGGATTGGTCTGTTTGTATTTGTGAACCTCACAACCGTCATGTTTCTGGGGGCCAAGGCACTCGATACCATTATGGGAACGGGAGACGGCAGCCTGCTTATTCATGCCCTGGTTGGTCTTGCATTAATAGCCGCTGCCTATTCCCTGTACGGAGGATTGTCGGCTGTGGCCTGGACCGATGTGCTGCAGGTTGGACTGCTGGTACTGGGGGGGCTGGTAACTACCTTTGTTGCCCTGCATAATGTAACTCCCAGTGGAGGAATTATCGATGGTTTTGCCCATTTGTACGAGGTGGCAGGTGACAAGTTTAATATGATTCTCAATCGTTCAAATCCTGAATTTCAGAACCTGCCCGGCATTGCGGTGCTGATAGGTGGATTATGGGTGGCTAATCTCTATTACTGGGGCTTCAATCAGTATATTATTCAGCGAACCCTGGCTGCAAAATCGCTGAAAGAGTCGCAAAAGGGGATTATCTTTGCGGCCTTCCTGAAACTGATTATTCCGCTGATCGTGGTTATCCCGGGCATCATCGTCTATGTACTCTACACGCAACCGGCCGGTACGGCCCAGATTCCGGGAATTATGGATGTATTCACGAATCCCGACGGGAGCATAGAGTACGATAATGCCTATCCCTGGCTCATCAAGGTATTTCTCACCCCCGGTTTCAGGGGACTGGTTGTAGCGGCGCTGGCTGCTGCTATTGTTTCCTCGCTGGCGTCTATGCTTAACTCGGTGGCAACCATATTTACCATGGATATTTATCGTCCCTATTTCAACCCGAATGCCACCGATAAGCAGACCGTAAATATGGGACGCATTACCGCCTCGGTTGCTCTTGTTACGGCGGTTCTTCTGGCCCCCCAGCTGCAGAGTGTTCCACAGGTGTTCCAGTATATCCAGGAGTATACCGGACTGGTCAGTCCCGGCATTCTGGCGGTGTTCATGATGGGACTATTCTGGAAACAGACCACTACCAAGGGAGCCATCTACGGGGTTCTTGGATCCATTGTCATAGCACTGCTGCTGAAAATACCGGCACTGGGTCTCCCGTTTCTGGATCAGATGTATTATACATTAATTCTTACGATTGTAATTATAGCAGGGGTGAGCCTGACGACCAATCCCTACGATGAAGATCCCAAAGCCATTCACACTACGGCTCAAACCTTTAAAACCAGTCCGGCGTTTAACATCGGATCCTATATTATCCTGGTACTGGTAGCCGTGCTTTATGCCGTCTTCTGGTAGTAATGGTTTCCCCGGATTCAACGATAGCATCATGCAGACTTTAAAGCATCATATTATCACCGAATTTCACCGTCGATTCGAGGGCGACCCCATACTAGTACAATCGCCGGGCCGGGTGAATCTTATTGGTGAGCATACCGATTACAACGATGGTTTTGTCCTTCCCGCCGCCATTGACAAGTATATCTTTCTTGCCATGGCCCCCAGCGGTACGGATAACAGCCGGTTCTATGCCGCAGATCAGCAGGACTATTACGAGACCGATACTTCTGGAAAGTTGTCTAAATCGGGAAAAGGGTGGCCGGACTATTTGCTGGGTGTTATTGATCAGCTTCGCCGCCGGGGATACGAAAGCAGGGGAATCAACTGTGTATTCGGGGGGAATGTCCCCATCGGAGCCGGGTTATCCTCTTCCGCAGCGCTGGAGGGGGGGATGCTGTTTGGCTTGACACGGCTTTTGGGCTGGGAGATCCCTCCTGTGGAGATGGCCCGTATTGCGCAGCAGGCTGAAAATGCGTTTGTAGGGGTGCAGTGTGGCATCATGGATCAGTTTATAAGCCTGAACGGCCGGAAAAACCATGCGATGAAACTCGATTGCCGCTCACTGGAATATGAATTCTATCCGCTCAATCGACCTGATCTCCATATTGTTTTGTGTGATACACAGATCCGAAGGGAATTGGCTTCATCTGAGTACAATGTGAGGCGTTCCCAGTGTGAAGAGGGGGTTCGAATCCTGCAAAAGATCCATCCTGGCATTCAGAGCCTTCGGGATGTTACCCTGCCTTTTTTAAAGAAGCACGAGGCCTTGATGGAACCTTTGGTCTACAAACGGTGCAATTATGTACTGGAGGAGAATGAGCGGGTTCTGAATGCCTGCAAGGACCTTGATAACAACGATATTGTTTCTTTTGGACAGCGAATGTACCAGTCACATGCCGGACTTCGCGACAAGTATGAAGTGAGCTGTCCGGAGCTGGATATCCTGGTTGATTCCACAAGGAACATCGAAGGAGTGATCGGTGCCCGGATGATGGGCGGCGGTTTTGGGGGCTGCACCATCAACCTGGTGGAAGACGTTCATTTGGAGACGTTCAAAAAGAAGATTACCATGATGTATCAGGAAAAGACCCGGAAGCACCTACAAATATACCAGACTAAAATTTCTGATGGAACCCATTTGATGGATGTGTCTGAAATTAAAACGAAAGAATGATTATGGAACTTGATCTTGCCAGCGACCCCCACCGGCGATTGAATCCATTGACAGGAGAATGGATTCAGGTATCCCCGCATCGGTCCAAAAGACCGTGGCAGGGCCGAACAGAAGAGAAGCCCGAACAGCAAAAGGTGGAATACGATCCGGATTGCTATTTGTGTCCCGGTAATGAGCGGGCTGGCGATGCCCGAAACCCAGATTATGAATCCACTTTTGTTTTTACCAATGATTTTAGTGCGTTGAAACCCGATACCCCTTCCGAGATAAGCAATACGGAGAATCTGCTTGTTGCCAGGGGAGAGAAGGGAATATGCCGGGTAATCTGTTTTTCTCCCCGTCATGATCTTACGCTGCCGGAGATGGAGCCTGCCCGGATCAGGGAGGTGGTGGAGCTGTGGACCACGGAATACGAGGAGCTGGGCAAGCGCGAGTATATTAATTATGTGCAGATTTTTGAGAACAAGGGAGCGATCATGGGGTGCAGCAATCCCCATCCGCATGGACAGATATGGGCGCAGGAAACGATCCCGGACGAACCCGCAAAAGAATTGATGAGGCAGTCAGATTATTATGAGGAGCATGGGACGACCCTGCTGGGCGATTACCTGAAGCTCGAGCGGGAGCGGGAGGAACGGTTGATTGTCGAGAACGATTATTTTGCTGTGCTTGTACCCTACTGGGCATTCTGGCCTTTTGAGACACTGGTGATAAGCCGGCGCCCCTTTGCCGGTTTCACAGGGATGACTGAAGAGGAAAAAGATGGACTGGCAGATATCATAAAACAGATCACTGTCAGGTATGACAATATTTTCGAAGTCTCCTTTCCATACTCTGCGGGCTTTCACCCGGCCCCAACAGACGGCCGGAAACACCCGGAATGGCATTTCCATCTCCATTTTTATCCACCACTGCTGCGTTCTGCCACCGTCAAGAAATTCAGAGTAGGATACGAAATGCTGGGTAATCCGCAGCGTGATATCACACCGGAAGCCAGTGCACGGTTGCTGAAGGAGATGCCTGGCAAGCATTACAGTCTTTCTGAAGGATAGCCTGGCCACTTTGGGTTTTGAATTCAATATTTTTATTCTTTTCATTTGAAGAGGGGTTATCAGACCGTGGCTTTTCCATGAATCTGCGGTAAGCTTGGGATGATAGGGGAAGGCTTGTATATGTGCGGGTGTCTGGATGCCTGCTGCATGAACCAGTGGATTTCTATATCTGATTCTGTCGCAACCCGGGTATTCCCCATGGCTGGATAAATAATCATGTAGCGTCAGCTTAATATTTGTAGTTCTAAGGACCCGGGATATTATTTAAAAATAAAAGCAATGATGGCTAAACTTAGTGTACAAGTACTTATAATTTTCTTTTGTTCATTTTTTGCGGGGGCATATACCACGACCGTTTATGGCCAGAGTGAAGAAGCTGCACGTCAACAATACCTGGAACAGCTGCAGAAGGTGTTATCGCCTGATCAGGATCGAATTTCGACGGCCCTGCCTCCGACCCCCATTGATTCTACCTGGACGGCATGGGTGGAACGCACCGGGGCGCTGCCGCCGAATTTTGGGAAGATGCCATCCCTTCCTTTTCTTCCGGATCCGCTGATTCTGGATGAGGGTGGAGAAAACATTCCGGTGGAGACCATCGAACAGTGGAATAAAAAGCGAGCGTGGATAAAGGAACAGGCCCAGCATTGGATTACCGGTCCTGTGCCCCCAGCGCCTGGTAATCTCAGGGCTGAGTTGCTTGAAGAACGCCAGGTAGGGGAGCTGACGGAACAGGATGTCCTTTTACGTTTTGGCCCTGACCACCAGGCAAAGCTTAATATCACGCTGCTCATCCCTCCCGGAGAAGGTCCTTTTCCGGTGTTTTTGTGCCCATGGAAGGAAGACCGGTATGACTGGGTGCAAGCTGCCGTGCGAAGAGGGTATATCGGGGTGCGCTTTGCCGGCACGGATCCCAAGTATGGCATGCCCGATGACAGTGAAACCTATATCGATACCTGGTGGCCGGAGTATGACTTTACGGCCATCATGCGGTGGGCGTGGTCAGCCTCACGGGCCATTGATTACTTGCATACTCAGCCTTTTGTGAATAAAAAACAAATCGCCCTTACCGGCCTGTCGCGCAATGGGAAGGCTGCCCTCTGGGCGGCTGCCTACGACAAACGAATCAAGGCGGTGGTACCAATAAGCGGGGGTACCGGCGGTGAGCATCCGTTTCGCTATACCTCGGACAAGTATAATAACGAGACCATCGCACTGCTCACCAGAAGACGGCCTCACTGGCTTAGCCAGCGACTTCGTTTCTTTGTCGGCCGGGAGCATAAGCTGCCCATTGATCAAAACTCCCTGATGGCGCTGGTTGCCCCGCGCGGGTTAATGCTGACATCTTCCATAACGGAATCAGCGGCTGATCCCTGGGGTATTGAACAGGCCTACCGGTCGGCCCAAACGGTATACGACTTTCTGGGGGCCGAAGAGAAATTGGCTATTGATCTTAGGGATGGGCTTCATTCGCCAGCTGCCCGTGATATGGAGCGGTACCTCGATTTTTTTGATTATGTGTTTGGCCGGGGAAATATCAAGCCGGACAACAAGCTTTACTATGATTATACCTTTTCCAAATGGCTGGGGCTCTCCGGAGAGATGATCGATCCGCTTGAATATGAGTCGAAAGGCATAGATAATATTCTGGAGGGTGAGGGCCGGAAAAGGATAAATAATACCGAACAGTGGGAGGGAAAAAAAGCTCACATCAGGTCCAGGGTCAAGTGGGCTCTGGGTGAGGAGCCTCCATCGGTGGGCCCGGACAAGCAGCCGGACTATAAGAGATCAGTTGTAGGCTCGCCCAATGTTGCCGAATCTGTTGGAAGTGAGCGCCTGTCTTTTGGCCAGCTGTTTTATCCCGCAGATGCAGAAGGAGAACCGCTGAGCGATGATCTGCCCGTGGTGGTATATCTCCATGAATACACCTATTCAACGGGATACCTGCGGCTGGGAGATATCATCAACAGGTTTACCGAGCAGGGTTTTGCCGTCTATATGTATGATCAAATAGGTTTTGGAACCCGGATAGAGGAAGGACGACTTTTCTACGAACGTTTTCCAAACTGGTCAAAGATGGGACGCATGGTTGCTGATGTAGGCTGGGCTATTGATGAGCTGGAGAACATGGACTATCTGAACGACGACAAAATATTTGTCGGTGGGTATGCTTTGGGAGGAACGGTCAGCCTGTATAGTGCGGCACTTGACGAGCGTATTGCCGGCGTGATATCAGCTTCAGGTTTTACTCCCATGCGAACCGACCACCCCGGGAAAACGGCCGAGGGCCTGTACCGCTATTCCCACCTGCATGGCCTCCTCCCGCGATTGGGCTTCTTTATCGATAATGAAGATCGTATTCCGTACGATTATCACGAGATTCTTGCTTCCATTGCTCCACGACCCTTACTGGTTATTTCTCCTCTCTGGGATCAGTATGCATCATCGGATGATGTTAGCCAGGCGGTGCAGGAAGCGACCAAAGTATACGAATTATACGGAGCTGAAGGTAATATTACCCTCTTTGAGCCAGATGATTACAACAGGCTTTCACCCGAAATGAAGGATGTCATGGTGGACTGGGTGAAGAAGATATCGGAGTAATCCGGCCAATGGGCATTTTTCGGATGCGCTGATGGCACGAATGAGATTGTAACTGTTGGCCAGAGCCGGCGGTAGTCCCGTGGCCGGGGAAGCAGGGGAGGTACTGGCAGCTAAACAGTATGGCTGATTGGAAATAATGTGTTGGGAGATAGGAAGGGAATGAAGCAAACGACCTGAAATTATCAGTCTGAATTCTGTTTTTGAGGCGTGCGGCCATAAAATTAACAACCTGGTAGGCGATGAAAAAAATAGTACAAATTGGCGTAGGCCCGCTGGGGCAGAAAATAGTAAAAAACACTCTCCAAAGGGAGGAAATTCATCTGGTTGGTGCCGTGGATCCTGACCCCGAAAAGGCGGGTAAAGACCTCGGTGAGCTTTGCGGTTGTACACACATGGGGATTCCCGTCAGCAGAGAGCTAACGTCGTCAATTAAGGGTAGGGGAGCAGACGTTGCCGTCGTAAGCACCTTCTCAAGCCTTGAACGGATTGAGCCGCAGCTGGCCGAACTTGCTGATGCAAAGCTGAATATCGTATCAACATGCGAAGAGCTTTCCTATCCCTGGCAAACACAACCTGATATTGCCCAGCGAATTGACAAGGTGTGCCGTGATTCGGGCGTAACATGCCTGGGAACAGGGGTTAACCCAGGCTTCTTAATGGATTATCTTCCGGCAGTCATGAGCTCGATTTGCCAGGATATTGAGCAGATCAAAGTCACCCGTGTGCAGGACGCTTCCATCAGACGAATACCCTTTCAAAGGAAGATCGGAGCGGGTTTAACGGCAAAACAATTTTCACAGAGAAAGAAGAATGGACACCTGCGGCATATCGGGCTGACCGAATCGGTTCATATGATAGCCCGGGCTTTATGCTGGAGATTGGATCGGGTGGAAGAAACATTGGATCCTGTTGTAGCAGCACGATTGGTTAGCTCGGGCTATAAAGATATCAGGCAGGGCCAAGCCAGTGGTGTAGAGCAGTATGGGAGAGGATATGTAGGAGAAGAAGAGAAAATTACTTTGCATTTCCGTGCCGCTGTAGGGGAGGAAAAATCCCATGATAAAATAGAAATTGTGGGAACCCCGTCTTTTACTTCGGTTATTGAGGGAGGTATCAATGGGGATATTGCTACAGCTGCAATCACGCTCAATGCCATTTCTGCTGTATTGAGGGCCGAGTCGGGCCTGAAGACCATGCTTGAAATTCCCGTACCTTCTTTTTCCGGGCGTTTCTGCGTTTAGTGAAGTAGATGGGATTCAGGTGATCAAGAGTTAATGGCCAAATGGGTGTAACAGGCGCCGCTTTTAGTTTTAACTAACATTTTTCTATGTCAGACAGCAACGGGCGCACTTATCTTATTGCAAAAGGACACTGGATAAACCTGTTCATTACCTTTCTGCTGATCGTTCTCGGGATCCTCTTTGCGGGTTCAATACCTGAGCAGAATGGCCATTTTGGCTTTTGGTCCGTTCTGCCACCCCTGGTAGCCATTGTCCTGGCTTTTTGGACCCGGGAGGTTATCAGTGCTCTATTCGTGGGCATTGTACTTGGAGGAGTCATTGCCGGAGAGCTCAATGTCGTGCAGGAATTTCTGATTCCTTCCATCGGCACCGAAGGCTTTGCTCTCATACTGCTGGTTTATCTATGGTCACTGGGTGGACTCATAGGCATGTGGACCCGAACAGGCGGAGCCGAACGATTTGCAGAATGGGCAAGCCATCACCTGGTTCGTGGCCGGAAGAGTGCCAAATTCTTCACCTGGATGATGGGATTGGTTTTTCATCAGGGAGGAACCATCAGTACGGTGCTGACCGGCGCTACTGTGCGCCCCATTGCCGATAAACACAACGTCTCACATGAAGAGTTATCCTATATGGTCGACTCTACAGCTTCCCCGGCGGCAACCATCATTCCGTTCAATGTATGGCCGATTTATATTGCGGGTCTCGTTGCGGGTACCATTCCGTTGTTTGAGACCACCCAGGATGGCATTGCATTTTTTTTCCAGGCACTGCCATTTAATTTTTATGGTATCTTTGCTCTCCTTATGACGCTTCTTTTTGCATGGGAGCTGCTGCCTTGGCTGCCCGGCAGGCAAATGCGTGAGGCTATACGGCGTGTTAAAGAGACCGGACAAAAAGACCGGGACAGGGCAGAGCCGATGTCTTCCCCTGAGTTGACAAAAATGAATATTCCAGAGACATATCAACCGGGCCTGGTGGACTTTTTTGGACCGATTGGGACCTTGCTGGGAGTGGCCATTTTACCTTATATCATTACCTTTTACTTCATGGGACAGACCGAGGAGCCCACCTTGCTGATAGCAGAAGCTTTTGTATTGGCGGTTCTGAGTGGCATGTTTATAGCATTGACAAAAGGGATGTCGCTCAAGACGGTCATGGAAGGATTCGTCGATGGCTGCAAAGGAGTTTCAATCGGTGCTATAGTACTTGCATTGGCGGTTTCATTAAAAGAAGTAGCCGAAACGGTCGGAACAGCCAAGTACGTGGTAGCACTGGCAGGACAGGCCATCGACCCCCTTGTACTACCAGCCATGTTAATGGGGCTTTGCATGTTCATTGCTTTTTCAGCAGGCACTTCATGGGGAACCTATGCCGTGGTTTTCCCTGTGGCAATGCCGCTGGCGTGGGCGGTATTACCGGATCCTTTCTTTATCACGCTCTGTTTTGGTGCAGTGGTGGGCGGGAGTGTTTTTGGGGATCAGTGTTCCCCGATATCAGATACGACCATTTTGTCATCGCTGGCCACAGGATGTGATCTCATGGATCATGTCAGAAGCCAGGTCCCACTGGCCTTAACCGCGGCCATTCTATCGGGACTACTGTATACCTTCACTGTCTTCTTATTTGTTTGAGACGGGCAGCCTGTTTCACCCATATCCTGAGAAGGAATAGGATGGAGTGACTGATCCCGGCAATTGCAGACTAGGTTGTTGAAGGAACATCTGTTGTTAGTTATTCTATAAAATGAGGGATATATTGTGCCCATTAATTTTAGTTAGATACGAACATAAAGATACGCGAATCAAAAAATGCGGTTGATCGTACTGCCAATTTGTATCGTTTTGGTAAGCTCTTGCAGCATCGTGGACAACCTGAGGAACAGGGAAGAGGCAGCGGCCCTCCATGTAACGCCATTTGTCCCTGATCGCCTTCCCGGTGATTCATTGAAGATGCCCAAACTTGGACATGCGTCTTTATTTGATCCCGAAACATATATTTTAAAATATGACCGCATAGCGGAAGTCTCCTCCCTGCTGGACCGGGGGAAAGCCAGCTGGTATGGACCCAATTTTCATGGAAAGCTTACGGCAAGCGGGGAACCTTATGACATGCATGCATTCACAGCTGCGCATCCGACGTTGCCTTTTGATACGCTTGTGTGGGTGGAAAATACCGATAATGGACGCATGACACTGGTTCGCGTAAACGATCGGGGGCCGTACGCCGGCAACAGGGTGATCGACGTTTCCAGGGAGGCGGCAAAAGAATTGAGACTTATGTCCAGTGGTGTGGCAAATGTCAACCTTTACCTGGCCGAGCGAGAGGGGGAGGAACAGTCTTCCAAACATACAACGGGGCATATTTACACTATTCAGCTGGGGCTTTTCAAGACCGGTAGCAAAGCGCTTTCATTTGCCCGAGAGATAGAAGGAGCCCGCGTTGAGGTCATTCATCAACAGGAGGAAGTATATTACGGGGTGTTTTACGGTCTGTTTGCAAGCCGGAGAGAAGCATTCCGGAAACAGCGCAGGCTGGAGGAACAGAGCGATTTTGACGGTTTTGTCAAACAGCGTACCGCCGGTTGATGCATTGGTTTCAGGATTTGCTGTATCCCCGCCTTTAGAACTATATTACAGCAGAAAGCTGCTCATCGTAACTTAAAGCGAACAATCATGATTTCAGCCGGCTACAGGGCGGCTATTATTCAGATGAACAGCGGCACAAAGCTGCAAGAGAATCTGGAGGAGGCGTACCAGTATATTACAGAGGCGGCCAGCCAGGGAGCCAGGGTGGTTGGACTGCCTGAAAATTTTTCCTTCCTGGGCGGCCTCTCGATGCGAATGGAACAGGCCCCTGCCATAGCTGAGAAGGTTCCTTCCTTTCTCTCTGAAACGGCAGAGGAGTATGGTATATTCCTGATGGGAGGCAGCTATCCTGTTCCGCTTGAGAATGGGAAGGTATTCAACCGATCAACAATCTACAGCCCGGAAGGCAAACGGCTGGCCAGCTACGACAAGATTCACCTTTTTGACGTCACGCTGAACAGGGAGGAAGCATACCGCGAATCAGAGTATGTAGAAGCAGGCTCCCCCCGGCCCGTAGTTTTCCGGGATGAGACCATCGGGAACTGGGGATTATCGGTCTGTTATGACCTTCGTTTTCCGGAACTATATCGGCTCTTGGTCAGCCGCGGAGCCGAGGTCTTGTCTGTCCCCTCTGCCTTCACCTATACGACGGGTCAGGATCACTGGAAACCGCTGCTGAGAGCACGGGCCATTGAAAATGCTTCCTATGTTTTGGCTCCCGCTCAAACTGGAATCCACGGGGATAACCGAAAGACATGGGGCCATGCCATGATCATTGATCCATGGGGACAGATACTGGTTGATGCCGGTCAGGAGCCGGGGATTGGCTATACCCGTATTGATCCCAAACGTATTCAACAAGTTCGGGAAAGCATTCCGTCGTTGGAACACCGCAGAGTGTAGCGGACTTATAGCGAATGCCCGTAATAATTGTAAAGCAGTTGATCCAGTCCCAAAACCGTTAGGAAAATTACGCATAAGAGGATAATGCTCAACAGGGGTTCCCAGATAATGAAGCCTCCGACGAGCCCCAAAATTGCTCCCAGATACTGTATGTAGCGCAATTGCTCATTCGTCGCATTCTGGATGATGGCTGATATGCGCTGCTCGTCGTAATTACGGAGGTTTTCTTCCACCAGTTTGTGCACGTTGAGCTGGTTGATCAGCTTGTAGAGAAGGGTGGTCACGATATCTTCTATCGGCTCACTGTGATCATCTATCTTGCGGGGAAGCCGGTCGAGCAGATCATCCACTTTGTCCAGGCCACTTTCTATGGAGGTGGGAATCCGCACCAGCGCCTCTTCAATGATATGCTGCATTTGCTGACCCTTTATGAAAGAGTAGGCTTTGAGGGCTACCTTTTCAAACGATTTATCATGTATGGCTTCTTCGATTTGACGCAGGATTCGCTGGGCAATAGCTCCTCGTATTTCGGGGTCCGCAATCATTTCATCAACATAGGCCACGACCCAGCTTTTGAGATCTTCGCGAAAGGCGGGATCATCAATAATACCCTTGACATACTGGGTAGACTGTTCGCGGTACCTACTGATGATATTCGATTCGCTTATCTTTTTTTTAATGATTTCAGGATTGATGAGATCCTCAGATACTGCCCGTGCCAGACGGAAAGCTATGCGGTTCTTCTGGGCAGGAATAAGACCATGACCCAGTATGGGCCTCTTTTGAGCTGGTTTGAACAGCATGGTAATGGCCAGCCAGTTGGTGAAAAAACCGATGAGCCCACTGACGCTTATAATCCGGAGAAGTCCCTGGAACTGAAGCGTATATCCAAAGGCTTCCAGAGCCAGGTCGTCAAAATCCCAGAAAAAGGAGATGATAAACGTTCCCAGAAGTAGGTAGGGAACCAGGGAGAGAAGCGTCAACGCCGTAGAACTGTAGCGCTGTTCACTCTCTGGGGCTTCGTGAACAGGCTCTTTTGAAGATGATAGTTCATCTATTTTACTGTATTTGATCAGGAGCTGCCACAGTCTTCGGGCTTGCCGCTGGGTTTTCTCTTGGGCGGCTTCCAGGGCCCGGCCTGTATCCTCTCTATCCAGCGATTGTTCACTCATATGATTTTTTAAAAGCCTCCTTTCAGATTCCCCAACAACCTACGTTTGGCTGGCCGCTCAGGTTTCATCTTTATATATGGTCAAGATAAAAATTTTCCCGGGAGCTCATATTTTTTTTATCGTCGTCTGACTGATCGTCGTATCCAACCAGGTGGAGGAGCCCATGAATGAGAATGCGCTGAAATTCCTTTTTTTCAGACTGATTGAATTCATGGGCCTGTTCGCGAATGCGGGGCAGACAGCAGAACAGGGTGCCCTCGATCTCTTCATTGTCGTCTGTTTCATCATATCGAAAGGAGATGATATCAGTCACATAGCCGCGATCCAGATATTCTTTATTGATGCGGATGATTTCTTCTTCATCAACATATACGACTTCCACAAAGCGGAATGAACAGTCCTCGTGCTGCATAATCAGAGTGACAATAGCCTGACAGTCGGCACGGGAGATAGGAAGCCTGTTGTCTGTCTCGTTGAACACTTCAATATTGGCGTGAGAGGGGGCTGCCATCTCAAAGATCACTCATCAAATGAAAAGCTGTCGGGATCAATCGATTCGGTAAGAGAAAGGGCGATGGCACACATCATGAGATCTTCGGGAAGCTGGGTGAAATCACTGTTTAAAATCGTCTCGCTTACATTGGCATAGAGGCTGCAACCGGCTCCCTGTTCAATGATCAGTCCTGATGTGCGGTCATCCTGGCGTCCGAAGAAGGTGACTTGTTTCAGCATGTCGCTGGCAATAAAGGCTGTACAGTTATGAAGCTGCAGAAAGGTGTTCTGGGCATAGACCGAGACCATATTCAGACGTTCTCCATTGACATCCAGCCCCAGGTGAATTTCCAGGGCGAGCCTGCGAGGTTCCTCTTCATTGACGACCTCCAGCCGGTAGACATCATTACCCAGGGGCTTGGCCTGTGTTTGGAGGATCTCAGCAATAGCATCAATATTTTCCTTGGTAAACTCGTGAACCATGAATCAGTGGCTTTATCGCTAACTATTAAAGAATGATCAAATATACAACGTGCAATTTAGAATAAGAAATTAAAGTCTCTATGGCACCGCTGATCAATCGAGCTGAAATTGATCAAACTGTTTTTTGTTTTCTTCCCTGCTGGTCGGTATTGAAACACGTCCACCGGTAATGGAGTCTACCTGCCCGGCAAGTTGCATAGCCTGTTCATCCCGGCCAGTCATAAAGTAGATGCGCTGCACGATGGTCAGATGACTAATGGCAAAAGAGATATCCTGGGTAATTCTTTGACGGCGGGAGGAAATTTGCTGCATTCTGCTCTGCAGTTCCTGACGCCTG
This sequence comes from Fodinibius sediminis, assembly GCF_900182555.1. Classification (GTDB taxonomy): domain Bacteria; phylum Bacteroidota; class Rhodothermia; order Balneolales; family Balneolaceae; genus Fodinibius; species Fodinibius sediminis. The sequence continues at coordinate 13,449 of NZ_FXTH01000007.1, read as the reverse complement.
CCAACGTCGGCATTTTCTCTCGCAGATTTTAGCTCGGTATCCACGGTTGCCAATTCCTGCTGTAACTTGTCGAAGTCATTCATATTCGATTTCAGGTCTTCGAGAAGTTGTTTTTCAGCCTTTCGGGCAAGATCAACGGCACTGCTGTCACTGCCGGCGCTTGCATAGCTGTAGGCATAAAGTGTGATGGAATTCACATTGTTGCCGGTAACGTCGAAGGGAATACGTTCTTCCCCCCACTTCAGCCAGTAGCTTGCGCTGTCGGGCATGCCTATCTCTTTATACCTGGAGGCCAGCTCAGTAATGCTAAAGCGATAGTTGCCGAGCATGCGGCGTATATTTTCATCGAAGTAGGCATCCGGATTATTCCAGCCGCGGAAACGGAAATCCTCCAGTCTTTTAGCGTGTATCGAGGGGTCAATCCACCCGTATCCGGCGTTCTCATGTCGCTGGGGGACGATTCTAAACGCTTTGCCTTCGAACCTGAAATAGGGCTGTAAGCCCAGCTGACTTTGGGAAGAGACCGTATTGGCAAAATAGACGGGTCTCAGCCATTTATTGTTGCGCAGGATATCGAGGATGACTTCATCCTGAACCTGGGTATAGTAGCGGGTGTTGCCCTGCGGTCCCTGTCCTGCGGAACGGCCTTCAAAGTACCAGCTTACCTCGGCATCCAGAGAGTCAACAGGGATACCAAAACCAATGCCCTTGCTGTAAATCTGAAGTGAAGTGTCGGGGGTTACGCCAATGGTTTCCTTGTACTCATTAGCCCCTGAAAAAGCTTGCTTCAGCAGATCCTTGTTGACCGGAATGCTAATGGTATCGGGCTGATGAAGCGAGAGGCTGCTGGTCATCTGCTCGATCTCATCATCGGTCAGAGAGATGGGCAGGGGGGGGGATTCGTGGGACCATTGATCCCTGAGCTGTTTGATATACCAGTCGGTGTTGAGCAGGCTCAGGTTGACAATGCGGACATCGGTGCGCACGCCCTCTACCTCCTGAATATACCAAAGCGGAAAGGTATCGTTGTCACCGTTGGTGAAGAGGATGGCATTGGGGGCTGTTGACTGCAAAAGATTGTAGGCGTAGTCGGGTGCAACATAACGCTCACTGCGGTCGTGATCCTGGAAATTCTGCACGCCCATCAGCAGGGGGGAGGCACAGAAAAGAAGGCCAAGTAATGCATAAGCGGCGACCTTGCTGGACTTGAGATATTCCTTGACCAGTTCAATAAGTCCTATGCTGCCCAATCCAATCCATATTGAGAAGGCAAAGAAGGATCCCACATAGGCATAATCCCGCTCACGGGGCTCCATGGGAGTTTGATTAAGGAACACAATGATGGCAAAGCCGGTCATAATGAAGAGCACCAGCACGGACAGGGCTCGCTTCCAGTCATTTTGGAAGTGGAATATCATCCCGAATAATCCCAGCAGGAAGGGGATATAGAAATAGCTGTTGTGGGCTGGATTATCTTCATTCTCAGTTTCAGAAAACCCGGATTGCCAGCTTGCATCCTGGATATCGGAATCCCGGCCGATAAAGTTCCAGGCGAAATAACGAAGGTACATGTGATCCAGCTGGTAGCCGAGAAAGAAATCCAGATCGCTGGAATATTGGGCGTACTGCTGCATATGCTGGGGACTGGTGGAGTACCTGCGCGGAAAGAATACTTCCTGTTCCCGGTCAATCGTTCCTTTTTCATTACTGAAGGTGTGTCCTGTTAAAAGCGGGGTATTCCCATATTGCTCACGTTCCAGATAGCTTATAAAAGCCTCCACCGTTTCGGGATCATTTTCATCAATGGGAGGGTTGGCCGTTGAACGGATAAAAATAAGTGCGTAAGAAGAGTAGCCAATAATGATGAGCGCATAGCTGAGAAACACAATATTGGCAATGCGATAATTATTTTTATGCGTGTAATATACTCCCCAGCCAAGTAAAAGGGCTACAATAGTCATAAAGAAAATGGGGCCGATAAGCCCGTAGCTGGCCTGGGTCATCCCCTCCATAATGGATGGGAGGGACTGCACGGTAAAGGGATATATCAGCAGGAAAGAGGCCACGGCAATGGCGGAGGATGCCGCAAAAGAGGCAATGTCGAATTCCTTCTTTTTAAAATAAATGATCAGCGTTACAAAAAACAGGGCAAGCAGGTTCAGCAGGTGCACTCCAAGAGCCAGGCCGAAGAGATAGGCGATGAGTAAGAGCCACCGCTCATTATAGGGTCTGTCGTGATTTTCGGCCCAGACAAGAGCCAGCCATACCACTATTGCCGTAAAAAACATGGAGACGGCATAAACTTCAGCTTCGACGGCATTAAACCAGAAGGTATCGGTCACGGCAAACGTAAATGCTCCAATGAGGGCTCCGCCATACATGCCAATCTTCTCAATAGGCAGCATTTCATCCGGTGTACCTTTCCATTCACGTACAAGACGAACGATAATGAGATAGAGCAGCATAACCGTCAGAGCCGAACTCAGAACACTGATAAAGTTAATACTTGCGGCTACATAGCCAGTGGGCATAAACATTGAAAACAGGCGTCCAAGCAGGGAATAGAAGGGGGCTCCCGGGGGGTGATTTACCTGAAGCCCGTGACCGACGGCAATAAATTCACCGGCATCCCAGAAGCTGGCCGTTGGAGCCATCGTAACAAAGTATAAGATCAGAGAAGCAAGTAAGGTAAATAGGCCTAAGGTCCTATTGGTTGCTCTGTGATTTGAAAACATTCGCACCTGTTTTGTCATTCATGTGGTTAATATCTCTTTCAGGCAGGCAATAATAGCCATAGGTATGATAGATTCAAAATGATACAGCTATTTTTGAAGGAATACCAGTTCACGAAGAAAACCGTAACTGACCGAGTGCCGCACGAAAGGTATGGGACTGGAGCTGAAGATTCTGTATCTGCCGGTCAATAAGGTGCAGGGGGGGCATCATGCAATTTACTGTTTAACCGGAAGATTCCGGACATCGACGGAAGAAAGGTCCATCTTTTCAAAGTCAAGAGCCTGTGAGTTCAGGCAGTAGCGAAGGCCCGTGGGCTCCGGGCCGTCCTCAAAAACATGTCCCAGGTGTGAGCCGCAGCGTGCACATACCACTTCCGTCCGGGTCATAAACAAGCTGTTATCTTCTCTTGTGCCTATTGCTGATGGATCGATCGGCTGCCAAAAACTGGGCCACCCCGTACCGGATTTATATTTTGTCTCAGAAGTAAAAATAGGTTGTCCACAGGCTCCGCAGTAATAAATACCTTCCTCCTTGTTATCGTAATATTCGTTAATAAAAGGCAGCTCTGTGCCTCGTTTACGCAGGATTCTATATTCCCCGGAACTGAGAATCGTCCTCCACTCGGCTTCTGATTTCACAACTTCATATTCCTCCTTGACCGTATCGGCCTGTTCCAGGGTCAAAGGATGCCCCGCAGTCATCGATATGCCGGCTGCGTGCCTGTTTTCGTCGGGGTCAGTATTGTTACAGTTGGTTGTGAGGACAGCCACCACCAGAAAGATTAGCGTATACGGTAAGAGCTTCATCATGTAAATTGCCTTGGTTTCAGGGGCAAAGATACCCCGCCTGTTGTGCACTGTGTTTATCCTATAACGAGTCAGTCCCTGAAATAATTCTATCTTCCGTTAGAATATGGTGATGGAAGTATAATAAAAATTGGAATCGACACCTGGGTTGATTTGTCCGCGATCGCCGTTTGAAAGGTGGTGGTACTTTATGCCGAGCGAGAGCGATACAGATCGGGATAGCATGATTTCGAGACCGCCGCCGGCATAAAAGGTAAAGTTCAGTTTTTTTCCCCGGTCATCGGGAAAGGGGGCTTCCATAAACATTAGTCCGGCCGAGGTATTGATAAAAGGCTGAACCTTCCGATCGGTGATAAAATTTGCCTGAAATCCAAGTGGAGAAATGCCGAAGCCGGAAAGTGTGCTCCGGTATCTGTATGGTTCAAATCCCTGGTAGGAATAGCTGGAATAAAGATTGGTTGATAATCCGTATTCCACTATCATATTACGGTAATTTAAAAGTTTGCGCTTGTAACGCAGTCCCAGGGATCGGATTCGTGCATCCTGCGTTTTCCCCCACAACCTAAATGAATCAAACGCAAAGCCTGCCCAAAGTGACACTTCATTCCGATGCTGCAGCGGATGCACCATCTTTTGATATCTGGCAGGTTCAGAAGACGGTCGTTCAGCGACACTGTCGGCAGCAGCAGGCGCCTGCCCCTGTACGGTTACGGGGCCCCAGAAGACACAAATGAAAAAGCATAAAAGGCCCACGGTATTCAAATTATGCGTACCGATGTTCATGTATCGCTGGCGTTTTCCGATTCCACAAAAACCCGTTTTATAAGCGGGAACCTTTTTTTAATTTCTATTGTCAGCTCCTCGGTGGTATTTTCGATTTTTGTTGCAGTCAGCCCATCTTGAAAATCCACACTGAGATTCAACAAGACAAAGTTGGGTCCCATGTGAAGGGTCAAAGCCTCGTTGACATTTTTTATACTATCATAGGTGGAGATAGTTTCATCAATTTCACGTAGAATCTGTGGGTCAGCACTTTCTCCGATAAGCAGGCCTTTGGTTTCATAAGCCAGCCAGGTAGCGGTGGTGGCTAATATTAAACCAATAATGATTGAGGCGATACCGTCAAAGACAGGCATTCCGGTCCACTGGCTGATTGCAATACCGGCCATGGCAACACATAGTCCCAGGAGGGCTGCCGAGTCTTCAAAAAGGACAACAAAGGTTGTTGGATTTTTCTCTTTCTGTACGGCTTCAAAATAACCGCGATCGCCTTTGACCTTTATGAACTCCCTCCAGGCAAAATACCAGGCAATTCCAGTAATGACCATCGCCGTGGCCAATACAGCATAACTCACGATGGCATTTTCAACGGGATGCGGATCCATCACGCTGTGTATACCTTCATAAATGGAAATGCCGGCTCCAATGGCAAACACCATGATGGCGACAACAAAACTCCAGAAATAAATTTCTTTACCATAACCGAAAGGATGCAGCTTATCAGGCTGTTTTTTTGCTCTTCTTAATCCCAGCAGAAGCATAATCTGGTTTCCGGTGTCAACGGTAGTGTGAATGCCCTCGGAAAACATTGCTGAACTGCCGGTAATGGCTGCGGCAATGAACTTTATGACGGCGATAAATGCATTGGCGATGAGGGCCGCATATACAACTTTCTTGGATCCGGATGCCATGGAGGGGTTGTTTTTTTAGTATGTTAGTGACAACAAAAATTGAATTTATGATAGTAAATTTAAGGGAGTACCAAAAAGAATATCTATTCCATAAAAAAAGTGTGAGCCCGGCCAGGGCCCACACTTCAAAAGAAAAGCTCTGTTTGCTCTGTAAATAAAGCTATTCCTTTAGCTGTTCAGGCCCCGCCGGGACAAGAGGCCTGACTTGCAGCCTGAAGAAACTGTTACTGCTGACTGTTCTCGCCACCGCTGTAGACAATACGCCAGATTTTACCGTTCTGAGAATCAGCCACATAGAGCGAACCACTGGGACCAATGGCAAGGCCGGTGGGACGTGCTTCGGCATCTCCGGGAGAGGTCAGGGTCTCCTGGCCTTTAAAACCATCAGCAAACACTTCATAGTCTCCGCTGACGTTTTCTCCCTCAAAGGGAACAAAGACAACATTGTAACCTGCCTGCGGTTCGGGGGCCCGGTTCCAGCTTCCGTGAAATGCGATAAAAGCACCATTTATATATTCCTGAGGGAATTGGCTTCCGTTGTAGAAGAGAAGATCATTCGGTCCCCAGTGGCCGGGAAAGGCGATGATGGGATTTTCATAGTTATCTTCTTCAGCAGGTGTTTTTCCGTCACCGCCGTACTCCGGGGCTATCATTTTTTGTTCCTTTTGCCAGTCGTAGTAGACATAGGGCCAGCCAAAATTATCTCCTTCGTTTACCGCAAACATCTCCTCGGCCGGAAGTTCGGCATTCTGCTCAACGTTGAAATAGTCGGGCCACAGGGTATTGAGCTGGTCGCGTCCGTGCTGAACAACATAGAGCTGATCGGCATTATTGTTCCAGTCGAGGGCAACCGAATTCCTGATCCCCGTGGCGTAGCGCTGGCCGTCCTCCTGGAAGGTCTGTCCGGCCTCATCCGCGGCGAACTGCCAGATACCCCCGTGATTCTCGAGCTGGGGACACGGATCCTGGCCGGGGGAGCCCGGTGTACGCGGTTCTTCCTGGCATGCATTGGACGGTCCGCCAATATTGACATATAAATTGCCGGACTGGTCGAAGGTAAACGATTTGGCGGCATGCGAACTCTGGTTGGGGAATCCTTCTACTACCATTTCCGGTTCTCCCTGCGGAGCCAGCTGGTTGTCCGTCATCTGAAAACGAACGATGGAGGTATCAGAAGAGGAGTACAGGTAGCCGTTGTACAACTGAATGCCGGTACCCGTATGCGGGCCAAAGTATTCAACCTGGTCGGCTTTTCCATCTCCATCCTCATCACGCAGGGCTGCAATTCCGCCGCCGTTCTTTTTTTCAGAGAGTGCTACATAAAGATCCCCGTTTTCAGCAGCTGTTATATGACGAGCCTGGCCTATACTGTCGGCAACAACTACAGCTTTAAAATTATCAGGCAAGGTGATTCCCCCATTGTCTTCCGCAAAATTCAGTGTCTGAGAAGAAGGAGAAGAACCTCCACAACTTGTTATAACGAATCCCAAGACTATTATAATCCCTGTTTTGAGCAATTTCATATGCTTAATTTTAGGTTGGTAATTTCAATTAACTCATTAATAATAAATTATGATGGTATTTCATTCCAGATAATTTTTTTATACTGCAGGGAATTATGATTTTTTTCGTTCGACTACAAGGAGAAGACGACAACTGTAACCAGTAAAGAGGACCGGTATGGACAAGAGACTTTTATTGATATCAGGGATTATGCTATTGTGGACAATGGCTGGAGCTGCCCAGCAGACCGTAACCGACGATAAAGCCAAAAAAGTTACCAATGGCTTTTCTTTTACCGAGGGACCATTCTGGCACAGCGAGGGCTACCTGCTGTTTAGTGATATTCCCGCCAATACGATCTATAAATGGATCCCCGGATCGATGGAGTCACAAATTTTCCTCAAGCCCTCGGGTCATTCCAACGGAATAGCCATGGATTCCTCCGGCCGGCTCATCCTGGTCCAGCACGATGGGAAAGTTTCTGCAGTCAACACGGACAAGAAAATGGTGCTGCTGGCCGACAGCTACCGGGGCAAGCGATTCAATAGTCCCAATGACCTGACGATAGCCTCGGACGGCCGTATTTATTTCACGGATCCGCCTTTCGGCGTAAGCGACAGTGATAAAGAACTAATGTTCAGCGGGGTCTATCTTCTCCGCGAGGGAGAAGAGCCTGAAATGCTCTTTGACGGCTTTCAGACTCCCAACGGAATAGTACTAAATGAGAGTGAGTCGAAAATATTTGTCAATGATTCTCAGTCCGGGGATATAATGGTCTTTGAGATAGCCGATGACGGAACCTTTGAAGAGCCCGAGTTATTTGCGAGCGTGGGTGCTTCGGCCGAAAGCGGCTCTGCCGATGGAATGGTGATGGACAGGGAGGGACGGCTATACAGTACCGGGCCCGCCGGCATCCACGTGTTTAATTCGTCCGGTGAACAGATTGAAAAGATCGACCTGCCGGTACGGGCCACCAATATGGCCTGGGGCGGGAATGGTAACAAGACCCTCTTTATCACGACCCCCTCAGCCATATATAAATTACCGATGAAGGCCGAAGGGATTAATAAATAGCCTCCCTGCTGTTCAAAATACCTTTTTAAAAGTTAAGGGCCATGCCGGCCTGCCAATTGCGGCCAGGGGCAGGCTCATAATAGTTTCCACCGGGGTTGTTGATGGCGACCGTTCCGTTGTACCGCTCATCCAGAAGGTTGTTGATATTGATGAACGGCTGCAGCATCACGTTCTTTCTATTGAAATGCAGCTGATAGCTAACTTTGAAATCCAGTACATGGTAGGCCTCATTTTCTTCGGTATTCAGGTTGTTTACCGGGTGACTGCTCGCATATTCGTATGAGAGGGAACTCAAAAAATTAGCGGGCGACCAGCGCAGGGTCGAATTCAAACGGTGATCGGGAATGCCGGGAATGGTATTGCCGTCCAGTGCTTCTCCTTCCAGCGTCTGTGCTTCCTTGAATTCTGCAGCCATGATATTTGCCGTTGCTGTCACCTTCCAGTCTCTTGAAAATCGATACCCCACATAGCCTTCAATACCCATATGCGCTGTTTCACCCTGGTTGCGGTAGAATGTTGGTCCATCCACCTCAAGCTGATAGGGAAACAGTAGATCGTTGATCCAGAGGTGATAGAGGGCCAGGTCATACTGGAAGGAACCGCTGTTGCGCCGTACTCCAGCTTCAAGTCCTACGGTTCGTTCAGGTTTTAAATTCGGATTAAAGCCGTTTCCGCCCTCCGGTCGATTAACAAGTTCAGTGGTGGTCGGAGCCTGGAATGAAGTACTCAGGTTGGTATATACAGTATAGGAACGGGGCTGATAGCTGAGGCCTATGCTGGGGCTGAAGGAGTCGAAAGTTCGTTCGCCCGACAAATCGGGGGCAGGGGCATCCGTTGAAAAGTGCATCCGGTCGTAACGTAGCCCGCCCAATAGATTCATGGCACCGAAGCTGTAGGTACCGTTGACAAATAATGCCTGGTTGTTGACCTTTTCAAGCTGGTCGACCGTCACTTCGCCGCGTTCGCCTCCTCCAACATGGTCATATTCCACGCGGTCATCGTGTTGTATTTTCAGCTCGCCGCCCCATTGCAGATCCAGCTGTCCGGTGGTCTGGTCGAGGGTGGCCCGCAATCCACCGACATTGCGATCTACCGTTATAATACCGAAAGGCAGGGGATTCTGCAGGTCACGATAGATACCATAACCGGTGACATTAACGGTACCAAGAGAAGAATCCAGGATATAGCTCAGCCCCGCCTGGCCCTGCGTAATTTCCTTGCCGGCCCTGGCATTTTGAAAATATGATGAAGCCATGGTGGGATTTTCCCGGGCATCCTCCGCACTGAGGCTGCTGGGGTGCTGCGCCTTTGGCATATAGACGAGGGCACCCTGGTATTTCAGTTCGCTCCTGGAAGTCAGTTTTACCGCACCGGTAAGGCCGGAACGCAAAATATCCACGGCACTGTAGTCGCGGTATCCGTCGGAAGTGAGGTAGCTGGTATAAGCAGCCATCCGGTGGTTTTCAGAAGCAACAGAGAATTCGCCTTCCTGTTTGAAGGTTCCATACGATCCCGCCATGCTGCGAAACCGGCCGTGGTTCCCGGCGCCGTAGTTGGGAACCGTAGACAGATAGAGCACGCCACCGCTGCTGTTGCCCCAGTAAGTTGCGGCTGGACCTCGAATCAGTTCGGCCCGTCGTACAAAGGCGGGGTCGATAATATTGGTCATCGCCTGTCCGTCGGCAATGGTCAGCGGCATATCATTGAGTACCACCTGTATGCCCCGTACGCCGTACTGCGCGCGCCAGCCCAGTCCTCGAATTGTTATGCGTTCTCCGAGCGCGTAGTTTTGGCGGTCGCCCACCCAGAGGCCCGGCAACTCATCGCCGATGCTTTTCAGGGACAGGGAGGAGGTGTGATTGACCGTTTGCAAATCACGGCTGCTGATACTTAGTGAGAGCGGGGCATCAGCCACGCCAATGGTAGAGCGAATAGCCGTAATATTAATAGGATCAAGCTCTATGCTCAGACTATCCTGCTGTATCTGGGCCGTGGAAGGTTTGGAAAGAGTAAGCATGGTAACGACCAGACATAATACTAAACATAGGGGATTGCGTCTGTTGGATGGAATGGAAATGGAGAACAACACTGCTGTTTCGGCTTTTGGGTTCGTTATTATTTAAAGTTGGAGCCTTGTGTAATACTGCTGGATATTTGGACATTGCTCCATGGGATCATGTGAAACTGCAAAGACAATAAAATAATATGAGTACATTTCAAAACTAAAAAGTAAGATTGGAGGTTTTCCTTAATGATGCCCCTGATAGTTAAATTTCAGGAGGAGAGTCGAGGTCTGGGTTTTACCTGCAGACGCTGAACTTAAAACCTGGAAAATCCTGAACTATTCTATTTGGTAAATATACTCCCTGATCTATAGGAGTATGTCTTATTTTCTGATATGTTGACGTATAAATAGCAAATATATTAGGCTTATCAGAACTTTATATATTGGTATAAAATGAATTCATTTACATATTGTATTTAGTCATAAGGTAAATAATGATTAAAAAAATTAGGTGATATAAATATATTAGTATAGCAATATAAAAATATATAGATAAGTGTGGTAATTGGTATTATTTATTCATTAACATCTGTGGAATTCAAAGAGGGAGTAATTTGCCGTAATTTCTATTAAGAAAGGATGAAATAGATAGTATATAAAATAGGTGTTTTAATATATCATTAGGTGCTATTTTATAACAACTTTTAAGAAAGTATGAGAAGATATTTCTTTATATGGCAAACTGTAAATGAAAAAAGAAGGATTCAATCATATATATTATTATGGCTAACTATTTTTTGACGGATAGTCGTAGAAAGTGAATTGATTCCTGCTTTTTAATTGCAAGTTATAATTGAAAAAATACAATCAATTTTATTGAATAGAGATCAGATAGCAATGCTTTAGAAACGTATTTAAGAGTTTTTTTTCTTGGCTTAAGATTTATGAGACATATAATGTATGGCTGCAAATCCACTTATACTATTTGAGACGGAAGGAACCTACCCCTATTCGGGCGGGGGAGTATCTACGTGGTCTCATATTCTGTGCAGCGAGCTCGAGGAAGAGGTTGATTTTATCCTTTTGCCATTAACGGGACTACCTTTTGTAGAATCCCGGTATCCCTTGTCCTCTAATATTAAATCCATTATTCATATACCGCTTTGGGGATCGGCAGAACCGGTCCACGATTTTGACAAACAAACCCCATTTTCTGAGCATATTCTTCGTAAATTTCAAACAGACCAATCTGCTATAAGGAATTTATTTCTCCCGATGTTCCGTGATTTCATTCATCGGTTATTTGATCCTTTTAGTTCACCAAAAGAATTTGGTGAGCTAATTTATGGATTCTGGAAGTATTATCAGGCGTTTGACTATAAAGAAACCCTGTCCAGTCCTTTAGTATGGACGGAATTCAAAAAGCAGTTGAAGAGCAGATATAATGCGGGGAACAAGCTTAAGCGCCAGGAAGAACCCAGTGTGAAGGATGCTACCTTCGGGATGCGGTGGATCTATCACTTCATGATGCCACTTGCGGTACCGCTCCCGCAAGTCAGCGCCACCCATGCGACCCTTGCCGGTTTTCCGGCAATCGCGTCTATAGCTGCAAAATTTGAATATGGCACGCCCATGGTCCTTACTGATCATGGAGTATACATTCGCGAGCGACTGGTTAATGTGAGTCAGTCCGAAATGTCCTACTTTTCCAAAAAGATGCTTATCGATCTGGCCACATTTATAACGCGAACCGCCTATCACTATGCAGACATAATTGCCCCGGTAACGTCCGTTCATGCAAAGTGGGAAAGCGATTTTGAGGCCGGGGAAGATCGAATTCAACCCATTTATAATGGCGTGGATCCCGATAAATTCCATCCTCGTTCCAAACCGGAGCACACCAAAGGTATCCCTACTGTAGTTGCAGCAGCTCAGGTATTTCCGTTAAAGGACATCGAAACGATGATCCGTTCATGCGACCATGCCCGTCGTGAAATTCCTGATATTCAATATATTTTATACGGAAGCCTCGATGTGGATAAAACATATACCCAAAAATGCATGCAGCTGGTTGAACAGCTTGGATTAGAGGATCATTTTGTTTTTGGAGGATTTAATGATAGCCCAAATCTGCTTTTTAACGAGGGAGATATTTCAATTTTAAGCTCTATTTCCGAGGGCTTTCCCTATACCGTTATTGAGTCGATGAGCTGCGGCCGCCCGGTAGTAGCGACAGATGTGGGAGGCGTCAGCGAGGCAATTGGTGATACTGGAGTTATATGTAAACCCCGTGACGCTAAAGCATTAGCTGAAGGAGTTATAAAATTATTAACCAATGATAAATTGCGAAGAAAACTTGGAAGAAAAGCACGGGCGCGAATATTAGAGAATTATACCATTACTGAATCAGTAGCAAATTATCATGAAATTTATAAACAGTTGCATAATCAGGAAAATGAACCTGCTGCCCATGCCATCGAGTTGGATTCGGTAATTACAATGATTCAAGACCTGGAGAGGTATGGTAGAGAAATCTGATATAGAGAGTGCTACAATTGATTCCGAGGATCAACTTAAGGCTCAAGTTAAGGAGCTTATAGGTAATCCTATCAGTGTTTGGGCCGTTGCTGCCACAATCGAGTCCTTAGGAATTCGAGAAGTAGATGCCCGTAAAGTGTTTGGGTATGATTCTATTTTCAGCTTGGCAGATCAAATTTCTGTTGACCTTAAAAAAGAGTTCCGGCAGGGAGAATCATATAAGATTTCTCCAGATGATGAGATTTCATACGCTTTTGGGCTATGGGAACAAATAAAATTTTTTTCACAATACTATTCGGAGGGTCTTCTTTTTTCATTACCTCTTCTAAGCCAAATTGCCGCCTTATTTATCTTTCGTTATTCGCTTTGGGCCTGGCTGGACTTCAATGAGGCCCAGGCGACAATTATAGCGTTCGGTACCATAGTAGCATTCATTATCACTGGTGGGTTTATTCAGGTTCTCGGTCACGTTATATCCGGTTACACAAGCAGTAATAATTACTTTTTGGCCTACGAATGTACTAAAAAAGTCGTTAAGGGAGGGCTTTGGAGCATAGCAGCAGTTGCTCTCCTTATTGTATTAATAAATATTATTATTCCATTTTACCCGAGGACTATGGTGTTGTTGGGGGTTATGTATATGGTGTCAATCAGCCTGTTGTTATTGGCTTCAGGTATTTTATATGCCCTAAAACGCCGTATTTCTATTTTTGTGATCTTTGTGATAGGGACGCTCTCCATTATTTTTAATATAGAAGTACTCAATCTGGATATTTACAGCTCTCACTGGATTGCAATGTTCTTTACGACCGTGTTACTGACTGTTTATGCAAGACGCTATTTTAAACGACAAATTCATGATAATCAGCAGGATTTAGTCACACAGACCCCACCGGACCCCGAAGTCCGCCAATATATTAAGGGTCTTATGAAGTATAGCATGTTATAAAAGTTTGTAACATATTGCTATACAATGAATAACAAGTATTACAAGCGTTCAAGAATTTCTGAGGCCAAATTTCGGCATTTAATTCGATGTTTTTCGTTGGATTTAACCGCGACTGAAACGGCCGAATTGACCGGAATTTCGTTGCGC